>CAVVNR010000004.1:0-428609 GCA_963749715.1 uncultured Alphaproteobacteria bacterium
ACCATCGTCTGTCGTCAAGCGCCAAGACGGGACGGTTGTTCGCGAGGTCAGGGCCGACGCCGACCGGTCTTAACGATCTTCCCCTTGGTCGCGATCTCAATCACCGCGGAGGGCCTACGTGATCCCGGTCGAGGTCGCTCAGACGCCGTGGCATTTCACGACCGGGCTCGATCTGCTCGACCACTGGCAGACCGTCATCGCAGGCGTTCTTGCGCTCGTAGCCGCCTTTGGCACCATCGTGGTGACGATGATCATAGCCCGCAGGCAGATCGGCGCCTCGCGCGACGAAGCCGACAGGGTGATCGCCGCGACCCGCGAGCAGACCCGGGCCATCTTCAAGCAAACCGAAACGACCATTGGTTTGCAACAGATGCGTGATGCGAGCGAAGCCTTCGCATTTCACGTCATGCTCGAAGCGGCGATGGCGCGCGTCCTCGCCGAGGCGGCTCGGGCCAAAGAGACCTATCCGCAGTATGTGGCGCAGGCCCAAGGCGCGACTATCGACGCCCAAGGCACGTCTATGGACGCCCTGGCCGTTCGCCAGTGCATCACCAAAGGCGCGTTCGCGGAATTGCGCGCCGCTTGCGTCAGGCGGGGCGGCCCTTTGACCGGCGAGTTTCTAGACCTCGAACGCGAGATCGATAGCTTCGCAATGCAGTGGGAGGAAAAGATCATCACCGCTGGGTTTCTGGTCCGATGGGGCAAGCACGCCGGTCTGAGGGAACAGTTTGCCTTGATCGAAAAGAAGGCGACCGCTCTGCGCGAAAAGGCCGTCGAGCGATTTTCAGGATCGGTCGACACCTCCACCGAGACGGAGTGGCGGGGCCGTGACTGGGGAGGAGCGCTCATGAAGCGCTCGGAGCGCGCGTGCGTCGCCTAGAGCGTGTTGAGATCGAGGGAGAAGTCGACGCCTACATGAGCTTAGTGCCATGGGGATGGCTACGGAGATGGCTTTCAGCTCGGAAAGCTCGGCGTATGGGCATCAAGCTGATGTTTGTGCCGAAGTACGAACTCGAAGTGTTTCGCGGTCACCCAAGCCGACCTTGCCGAACGAGCCAGACCTTGTTTTCCGTTTCCGTGATAAGTCGAGCGCGCTAGAGGCGTACCACAAAGTCGCTGAAGCCCTCACTGAGGGCGGTTATTGGGGTGATCCGGTCCGTTCTCTATTCGACGAAAACCAACAAGAGTGGTTGGGTTAATTAAAATCAGCCCCGACCATCGCCGGTGCATCGCGCGGACGATGATCCGCATCGCGATCAGCGAGGCCGCGTTCACGGCGATCGTCAAGACGATGCCGGTCGGGTCCGTCGGCTGGGAGAACGAGGTCGACGCCAAGAGCCAGCGCGTGATCTGGCTGGAGCCGAGCATGGCCAACCGGCTTCGGGCGCTGCGCGGACCGGGCGAGACGTACTCCGATGTGATCATGCGGCTGGCAAAGGCGACGTCGTGAGGCTGGAGGGGCAGCAATGAGCAAAGGTGAACGATTCTCCCGTTTACGGGAGAGGGCTGGGGTGAGGGTGCGCCCTCACGCGTGGCCGGCGTCAGGCGACAGCATCCCCTCGTCCACGCCCAGGATCGCCAGCGCGCGATCATATTTGCGGGCGAAATCGGGGTCGAAGATGAGGCCGGGGTCGGCGGGGCAGGTGAGCCAGCCGTTGGCGAGGATCTCGTTCTCGAGCTGCCCCTTGGCCCAGCCGGCGTAACCGAGCGCGAGCACCGCGCGCGCCGGACCGGTTCCCTGGGCGATCGCGCGCAGAATATCGAGCGTCGCGGTGAGGCAGACTTGATCGGCGATCTTGACCGTCGAATCGTTTACTCCATAGTCGCTCGAATGGAGGACGAAGCCACGGCCCGTCTCGACCGGTCCGCCGCGAAGCACCTTGACCGCTTCGGCCTTGGGCGGCAGACGGATCGCCTCGGTCTCGGGGACGATGTCGAGCTGGACCAGGAGCTTGCCGAATTCGATCTCCTCCGCCCGCTGGTTGATGACGATGCCCATGGCGCCGTCGTCGCGATGGGCGCACATGTAGACGACCGAGCGCGCGAACGGACCCTCCCGAAGCGAGGGCATCGCGATCAGGAACTGTCCTTCCAGACTGGTCGGCGGCGGGGCCTCTACCCGTCTCATGATCCATCGAATGCTAGTCGAAATTTGCGGCATGGTATAGGCGAAGGCTGAATGTGGACAGGATTGAGCGACGAGGCGCGGCGCGTGGCGCGGCGGGGCGGGCCCCTGAAGCCCGCGCTTGCCGCAGCGCTGGCGCTTGCCCTCACGGGCGCGCCCGCGCTCGCCGCCGATTCCTTCTCGACCGATTGGGCGCCGGGCGCCAAGTCTCAGGCCCGCCTCATCGCGGCGGGCGCCGGTCTGGCGGGGTTCGAGATCAGAGCTCGCGCCGGGCGCGATCACCTATTGGCGCGATCCCGGCGACGCCGGCTTGCCGCCAACGCTCGATTTTTCCGCTTCCGAGAATGTGGCGAGCGTCGAGCCCGAGTACCCAGCGCCGAAGCGCATCAAGGAGGCGGACGGCGGCGAAGCGTTCGGCTATGACGGCAGCGTCATCTTTCCGGTTCTGATCAAGCCGCGCGACCCGGCGAAGCCGGTCATGCTCAAGCTCAACGCCGATTTCGCCGTGTGCGAGAAGGTCTGCCTGCCGGCCAAAGCGCGGCTTTCGCTGACGCTGCCGGCCGCCACGGATTCGCCCTACGCCGGCGCGATCGACGCCGCGCTCGCCGCCGTGCCGCGCGCGGTCGCGCACGAGGATTTCGGCAAACTCAAGAGCGAGGGCGCCGATAGCTGGCGCCTCTGCGCGCCGCACGAAGCCGGCCCGCCGCGCGACCTCTTCGTCGAGCCGCCCGAGGGCTGGTGGCTCAAGGTGGCGTCCGCGCGCCGCGGAGCAAGGCCGCGACTGCTTCACGCTCACGCTCGGCGACAAGCCGAAGGACGCGGCGCTTCCCATCGCGCTCCGCCTCACGCTGACCGGCGGCGCGGGAGCGGTCGAGACGACGATCGAGGGGGTCGGGCTAAGATAAGGGCGAGCGCCTCGACGCGCGGAATAAGGACGAGGCGAGGCGACGCCGCGAATTGCCGTTTGCCTTCTGAACCGCGCCGGTCAAGCCCTCACCCCAATCGCCGCCTTGGGCATGGGCGGCGCAGGGTAGCCCCCAAGCCGCAAAAGCGCCCTCGTCTCCTCATGCGTCACCGGCGCAGACGCGAATGCGACGAAGCGGATCGGATCGGCGACCGCTTCCTCCAGCGACTCGAACCCGACGAGGCGTCGGGCCAAGTCGCCCGTTTTGCCGTTGAGCGGAATGGCATTCCGCCATGGGCCGGTTGAAGCGATGGGCAGGAGCCGCCGAAAGCGGCAAGTTTCGCATCGTTGAGGCCAAGTCCCCGCTTTACGCCCCAAGCGCCCCTCGTCTAGTCTGGCCTCCCGAAGCCGCCGCCTTGACGCGCGGCCAACCCCGCATCAAGGACCGCGCCCCATGAGCATCAAAGTCGGCGAACGCCTGCCCAACGTCACCGTGCGCCAGGTGACGCCCGATGGGCCGAAGCCGGTCGAAATCAAGGATTATTTCGCCGGCAAGACAGTGGTGCTGTTCGGCCTGCCGGGCGCGTTCACGCCGACCTGCCACAAGAACCACCTGCCGGGCTTCATCGTGAGCGAGGCCGCGTTCAAGGCCAAGGGCGTCGACAAGATCGCGATGACCTCGGTCAACGACCATTTCGTGCTCGGCGCGTGGTCGGAGGCGACCGGGGCCAAGGGCCATATCGATTTTCTCGCCGACGGCAGCGGCGATCTCGCCAAGGCGCTCGGCCTCGAGCTAGACGCTTCGGCTGGCGGCCTCGGCCTGCGCTCGAAGCGTTATTCGATGCTGGTCGTCGACGGGGTGGTCAAGGAGCTCAACATCGAGCCAGAGCCCGGCAAGGCGGACGTTTCGGGCGCCCAGCATCTTCTGGAGCAGATGAAGTAGCAACAGCCGCCGCGTCCTATGGGCTCAGTGCTCACAAAAAGCGTGGCGGCGAGAACAGTGAGGGTTCTCGTCACCCTTGGCCGGTTCATCTCGCCTTACGCGCCGACGACGCTTCATCGAATGGGGCCGGACGCGAAGTGACGGCGTCGAAAGACGCCTCAGCGCAAGATCTCGATCATCAGCACCCAGGCGCTGAGCACGATTGCGATAATGCAGAGGATGTCGCCGGCGGCGATCCAGTAGAGCCCGGCCCGCGCGCCGGCGAAGATAAGCGCGCCGCCGATCACGAACGCGAGGTTGAAGCCCTCGTTCGTCGCCGCCCGCGTGATTCGCTCGCGCGCTTCCGTGCGATCGCCCCACGCGCGGGACTGGAATACGATTGGCGCGGTAACCACGACGAGGCCGACCGCAACGAGTTCTGCGCCCAAAAGCGCCGCGGGCTGCTCCGGGACCAGCACGAGGCTCGTTGCCGTGATCGCGCCGACCGCCCCGATCAGCGCCTCCCCCGCGCGGCTCGGCAAATGCGGGTAGGCGAGGATGCGAGCGAGGTTGATCGAGATCGCGACGACGACGAAACCCGTCAGCGCCGCGAGCGCGGCAAGTTCAGCGGAAAAGAATGTGGCCCATTCGGGCGTGAGCGGCATGGGATGAGGCTCGCGAGGGATCGCGTCGTCTCTTACCGCATGTTCCCCGTATGGCCGAGGGAATAGCGTCCGGGCTGCGGCCAGACCGTCAGCCCGTGCGGCATGCCGCCAACCGCGATCGACTTCACCGACCCGTCGTCGGTGTTGAAGGCGTAGATGACGCCGTCGTAGCGGCCCGACAGCCACAGCCATTTGCCGTCGGCGCTTAGGTTTCCCATGTCCGGGCTGCCGCCGCCGGGAATTGTCCAGTTGGCGACAACCTTGCGGGTCGCGAAGTCGAGCACGGATACGCTTCCCTCGCCGTTCTTCTGTCCGGCGAGGCTGTGGGTTCCGCGATTGGTCACGTAGAGCTTCGTTCCGTCGCGGCTTGGGTAGAGCCCGTGCGCGCCGACGCCGGTTTTGATGAAATCGACCTGCCCGAACGAATCGCCGTCGATCACCATGACGCCGTCGCCGATGAGATCGGCGACAAAGAAGATCTTGCCGTCGGGGGCGACCCGGATGTCCTGCGGCATATGGCCGGGCGTCAGCGGCAAGGTTTCCACGAGGGTGTGATGAACGAGGTCGATCTTGGCGAGCGAGTTGTTGAATTCGCAGGTGAAGATCGCATAGGCGCCGTCAGGGGAAAAATCGGCGTGGTTGACGCCAGCGCATTGCGGCGTCGAGATGTAGCCCTGCAGCTCCATGGTATGGGGATCGCGGAATTCGAGCCGCCGCATCGCCTCGGCGACGACGACCGCCGATTTGCCGTCCGGGGTGAAATACATGTTGTAGGAGTCGGGAACGTCTATGGCCTTGCCGAGCTTGCCGGTCCTCGGATCGATCGGCATGACGGCGCCATGCCCGCCGCGATTGCTGGCGTCGCCCGAGACCCACAAGGTCTGCAAGTCCCAGGACGGAACGATATGCTCGGGGCTCGGAACCGCTTCGAGGCTGTCGATGACCGCGAAGGTCTCGGGGTCGATCACGTCGACCCGGCCGGTCACGAGATTGGGCGAATAGACACGGGCCAACTGGCCCGCGACGGCGGGGCTGAACATGCCAGCCCCGGACCCGGCATAGACGTTATGCGGATCGACCGGCGCGGGCATCGACATGTTGGCGGGCGGCAGGAGAATCGGCCGTTCGGGGCCGAGCTGGTAGGAGGCGAGGGCGATGAAGTCGCCCTCGGTCCGGCCTTGCTCGCCAGCGCCGCGGCACACATAGGCGCAGGCCTCGCCGCCTTCGGCGCATCCGCTCGGAATGGTGAACGACTGCGCCGTGCGCAGTCCGAAGCCGGCGCCGAGCGCAATCGCGGTCGCCGCGGCGGCGGCGGCGAGGCCTTTCCGAAGACCCATCTTGCCCTGTCCGTCGAGCCCGGCAGCCGAAAGGCAATTCGGCCAGGCGCGTTCGGGTGAAATCTTGCGACCGCAAGGATGACTGTTCGATGAACGGCGGCCGCGGCCGATAGGTCCGCTGGCACGCCCGTCTCGCGACCGGGCGCGGGACCGGCCGGGCCGCGAGCCAATGGCGTCTGGCGGGCGCATCGCTTATGTGTTCGCCCATGACCCAGCCCCATCGCCCGCTCGGCCCCGGCGACCACGTCTTTCTTGTCGACGGATCATCCTTCGTTTTCCGCGCCTATTTTCAGTCGATCCGGCAGGATCAGAAATACAACTACCGTTCCGACCGGCTGCCGATGGGCGCGGTGCGGCTGTTTGCGACCAAGATCCTGCAATTCGTCCGCGACGGAGCGGCGGGGCTCAAGCCGACCCATCTCGCCATCATCTTCGACAAGACGGAGGATTCGTTCCGGCGCGAGATCTATCCGCCCTACAAGGCCCATCGTCCCGACCCGCCGGCCGATCTCGTGCCGCAGTTTCCGCTGATGCGCGAAACCGTGCGCGCTTTCGGGATGATCCCGGTCGAGCAGGACCGCTACGAGGCCGATGACCTCATCGCAACCTATGCGCGACAAGCGCGCGAAGCCGGCGCCGACGTCCTGATCGTCTCGGCCGACAAGGACTTGATGCAGCTCATCGAGCCGGGGGTGGCGATGTACGATCCGGCTTCCGGCGACCGCGAGGAGCGCCGCATCGGTCCGGCGGAAGTGGTCGAATATTTCGGCCTCGGCGCAGACAAGGTCGTCGACATCCAGGCGCTCGCCGGCGATTCGACCGACAACGTGCCCGGCGCGCCCGGCGTCGGCGTCAAGACCGCCGCCCAGCTCATCGGCGAATATGGCGATCTGGAAACGCTGCTCGCGCGGGCGGGCGAGATCAAGCAACCGAAGCGGCGCGAGGCGCTGACCGATCCGCGAAACGTCGAGCGCATCCGCATTTCGAAGCAGCTGGTGACGCTTATCCGCGACGTCGCGGTCGAAACGCCGCTCGAGGCCTTGGCGGCGCCGCAGATCGACGGCAAGCGTCTGCTCGGCTTTTTCAAGGCGATGGAGCTTACCACCCTCACTCGCCGCATCGCTGAAATCTGCGGCGTCGAGGCGTCCTCGGTCGAACCGGACCCGCGCTTCGTCGGCCCAGCGGCGTGGCTCAAGCGCGACGGCGAGCCGGCCGAGGCGCCGGCGCTCGAAAGTTCGGCGCCCGCCGCTGCGGCCGAAACCGCGCCCACCCCCGCGCCTCCGACCCGCGGAGGCGATCGCGGAGACCGCGCCCAGCGACCTCGTCCGCGTCCGCGCGGCCGAGGCGCGCGCTCCGATCGACCGCTCAGCTTACGCGATCGTGCGGACGGCGGCGGAGCTTGCCGCCTGGATCGCTCGCGCGGAGGAAGAAGGCGTCGCGGCGATCGATGCGCAGCTCTCATCCATTGACCCGATGCGGGGCGAGCTTATCGGCCTATCGATGGCGGTGAGGGCAGGCGAAGCCTGCTACGTCCCGTTCGCGCATCGCGTCGGCGCGGACGACCTGTTCGGCGGAGGCGCGCTCGCCGAGGGGCAAATCGATGAAGCGGAGGCGTTTGCCCTGTTAAAGCCGTTGCTGGAGGCGCGAGGCGTTCTCAAGCTCGGTCACGACGTCAAGTTCGACGTGGTGGCGTTTCAGCAACGCGGGATCGCTCTTGCTCCGTTCGACGACACCTTGCTCATCTCCTATGCGCTCGACGGCGGCCTCACCGGCGACGATCACAGTCTCGACGCGCTCAGCGACCGGACGCTCGGACACAAAGCGCTTGCGCTCAACGAGGTCGTAGGCTCGGGTCGCAACTTCGTCGGGTTTGCGCGAGTTCCGATCGACCGGGCGTGCGAATACGCGGCCGAGAACGCCGACACCATCCTGCGCCTCTGGCGCGTCTTGAAACCGCGTCTCGCCGCGGAGTCCGTGACGAGCGTCTATGAAAGGCTCGAACGTCCGCTTGTCGAGCCGTTGGCGCGCATGGAGCGGCGCGGCGTCTCGGTCGACCGCGAGATGCTGTCGCGCCTCTCGGGCGAGTTTGCGCAAGTCATGGCCCGGCTCGAGGAGGAGGTGGCCAAGCTGGTCGGCGCGCCGTTCAATCTCGGTTCGCCGAAGCAGCTCGGCGACATCCTGTTCGGCCAGATGGGCCTGCCGGGCGGCAAGAAGACGGCGACCGGCGCCTGGTCGACCACGGCAAGCGTCCTCGAAGACCTTGCGGCGGAAGGTCACGCCCTGCCGGCGCGGGTGCTCGAATGGCGCCAGCTGTCGAAACTCAAGTCGACTTATACGGACGCCCTGCCTGGATTCGTCAATCCCTCGACCGGACGCGTGCATACCTCCTACGCGCTCGCCGCGACGACCACGGGGCGCCTGTCGTCGTCGGAGCCGAATTTGCAGAACATTCCCGTCCGCACCGAAGAGGGCCGCAAGATTCGCCGCGCCTTCGTCGCGCCGAAGGGCCGCAAGCTGATCTCGGCCGACTACAGCCAGATCGAATTGCGCCTGCTGGCGCATATCGCCGACATTCCGGCGCTGAAGCAGGCCTTCGCCGATCAGCTCGACATCCACGCCATGACCGCTTCCGAAATGTTCGGCGTGCCGATCAAGGGCATGCCGGGCGAGATCCGCCGGCGCGCGAAGGCGATCAATTTCGGGATCATCTATGGCATCTCGGCCTTCGGCCTCGCCAACCAGCTCAGCATCGGGCGCGAGGAGGCCGGCGCCTATATCAGGAAATATTTCGAGCGCTTCCCCGGCATCCGCGACTATATGGACGCGACCAAAAAAACGGCGCGCGCCAACGGCTTTGTCAGCACTTTGTTCGGCCGCAAGTGCCACTATCCGCGCATCAACGCCTCGAACCCCTCGGAGCGCGCGTTCAACGAGCGCGCCGCCATCAACGCGCCGCTCCAGGGCTCGGCGGCCGACATTATCCGCCGGGCGATGACGCATATGGACGAGGCGCTCGCCCGCGCGGGCTTGAGCGCGATGATGCTGTTGCAGGTTCACGACGAGTTGGTGTTCGAGGCGCCGGACGATGAAGTCGAGGCGACCCTGCCGGTGGTGGCCAAAGTGATGGTCGAGGCGCCCGAACCCGCGATCAAGCTGCACGCGCCCCTGCAAGTCGATGCGCGCGCGGCGCAGAACTGGGAGGAGGCGCATTAGCCCTCCACCCCTTTTGCATGGTCAAGACCGATCCATGAGCCGCATCGCCGAGCGCTACCGCGCGCTCGTTCACGATCGCAGATTCCAGTACGATGCGGCACAAGCCGAGCTTGCGCGCAATCTCGATACGCTGAGCCAAAAGCTCAAGGACTATCGCGCCGAACCCAAGCCCAGCGCCTTCGCCCGGCTGATCGGGCTCACAGCCGCCGAGCCGCCGCGCGGCCTTTACATCTATGGCGCGGTCGGCCGCGGCAAGACCATGCTGATGGACATGTTCTTCGACGAGGTCGAGACACCGCTCAAGCGCCGGGCGCATTTCCACGCCTTCATGGCCGACGTCCACGCCCGGCTGCATCTTTGGCGCCAGGCGATGAAGCGCGGCGAGGTCGACGGGCGAAGACCCGATCGCGCCGGTCGCGGCGGAGCTCGCGCGCGAGGCCTCGCTTCTGTGCTTCGACGAGTTCTCGGTGCGCGACATCGCCGACGCGATGATCCTGGGCCGTCTGTTCGCGGCGCTGTTCGCCGCCGGGGTGGTGGTGGTGGCGACCTCGAATGTCGCGCCGGACGATCTCTATAAGGACGGCCTCAATCGCGCGCTGTTCCTGCCCTTCATCGCGCTGATCGAGGAGCGGCTCGACGTCGTCGAGCTCGACGCGCGCACCGACTACCGGCTCGAGAAGCTCAAGCGCGCGCCGGTCTACTACGCGCCTATCGGCCCAAAGGCCGACGCCGCGCTCGACGCCGCGTTCCTGGCGCTGACCGGCCATGAGAGGGGCGAGCCGGTTCGGATCGAGCTCCTCGGACGCCATCTCGACGTCCCGCAGGCGATCGACGGCGTCGCGCGGTTCGATTTCGACGCCCTCTGCCGGCGCCCGCTCGGCTCGGCCGACTATCTCAAGATCGCTCAGCGCTTTCACACGCTCATCATCGACCGCATCCCCGCGCTTGGCGAAAGCGAGCGCAACGAGGCCAAACGGTTCATCATCCTGATCGACGCGCTCTACGATATGCGCGTCAAGCTGATCGCCTCGGCGGCCGGCGAACCGGAGACCCTCTATGCGGGCGCCGACGGAGCCGAGGCGTTCGAATTCGCCCGCACCGCCTCGCGCCTCTATGAGATGCGCTCGGCCGACTATCTCGCGCTGCCGCACGGCCGCGACAGCGGATCGCAGGCCGGCGATCTCGGCGGCATCGTCGGAGACGTGAGCGGCCGGGTTCTTCGGCCAGGCCTCGATGTCATGCCCCGCTGAACGCGCAATCCATGCGGCGTCCGACCGCTGAGGACGCCCACTCGAGGCGGCTATGGATCGCGGCCGCAACGCGCCGCGAAGCATTTACGGCCAGCCGCGGCGTATCCCGCCGCCGCCGCGCCGCGCTCGATCTCGGCGACCGAATCGTAGTCGCTCGAGACTCGCCGGCGCGCGCGCCCATGAGGCCGAGCGCCGCGACGCGCTTCGGCGAGGTTCGGGTCGGCGAGCGCGGCGAACAGCGCCTCGCGCACCGCGGCGATCGTGCGAGGCCAAGGCGGGCGCTGGCGATGAACGGCAGGCAGGGCGAGAGCGGGCTCTCGGCGACGACGGCGACGCGCTCGATGAGCTCGGGGCGGCCGCGGGCCAGAAGCGCGAAGCTCACGCAGTCGATCGCGGCGAGATCGGCGCGGCCCTCGGCGACCGCCGCCACGCTCGCCTCATGCGAGCCGGTGACGACGATTGCGCGAAAAAAAGGCGCCCCGCCTGCGATCGGGGCGATCGCAGCCCGGAACAGGTTCATGCCGGTGTTGCTGTCCCAGCGCGTTGAGCCCGGCTGTCGCGCCGCGAAATTCGGCCAGCGCGCGGCGCGGGTCGCTCGCGCGGCGGATGATGAAGCTTCGATGCGAAGCCTGTCGCAGCCCGGGAAACGCATAGACGCGGCGCCGCGATCAGGTCGACAGCGTCCTTCAAGCGCCGTCACATAGGGATAGCCGCAGGTCTGGCCGAAGACGAGGCCGGGATCGCGCCATTGCGCGTCGAGGTCGCCGCCGCGGGTCAGCGTATTCGGCGCTTCGACGCCCGCCTCGGCGAGCCGGGCGGCGATCGCCGCCCACAGCGCGTCGTTGGCCGCGGCGGTCCAGGGGAAATCGTACATCGGCAGGAGCGCGATGCGGCGCTCAGCCGCTCACGCCGCCGGCTGGCCCCAACCCGGGTGAATCGGCTTGTCGTGGCGATGACAGGAGATAGCGCCGCGCGACGTCGAAATAGCTGTTGTAGACAAGGCCGCCGTTGCCCTCGATCAGCGCGGCGCGATTGAGGCGATAGAATTTCGGGACTTGATACCAGGGCAGTCTGCCGCGCAGGTGATGCGCCGCATGCAGATTGTTGAACAGGAAAAGCGGCCCAAGAATCCGCGCGTTCTCGACGATCGCCGTTCGCTTGCCCACCTCCTGCTCGGCGCGATGCTCGGCGAAGGAGCGAACCAACGCGAGGCTCACGCCTGGATAGACAAAGCACGCGACATAGATCCAGAACGGCATGCCGCAGACGCCGATCACCCAGACGAGCACGACAGCGCATTCGAGGAGGTGCCGCGCAACGATCGCGCGCATTTTGCCCTTGCCCCGCCAGACGTCGCGAGCCAAGCCGCAAAGGAAACGCGAGATCGTCCAGGCCGGACCGAGGATCATGCGCCCGAGCAGCGTCGACTGCGCGGCGACGAGGCGGCGCCCGAACCGGCCCGAGCGCTCCCCACTGGTCCTTCGCCCAATAATAGCTCTCAGGATCATCGAGCGGGTCGGTCAGATTCTCGTCCCGGTGGTGGGCGAGATGGGTCGAGCGGTAGATCGAATAGGGAAGCCACAGCGACAGCGGCCAGCGCCGATCGCCTCGTTCACCGCGCGTTTGCGGGTCGGATGGCCGTGAATGGTCTCGTGCTGAAGGTTCAGTTGCCAGGCGATGATCCAGGCGCCGATGGCGGTCAGGCCCCACCACGGCAGATCGCGGTAGAAATAGGTCGCCGTCAGCCAGGACCCGTAGATGACCGCTGCGAGCGCGGCCGTCGGCCATTCAATGCGGCGCTTCAGCGGCGGAAGTTCGACGATGGTCCATAGGCAGCAGTTCCCAATTGCCGCCAAATTGACACTGTTCGCAAGATTTGGCAATGCATTCAAGCGCTTTGCCATCACATAATTATTCGGTATGGTCATCAAATACCTCAAGCTCCCCTCGCCTCGCCGTTCGCTGCGGCGAGCGCGCCCGGCTCGAGCTCGCAATAAAGCAGCCGCTCGGGATCAACAGGTCCCGGCAGCGATATGCGGCCCTCGGGCGCGCGCTGAAATCCCATCCGCGCATAGTACGGCTCGTCGCCGACCAGGATGACGAGCTTCCAGCCCGCCGCTTTCGCCGCCTCGAGCGAACGCATGACCAGGGCTTCGCCGATGCCCTGGCTGCGGAACACCGGCTCGACGATCAGCGGCCCGAGCAAAAGCGCCGAAGCGCCGCCGATCGCGATCGGGGTCATGGCCGAGGCGCCGACCATGAGGGTGCCGACGCGGGCGACGAAGCTCAAGCCCGGATCGGCGGCCGTCGTCTCGCGGATGCGATAGGCGGTTCGGGCGAACCGGCCGGGACCGAACACGCGCTCGTTCAAGCGTTCGATCGGCTCGGCGTCGTCGTCCGTCGCCGGCTCGAGGATAAGGGGGAGATCGGGCATCGCCCGGCTCTAGCACGTTCATGGCCTGGCGCGGCAACCCGAAAGCCGCCTCGCCCTCAGGCACCGACCAGATTGGGGTCGCGCCAGGCGCGCTCGAACGGCAACCGCCAGGCGTGGGGCGCGATCAGCTGGTAGATCGACTGCGGTCCCCAGCTGCCGGGGGCATAGATCTTGACCGGCGGCGGCGAATCGATGAGCGGCGCCGAGACTTCCCACAGCCGCTCGATGCCCTCGGCCGAACAGAACAGGGTATGGTCGCCGCGCATGGCGTCGAGGATAAGCCGCTCGTAGGCCTCGAGCACGTCGCCGCCCATGCCGGTTTCGTGCATCGCGAACTGCAGGCTCTGCTTGTTGAGCCGCATGCCCGGACCCGGCTTCTTGCCATAGAACGACAGCGACACCTTCGGACTGGTCGGCGAGATCGAAGGTCAGATGGTCGGGGCCTTGCGAGCTGATGCCGGAATCGCTCGGGAAACATGCTCTTCGGCGGTTCGCGGAACGCAATCGAGATGATCCGCTGCCCCTCCGCCATCCGCTTGCCGGTGCGCAGGTAGAACGGCACGCCCGCCCAGCGCCAATTGTCGATGAAGCATTTGAGCGCGATGAAGGTCTCGGTGTCGGATTCCGGATCGACGCCTTCCTCCTTCCTGTAGCCGATGAACTGCCCGCGCACGACGTGGCGCCGGCTCGATCGGCGTGAGGGAGCGGAACACCTTGTTCTTCTCCTCGCTGATCGGCCCGGGCGCGAGCGACGTCGGCGGCTCCATCGCCATGAACCCGAGGATCTGGAACAGATGGGTGACGACCATGTCGCGGTAGGCGCCGGTCTGCTCGTAGAAGCCGATGCGCTTGCCGAGATCCAGGGTCTCCGGCACGTCGATCTGGACGTGATCGATGAAATTGCGGCTCCAGATCGGCTCGAACAGGCCATTGGCGAACCGGAAGGCGAGGATGTTCTGCGCCGGCTCCTTGCCGAGGAAGTGGTCGATGCGGAAAATCTGGTCTTCGGCGAAGACCTTGTGCAGTGCGGCGTTGAGCGCGATCGCGGTCTCGAGATCGGTGCCGAACGGCTTTTCCATGATGACGCGCGATCCCTTCGCGAGATCCGGCCTTCGAGAAGACTTGACCGCCGACAGCGCGGCGTTCGGCGGCACGCTCATATAATGGACGACGCTGGCTTGCGCCGTCGAAGGCCTGCTCCGCCTTCTCGACCGCACGCCTTGAGCGCGTCGGCGCCGGCGGCCATCGGCACATAGTCGAGCGTCTCCGCGAAGGCCGGCCAGGCCTCCTTATGCGGCTTGCGGTCGTGACGATCGAACGCCGCTTCGCGGGCGACGGCGCGAAAGCCCTCGGCGTCGATCGCGTCGAGCGACACGCCGATGATCCGGCATTTCGGAATGAAGCCCGTCGTGCAGAGATGAAAGAGGCCCGGCAACAGCTTCTTGTGCGCGAGATCGCCGGTCGCGCCGAACAGCACCACGACCTGCGGAATTTTGGGGCCAACCCCGACCGGCGCCTTCGCCATAGCGTTCTCCACCCGTTGCAACCGGCCGCGAGTTTCTCCCGTCCGGACGACAGAAGCGCGACAAGGCCCACCACCGCCGCTGGACGATTTCACCGCCGCAATCTTAGGCTCGCCCAGCCCTCGAGATCGATCCGCTCGGCCAAAGAGAACCCCTGCGCCCGCCAGGATGCTATCACGCCGGGAACATCTGCAAGAAGCAGGCCGGAAACGATCGCTTCGCCCTCAGCGCCGATGACCGCGGCGAGCGACGGCGCCAGGAGCCGCAAGGGCTTCGCCAGGATGTTGGCGAACACGAGGTCGTATGGCGCGCCCTCGCGCAACGCCCGCGCTTCGACGCCGCGCGACTGAGCCGCCCGGCAGAGCAAGCCGACGCCGTTCAGCCGCGCGTTGGCGTTGGCGACTTCGACCGCGACGGAATCGATGTCGCCCAGCCAGACCTTGCGCTTGAGGACCTTGGCGGCGGCGATGGCGAGCACGCCCGCGCCGCAGCCGACATCGAGAACCGCATGCGGCCGGCGGCGCTTGAGGAGCCGGTCGAAATGCACGAAGGCAGCCGCGGGTCGTGCCGTGATGGCCGGTGCCGAAGGCGAGCCCGGCCTCGATCTCGATCGCGACGTCGTTGGCGCCGACGCGGGCGCGGTCATGGGCGCCGTGGATCAGAAATCGTCCGGCGCGCACCGGCTTGAGGCCCGCGAGCGAATTGGCCACCCAGTCGCGCTTCTCCGTGAGGCCAAAGATCGCGGAGCGCGCGGTCTCCTCGTCCGACGCCGCCGCGATCAGCGCCCGGACCGCCTGCTCGTCCGGCTTCCAGCCGAAATAGGCCTCCATCAGCCACGCCCTGCCCCCGCCCGGCCAGCCCTCCGCAGTCTCGAACGCGGTCGACGCGACCTCCCCGGGCTCGAAGCTCTCGCCGATCAGGTCGGCGACCGCCCGCGCCCGCCGCTCGTCGCTGACGAGGCTGAGCTTATGCGCGGCGTTGTTGGGCGGCAGGCCTTCGAGCATAATCCTTCTCCCGTTTACGGGAGAAGGTGGCGCCAAAGGGCGTTCTTTGGAACGCCCGTCTTTCGACGGGCTAGGGCGCCGGACGAGGGCAAGCCGCATATCTCGCGGACCCTCATCCGGCCGCGCGTTCCGCGCGTCCACCTTCTGCCGCGAGCGGGAGAAGGGCTCGTGCTCGCGCGCAGACAATTCGGCTCTCCCCTGAGCCGGCCGGGCGCACCACCGGCGCTCAGGGCGATTTCGCGGCGAAATGCTGGCGCCATGCGCCGCCCGCATGGACATTCGCCGGCGGGCTCCGCCACAATCGCTGCGAAGAGAACGGGGAGGTTTATCGCGCCGAACAGGGAGAGAAAGCGCCGAAAACCCACCGCAACAGGACGCAAATCCGCCTCCGCCACAATTGGCTCGAACTGGCGTGTGGGCCAGAGAGCGATGTCGAGCGCGCATGGCTCGGCGCTTTTGACTTTGAGGTGCAGATTTCGGGCCGGGCCGCCGGTTGGGCGGAGGCCTGCGGAGGCGCATCAGGCAGCATCCCGGAGGCCCCCCAGCCGCTGGTTTCGCGATTGCGTCGGCTCGTCTTCCGCTGGGATGGGGGCCGCGGAGAGGCGGCGGATATCTACCTCGACAACCACAGCTTCAGGTGAGGCGGTCAATGCTGACGACGAAACGCAAGCCGGCCACGGTTGGCGAAGTCCTGGTGGAGGAGTTCATGCGGCCGATGGGACTGACTTAGTCTGCGCTTGGCGGAGGCGATGGGCGTTCAGCGCAAGCATGTCAACGAGCTGTGCAACAATCGGCGCGCCGTGACCGCGGCGACGGCGCTGATCCTGGCGCGCGTGTTCGGCAACAGCCCCGACTTCTGGCTCAGTGCTCAGCGGCGGACAGACTTGTGGGAGGCGATGAACAATCCTCGCGAGCGCGAACGGATCGAGCGCGCAAGGCCGCTGGGCCATGTCGCTTGAGCTCGCTTGCTCTCGAGAAGAAGAGACCCTCACCCTCCCCCCGCGTCGCGGAAAAAATCATACACCAGCTTCGCCGTCGCGGCGTTGAGGCCGGGCGTCTTCTCCAAGTCCGCGAGGCCGGCGCGGGCGACGGCCCTGGCCGAGCCGAAGGCGAAGAGCAGCGCCCGCTTGCGCGTCGGGCCGATGCCGGGGATTTCGTCGAGCGGGCTTTTCACGAACTCCTTCTTGCGCCGGGCGCGGTGGGTTCCGATGGCGAAGCGGTGGGCTTCGTCGCGCAGGCGCTGGATGAAGAAGAGGGCCGGATCGCGTGGGCCAAGCTTGAACGACTCGCGCCCCTCGACGAAGAACGTCTCGCGTCCGGCGTTGCGGTCGGGGCCCTTGGCGATGGCGGCGAGCCGCACGCCATTCACCCCGAGCGCGCCCAGGACCTCACGCGCGGCCTCGAACTGCCCGCGCCCGCCGTCGATGATGACGAGGTCGGGCGTATCGGGAAAGGCGCCGGCTTCGGCGGTCTCGCCCTGGCGCATGAGCCGGTGAAACCGGCGCGTCAGCACTTCGCGCATCATCGCATAGTCGTCGCCCGGCGTGAGATCGGCGCTCTTGATGTTGAAGGTGCGATACTGGTTCTTGACGAAGCCTTCCGGGCCCGCGACCACCATCGCCCCGATCGCGTTCGTCCCCATGATGTGGGAATTGTCGTAAACCTCGATCCGCCGGATCGGATGATCGACGCCGAACGCCTTGCCGAGCGCTTCGATGAGCTTCTCCTGGCTCGCGGCTTCGGCGAGCTTGCGCGACAGCGCCTCGCGGGCGTTGCGCATCGCCGCGTCGACGAGGTCCTTCTTTTCGCCCCGCCGCGGCGCGCCGATGGCGATGCGATGGCCGGCCCGCGCGCTCAAGACTTGACCCAAAATCTCGGCGCTCGGGACCGCGTGGCTCAAGAGCACGAGCCGCGGCGCCGGCCGTTCGAGATAGAATTGCGCCAGGAATGCGTCGAGCACTTCCTCGGGAGCAAGCGCCCGGTCGGCGCGCGGAAAATAGGCGCGGTTGCCCCAGTTCTGGTAGGTTCGGAAGAAGAACGCCTCGACGCAGAACTGCCCGGCTTGCTCGTATGCCGCGAACACGTCGGCTTCGGCGATCGTCCGTGGATTTATGCTCTGCTCGCCCTGGATCGCCGACAACGCGCTGATGCGGTCGCGCAGCCGCGCCGCCTTCTCGAAATCGAGCGCGCTCGCCGCCTCGCTCATTTCCGCGGCGAGCCGGCTCTTGATCGCGCGGCTCTTGCCGGACAGGAAATCGCGAGCCTCCGAGACCAGTTTCGCGTAGTCGTCGAGCGCGATCTCGCCCGTGCAGGGCGCCGAGCAACGCTTGATCTGATAGAGCAGGCAGGGGCGGGTTCGATTGGCGTAAAAGCTGTCCGAGCAGGTGCGCAAGAGGAACGCCCGCTGCAGCGCGTTCAAGGTGCGAAAGACCGCGCCTGCGCTGGCGAACGGGCCGAAATAATCTCCGGCCAAGGAACGCGCGCCGCGATGCTTGATGAGCCTCGCCGCCGGATGCGCGGTTGAAATGAGGATATAGGGAAAGCTCTTGTCGTCGCGCAGCGTGACGTTGTAGCGGGGCTTCAGCTGCTTGATGAGATTGGCCTCGAGCAGCAGCGCCTCGGCATCCGATTCGGTGGTCACGAACACCATCGATCGGGTCTGCGCGACCATGCGGGCGATGCGGCTCGGCTGGCGCTCGGGCGCCATATAGGCGGCGATGCGCTTCTTGATCGAGCGCGCCTTGCCGACGTAAAGCACCTCGCCCTCCGGCCCGATCATGCGGTAGACGCCGGGCCCCATCGGCGCATGGCGCCAGAACGCCCGGATGGCTTCGGCGCCGCGCGCCACCCGCGCCGGCTCTGCCGGCGGTTCGTCAAGCGCGATGTCGAGGGGCGCGGAATCGGGCGCAAGCTCGCGCGCGAGCGCGGCTTCCGCCCGCGCCTCAGCCGCGGGCGCTTCGCCCGGAGGAAAGGTTTTCGACGCGCCGCTCATCTTGAACCTATCTAGGCGCGACGGGCGGCGGTGGGAATAGCGGGGCGAGGCGCGCCCCCTCCCCCGCCCTTCGGGCGGTCCCCCTCCCCCGCGCTTGCAAAGCGCGGGGGAGGGGGACCATGCGAAGCATGGTGGAGGGGGCAGGCGCGGGCCGCGCTAGACCTCGCGCGCGTTTGCCGCTAGCTCTAGGCGCGGCCGGCTTAACGGATTATTAACCTTTGCCCTGCGGCGGCGGGCGCCGGCGTTAGCGGTGGAGTCGGTTGAGCGTGAGTTTCATTATCAGGGGCCCGGTCGCGCCGCTTCGGGCGCTCGCGTCGAGCCTGTTGCTCTTGCTCGCGTGCGCAACGCTCAGCGGCTGCAATGATGTCGGCGCTGTTCCCCCCGGCCGCCGACGGACAGGCGCAGTTCGTGCGGCGCGACGGGGCCAACATGACCGCGGCGACGGTCGCAATCGTGTCGGTCGAGGGCGCGCCCGCCGACCTTACGGCGCATCTCAACCAAAGCCTCGCCGAAGCCGCCGCCGCGCGCCGGATCGCGGTCGTCGATTCCGCCAAGGCGCGTTACCTCGTGCGCGGCTACCTCACCGCCTCGCAGATCGAGGGCGGAGCGGAGATCGACCTGGTGTGGGACGTCTTCACCCCGGACAAGAAGCGCGTGCAGAGGCTCAGCGACGCGATCGCGGTCAAAGGCTCGGGCGACGACGCCTGGGCGATGATCGGCGACGCCGCGCTCAACAGCGTCGCCGCCAAATCCGCTGACGATCTCGCCGCCTTTCTCTCCAACACTCCCGAGGCTGCGCCGGCGGGCGGGGCGCTCAGCTACGCCCAATAGGGCCCTAAGGGCCTTTTCTTGTGGACATCCCGGCTGCGAACGGTCGCCGTAATCGGGACGTCATGTTGTTCCTGCCTCGGGCGGCTGCTATGACGCAGCGCCTGTTCCAGGAGCTTAACTCGGTGAGACGGCGCCGCAGCCGTCATTGCGAGCGCGAGCGAAGCAATCCAGGGGAACGTAGGGCGCTTGGCGCCTCTGGATCGCCGCGTCGCTTCGCTCCTCGCGATGACGCATTCGGATTGGAGAACCGGCCTTGCTCGGCAAGATGAAGATTTTGGCCGGCAATTCCAACCGGCCGCTCGCCGAGGCGATCGCCGCCTATCTCGGCGAGCCGCTGACCGGCTGCCATGTCCGCCGCTTCGCCGACCTCGAGATCTTCGTGGAAATCCTCGAAAACGTGCGCGGACGCGACGCCTTCATCATCCAGTCGACGTCCTATCCGGCGAACGACAACCTGATGGAGCTTCTGATCATGATCGACGCGTTGCGGCGCGCCTCGGCGCAACGCATCACCGCGGTCATCCCCTATTTCGGCTACGCCCGCCAGGATCGAAAGTCGGCGTCGCGCTCGCCGATCTCGGCCAAGCTCGTCGCCAATCTCATCACTCACGCCGGCGCCGACCGAGTCCTGACCGTTGACCTCCACGCCGGCCAGATCCAGGGATTTTTCGACATCCCGACCGACAATCTGTTCGGCGCGCCGACCATGGTGCGCGACATCCAGGCCCACCATAACGGCAGCAGGAACGTCATGGTCGTGTCGCCTGACGTCGGCGGCGTGGTGCGCGCCCGGGCGCTCGCCAAGCGCCTCGACGCGCCGCTCGCGATCGTCGACAAGCGGCGCGATCGGGCGGGCGAATCGGAAGTGATGAACATCATCGGCGACGTGGAGGGGCGCAATTGCGTGCTCCTCGACGATATCGTCGACTCCGGCGGCACGCTCTGCAACGCCGCCGACGCCCTGCTCGAGAAAGGCGCGGCCAGCGTCTCGGCCTATATCACCCATGGCGTGCTGTCAGGCGGGGCGGTGGCGCGCGTCGCCGCCTCCAAGCTCAGCGAATTGGTGCTCACCGACACCATTCAGCCGACCGAAGCAGTCAGGGTCGCCCGCAACATCCGGGTGATCTCGATTGCGCCCCTGATCGGCGAGGCAATCGCGCGGATCGCCAAGGAGGAGAGCGTCTCCTCGCTGTTCAACTGAGCGGCCGCAACGGGCCGCCGGCGCGAGGCGCCCAATTTTCCAGTATCGACTTGCCGTCACCGCGCGCCGCGCATAGTCTGCCAGCGGCCGTCGGCAAGCGGCCGAAACACGGGCGCTGGCGTCGATTGATCAGACCGAAGTCTTTGAATTCGGCGCGAATGCTTGACACGCCGGCGCTGGCAATCCTTATGCTGACCAACCGGTCAGCTTCGTGAGTTTCGCGGGGTGCGCCGCACTTCGGCCCTCGCCTTAAGTGGAGGATCAAAATGTTCGTTCGCGCTCAGTGTCTCCTGACCACCGCGATTTGCGCGGGCGGCCTCATCGCCGCCGGCGCGGCCTACGCCGCCGACATCAAGCCTGCCATCATCTATGATCTTGGCGGCAAGTTCGACAAATCCTTCAACGAGGGCGTGTTCAACGGCGCGACCAAGTTCGCCAAGGAGAGCGGCGTCGCCTTCCGCGACCTCGAAATCCAGAACGACGCCCAGCGCGAGCAGGTCCTGCGCAAATTCGCCAAGGACGGCTTCAGCCCGATCATCATGCCCGGATTCGCCTGGGCGACCGCGCTCGGCAAGGTCGCCGACGAGTTCCCCAACACCAAATTCGGCATCATCGACATGGTCGTCGACAAGCCGAACGTGCAGTCGATGGTGTTCAAGGCCGAGGAAGGCTCGTTCCTGGTCGGCGTGATCGCGAACGAGACGTCGAAGAGCGGCAAGGTCGGCTTCGTCGGCGGCATGGATATCCCGCTGATCTCGGCCTTCGAGTGCGGCTACGCCCAGGGGGTCAAGTACGATTCCGGCGGCAAGACCGAAGTCATCGCCAACATGACCGGCACGACGCCGGCGGCATGGAACGATCCGGTCAAGGGCGGCGAACTGGCCAAGTCGCAGATGGACCGCGGCGCGGATATCGTGTTCGCCGCCGCCGGCGCGACCGGCCAGGGCGTGCTGAAGGCCGCGGCGGACGGCGGCAAGTTCGGCATCGGCGTCGAATTCCAACCAGAACGGGCTTTTCCCCGGCAAGGTGCTGACCTCGATGCTCAAGCGCGTCGACGTCGCGACCTACAATTCCTTCATGGACGCGAAAAAAGGCACGTGGAAGCCGGGCGTTCAGGTGTTCGGCCTGAAGAACGACGGCGTCGGCTATGCGGTCGACGACAACAACAAGGCGATCCTGACCGACGCCGCGAAGGCCAAGGCGGAGGCGGCGAAGGCCGACATCATCTCCGGCAAGATCGACGTGCACAACTACATGTCCGACAACAAGTGCCCGGTGTGAACCGGTTTCAGGCCCGCACGTCTTCCAACGTAGCTTGAGCCGTCCCGACACGCCCCCTCCACCGGGCTTCGCCCGGTCCCCCTCCCCCGCGCCAACGCGCAGGGGAGGAAGGCGGCGGCGCCGACTGATCCTCCCCTATGGAGCGAAAGCGGAATGGGGGAGGGGGACCGCCCGAAGGGCGGGGGAGGGGGCGTGCGCCCGGAAGCGCTTTCCTGGACTGGAGAGCCGCCCGTGACGACCGAGGCCGACAGAGCCCTTCCCGCGATCGAACTGATCGGCATCGACAAGAGCTTCGGCCCGGTTCACGCCAACAATCACGTCAATCTCATCGTCGAGCGCGGCGTCATTCACGGCATCGTCGGCGAAAACGGCGCCGGCAAGTCGACGCTGATGTCGATCCTCTACGGGTTCTACGAGGCCAACTCCGGCGAGATCCACATCAGCGGCAAGCCGGTCCGGATCCGCTCGTCGCGCGAGGCGATCAGCCACGGGATCGGCATGGTGCATCAGCACTTCATGCTGGTGCCGCCGCTCAGCGTACTGGAGAACGTGATGCTCGGCGCCGAGGGCGGCCCGCTTCTGGCCGAAGGCGCGGGCGCGATCCGCAAACGGCTCGCCGAGCTCGGGCGCGAATATGGCCTCGAGGTCAACCCCGAAGCGATCGTCGGCGAATTGTCGGTCGGCCTGCAGCAGCGGGTTGAGATCCTGAAAGCGCTGGTGCGCGGCGCGGACATCCTGGTGCTCGACGAGCCGACCGCGGTGCTGACGCCGGCCGAGGCCGACCAGCTGTTCGAGATGCTGCGCGTGCTCAAGGGCGAGAACAAGACGATCATCTTCATCACCCACAAGCTGCGCGAGATCATGAGCCTGACCGATCGGGTGTCGGTGATGCGGCGCGGCGAGATGGTCGCCACCTTCGATACCGCCAGGACCTCGCCGCCCGAACTTGCCGACGCAATGGTCGGGCGCAAGGTCATCCTGAAGATCGACAAGGGCCCGGCCCATCCGGGCAGGATCGCGCTCGAGGCGCGGGACCTCGTGGTGCGCGACGATCGGGGGGTCGTTCGCGTCGACGGCGTTTCCTTCATCCTGCGGGAGGGGGAAATCCTGGGCGTCGCGGGCGTCGCGGGCAACGGCCAGTCGGAGCTTCTCGAAGCGCTCGCGGGCATCCGCCCGCCCAGCGCCGGCGAAATCCTCGTCGACGGCGAGCTCTTGACCCACGCGCGCAGCAATCCGCGGGCGGAGCGTCTCATCGGCATCGGCCATGTGCCGGAAGATCGCCACCGCGTCGGCCTCATCATGCCTTTCGAGGCGTGCGAAAGCGCGATGCTCGGATTCCACCACGAACGGGTCTACGGCAAGGGCGCGCTATTCGACCGCCGGGCGATCATCGCCGACGCGCAGCACAAGATGAAAGCCTTCGACGTCAGGCCGCCATCGCCGCTGCTCAAGACAGCCAATTTCTCCGGCGGCAATCAGCAGAAGATCGTGCTGGCGCGCGAGATCGAGCGCAATCCAAAAATCCTTCTGGTCGGGCAGCCGACCCGCGGCGTCGACATCGGCGCGATCGAATTCATTCACAAGCGCATTGTCGCCCAGCGCGACGCCGGCAAGGCGCTGCTTCTGGTTTCGGTCGAGCTCGACGAGATCTTCGCCCTTTCCGACCGCATCATCGTGCTCTGCGCCGGGCGCGTCACCGGCGAGCGCCGGCCGGAGGACACCAACCCCCAGGACCTTGGCCTCTTGATGGCCGGCGTCAGCGAGCGCGCGGCATGAGTTCGCCCGATGAGCCTGCGAACTCCTCCCCCCTTGCGGGGGAGGCTGGGAGGGGGGTCGGGCCATTCCTCTCCGGGTTCGCGCCTATCGGCAAACCTGCAAGTGCCAGCGCGAAATATGACCCTCGCATAGGTCCGCGCGACCCCCCGCCCCATCCCGCCCCCACAAGGGGGGCGGGGGCGCGCCGTGCGGCTCAGCAAAGGGGCAGCGCGCGCGGCAACTTCGGGAGTCGCGCGGCATGAGCTCGCCCTTGAGGCCCCTGCCCGTCTGGGCGGACGTCGCGCTCATTCCGCTCATCAACGTCGCCGCGGCTTTCGTCATTTCCGGCTTCGTCGTGCTGGCGATCGGCGAAAATCCGCTCGAGGCGGTCCAGATCCTCATCACCGGCGCGCTTGGCGATCTCGAAGGCATCGGATTTACCCTCTATTACGCGACCAGTTTCATTTTCACCGGCCTTGCGGTCGCGATCTGCTTCCACGCTGGCCTCTTCAACATCGGCGTCGAGGGCCAGGCCTATGTCGCGGGCCTCGGCGCGGCGCTGGCGGCGCTCCATCTCGGCTTCTTGCCCGGCTATTCGCTGGTTTTCGCCGCGATCATCGGCGCCGCCCTGTTCGGCGCGGCGTTCGCCTTCATTCCCGGCTATCTCCAGGCCAAGCGCGACAGCCACATCGTCATCACGACGATCATGTTCAATTACATCGCCTCCGCTCTCATGGGCTATCTCCTGGTCAACGTCCTGCGCGAGCCGAGCCAGATGAACCCGGAGACCCCGACATTCTCGGTCTACGGGCAGGTCCCGCAGTTCCACGAGGTGCTGGCGCCGCTCGGAATCCATTGGCCGGTGACGCCCTTCAACCTGTCGTTCCTGCTCGCGCTCCTGGCGGCGCTCGCGGTCTGGGTGGTGATCTGGCGCACCCGGCTCGGCTATGAAATCCGCAGCGTCGGGGCCAATGCGACCGCCGCCGTCTATGGCGGCATTTCGCCGGCGCGGGTGACGATCGTGACCACGCTCTTGTCGGGGGCGCTCGCCGGCGGCATGGCGGTCAACGTGATCCTCGGCGAGGAGCACCGGCTCATTCTCGAATATACCGCGGGCTTCGGCTTCGTCGGCATCGCGGTCGCGCTGATGGGGCGCGCCCATCCCGTCGGCATCATCCTCGCCGCGATCCTGTTCGGCATGCTCTATCAGGGCGGCGCCGAACTCGCGTTCGAGAAGCCGAAGATCAGCCGCGACATGATTGTTGTCATCCAGGGGCTGGTGGTGCTGTTCGCCGGCGCGCTCGAGCATATGTTTCGCCGCCCGGTCGCGACGCTGCTGGCGCGCCGCACGACCTCGCCGCCGATCTGAAGGGGCCGAGCGGGATGGACCTCTTCAATGCGTTTATCGTCGTCTTCGCTTCCGGCATCCGGCTCGGCACGCCGCTGATCCTGGCCTGCCTCGCCGGCTTGTGGTCGGAGCGCTCGGGCGTCGTCGACATCGGGCTCGAAGGCAAGATCCTGGTCGGCGCCTTCGGCTCGGCGGCGGTCGCGACCTTCACCGGCAGCGTCTGGCTCGGACTGCTTGCGGGGGTGATCTCGACGGTCGGCGTTTCGCTCATCCACGGCTACGCCTCGATCGACCAGCGCGCCAACCAGATCGTCTCCGGCACCGCCATCAACATGGTCGCCGACGGCATGACGGCGCTGATCGGCAACGCCATCTGGTCGCAGGGCGGGCGAACGCCGGAACTGCCTGAATACGCCCAGTTTCAGACGATCGAGCTGCCGTTCGCCCGCGCGATCGGGGCCGTCCCGATCGTCGGGCCGATCTACGAGCGTCTGATCTCCGGACACGACCTCATCACCTATGCCGCCTTCCTGCTCGTGCCCATCACCTATTGGGCGCTCTACAGCACCCGTTTTGGGTTGCGCCTGCGCGCGGTCGGCGAGAACCCGGCCGCGGTCGACACCGCCGGCATCTCGGTCAGGGCCTTGCGCTATGGCGCGGTGATGATCTGCGGCGTTCTGGTCGGCCTCGCCGGCGTCTATCTGGTGCTGTCGCAGGAAGCCTATTTCCAGCCGCACATGAGCGCGGGCCGGGGCTTCATCGCGCTCGCCGCGCTGGTGTTCGCGAAATGGCGCCCGTGGCCGGCGCTGGCGACCTGTCTCCTGTTCGGCTTTCTCGATGCGGTTGCGATCCGCATGCAAGGCGTCGAGCTGCCGGTGATCGGCCCGGTGCCGGTGCAGGCGATCGAGGCCCTGCCCTATATCCTCACCGTCGTGCTGCTGGCGGGCTTCATCGGCAAGGCGATCCCGCCCAAGGCGTCTGGGATACCTTATGTCAAAGAGCGCTGAAGCGGCGGCGCTTCAACAATTGTTCGCGGCCGCCAAGGCGGCGCAGGCCAACGCCTACGCGCCCTATTCGCGATTTCGCGTCGGCGCCGCGCTGCGATCGGAAAGCGGCGCGATCTATGGCGGCTGCAATGTCGAGAACGCCGCCTATCCGCAGGGGTCCTGCGCCGAGACCGGCGCCATTTCGGCGATGGCGCTTGCCGGCGAGCGGCGGATCGTCGAGATCCTGGTGATCGGCGACGGCGAGGCGTTATGCACGCCCTGCGGCGGCTGCCGCCAGCGCATCCGCGAATTCGCCGCTGCCGCGACGCCGATCCATATCGCCGGCCCGGAGGGCGTGCGCGCTTCGTTCACGCTGGCCGAGCTCCTGCCGCACTCCTTCGGTCCGGAGCATTTGTCGACTTGAAAGAGCCGCCGTCATTGCGAGCGTAGCGAAGCAATCCATAGCGACCACTGCCGACCTACGATCGCTGGATGGCTTTCGCTTCGCTCGCCATGACGGATCGCGGTGACGCTCACACCTCCCGCCACGGCGGCTTCGAGGGGTCGCTGAGGGTGAAGTTGACCGGCCCAATGCCGCAGATCGCGATCACGACCGGCTCGTTGTGGCTCCTGATCACGCCGTCGTAGTGGGGTGTGAGCGCGACGCGCCGCACGTAGCCGCCGGCGGGAACCGGCACGCATGAGGCGGGGTCGAAATCGGCGCCGCTGTTGCACCACCAGGTCCCGGACAGCACCATGCAATAGCGGTCGGTCGAATAGAAGTGCGGCGCGCTCATATATCCCGGATGCCAGCGGACCAGCGTGTAGTAGAGACCGGGCGCCGTGGTTTGCCCGGCGAGCGCCACGGTGTCGACGCTGCCCGGCGGAAAGGGCGGCAAGGTTTTCCATTCCAGCGTCTCCGCCGGCTTGATGATGGTCTGCTCCGGATTGAGCGGGCTCGCGGCCGCGCCCGATATCCCGAGCGGCAACGCCGCGATCAGCGGCGTCAGCAGCAGATCGCGCCGGCTCGCAACATGGTCCATGAGGCAACCTCCCGGGTTCGCTATCTTTCGGCATTGCGAATGCCGCCCTATCATGCCGGAAGATGAGGGTCGGGTCGACTGCCTGCCGGCGCGATACCGGCCACCCGCACCGCCAGGAATGCAATGGATAATATGGCGGGGTGATTGACCCCAATATATAAAATCTCTATATCCTGCGCTGGTGAAGACGATCGTCTTTCTGAGGCCAGCGCGAGCCGCGTTGCTCAAACACCGGAACGTCGCTTGGCGAATCCAGGAGAAGCTTTCCGACTATGCCGCCGATCCTGAATCGCTCGCGAATGTCGTGACGGAATTGCGAGGAACATCCTTGAAGCGACTGCGGGTCGGGGATTTTCGGATCGTGTTCGAGGAAACCGCGCCCGAGATCATCGTGTCGCGAATTGGCCCCCGAGGTTCGATCTACGAATAAGGTTGCTGCTGCCATGACCGCCAAACTGATCACCACGCCGGGGGGCGAAAGGCTCGCCATTCTCCCTGCCGAGGAATACGAAGACCTCTGCGACGCACTCGCCCACGCCAACGCCATGGCCGAATACCGCGCGGGCGGCGATGAGGGACTGACGCTTGAGGAAGTCGATGCTCTCCTTGCCGCGCCGACCCCGCTTGCGTTCTGGCGCGCCAAGCGAGGCCTGACGCAGGCCGCATTGGCGAAGGCGGCGAAGACGACACAGCCGCACGTCGCCGACCTCGAATCCGGCAAGCACGGCGGCTCGCTCGAAGTGATGGCGCGGATCGCGAAAGCGCTCAAGATCAAGCTTGACGACCTCGCGGCGGCGAATTGACACGGAAACCCGCGTGACAGCAGACGCCGCAATCGCCGCGCTCAAGGCCCGCGGCCTCGATACGCTCCCTCCGCTCGCCATCGTGCTCGGCTCGGGCCTCGGCGCCTTCGCCGACGAGGCGCGCGACGCGACCGCGATCTCCTATCTCGACATCCCCGGCTTTCCGATACCCACTGTCGAGGGCCACGCCGGGCGCCTCGTGGTCGGCGCGATCGAGGGCCGGCGGGTCGCGCTCTTCCAGGGCCGCGGCCATTATTACGAGCGCGGCGACGCCAATGCGATGCGGGTTGCGATCGACGCGTTCAAGAGGCTCGGCGGCGAGTCGCTCTTGCTCACCAACGCCGCCGGCGGCCTCAACAAGGAATGGGCGCCGCCGGCTTTGGTCGCGATCACCGATCACATCAACTTTTCCGGAACCAACCCGCTGATCGGCCACCTCGGCCATGACCGGTTCGTGCCGCTGACCAAGGCCTATGACGAGGCGCTGCTCGGCAAGTTGCACGAAGCGGCGCGAGCGAGCGACGTCGAGCTCAACGAGGGCGTCTACATGTGGTTCTCCGGGCCGAGCTTCGAGACCCCGGCCGAGATCCGCGCCGCCCGGATCCTCGGCGCCGATCTCGTCGGCATGTCGACCGCGCCCGAGGTGATCCTGGCGCGCCGCGCGGGCTTGCGCTGCGCCGCGGTGTCGGTCGTCACCAACTACGCCGCAGGGCTCGCCGGCGGCGATCCGAGCCACGAGGAGACGCAGGCGGTCGCGGCCCAGGCCGCCGACCGCTTCAAGCGCCTGCTTGCGCGCCTTCATCCGCCAGTATCAGCCAAGAGGCGCATGACCCTTCCGCGCCTCGCCCCCTCCACCGTCCTTCGGACGGTCCCCTCCCCCATTCCATGGGGGAGGATTGAAAGCGCCGACGTCGCCGCGTTATCCTCCCCCGCTTTGCGGGGGAGGGGGACCATGCGAAGCATGGTGGAGGGGGTGGAGGCCCTTAAATCCACAATGATCCTGCCGCAGGAGATCATCCGCGCCAAACGCGATGGCGAGACCTTGAGCGCGGGCGAGATCGGCGAGTTCATCGCCGGGCTCGCCAGCGGCGCCGTGACCGAGGGACAGGCGGCGGCCTTCGCCATGGCGATCTTCTTTCGCGGCATGACGCTCGACGAGCGCGTGGCGCTGACCCGCGCGATGACGGGCTCGGGCGCGAGCCTAGATTGGCGCGACGCGAACCTGCCGGGCCCCACGCTCGACAAGCACTCGACCGGCGGCGTCGGCGACAACGTCTCGCTGATGCTGGCGCCGATGCTCGCCGCCTGCGGCGCCTATGTGCCGATGATCTCAGGCCGCGGACTTGGCCACACCGGCGGCACCCTCGACAAGCTCGATTCGATCGAAGGCTACGTCTCGCAGCCCGACCTCGCCCTGTTCCGGCGCGTGGTGAAGGACGCGGGCTGCGCCATCATCGGCCAGACGGCCGACCTCGCGCCCGCCGACCGGCGCCTCTACGCCATCCGCGACGTCACCGCGACGGTGGAGTCCATCGCGCTCATCACCGCCTCGATCCTGTCGAAGAAGCTCGCGGCAGGCCTGCAAGGCCTGGTCATGGACGTGAAGACCGGCTCCGGCGCCTTCATGCCAGTTCTGAACGGCGCCCGCGAGCTCGCCGAGAGCATCGCCGCCGTCGCCAACGACGCCGGCCTCACGACCGTGTCGCTCATCACCGACATGAACGAGCCGCTCGCCAGCGCCGCCGGCAACGCGGTCGAAGTGCGCAACGCCGTCGACTATCTGACCGGCGCAAGGCGCGATCCGCGCCTCGATCGGGTGACGATCGCGCTCGGGGCCGAACTCCTGGCGCTTTCGGGTCTCGCGCCCGACGCCGGCGCGGGCGCGGCCGCCCTGGAAAGCGTGCTGGCGACCGGCGCGGCGGCCGAGCGGTTCGAGCGCATGGTCGCCGGCCTCGGCGGCCCCAACGACTTCGTTTCGCGGGCGCACGATCTCCTGCCTCGCGCCCCGGTCCTCGTCGACGCGACGCCCGAGGCGGCGTGGCTACGTCGTCGAGATCGACGTGCGCGCGGTCGGGCTTGCGGTGGTCGAGCTCGGCGGCGGCCGGGCGCGGGCCGCCGATGCGATCGACCCCGCGGTGGGCTTGAGCGAGCTCGCCCCGATCGGCGCCGAAGTCGATGCCGATCGCCCGCTCGCCCGGGTGCACGCGCGCGACCTCGCTCGGGCGGAAGCCGCGGCGAAGCGCCTTCGCGCCGCCTATCGCCTGGGCGAGGCGCCGCTCTCGCCCGCCGACCCGGTGATCGAGCGCATCGCCGCGGACGCCATGAGCCTCCTGCTCGCCGTCGCCGGTTGGGACCTGGCGCCCTGGCGCAAGCGGCTCGCGGCGCTGCTGCCGTCGCATCGAATTGCGACGCTGGACGACCCGTTCGACCGCGCCTCCATCCGCTACGCGCTCTCCTGGCGCCATCCGCCGGGCGCGCTCAACGATCTTCCCAACCTTCAGGCGATCTTCTCGCTCGGCGCCGGCGTCGATCATCTGTTCGCCGATCCCGCCCTGCCCGATCGCCCGATCGTCCGCGTGGTCGATCCCGACCTCACCCTGCGGATGAGCGAGTGGGTCGTCATGCATGCGCTCGCGCATTTGCGCCAGTTGCGCCGCTACGAGCGCCAGCAGCGCGAGAAGGTCTGGGCGGACGAAGACGGCCAGCCGAAAGCCGGCGACATTTCCGTTGGCGTGCTCGGCCTCGGCGTCCTCGGCGCCGACGCCGCGACCAAGCTCGGAACGCTCGGCTTTAACGTGGCCGGCTGGAGCGCGAGCCCGAAGTCGCTGCCCCGCGTCGCCTGCTTTTCGGGCGCGGAGGGCTTGAAGCGCCTGCTTCCGCAAACCGACATGCTCGTCGTGCTGCTGCCGCTGACCCGAGCCACGCGCGGCCTCATCGACGCTTCGCTCATCGCCCAACTCAGGCAAGGCGGCCGGCTCGGCTTCCCCGTCCTCATCAACGCCGGACGGGGCGGCTTGCAGGTCGAGGCCGACATCCTTGCCGCGCTCAATTCCGGCATGCTCAAGGCCGCGTCGCTCGACGTGTTCGAGCGCGAGCCCCTGCCCGCGGATTCGCGCCTCTGGTCCCACCCCGCGGTTTACGTCAGCCCCCACAACGCGGCCCTCTCGACGCCCGGACGCGATCGCCGCCTTCGTCGCCCGCCAGATCGAAGCCCATGAGCGCGGCGAGCCGCTGACGAACCTCATCGACCGGCAGCGGGGATATTGAGCGGGGCGGCGCACGGCGCCGTTCGCGGTAGTCCGTCAGGGATGCAAATGGACAAATCTGTTATTATCTTCGGGGCGTCGGGATGCTCGCCATGTCGCCGGTCGCGTATCGCTTCTCCGGCCAAGAGAGGATTTGCGAATTTGAAAATCAAGGTCGTAGTGCACGAGGCGCATGAAGGCGGCTATTGGGCCGAGGTCCCTGCCATTCCGGGTTGCGCCACCCAAGGCGACACAATGGAGGAGCTCCTCAGCAACCTGCGTGAGGCGATCGAAGGGTGCTTGTCGGTGGACGTGGTCGAGTCGGAGGCGGACATTAACGGGCGCGTTCTGGAAATCGCGATATGAATTCGATGTCGGGCCGCGACCTGGCCCGACTTCTCGAGCTGAGGGGCTGGCGGCTGCTGCGGATAAGCGGCAGCCATCACATTTACGGCAGGGACGGAACCGCACTCCGCCTGTCGGTTCCGATCCATGGAAATCGCCCGCTCAAGTTCGGTCTCTTGCGGCATTTGGCGAAACTCGCCGAAATCCCCGACAACGAGCTGCGTTGACCGTGCGACGATAAGCGGCGCCATTCGCCAACCCCCTGAAATCCCGCTATCGTCGGCTGAAGCTGCGCGGGAATCGTCATCGCGATCCAAAGGGCCACGGAGAACGCCCTGCGATCCCTGGATTGCTCGCACAGACGGGGTTGTCGCCGGAAGAACGAACGAGCCAGGGGAGGCAAACGATGCTCTGGGGAATCGATCCGCTGCTTGACGCCGACCTGCTCTACGCCTTGCGGCGGATGGGCCACGGCGACGAGATCGCCGTCGTCGACACCAACTACCCCGCCGTCTCGACGGCGATGTCGACCGTCACCGGCGCGCCGCTGTTGATGGCTGGCGTTTCCGCCGCGCGCGCTGTCGAAGCGATCCTCTCAGTGATGCCGCTCGACACGTTCGTCCCCGACCCCGCCGGCCGCATGGAAGTGGTCGGCGACCCGAACGCCATTCCCCCGGTGCAACGCGAGGTGCAGGCCGTGCTCGACCGCGCCGCGGGCAAGCACGTGCCGCTGCAAGGCATCGAGCGCTTCGACTTCTACGAGCGGGCCAAGAACGCGTTCGTCGTCCTCGTCACCGGCGAACGCCGCTTCTACGGCGACTTCATCTTCAAGAAAGGCGTGGTCCCGCCGGAGTAAGGGAACGGCGCGAGGCCAACTCGTCCGTCATCGCGAGGCGCCGAAAGGCTCGCGGCGGTCCAGGGCCGCCGTCCCGGCCCTTCCTCCCTGGATTGCTTCCCTTGCGCTCGCGACGACGTCGCGCGCCGCCGCCCGCCATCTCCAGTTTTTCCGTCGCCGCACCCTTCCGAAAACATTTGCTTCCCAAAAACAGAATCCATCGCTATGATCCCCTTCGCCATGAATGACCGGGCCGCCGGCGAGGGAGAGGGGAAAACGGTGGACGCCTCCAGCGCCGGCCATTCTGGGAAAAATCACACTCTGTGGTCGTCTCTCTGGCCGCGCGCCGGACGCGCCGGTCGATTTTTCGCCGAGGATCCGCGTAAGTCTTTGACGTCTCTCTATCCTCGAAAGACAAGGGCTTCGGTTTTCTTTCCCCCGGCTTGGATTTTCCTTCCCGGCGGCTTTGGAAGACCCTTCTCTCGCCTTTGGAGCCATTTCAACAGACTTTGCGCGTAATTAATCTCGCCTACCCCAGCGTCCTGAGCACCCCCGGCAGCGCCTCCGGCAGGTCCTCGGCGATCAGGCCGGGGCCGAGCGCGCGCCCGCAAGCGCCGTGCAGCCAGACGGCGGCGGAGGCGGCTTCGAACGGGGCCATGCCCTGGGCGGCGAGGCCGGCGATAAGGCCGGCCAGCACGTCGCCCGAGCCGGCGGTGGCGAGCCAGGGCGGCAGGTCGAAGCCGATAGCGGCGCGGCCGTCCGGCGCGGCGACCACAGTGTCCGCGCCCTTGATGAGCACGACCGCGCCCATGAGCCGCGCGGCGGCCCGGGCGCGCGTCAGCTTGTCGTCGTCGAGCCTGACCCCGGGCGCGCCCTCGAACAGCCGCGCGAACTCGCCCTCGTGCGGGGTCATGACCGCGGCGTGGCCGCCGCGCGCGATCAGCGCCTTGAGCCGCGCCGCGTCGCCGGCGAAGCTGGTCAGCGCGTCGGCGTCGAGCACGATCGTCCGCCTATCGGCCGGCCTTGCCAGCGCCGCCGCGACGAGCTTGCGCAAGGCGGCGCCCACGCCGGCGCCGGGGCCGAGCGCGATCGCCCGCCTTCGCTCGTCGGCGAGCAGCGTCTCGAATTCGCTCATCGTCGCGAATGGCGCGATCATCGCCGCGGTCGAGTGCGCGGAATTGACGGCGACCGCGTCCGGCGGGCTCGCCAGGGCGACGATGCCGGCGCCCGAGCGCAGCGCCGCGCGGGCGGCGAGCCTGGCCGCGCCGGTCCGGTCAGCCGCGCCGGAGAGAACCAGGACCGCGCCCCGCGCATATTTGTGGCTTTCGGCGCTGACGCGCGGGAGCGCGGCGCGCCAGACGACGGGCGCGTTGACGAAGGCTTGGGGCGCGATGCGGGCGAGCGCCGCTTCGGGAATGCCGATGTCGGCCATCCGGATCGGCCCGCTCAGACTACGCCCCGGCAGCAGCAGGTGGCCGGGCTTGAGGCGGAAAAAGGTGACGGTCGCGCTCGCCTCGACCGCGGCGCCGCGCACCTTGCCGCTTCCCCCGTCGACGCCGGAGGGGACGTCGACCGCGAGCACGGGCCCGCCGGCGCGGGCGAACGCATTGATGCGCTCGATGATCGCCTTCGCAACGCCCTCGATGTCGCGGGCGAGGCCGGCGCCGAACAGCGCATCGATGACGCAGTCGGCGCTTGCGGGATCGAGCTCCTTTGCGTCGAGGACCTGGCCGTCATAGCGCCCGGCGGCCAGCGCCGGATCGCCCCTCAGCGCTTCGCGCCGGCCGATGAGCCCAAGCTCGACTGCGTAGCCGCGCTGGGCGAGCAGCCGCGCCGCGACGAAGCCGTCGCCGCCATTGCCGCCGGGGCCGCACAGGACGACGATCCGGCCGCGCGACTTCGCCAGCCGCGCCGCTGCGTCCGCAACCGCGAGGCCGGCGCGCTCCATCAGCGCAATGCCCGGCTTGCCAGCGGCGATCGCGAAGCGGTCGGCTTCGCTCATCTCGGCCGGGGTCAGGAGCTCAGGGTGCGCCAGGGGATCGAGCATGGCGGCGAAGGTGCTCGCCCCGTTCGTCAGGCGCAAGCGGCAAAAACGCGCTTTCCATCGTCCGGGTTTCTGCTATATCCCGCCGGCGCTGATCCCCGATAGCTCAGCTGGTAGAGCATTCGACTGTTAATCGAATGGTCGCAGGTTCGAAGTCCTGCTCGGGGAGCCATTTCTCACTCTCGCCGCCGATGGCGATTCCCGCAATCGCCGCGCCATTCTCGCCGAGGCCAGGCCGTCCGTAGGCTCACGACCGGGAAATGCTTGCGGGCCGCCCGAAACGGCGAAATAATGACGCTTCGAACCGCATCGGTTAGGGCGAGGACATGACGCTTCGACTATCGATCGAAAACGTGGATCGATTGTCCGACGGCGGACCGCTGCGAATTGAGGTCAAGGGACGAGGCCTCGATCTCGGGCGCGACGCGCATCTCGACTGGACCCTGCCCGATCCGAGCCGAAGCATCTCGAGCAAGCATTGCGAAATTCGCTATCGAGACGGCGGATACTGGCTGCACGACATCTCGACCAACGGCACTTTCGTCAACGGCGCGCAGTACCGCCTCGACGCTCCCTATATGCTTGCGCGACGGCGACCGGTTGAGCATCGGGCCTTACATGATTGCGGTGTCGGTCGACGGGCAGCGGGCGGCGGCGCGGAGCGACGGCGCAGATGCCGCCCTGTCGGTCCCGCCGGGCGGCGCGCCCGCCGATGTGTGGAGCCCGGTCGGCGATGCGGCGGCGCCCGAGGATCGCGACGCCTACCGGCCGCAGAGACAGCAGGAGGCGCCGCCGGACTTTCTCGATTTCGCCGCCTATCTCGAGCAGGCGAAGCCGGAGCCGGCCGGCCCTTCGCCCCGGCGTCGATGACTGGCTCGGCTGTTCCCGCGGCTCCTCGCCAGCCTGCGGCAATTGGCGCCGGATATGCCCTCGCCGCGCCGGCCCGCGCCCGGCGCGACCGGCGGACAATGAGGCCCCGCACCCGTCGGCTCGCGATTTTGCCGGCGCCCGCGCAAGCGCCCGCCGCTGTCGGATGAGCGGAAGGCGGCGCGGTGCTTCGCCGGATCGCGCGCGCGGCCGGAATTCCCGAGCGCGCCTGGTCGCCAATCGAAATCCGGAGGCGCTCGCCGACGAGATCGGCGCGGCGATTCGCCTGACCGCCGAGCACCTCGCGCAAATGCTGTCGTCGCGCGCCGAATCGAAGACGCTGATGCGCTCGTCGAGCCGCACGATGATCCGCGCGCAGGAAAACAATCCGCTCAAATTCAGCGGCTCGATCGAGGAGGCGCTCGCCATCATGTTCGGACCGCCAAGCCGCCAATATCTCGACGCGCAGACGACCATCGAGCGCAGCTTCGCTGACCTCAAGGCCCATCAGATCCTCACCTTCGGCGCCATGCAGGGCGCGCTCGACGCATTGTTCGAGGATTTGGCTCCGGACAGGATCGACCGGTCGGTCGATCCCGACCATGGGCTTGGCGGCATCGTCATGTCCCGCAAGGCGAAATTGTGGGATGTTTACGTCGAGCGTTGGCGCGCCAAGACGAAGCGCGCGGACGGACGGCTTCTGGACGCGTTCATGGCGTTGTTCGCCGAGGCCTATGATCGGTTGGGAAACAGGGGTGGGTGAAGGCAAGGTTCAGTCCTCAGCCAGAGATCGTCGCGGTTCTGCGCCGAGGCTGACAGGCAAGCGACACTGACGGCCGGAGCGGAATCGAGGAAGGGCGCGCATGTCGTGGAACGCCAAGGTTCACTGGTCGGAGGGCCTGTTTCTTGCGCCCGCATCATCTGCAGCAGGGCGACCGATATCTCGAAAACGCGATCGAGAGCCGGACGCGCCATGTGACGCCCTATCCGTGGGGGTTCGCGGAGCTCGAGATCGACCGCGACCTCGCGCAGCAAAGCAAGTTCGCGTTGCGCCGGGCCGCGGGCGTGATGCCGGACGGCGGGTTGTTCGATTTTCCCGGCGAATGCCCGCCGCCGGCGCCGATCGCGGCGCCGGAGACGGCCGCCGGCCAGCTCGTCTGGCTCACCATGCCGGCGCGCGCCGACAATTCGCGCGAGGTCAGCCCGGAGCAGACGGAAAACGCCGCGCGCTACGTGCTCGGCGCCGAGAACCGTCATCGAATTCGACCGCCAATCTTCGGATCGAAGAGGAGATCGAGGTCGCCTATCCGCGCCTCGCCTACGAAATCCGCAAGACGGCGAAGCCCGGCTACGTCGGCCTTCCGATCGCCCGCATCGTCGAGGTGCATGACCGGACCCTGGTGTTCGACGAGAAATTTGCGCCCCCGGTCCTCGTCTGCGCGGCCCACGCGACGGTCGAGGGCTGGCTCGACCGGGTCATTGGCTGGATCGGCAACCGGCTCGACGAACTGGCGCGATACGCCAGCGACGCGACGGCGGGCGGGGGCATGCAAAGCGCCGACTATCTCATACTCCAGTGCCTCAATCGCGAAATTCCGGCGCTCAAGCATTTCCGCTCGTCGCGCTACGTTCATCCCGAGCGCCTGTACGAGCGGCTGTTGCGCATCGCCGGCGAACTTGCGACCTTCGCCACCAACGAGCGGCGCGCGCGCGAGTACGGCGCCTACAATCACGACGATCTCGAAAGCGTCTTCGAGCCGGTGCTGCGCGACATCCAGGACTTCCTGAGCGCAAGGCTCGACCGCCGCGCGATTCGCCTCGAGCTGATCGAGCGGGCGCCGAACGCTTTCGTCTCGACGATCAAGGACCGCAATCTGTTCCGGGACGCGACCTTCGTGCTCGAAGTCTCGGCGCGTCGCCCGCTGACCGAAATCCAGACCAATCTGCCGGCGTTCCTGAAGGTCGGGCCGAACACCAAGATGAACGAGATCGTCCACGCTCATCTGCCGGGCGTCCCGATCGTGCATCTGCCCACGCCGCCGCCCGCAGATCCGCGCGATCACCGACCACGTCTATTTCTATCTCGACCGCACTTCGCCGCTGTGGCCCGAGTTCAGCCAGGCGACCGCGATCGGCATGCATTTCGCCGGCGACTGGCCTGAACTGCAGATGGAGTTCTGGGCGGTGAGGGAAGGTCGGCGATGACGACCGAAGACGATCCGTTCGGCCGCAGCGACCGAACCATCATTCGCCCCAATCCGGGCGGCGCGACGGCCGCCGCCGACTGCGGCGCCCGGCATCCAGTCCGCCCGCTGGCGGCGGCGCGCCGCCGGTCTCGACGCCGTCGCCGCCGGTCGCCTATCCCTGCGCCTCCGTCCCCTGCGCCTCCCTACTCGCCGTCGCCGCCGCGCCAGCCGACCCCGGCCGCAGAGGCCCGGCGATTGGGACACCTGGATGAACGCGCAGGCGGGACGCACAGCCTCTATGTCGCCCCCGCGGCTCCTCAGCCGATGACGCCCGCGCCGCTGTCGCCGCACGTGTCGGTCGACGTGGTCACGGCCGCCGCGAGCCCGCTCATGCGCGCGGCCGCGTCGCTCCTGCTTGCTGCTCGGCCGGTTGCGGACGTCGCTGGCGCGCGCCGGCGCGAGCCAGCTCATGGATCAGGTCGCGCAGGCCATTCAGCAATTCGAGGTCGACGCGCGCGCCGGCGGCGCGCCGCCCGACCAGATCGAAACCGCGAAATACGCGCTCGCCGCCTGCGCCGACGACATTGTGCAAAACCTGCCGAGCGAGGACAGCCAAGTCTGGGCGCAATACAGCATGCTGGTCCGCTTCTTCAACGAGCGGATGGGCGGCGTGCGGTTTTTCGACGAGCTTGACCGCGCCAAGCAGAACCCGGCGGTCAATCTCGGTCTGCTCGAGGTCATGCACGCCTGCCTCAGTCTCGGCTTCGAGGGCGTATACCGCGCCGCAGGCGGACCCGGCGCGCTGCAGGGGATCCGCCGCGACCTCTACGAGACGATCCGCCGCGCCCAGCCCAAGACGATCGAGGACCTTGTCGCCGCATTGGCGCGGCCAGAACATTCCGCTTGGCCGGCAGCCGATTCCAGGTTCCGGTCTGGGCGGTCGCCGCGTGGCGGGCGTGGTCCTGCTCGGCTCTTATCTCTATCTGCGCAACGCGCTCAGCGGGCAGGCCGAGGCGCTGGCGATCAAGATGGCCGACATCCATCCGGCCACCGAACTGACCATTGCGCGCGAGACCGTCGTCAAGCCGCCGCCCGATCCGACGGCCTGCGATTTCCACCCAGCTGCAGCGCATCCGCGCGCAGTTGGCGAAGGAAATTCTCGCCGGCAAGGTGGACGCCGACCAGTCGGCGACGACGATCTTCATTCGCATCGGCAACGTGGTGCTGTTTCCCTCGGGCGGGGCAAGGGTCAACGACTCCTTCGCTCCAATCGCCGCGAAAATCGCCTCCGCGCTCGATCGAGAGCCGGGCGCGATTCAAGCGTCGACGGCTATACCGATTCCGATCCGATCCGCACCGTTGCCTTTCCCTCGAATTTCGAGCTTTCGGAGGCGCGCGCCAAATCGGTTGCGGCGATGCTCAAGCCGGGCATCTCGCATCCCGAGCGTCTGACCGTGTCCGGGAAAGGCGCGGACAATCCGGTCGCCCCAAACGACACCGAGGCAGAACAAATCGAAGAACCGCCGCGTGGAAGTGTCCATTCCGCGCGCCGACTGACCAGGATTTGAGAGGGAGGTTTCGTTGTCGCGGAGGGATCGGCGTTTTCCATGACGATGGTCGGCTGGCTCTGGATCGCTCTCAGCGTCCTCGGCGCGCTCGTCCTCGCGGCGGTCGTTTGGCTCGCGGGTCCCTCGATCTCGATCGGCGACGCGCAGCCCTTCGACGGCGTCGCTGACCCGGCTCTCTCATCATCGCCCTGATCTTGCTGATCGTCGGCGGTTCGATCGCCTGGCGCGTCATCGCCCGTCGGCGCGCCGCCGCCAAGATCGCGCAGGCGATGACCGAGCCGGCGCCCGAAGAGAGCGACGCGCCGGTCCTGAAAGGAAAAGATGGAGGATGCGCTCGCCACGCTCAAGCGCACCGGCAAGTCGAGCGCGCGCGCCCTCTACGACCTTCCCTGGTATCTCATCATCGGCCCGCCGGGCGCCGGCAAGACGACGGCGCTCGTCAATTCCGGGCTGAAGTTTCCGCTCGCGGGCGACAATGCGGCCAAGGCCGTTCAGGGCGTCGGCGGAACGCGCTATTGCGACTGGTGGTTTACCGACGCGGCGGTGCTGATCGACACCGCCGGGCGCTACACGACCCAGGATTCGGACGCCAAGGTCGATCGCAAGAGCTGGCTCGCCTTCCTCGAGATGCTGCGCAACAACCGCCCGCGCCAGCCGATCAACGGCGTCATCGTGGCGATCAGCATCGCCGATGTTCTCAACCTGCCGGCCGCGGAGGTGGCCGCGCACGCCGACGCGATCCGCAAGCGCCTCGACGAACTGCACGAGGAGCTCAAGGTCGATTTTCCGGTCTACGCGGTCTTCACCAAGATGGATCTCGATCGTCGGCTTCACCCAATATTTCGCCGATCTCGACGAGGACAAGCGTCAGGTCGTCTGGGGCGCGACGTTCCAGACCGCCGACAAGAAAGCCAACAACGTCGGCAAGGTTCCGGAGGAGATGGATCTCCTCATTCAGCGCCTCTCGGAGCGGATGACGGAGCGCCTGCAGGAGGAGCCCGATCTGCGCTCGCGCGCGATCCTGTTCGGCTTTCCCGCCCAGATCGGCGCGATCCGCAAGCCGATCGCCGATTTCCTCAATCGCATCTTCGAGCCGACGCGCTACCAAACGACAGCGACGCTGCGCGGCTTCTACTTCACCTCAGGCACGCAGGAAGGAACGCCCTTCGATGCGCTGATCGGCGCGCTGCAAAAGAGCTACGGCGTCGAAAGTCTCGGCGCCGGCGGGCTTCTCGGGCGTCGGCAAGAGCTATTTCCTGCACGACCTGATGGCGAAGGTGATCTTCGGCGAGGCGGGATGGGTGTCCACGCAACATCGCCGCGGTTCGCCGCTCGTTCGCGCTGCGCGACGGCCGCTTCAGCGCTGATCGGCCTCGCAACGCTCGGCAGTGCTCGGACTTTGGTGGATGAGCTACGCGCGCAATGAGGCGCTGATCGCGGCGACCGCGCAAGGCGTCGACGACTATGCCGCCGCGGCCGGTCCGCTCATCAAGCAGAACTCGGTCACCGACCCGAGCCTGCTGCCGATCTACGAGCTCGTCGGCGCGTTGCCCAATCTGCCGGTCGGCTACGCCAGGCGCAACGAGGCGACTCCGTTGAGCCAGACCTTCGGCCTCAGCCAGCGCGCGCGGCTCGAGGACGCGTCGGACCAGCTCTATCAGCAGGCGCTGGAACGGCTGATGCGGCCGCGGCTGGTGCTTTCGCTCGAGCAGCAGATCCAGAAAAACATCGACCAACCCGACTTTCGTCTACGAGGCGCTGAAGGTCTACCTGATGCTCGGCGGCAAGGCGCCGAACGTCGACAAGGACCTGATCGTGTCCTGGTTCGCGCGCGATTGGGAGGAGCGGGCGTTCCCCGGCGCGCCCAACGCCGAGGGGCGCGCGCTCCTTCGCGCTCATCTCGAGGCGATGCTCGACATGGACGCGGGCAGGCGAAGAAGGTTTCGCTCAACGGTCCGCTGGTCGAACAGGCGCAGGCGACGCTGGCCCGCATGCGCGTCGCGGAGCGCGCCTATACGCTGTTGAAGTCGGAAGCGCACAACGAGGCGATCGAGGACTGGGTCGCCGCGCAGCGCGGCGGACCCGACATGGCGCTGGTGTTCGAGGCCGCGAACGGCGCCAGTCTCGACACCGTCCGCGTGCCCGGGTTCTTCACTTATGAGGGATTCTACGCCGCGCTGCTCGATCACATGCAGACGATCGCCGACAAACTGCAGAAGGAGAACTGGGTGCTCGGCGCCTCCGGCGACCAGGGCGCCGTCAAGCAGCAATATGTCAGCCTTTTCCCTGGCATTCTCGAACTCTACGGCAGGGACTTCATCGCCGCCTGGACCGTAGCGATCAACAATCTGCAATTGAGGCCGCTGCTCAACGACAAGCCGAAATACCTGAAGCTCAGCGCCGCCTCGGCGCCGACCTCGCCGATCCGATTGATCTTCGAATCCATTCGCGACGAAACCGCCCTCACGCGCGAGCGCCCCAAGCCGCAGGGACAGAGCGGCGCGATTGATCAAGCCAAACAGGAGGCGCAGGGCGCGGCCAGCCGATTGGGCGCGGCCGGACGCGAGGCGATCGACCTGGCGATGAAGTCGCAACGCAAGGCGGGCGATCCGCCGCCCGAGGTTCCGGGCGCGTCGATCGAGGCCTATTTCAAGCCGTTCCAGATCATGGTCGACGGCCAGCCCGGATCGCGGCCGATCGACGCGCTGCTCGCAAATCTCAACGAACTCTATCGCCAACTGGTCCTCGCTGCGGAAAATCCGGCTCAGGCCAAGCAGGCGCTCGATCAGGTCGAGGTTCAGGTGGCGAGCCTGCGAGCCAATGTGTCGCGCCTGCCCCAGCCGCTCGCCGGCATGATCGACAGGGTCGCCAAGGACGCCGCAGGCGACGCCAACGCGAGCTCGATCGCCCAGATCGCCGACGCGATGGCTGAGAACGTGACCGCGCCCTGCCAGCAGATCGTCGGGGGGGCGCCAACCGCTATCCGTTCGTCAAGAGCGATCGCGACGTGCCGCTGGCGGATTTCGCCAAGCTGTTCGCGCCTGGCGGGGTCATCGACAAGTTTTTCGCCGCCAATCTCGATCCGCTGGTCAATCGCACCGGCAAGACCTGGATCTGGAAACCCAATCCGAATCTGACGCGCAAGCTGTCGGAGACGACCCTGCGCGAGTTCCAGCAGGCGGCCGAAATTCGCGACGCGTTCTTTCCGACCGGGGGCGGCATGCCCAATCTTACTGTCGAAGTGAAGCCGCTGACGCTGAGCAGCGACGCGCAGACCGCGACGCTCTCGATCAACGGCGCGACGGTCGTCGCCCAACAAGGGACCCCTTTCGCCGCCGCCAATGTGGCGTGGCCCGGCGCCGGCGCCGGGGAGTCGTCGATCGTGATGGCCCCGGACATGCCCGATCGCCAATCCAAACTGGAGCGGACCGGCGCCTGGGCGCTCTTTCGGCTTGTCGACGCCGGTTCGTCAATTCAGAGCGGCAACGCGCTGAAGGTCAGCTTCGTCGTCTTCGGACGCGAAGTCTCGTATCAGTTCACCTCCTCCTCCCTCACCAATCCCCTGAGCATGCCGTCGCTCCGGCAGTTCAGGTGTCCAAACGGACTGTGAGCTCCAATGTCGGCCGGACTCTTCGGCAAATTGCCGACCAAGCGCGATTTCATCGGCGCCAACGCTTCCCGTCGATTCCTCGACGTTTGGGAGCCGTGGCTTCAGGCCGGCGTCGCGACGTCGAAGCAAATGCTCGGCCCTGCGTGGGCTGAAGCCTACAATCGCGCGCCGATCTGGCGCTTCTGGCTCGGAGCCGATTTTTGCGGCGAGGCGACGATCGGCGCGTTCATGCCTTCGGTCGACGGCGTCGGCCGGTCTTTTCCGCTTGCCGTTTTTGTCGGCGAGGGCGAGGATTCCCTTGCACCGCCGGAACTCGACCCCAACGACGAATGGTGCGACGCCGCAGAGGCGATCCTGCTCGACGCGCTCGAGCCTGGCGCGATGCTCGAGGCGATCGCGGGCGCGGTCGCAATCGATGCCTCCGCCCGTCCTCAGGCCTAGATCGACGCCGGTCTCCGGACTGCGGCAACTGCCCGAGGGCGGCGTATTGGCGCGCGAGGTCGACCAGCGGTTTTCGCTGGCCTTTCTCGCCGCGCGGCGGTTCGGCCATCGCCGCGCATTTGCGTCCTCAGTCCTTCTGGTGGACGATCGGCGGCGAAGGTTTTCCGCCGCTCGCACTGTCGCAGGTGGGACTCCCGCCCGCCACGCGCTTCGCCGACATGCTGACCGGCGCCTTCGCCGACGCCGAAGCGGCGGCGTTGGGGGAGGCGTCATGAAAGGCGCGTTTGATTTTCGAACTGGCCTGCGTCAGTCACGTCGGCCTGGTGCGAAAGGTCAACGAGGACAGCGTGCTCGCCAAGCCGGAGATCGGCCTCTGGGCGATCGCCGACGGCATGGGCGGCTATGGCGGCGGAGACGTCGCGAGCCGCGCGGTCGTCGACGCGCTGGAGACGCTCGCGCCGAACGCTTCCGCCGCGCGATCTGCTCGGCGAATTCGAGCAGCAGGATCATGCGCGTCAACGCCGACCTGCGCGCGCTTTCGCTGTCCCGCGAGGCGGCCGTCATTGGCACGACATTGATCGCGCTGATGGTTCACAGAGAGTCACTTTGCCTGCGTCTGGTGCGGCGACAGCCGCGCCTATTTGCGCCGCGGCGACGAGCTTTCGCAGGTTTCGCGCGATCATTCCGAGGTCCAGGAGCTCATCGACCGCGGGCTGCTCGACGAAGAGGAGGCGAGGACCTGGCCGCGCCGCAATGTGGTGACCCGCGCGCTCGGCGCGACCGATCAGGCCGAACTCGAACTCGTCGACGGACCGATCTATCGCCGGGGATCGGTTTCTTTTGTGCAGCGACGGATTGACCGGTCATGTCAGAGACGAGGAGATCGCGGCGCTGCTCGCGGCAGGCGAACCGCAGAAAGCCTGCGACGACCTCCTTCATTTGACGCTCGACCGCGGCGCGCGCGACAACGTCTCGATCATCGTCGTCGACTGCGATCAGAACGGCGGCGGGAGATTCACGGACCCAATCGCTGAAACGCCTGACTGAGGGCTCGGCTTGGATCAGTTCGGCAGGTGCGCAAGCGTGTCGTCGATATAGGCCTTTATCGCCGGAAAGGCGGCGATCTCCGCGGCGCTCGCGCCAGGAGACGAGGCGACGGCCGCGGCGGCGACGCCGATCAGCTGGGCCCGCCAACGTCGCCGCGGCCGACTGAATTTCGGCCCCGAGATGCGGCAGGGGATCGACCGCATCGCCGTTGAGGTAGAACTCGAAGTGCAGATGCGGCCCGGTCGACAGGCCGGTGTTGCCCGAAAGGGCGATGATATCGCCTTGTTTGACGTCCGCGCCCGGTTTGATCGATTCGGGGATCTCCGAGAGATGCGAATAGGACGTCTCGAAACCCGCATGTTTGATTTTGACGTGATTGCCGAAGCCTGGCGCCGGGCCCGCGAATTCCACCATTCCGTCGGCCGCTGCGCGAACCTCCGAGCCGACCGGCGGCGCCGAAGTCGATGCCTGCGTGCATGCGCAGGATATGCAGGATCGGATGGAACCGCATCCCGTAGAGCGAAGTCACCGGCGCGCCCCGGATCGGCGCGAGGATGCCGCCGACGCTCGTCGCGCCGCTATTGCCTAGACTCGCCAGCGGCCCCTTCGCTCTGGGTTCTCCGCCCTTCGGCTCGCCGCCGGCCTTTGGATCGAAGCAGCGAAAGAAGCCGTCGCTGCCCTCGAAGGAATAGCAATCGACCGCGACGTCCGCCGCCGCGCAGGCCGACATAGACGACTTTGCCCGTCGATTTGGCCTTGTCGCGAAAGTCGTGCTCGAACAGGACGCGCATGGACTCGTCCGCCTGGAGCGGCGACCTCAGATCGACAAGGCGGCCGACGAGCTGAATGGCTTCGCGGATGACCGCTTCCGGCATCCCGTTGCGCAGCCCCGCGCTATAGACGCCGTCGGCAAGAGTGAAGTGCGTCGCCGCGTCGACCGTGTTCCCGGAATCGTCGAGCAGCCCAGGCGGTATGACCGGCTCGGCGGCTTCATCGTACTCGCCGTCGTCTTTCGCAGCGATCGTGACGACATATTCTCCGTTTTCGAAGATCGCCATTTGCTTGGCGCGATATTCGCCGGTCACGTCGAGCTGCGCCGACCGCGAGAGCCACGCTCTGCGGCGGCAGCGTATCGATGTGATGCGACGATTGCTTGGCCGCGCTCTCGATCATCCGCGCGCTTTCCTCGGCGTAGCCGTTGGCGATCAGGAGATCGCTGATCTTTTCGGCCACCGGCGTCCTCAGAATCGTGTCCTTGAGTTGCGGCCGGCCTTGCGGCCCGCCGGCGTTGACCTCGAGCTGGTTGCTGTTGGCGCTCGTCAAGGGTTCGCCTTGAGCGTAGGCGGCGGGGTTCGCGCCGGCGGCAGTCGTCGTCCGAGCCGGCCTCGATTTGGGCCTGGGTTTGCGCGCCCGTGGCCTGGTCGGAATTCACCTGCGAGCTGGAGAGCGAGCGCGTCCGCGTCCTGACCGGTCTCCGGGAAACTTCCCCATATAGCCGCCGGTCGTCGAAACCAGCGTGGAATTGACGAAGTAGGCTGCAGCCTTCAGTTTCGGCGCATCCTGACTGACCTTTGCGGGGACGGCGATGAGCAGCTCCTTCGGGCGCCGTGACCGCGCCCCGGCGCACGAGGACGGGTTCGCCGGGCGCATCGATGATCGGTGAGATCTTTGCCGGCCGGCCGATTTGCCGCGACCTCGGCCGGTTGGCTGGCCGGTCGCCGCTGGCGGCGGCCGACTCGTCGCGCGACCCAGCAAGGCGCCAGGCAATCAGGCCCGCGCACAGACAAGCGACAAGAATTGACGCCGCAAGGACGACATAGCCGCCACGTCTGGTCACGTGGAAACCTTCGATGAAATCTGCCTATCCCAATACCGGCAAAACCGCCGTCCGGCCATTCCTGGCTCGAACGCAAGGCAAATTCTTTCACCGATGCGGCCAGGCCCCGAGAGCTCTCAGACCAAAGCCGGCCGTCACTCCTGCAGATGAGTTTCGACCCGACGGTTTTCCGCGCTGTAGGGGTCGGCGACCCGAGGCTTCGACTTGCCGAAACCCTTGGGCATCAGCAGCGATGGGTCGATGCCTTGCGACGCCAGATAGGACACGACGGCGTTGGCGCGGCGCTCGGACAAATCCAGATTATATATCTTCGGCGCCGACCGCATCGGTGTGGCCGTCGATCTCGAATTTCTCACCCTTGAGGCGCGGATCCTGCAGCGCCTTGGCGAACTGGTCTAGGTTTTCCTTCGCCGCTTGGGTCAGCTGGTCGGAATTGAATTCGAAATTGACCAGGAGATCGAAATGCTCCTGCGCCGGCGCTGGCGGTTCGGCTCCCTGATTCTTGCAATCCTCCGCCGTGCCGATGCAAACACTGCGAGATTTGCCCGCCTTGTACGCCTCAGCGGCAGCCTTCTCCTTGAGGAAAAGCATTGACGACCTTATCTGCGAGTGTAGGCGGGATCGGCATGAGCGGGGCAAGAACGCCAGCCGTCGCCTATCGCCAGACTGACAGCCGCGCCAAGAACGAATGTCGATGACGCGCGCATGGAAAGTTCCCCACTTTCTGGGCCCGCGCATGCAGGCGCTCGCCAAAAACTACGGCAACGCTATGCCCGACGTCAAACGCCTCGCTGTGATCTGGCGTCACAGCGCCTAGAACTTTGTCCAGATAGGCAAATTGGGGTTCCCCCGGTCGTGTTTCGGCGCTAGCTTTGACAGCCCAGATACGGACAGAGCAATCGATTCAATCCGGAATCTATCTCTGGGGCGCGAGCGCTGTGGAGGAACGAACCGTATTTCAGCCATCGGCCTTCGGAAGCGTAAGGCCGGGGGTTCGCCTCAACGGCATTTACGAAATCGAGAGCCTCATCGCCCAGGGAGGGATGGGCGAGGTCTATCGAGGGATTCAACATCCAGACCCGGGATCCGGTCGCGATCAAGATGATCCGCCCCGAATTCTCAAATGATCCGGAGATATTCGAGCTCTTCCGACGAGAGGCGTCGATTCTTCACAGTCTGGCGCACGAAGCGATCGTCCGGTACTTTGTGTTTTCCATCGACCCGGAACTGCGTCGAGCATATCTGGCGACGGAGTTCGTCGACGGCGCATCGCTGACGAAGAGGCTGTCCTTCGGGTCCGCTGCCTCTGGCCGACGTCAGGACCCTGCAGAAGCGCGTCGCCTTGGCGTTGGACGCGGCGCATCGTCACGGAGTGATCCATCGCGACATCTCGCCCGACAACATCATCCTGCCGGGTGACGACGTGCGGAACGCCAAGGTCATCGACTTTCGGCATCGCGCGTTCGGTGCTAGGCGAACCGAAGTGTCGATCATCGGCGGCCGGTTCGCCGGCAAGTACAACTACGCCTCGCCCGAGCAATTCGGTCTGGCGGGCGGGGAAGTGACCTTCAAGTCCGACATCTACAGCTTCGGTCTGGTGCTCGCGGCGGCGCTGCGCGGTCGGCCAATCGACATGAGCGGCTCCGAGGTCGAGGCGATCGCGAAGCGCCGCGTCGCGCCCGACCTTTCCGACATCGATCCAGACAATCCGCCCGCTTATTCAGCAAATGCTGAGGCCGCTGCCGGCCGACCGTCCTGAGAGCATGGCTGCGGTGGCGGCATGGGAGTCGCGCGCGGAAGTGCCTGGCAGGCGTCGCGGGCGCGAAGAGCGCAGGGCACCGCGCGCGCGCCTGCGAGCGGCCGGGCGGCGGCCGCTGTTCGGCGCGGTGATCGCGCTCGGCAGCGTCGGCGGCGACGGCTTATTTCCTTCCGCGACGATATCGCGCAATGGAGTCGATCCGTCGTCGCGCGTGCGCCCTCGGGGGCCGGCAAACCTCCGTCCGGCCAGCGAGACGCACGTCAGCGCATTGCCGCCGCTGAAGCCGCGAGAGCCCGCGACCAGTCGCGCCGCCCCTGGCAGAACAATCGACGAGCCCGCCCCCGCCGGCAGCGACGAGCTCCCGCCGCTGGCAGACGCAGGCTCAGCCGGCGAACGTGCAATCCCGCCGCCGCCGCGCAACTCCGTCCCACCGCGCCGGTGGCGCACACTGAAAGCCGATTCGCCCCCCCTGCGGCCATCTCCCGAGGCGAGCGCGTCCGCGACAAGGCCGGAGCCCGTTCCGCCTCCGCCGCCGAATTCGCCGCCGCAACACGATCCCCGACGCTCCGCCGAAGATGGCCGACACTCTTGCGGCAGGCTTGCCGCCGCGGGCGCCGCAATCGAATGTCAACTCCGGCCGCGACGATCGGCGCACCTTATCACGCGGGCTGCCAGCCGTTCGAGGATCCGCAGGGGCAAGGGGCTGCGGCTTTCTGCGAACGGGCTGCCCGAAGGCATGACCTTCAGCGATCTCGGCCAGGGGAAAGGCAAGATCGAAGGCGAGCCGGCCCGTGCCGGCAGCGCCACAATCCAGATTATCGCCACCGACAACCACAACAGCAAGACGGTGCAGACGTCGGCGACTATCGTCGTTGCCGATCGGGCGAAGCCCAAGGTCGACGTGACGACGATCGCGCCAGATCGCGCCCCCCGCCCAATCGGCGCCGCCCGCGCCGAACGTGGAAACCGCGCCTGCTGCTCATGGCTCCCCAGCTGATGGCGAGCCGATAGCTCGGCTCGAGCCGGCGCCCTCGTCGGCGGCGGCGCCGGTCGAAAAATCGACGCCGCTTGCCCCGAGCCAGGAAGCGCGCCTCTCCTCAGATCTCCGCCCGCTGACAAAGGACAGGCCGCTCCGCTCCCGCCGACAACCGCCTCGCTTGCTCCAACAAGCGCCGGCGCCGCGTCCAAAAATCAGCCCGACGCGGCCGAACCGGTCCAGTACCGCACCGCCTCCTCAGGCGGCGCCATAATAGCTCCGGCCGAAGCCGGAAGCTGCCCTGCCGGCGACGCCGCTCAAACCCTCGTCCGAAAGCGGTCCGATGGCCAGCCTCGCGGCGCATACCGAGACCGCGCCTGCCGCTCCTCAGCCCCCGCAGTCGACAGGGTCCGGTGGCTCGGCTCGAGCTGCCGCCCGCGGCCCCGCTTCGATCGAAAGAGGACGCGCGTTCGCAGCGGCGTTCGACGGAGGAGATTGCTTTCCTGGTCAAGCCGCGCCCGGAGCCGACGACCGCACGCTTACGAAGCGTTCGGGCGCGAACTCGCGCCGTTCCTTCGTTTCGATTCAGCCTATAAGAGCGAGGTTGGCGTCGAGGCGGATTGAGGGGCGCCAGGATTACGGCGAAGGAATGTCGACGCGCTCGACCTGGTTCGCCTGAGCGCGCTCGGGGCCAGCCCTCCGCGCATCGAGCTCGCCCAATACGACATCGGACGGGGCAAGCCATTGGCTGGGCACAATCTCGAACTTGGCGGCCGCCGACTCTATCTGGTTCTGGTCGATAACGACGGCGTCATCCATCGCCTTGACGTCAAGACGCAACAAGGCGGCGACGCTGCGACATTCAGCATCCGGGCGGCCCCCCGCGGCCAATTCCATCGGTCCAATGCAGATGCTTCTCGCCGATAGTGTCTGACGGACCCGATCTCGGCATTGGAGAATTTGCGTTCGGCGCCTCTGAAATCGATCGTGCCTGATCTGGTCGATGAAGCACGCCGATCCTCGGCGTCAGTGGAGGCCGACTACTTCAAGTTCGTGAATTGAATTGGGTTTGTGGCTCGCGCCAGGGCAGCTATGCGAGGCATTGCAAATATGGAGAGTTTGGCGGAGCGAGCCTACCCAAGCGCCGGAAGCGGGTGGAACTCTGGCATTGCCAGTTTTCGCTCGGCAGCAACATATTGGTCTGGTTGCATGGTAAGATGGTTTGAAGCGCGAAGTCTGCGGTCGGAAATTTGATAGCCTATGCACGCGCCATGGCGGTCAATAGCGGGAGGTTCTGCTCGCTGCGGCATCGATGTTCGGCGGCTTCGCGGAAGCGCGCGCTGCTCGGCGGAAACAAAGGTCGCGCTGATTGTCGGAAACTCGAAATATGTTAACGCCGCCGAGCTCTCAAATCCAGGAAACGATGCGGTCGCCGTGGCGGAGCGTTAAGTAAGGTTGGGTTCAAAGTAACCGTTAAGACGGATGTTGGCTGAGCAGGATTTCGGGGCGTCCCTCAAGGAATTTGCCCGCGATGCAACGAAATCCGACGTCGCGCTATTTTATTTCGCCGGTCACGGCGTGCAATATGCCGACGAGAATTACTTTCTACCGGTGGACACCAAGCTTACTGACATCAACGATATCGAATTCGACACTATCCCGATGGATCTCGTGGTGAAAGCGGCGGCAAGGCGCACAAGGTTAAAATCATCATTCTGGACGCCTGCCGCGCAGATCCCACCGATCACGGCCAATCGGCCTCGCGGTCTCTGCCCGAACTCGGCATTTCCACTGGGTTTGCGACCCTCCACATGATCAGCAATGCTGACGGGATGATTATTTTTTACTCCGCGGAACCTGGAAAAGAGGCGCTCGACGGGCAAGGAAGCCAAAACAGTCCGTTCGCCCAATCGTTCGTCACACATATCGTCGAACCCAATACCAAGATTCGGGACGTCTTCGAATCGTTCCGAAGAAGTCTATCGCGAGCACCAAAAAAACTCAGCATCCGCAAATCGCGATGGACGAATTGACCTCCAACGTCATTCTCAATCCGGCCGAGACCGCGGAGGATGTCTGGCTTCGCATCCATAAATCGAAAGCGCAAATAATCCCGCTTACTTTCGCCAATTCATCAAGGAGTTTCCCGATACTCCCCAGGCCGACGACGCGCAGAGACGACTGGACTATCTCGAGTCGAAGCAGCGCGACGCCGAGCGCGACGCCGTCGAGCAAAAGAAGAAAGCGGAGGAGGAGAAAGCCAAGCAGAAGCAGGCCGAAGTTGAGCAGGAGCAGCAGAAAAACTCGCGGCCGAGCAGGATCGGTTGAACAGGGAAAGGGCCGAGAAAGAAGCCCGCGACAAGGCCGAGGCCGAAAAGCGGGCGCAAATCGAGGCCGATCAGAAAGGCTGACGAGGAGAGGATCGCCGAGGACAAGCGCAATGGGATGCAGCGGCGGCCGAGCACACCCGTGAGGCGATCGAGAAGGCCACGAAGGCAGCAGCCGAGGCGAAGCGACTGGAGGACGAGGCCGCCGCCGCAAGGCAGAAACTCGCGGTCGAGGCCGACGCCGCCGCTAAGGAGGAGGAACGGCGCAAAGCGGATGAGGCCGCCCGCAAGGCGCTGCGAGGCCCATGAGGCGGCGAAGAAAGAGGACGAGAGGCAAAAGCAGCAGGCAATGCTGGAAGATCAGGAGCGCAAGAAGAAAGCCGCGGAGGCCGCTGCGAAGGTAACCGCCGACGCCTGTGCGAGGGATCAGGCGCAAATCGCCGAATTGAAAGACGCGGGAGACAGCGCCGCGATTCAAAGGCTGGGGTCGCAATCGATCTGCCCGGCGGCGCCGGCGGCGGCCAATCAGGCGATTAAGGATATCGCGGCCAATCAGGCAAGGCTGTGCGCCGCCGACCAAAAGACCTTGTCCAGCGTCGACCAGAAGAATGAGGATGCGCTCAAGGACGCGCTCAACAGCCTGAAATGTGACGGCGTGCGCCAAACTGCTTCGATGCAGATCGCCAAACTCGATGGGCAAAACTTGCGTTCGGCGCAGATCTGCGCGGATGAGCACACCAAGTTTGCGGCGATCGATCTGTTTGTTCAGGACTCGCGCGCGAGCCTGTCGGCGCTGAAGAGGACGTCTCAATGCGCGCCGCTCGGCGCGGAGGTCGATTCGGCGATCGCCGAGGTCGATAAGCGCGTTTCGGCGGCGCAGACGGAACTGCAACGCGTCGGCTGCTATCTCCCCAAGGGCATCAGCGGCCGCTTCGACGACCTACCGTCAAAGCCCTGACCGACTACCTCAAAGCGCGGCATGCGACCAACATCGACGCGCCTAGGATCACCCCGGGATTCGTCGAGGAACTGACGAGCCAGGACTTCGTGGTCTGCTCCGCTCCGGTCGTTCTACCGGCTCCAAGTGTTCCGGCCGCGCCGACCGCGTCGATTTCGCCTGCCGAATCATCGCCCGCCCCCGCTCATCAGCGGGTGTGGGCGCGGCCGGAGCCGCCGGCGCCAGCGCGAATTCCGCTGATTAAGCCTTCCCCGCGTGAGAGGCGAAATGACGCCGAATCCGGGCCTCCCCACAAGTCAGCGGCGTCGGAAGCCGGCCGGACTCCAAAGCCGGAGGCGCCAAGGCCGGCGGGGCCCAAGCCGGCAGCGCCCAACTTCAACCCCCCAGCATTTTGATGGAACCTTTATGAGGAATGCGGGCGTTTTCGATAAGACATTATTTGGCCTTTTCGCCATGCGATCTGGCAAGCGGGGGCTGCAACTGATAGTTTTAGGGTAACAGCGTCAGAGAGGAGCTTCATGATGGCGGCGATTCGGTTCGAAGGGTTGTGCGCGATAGCCGCCTTGGGATTCGCTCTGAACGTCGGAATTGCTCGAGCTGACCCTATCCAGATAACCGACCCGGAGGTTACGGTGGTCAGTTCCGACAACATCGCCTGCGACGGCGATATCGGAGCTCTGCTCGGCTCCCGCGCGCCCCGGGCCGACTTCAATGCCGGTTCGTCATCGCTATAGAAGCTTCGCGCTTCACGCGCCGGCCAGAGCACACCCATCCGCCGTTGCGGGGAACCAAGCGCCGCTCCTTATCGCCGAAAACGGCGAACCCAGCTCACGTTCGGCGGCCGAACTGCGGCGGTGCGTACGCCTGGAGCCTCCTTTGCCCGGGCACGCAGCTGATTGGCATCAGCTACTGAACGGGTTCCTGCTTTCGCAGGTCGCTTAAAGTCTAGAACTGATAGCGAAAGCCTCCCGTCAATGTGGCGCCGTTGATATTGCTGCCTGTGCGATAGTCGACACGAATATAGCCTGTATAGTTTGGATTTTGGACAGGCTGGACTGCCAGCCCGACGCCGAACTGGCCAAATGTTCCAACGCGCGAATCGGAGAGGTTGTCCGTGAAGACGCTCTGACCGGGCGCGGCAACAGTGAACACGGATGGGATATCGCCGGCAAATTCGTGCCAAACCGACACATTCACGTTTGGAATCAACGTCCAATAGGTCGTCGAGATTACGTCGCCGACCTGCAGCCCAAGGCGCCCGAGGTCGGATTGCACGGCGTCGAGAGCAAGTTGGGTGAAACTGGGTGACCCGGGCAGCAGCGTCAGCGGCGAAAAAGTTGCCCTGGTATAGGCGAATCCGGCCGACGGCGTGACGAAGAACCCATTCGGCAGATCATATCTGTACCCCGCCTCGACGGTCGCGGCGTTGCCGTTGCCGTTCATTGAAGCATTTGTGATGCCGGCGTCTTGGCTGGTCACGCTTCCGTTCCAAAAGTCATGGCGAACCAGCGCGTCGGCGTAGAAACCGTGGCCGGTTACGGCCGCATAGAGACCCAGGAACGGGACAGTGTAGGACGAATTTGAGTTGCCAAAATTCGCTTCGCTGGCCGATGCCACGTATTCGCCGCCAGTGATGCCCGCATGCAGGTTCCATCCGCTGTTCTGAATATTGAACATGCCGACGTCCGAGCCGACCTGATAACCGGAGAAATGGGTGTCAGTCTTCAAATCGGTCGGGGTCGAAATTGCGCTTGAGGTCACAACCGACTTGTCGGAGTTCATGCCGCTGGCGCCCCGGGTCCAGACCCCGTAGTCGATTTGGTTGGGCGTCGCGTTAGCGGGCTGACCGAGGAAAGCGGTTGAGCCCTGAAAGAAGCCGGTCGTGGCGGAACTGATCGCCGCCCCGATGCTGCCGGCAATCGGTCCTATGGCGGGTACGTTCACGTGGGAGAAAAGGTCGTATGTATTGCCTTGCTGCATAATTCCGTAAGCCACCAGGTTGCCGAAGAGGCCGCCCGGTATGACCCCGCCGTTCGCAGCCACAAAGCTCGATGAAGTCCCGCCTCCGCCAACGCTGATGATCGGAATGAGGTTCGGGAACAGCGTTGGGTTGTTGTTGAGAGGAGCAACGACAACGGTCGTCGGGCCGCCGCTTGCGTTGCCGGTGATCTTAAGAAAATTCGCCTCCTGCCCCGTATTGCCGACGACGGCGTTCACGTTAAGCATAACCTGCGCGCCGCCTTGCGCTACGTAGTTGCCTGTAATGGCCGGATTGGTCGCGACCGTTCCCGCGGTCCTAAGGTCGAGCACCCCGTTGTTGTTGAAGGTCGTCGTGGTAAGTTTCGGCGACCCCGGCATGAGGACTGTGCCGTTGTTGGTGAACGTTCCGCCAGAATTGTTGAGATTGCCGGCTATATTAAACGTTCCTGGATTGTTATTTAGGATCGCGCCGCTTATGGCGCCGGACGCATTCACAACGCCGCTGTTCGTCAGACCGCCGGTCACGAGATTGGTGGTTGTGAACGTCCCACTGTTGATGACCCCGCCGTTAAGAGCGCCACCGTTAGTCGTTGTCGCGCCGGAATTGTTGGTCAGCAACCCACCGACCACGCCGCCGGGATTGTTGTTGAATGTCGCCCAATTCGTGACCGCACCGGTAATCGACCCGGTGTTCCAGAGCGCGCCGCCCTTAATGGTCGCCGTATCGATCGTGCCGCCCGAATCGTTGGTCGAGGCGCCGGCCGAGTTGGTCAGCCCGCCAACGACCGCGCCCCCGCCCATGTTCTCGAACGAGCCGCTGTTGGCGACGCCGCCGTCGAGGGCGCCGCTGTTCGTCGCCGTGCCCGAATTCGTCAGCAGCCCGCCGACCGCGCCGCCCACATTGTTGTTGAAGATCGCCATATTCGCGACCGTACCGGCGATCGAGCCGCTGTTCGAGAGCGTACCGCCCTTGACGGTCGCGGTATCGATCGTGCCGCCCAAATCGTTGGTCGAGGTGCCGACCGTGTTGATCAGCCCGCCGACGACGGCGCCCCCGCCCATGTTCTCGAACGAGCCGCTGTTGGCGACGCCGCCGTCGAGGGCGCCGCTGTTCGTCGCCGTGCCCGAATTCGTCAGCAGCCCGCCGACCGCGCCGCCAACATTGTTGTCGAAGATTGCCATATTCGCGACCGCGCCGGCGATCGAGCCGCTGTTCGAGAGCGTACCGCCCTTGACGGTCGCGGTATCGATCGTGCCGCCCAAATCGTTGGTCGAGATGCCGACCGTGTTGATCAGCCCGCCGACGACCGCGCCCCCGACCATGTTCTCGAACGAGCCACTGTTGGCGACGCCGCCGTTGAGGGCGCCGCTGTTCGTCGCCGTGCCCGAATTCGTCAGCAGCCCGCCGACCGCGCCACTGTTCTCGAAGATGGCCGAATTCGTGACTGGGCCTGCGAGTGAGCCGGTGAGCGAGAGCGTGCCGCCACTGATCGTCGTCAGTCCGGTGAAAGTGTTGGCGGCAGTGAGCACGGTTGTGCCGCTCCCGATCTGCATCAAGCCGCCGGGGCCGGAAATGACCCCAGGAAAAGCCGCGGTATCGGAGCGGTCGAACGCCAGGGCTCCATTGTCAGTCACGTTGCCGACTATGCTGCCAGCCGCCCCCCCGTCGCCAAGTTGTAACAGCGATCCAGCCGAGATCGTCGTGCCGCCGGCATAGGTGTTCGCGCCCGTGAGCGTCGTGGTCCCGGCCGTGGTCGTCAGCATCGTGGTCGTCCCGACAAGGTTGGCGCTAATCGCGCCGCCCGTCGAAGTCACGGTGCCCGTCAGATTGCCGTCCTGAATAGTGCCCCCCGCCAACGCCATGGTGTTGATCGACTGCGCGAACCCGCCCAAATCGAGGAAAGCTCCGCCGTTCACCGTCGTTGCGCTCGCCGCGCTGAACGCGCCAGCCGCGCCGCCCTTCAAGGTCCCGGCGCTAACCAGCGTCGGCCCCGAGTAGGTGTTGGCGCCCGTCAGCGTCAGCGTGTTGCCGGCCGAATCCTGCGTCAGGCCCGTCGGGCTCGCGCCGTCCTGGATAACGCCGGCGAATGTCGACGATCCGCCCTGATTGGTCAGTATCGCCGCCGACGCGCCGCTGTTGGTCACCGTGCCCCCGCCCGCAAGCGAACTGACAGTTTGCGCGAACCCGCCCAAATCGAGGAAAGCTCCGCCGTTCACCGACGTTGCGCTTGCCGCACTGAACGCATCCGTCGCGCCGCCCTTCAACGTCCCAGCGATTACAAACGTCGGCCCCGAATAGGTGTTCGCGCCTGCCAGCGTCAGCGTGTTGCCGGCCGAATTCTCAGCGAGACCCGTCGCGCTCGCGCCGTCCTTGATGACGCCGGCGAACGTCGACGACGCGCCCTGATTGACCAGTATCGCCGCCGATGGGCCGCTGTTGGTCACCGTGCCCCCGCCCGCCAGCGAACTGACCGTCTGCGCGAACCCGCCCAAATCGAGGAAAGCTCCGCCGTTCACCGACATTGCGCTCGCCGCGCTGAACGCGCCAGCCGCGCCGCCCTTCAACGTCCCAGCGATCACGAATGTCGGCCCTGAATAGGTGTTCGCGCCTGTCAGCGTCAGCGTGTTGCCAGCCGAATTCTCAGCGAGACCCGTCACGCTCGCGCCGTCCTGGACGACGCCAGCGAACGTCGACGACGCACCCTGATTGATCAGAAGCGCACCGGCCACGCCGCTGTTGGTCACCGTGCCCGCGCCCGCCAATGAACTGACAGTTTGCGCGAACCCGCCCAAATCGAGGAAGGCCCCGCCACTCACCGTCGTCGCGCTCGCCGCGCTGAACGCGCCAGCCGCGCCGCCCTTCAGGGTCCCAGCACTCACCAGCGTCGGGCCCGAATAGGTGTTCGCGCCGGCCAGCGTTAGCGTATTCCCCGCCGAATTCTGCGTCAGGCCCGTCGTGCTCGCGCCGTCCTTGATGACCCCCGCAAAGGTCGACGATGCGCCCTGATTGGTTAGAATAGCCGCGGACGCGCCGCTGTTGGTCACAGTGCCTGCGCCGGCCAGCGAACTCACCGTCTGCGCGAACCCGCCAAGATCGAGCGTGCCGCCCGTGTTGACCGTTGTCGCGCTCGCCGCGCTGAAGGCATTGGCAATCAGGCCGACAACCGTTCCCCCGTTTACCACCGTGGCGCCGGTATAGGTATTGGCGGCGGCGAACGCTACTACGCCAGTGTCAGTCGCCGAACCGAAACTGACCGTGCCGGAGGCGTTGGCAATTGGGCTTGTCAGGGCAAACACTTTGTTGGCCGTGGCGGCGATCGTGGCCGTGACGCCGGAATTGACCGTGATAGCGTTCGCCATTATTAACGGCGACGTCGTGGGATTGGCTTCGAGCGTGTAGTTGCCGGCGAAAGTGACGCCCCCCGAACCGAGCGATCCGGTCGCCTGGATGGACAGCGTTCCGCCGTTCAGCACGGGCGGCGGGGCTGCGGCGGAGCCGAGCGTGGTCCCGAGGGAATAGATGTTTGGCGTTTGAAGCACGATCGTGCCGGGACCGAGAACGGTCAGCGAAATCCCACCGCCGCCGGTTTCGTTGATCAACTCAGGGGTCGCCGAACTCAATGCCCGAGGCGGTCGAATTGGTGGTTTCAAGGGTAAGGCCGGCCGCAGCCCCTGAGTTTGTGTAAGGCGCGGCTGCATCGACAGTGTTGGGCAAGCTGAAGGTGGTGGTAAATCCGACCCCGCCCAGGTCGGTCGCCATCGCGGGCGCTGTCGGGCCGAGAGACAGCCCGATTGCGCCGAGCGCGACCCCGCCCAAGAGCGCCGTTCGAACTCCCGCGTGACCCGAACCCGTTCCGCCCTGCCGAGAGTGGAGATTCCGCCGCATTGTCGTTCGCCCCGCCGCATTGTCCGCTTCGCGGTCGCCCCGCGCTCGCGCAAGGGCGAACGCCGGCGGACGTAGAGATTCGACGCCTCCGATCCGCCTCTCAGAATCGTTACGTTGCGCAAGTCCCGAGTGCAACGCTTTTGTGGCGAATTGCGGCTACGCTTGGCCTGCTCGGCGCCAACGCGTAACAATGTGTGGCGCAGGCGCCACACACTCAGGCAAGAGCGTGGGCCGCGTCCTCGGCGGGACCGGCCCTGCTTCGATCGCCCGGCCGGCTGTTTCGCCGCCGCGCCCCGCGCCCGACCGAGCCTTTGTGCGCCTAACCGAGATCCCGCGAAGATTTTTACTTGCCGAGGTCGGCGAGAGCCTGGCTGAAGCCTTTCATGTTGACTGTGAACTTCGCCGCCGCGCCGTTGACGGCATAGATCGTGACGTCGGTCGTGGGCGCGGCGCTGAGGCTTTTGACCATGACGTCGTCCAGCGGCAGGATCGATTCGCAATGGTCGGGCTGGCATAGCGAATAGCCGAGTTTCCGCGGCTCCTTGTCGCCGATCTTGACCTCCACTCCCGGCTGGATGAGCACCCCCGAGGGCACCGAGAATACCGAGGCGAGCTTGCCTTCCTGATGGCCGAGCACCCAGGAGAAGACAACGCGCTGCCCGCCATTCTTGTCGGTCTGCGCAATTCTGAGCACAGCCGAGCACTGCCGCTTGGCGCCGCTCTGATCGGTCAGCGCGCAGGTCACTGTCCAGTTGTCGTCGACGATGGTCTCGGCGCGGCGGATCTTGGCTGGCTCGGTCGGCGTCGCCGGCGCGGGAGGCTGCGCCTCCGGCTTGGCGGCCGGCGCCTTTTCGGCCGGCTGAGCGGTCTGGGCGAAAACAGGCGCAGGCCCAAGACTGAGAACGGCCAAGGCGAACGACCACAGAAGACCTTTCACCAAGCGCACTCCGGGCGAACTTCAAGGTTCGGCGCTCTAGGCCCAACAGTCGCCAGCTGTCAATTCGAGGCGCTGCGGCCCTCACTCGCCCTCGAGCAGCCCAAGCCCCATGAGGCTTTCGAGGCAGCGTTCGACACCGGGCTTGAGCGCCGCGGCGAGATTGTCGCGGCCCTCGATCGGGCCGTCGGGTCCGCCGATCGTCAGTTCGCCCCGCTCCGCGAGCGCGAGAGCGTGGTCAAAGAGCTCGCGCCGGGTTCTCGTTCCGTCGATGAGCGGCAGGAGCAGGCGTTGCAGCGGGTCGAGCCGCACCGAAGCGTGACGCAGGCTCGCCGTCGCCTCGCCGACGCGCGCGTCGCTCGCCGCCAGGCGCCAAGCCACCGGCCGCTCCGCAAGCCGGGTCGCGCAGACGACCGGCTCGGTCGCGATCGCGCAATGGCCGAACGCGACGAGTTGGGCCACCGCATCGCCGATGCGCTCGCGCAGGGGCGGCTCGGTCATCGCCGCAGGCGCGATGTCTTCCAGGCGCGACGAGCCCGGCAGACGGCCGGCAAGGCGCCGGATCGCGTTCGCTACAGCCTCTTCGTCGACGACAATCCCTTCGTTGCCGTCGCCCGCCCGCCAGACGTTTTCGCTCGCCGACGGCCGGCTGACGGCGAGGGTCAGCGGCGGGACGAAATGAAAATGATCGAGACGATCGCGCGGAATCTCGCGCCGGGTCGCGCGCCCGTGTTCGGCATGCACGATCACCGCCTCGCGAAACGGCCGTCCGCTGAAGATGTCGATATATTGCTCGCGGGCGCGATCGTCGCCGCGGGCGAGCAAATGAATGCTTGCAGCGCCGGCGGCGGCGAGGCTGACTTCGAAATTCGCCGATACGTTGCACTCGCTGAGATAGGCAAGGCCGTGGCGGTCGAGCGCGGCGCAGAAGTCGCTGAAGGTCAGCGGAGCGTTGTCGTCCTCGAAAATCTCGTGCGCGATATAGGCGTCGCCGCCTTCGACGATCCACCGCGCCTCGTCGCGCCAGAAGCGGCCGTAGCTATAGCGGTCGTTGCTCTCGCCGGCGAGGCGATCGAAGAGTTCGCGAGACTGTCGAGCCCGGTTGGCTGGATCGTTCTGCAGCCGCGCGTGCAGGATCATGCTGTCGCGGGCGATCTGGAACAGGCGCCAGCCCGGCAGCACGTTGAAGCTCACCGCCGCTATGCCGTCGGGCGCCAGCCGCTCGGCGATCACGCGCAGGAGCTCCTCGCGCAAAGGCACGGAAATCCAACTGTACACACCATGACAGACAATGAAATCGAACGCGCCGTCGTCAGGCCCGATGTCATCGAGACTGCGCGCGCTGAGCGCGATGTTGGTCAGTCCAAGACGCGCGACGCGCGCCTCCCCGGCCGCGATCTGCGCCGGCGAGAGGTCGACGCCGACGAAACGCGCCTTGGGCCACGCGGCGGCGAGCGGAATGATATGGCCGCCCGAAGCGCACCCGATCTCCAGCACCCGCGCCGTCGCGGCGGACGGCGCGTCGACCCCGAACCAAAGCGCGGCCGCCGCCAATCGCGCCGGTTGCTGCCGGACGAGCGGCGCGGATGCGTAGGGGTTCGCGTCATAGCTCGCGCGCGTTCGGGCGAGGGCTTCCTGCATGGCGAATGAGGATGAGGACGGCATCGGGTGAAGCGGTTCATAACACGCGCCCAGGTTTTTGGTCTCAAACCCCATCGACCGAGTGTCTCATGCGGCGGCGGCCGACGGGGCGTTCGACCGGGCCAGAGCTGGGGCAAGGGATTCGAACTCGCGCGCTAGGTTTCTGGCAAGATATACAGGAGCTCCGGGTTGATAGAAGGCATTCTGGCAGTGTGATCCACATCACTGACTGGCGTCTACTGGCGGCCTACAGTTAAGGGGGTGGGCCGTCATCGGGGACTTGGGTATTGCGCTCCACAGCCGTTCACCTATGCTGTGTTCGTGGGAGTTGGAACCGAGGAGCAAAGCCATGGCCTCCAACAGCAATTCCGGGCAGAAGTTCATTTCGCGCAACCGCAAGCCGCGCGTCCATATCACCTACGAAGACCCTTACGACGCCGAGAAACTGGTCGAACTTCCCTTCGTGATGGGCGTGCTCGCCGATCTCTCCGGCAACGCCTCGCAAGTCGCCAAACCCGACATGAACGATCGGAAGTTCCTGGACATCGACATGGACAATTTCGACAAGCGCATGGCGGCGATCGAGCCTGCGGTGTCGATGAAGGTGCCAAACAAGCTCGGCAGCGCCGAGGGCGGCGAAAAGCTCTCGGTCAACCTGAAATTCACCAAGATGGACGACTTTTCGCCCGCCGCGATCGCCCGCCAGGTGCCGGCGATGGCCAAGCTCCTTCAGGCGCGCGAACAATTGGCCAACCTCCTGAAATACATGGACGGCAAGGTGGCGGCCGAAGACGGCCTCAAGAAGCTGCTCGCCGATCCGGAATTGATGGCGGCGATGAAGTCGAAGCTGCAACAGAAGCCGTCGAGCGACGGCGCGGCCGAAGAGGCGCAATAAGGAATCCTTGTCATGGCGACGCAACAAGAACAGCAGCCCACCTCGGCGGCGGCGCCCGCGTTGGCAGAAGCGGACGAGTTTGCGCAGGTCCTAAAAGGAAATTTCAAGCCTCGCACCGAACGCGCGGCGACCGAGGTTGAGAACGCGATCCAGACGCTGGTAACGCAGGCCCTTGCCGACTCGAGCCTCGTCAAGGGCGAAGTGCTGGACACGATCGAGGAGATGATCGCGCGTCTGGACGAGAAGCTCTCCGCCCAGATGAACGAAGTGTTGCATGCGCCGGAGTTCCAGCAGCTGGAGAGCGCCTGGCGCGGGCTGAACTATCTCGTGTTCAACTCCGAAACCGACGCGACGCTCAAGATTCGCATATTGAACGTCGGCAAGATGGAGCTTTACCGCAACCTCAAGAACAATTACCCCGGCGCGCGCTGGGACCAGAGCCCGCTGTTCAAGTCGATCTACGAGAGCGAGTTCGGCACCCTCGGCGGCGAACCCTATGGGGCCCTGGTGGCGGACTATTCCTTCAGTCACTCCCCGGTGGACGTGCAATTGTTGCGCGATCTCTCGAAGATCGCATCCGCCTCGCTCGCGCCCCTTGTCACCGGCGCCGATCCGAATCTGCTCGGCATGGATTCCTGGCGAGATTTGATGAATCCGCGCGATGTCGGCAAGCTGATGGACACGCCCGACTATGCGGCGTGGAAGGGATTGCGCGACCAGGTCGACAGCCGCTTCGTCGCGTTGTGCATGCCGCGGGTGTTGTCGCGCCTGCCGTATGGCTCGAAGTCGGAGCCGGTCGAGGAATTCGCGTTCGAAGAGGACACCGACGGCTACAAGGGCGAGAAATATGGCTGGATGAACGCGGCCTACGTGATGGCGGCGAACATCAATCGGGCGTTCAAGGAATATGGGTGGACGGTGAGGATTCGCGGCGTCGAATCCGGTGGGGAAGTGCTGAATTTGCCGCTGCACACGTTCCCGACCGACGATGGCGGCGTCGACATGAAGTGCCCGACCGAAATCTCGATCACTGACCGGCGCGAAGCCGAGTTGTCGAAGGCCGGGCTCATCTCGATCATTCACCGGAAGAACACCGACAAGGCAGCCTTTATCGGCGCCCAGTCCGTCTACAAGCCGAAGCTCATGGACAAGCCGGAAGCGACGGCCTCGGAAAACATGTCGGCTCGCATCACCTACATGTTCGCGGTGTCGCGTTTCGCGCATTATCTCAAGTGCATGGTTCGCGACAAAATCGGCTCCACCAAGGAGCAGGACCAACTCGAGAAATGGCTGAACGGCTGGATCGTTCGCTATGTCGACGGCGATCCGAAGAACTCGAGCGAAGAGGTCAAGGCGCGAAAACCCCTCGCGGCCGCGAAGATCACAGTGATCCCCAACGAAGAGAATCCAGGCCAATACTCCGCGAACGTCTACCTGCGCCCGCATTTCCAACTGGAAGGCATGGACATTGGAATGAGCCTTGTGGCGACCCTGCCCGAGTCGAAAGGCTGATCGGAGGGGCGGACGATTCTTGTTTGGCGCGTGCTGTTTTCAACTCTAACTGGGCGGGAACAACAAAATGGCTACTCCGGACATCTACCTCAAACTCGACAGTGTCAAAGGCGAGGCCAAGGATCAGAAGCACCCGGACTGGATCGAGGTCATGTCGTTTTCTTTCTCGGTCAGCAATCAGGGGTCGGGCTCGATCGGCAAGGGATCGGGCGCGAGCAGGGCGAGCCTGAGCGACCTTTGCGTCACGAAATACGTCGATGTGTCCTCTCCGAGCTTGTTCCTATTCTGCTGCGTCGGCAAATCATTCTCAACAGCGACCTTGACGGTGCGAAAAGCCGGGGGCGAAAACCCCGTGGAATATCTGAAGTACGACATGGAGGAGGTCTTCATATCCTCGGTGTCGACTTCCGGCTCCGACGGCGGCGGGATTGCGACGGAAACCGCTTCATTGAATTTCGCCAAGATGAAAGTCACCTACACCGAACAGAATCCTGACGGCACACCGGGCGCAGACACTCCAAAGTGGTACAGCGTCAAAGAGCACACGCACGGCTAATTCGTCGTCGCCGGCGAGAGTGGGGACTCGTGCGCCGTTGCGCCGCGCGGGCGGAGACAGGCTTCGTGGCTGGATGAGCGATGGTCAACCCGAAATACGATCGCGTGGCTCCGCCCGTGATCCGGGCTTTTCGCGCCGCGCATCAGGAGCGCGACGCGAGTCGGCCTGTTGACGTTCGCGTCGGGGGAGAGCGTGTCATTGCGTCGCGACGCGTATCGGCGCGCACGCCGATTTCGGAGACGGAACTGCGGAAGCTGGTGAATTCCGATCTCGCCTCGCTGTTGAACACGACCAATCTCGGCTCAGCCGAAGATTTGTCGGACGCGCCCGAAGTACGAAAGTCCATCCTCAATTTCGGTCTTCCTGATCTCACGTCGCGTTCGATCGATGCGCGCAGCGGGTCCGACATTGCGCGCGAAATTGAGACGGCGCTCCTGACGTTCGAGCCGAGACTGGCGAAGGGCTCGATCAGAGCGCGACGCGACGAGACGGTCCGCGACGAGGAGTTGCGCATCAGGTTCCTGGTCAGCGCCGAACTGCGGATGCAGCCCGTCAACGCGCCGGTCGAGTTCGCCGCGGAGGTGGAGTACGATTTCGGGCAAGGTCCGGATCGAACGGCTGTAAAACATGCACAGGGAATTTCTCAAGTTCTATAATCAGGAGCTCGCAATACTTCGTGAACAGGCGACCGAATTCGCGCAGGAATATCCGGGCGTGGCGGAGCGCCTCGGCGGATTGGTCGAAGACAATGTCGATCCAATGATCGGCGGACTTCTCGAGGGGGCTGCATTCCTGGCCGCCAGGGTTCAACTCAAGATCAAGCACGAGTTTTCGGACTTCACCACCAACCTGATCGATCAGCTGGCGCCGCACTATCTGGCGCCGACTCCGTCGTTCGTGCTCGTCCAGGCAAGCCCTAAATATGCCGATCCGGCGTTGCGCCAAGGCCGCACCATTGCGCGCGGCGCCATTTTCGACGCGACCTATCGCGAAGTCCAACGCAATGTCGCCTGCCGATTTACGCTGACGGCGCCGATAACCCTGTGGCCGTTCGAGATCGTCAAAGCCGAATATTTCACCAGCCCCGCCGCGCTCCAGGCCTTGATTCCCTCCGCCGGAGCGGATTGCGCGGCGGGCCTTCGGCTGCAGCTCACGGTAAGGGCGGCCGCCCGATTGGAGGACGAGCCGGCCGACAAGGAGGCGCAAGTCAAGCCGGAACTGCGGTTTTCGTCGTGCCGGGTGAAAACGCTGCGTTTTCACCTGCTCGGGCAGGAGACGAACGCCGTCGCGCTTTACGAGCAGCTTTTCGCTCATTGCCGCGGCGTCTATTTTCGCGCGCTCGACGCGTTCGGCGATCCGGTCGTCGAGCCCGGGCGGCGCCGACATGCTCCGGCAGATCGGGTTCGAGGAAAACGAGGCCCTCATCCCGAACGATAACCAACTGTTTCGCGGCTTCGATTTTCTGCGCGACTATTTCGCCTTTCCCAGGCGCTTTCTCGGCTTCGACCTGATCGGCCTGGACACGGTCGCCGCCCGGCTCAACGAGAAGACCAATGCGAAAACCATCGACATTCATCGTCGCCTTCGACGAAGTCAATTCGCAGCTTGCCGCGGCGGTGCGCAAGGAATTTTTCGCGCTCTACGCCTCGCCCGGGGTCAACCTGTTCGAGAAGACCCTGGATCGCATTCCCGTCCGATCCAACCAGTACGAGTTCCCGGTCATCCCCGACCGCAGCCGGTTGCTCGATTTCGAGACGAACCGGGTGGAGAAAGTCTTCGCCCATATTCCCGGCGCGCCGCAGAAAGTGCCGGTCGAACCGTTGTACTCGGCGACCGCGGCGCGCAGCGCCACGGGCCTCAGCTACACGATCCGTCGCCTGCCCCGACGGCGCACGATCGAAGAAAAGAAATATGGGCCGGTTTCCGATTATGCCGGAACGGACGTGTTCCTGTCGCTCGGCGAGCGCTCCGATCCCGACGAGCTCCAGCAAGTGGCGGAACTCAGCGTCGACGCCCTATGCACCAACCGCCACCTGGCCGAACGTCTTCCCGTCGGCGAAAGCGGCGCCGATTTTCGTTTTCTCGACGACGTCGAATTGGTCTTGCGATGCCTGGCAGGACCGACGCGCGCGCTCGAGCCCGCGTTGACCGCCTCGGTGGGAAAGGCGCCGGACGCTTCGATCGGCGATGTCGCCTGGCGTCTCGTGAGCATGTTGAGCCTCAATCACCTCGGGCTCGTCGAGCGCGCGGCGGGCGAGGGCGCGAAGCGCCTTGCGCGAGACGCTGATCCTGTTTGCCGATCTCGCCGACAATGCGACCGAGCGCAAAATTCGCGGCGTCAGAAGCCTCGACGCCCGTCCGATCGTCCGGCGATTGCGGCAGCCCCAGGGAGCAGCAGCGGCGCGCGGAATCGAAATCACCGTCGTTCTGGAGGAGAAGGCGTTCGAGGGTTCCGGGGCCTTTCTCCTGGGCGCGATCCTCGATCGCTTCTTCGCCGAATATGTGGCGATCAATCACTTCACGCAAACCGTAGTGAGAAGCCCGGAGCGGGGCGAGATGATGCGCTGGCCGCCTCGCATCGGCCTGAGGGGCGTCCTGTGACGTTTCGCAGCGAGCTTGCCGCCGAGCCCTGGCGCTTCGATCTCTTCGCCGTCCTTCGCCGCCTCGAGCGGGAAAACCCCGGCAAGCCGCGCATCGGCGACGCGCACAGTCTCGCCGATGAGTTCGTGACCATCTGTCAGGACCCCTACCTCGATTTTCCCGATTCGAACCTCGATGGAGCGGAGATCGGGCCGTCCGGCCGCATTCGGCTCAAAGCCAAATTCCTGGGCATGTTCGGACCCGCAGGGCGCCCTGCCGCTCACCACCACGGAGGAGGCTTACGGCTGGCTCCTTGAGAGGGACGATGCATTCCCACGGTTCGTCGACGTCTTCCAGCGGCGTTTTCTGGCGTTGTTCTTCCGCGCCTGGGCCGATGCGCGGCCCGTCGCCCAGAACGATCGGCCCGAGCAGGATCGATTTCGCGCCTATATCGGTTCGATGATCGGGATCGGGACGCCCGCGCTCCGGAACGCCGACTCGATCTCGGACTTCGCCAAGCTGCAATATGCGGGGCTACTCGCGCCGCGGGTGAAGAGCGCCTCGCGGTTGCGCGCGTTCTTGTCGAGCCTCCTGAAGACGCGCGTCGACATCGACGAATTCGTCGGGACCTGGCTCGAGTTCGATCCGAACGAGCGCACCCGCGTCGGCCAGGCGAACGCGCGCATCGGCGAGGATTGCGTGGCGGGCGCGAGCATGTACAGCGTCAGCGACAAGTTCCGCCTCCGGGTCTATGTCCGCGACATCAACCATTTCAGGCAGTTCCTGCCCGGCTCGCCGCTGGCGCTCGAAATCGCCGACGCGGTATTTCTCTACGTCGGAGAGGAATACGATTGGGACATGGAACTCGCCATTCCGGCGGGCGAGATTACCGCGGTTCGCCTCGGACAGGATATTCAGCTCGGCTGGACGAGTTGGATGTCGCCGAACTGGTCGAAAACGGACGAGACAATTCGCAGGGACGCACGATTCCACGTGGTCAGCCGGCTTGCGCGTCAGCGCCGGGCGTCGGAACCGAATTAGGGCGTGAAAACCATGGGCGCAGACATCAGCGTCGAATTGGTCGCGGGCAAGCTCAACCGGATAGGCTACGAGTTCATTCATTCAAGCCTTGCGGCAGGCGAAGAGCTCCGGCAATCGCAACATCGAGCTCGCCCACTGGATGCTCCATCTGTTGCAAAAGGATCGCACCGACATCGCGCTGACCGCGGACCATTACAAGCTGAGCCGCGCCAAGCTCCTTGGCGACACGACCGGCGTGGTCAACGGCTTCCGCAAGAACGAGACCGAGATGCCGGGGATCTCGAACCAGGTCGCAGACGCCCTCGATCGCGGCTGGCACTACGCCACGCTGCTGTTCGGCGAAACTCAGATTCGCACCGGCCATCTCCTGGTGGCGGCGCTCAAGTCGATGGAGCTGAGGCGCGCGCTGATCGGCATCTCGCCGGAATTCGCCAAAATCCCGGTCGACGAAGTCGCCGTCAGCCACCGCGCGATCTGGGCCGAATCGGATGAGGGCAACCTTCGCCCGATGGACGGCTCCGGCGTCGCCGCGGCCAGCGCCGAGGGAACGACCGCGGCGCCGGGCGCGAAGGGCACGACGGCCCTCGATCGCTTCACCCAGGACCTCACCGCTCGGGCGAAGGCAGGCGGCATGGACCCGATCCTCGGCCGCGAGGACGAAATCCGTCAAATCATCGACGTTCTGATGCGCCGCCGTCAGAACAACCCGATCCTCACCGGCGAAGCAGGCGTCGGCAAGACCGCGGTCGTCGAAGGCTTCGCCCAGCGCATCGCCTCGGGGGACGTTCCACCGCCCTTGCGCGGCGTTAAGCTTTGCGTGCTCGACGTCGGCCTCATGCAGGCAGGCGCTTCGATGAAGGGCGAATTCGAGCAGCGCCTGCGCTCGGTGATCGACGAAGTGCAATCCTCGCCGACGCCGATCATTCTGTTCATTGACGAAGCGCATACCTTGATCGGCGCGGGCGGCGCAGCGGGAACCGGCGACGCCGCCAATCTCTTGAAGCCCGCCCTGGCTCGCGGCTCGCTGCGTACGATCGCGGCCACGACCTGGGCCGAATACCGGCAATATTTCGAGAAGGACCCGGCGCTGACCCGGCGCTTCCAGTCGATCTATGTCGGCGAGCCGGACGTCGCGACCGCCGCGGTGATGCTGCGCGGGCTCGTCGGTCCGATGGAGAAGCACCATCGGGTGCGGGTGACCGATGAGGCGATCGCCGCGGCGGTGAACTTCTCCAATCGCTACATCCCCGCGCGGCAGTTGCCGGACAAAGCGGTGAGCCTATTGGACACGGCCTGCGCGCGCGTGGCGATCAGCCAAAACGCCAAGCCCGCCGCAGTCGAGGACGCCGAAGTCGCGATCGCTTCGCTCGAAAGCGAAAAACAGTCGCTCGCGCGCGAGCGCGATCTCGGCGCGGCGAACGAGGAGCGCATCGCCGAGATCGACGGCAAGATTGTCGAGCGGCGCGAACGCCTCTCCGCGCTCGAAACCGACTGGAAGAGCGAGCGCGCGCTGGTCGAGGAAATCCTGGCGCTGCGCAACGCGATTGCGAAGGGCGCGGCTCCGCCCGCCGCGGCGCCTGCGGCGGCGGACCCGGCTCTCGCGCCGGCCGCCGCCGAGGCGGCGAAACCCACGGTGGGACCGTCGCCGGCGGACGGCGACGCGTTGCGCGCCAAGGTCGGCGAACTCGGCAAGATCGATCCGGAAAAACGCATGATCTACGCCCATGTCGACGAGCAGGCGGTCGCCTCCGTCGTCTCGGACTGGACCGGCATTCCGGTGGGCAAGATGGTCGCCGACGAGGTCGAGACGATCCTCCATCTCGCCGACATCCTGAACCGCCGGATCATCGGCCAGAGCCACGGCCTCAAGATGATCGCCAAGCGGATCGAGACCAACCGCGCGAGACTCGACAATCCGATGAAGCCGATCGGCGTGTTCATGCTGTGCGGGCCGTCGGGAGTCGGCAAAACCGAGACGGCGCTGGCGCTCGCCGAGACGCTCTATGGCGGAGAGCAGAACATCATCACGATCAACATGTCGGAGTTCCAGGAGGCCCATACCGTCTCGACGCTGAAAGGCGCGCCGCCCGGATATGTCGGCTACGGGGAAGGCGGACGCCTGACCGAGGCGGTCCGCCGCCGACCCTATAGCGTCGTGCTGCTCGACGAGATCGAGAAGGCCCATCCGGATGTGCACGAGATCTTCTTCCAGGTGTTCGACAAGGGCGTGATGGAGGACGGCACCGGCCGGCGCATCGACTTCAAGAACACGCTGATCCTGCTCACCACCAATGTGGGAACCGAGGTCATCATGGGCGCGGCCGGGAGCGAAGCGCCGCCCGACTCGGAAGCGCTCGCCGCCAAACTGCGCCCGGCGCTGCTCGAAGTCTTTCCCCCTGCCCTGCTCGGACGCATCGTCGCGATTCCCTACTATCCGCTGTCGCCCGAGATGCTCGCCGGCATCGTGCGCCTGCAGCTTGGCCGGATCGGCAAGCGGATCGAAGAGAACCATCGCGCGAAATTCGTCGCCGACCAGAGCGCGGTCGATCACATCGTTTCGCTCTGCCACGATCCCGGCGCCGGCGGGCGCGTGATCGACAACGTGATCACCAATACGATCCTGCCTGCGCTGTCGCGCGAGATTCTTCAGCGCTCGCTCGCGCGCGAAGAGATCCATGAGGCGAAAGTGTCGGCGGCCAACAAGGCGTTCGTCTACGAAGTGACGTGACGGCGCGTGGGAGACGATCAATGGCCAATCGCTTCGAACAGGTCGACGAAGTCGTCGGCGACGCGGTCACCATCATTCTCGCGCAGCGCTCGGACGGGCAATGGGCCAAAGTGGTCTGCCCGAAGAGCGCACACGAGTTCTCTGACCGCCGACCGGGTGACCGAGGCGATACCGCCGAAGGACGCGCTGTCCGGCGCCGTGAGACTCGCCAATAAACTGAAGCTTGCGATCGTTGTTCTCGACCCGGATGGCGTCTGGAAGACGGAATGGGGCGAACTCTACCGCTGGCAAGATGACGCCGGGGGTGAGTGAGCGCCCAGCGCAATCGAAACTCGTCCGAGGTCGCAAGAGTTTTCTGCGCGCGTCGATCGCGCTCGTCCTGCTCGTGACCGCGCATGCGTCGGCCCACGCCGACTTCCGGGTGTGCAACCGGACGCGGACCCTGATCAATCTCGCGGTCGGAACCAATGCGGGCGACGATTTCGCGACCGAGGGCTGGTGGACGGTGACGCCGGGATCCTGCGCGACGCCGATCCACGGACCGCTGCGCGGCCGGTACGTCTATCTCTACGCCACCGACATCGACGGATCGGATGTGCTCAAGGGATCGGTTTCGATGTGCATCGACCGCGGCAAGTTCAAGGCGTTCGGCATCGAGAATTGCTGGCGGCGCGGGCTTCAGGCGGTCGCGTTCGCGGAGATCGACACTCTCGATTCGCCGGACTGGACGACGTTTCTGAGCGACGTCGGCAAGTGACGGTCACTTGCCCTTCTTCAGGTTCGCGATCGCCTCCTCCGGCAGGACGTCGTTGAGGAGGCTGACGAAGTCGCGCGAGGCGAGGTTCTTCGCGCGGTCGAGGAGATAGGGCGCCGGGCTCGACGGCTCAGCCCGCTGCATATGCTGGGCGACCGCCTCGATCAGCGCCAGCGCCGCCGCGCGCGAGGCCGCCGGCTCGGCTTGTGTGCGCGCGAACTCGGCGCTCGGCGCGCTCGCCAGGCTCTTGACCGGCACCGTGAATGCGCCGTCGGGGCCGACGAACACGCGCGCATTGTCGGCGTGCGGCGGCGCGAGCAGCTTCATCACTTCATAGAGATTCTTGCCTAGCGCCTCGCGCGCCTGGCCGATCAAGAGCAGCGCCGGGCTCGTCGGCTCGGAAGCAGCGAAATAGCCGAGCGCGGACGCGAGCGCGGCGTCGACTTCGCCGCGGGAAGCGAAGGCCGCAGGCGCGGCCGGCGCGGACACTTCCGGGCCTTCATCGCCCGCTCCGCGCGCCGCTGCCGGCGCCGGCGCGAGCGTGGGATCGCGGGCGACCAGGCGTCGCGCGCGCGAACTCGGTCATGTCGCGAACGAGCTTCTCGAGCTTCGGCAATTCGACCGCCTTCTCGAAGCCGACATGCTCGAGGGTGGTCGCCTTGATCGACTGGACGGCCGCCGAGAGGCCGCTCAATGATTCGAACAGCGCGGTCAATTGGCCGATTTCGACCTCCCGCAAGAGCCGCTCGATCTGCTTGGGCGCCATGAAGCTTTCCGCGGCGCTGGTCCCCTTTTCGCCCTTCAAATCGTAGGTCACAACCGAACGCGGCGCGGCTGCGCCGGTCGCCACCATTTGGTCGCGATAAGAGAGCGCGCCCTCGCGCGGAGTTTCGAGAAGCGTCGCATATTGCAGCGGCAAGAGGACGGTCGTGTTCTCCTCGAGCGTCATCAGTTGCGCGAGCCGGGCCGAATTGTCGCCGCCCTCGGCCTGCGGATGCACGCCCGCCCAACGTTCGCGCAGGGCCCAGGCGAGCGTGCGCACCCGCCGGGCGAATCCGGAGAAATCGCGGTTCAGGATCGAGAGCTTGGCGATGAGCACGATGAGGCGCACGTCGAGCGTGCGAGCAAGAAGTTTCTCGCCTTCCTGAATTGTCGCGGGAAAATCGATCGAATCGCGCTTGAACTCATAGAAATATCTCGGCTCCTTGCCCGGCAGCGACCCTTCCGTCGCCGCGACAAAATTGAGAAACTTCGCGTCGCCAGCGAGATCGAGATCCTGCCCGCACGGGTCGTCGGGCGAGACGGGCGGCAGGGCGAAGGGATCGGCGGTGTGGACAAGGAGGAGCGGACGATTGAGCGGCGGAGAGGTCCGTACCGGGGGGGCGTCTGCGTCGTTCACGTGGCTCGGGCTCCGCTTGGGGGCATAGGCCCGAAGGACGGCTTAGAGCGCCAATTCGGGCCAAAATAGGGGACGGGCCATCGCATGCAATCGGTCTTCGGGCCGCCTCATTTTTGTTTCGGGAATCGAGTCGACGCTAAATCCCATCTACCGGGCTTGTCATACTCGAACTCGGATTCAAAATTGTCGTCTGCGTCCAACACCAGTTTGACGGCGACAAAATTCTCATTACTTCGAAAATTCGTCCCGAAAAAGATTAGCATCGCGCTTAATATCCTCGGAGATGGAAAAAAAATTCGGCACGCCTCGTCTAAGCCCTTTTTCATCATAGTAAATTCCAGATACTCCCACATACCCTTTGTCAAACTCGGCAATCAGAATGATTTCTCGGATAAGCCCCATTGATGTTATTGATCAGTGGGGTAAACAGCTTTGGAAGAAATTCATCGATCGCATCGTCCTTCCACATGTACTTTCTTCCTTTTATCGGCTAAATAATTCGCCGCTAACGTTGCTGAACGTCGTCGATTTGGAACGCCGTCTATCGTATAGTTGATGATAAAGCTATCAGGGCGCAACTGTCGCCCACATATTGGGGGCGTATGTCGACAATAACTTCCTGACCATTTTGCAATGCGGTCGCCCACGAATTCTCCATTGCCTTATAGGCGCCTTGATTGAGATTCTGGTTCTCGCGACCGTGTTAATTGCATCCGAGGTCCCTCAAAACGAGAGCCAATCAAGTGACCGCCTTGGTCTGTCGCTAACCGATCTGAGCCGCCGGCCGCCCGCTGAACTGCTCCGTCCCTCGCGGCCTTGTTCAACTTCAATTTTCCAGTAGCTCGCGTGGTGCGGCCAGCGTTGCTCAAGGCGAGCAGCCCGATCAGCGACGCCTTACTAATGGCGAGCCCTCCGCCGCAGCCCTCTCGCGCAGCGGCCCTTGTGCGGCGGCCTCCTTTGCCGCTGCACTCTCGCCTGCGCTCCCCGCTGACCCTGCGTCCGCCTCTGCCGCCGCGCCCTTGGCCCCTCCCATCATCGCCAGCGTGAGCACCGCGACGCCGAGCGTCGTCACTGCTTCCGCCATCTCTGTCGCCGACGAATCGAGATTCGATTTCCGTCTGCGCGTCCAACGCGCCGTTTACAGCCTCCAGCAGCTGCTTCGTTCCCGTGTAGAACGACCATCCAGTGAACACGACGCCGATTGCGAGCGCGACGCCAAGGAGAAGATCGACGACTTCCCCGACCCCGAAGAATTGGGAGGCGGCCCAAGCCAGGAAGATCTCGGCGATCTTGATCACGCCGATCGTCGCCACCATCGCCACAAATTGCGGGCGGATCGCGTCCGGCAGTTTGGGGATAGTGAGCCTGAGAAGCTCTTCGATCTTTTCCTGACGGGTCATCTTCGCGACGCTAAGCGACGCAGGCGCGGCGGGCGATTGGGCAGCGACCGGGCCGGGGGCGGCGATCTTGGGCGCCATAGACACGGGCGCCGCAGCGCTCTCGACCAGGCGGCGAGTTCGTTCGTCGATCGCGGTGGAAGGCTGTTCGCGCAGGGTCGAGTGAACAGCGGGCGTCAGAGTCGCGACCACCTGGCCAAAGCGAGCCGCCGCCAAGACCGAATTCGATGAGTTCGTGGTTGGTTGTGAAATGCAAACCATATTCGGCGCCGTTTCTCGCGGTCACCCATTGCCGCAGGGAGCGCATGCTACCGTCGTCGCCGATGCGCCGCATGAGGCGGGTCCGCAGTTCCGCCTCGAGCGAGAAAGTCGCCCGGCTCCTGTACGCAACCAGTTCCGTCGCACGGGCAAGCACAAGCGTTTTGTCGTAGTCGTCAAGACGAAAAACGAGCGGCCGGACGTCCACGTTCCACAGCTCCGCAAATACAGATCAGCGATTGAACGCCAAGCTCGCCAGCGGCCCGACCGGGCGAGGCGCGTCCGTCAGCTTCGCCACCACGGCCAGCCGCTTGACCTCCCCATCCTGAAAGGCTCGCAGGAACAGGTCGTAGTCCCTGAACGACACGCAGCCGTTGGAATCGCCATTCGGCCCGAGCATGTAGGGGTGGGCGAGCAGTCCCACGCGGTCGAAGACGAAGCCGTCGCCGATCGGCGTCAGCCGCAGCGCCTGAACCCCATGAAAGAGCGACTCGCGCAGCGTCAGTTCATAGAGATGCGGGGGCGTCGCGCCGCGATCGCGCTCATCCACGTAACGCGGGTCGTCGAGCCTGTCGCCCAGGCCTGAATGGGCCTCAAGACGCGTTCCGTCGGGCATATAAACCGTATGCGCCGTGATGTCGTAGATCGCGGTCAGTCGGTCGTAGCCCGTCGGCGGCTGTGCGGGTGCGGTGAACCCCGGAGGACGTGGCGAAAGCTCGAGCGGACGGGGAGGCGGCAGAGGCGCGAGGATATCCGGCGCGATCGCCTCGCGCGCGGGGGACGGCGGCGGCGAAAGATTGCCGCCTCAGGAGGGGCGCCGCTTCGAGGCTCGCCTGCTGCGAGACGCCGTATTGGATGGGCGGCGGCTCGGGAATCGAAAGTCGTTCAGGCTCAATCGTATCGCTCAAGGGATTCGAAGCGACCGCCACCAACGGCGGGACCGCCGAGGCCAGCGCCGGCAAGGGCGCAGCCGTTTTCGGCGCCGTGTCGGGACGCAGTATGAGAATCCCGACGAACCCCACCGAGGCCAAGGCCGCGAGGCCAAGAACGGCCACGAAAACGAACATAGGCGCTTGAAAGCCGCCGGCTCGCGAGGAGGTCACGGTCGCCTTTGCGGCGACGGGTTCTGTCCCGCGCGCGCCCGGACCGGGGTCATCCGGCGGCGGCAAAGCCTGCCGCCAACTGGGATCTGGCTTCTGCCCGGCGAACATGGCGGCGCCCCGCAGTTCCTCTGCTGCGCAGCGGACCTTACCCCAACCGCAGCAGCCTCACAGTTGTTATTCTGAAGTTTTCGATTCTGCTGTGATCCTAATCACAGCGCGCGCCGTCTCGGCGCCGCAGGCCTTTGCCATCGACGCGCCCGAGAATTTCCCTATGATCGGGCGTTGCTCAAAAGATGACTCCGCCGCGAGGACGCGATGGCCGACTCCCTCTCCCAGGACCAACAACAGGGCAAGCTCACCACGCCGCTTGGTGAAAACACTCTGGCTCTTGCGCGGCTCAGCGCGGTCGAGGCATTGAGCGAATTGTTCGAATTCCGCGATCGAAGCGGTGAGCCTCAGTCCGGTCTCGATTTCGCCACGTCCTTGGACTGGGCTCGGTCGTAACTTTGCTGACCCAGAACGACAAGGAACGTTATTTTCACGGCGTATTGACGGAGGCGCGCTGGGCGGGAGCGTACCAAGACCTCTACATCTATCAACTGGTGCTGAGGCCCTGGCTCTGGTTCCTCACGCGGACCTCGGACTGCAGGGTCTTCGCCCAGATGTCACCGATCGACATCATCAAGCAAGTGTTCTCCGACCGCGGCTTCTCCGATTTCCGCGACGCGACAACCGGCTCGCCGCCGACACTCGAATATTGCGTCCAATACCGCGAGACGGATTTCAATTTCGTCTGCCGGCTGATGGAGGAATACGGCGTCTATTATTTCTTCGAGCATACTGACGGCAAGCACACGCTAGTGCTCGCTGACGCCAAGTCGAGCCACGAGCCGCGCCCGGGCTGGCCTCGGTCGAGTACAATCCAGCCGATGACGCCGGGACGAAGCGGGCTAAGCAATATCTCGAGACTTGGTCGCTCGGGCGTCGGGCGCAAAGCGGCGTCTTCGTTCTCGAAGATTACGGCTACAAGAAACCTTCCGCCAATCTCCTCGCGCAGGCGCAGAAGCCCGGCGGCTACGCCCACGATTCCATGGAGATGTTCGACTATACTTATAGTTACGTCGACACGGAGGACAACGAACTCGTGGATCGCGAGCGTCGGCGAGAAGTTCGCACAAATACAGGGTCGAAGCGGCGCAGTCGCTCGACCAGCGCCGCGCCTCGATAGGCGCCGCGGCTTCGCTGTTTCCCGGCGCGCTGGTCACGCTCCAACGCCATCCGGATGACGGCGAGAATAAGCAATATCTGGTCACCCACTGCGCCGCACGACTACGAAGCCCAGATCCTACCGCTCGGGCGGGGGCGCCGGCGCCGGCTACGTCGGCCACTACGAGATGACCCCAAGCGATCGCCAGTTTCGCGCGCCCCTCGTCACCCGCAAGCCGGAGATCCCGGGCTTCCAGTCTGCGCTGGTCACGGGAAACGGCGAGATCGATGTCGACGACCTCGGCCGGATCCTGGTCCAATTCTACTGGGACCGAAAGAAGAAGCCGTCGCGACGGGTCCGGGTGGCGCAGATCTGGGCGGGCAGCAATCGGGGCGCGCTGTTCGTGCCGCGGATCGGCGACGAGGTCCTGATCCAGTACGAGGAGGGCGACCCGGACCGGCCGATCGTCATCGGCTCGGTCTACAATGGAACCAACACCGTGCCGATGCCCCTGCCCGGCAAGAAGACCGAATCGGGCATTCTGACGCGTTCCAGCACAGGCGGGGGCGGCTACAACATGCTCGTGCTTGACGACACCGCCGGCAGCGAGCGGGTGAAGGTGCGCGCCCAGAAGGACCTCATGTTCAAGGCGCTCAACGACCAGATGATCGAAATCGGCGTCGACCGCACCGACAAGGTCGGCAACAATATCGACCAGACCGTCGGGTCGAACCACACGATCAACGTGGGCACGAAGTACAGCTTGACCGCCGGCTCGCAAATCGTGCTGACGGTCGGCAGCAGCTCGATCACGATCACCCCGTCATCGATCACGCTTCAGTCGACCACAATCGCGCTCACCGCCGACGCTCAGGTCTCGATCAGCGCGCCGCAGACGTCGATCACGGCGTGACGGACCGCCTTGGGTTCTCCGCGACGGACAGGGGAGGATAATGCCGGAACGTGTTCGCTTCGCCGAAGCACGGCAGGTGTTCGAAGCTTTTCCGCGGGCCGCAAGCGACATTCAGGCCACGCCCGGCGAGGAGACTCCGATCGATTTCCTGCGCCGGCTGGTCGCCTTGGCCCATCGCTTCGATGCTGTGACCTATGCCGCCCATTTGCTGCCGCGGCGCGAGGCGGTGTGGTGGGGCTGCCAATGCGTCCGGGCGCTGGGCGGCGGCAAGGGCGATGCCGCGCTTGCCGCTGCGGAAGCGTGGGTCCGCGATCCTGACGAGGAGCCGCGCCGCGCGGCGCTGGCGATCGGCGAGGCCGGCGACAAGCGCTCGCCCTCCCAATGGCTCGCGCTCGCCGCGGGCCAATCGGGCGGCAACATCGCTGCCGAAGGCGCGCCGCCCTGGCCCGCGGCTCCGCATATGACCGCCGTCGGGGTGAAGTGCGCCGTCATACTCGCTATCGCGGAGTGGCCGGCGCGCGATCAGCCGGCCTGGGTCGCGTCCTGCGCCGAGGCGGCGATCCGCTTCGCCGAGGGAGGCGACGCCAAGGTGCGAGCGCCAACCCCGGCCAGGGCCGCCGTCGGCCGGCCGTCGAGATGAGGACTGAGCCGATGCCGGAAATTTGTTTGACAGCCCGGGCGGCCCGCCCAACTTGGACCCAATGGCGTGTCCAAACGGCCGATATCCCCGGGATCCCGAGGCGACGTACGCTGCCATGTGCTTTCTAAGCAGATTTAGCTATGCTAAAGTCAAATTAAGCGCCAGAATCCTGCCTTAGTGCGGCCATATTTCTCCTTACTCTACGAAGGCAAAAAGTTTTTTCGAAGCTGGTATGTTTAGTTCTAATCTTGCGGAGGGCCCGATGACACAACATGTGCTTGAAAAACTGGTAGGCGCGGACGACATTGACGCCGCGCTTGAGGAGAGCTTAACGACATTATGGGACGCCAAGGTTTACTCATGGGAAAATGAAAAATATCCGTTCAACGAGTGGATCCTTGGTCGTATCCAAGGCATGGGGTACAAACTCGACGACTTGAGTTACCTTCACGAGGCCGTTCCCCTGAATGAAGTTTACACTGTTACGAAGCAACTTTGCGCGGACACAAATCTTCCTGAATTTCGTCGCATGCTCAACAGGTTCGTGCGCGAAGTCGTCGTGACTCAAGGCAAGTTGCGGCTGCCGGTTGCAGTCCAACGGTTCATGAACGTCCGCATTATGCTGCCGACGACGCCGGAGCTGTTCTTTCCGTTCCACACCGGATTGCTCTACGGCCACGGCATTGCTTCCCGCAGCATGTGGTTGCCCTTTGTCGACGTAACCGCGGACGAGGACCGCAGCCGGTCGATGCAAATCCTCCCCATCAAGAAATCGCGTGAGTTGATTCAATACGCGATCGACAAGCGTCTCAGCATGGGAGAGATGACCGAAGTATTCGGCAAGGAAAGTTTCCAGATCAGGGCGAAGCCTGGCAGCGGATGCTTCTTCACCCAGGAAAACATTCACGGTTCGGGTCGGCCGAACGTCACCGGCAAGACGCGCGTCAGCATGGATTTCCGTATCGCCGAAGGCATCTACGGAGATTACCTCGGACGAAAGATCCCCGCGGGCTATTTCCATCTCATACCCGACACGGAGGAAGAGGAGGAAAGACTCGCGAAGCAGGCGTCCGCGGCAGATTCTTTCGATAATGGCAAGAAAAACATCTTCTATGTGGCGAATAACACTGCCTCGACGTATGGGATACCTGTGCATCTGCAGCGTTATATGCTGGTCGACTACTGCAAGAAAAGGGATCTGAAGTTCGACTATGAGCTATTCGATCTCGAGGATATGGTGCATCTGCCGACCCTGCGACATTTGGTCGAACAGCGCGAGTGCAACATCGTCATGTACAGCATCTTCGCTCTGCCCGAGGAGGAAGATTTCCGCAACCAACTGCTCGAGACCGCGGTAAAGCGAGGCTCGGTCATTCACTTCGTCAACGAAGATTTGCAATTGACCAACGCTGACACTCTGAAGACGGTCCAGAAGTATCTTGATTTCTCGAAGTATGGCAAATCCCGGTTGCCAATCGGGCTGCCATTGACATCGTCGAGCAAGTTGTACTTCGACAAGTGGGCGAGTTCTCTGGCTCATATCGGGTAGCTTGAGCGAACAAGAAAACGGGACGCCCGCGTCGGGTGACCGTCGGGTGACCGAGGCGTCCTGTTCACGTTAATGGAGGATTTGCTTCCGGCAACGCCGGAGCGTGACGCGTGGCGTCTGGAGAAGCATGTCTCGTCAAGCGGCAAGACGAGGAGATCGAGCCCTCACGGGCGAGGAGGCAGGCGCGGTAGTGGCCCGGAGACCTCACGGATTTGTTGAGACGGGGGCGTCTCGATAATTTTGCAATTCGGGAAGCGGGGACGGCCTTTGGTCAAGGGATCACAATGACGTTGATTCCAAATCCTTTCGGCGGCATGGCGGAGCTCCGAGCGCAGCGGACGACGTCTGTCGCGGAGCCGGACGCAAAACCGGCGAGTTTCGGCAGGGTCCATGTCATCCGGGTTCCCGACTCGGAGGCCTCGTCTGGCCGCATTGTCGAGGCCCTCTACCGCCTCTTCGAAGCTGCGCTCGCTGCGGTCGGGCTGGTTGTCGGCCTGCCTCTCATGTTGGCGGCCGCGGTCCTGGTGCGTCTCGATTCGCCGGGGCCGGTTCTCTTCAGGCACAGACGGCCAGCGCGTTCGATTCGTCTGCGCGGGCGAGATCTCGAAGGACGGACCGACCTGATTCCGCCGCCGGCCGGGTACGACCCTGACGCCCAATATTATGTGCCCAACTACTTCACGCTGGTGAAGTTTCGGACCATGTATCACGATGCGCGAACGCGCTTTCCGGCGTACTACGCCTACAGATATTCGCAAGAGAACTTCCACAGTCAGTTTCCGACGATTTCAGAACGATCCACGCGTCACCCGCGCGGGTCGATTGCTGCGCCAGCTTTCTCTGGACGAGCTCCCGAACCTGTGGTCGGTCTTGACCGGAGAAATGAGCCTGGTCGGCCCTCGCCCCGAAGCGCCGGAAGTGCTGCAATATTACACCCCCGAGGAAATGACGAAGTTGACCCTCAGGCCGGGGATCACCGGCCTAGCGCAAGCGAGCGGCCGCGGGCTGCTCAATTGGGGCGAGACGCTGGCGTTGGACCTGCAGTACGTTCGCACGCGCAGCGTCGCGCTCGATCTGAAAATCATCTTGCTGACGATCAAGCGCGTGATCACCAGACATGGCGCGTTCTGACAGCGATGGGAGATTGCCGCTACGATGACCCCTAGCTCGGTGTTTTTGCTGGCGGCGCTTGTCATCGTCGCGGTTCCCGTGGTGCTGTTACGCATTTCGGGCCTGAAGGGTCTGTTGCCGCTTGTCGTCGTCCAGATCTTCGTCGGCATCGCCTTGGGCCCCTCGATCTTTGGCAGGATCGCCCCCGACTATTTTCATATGTTCGCCAGCCCGCAAACGCTGTCCTCGTTTTCTGGAGTCGCTCTTGTCGCCGTGCTGATTTTCGGCATGATTTCCGGGCTGCATCTCGACCCCGACATCTTCAACGGCAACGAGCGGGGGTTTTGGCCGGTGGCCGCCGCAAGCATCGTTGTGCCGATGACTCTCGGCTTGCTCGCGGGAGGCTGGATTCTGACCCGTCATCCCGATGAGCTTCTGCCTGGCGTGGCCCCCCTCGAATTCATGGCCGCGATCGCGATCTGCGTCAGCATGAACGCACTTCCGGTTCTCGCTGCGATTCTGGGAGAAATGGGCCTGCTAGGCAGCCGCGTCGGAAAGCTTGCCCTTGGCGTCGCGGGGGTCAACAATCTGGTCTTATGGATCGTCCTTGGCGTTCTGTTGACAGCGGCGGCTGGGCACGGCGGGGATCGTCATGGGTTTGCGCCCGCCTACCTCTTTGTCCTGGCCCCGCTCTACGTCATCCTGATGGTGCGGATCGTGCGGCCCGTGCTCGGCAATATGATCATGGTCAGGATGCCCGACGCAGCCGTCAACACCCGAGCTCTGGTGGTCGTAGGCGCTGCGACAATCGCTTCCGCGCTCGCGACCGAGCTTATGGGATTGCATTACATTATCGGGGCTTTCCTCGTTGGCGCAATCATGCCGGCCAAACTGCATCAGCCGATCCTCGATCGATTGCAAGTGGTGACCGTCGCGCTCTTGATGCCGTTCTTCTTCACCCTGACCGGAATGCGAACCCTCATAGATCTGAATTCGCCCGCTTTGCTTGAAGTCTTCGCGGTCACGGCTGCGGCGGCCGCGGCAGGCATCATCGGCGGGACCGCCATGACCGCGCGGTTTTTCGGCGAAACCTGGTCAGTCGCCGTCGGCCTTGGATCGCTGCTGCAATCCAAGGGTCTGACCGAATTGATCGTCCTGACCGTGCTCTTGGAGGCCCACATCATTTCCTCCACCATTTTCTCGGCCATGATCCTGATGGCGGTATTCAGCACCGCATTCGCCATGCCGTTGGCGCGCTTCACGCTCGAGCGGGCGTCGGGCCAGCGCAGGGTGGTCGACAATCGCGTCGCGCCTTTGCCTGGCCAGCAGATCTAAGGTGCGAAAAGCCGAGCGTCTCGAGCGCCTGCTCCAGCGCTGTCGCGAAGTCGCTCTGCTACGATCCGGCAAGCGGCTCGTCGCAAACCACCCGCCAACGTCGCACCGGGCCGTCATCCTCGATCGGCAGTTCGGTTTCGATCATCCGGACGCGATCGAACCCATGGTTTCCCATCGGCACGTGGAGCGTGGCGCAAAGCCTCCTTCGGCAGTCTTCGTTGAGTCTCTTATAGATCAAACTGAGATGCGGGTTCAGGGTGTAGTTCGATGGACTGGAATAGTGCGCGGCCGTGGTCTCGAAAATCTGTCGGAGGAGGGCGGAGTTCCGAAATTGCAAGAATAGAGTCTTCGTATAGCTTTCCGAATGATCCAGACATTCCGCGGTCAATTCGATCGGCGAGAATTGCGCGGCGATCCGGCGAGCGACCGCGCGGGCCTCGATATCCGTCGACGGACCGGAGAAGACCGTCACATGCGGTTCGAACTCGACCGCATCGAGTTGGGCCGCCAATTGGAGGATGGTCGAGCGCAGCAGCGACCGAAGCGGCTCTTGAGGCGTCAACCATAAAGTGAATTCTGTGCGTCTTGCCATATTCGCTCACCTTGCGCCGCCGAACAGGTTTCCTTTCAGCGGCCGCAGGATCTTCGTTGACCCCTGCCCCGATCCGCCCGAGTTGCCTATGGCGAGGCGGGTCGAACGCCATGGAGAATCTGCGCCAGAGGTTTGAGGCCACAGACCTTCGGACCCGAAGACACCTTTCAATCATCGCGTTGGAGGCGCTGCGTGCTGGAGCGAAAACCGTGACGGACCGGAAGCCGATCGGCGAACGGGCGCTCGATCATGAAATCATGTTGTCGATTCTGATATCTTGCTACAACACCCGCGATCTTGTCGCAGACTGCCTGCGATCGATTTACCAGAACCCCGCCAGCGAGCCATATGAAATCGTCCTCGTCGACGACGCCTCGAGCGATGGGACGAGCGAGATGGTGAGGTCGACGTTTCCCGAGGTCCGGCTCTTTCGCAATGAATTCAACCGGCACTATGCGCACTCGAACAACCGGGCGCTCGATCAAGCTCGCGGCCGCTATGTATTGCTGCTGAACAACGATACGCTCGTCCTGCCGCGAGCCCTGGACGACATGATCGGGTTCCTGCGCGAGCACCCCGACGCCGGCGCGGTCGGCTGCAAATTGCTGAACGAGGACGGCACAATTCAATGGTCGGTGAAGTCGCTGCCGAACCCTGCCGCCGCGATTTTCGGGGCCCGCTCGATCCTGGCCAAATGGTTTCCGAACAACCGATTCTCGCGGCAGCACTTATTGCATATCGGCCGGGACATGAATTGGCCTTTCGTCGCCGGTTTGGTGTCCGGCGCGGCGTCGATGATGCCGCTCAAGGTCATGAAAGAAGTCGGACACCTTGACGTCAATTTTTTCTATCATGTCGATGCCGATTACTGCAAGCGGATTGCTGACGCGGGTTACAAATGTTATTATCTCCCTACGGCTTCGATCATTCATCTCAACCACAAAGGCGGCACGATGACGAGTTCTATCGGCGCGCTTTCGATCCTTGACGATGTTTGAAGTCTGGAGCTATCGCTACTATCGCAAACACATCCAGAAGACGTTGTGGAGTCCGATGCAGATCGTGGTCGTGCTCGGCTTGTCTTTTCACTTCTTGGCATTGGCGTCGGCCCAGGCCTTCGCCGAACTTGGCCGGGTTCTCCGCGCAGGGCTACAGCCGAAAAAGCCCATGGGTAAGTCTGGCGACTGAAAGGGGCGAAGGATGCGGCAGTCGCCCCGGACCCCCGCGTCGCAGCGTCGTTTCGCTCCTCACGATGGCGACGCCATCCGAGCGCTACTCAGGCGGGTTGGTCGCCGCCGCCGGGGCCGCGTCCGGGGTTATGACGCGTCCGACGCGGTTGTCGATGTAAGGTCTCCTCGAATATGAAGGGCAAAGGAGCGTTAGTGGCCGGTAGTGGATCAGGACCCATCGATAACATGGCCGCAATATTCCTCGCCGCGAAGCGTCGGCGCCGCGGCGCGGGGGAGACTTTGCCGCGAAGCGTTCGCGAGCGGCTGTTCATGATCGTCGTCGTGGCTTTGACGTGCGCGGTTTCGGTCGGCGTTTCGATCGCGCTGATAGACCGACCGGTCGCTACCTGGGTCCATGAGCATCTTGGGAGCCAGCGACTGAGCTGGTTCACGACGAGTTATTTTGGACCTCCGCTCAAATTCGGTCCGTTCAGCCTGATGGCAAGCCCGGCGATCGCGGTTGGGCCGTTGGCTGCTTTCGCCTTTGCGATTCTCGTGATCGCGGGCGTGGTTGGCTGGCGTCCGGGAATCCGGAGCCGAGCGGTGCTGACTCTGTGCGTGTCGGCATTTGCAGCCAATGAAATCAATGCCTTGGTCAAAGGCCTGTTTGGGCGGACCTGGCCGGAAAGCTGGCTGGGGAACAATCCTTCATGGATCCGCGACCGCGTGTTCGGGTTCTTTCCTTTTCACGGCGGACAGGATTGGGCTTCGTTTCCATCGGGCCACACGACGGTCATCGCCGCGGTCGCGGCGGTCCTCTGGGTCGTTCTGCCGAAACTGAAAGTCGCCTGGGCGGCGATCGTCGCTGTCGTGGCGGTGGGGTTGATCGCGGGGAATTATCACTTCGTTTCAGATGTAATCGCCGGCCTCTACTTCGGCGGCGCCATCGGACTCGGCGTCGCCGAGCTGATGCTGTCGGCGGACGACCGTATCGTTTTTGAGCGATTGGGCCGATCGAGTTCGGATCCGTCGCATTGATCGTGACGCTGACCCTCCTGCCTCCGTCGAGGCCGGATCGCGAATCTCCCGCGCCTGAGGCGTGCGCCAATGCGCGCAAGGAGCCCGGACCGCGCGCGGGCCAGCGATCGTGCGTTTCGCGGTTGCCCGTGCCGTATCTCAACGCTAGCGTCTCGAGCCCATGAGAGTTCTCGCCTATATTCATACCTTCAACGACGCCGACGTCATCGGCCAGACGATCGCAGCGCTTTTGCGCCAAACCCGTCCGGTCGATGAGATCCTGGTCGTCGACAATGCTTCTACCGACGCCACTTTGGAGCAGCCATGTCTTCAGCACGCCACCGTTGTGCGCAACCCGGAGAACACCGGAACAAGCGGGGGGGTTGCTACCGGGCTCGCTTATGCGATGGAGCATGGCTACGACTGGACGTGGATCTTCGATCCCGACGGACTTCCGGCTGCTGACGCTTTGGAGAAGATGTTAGGCCTCTACGCGGGTTGGCCGCGGAGTCAACAAGACGAGACAGCCTTTCTCACCTGCCTGCACCCTGAGAGATGGCGTGACAGCGCCCATCGCAACTTCACATGGCGGGGGCTCGTACCTGCCGAGCCGACGCCCGGGGAGAGTTACTACCGCTGCGATAACGCGTGGTGGTCCGGTTGTTTGTATCGCTCCGCCGCTGTGCGCAAAATTGGCTTGCCCAACGCAGATTATTTTCTCGACTGGGGCGAAAGCGAGTACGGATATCGGATGACGCGCGCCGGGTTCAAAGGCTTCGTTTGTCGCGACGCGCCCATAAACTCCAACATCCGCGGCTATGCGGCCCTCCGCCCCGCGGAGATTGAGCACGGGGATGCGACGCCGGCGGTTCTGGAGCACCCCCCGTTTCGCTGCTACTACACCGCAAGGAACAGGCTTTATTTCGCGCTGTACGACTTCGAGAAAATCCAGCCGGTCCTGCTGCTGCGCATGGTCGTGACGCTGGGGCTGATGATGATCAAAGTTCTCCTGCGGCCGGGCCGGAAGGGGGTCCAGATCCGCGCATTCTCCCGCGGCGTCTGGGACGGGCTGACCGGCAATATTGCGGCGCGCTATTAGCATGCCGCCAAATGCAGCTCGCCCCGATTAGCGGGAAATCGTCCAGTTTTTTCAAAAAAATCTGAATTTGCGCAGCGCAACGGCCCGGGGAGCCGTCACAGCCGGGGTGACCGCGAGAGGATGCGAACCCATTCCGCTCGCTGAATATCGTCCCGGCGCTTTTACTGCACCGCCGGAACGACCGTCGTCCCACTGGTCTGGTTGATCAAGTAGCTGGCTCCGATGCTGAAGCCCTGGAACCGGAGAACGTCTCGCAGCACGGAATCAAGGAAGCGGCCGGTCTTGGCGAGCTCGGTCGGCGGCACATAGATGACGCTGTTGGGCGGCACAATCATATCCTCATCGAGCCTAAGGCCGTCGATTTCGTCTTTGAGGTTGACTGACCGCAGGTGCGGCAGTTGGTCGCTGTCGATATAGAAAACCCGCACAGCCTCCATCGACCCGGAGATCGAAACGCCGCCGGCCTGCGCGATAGACATCAGAACGGTCAGCGGTCTGTCCGATTCGATCCGGCCGGGCTTGGCGACTTCTCCGAGCACGAGCACCGAGCCGGGATGGAGAGTGCGCGGGACGAGGGTCGCGGAGATGTCGAGATGCAAAGCGGCATACGCTTTGTCGATGTCGCGCTCGAGTGCGCGAAGAGCGCGGTTGTGCGCCTGGATCGGTTGGAGCAGCGGCAAGGAGATCGTGCCGTCGGGCAGCACTTTGTCGCGGATGCTACGCTGCACGCCAGCCGGGCTGACAGCATCGAGAAAATCTTCCAGCCGGGAATGGGATTTTGTCACATTGACCGTGAGCTGCCCGGTGTACTTTCGTTCAATCTCCCGGGTCAGCTGATCGACGGTCTTTCCGGCCGCCCTGACGGGGCCAATCAAGGGCATGGAGATCCACCCATCCGGCCTGACCGACACGACCTTGCTGTCCGCGGCGTCGCCGATGAAATCGATAGACAGCTTGTCGCCGACCGAGATCGCGTATTCGCCCGCGGTCGGCTGCCGCCTGACATCGAAAAAGACATCGAATTCGTCGCCGATCTGCAGAGTATAGACGTCCAGACCTCGATCGAGCGTTCGAATGATCTTCTCGCGGGCGGCGGCCTTTTGCTCATCGCTCAACTGATCCAGGTACACCACCGATCCGTCGGCGGAGCGCTCGAAGGGACGCGTCGTCTCGCAAGCGGTCATGGCGATGCTCGGCAACAGCACCAACGCCGCTCGCAGCAGCGCGCGGAACGACCAACGCAAGCGCCTGAGGCATTGACCAACTTGCTTCAGCGCGAGCCAGTTTGTCAGGTGCATCATTTGTCGCAAGGTCGAATCCGTTTCGCGCGCGCCGTCGCACCTGTTAGCATTTGGCACGCCCCTGCAAAAAGGACCGTCAGGCCGTCATTCCGCACCCTCGTGGCTATATCCCTTTTATTTCAGCGCATTAGCGCCAAAGTCCATCTTGGGGCGGCCCCAGCAGGACGGTATCGGACGAAATGAGATTGCGCAATGGATAAGGATAAAGTCAGCGGGCCCTTCAGATACCGGATCTGCTCAGGTTGTTGATTTGCAACTCTCAGCTTTGAGAGACCGCCTCTTCTCGCTCAACTTGCAACCCATTGCTAACCTGGAGCCGCTCCCCGATTGACCGCGGTTCGAAACATGCGCCCTCAGCCCGGCCCCCCCGACGCCGAAATCTGGCGACGCAATCATCTATGACCTGCCTGTTTCGGCAGCACGTCAGCCCAATTTCGACAGCTTCCATTTGCTCCAACAACTATAATTGACGCCACCGCGCAGGCCAGATACATCTGTCGTAGCGTGGCGTTTGGGGTAGATCGGAAGCGCCTTTGTTCCCGCCGACGCCGCATGAGGCTATAATTCCGGCCGCACGCTGGTCTTTGAGCGGATAGCACCATAGACCTCTACGGGACGCAATTGACAGCCGCTGAACCGTTCCTCCTCGCCCCTGAGCGCCTGCAGCAGTTGGGCGAACATCTCCGGCGCGAGTACGCGGGGGCGGAACCTTATCCTCATATCGTCATCGACAATTTTTTCCCCATCGCGGTGCTGGAGCGTGTGGTCTCGGAGATTCCCAAGCCCGGCGACACCGGGTGGATCGAGTTTGATGATGCGCGCGGCAAGAAGCTTGCGTCGAAAGTCGAAACCCAATTCGGCAATGCGACGCGAGCGCTGTTGTATCAGCTGAACTCCGCGGCATTCATCGATTTCCTCGAGACGTTGACCGGGATTTGCGGACTTATCCCCGACCCGCATTTTTGGGGCGGCGGGGTTCACCAAATCGTCCGAGGAGGATTTCTCAAGGTCCACACGGATTTTAATCGGCATCCGCGGCTGAAGCTCGACCGTCGACTCAATCTGCTTTTGTATCTCAATCCCGAATGGCAAGAGGAATGGGGCGGGGGTCTCGAGCTGTGGGATCGCGACATGAACGCGTGCCGTAAGAGGATCATGCCAATCTTTGGACGGTGTGTCGTCTTCAGCACCACGGATTTTTCGAACCATGGGCATCCCGACCCGCTCAATTGCCCGGAGGGAACAACTCGCAAATCGCTCGCCCTCTACTATTACTCGAATGGTCGGCCCCGCGGCGAGACGGCTGGCGACCATTACTCGACGCCGTTTCGCCGGAGACCAGGCGAAAAGCCGTTCCTCACGCCGCATACGATCGCGCAGAACCTTCTGCCGCCGATCGTAATGTCAATGATCAGCTCGTTGCGGCATCGCCGGCAGGATTAGCGACCTCTTGGGAGCGGAGGCTCGGCGAACCGCGTCGCCGCCCGATCCCGATCGCGTGGACCTCTCAGACGACCGTAAGCTCGGGCTGTCCCGGCTGAACGATCGAAATCGTGCCTCCTGTCAGGCACTGCAGCGTGTCGGTGATCCGCAACGCCTTGATGCCGTCGTAGGTGGTGGTCGGCGATCCCGGCATCCATGTGCCGGCGGGCTTCGGGACGCAGGGCCCGCCGGACGGACTGGGCGGCGCCGGCGTGAGCGCGCACGGCCCGAAGGGCATGATGTTCACCCCCGGCGCGCAGTCGGCGATTGTCGCGCAGAGCTGCTCCGAGGCGAAGACGTTCTGCTGCATCGTCACCATGAGCGGTTGCGGCTTCGGGCAGGCGGTGCAGATGATCATGTTCATTGCATTGATAACTTGAAGCGGCATCGGCTTGCATCCCAATTGCTGCGAACCGATGCTGCTCCGTCCAGGTCGGCTTGGCAATTCAGGCGGCGGAAATGCCCTTGGGTGGAAAGATGAGCAATCGCGGGCTAAGGCTCCTCGCCTTCGCGGCTCGGGAGCGGCATCGTCCAATTCGTCATGGACGCGTCCGAGCGAATCGACGAAGCGAGGCAAGGCTGAGAACAAGGATTTTAACGGCCAACGCCGGTCTTGACTTGTCCGCCGCCGGTCGGCTTTCTGCGGCGATCGACGGCCCCATTCCCAGTCTTCTTAGGGATTGAGCCCTTGACTTCCGCTGCTCTTGATTCGACTCTTCCCCTCAGACGAAGCGAGCGGAAACTGATGTGCAAGCCTTTGAAGAAACCCGGTGTCTGATCGCAAAACCGTTCAAGGCTCTGTCGCCGCCGCTGACCGCAGGCCGTCGAGCGGGGCCGCGACAACTCTCGCGACGACTGAGCGAGAGCCGAAGGCCTCGCCCGCTTCATCCGTTCTTGTCACGGGCGCGAGCGGATTCCTCGGATCAGCGATCGCCATCGCTCTGCGCGCCCGTGGGCACGAAGTCTGGACACTGGTGCGTCCAACGAGCCCGCGGACAAATCTCGATCCCCGCGACACAGTGCGCATGGGGGATCTTCGCGATCGCGTCTCAGTGGCCGGGGCGCTCAAGGGCGTCCGATACCTCTTTCACGCGGCCGCCGACTATCGCCTCTGGGCGCAACAGCCGGAGGAGATCAGCCGCAACAACGTCGAGGGAACGCGGTTGATCATGGAGGAGGCGTTGCGCGCCGGCGTCGAGCGCATCGTCTACACCAGCAGCGTGGCGACCTTGAAGCTCGCCAGCGGGGCCGCCGCAACCGAGGACCATCCTCTCGCCGAAGCCGCCGCGATCGGCGCCTACAAGCGCAGCAAGGTCGCAGCCGAGCGTCTGGTCGAAGCGATGATCCGGCGGGACGGGCTGCCGGCGGTCATCGTCAACCCGTCGACGCCGATCGGCCCGCGCGACGTGCGGCCGACGCCGACCGGCCGCATCATCATCGAGGCCGCGTCGGGACGCATGCCGGCCTTCGTGGATACTGGGCTGAACCTCGTTCATGTCGATGACGTCGCTTCTGGTCACGTCGCCGCCCTCGACCGCGGCCGGATCGGCGAACGCTATATCCTCGGCGGCGAGAACGTCCTCCTCGCCGACATGCTCGCCGACATCGCACGCCTGGTCGGGCGGCGGCCTCCGACGGCTGAGGATTCCGAGAGCCGCGGTCTACCCGATCGCCTATGGAGCGGAATTGGTCGCGAAGATTCGCGGCGTCGAGCCGTTCGTGACGCTGGATGGCCTGCGCATGGCGCGCCATCACATGTTCTTCGACGATTCCAAGGCGCGACGCGAACTCGGCTATGCGTCGAGGCCCTACCGCGACGGCCTTTCGGATGCGATCGCCTGGTTCCGCTCCCACGGCGTATCTCAAATGATCACGGCCGCTCTTGCTCTCCTTTCCCTCGCGGTGTGGGCCTATCTCCTTTTTGGCAGGGGTTGGTTCTGGCTCTGCGGCGAGCGCGATGACGAGGCCGATCGGCAAGCGAGGCTCGGGCCGGCGTCGCGCCAGGCTCCTGGCCCGGCGTCGTCGCGATCGTCCCGGCCCGCGACGAGGCCGACGTGATCGCCCGGAGCGTCGCCTCTCTTCTTCAGCAGGATTATCGCGGACCATTCTCCGTGGTGGTCGTCGACGACCAGAGCGCCGACGGCACCGCCGCGGCCGCATCCGCCGCGGCGACGGCGGCTGGCGCGGCTGAGCGGCTCCGCGTTGTCGCGGGAACTGGCGTTGCGCCCGGCTGGACGGGAAAACTATGGGCGATGCGCCAAGGCCTATCGGCGGTCGAAGCCGGCGCGGCGGCGCCTGAATTCGTCCTGTTCACCGACGCCGACATCGCCTACGCCCCGCATGTGCTGACCCGCCTCGTCACGATCGCCCGGGCGCGAAACAGCGGCCTCACCTCGCTGATGGTGAAGCTGCGCTGTGAAAGCGCCGCCGAGCGCTGGCTGGTCCCGGCGTTCGTGTTCTTCTTCCAGATGCTCTATCCCTTTCGCCTGGGTTAACGATCCGCAGCGGCGGATCGCCGCGGCGGCCGGCGGCTGCATGCTGGCGCGGCGCGAACTCCTCGCCGCCGCCGGGGGTCTCGAGGCGGTGCGCGGCGCGCTCATCGACGATTGCGCGCTCGGCGCAAGCATGAAGCGAGAAGGGCCGATCTGGCTGGGCCTGACGGAAAGCGTCCATAGCCTGCGCGCCTATCCGGCCTTCGCCGATTTCGGGCGGATGGTGTCCCGCTCCGCGTTCGCGGAATTGCGCTATTCGCCGCTGCGTCTGGCTGGCGCGGTCGGCGGGATGGCCCTCGTCTATCTGGCGCCGCCCGCTTTCGCCATATTCTCGAGCGGCCTTACAGAAGCGGCCGGGGCGATCGCCTGGGCGACGATGGCGGTGACGTTCGCGCCGACCCTGCGACTCTATGGGCGGCCGCTGGCGGGCGGCCTCGTCCTGCCCGCCATCGCCGCCGCCTATGTCGCCTTCACGCTCGACTCGGCCATGCAATACTGGCGCGGACGCGGGGGCTACTGGAAAGGCCGGTTCCAGGCGCCGATCCGGGAAGCGGGGCGGGTATGACGACCGTAGCCGAAGCCCGTTCAGGCAAGACGCACGGGGACGAGAACTTCCCGGTCGCGTCGTGGCTGCTCAGCGATCGCAATCGCGCCCCCATCCTCGCCTTCTACCGGTTCGCGCGCGCCGCCGACGACGTCGCCGATCATCCCACGCTGCCGCCGGACCGGAAGCTCGCGCTGCTCGACCATCTCGACGCCGCGCTCCGCGGACGCGGACCGGCTGATCCTGAGGCCGAGCCGTTGCGCATCGCGCTCAGCGAGCGCGGCCTCGCTCCGCGGCACGCGCTCGAACTCCTCGACGCCTTTCGGCTCGACGTGCGCAAGAACCGCTACGCGGATTGGGCTGAGCTGATGGATTATTGCCGGCTCTCGGCGGCGCCGGTCGGCCGGTTCGTTCTCGACGTGCACGACGAGGACGAGGCGACCTGGCCGGCGTCGGACGCGCTATGCGCCGGGCTGCAGGTCAACAATCACCTGCAGGATTGCGCCCTCGACTACCGTCGCCTCGACCGCGTCTACCTGCCGCTCGATGTTCTTGCCAAGCATGGCGCGTCGGTCGAGATGCTCGACGCCCCGCGCGCGACCCCGGCTCTCCGCGCCGCGATTGCCGAGCTCGCCCGCCGCTCCGGGGATTTGGCGGCGCAGGGGGTGAGGCTGGTCCCCGAGATCAAGGACGTGCGCCTCGCGGCCGAGATCGCCGCCATCCAGGCGCTGGCTCGGCGCCTCGCGCGCGATCTCGAAAGCCGCGATCCGCTGAGCGAGCGGGTTCAGTTCGGCAAGGCGGGCTTTGCCTGGGTCGGCGGGCTGGGCGCGCTGCGCTACCTCGCCTCGGCGCTGGTCCGCACCGTCGGCGCGCGGCCGAAGGTCTCCGCATGAGCGAGCAGGCGGCGCCCGCGGCGCACAGTTCGTTCTACACGGCGATGCGAATCCTGCCCGCGCCTCAGCGCGAGGCGATGTACGCCCTCTACGGCTTCTGCCGCGCTGTCGACGATATCGCCGACGAGCGTGGGCCGGCGACCGCCTCGCAGCGCCTGGCGGAACTCGAGCGCTGGCGCGGCGACGTCGCAGCCATGTTCGCCGGACGCGCCCCTCCCCGTCTCGCCGCCCTCGCCCAAGCGACGCGGGACTTCGACCTCAAGCAAAAAGATTTCGACGCGGTGATCGACGGCATGGCGATGGACGCTGCCGAGGACATCCGCGCCCCCGACTGGGCGACGCTGGACCTCTATTGCGACCGGGTCGCGAGCGCGGTCGGCCGGCTCTCGGTGCGCATCTTCCGCCTCGCTGCGGAGCCCGGGGAGGCGCTGGCCCATCATCTCGGGCGGGCGCTCCAACTCACCAACATTCTGCGCGACATCGACGAGGACGCGGCCGCGGGCCGGCTTTACCTGCCCCGCGAGGCGCTCCTGGCCGCCGGGGTCACGATCAACGACCCGCTCGAGGCGGCGGCCGATCCGAAGGTCGCCAGCGCCTGCGTCGAAGTGGCGGCGCGGGCGCGCCCCCATTTTGACAGGTCGGAAGCGATCATGGAGGCGGCGCCGCGGGCGGCGGTCAAGGCGCCGCGACTGATGGCCGCCGCATATAGCTCGATTCTCGACCGGATGATCGCGGACGGATTCGCGCCGCCGCGGCGTCGCGCCAAAGCCAGCAGACGCAGGATTCTGGGCGCCTTTCTGCGTTACGGGGTCCTGTGAGCGGCCGGACCGTCCATGTCGTCGGCGCCGGTGTCGCGGGACTGAGCGCCGCGGTGCGCCTCGCCGAGGCCGGGGTCGAGGTGATCCTGCACGAGGCGGCGCAAGCCGCCGGCGGGCGCTGCCGTTCCTACGCCGACCGTACGCTCGGCCTCGTCATCGACAACGGCAACCATCTCCTGCTTTCCGGCAATCACGCGGCTCTCGACTATCTCGCGCGGATCGGCTCGCGCGGCAGCCTGAGCGGACCCGGCGCGGCAATCTTCGATTTTGCCGACCTCAAGACCGGCGAGCGCTGGCGGCTGCGGCCCAGCGAAGGCCGGGTCCCGTGGTGGCTGTTCGATCCAAAAAAGCGCGCGCCGGGGACGGCGCTGCGCGAATATCTCGCGCCGCTCGCCATGCTGCTTCACGCGCCGGCGGCGCGAACGGTCGGCCAGGCGATGAATTGCGCCGGTCCTCTCTACGAGCGCCTGTGGGGTCCGCTCCTGACGGCCGGGCTTAACACCGACCCGCCGGAAGGCTCGGCCGCGCTCGCTTCCGCGCTGTTGCGCGAGACGCTCGGATCAGGAGGGCGAGCGTGCCATCCGCTCATCGCCGGGCAGGGGCTCTCCCGGAGTTTCATCGACCCCGCGCTCGCCTTTCTCGCCGCGCGCGGCGCAACAATCCGCTTCGGCTCCCGCCTGCGTGAGATTCGCTTCGGCGGCGGGCGAGCCATCGCGCTCGATTTCGACGACGGACACGCGGCGCTCGACGGAGGCGCGGCGGCGATACTTGCTGTGCCGCCATGGACGGCTCAGGAGCTATTGCCGGGGCTCCAGGCGCCGGACGAATTCCGGGCCATCGTCAACGCGCATTTTCGTGCGCCCCCGCCGGCGGGTCAGCCGGCCATCCTCGGCGTCGTCAACGGACTGATCGAATGGTTGTTCGCCTTTCCGGAGCACCTGTCGGTGACGATCAGCAACGCCGACCGGCTCATCGATCGTCCGCGGGAGGAGCTTGCGGCCGACATCTGGCGCGAGGTTGCGGCCTTGACCGGCCTCGAGCCCGAACCGCCGCCCTGGCAGATCGTCAAGGAGAAGCGCGCGACCTTCGCCGCGACGCCGGCGCAGAACGCCAAGCGTCCCCCCTCCAAGACGCGGTGGGAGAATGTCGGGCTCGCCGGCGACTGGATTCAGACTGGCCTCCCAGCCACAATCGAAGGCGCGGCGCGTTCGGGCTATAAGGCGGCTTCGATCATTGTTGCAGCGGGCGCTCTTGCGCCTCGCGCCCTGAGTGCTTCGCCATGAATGTCGCCTTGGACCATTCCCACGATCAGCCGTCGCCCGAGGCGCTCGAGCGCCATATTTCCAGGGCCTCGACCGCGCTCCTCGCCCTTCAGCGCGAGGACGGCCACTGGTGTTTCGAGCTCGAGGCCGACGCAACGATCCCCGCCGAATATGTGCTCCTCAGGCACTTTCGCGGCGAGAAGCCGAGTCTCGAGCTCGAGCGCCTGATCGCTGTCTATCTCCGGCGAATCCAGGGCGCGCACGGTGGATGGCCGCTCGTCCACGACGGCGCGTTCGATGTCAGCGCGAGCGTCAAGGCTTATTTCGCCCTCAAGATGATCGGCGACGATCCTGAAGCGCCACACATGCGCCGCGCGCGCGAAGCGATCCTCGCGCATGGGGGCGCGGCAAAGAGCAATGTCTTCACCCGATTCCTGCTCGCGCTTTATGGCGCCATTCCGTGGACCGGCGTTCCGACCATGCCGGTCGAGATCCTGCTGCTGCCCCGCTGGTTTCCTTTCCACCTCGACAAGGTCTCCTATTGGGCGCGCACGGTCATGGTCCCGCTTCTCGTGCTGCAGGCCCTGAAGCCGCGCGCCGCGAATCCGCGGCGGATCGCGATCGCGGAACTGTTCACCGCGCCGCCCGAGACCGTGCGCAAGTGGCCGACGGGCGCGCATCAGGCATGGCTCGCGGTGAGGATCTTCGGCGCGATCGACTGGCTCCTGAAGCGCGTGGAGCCTCTCTTTCCAGCGCAGCTTCGCCGGCGCGCCATCGCCGCCGCCGAGGGCTTCGTCATCGAACGCCTGAACCGCGAGGACGGCCTCGGCGCCATCTATCCGGCGATGGCGAATGCGGTCTTGATGTTCGACGCGCTTGGCTACCCGCCCGACGATCCGCGCCTGGTCGCAGCCCGCAGCTCGATCGAGCGGCTGCTCGTCATCGGCAAGGACGAGGCCTATTGCCAGCCGTGCCTGTCGCCGGTCTGGGACACCGCCCTCGCCGCGCACGCGCTGCTCGAGACGGGGGGCGAGGCCGGCGCCGCGCCGGTTCGCGCCGCGCTCGACTGGCTCAAGCCGCGCCAGATCCTCGACGTCAAGGGCGATTGGGCCGCCCAGCGTCCGGACGTGCGGCCGGGCGGCTGGGCTTTCCAATACGCCAACCCGCACTATCCCGACACCGACGACACCGCCGTGGTGGCGATGGCGATGGATCGCGCGGACCGGGGCGGCGTCACCAGCGCTCCGGACGCACATGCCGGCGCCGTCGCCCGTGCCCGCGAATGGATCGAGGGATTGCAAAGTCGCGATGGCGCCTGGGCCGCTTTCGACGCCGACAACACCTATCACTATCTCAATCACATCCCGTTCGCCGATCACGGCGCGCTGCTTGATCCGCCGACGGCCGATGTCACCGCGCGTTGCGTATCCATGCTCGCCCAGCTCGGCGAGAACCGCCAGACCAGCACCGCGCTGGCGCGCGGAATCGACGCCCTCAAGGCCGATCAGGAAGAGGACGGAAGCTGGTTCGGCCGGTGGGGCATGAACTACATCTACGGAACATGGTCGGCGCTGTGCGCGTTGGCCGCGGCTGGCGAGGACGCCCGGTCGGAATCCGTCCGCCGGGCTGCCGCATGGCTCATCCGGATCCAGAATTCCGACGGCGGCTGGGGCGAGAGCAGCAAGAGCTACCGGCTTGACTATAAAGGGTTCGAACCGTCGCAGAGCACCGCTTCGCAAACCGCCTGGGCGCTGCTCGGGCTCATGGCGGCGGGGGAGACGGACCATCCGGCCGTCGCCCGCGGCGTCGCCTATCTCTCAGCGACTCAGGCCGACGACGGGTTCTGGAACGAACCGTTCCATACCGCGACCGGATTTCCCCGCGTATTCTACTTACGATATCACGGTTATTCGAAGTTTTTTCCGCTCTGGGCGCTCGCCCGCTACCGCAATCTCAAGCGGGGCAACAGCCGCGCCGCGGTCTTCGGGATGTAACGGCGAGGCGGCTGATCGCCGCGCCGCCTTACCCCAATCGGCGCGGGCCTCGGACCACTTGTCATCGAATTGTAACAATATATACTAAGCTGCTTCGTCCGTGTGAGATTCCTCCGCGGACCAGAAATGACACAAGAGAATGGTTGTTACCGTCGAGTCCTAGCTTGTGGAGGGATATCAGCCGCATGCCGAACAACATCAAGGTCGCCATCGCCGGTGTCGGCAACTGCGCCAGCGCGCTGGTGCAGGGCGTTGAATATTATCGCAGTCGGCGCAACGCCGCGCTTGACGGCGTCATGCGCCAGACGATCGGCGGCTATAGATGCAGCGATGTCGAGTTTGTCGCCGCTTTCGACATTGACAGGCGCAAGGTCGGCCGTCCGCTGGAGGAGGCGATCTTCGCCAAGCCAAACAGTACGCGCGTCTTCCAGAGCTCGCTTCCGGTGTCGAACGTCGTCGTCCAGATGGGTCCCGGTTGGACGGCGTGGCGGCGCACATGGCCGAATACCCGACGACGTCGCCTTTCGTTCGGCCGATCTCGAGCCGACCGACATCGCCGACGCACTTCGCCGGTCGGGCGCCGAAATACTCTGTGCTACCTGCCGGTCGGCTCGGAGCAGGCGGTGAAACATTACGCCCAAGCTTGCCTGGACGCGGATGTGGCGATGATCAATTGCGTGCCAGTGTTCCTGGCGTCGAACCCCGAGTGGGCGCAGAAGTTTCGTGACGCCGGCTTGCCGATCGTCGGCGACGACATCAAGAGCCAGGTTGGCGCGACCATCGTCCATCGTTCGCTGGCGCGGCTGTTCGCGGACCGCGGCGTGAGCCTGGATCGGACTTACCAACTCAACACCGCCGGCAACACCGATTTCCTCAACATGCTGGAGCGCAACCGCCTCAAGTCGAAGAAGATATCCAAGACGGAATCCGTCCAATCGCAGCTGGACGAACGGCTGGACGACGCGCGACATCCACATCGGGCCGTCCGACTACATTCCCTGGCAGAATGACAACAAGATCTGCTTTCATTCGCATCGAGGGACGCGGATTCGGCGACGCGCCTCTCGAAGTGGAGCTCAGGATGTCGGTGCAGGATTCGTCGAACAGCGCTGGCGTGGTCATCGATGCGATGCGCTGCGCGAAGCTTGCTTGGAGCGCGGAGCTCGGCGGCCCGTTGGAAGCGCCGTCGGCGTATTACATGAAGAGCCCGCCTCGTCAGTTCGGGACAGCGTCGCGCGCGACGCCTGCAACGCCTTCATCGACGGCGAGCCTTTCGAACCTTCCCGAGAAGCCGCGGAGGAGCATAAGAGTTGCGGGCCGTTCCAGCCGCTCGTAGCGGGCTTGCGGCCGAAACAGCAGTCGTCCTGACGATCGGCCGCGGATGGCGGCGGCGATCGAAACGTTGCTGTTCGACTTCGGCGGCACGCTCGACGCTGACGGCGTGGCGTGGAAAGAACGCTTCTACGCGCTCTATCGGGAAGAGGAACTCGATATGACCGCCGAGGCGTTTGCGCCGGTCTATTTCGCCGCCGATGACCCGCTCGTCGGCGCCCTGTCGCGTACGGCCAGCCTCTCGGAGACCGTGCATGCGTTGGTCATGAACCTCGAAGCGGAATTGGCGCGCCGATGCGCCGAAGCTCCTGGCGCCGCAACGGTCAAGGAGCGGGCCGGCGAGCGATCGCGGCGAGCGCGTTGTCGCGCGTTTCCTGTCTGACATGTCGGCCATTTTCGCTCGCAATCGACCGATCCTCGAAGAATTGGGCGAACACTGCCGGCTGGGCGTCGTGTCGAACTTCTACGGTAATCTCGAAGCGGTGTGCGGGACTTCGGGTCTCGCTCCCCTCTTCGGCGTCATGACGGATAGTCTGCCGCGTCGGGGCCGAAAAGCCCGACCCCGCGATTTTCCGCGCCGCTCTCGAGGCGCTTGACGCCGCGCCGGACGAAAGCCGTCTTCGTCGGCAATTCCTTGCGCCGCGACCGCGAGGGCGCTCGGCGCGCCGGGCATGGGCTTCATTTGGATCGCGCCCGAAGACGTACAGGCCGAAGCCGCTCGGGCGGCCGCGTCCGGGTCCGCTCTCGTCCGCCGTGACCGAACTGCCCGATCTCTTGAATATCTTCAAATGACTGGCGCGCGGGAACACATCCAGGGTTGCGCAGGAGGCATCATCGCCGCGGGCAGCGGGACCCGCCTGCGGGCGGATGGGTATCATGCAGCAAGCCGATGACGCCGGTCGGCGGACGGCCCCTGATCGGGCACACGCTCGATCGGTTTCGCGCCGTCGGCATCCGCCGCGTGACGGTCATCATCAACGAAGAGAGCGACGATTGCCGGCAATGGCTCGGCGAGCATGGCGAGGATTTTGATCTCGACGTGATCGTGCGCACGACTCCCTCTTCATATGCGAGCTTTCGCCTGGTCGCCGACCGGCTGGCCCATTCGCCGGCGTTGATCACGACGGTCGACACGATCTTCCGGTTCGCGACTTCCGCCATTTCGTGCATGCGGCCGCCGGCTTTGCGAGCGACGCGGTCGTGCTTGGCGTGACCAGCCATGTCGATGACGACAATCCCTTGTGGGCGACGCCGGACGTCCCCGATGGCCGTATCCGGCGGCTCGGCGGCGACAGCGGCAGCCATGTAACGGCCGGCCTCTACTGGCTTCCCGCGCGCAAGATCGAGCAGCCTGCGACCGGCTTCGAGAGGCTCCGCGACTATCTCAAATGGCTGGTCGACGGGCGCCAGCCGGTCTACGGCGTGGTTCTTCCTCTTGTCTTCGACATCGACCGGGCGCGCGACGTCGAGGCGGCCGAGTTGGCCGGATTTCCTCGACAGCCCGAGAGCGCGCTCGAATGAGCGCGGGCATCACCTGCTGGGGCGTCTACCGTGAGGCGGCGCATTCGCCCGGACGCATCGACGACGACGCCGCGATCCTGGAAAGCGTCGGCGCGTCCTTGACGGAGCGAGGTTTCGCCGTCGAATTGGTCGAGGCCGACGCCATGGACGAGGCGCCTTCAGCCAACGTGTTCATCATGTGCGAGCGTGGCCCAATCCTCGATCGCCTCGCTGCTATGGAGAAGACAGGCGCGATCGTGGTCAACTCTCCCGCCGCGATTCGCAACACCTACCGCCACCGGATGATCGAACTCTTCGCGCGGCGCGACGTGTCTGCGCCCTCAGCCAGATTGTCGCGACCGACGCGACGAAGCCGCGGCCTGCCAACTCCATGTGGGTCAAGCGCTACGACTTTCACGCGACGCAGACCGACGATGTGATGTATGTGGCCTCGGAGACAGGGATGGCGCGAGACCCTGCGCCGTTTCGCCGAGCGCGGCATTCCCTTTGTCGTGGCCCAGGAGCATGTGCCGGGCGATCTGGTCAAGTTCTACGGCGTCAGAAGCGGCGCTCTTGCTGCGGAGGCCAACTGGTTCCAGTGGTTCTATCACCGCGACAAAGGCATGCTGGGCCATTCGTTCGACACGATTCGCCTGCATCGGGCGGCGCTCGACGCGGCCGCCGCGCTCGGACTCGAGATATTCGGCGGCGACGCCATCATCCAGGCCAACGGCGAACCGATGATCATCGACCTCAACGCGTGGCCGAGCTATGCGCTCTACCGCGATCAAGCCGCGCAGGCGATCGCGGAGCACCTGAGCGAGCGTTTCCGGCGCCGCCCGCGCATTGTCGCCTCAACGAGGAATTGACCCAGTGAACGACCTCTTCATCGGCAAGAACGTCCCCCGCGCGCCCAGCGCGATCTTCCGCGCCGCGCCGTGCCGGGTCCGAAATCGAAAGCGATCTTCGACCGTGAGGCCAAGGCCATGGCGCCCGGGCTGCAGTCGATCGCGCTCTATTCGCAAATTGTCGTCGACCGCGCCAAGCGGTTGCACCATCACCGACGTCGACGGCAACGAGTATCTTGATTTCATCGCCGGCATCGCCGTTGGCAGTCTCGGCCATGGCCATCCGCACTACGTCAAGCGCCTCAAGGAGCAGCTCGACAAGGCCACCTTCGGCAGCTTCACGACCGAGGCGCGAGCGGAGTTTCTCAACCGCATCGCCGAGACGCTGCCCGAAGGGCTCACGCATCTCCAGCTTTTCTCAGGCGGCGCGGAGGCGGTCGAGGCAGCCTTCCGGCTCGCAAAGTCGGCGACGAAGAAGTTCGAGTTCATCGGGTTCTGGGGCGGCTTCCACGGCAAGTCGCAGGGCGTGATCGGGCTTCTCGGCGGCGCCTACCGCAACCATCAGGGGCCGTTCCCGCCGGGCATGCACCACAGCCCTTACGCCAATTGCTATCGCTGCCCGTTCAACTTGCAGCATCCGTCCTGCGGATTGGCCTGCGCGGAGCATCTGCGCAACGTCATCAAGAACGATACCCAGGGCGAGATCGCCGCGATCATCATCGAACCGATGCAGGGGACGGCGGGCAACGTCGTGCCGCCTGACGATTTCATTCATGCGGTGCGCGAGATCGCGACCGAGGTCGGCGCGCTCCTCATCGCCGACGAGATCCTCGATCGGTTTCGGCCGCACAGGCAAGATGTGGGCCTCGGAGCATTTCGGCCTCAAGCCCGACATCATGACGGTCGGCAAGGGGATCGGCGGCGGCTTCCCGATGAGCGGGGTCGCTTCGTCGCTCGAGAACATGTCCGCCAAGCCCTTCGGCGAGCCGAGCGGTTAGCTCATCGAGCTATGGCGGAAATCCGCTCGCCGGCGCGGCGGGCCTCGCCGCCATCGAGGCGATGGTCGAGGACAGGCTGGTCGAAAACTCCGCCCGGGTCGGGGCGAGCATGCTGGACGCGCTCAGGCGCTGCAGGAGAAATACCGCTTCATCGGCGACGTGCGAGGGCGGGGCCTGATGATCGGCGTCGACATGGTCGCCGATCGCAAGACCAAGGCGCCTCTGGACAAGACGATCACCCGCGCGCTCTTCCATGAGGCGCTGGAGCGCGGCCTCATGACAATGTCCTATTCGAGCGTCATCCGCATCAACCCGCCCCTGGTGATCACGGAGGACGAAGCGCTGCAAGGCGTCGACATCCTCGACCAATCCTTCGCCGCGATCGCGCGACTGGATTCGGGCTCGATTGAGGCGGCGATCGCTCGGTGCTTCGAGGGGCGCGTTCATCGGTTTCGGCAATGTCGCGGCCAATGGGCATCGCCCGGGTGGCGCTCGCGCGATGATGTCCGGATCGTCGCCGCGACCGACGCCGCTCCGAGTCGCGCCGCGAGGCGTTTCTCGCCGCCTGTCCTGAAGGCCGGTGGTATGACACGGTCGACGATCTGCTTTGTCGCGAACGGCTCGATTTCGTCGACATCTGCGCGCCGCCGGGCAGCCACGCGGCCTTGATCGAACGGGCGCTCGATGCAGGACTCCATGTGCTCAGCGAGAAGCCGATGGCCACGCGGGTCAACGACGCGACGCGCGCAGAACGGCGGCCGCGCGCGCCGGGCGCGTCCTCCATACCGTTCACAATTGGCTTAATGCGCCCATTTGCCTAAAGATTTCGGCGCTGATCGACGGGGGCGCGATCGGCGCCGTCCGGTCGGTGCGCTGGCGGACGCTGCGGAGAGAGCCGGCGATCGCCGTCAGCGCGACCGGCGTCGCGAACTGGCGCGTCGATCCCGGGCTCGCGGGCGGCGGCATTTTCATCGATCATGGCTGGCATGCGCTCTATTGCGTCGCGCGCTGGGCGGGCGCGCCGCGCTGCCGTCTCCGCGCGGCTCGAAACGCGCCGCTTCCATGACCAGCCGCTCGAGGACACCGCGAGTCTCGACCTGGAGACAGCCTCCGGCGCGAGCCGCATCTTTCTGACCTGGGCCGCCGATGAGCGCTCGAATGCGATCGAGATCGACGGCGAGCGCGGTGAGATCCGTGTCTGGGGCGACGCCTCGTGCTCAGCTCGCATTCGCAAGAGCGCCGCTGGCTTTGTCCGCCGCCGCTGTCCGAAGGGTCGCATCATCCCGACTGGTTCGGCGGCGTTGCGGAGGACTTTCTCGCCGCGGCGACTGGCGGCGGCGCAGGCAATCTCAAGGAGGCGATGCTGTGCGCCGCCGCGATCGACGCCGCCCAACGGTCAAGCGCCGCGGGCGCGGCCTGGCTCGCGCTCTCCCCCGACTAGGCGCCGGGCCGCCCCCTTGTCTCGACCAGCCGCTCGCGCATGGCAAGGAAGAGCACGAGAAAAAATAGATCGGCGCCCCAAGCGCGGTCAGCAGCAGAAACCAGTTCGACCTGCCGAAGAGCGCAAGAATCAGGACGAGATAAATGAAATCGCGCCGCGACGCGGCGTCGAGCGCCTGAGCCAGCGGGCGCTCGGGCTCGGCCGAAACCGAGGTGAACAGCGCCCCGCCATCGTCCTTGACGCGCAGAAGCCGCCAATAGACGAGGCCCGCCGACCCCAGCGCCCCGAGAGCCGCCGCTGCGCCGAGCCACAGCGGCCAAGCTGCATCCGCGGACAGGCTCCAGCCAATCGCCATGCATGCGAATATGACGGCGTGAACGACGTTGTCGCCCCAGAAGTCAAGCACGCCGCCCCATCGCAATTCCTGGAATTTGAGCCTCGCCAATTCGCCGTCGCAGCCGTCCAGGATCGAGTGGGCGAGGAAAAGAAGCGCCCCGATCGTTTGCAGCGAGGAGCGCTGGGATAGGAAAAACGGCCCGCCGCAGATTCCGACAGGCCATCGAGATCAAGCTCATCTGATCGGGCGTGATCGCGGTCGGCGCCAGGAGGCGCGATATCCGCAGCGAGATCGGCCGCTCGACGTGACGGGCCATGAACCCGTCGGTGTCCTTGACGAGCGCTTGCATAAGCCGCCGCTCGGCGACGCGATGATCGGCATGCGTCTCGACGATGAGGGATCGATATCGGCCGGAATCGGCGCCGGCGGGCCGAAGCGGCGGGCGAGCCGGCGCTCGACCGTGCTCAGATCGCGCGCCTCGCCGTCTTCGGCGAGCGCGGCGAGCGCGTCTTGGACCGACCCGGCGGGGATGAGGACGATCCGGCTCGCGACCGCCGCCCAGGCGGCCGGTTCGATCCGCGCCTCCGCCAGCCGCTGCAGCCAACCGGTCTCCGCGAGGATCGCGGCAGGGAGCAATGACAAGCGGCGCGCTCTCAGGGAAGTTAGAGTTGCGGCCAAGCGATTCCAGCCGGGGAGTTCGGCCGCCCCGGCCGTCGCGCCGTCTTCCGCAGACAGAGCGAAGACCTGTCCGAACCGGCGCGCTTCGCGGCCAGCGCAGCGCGGCGAGCAAGGCTGAGCCCCAGAACCGCGCGCTCGCCATCCCGCGCCCGGGCTCCGCGCTACGTCGAACGGCGGCGGGAGAAGAACAAGGATCGGCGCTAGGGCGCATGAGGGTTCGGGCGTCCATTAACTGAACGAGACCGGAAGATCGGCGACGCCGTATTGGTCGTCTCCAACCGGAGGACGATTGCTGATAGACGATTCGGCCGCCGCGCGTCGTCGCCTGTCGCAGCCTGCAGGGCGAATCGCGACCCGATAGGGAGCCATGTCATTCCAATATCGCTAATCATCGCTGCGTTTTGCGGTTTCCTGCTGGTCGTCTTTCTCATCATCCACAGCGGCGCTGCAGAGGTGGCTTCCGCGATGCTGGTCCTCGGCTGGTGGCTGGCGCCGATATCGCTCTATCATCTCGTGCCCCTGTCTCTCGACGCGCTGTCATGGCGTCAGCTTTTGCCCGCTTCGAGCCGTCCCGGGTTCTTCGGCGCTGTGTGGATCCGTTGGATCCGCGAATCAATCAATTCGCTTTTGCCCGTCGCCGGGGTGGGCGGCGACGTCGCCGGCGCGCGGCTCGCCCATCAGCGGGGCGTTCCGGGGCCACAGGCGGCGGCGAGCATGGTCGCCGACATTACGATCGGCGCAGTGACCCAGCTTATCTTTGTCGATCGCCGGGGTCGCGCTGCTCGCCGCCCGATCGAATGACCAGGCAGCGGGCGTCGTCGCGCGGGCGCTGCATGATCGGCGTCGCGGTGTTCGCGGCCGCGATTGCGGCGTTCGTGCTCATCCAGCACAACAGCATGTTCGGCCTTTTCGCCAAGCTGGCGCGCCGCATCGCGCCCGAGAAATGGTTGTCCGCATTCAGCGGACGCGCCCCTGAGATCGACGGCGCCGTGGTCGCCATCATATCGCCGCCGCCCTGTCATCTTGCGCGCCGGCTTGCTACGCCTCGCCGGGTGGGCCGCTGGCGCGGGCGAGATCTGGCTGGTGATGTATTTCCTCGGAAGACCTTTCAGCCCGACAGACGCATTCGTCCTTGAAAGTCTCGGTTCCGGAGTTCGCGCGGCCGCGTTCATAGTGCCCGGAGCGTTGGGCATATTCGAGGGCGGCATTGTTGTGTTCGGCGCGCTGTTCGGGCTGCCCGCGGACATGGCTCTGGCGATTTCCTTGTCGAAACGGGTCCGCGAACTGGCCTTGGCCTGCCGGGCCTCGTGGCTTGGCAATGGGCGGAAGGCCGTCGTCTCTTCGGCCGGAGCGAGAATGAGGCGGGTCCTGCGCCCCCATGACCGGCGCCCTATTTAACCGCGACGGTCCAGCGGTTGCTGGCAATTCGGCTTCGGGAGGCAGACCCAGGGCCTCGCGCAACTGGGCCCGGCGGGTCTGATACCAGCTCGAGCGCAGGAAGCTGTAGAAGTCGATCGAGGAGTTCTCGGCCTCCTGCCATTGGGCCAGATGCGCTGTCGCTCCCAGCGCCCCCGCGCCAATGGACCATGGCCAGCCGATCAAGATTAGCCGCCCATTACCCAGCCGACCGGATCAAGCGCGGTGTCCACCGCCCCGCCGACCGAATCGCGCTGCGTCGAGGGGCCAAAGTAAGGCTGTTCACAAAGGTGCCGGCGGGCACGCCGTAGACGAACAGGGTCTGGCCGAAATCGCCGCTCTGCTGCGGCAGTCCCCCCGCCGTGGCGACATCGAACAATCCGCCAAGGCCGAAAGTGCGTGTTGAAGATGATGCGGCCAAGGGTGATGCCCGCGGCGTTGAAGCGGCCCTGAAGGATGTTGTTCGCGAAGAGTGCGTGGCTCTTTCAGATTTCGCGTCCAGATCTTCCAGCCGGTCGCGAATTGGTCCGGGCACCTGCTTGACGACATTGGAGGCCGGATCGAGCAGCGCTTGGTTCAGGCGCAGGACGCCGCGGTTGAACTGCTCGTTCGGGTCGTCGATCGGCAGCGAGGCGTCGCGCGGAACGCCCGCGCACGCGCCGACGAGCCCCGCCAGCGCCGCCGCTGCCACCAGTGCAACCCAATTCCCGCAGCCCCGCATGCGTTGCTGATTCCCCTTGGATGCCCGCGCGATCCGCAATCTACACGCGCCCGCCCCCAGCGGACTCGCGACGAACGACCGGCTCTGAATCGTCGATAAATCAAAACCAGCGCGGAGCGACGTTAACAGAGCCGGGCCCCGGCGACTGTCACCGTTTGGCCACACTCTATTCATCTTTTGCGCCGGGCCGGCATCATTCGTCCAGTGGGTCTTCCGCTGGCGTCGCCAGCAGGGCGGGCTGAAACAAGCACGGCTGCGGAGAGCGTCGTCACCAGCGCAGAGCGCCATCAGCTTGCCCATGCTCGACGTGCCCGGATGGTGCGAAAACCATAGGCTGCCGAAGGCGGTGGCGGTCGCGCAGGCGCTGAAGAAGACGGCGCGGGTCAGGCTCGACTGCAAGAAAGTTCGTCTCGCCCGCCCGCCACGCCATCACATAATAGATTTTGAACGCGACGCCGACTCCGAGCAGCAGCGGCAGCGCGATGATGTTGGCGAAATTCAATTGCAGCCCGATCGCGACGCAGAGTTCGAGCGTGACCAAGATCGCGACCATCAGCGGCACCAGCGTGAGCGCGACATCGATCCACGCGGCGCAGCGTCACAAAAAGGATGATTGCGATCGACGCCAGAGACCAGACCGCTGCTTGCAGAAACGCTTTCACGATCGTCGCCGCCGCTTCGACGATGAAGACCGGCGTTCCGGACGCGTCAGGCGCGACTGTTCGAACCGCATCGACGAAACGGTGCAGGACCGAGTTGTCGTTGGCGTCGCCGCTCGGCGCGACCTCGATCCTGAACCTCGCCGTCGGCCGCGACCCAGGCGCTCTTGAGCGAAGGCGGCAGCGTCTCGATGGTCACATGCTCGGCGGTCAGGAGATCCCTCACCTGCCGCAGCGTGGTCATGAGCGGCGTAACCAGCGCCCGCTCCGCTTTGTCTCTTTCCCCCGACGGCGCTTTCGCCAACGCCGAGAGCGCGCTCGCCAGGCGGCGCGCCTGATGGCGGCGGGAGTGTCGAGACCCGCCGTCGCGCCCGACAGGTCGGCGGCCGTCTTGTTGATCGCCTCGAGCGTCTCCGCCGGGGTCGGGGCCGGATCGACCGGATCGGGATTGAGCGTGTTCTCGAAGAAGAAGCTGGCGTCGTCGATCAGGGCGAGCTTCTCGTCTTGATCCTTCGGCACGAAAGCTTTCGAGCGTTCGCACCTTGGCCGACTTCCGGCAACCGGCTGAGTTTTTCTCCCAAGCGCGGAGGCGCTGGCGGGATCGGGCTCCAGGATGTCGATGGTGTTGGGGCTGGTATCCGGATCGCGCATCAGGTCGAGCAGGGTCGAGACCAATTCGGCCTGTTTCGATCGCAGATTGAGCGGGTTGAAGTCGAAGCGCAGCCCGCCGAGCAGCGGCAGGCCGAGAATGACCGCGGTCAGGGTCAAGCCGACGATCCAGTTGCGCCGCCGGTCGAGAAAATGGTCGAGGGGCGCAAGCCAAGCCCAGCCGACAGGCGCCGCTTCGCCGGCCGGCCTCAGCACCGAAAGCAGCGCCGGAAGCAGGGTTACGGTGGTCAGAAAAGCAACGATCATGCCTGTTCCGGCGATCAGTCCGAGCTCGGAGAGACCGACATAGGCGGTCGGCAGGAACGAGTAGAAGGCCGCCGCGATCGAGGCCGCGGCCAGCAGAAGCGGCCCGGCGACCCCGCGCGCCGTCGCCTGAAGCGCGCCCAGGAGATCGCGGTTCGCGTAGCGCTCGGCGCGGTAGCGGACGCTGAACTGAATCCCGAAGTCGACGCCGAGGCCGATGAACAGCACCGCGAAGGCGACCGAGATCAGGTTCAGCGCTCCGACCATCCTCAAGCCGATGGCCGCGGTGAACGTGAGCCCGACCGCGAGATTGATGAGGACCGCCAGGATGATGCGCGCCTGTTTCAACGCCAGCCACAGCAGCATGAGGACGATGAGGATCGTCGCCGCGCCGTTCACCGCCGCCCCGTCGGCGACAGTGGCGAATTCCTCATCCGAAAGCGCGATCGATCCGGTGAGGCGCACGGTCACGCCCTTGTCCGGCGTCAGGCCGAGCTTGGCGATCGTCGCGCGGATGGCCGCGGTCGCCCGGCCGCCCGGCTGCAAGTCGTCGTAGTTGAGGACTGGCTGGATGTTCACGAACCGCCTGAGCTCCGAGGGCTCCGGCGCATGACCGGTGATCAGCCGGCGCCAGGAAAACGCCGGACGCTTTCCCTCGGCGACGCCCGCGAGCGCGTCGGCGATGGCGCTCACCGCCGGCTTCATGTCTTCGAGCGTCGTCTTTCCCAGGCGCAAGCCCTCGATCGACTGCGAGATGGCGCCGAGAATGCCGCGCAGCGTCGGATCGGCGGCGAGCGTTCCCAGGAACGGCTGAGCCTTGATCAATTGCGCCATGTCGCTCTTCACGTCGTCGAGGCTGCGAAACAGGATGCCGTTGCGGGCGAAGAACGCGCCGCCGTCGGGCCGGCTCACGGTGCGGATTGCGCCGGACTGGGGCGCGAGCGCGTCGGCCAGCGCCGAGGCGGCCTCTTCGGCCCCCTCGGGCGTCGTCGCATCGACGACCGCGATGATCCGGTCGGTCCGCTGGGGGAAAAGCGCGTTGAGCCGGTTTTCCTGCTGGCGCCACGGGAGCGAGCTCGACAGAAGCTTGCCGCTGTCGGTGTCGATGGCGAAATGATGCGCGACGTACCCGCCCGCGAGCGCCGCCGCGATGAGGAAGCCCGGGATCACGAGCCACGCGTAGCGGGTCGAAAGACGCACCGCTTGCGCTACCGCGGCGATGATCAGGACGCTGTCGTTCTTTTCCATGCGAGCCGGGTGGAGGCCATGGTTCGCCTCGTCTTGTCAATCGGCGGCGATGAGCGCGCCGCCAGAGTCCGTTTTTTTCCGCAACGGAAGGAGCCAACTCGGGACGAGCCGGCAGCCCGGCCTTTTTGGACGCTGCCGAACACGGCAGGCCAATTCGGCATGGGCTCGAGCCACCTGGACCCTACGGTTTTCTTGAACAAATGCTTCCGAAAAAGGGAATTCTGTGCTACGGCTTTCCGATGATCGCCATCATCGCCAATTTGGGTTCCGCGAGAGCCCCAAGCGTGCGGGGAAGCCTTGCAAGCTTCTTATACGTTATATTTTCGTCCTTTTCCTTGGAAGTCCGCCGGAAAAGAAAAAATGGCCCGGGGGGTCGGCGCAATCTCTTGAGAAGGCTCATTTCGGCGAAGCCGATCCAAGGAAATCCAAGCTTTTTATTGAAAGAAATTTGGCTTGCGCTTGGGCTGGCTTGGCCCGGCTTGCGAAATTTTGGCGTTGGCTTTGACAAATCGGATTGGCGCCGCCGCACAGGCCCCCACCCATCCCTCGGCGACGGGAGACCGTCGACCGCCAAAACGCGCGACGTGGGGGTGGCGAAGCCTCGACTCAATTCCCAAATCCGCGTTAGAAACGCGCCCGCGCGGCTGTTCGCCGCGAGCTCCCCGAAAACCATGATCGGCGCCCGGCCAGCGGGCCGTCCGTCAAAGCCAATGGAATATCGCCGATGAGAGGTTTCAAACTTCGCCTGCCGCTGAGGACGCCGTGGATCGCGGCCCTCATGGCCCTTATTTTTTGGGCGCCGGCCATGTCTTTCGCCGAATTGTCCAGTCCGGCCGCCCGGCGCATCGAAGCTTACTATCAGCAGCTGATGCCGACGCTCCGGTCGGCCGGCTCGCTCAGCGTGCGCCAACGCGACCAGCGCTTTGGGCCCGCCATCACCTCCGCCTTCGACATTGGGACCATGACGAGACTGGCGACGGGGCCCGCCTGGAACAGCTTCTCTGGCGCCCAGCAGGCCGCGGTTCGGGAAGCCTTCGCCCGTTTCCTGGTCGCTGACTATGCCCATCAGGTCAGCGACTATTCGGGCGAGAGCTTTGTCGTCGACCCGCAGACCAGCGCGGAATCGCGTGGCGGCGGTGAAATCGTCAAGACCAAGCTCGTCCAGCCCGGCGGTCGGACCGTGCAGATCAATTATCTGGTTCGCGGCGGACGGGTGATCGACGTCTACCTCAACGGCACGGTGAGCGACCTCGCGACGCGACGCGACGAATTCGCCTCGATCCTGGCCGGCGGCGGCGGCGCCGACGCCTTGGTCAAGACATTGCGCGAGCGGACCGACGCGCTCCTCGGGAGCTAGCCGCTCGGCGATGGATCGATCGACGCCTGCGGCGCCGGCCGCAAGCGTCCTCATCGTCAGCGGGTTGCGGCGCGAGGCGGCGATCCTGGCCGGTCAGGGCCGCCTCGCGATCTGCGGCGACGCATCGACCCTGCGGGCCAAGCTTGCAGAGCTGAACAATATACATGTTGCCGCAGTTATTAGTTGGGGCATTTGCGGCGGACTCGATCCGCGCCTTCGTCCCGGCGATCTCATCATCGGCGCGGAGGTCGGTGTCGCCGGACGGAGCCATCCGCACCGACGAGGCCGTCGCCTCGTCCCTGGCGCAACGCCTGATCGGCGCCGGCGCGCGCGCAACGGTCGAGCGCCTTGCGGACGCCGGCGCTCCGGTCTCGACCGTGAGCGCCAAGGCGGAGCTGCGCCGCGCGACCGGCGGCGCCGCGGTCGACATGGAAAGCCTGATAGCAGGCCGCTTTGCCCTCGAACGACGGGCGCGCTTCGCTATCCTGCGAGCGGTCGCCGACCCGGCAGACCGCGACTTGCCGGCCCTGGTCCTTAAAGCTGTCGATGCAGACGGCAAGATCAGCCTTGCGGCCGTGGCGGGAGGGCTCGTTCGCTCTCCAGGTCAGTTCACCGGGCTCTTGGCCGCCGCTCGCGACAGCCGCGCCGCGTTCCGTGCGTTACGCCGCTGTCGCGGCCTTCTTCCCGGCCTTTTCGTCGGCCTCGGCCCTTCGAAGTTCTGAGAGCTTCTGGGTGACGTTGCTGTCGAACACGTACGTAGCCGGTCGCTGGCGATCGAGCGCGATGTCCGGCGCCATCGGCCCTTCGGTCCCGACGCCCCGCAACGCGACGCCAAGCGCTTTCCATGGCCGCTTGACGGTATCGCGCACCGCAGTCGCCTCAAACCCGCTGTGGACCATGCAGTCGGCGCATTTCTCGTAGTTGCCGACGCCGTAGGCGTCCCAATCCGTCTCCTCCATGAGTTCCTTGAAGGTCTTGGCGTAGCCCTCGCCCAGGAGATAGCAGGGACGCTGCCAGCCGAAGACGGTCCGTGTCGGGTTGCCCCATGGCGTGCAGTGGTAGGTCTGATTGCCGGCCAGGAAGTCGAGGAACATGGTCGATTGATTGAAGGCCCATTTGCGCCCCCCGTTCCCGCGCCGGAAGATCGCTCGGAACAGCTCCCTGGTCGCGGAGCGGTTGAGAAAGTGCTTCTGGTCGGGAGCGCGCTCGTAGGCGTAGCCCGGCGACATGGTGATGCCGTCGACGCCGAGCTCAGTCACGGTATCGAAGAAGCCGGCGACGCGCTCAGGATCCGCGTCGTTGAAGAAGGTGCAGTTGATCGTGACGCGAAAGCCCTTCGACTTGGCGGCTTTCAGCGCCGAAACAGCGCGATCGTAAACGCCCGGCTGGCACACGGACTTGTCGTGCATCTCCTGGTCGCCATCGAGATGGATCGACCAGGTGAAATAGGGGCTCGGCGCGTACTGATCGATCTTCTTTTCCAGCAGCAGCGCATTGGTGCACACGATCGCAAATTTCTTGCGGGCGACGACCCCCGCGACGATCTTCGGCAGTTCCTTGTGCAGGAGCGGTTCGCCCCCGGCCATGACGACAACCGGGGCGCCGCATTCGTCGACGGACGAAAGAGCCTCCGCGACCGAAATGCGCTTATCGAGGATCGCGTCGGGATAGTCGATCTTGCCGCAACCCGCGCAAGCCAGGTTGCACCGGAAGAGCGGCTCCAGCATCAAGACGAGCGGATAGCGCTTGCGCCCAGCCAGATGCTGCCGAACGATATAGGCGCCGACCCTGGCGACCTGTCTCAAGGGTATGCTCACGCAAATATCCTTACAGAGCCCAGTAGATCAAATTGTTTGGCATGACTCAACCCGCGAGCTCCGCCGGAAGGCGAAAACTCACGGTTTCAACCGGTCCGTCGAGGCTCGAAACTTCCGACGGCTCGATCTGCATCAAGGTCCGCACGACATCCTCGACGACAATCTCAGGCGCGGATGCGCCGGCGGTGACTCCGACAACCCCCGCTTCGCGCAGCCATTCCGCGTCAATCTCGCTACTATCTGCGACGAGGTAGCTTGGAAGACCCGCCTCTTCCCCAATTTCACGCAGACGATTGGAGTTGGAGCTGTTGCGGGCCCCGACCACGATGAGAATGTCGGCGATCCGCGACAATTCCCGCACCGCGCTTTGCCGGTTCTGCGTCGCGTAACAGATATCACGGATCTCGGGCCCCGCGACGTCGCTGAAGCGTCGATGCAACGCGGCGATGACGCCTCGGGTATCGTCGACGCTCAAGGTCGTCTGGGTGATGTAGGCGATCGGCGCGCTTGAGCCGAACGGGAGCTTTTCCACGTCGTCTTCATTTTGGACGAGGTGCAGATCGCCGTCGATCTGGCCAAGCGTCCCTTCCACCTCCGGATGTCCGGCATGACCGATGAAGACCACGGTTCGGCCCTGAGCGATGTACCGCCGCCCTTGATTATGCACCTTGGTGACGAGAGGACAGGTCGCGTCTATGGTCGGAAGCGAGCGCATCTTTGCTTCGTTTTCAACTTTTCGCGCCACGCCGTGAGCGCTGAAAATCGTCACCGCTCCTTCGGGCACCTCGTCCAGGTCCTCAACAAAGAGCGCCCCTTTCGCCTTAAGCGATTCGACGACATGACGATTGTGCACAATCTCATGGCGTACGTAAATCGGAGCGCCGTATTTGACGAGCGCACGCTCCACGATGTCGATTGCGCGGACGACCCCCGCGCAAAATCCTCGCGGCTGGGCAAGAATGATCTTCATCCAGCTACTTTCTGGCCGAAGGCTCCCACGGGTCCATGGAAACCATCGGCAGGCCAACAACCCACTCGCGAGCGGTGAAAAATTCCCAAGCGAGACTATAAGCCGCGACACATGCCCAAGCAAGAGACCCGTTCCCGCCGAGACCCGTTCCCGCCGTCTCACCTTATTATTTGCTGTGTTGGATGTCCGGCCGAAACATGAAGACGCGATCGCCTCTCGGATGTGAACTCGATCTTTGAGCAACGCTGCTGGCGCGCCGAATTGGAGATCCACGCACCGTTCGCGCCTGACGCGGATGCCCGAAACAACGGCCGGCTGGCCTCCACGACGGCAGTCTGTGCCTGCCTCTCGCATCGCGCCGGCTTCGTCAGCCATTCTGCATCGACCAATCCCTGATCTCCTTGAAGGCAGCGCAGTCCATTGAATTGAAGGGGGATCCGATTAATTCATGGGCGCCTATTTCCTCATCAAAAGCCCGATCGGATCGCGCGGCATTCCGCTGATGTTCGGTTCCGTGGCGAATACCAGTATCTTTTCAGATCATTAGAGCGCTGGGAGAGTATGGCACGCGCCTTGTAAGGCCGAGCTTGGCGGGGCGCGCTCGCGTTCCGGTTTCACCGCACGGGAGCGGCACGGTCTCAACAACCGCCGCGGCGCGTCACAATGGGGCGAGGCTTATGAAAATCGTAATGGCGATCATAAAGCCGTTCAAGCTGGAGGAGGTGCGCGATGCGCTCACCGCCATCGGAGTGCACGGTCTCACGGTTACTGAGGTTAAGGGCTACGGTCGACAGAAAGGGCATACCGAGATCTATCGCGGCGCGGAATATGCCGTGAGTTTCCTCCCCAAGCTGAAAATCGAAGTCGCAGTGAACGCTGACGTCGCCGACAAGGTCGTTGAAGCCATCGTTGCCGCCGCGCGCACCGGCCAAATCGGCGACGGTAAAATCTTCGTTTACAGCCTCGACTCGGCGGTAAGGATCCGCACGGGCGAGAAGGACAAGGACGCGCTCTAACCAGCGCCGCGCGGTGCTTCCCATTCCAGATCGGAGTCCTGAACAATGAATCTGTCACCTAAACTCTTTCGCCTCGCGCCGCTGGCGGCAGCCGTTTTCATCGGCCTGGCGCCAGTTGCAGCGGTGGCGCAAACCGCAGCGCCAGCGACGACCGATGCGCCCGCGGCCACGGCTCCCGCCGCTCCTCCGGCGGCGGCGGCCGCGAAACCAGCGCCGCCCGCGGTTCCCGCATGCGCGGCGGCCACGGCCGCAGTGCCTGAAACCGACAAATTCGCTGCCGTTCCGGCAGTTCCGGCCGTGCTAACGAATTGCACGCCAAGCGGCGGCGACACGGCGTGGATGCTCACTTCCGTCGCGCTCGTGCTCATGATGACCATCCCTGGTCTCGGGCTCTTCTATGGCGGCATGGTTCGCAAGAAGAACGTCGGCGACACCGTCATGACGAGCTTCGCCATCACCTGTCTCGTGACCGTGGTCTACGCCGTCGTCACCTATTCGATGGCGTTCACCTCCGGCACGCCGTTCGTCGGCGGATTGAGCCGGGCATTCCTGCAAGGGATCCTCAGCGACATCAACAATGGCGGCATCGGCAATCCGAACCCGCTCGCGCCGACGATCCCCGAGACGGTCTACATGTGTTTCCAGATGACCTTTGCGATCATCACGCCTGCTCTCATCGCCGGCGCCTACGCGGAACGCATGAAGTTTTCGGCGATGCTATGGTTCATGGGCCTGTGGGCGATCTTCGTTTACGCCCCTGTCGCTCACTGGCTCTGGGGACCCGACGGCATCTTCAACTCGAGCAATGACGCGGCGTGGGTAAAGGTTCTCGACTTTGCCGGCGGCACGGTCGTGCACATCAACGCAGGCGTCGCGGGATTGGTCGCGGCGCTCATGCTAGGCAAACGCCAAGACACAGGGCCCGGCCACAACATGGTCCTCACCTTCATCGGCGCGAGTTTGCTGTGGGTCGGCTGGTTCGGCTTCAACGCAGGCTCGGCGGTCAGCGCGGGCGTGCAGGCGGGCATGGCGATGACGGTCACACAGATTGCGACCGCGGTCGCTTCCCTGACCTGGATGTTCGTCGAATGGATCCATCGCGGCAAGCCAACGGTCATCGGCATCGCCTCGGGAGCCGTCGCCGGCCTGGTCGCCATCACCCCGGCCTCGGGCTTCGTTGGTCCGATCGGCTCGATAGCGATCGGCATAGCCTGCGGCGTCGGCTGCTACTGGGGCGCAACCGGCCTCAAGCACATGTTCGGCTATGACGACGCGCTCGATTGTTTCGGCGTCCACGGCGTCGGCGGCATGATCGGCGCCTTCCTGACCGGCGTGTTCGCGGTCCAGCAATACGGCGGCACTGCCGGCCTCATCGAGGGTAACCCCGGCCAGGTCGTCAACCAGTGCATCGGCATCGTCACGGTGATCGTCTACGACGCGATCGTCACCTTCATCATCCTCGCGATCATCAAAGCCGTCATCGGCCTGCGCGTCTCGGAAGAAATCGAGCGCGACGGCCTCGACCTCGCCCTGCACGGCGAAGTCGTTCACTGAGCTGCGGCGCCCAGCCGCCGCTGGGCGAAGTTCCTCCCCGCGGACCTTGGACGCCCCTCGGGGCGTCCTTTTTTCTTGGCCACGGCTACCGCGCGTTAAGGTTAGGCCCGCATTAACTGGACGCGGTTAGGGTCGGAGACGACACGGCGCGCGATCACGCCGCGCTGATCCCGCGAGTGTGCGATGCGTACGACGACGTTCTCGCTTATCGACCACGTGCCCGCCTCGGTGCGCGACTTTCCGAAGCGCAGGGCCGCCGAGCTCGCTGGCCTCGGCGCGCTCGTCGGCGTGGCCGGCCTCTGCCTCGCCCTATTGACCTGGTCGGTCAGCGACCCCAGTCTCACCCATGCGACCAATTCGCGCGTCCACAACCTTCTCGGCGCGCCGGGCGCGATCGCCGCCGACCTGGTGATGCAGTTCATCGGCCTAGCGTCAGCGGCGCTGCTGACGCCGCCTGCTTTTTGGGGCTGGCGCCTCCTCACTCGGCGGCGACTCGAGCGTCCGCGATTGAAACTGGGCATCTACATGGGCGGCGTGATCGCGGCGGCGGCGTTGGCTTCGCTGCTTCCGACGCCTGGAAGCTGGCCGCTGCCGACCGGCCTCGGCGGGGTAGTCGGCGACGCAGTCCTCGCGATCCCGCGTCGTGTGCTTCCGGTCTCGGCCTGGGCGACGGTCGCGCTCGGCGCCGGGTTCGCCGGGCTCGCTATCCTTTGTCTCGCCGCCGCCGCGGGCGCCGGCGTCTCGCCGCAACCCGCCGACGACGGCGCGCCTCACATTCCAGCTGGAACGGCGCGCGCCCAGGCGCTGGCGCGCTTCGACGATGACGAGGAAGAGGATGAGCCGAGCTTCGGCATGGTCTCGATTGGGGCGGTCATTCATGCCTTGCTCGCGGCCAAGGGCGCGCTGCGCCGAATCGCGCGTCGCGGGGCGCGGACGGCGGGCAGATCTTCGCCCATCCTCGGCGCCGCGCCGACATCCCCCGCTACCCGCGCGCCGTGGTCTGGTCTCCGCGATGTCGACGACGCCCTGACCGATCCGGCAGCCTATGCTCCGCGAACGCAAGGCTCGGTCCCACCGGCCGCAGCGCCCCCGGTCGCCGCGCCGACCGCCGCGCCTAAGAGCGCAAGCCGCTCCCCGGCCGACGGCAAATTCGCGGCCTTGCCGCGCGGCGAGTGGATCATGCCCTCGATCGCGATGCTGACCGAGCCGAAAAGATCGGCCGGGACCAGGGTTTCACAAGATGCGTTGGAGCAGAACGCCCGCCTGCTCGAAGGCGTCCTCGACGATTTCGGCGTCAAGGGCGAGATCGTCAACGTGCGTCCAGGCCCAGTCGTCGCCCTCTACGAGCTCGAGCCGGCGCCCGGCATCAAGTCGTCACGGGTGATCGGACTGGCCGACGACATTGCGCGATCGATGTCGGCCGTCTCGGCCCGGGTGGCTGTGGTCCAGGGCCGCAACGCCATTGGCGTCGAATTGCCGAACCAGCGGCGGGAGACGGTCTACCTGCGCGAGCTTCTCGCCAGCGAGGACTTCGAGAACTCGAAGCACCGGCTCGCCATCGCGCTCGGCAAGACGATCGGCGGCGAGCCGGTAATCGTCGACCTCGCCCGCATGCCTCACCTGCTCGTCGCCGGCACGACCGGCTCGGGCAAGTCGGTGGCGATCAACACCATGATCCTTTCGCTCGTCTATCGCATGAAGCCGGAGCGGTGCCGGCTCATCATGGTCGATCCGAAGATGCTCGAGCTCTCCGCCTACGACGGCATCCCGCACCTCCTGACCCCGGTCGTCACCGACCCAAAGAAGGCGGTCATCGCTCTCAAATGGGCGGTGAGGGAGATGGAGGACCGCTATAGGAAGATGTCGAAAGTCGGCGTTCGCAACATCGACGGCTTCAACGCCCGCGTCTCCGAGGCTTTGGCCAAGGGCGAGCTTTTGACCCGCACCGTCCAGACCGGATTCGACCGGGAGACCGGAGAGGCGATCTACGAGCACGAGGAGATCCCGCTCGACGAACTGCCCTATATCGTCGTCGTCGTCGACGAGATGGCCGATCTCATGATGGTCGCCGGCAAGGACATCGAGGGCGCGATCCAGCGCCTGGCGCAGATGGCGCGCGCGGCTGGAATCCACCTCATCATGGCGACCCAGCGCCCGTCGGTCGATGTCATCACCGGCACCATCAAGGCCAACTTCCCGACCCGGATCTCGTTTCAGGTGACGAGCAAGATCGACAGCCGCACGATCCTCGGCGAGCAGGGCGCCGAACAACTGCTCGGCCAGGGCGACATGCTCTACATGGCCGGCGGCGGCCGCATTTCGCGCGTGCACGGGCCCTTCGTGTCAGAGAACGAGGTCGAGAAGGTCGTGGCCCATCTCAAGAAACAGGGCACGCCAGAATATCTGCACGCCATCACCGAGGAGGACGACGCGGGCGAGGACGACGACGCCCCCCTGCCCTCGCCGGGGTCGATGGACGCCGAGGAGTCGGCCGATTATTACGACCGCGCGGTCAATATCGTGCTGCGCGACCGCAAGGTGTCGACGAGCTATATCCAGCGGCGCCTCTCGGTCGGCTACAACAAGGCCGCCTCGCTGGTCGAGCGGATGGAGAAGGAAGGGGTAGTCAGTCCTCCGAACCACTCGGGCAAACGGGAGATCCTGGTCGGCGACGGCGTCGACCGCGGCGCCTTCGAGGACCTGAGCGAGGACTGAGCCTCGCCCTCCCGCCGGCCGAGGGTTGGATCAACCGGCGCGGCGCATGGTCCAGAGTTCCCCTGTCATATCGACAAGATGAAAGCCGCGCCGCGCCAGTTCGCTGATGGTCACGACGTCGCCCGCATGCACCGTCGCCCAGGTGTTCGGCGGCGAATCCTTGATCTGATGAAGGTTTCCGGCGTGGAAATGCTGCATCGGTTACTCCTCGATCTTTGCCGTCGGACGCTTCCTCCCGGATCGGGCGCGGTATCTAGCACAATTTGTTGCGCCGCACAATTCTGTGCTGCCATGCACAAACCGCAGACCGACGGCGCCGGCGACGCGCCTCCTCCAAGCCGACCCCAAATTCTTCCAAATCCGGCAAAGCCAGCCCAAGCTCCAGCCAAATTATCTCAAGAAAAAAGCTTGGATTTCCTTGGATTCCCTTCGCCAAAATCAGCCTTTTCAATGGGTTGTGCTGACCCCCTAGGGCAAAAAATTTTTCCCGCGCCTCAAGGGTCGAAGCCGCGCTGGGCGACGACCTCGGCCACCAGCTCGCGCGCCCGCCGGGGCGTGAGGCCCTCGCCCGCCGCGACCTCAGTCAGGGTCGAACCGGCGGCGAGCCGTTTGAGCATCCTAAGGGCCATATCCCGAGACGCAGGACGATCTTCGCCGGCCGCTGCGCCACCGATATCCGCCCCCTCGCCCGCCTCAGCCATCGCCGCCTCCATCTCGTTCCGCGATTTCGAAAACACCATACGACAGATTTTGATTCGCGGAAAGAAATTGTCGAAAAATTTGTCGATCGGTTTACTGGCGGCTCATATTGGGGCGCCTTATCCACTCCAGGCTGGAGGCCAATGTTCATGGCTCGATGCGCGAGGTCGGATCCGTTGAAGAGAAAACTCGCTTCGGCCGCTCCTCGAGGCATGAGGGCGCGTGTAATTCTGCGAACTGCGGCGCGCTCTAAACAATCGGCGGCGCGCGCCGCTTGACCAGCGTGGACTGGATGATCGAGGTCGTGGTCATGGCGCGCGGGATGATCGCATCGATCAGCCGCTCCAGGTCCTCGATCGACTTAAGGTGCGCGCGGGCGACGAAGCAGTCCTCGCCGGTCACGCGGTCGCATTCGACGATCTCGGGCAGGTTACGCAAAATGTCGGCGACCGCCTTGAGCTCGCCGGGCATGGGGCGGACGCGAATCCAGGCCGCGACCGGGAGGCCGATCGCCCGGGGGTCGATCGCGACCGCATAGCCCTCGATCACGCCAGCTTCTTCAAGGCGCTTGATCCTTTCGGCTGCGCTTGGCGGGGAGAGGCCGACGGTGCGCGCGAGCTCGGCGATGCTGGTGCGCGCGTCGGCCGTGAGGAGCGAGAGAATGCGGGCGTCGAGGGCGTCCAGGTTGGCGTTTTCATTTCGAAGGCGGCGCATCGGAAGGGCCTTTGATCTCACGAGAGAACAGTCAAATGCGACTTTCTATCCTCATATACAGCGCCAGATTTGCCTCTCATACTGAAAAGCATGCAGAGCCATGCGCCGCGACCTCGGCCGACACTCACGAAAGCCGCAATTCTGGCGCCGCCGCACGCCTGGTTCGCGATCAGCGCACTCTTCCACTATCTCGGCCCATCGTTCGCGGTGCTGCTGTTTCCGTCGGTCGGCGTGCTCGGCGTCGCCTGGATGCGGATCGCCGCCGCAGCTGCGATCTTCGCGCCCTGGACGGCGCCGTGGCGCACCTTCGCCAAGGCGGATGGCCAGACCCGCCGATTGCTGATTGGCCTCGGCGTCTGTCTCGCGGTTATGAACACCGCGTTCTACCTGGCGCTCGATCGATTGCCGATGAGCCTGGTCGCCGCGATCGAGTTCGTCGGAACGATCGGCGTCGCGCTTTACGGCCTGCGCACGGCCCGCAATCTGGCGGCGCTGGGGTTGGCCATCCTCGGCGTCTTTCTCCTGATCGACGTGCGATGGTCGAACGATCCCATCGGGCTCTTCTGGGCCTTTCTCAACGGGGCGCTGTTCGTCGGCTACATCGTGCTCGGGCATAAGATATCGGAAGCTGGCGCAAGCGGCGGCGTCGAGCGCCTCGGCGCGGCGATGGCGATCGCCTTCCTCATCATCATGCCGATCGGATTTCGGGAGGCGTTGCGCGCGTTCGGAAGCCCGACGCTCGTGCTCGCCGGAATTGGCGTCGGAATCTGCTCGTCGGTGATCCCCTACGTCTGCGATCAACTGGCAATGTCGAGGCTGCCGCGCGCGAGCTTCGCGCTGATGCTGGCCTTGCTGCCGGCGACCGCGACCGTGGTCGGGATCGTCGTGCTCAAGCAGATTCCGAGCCTCAGGGACACGCTCGGCGTGCTCCTGGTGATGGCGGGAGTGGCGGTCCACCGGCCGCCGGCACAAGACTTCGCCATCGGGCGAGGGGACCTCGCGCCTCAGCCGAAGCCGACCCCTGCCCCGCCGGGCCTAAGCCGGACCAGACGCGAATCCTCGACCGCAGCCTGCCGGTGCTTGACCGCCTCGCGGTAGACCGGATCGCGGATCATGGCGACGAAGGAAGCGACGCTCGGATATTCGGCGATGAATGCGAGATCCCAGCGCTCGTCCGCGGGCCCGATCAGCATGAGCTCGAACCGGCCGCGCCAGACGACCCTCCCGCCGAGACGGGAAAAGACCGGCAGGCTCTCGCGTCCATAAGCCTCGTAGGCCTCCGCCCCGGTCGCCTCCCGGCCATCCGGATAGGCCGCGCGAGCGCGCAACCGGATGAGATTGAGCATATGGATCGGACCCGGCCGATCGTCGGCGCGAAACGCGGCGAAGGTTTGCTTGGTCGGATCGATGTGGCCGGTCATCCGCGTCTCGGCTCCAAGGGTTTCCGTCCACGACGGCGGCCCTCCTGGCTATATCGGACTTGATCTCGACGCCAAACCGACGCGCGGGCTCAACCCTCAAGGATCTGCGATCGGGCGGGAATCGGCGACGAGCGCGGGCGACGTCGCCGAGGCGCTGACCCGGAACGCGCCGTAGCCGAGCGCGTGGCCGAAATTGCTCGGCGCGACGCCGTCATAGCCGACGGTCGCCGTCGCCAGGGCGGCGCGGCTGGCCGCCACGACTGTCGGCGCTCCAACAGCGCCGCGCGGAGCGTTGCGGGCGAAAACGACGGCCGCGACCCTACCGGCGTTGTCGCCGCTGTTCGGTTGGCGCGCGATCGTCCCCGCCGCCGCGAGCGAAGCGGCGCCCGCGGCCAATTGAACCTGGGTCCTGAAGCGCGAGACATGCGCGCGGTCGGCCGCGACCGCAAGCGCGAGCGCGACCAGCGGCGCCGCCGAAGCCAACGCGACTGGCCAGCCACCTTCTGCATTCGGGCGGCAGAGCCGCCGCCGAAGCCGGCCGGCTCTCGACTTCATTGGGAGTTCCATCTTCGATGCTCCTGCGCTCCGCGGGCTTGCCAGGCGAGGTTAGGGTCCGTCATTTTCCAATCGATTGACGGCGTCAGCAAGGTTTTATACGATCGAGACCAAGGTTCTTTATGTATATTAAAAATGAATTAGCTAATATTGATGAATTCGACGTCCTTACGCGGCAACAGCATCGCTTAGGCAGACAGCCATTGATCATTGACAGTAAGATCTGCGCCCTCCCCTAGAACCTCATGTAACATGAACCTCGGATGGCTCACCGAAACGTTGCGGCAGGCTCACCGCAACAACGCCGTTTTATCTTGCCTATCTTCCCATCGGCGTCTTCCACCGGCAGCAACCCAAATCGAGCGCCTGCCGAGGCGGCTCGACGGCGGCGCCTCGACGCCCGGGGCGGCGAACGAAAGCGGTCGACACCGTTGACCAAACCTAAATGGGCGCGCCGATGACGGGCTCCGGCGCCTTTTGCATCCGGCGCGAGCCTCCCGAATTGCGCTCTCACGCTTGACTGATTTTAATTAAGTCTATATATCTGCTATATCAAATGACATACAGCGCGTCCATGGGGAATAAAACCATGGCGATGAGCGACTGGAACCCGATTCTCTACGCCAAGTTCGAGGCCGAGCGGATGCGCGCGGCGCGCGACCTCTTGGAGCAGGTTCCGCTCGCCTCGGCCAACCTCGTCTACGATCTGGGCTGCGGCCCGGGCAACAGCGCCGAACTGCTGCTGCGCCGCTTTCCGAGCGCGCGAACCATCGGCCTCGACACCTCCGACGCGATGCTGGCGCATGCGCGCATTCGCGCGCCGAAGGCCGAATTCGTCAAAGAGGACATTGCGAATTGGGCGCCCCAGGATCGGCCGGACCTCATATTCGCCAACGCCGCGCTGCAATTCCTGCCCGATCACGACCGGCTCTTTCCACGCTTGATGTCCTATCTCGCGCCCGGCGGGGTGCTGGCGGCGCAGATGGCGAATACGGCGCGCGAATCCTCGCATGCGCTGATGCGGATGGTTGCGGCCGACGGGCCCTGGTCGTCCCGCCTGGCGCCAGTCGCCAAGACCCAGCCGCTCATCGCCGGCTACGACGACTATTACGACTGGCTGCGCCCGGCCGCGGCGCGCGTCGACATCTGGATGACGACTTACGTTCACCCGCTCGAGGGACCGCAGAGCATCGCCGATTGGTTTGCCGGGTCGACTCTGCAGCCGTTCCTGGAGCGGCTCGACGATGACGAACGCTGCGATTTTCTCGCCCGCTATCGGAGCGGCTTGAAAGAGGCCTATCCCGTCCAACCGGACGGGCGCACCCTGTTCGCGTACCCGCGCCTGTTCATCGTCGCGGTGAGGACGAGCGCGCCTTGACGAGGTCCGCGTCCGTCGATCGCGCCGGTCAAACTTTATCCTTGCCGTAAAGACGCGCTTTACTACCGCTACGTAAGCCGCGTGTTTCGAGCATCGGATTAACCGCTCGGACGTGCTTGCGGCGCTAAATCTCACCCGCGCCGGATGCGCTTCCGTTGGGAGCGTCGTCCCCGGCGGCGGGGATTGACGCGAATGGCTGATTGCGATGTCTCGCCTGACGGATTCGCTTCTTGCGGCGCAATGCCGCCGGGCGAGGCGTCAGAAGCGGATTACAAGTCAGCGCTGTTGCGCGAGCAATATCGCTCGCTGGCGCGGCTCGGTCCTTACGTTCACCTCCTCGTCATCCTGGCCACCGCCGCGCTGTGCGGCGCGACCGCCCGAACCAGCTCGCTCCTCGGCGGGATCATTCTGCCTTCGGCGCTGCTCGCGGTCTCGACGTTTCGCCTCGTCTCGTGGCTCAAGGCTCGCCCCGGCGTCGAGCGGGCGACGCTCGACGTCGTCCGGCGGAAGGTGAGCGGCGCGGGCGCCCTCGGGACGGCGCTGGCGTTTGCGCTCGCTATTATGGCGTCGGTCTCGACCTGGCAGAGCAGCGGCGTCGAGTTCACATTGGCCTTGGTCGCCGTCTGGGTCGCCGTCACGGCTTGCGCGTTTTGTCTCAACGCGCTGGGCGGCGTAACGGGCGTCGTCGTCGCCGCGGGGACCGCGCCGCTGATCGTCGCCTTGCTGATGCGGGGGACCGATATGACGCTCTGGCTGGCGGCCTTGCTGACCGTCGCCGCATGCTTTGTCATCCGCATGCTCGGAGAAAACTTTCGCATGTTCGCCGAGATCGTCCGCTCGCGTTTCGCGGTCGCCGAAAAGCAGCGCGCGGCCGAGGATGCGAGGCAGGCGGCGGTGACCATCGCGCTGACCGACGATCTGACCGGCCTGCCCAACCGGCGCTGCTTTCAGGGCCTGCTCGCCGACCGGATCAGGACCGGAATGGAAACTTCTCGTCCGTTCGCCATCGGCCTCATCGATCTCGACGGCTTCAAGCCGATCAACGACGCACACGGACATCCTGCCGGAGACGACATTCTCAGGCAGGTCGCCGGCCGGCTCGCCAAGGCGATGGATGGGCGCGGCTCAGCCGCCAGGATGGGCGGCGACGAATTCGCCGTCCTCTGCGACGGAATCGGCGCGCGCGACCCGGCGATTGCGCTCGGAGGCGAGATCCAGGCGATTTTCGCTTCGCCATTCTCGGTCGGGGGTCTCGACGTTGCGCTGACCGGCGCCTGCGGCTTTGCGCTCTTTCCCGTTTCCTCCGCCGAGCCGGACGACCTGGTGCGTCTGGCCGACGCCGCGCTCTATCGCGCCAAGGCGACCGGGCGCGGCGGCATCGCCGTCTTCGACCCGATGGCCGAGCGCGACGGCGCCGGCCGGGTGGAGATCGAGAAGGCCCTTCTCGATAGCGGACGTCCTCCCGGCCTGCCCTGCGTCGCCGAAGGGATCGAGCGGCAAGATCAGTTCGACGAACTGCGGCTCGGCGGGCGCGCGGGCCGACAGGGGGCGTTTTTTGCCGGCGCGACGCCTGCGGCGATGGTCGCCGAGCTGATCAAGCGGCGGCGCCATCGAGCGGCTTGGGACGCTGCCCCGACAATCGGCTCGCCCCAGGCCATACGGCGCTGACCAAAGCCGCATGGGCTTGCGAACATCTCGCGCAATAGACGCCAGCGCGTCTCTCCGATCGGGCCGCCTCGATGTCGTCATACGGTCACTTCGCTGCCGAAGCGACGGAAGGCCTGAGCCAGCCCGAGGCCAGCATAGCCGCCGCCGATCGCGATGAGGCGCGCCGGCGACAGATCCAGCTCGAGCGCCTCGATATGGGTCATCGGCTTGGAGCGGCCTCGAGGCCCGGAACGTTCGGGACTGCTGCGTGCGTCCCCACGTTGATCCCCAATTCGTGAGTGCGTCAAAGAGGAAAACAACGGTCCGATAATCTTCGCCCCAGCTCGATCCGTCAGCCCAGGCGCCGTGGACGAGAACCACGCTCATATCTTTCATACCCATCTGGTCGCTCTCGAGATCGTGGGATCCAGCAGTAACCTGTTAATGTCATATTTTTAGGTTACTCAAAGTTTAGTAACTTGTCACTTGTGGCCGAAAAGGTTAGCCTGATTTTGAAATGTCAATCGAATCGGACAGACCGACAGCAATTTTCATCGCCAACTCGCTCGGCCTCGATTTCCTGAATTCGATCGCGACGCCGCTCGATACGCCGATTGACTGGCTCGCCGACGGCGACGGGCTCGTCAGATGGCTCGCTCAAGCCGAGCTGGTTCCAGCGGACGTGCTGGATGCCCTGGCGGCGGGAGCGGCGCCCGGCGAACTCGACAGAGTCTCCGGCCAGGCCCGCGCCCTGCGCGAATGGTTCAGGGGCTTCGTTCGCAGCCGCATGGGCCAGCCGCTCACATCTGAGTCGCTTGACGAGCTCGCGCCCCTGAATCGGCTTTTGCAGCGCGATGAAACCATCAGCCAGATATCGAGCAATCTCCCCGGCGATGGCGATCGCCTGGAGCTGCGAATCATGCGGCGCTGGCGATCCCCCAAATCCTTGCTGCTGCCGATCGGCGTCGCGTTGGCCAAATTCGTGTGCGAGGAGGATTTCGCCAACGTCAGGGCGTGCGAGGGACATAGCTGCACTCTGATGTTCGCCGACCACACCCAAAGGCGGGCGAGACGGTGGTGCAGCATGGCGAGCTGCGGCAATCGGGCCAAACAGGCGGCGCACCGCGATCGGCGCAAGGACACGCGCCGTCAAGTCGGCGGACTGTAGCGCGGGCCGAATAGACTCGAGTAGAGAGCGCGCGTTGCAGTGGGCGTCTCCGGACCGGGGCGCCCTTCGGCCTGGCGGCCGCGCCAGCTCAGGACGGGGTCGAATGAGCGACGCTGGCCGCCTCAATGGCGGCGTTGGCGCGCAGTTCGTCGACCAGCACCCGCTTGTTCTCCGAATAATCGACCGGCGTCACGACCAGGTGCACGCCCCCGCCAGCGAACGCGGCTTCGAGCGTCGGCGCGAGCCCGTCGGCGGTCTCGACCCGGCTTCCCTTGGCGCCATAGGCCAGCGCATAGGCGATGAAATCGGGGTCGCCGAAAGTCAGGCCGAAATCGGGAAAGCCGTCCGTCGCCTGCTTCCAGCGGATCATGCCGTAGGCTTTGTCCTGCAGCACCAGCACGACGAGATTGAGCTTGAGCCTGACCGCCGTCTCGATCTCCTGCGAGTTCATCATGAAGCCGCCGTCGCCGCACACAGCGAGAACGCGGCGGCCCGGATTGAGGCAAGCGGCCATGATCGCCGAGGGGAGCCCCGCGCCCATGGTGGCGAGCGCATTATCGAGCAGGAGCGTATTGGCGACGCGGGTGCGATAGTTGCGGGCGAACCAGATCTTGTACATGCCGTTATCGAGGCAGACGATCCCGTCTTCCGGCGTCGCCTGCCGAACATCATGGACGATCCGCTGCGGCGTCGGCGGGAAGCGGCTTTCCTCCGCCCGATCGGCGATGCGCGCGAGGATGTCCTCGCGCAAGCCCAGGAGCGCCTGCGCTCTCGGCAGCCGGCCTTCGAGCCGGTCGGCGAGGAGCGTCAGGCTCGGGCCGACGTCGCCGATGAGCTCGGCCTGCGGAAAGAACACTTCCTCGACAGTCGCCGGCAAATAGCCGACATGCAGAACCGTCGGCCCGTCAGGCCCCATGAAAAAGGGCGGCTTCTCCACCGTGTCGTGGCCGATCGAGATGATGAGGTCAGCCCGGTCGATCGCCCGGTGGACGTAGTCGCGCTCCGAAAGCGCCGCGGTGCCCATATAGAGTCCGGAGCCGCCGGTGACGGCGCCCTTGCCCATCTGGGTGTTGAAGAACGGGATCTGGACGCGCGCGACGAATTCCGACAGCGCGGACGCGAGACGCGGACGGCTCGCGGCGGCGCCGAGCATGACCAGCGGCCGCTCGGCTGTGAGAACGAGTTGCGCCGCCCGGTCGAGCGCCGCGCGCTGGGCGACCGGCGGGTCGATCGGATGGGGCGGGACCGGCGACAGATCCGGTCCCGGCTCGTGGGCGATGTCCTCCGGCAGTTCGAGATGCACGGGGCCCGGCCGTTCCTGCTGCGCCACCCGGAACGCCTCGCGCACCAGCGAGGGAATGGTCGCCGGACTAACGATCTGGCGAGCCATCTTGGTCAGCGGCGTCATGGTCGAGACGATGTCGACGACCTGAAAGCGCGCTTGCTTGCGGCTCAGGATTCCCTTCTGGCCGGTGATCATCACCATCGGCATCGCGCCGAGCAGCGCATAGGCCGCGCCGGTCGTGAAGTTTAGCGCGCCCGGCCCAAGGGTGGCGAGGCAGACCCCGGCCCTGCCGGTCAGCCGTCCGTGCGTCGCCGCCATGAACGCCGCCGGCTGCTCGTGGCGGGTCAACACCAGTTTGATGCTGGACCGGCGCAGCGCTTCGACGACGTCGAGATTCTCTTCTCCAGGAATGCCGAATATCCGCTCGACGCCCTCATTCTCGAGGGCGGAGACAAGCAACTGCGCGCCATTCATCGGAAGATCTCCACGCGTCTCGCCCGTCGGGCCGTTGGGAGAGGCGTTACGCCGCGCACGGTCGCGCATTCTCGCGTCGTCAGCAACCGTCCCCGCGGAAGATGCGGCCGATACCTGGGCGCCATATCCGTCGGCGGCCGATTTCGTCTATCGTCTGGATCGCGCAACCCTGATCCAAGGAGGACGCCCATGGCCCGCACCGTCGCCGACCAGATGGTCGAAATTCTCGCCGCCGCCGGGGTCAAGCGCATTTACGGCGTCGTCGGCGACAGCCTTAACGGCTTCACCGACGCGCTGAGGCGCGCCGGCGGCATTGAATGGCTCCATGTCCGGCACGAGGAGGCCGGCGCGTTCGCCGCCGGCGCCGACGCCCATGTCTCGGACGGGCTCGCGGTCTGCGCCGGCAGCTGCGGGCCGGGCAACCTGCACCTCATCAACGGTCTCTTCGACTGCCAGCGTTCGCGCCTGCCAGTGGTGGCGATCGCGGCGCAAATTCCCTCGCCCGAGATCGGCTCCGGCTATTTCCAGGAGACCCATCCCGAGCAGTTGTTCAAGGAATGCTCGAACTATTGCGAGCTCGTTTCGACCCCGGCGCAAATACCGCGAGCCCTCGAAATCGCGGTCAGGCGCTCGATCCTCGAACGATGCGTCACGGTGATCGTGATTCCGGGCGACGTCATGCTGAAGGCGGCCGACGCCGCTCCGGCGCCCAAGCCGATGGGGTCTGGCGCCGGCGCGGCCGGTGGTCGTACCGCCCGATTCGGCGCTCGACCGGATGGCTGAATTCCTCAATCGGGCGCAGCGGGTCACCCTCTTGTGCGGCAGCGGCTGCGCCGGCGCGCATGACGAAGTGATGCGGTTCGCGGAAGCGATGAAGGCGCCGACCGTCCACGCCATGCGCGGCAAGGAGCATATCGAGTGGGACAACCCGTACGACGTCGGGATGACCGGCCTGATCGGCTTTGCTTCCGGCTACTACGCCATGGACTCGTGCGACACGCTGGTGATGCTGGGCACGGATTTCCCATATCGGCAATTCTACCCCAAGGACGCCCGCATCGCCCAGATCGATGTGAGGCCCGAGGCGATCGGCCGTCGCGCGCCGGTCGATCTCGGCTTGGTCGGCCAAGTCGCGCCGACTTTGCGCGCCCTCATGCCTCTCATCAAGGCCAAGAGCGACCGCAAGCATCTCGACGCGGCGTTGAAGGACTACGTCAGCGCCCGCAAGAGCCTGGACGAGCTCGCGACCGGACGCCCTGGCGGCACGCTGCACCCGCAGCACGTCGCACGCGCAATCAGCGAGAAGGCGAGCGACGACGCGATCTTCACCTGCGACGTCGGCCTGCCAACCGTCTGGTCGGCGCGCTATCTCGCGATGAACGGCAAGCGGCGGCTGATCGGCTCGTTCTGGCACGGGTCGATGGCCAACGCCATGCCCCAGGCGATCGGCGCCCAGGCGGCCTCGCCCGGACGACAGGTGATCTCGCTCTCCGGCGACGGCGGCTTCGCCATGCTGATGGGCGATCTCTTGAGCCTCACCCAGCTGAAGTTGCCGGTCAAAGTGGTCGTGTTCAACAACGGGGCGCTCGGCTTCGTCGAGCTCGAGCAGAAATCGACCGGCTTCCTGCCGACCGGCACGGATCTCGTCAATCCGAACTTCGCCGCGATGGCCGAGGCGGTCGGCATCAAGGGCGTGCGCATCGAGGATCCGAAAGACGTCGACGAGCGCGTCGCCGAAGCGCTCGCCCATCCCGGCCCGGTCGTCGTCGATGCGGTCGTCAATCGCCAGGAGCTGGCCATGCCGCCGGCGATCACCGTCGAGATGGCGAAGGGCTTCACCCTCTACATGATGAAGGCGATCCTTAGCGGCCGCGGCGACGAGATCGTCGACCTCGCGCGCACCAATTTGCGAAGGTAGGCGCCCGTATCGCTTCCGGCTCCCCCGCCTTTTCAGCCGCCCAACCTTGAATTTGACTCCCTTGGAATTATCCAGGCGGGCGCCCGTTAAGCACGCTCGCGCCCTGTCTTAAGTCGCGTACTCGCCATCCCCGGCGTTCGCCCGGTCCCGCTCGGCCCACGCGCTCGCCCGCGACCCGACGAGTTCGCCGATCCGCGCCACGCCGCGCTCCTCGACCGCGCGGGTCAAGCCTTCGAGGATTTCCTCGACGACGCCCGCCCCTTTCAGCGCGAGGCCGGTATAGAGCTGCACCAGGTTGGCGCCGGCTTCGATTTTGGCCAACGCCGTTCGCGCATCCTCGACCCCGCCGCAGCCGATCAGCGGCATCGCTCCGCCGGTGAGGAGATAGGCGCGGGCGAGCAGCCGCGTCGACGGCTCGAACAGCGGCCGGCCGGAGAGGCCGCCCGTCTCGGCCCGATGCCTCGAGGTCAGCGACGCCGGCCGGGCGACCGTGGTGTTGGAAACGATCAGCCCGTCGACCCGATGGGTGAGCGCGGTCGCGACGATGTCCTCGAGCCCGCGGGCGTCGAGATCGGGCGCGATCTTGATCAGGAGCGGGCGGCGAGGTTCGGTCCCGTCGCGCGCGGCGACGACCCGCGCCATCAGATCGTCAAGCGCCTCGCGCCGCTGCAGGTCGCGCAAGCCGGGCGTGTTCGGCGACGAAATGTTGACGGTCAGATAGTCGGCGAGCGCCGCGAAGGTCTTAACGCCGAGCACATAGTCCTCGACGCGGTCGGCCGCGTCCCGGTTGGCGCCGAGGTTGACGCCTGTCACCCCGATCGCGCCGCCGGACCACCTCCGCGCAAGGCGCGCCCGCGCGCGCTCGAAGCCGTCGTTGTTGAAGCCGAAGCGGTTGATGACCGCGGCGTCCTCCGGCAGGCGGAACAGGCGCGGCCGGGCGTTGCCCTGCTGCGGCCTCGGGGTCAGCGTGCCGACCTCGACGAAGCCGAAACCGAGCTTAAGCATCGCGCCCGGAACTTCGGCGTTCTTGTCGAATCCGGCGGCAAGCCCGAGCGGGTTGGGAAACCGCAATCCCAGGATCTCGACGGCCAGCCGCGGGTCGGCCGGCGGCGTCTTCGACGGCGGGACGATCTTCAGCGCGTTGATCGCCGCGCGATGCGCCGTCTCCGCCGGCAGACGGCTGAGAACCGGAGCCGCCATTTTGGCGAGCCTCATGCCTCGAGGCTCCCGAAAATATGCCGCCCGTCGAATCCGAGCTTGAGCGGACGCGACCAGACGACGGCGCTCATCGGCAGGGCGGCGTAGAGATGAGGAAACAGCGCCCCGCCCCGCGACGGCTCCCAGCGCAAGTCCTTGCCGAGCGCGTGCGCGTCGACCGCGGCCAAGGTCAAATCTTCGCGGCCGGCGAACCATTTGGCCGCCGTTTCCGGGGCCTGCCCGGCAGTCGAAAAATGGATGAAGCCGTCGGCGCGATCGATGGACGCGCCCTCGAAGACGCCGGCCGCCTCGGCCTCGCGCCATTCATCGGCGGATACGATCTTATAGACTATCATCGTAGACTTGGGCCGCCGCGGACGCGCGTCCGGCGCCGTCATCGGCTTGCGCCGTTCGCGGGGAGCCCTCCATCCGTTTGTCCGTCGCCAGGCGGCTCAAGCTTCGCTTACTCTTGCAGCATCCGTTTCAAAAGCTCAAGCGTATCGCGCAAAGTCGGGTCGTTCTGCAGCAGCCCCTCGATCTTGCGCACCGCATGGAGCACGGTGGTATGGTCGCGACCGCCAAAGCGCCGCCCGATTTCCGGCAGCGAGCGCGGCGTCAGCGTCTTCGCGAGGAACATCGCCACCTGACGCGGCTTAACGACTGCGGCGGTGCGGCGCGCGGACAGAATGTCGGCGCGCGAAACGCTATAGTGGCTCGCCACCAGCTTTTGGATATCCTCGATCTTCACCCGTTTGGGCTCGTGGGTGCGGATGAGGTCGCGGATGGCCGCTTCCGCCGCCTCCACCGTCAACGGCGGGCCGGTCGGCGTGCAATGGGCTCTTAGCCGGTTGACGGCTCCTTCGAGGTCGCGGCCGTTCGAGCGAATCGAGCGCGCGACGAAGGCAAGCACGGTCGCCGACGCCTCAAAGTGGGGCTCGGCCGAGCGCGCGGCCGCGACCCGCGCCTCCAGGATTTTCAGGCGCAGCGGCTCGTCGAGCGCGCCGATCTCGACGCAAAGGCCAACGCTGAGCCGCGAGCGCACGCGCTCGTCGAGCGATTCCAGATCGTTCGGCGGGCGGTCGGCGGCCACGATCACCTCGCGCCCGGCGTCGAGCAGCGCGTTCAGCGCATGACCGAATTCGGCCTGGATCGCCTTTCCCTGCAGGAATTGCGCATCGTCGAAAATGAGAAGGTCGATGGTTCTCAGCCGCTCCTTAAAGGCGATCGAGGTCTGAGCCTGGAGGGCGGCGACGAAGCCGTACATGAACCGCTCGGCGGTCAGATAGATGACCGAGCGCCCTTGTTGAGCGGCGGTGTGGGCGACCGCCTGCAAAAGATGGGTCTTGCCGAGGCCGACCGCGGAATGGACGTAAAGCGGACAAAAGGCCGGCGTCCCGCCCCTGTCGTGGTCGGCCACGCGCTTTGCGGCGTGAAGGGCAAGTTCGTTCGACCGCCCGACCTGGAACGTCGCGAAGGTCAACCGCCGATCGAGGGGGGAACCCGTCAGGGCTTCGCCGAGGTTTGGGGACGCGGACGCTCGGCCCGGCGCGCGGCGGTCGGCCGGAGCACGATCGCCGCTCGGTTCAGGCGATTTGGCCGCAGGCTTGGCGGGGAGGACGCATCCGATCGAAGCAGCCTTGACCGCCGGCTCGATGGGCGCCGAACAGCGCACGAAAATGAGGATTTGCAGCACCGGGCCGACTTCGGCGTTGAGCGCGGCGGAGATGTGTCCGACATAATGCGTGTCGATCCAGCTCTTGAGGAAGCGCGTCGGCACGGACAGCCGAGCCTGCCCGGATCCGACCGACACCAGGGCGAGGCGCCCGAACCAGCTGTTGAAGACATCGTCGCCAACCTCGGCCCGAAGCCGCGCGCAGCAGCGCCGCCAAGCCTCGCCAAGCGGAGGACCGCCGGAACCGCCTTGATCGACGCGATCCGGATCGGGTTCGTCAAACATGTCCATGAATGTGGTCCGGGCGTGAGGTGGACAGCCGAAAATGCGGCGATGCCGAGAAACGGTGACGCGCTTGACGCTTTAGGACTGCGTCCAGGGCAATCCGCCCGCCTTCCACCCGCCGGCGCCGCCTCTGCGGCGCAGATCGTCCAGCGGCCCTTCGAATCCATCCGAGATATTGTAGCAGGGCCCCCACCCCGCGTTGGTCATAGCGACAGCGGCCTGGCGCGACCGCGCGCCCGAACGGCACAGGAACACGAGCGATGCGCCGCGTTCGACCGCCCGCGACGCCAAAAGCGCTTCAAGACGGGCGGCGAAGTTTGCATCGATCGCCATCGAAGGATAGCTCTGCCACTCCAAGAACAACGCTGTCTTGCCGAGGGCTTGAATGTCGGGCGTCCCGACGTAAGCCCACTCCGCCTTGGTCCGGACGTCGATCAGAATCGAGGACGCATCGCCCGCAAGCAACGCATAGGCGTCGACCGCAAGCAAATCTCCGGCGTATCCAGCGAAGTGTTGATAAGACATTGCCTCTCCCTCCGCAGCCCGCACTACGGATTTCTATTGGAATCAATCTGTTCTTGAAAATGGGCCAATAAAAAACCGGCCCTCGACTTAGTGCCCGAACCTAGTTGCGACCGCCCTCGTTTCGCCGCTCTTACCTGAGCGTCTATTTTTCTAGTATACTTACGCCTCGCCCGCCCGTACACGCCGCTCGCGTCAGCTTTTTCTCTCGTTGCTTGACGTTGTAAAGACTATGGCACGGGTCGGGCGGCCGCGCAACCTTCGCTTCCGAACTGAAACGCGCCGCAAGCTCGGCGCAAGCGGACAAAATTCAACAGTTAATATTTGCTTTTATGCAAGAGCTTGATTCGAAGGACAAGATAGCCGCGCAGTTGCAACCCGCCGCGCGAAAAATTTTCCGCCGCCTGCTCGCCGCATCCGGTCGACTCCGGCGATCGACATACGCGCTGGCTCCCGCCGCGCGGGTCTTGGCGCTTAAGGGTTTGGCAACTATGAATTTTTCTTGAGCGACAGAGCCGCATTCGCATCGTCGTCAATTCGTTGCAAAATTGTTATATGTCGTCTCATTGTCAGATTTGCGCCGGGCCGCGGGAAAAGGGCGGCGCGACGAGCAAGGTCGGGCGTCCCTTAAGCCGGCGCGCGGATTTGCTCGGCGCCCTGGACCCGGTCCGAAGCGATGACGCCATAGAAGGCGGGAATCGCCAGCAGGTAGGCGAGGCCCGCCGCTTCGATGACCGCGGCGAGGCCAAAATTGGTGGCGATGACCGGCGCGGCTGCGGCCCCGATCACCGAAAAACAACCGTTGACGCCCCACGCCCAGACGAACATGTGGTCCTTGCCGAGACGCCCGAGCGTCGTCATCGCGACGGGCATCGGGAAACCCATGAGAAAGGCCGGCGGAGCGATCAGAAGGAATGAGCACAGCAAGCGCGCCGCATAGGGAAGGGCGCCGATCGCGTCGAGCGCCCGGCCAAGAAACAATCCGTAGAAGATCAGGAGCGCGGCGACCGCGACGAACAGAACCGGCATGACGGTCCGCATGTGCGGCAACGCGCGCTCCGACGTCAGCGCGCCCAGACCCGAAAACACCAGCATGCCGGTGATCAGCACCGAAGCCGAGATGGTCGGATTTCCCAGCGCCATCACGAAATGGGCGATAAGCCCGACTTCGACCATGATGTAGCCTGCGCCGAGACAGGCGAAGTAAATGACGGTCAAGAGCTTGCCGCGCGAGCGCGAGAAGATCGTCCGCCACCCCCAGATCAACGGTATCACCAGCAGCGCGGTCGCCGTCAGGCAAGCGGCGCCGAGCGTCGCCCAGATCAGGAGATAGCCCCACTCGTCCTGTAACAGCTCGAGCCGGTCGAGCACCCGCGGCAGGTCGGCGGTTTTCACGTAGGCGGCGAAGTAGGGCGAATCGTTGGTGAGCGCGCGCGTATTGAACACGTAACGATCGGCGATCTCCGGCCATTGGCCGGCGACGAGGGCATGCCATGCGAGCCGGCCCATGACGGTGGCCGGCAGAACGCCGTCGTCAGTCTTGCCGGAGGGAGGCGCGTCGACGTCCTGGCCCCCCGGCGCGTTTGCGTCGGCGGCCTCCGCCGGCTCCGCGGCCGGCGGCCCGCCGGCCGCTCCAGCAAAAATCTGTTCGACATAGCCGGCGAGGGTGCTGTCGGTCTGCGACGAATCGTAGAAGAGGCCGGGCGAATAGATTTCGTCGAACGACATCGCGTGCGTGTGGGCCCGCAGCTTCTCGATCTCGTCGGGGGCGAAGCCGCCATTCTTATAAAGTACGGTCGCCGTCGACAGGTACGACGAGGCGACGTAGAAGGAATTGGCCAGATGCGCGGGATCGACCTCGCGCGCCGCCGCCGCCATCGTCGCATAGAGCTTCAATACCGACTTCGGCGGCTCCTCCTTGTTCCAGAGCGTGACCGACAGAACGCCGCCGGGAGCCAGCGCGCGCATGTAGGTCTCCATCGCTTCCTTCGTGTAGGAGAACTTCTCCACGATGGCGAAGCCGCCCGGATTGGAGAGCCCGACCGAATCCGCGAGAGAGAGGTCGATGACGTCAAAGCGCTCATCCGTTTGCGCGAGGAAATGGCGGCCCTCGTAACCGATGACCCGGACCTTGGACAGGATGTCGCCGGTGAAGTTGCGGATGACGCCATCGTGAAACGCTTCGAGCACCGCGCGATTGCCTTCGGCGACGGTCACCTCCTTTGCGCCGGAATGCAGCGCCACCTCGGTCGAGATGCCGCCGCCGAACTGGGCGATGAAAGTCTTCGGCGCCGACTTGATGACGTAAGGGTAGACCATCGGTAGAAAGTGGAAGTAGGCCGTCTCCTTGTCGGTCAGATCGCGCATGATGCCGATCGGACCGTCGCCGTCGATGTAGAGGCCGAGATAGGCGTTGACCGGCATCGTTGGCAGGCTGAATCCGGCATTGTCCGACAGGCCGGGCGCGAAATGCAGATAGGAACTCGAGTAGACCTCGAGGAAGCCGAACGGGGAAGCGCTCTCGTAGACCTTTTTCGCGTCCGGGAATTTGCGCGCGTAGGCCACGCCCTTGTAGTCGTTGACCGCGAGCGTCTTCAGGCCGAACATCTGCGGCGCGACAAAATGGCCGGCGAACGCCAGCGCGCCGGCAACGATGAATGGAACGAGCAAAGCGCGTCCGCCCGGGCCGAAAGCCCAAGCGAGACAGGCCGCAAACCAAAGCGCCAACGGCGCCGCGATCAAATTGGCGGGCGTGAACACATACATCGCCAACAACACGACAAGACCGCAGAGCCCGGCCCCGGCAAGATCGGCGAAATAGACCCGCCCGAACGTGCGATTGCTTCTGAGGAAGACGCATCCGAGGAAGAACGCCCCGGCCAGGAATGGCGTCAGCAGGGCGAGGAAGATCTGCAACAGCTTCCACTTCTGCGCGGGGTCGGAGACGAGGAAGATGGCGTTGAAGCCGAGACGCTGCACATAAAGGTTGGCCCCGACCGCGAGCGGCCCGAACAGTGCGAGCGAAAAGGTGGCGGCGGCGCGCCAATGGCGGGCGAACCAGTCCTTGGCGACGGTCATGGTTGCGCTCGCCAGGCCGAATCCCAGCATCGCCAGACTCACCACCAGCGAGCCAAAATGCGCCCAGCTGCCGACGGAAAAGATGCGCATGATATCGATCTGCAGCCCGATCACCGCGCCCGCGCCCAGGCCCACGGCGAAGTAGAGTCCGAGGCGGGAACCCGCATCGGGCTCCGCGTCGAACCGCGCATCAGCCTCGAAAACGTCGGCTGTCGGGATTTTGCTCGCGTCGTTCATTGCGTCTCGGAGCGGCCGGGCGGGCGCGACGGCGGCGCCGCTGGTGGTTGCGGCCGCCGTCGCGGCGGAAGCGGTTCTCGATGTCAACCGGGCGCTAGTTGTTGTGCGTGCCGACGATCTGATCGCCTTCAAGCTTGGTGAACGGAACGAATGGGACGATTCGTCCGCCGTAAATATCGGATCGGGCGACCGTCATCTGCCCGTCGGACCCTTGCGTCTTGACGACCTTCAGCACCCGCTGCGCTCCGGGCGGTCCGACCGGAATGACCATGACGCCTCCGGGCTTCAACTGTTGCAGCAGCGGCGGAGGAACGTGGTCGATGCCGCAGGTGACGATGATCTTGTCGAACGGCGCCGCCTCCTCCCACCCATAGTAGCCGTCGGCGGCCTTGCTCTTGATGACCTCGAACTCCTTGTAGCCGTCCTTGATGAGCTGGTCGTAGATCGACCGGGTGCGGTCGGCCAAGGGCTTGATGATCTCGATCGTGTAAACTTGGTCGGTCAAGTGCGAGAGATAGGCGGACTGGTAGCCGGAGCCGGTGCCGATCTCGAGCACCCTCTCGCCCAGCTTGGGATCGATGTTCGAAGTCATCCGGCCGACGATATGAGGACCGGAAATCGTCACGCCGAAGCCGATGTCGAGGAAGGCGTGCTCGTAGGCCCGGCTCAGATTTTGCTGCAGCACGAATTTCTCGCGCGGCGTCAAGAGAAAAGCGTGCTTGTTGCGGTCGTTGACCAGGTCTTCGTTGCGCACCATCGCCCCGAAGCGATCGAACCGCTCGCCGAGGAATCTGGGATCCTCCGCGCGCTGCGCGACGCCCCAGGCGACGAACTTGTCGCGATTGTCCATCGGCGGCGCCATCTCGAAGGTGAAAGGCGTCGGCACGTCCGCCATCGCCAGCCGCGGCGCGAGCGAGCCCGCAATCAGGCCGGCGGCGCCGGCGATGAATTGACGTCTATGCACCCGAGGCCTCCTCAAACGGCTTGCGCCGGTTCGATCCCGGTAGGCCTGATATCCTAAACAAATGGAAAACGCGACACCGGGGAAGGTGAAATTTTCCCCATGATGCCGCGTTATTGATCGGTCGCGAGGGAACGATCTTTCGACGATCAGCGCGCGAGCGGATCGCGCGCCCATTGTTTGAGCGTTCGGGCATGACGGATCGGCGCATACCCAAGCGCGGACCCGGAGCGCCGGTCGCCGCGCGCCTCATCGCTGAACGGCGACCCGACGATGCGGATCTCCGCCCCTTGCCGCTCGACCATGGCGAACAGCGTTGCGGCGGCGTTGGGCGAAAGGCGGATGCAGCCGTGCGACGCCGGCCGCCCGAGACTTCCGACCGCGGTCGTGCCATGGATCGCATACTGGCCATAAAAGAAGATCGAGTGCGGCATCGGGGCGTTGCCGTACTTGGCCGAGTGGACCATCGGGTAGAGCGCCCTCGGGCGGAAGACGCCGCGCGGCGTCAAATGGCCGGCCCGGCCCGAAGATATCGGCCAGACGTAGGTTTCGCCTGTGCCGGAATGGACGATCATCGTCTGCGACGACAAGTCGACGTTGATGTCAACGTGCGCGCAGGCATAGCTCGGCGCCGCCAACAGGACCGCGAGCGCCAACAGGCATTTCGATAGCGTCCGCATGTCTTGCCGCTCCCCTTCACTGCCCAGCCCACGCCCCAAAAAAGGCGCAAGACGCGCTGGCGCCGGCACAGACGACGCGAATGGCGGCGCCGCAGTCCCTGGCTTATGATTTTTGGGGTCGCCCCTCGGTCGCCGAGGCGACCTCGTCCAGATCATGGCGTAGAACGGGCGATCGCGCAATCGTGGTCCTCAAGATCCTCGGCATGGCCTCCGCTCTCGAGCGAGAACTGATCGGCAAGCAGGACGAAGCCCGGTTTTCCGTCAAAGGTCGCGCCGATCGCCGCGAGACTATAGGCGCCCATTTGAGCCCGCGCGCCCTCGACGCCGTCGGCGAGCAGCTTGAGCGGCGCGACCTCGCGAAGGTCCGCCGAGTCGACCCGGCGGGCGAAATAGACGCGGCCTTGAAGCGGAACCGTCATCGCCCGCCATTGGCCGTCGAGGGCGGAGGCATATTCGGCGAGCGCTTTTGCGACCGGAACCGCCACGCAATCGACATGGACGTGCAACTGGTCCTGGCTCCTCGCCCATTTCGAATTGATGGCGAGCCCGACCGCCTCCCGAGGCAGCGCGCGGCCGAGCCGCCCCTCGACCAGCGCCTTGGCGCTCCAGGCGTCGGCGAACACCGGCGGCGCGTCGGGCGCGAGCATTTGCGGGTCTTCGATCCCGGTGATGCGCCGGGTCGGAATGGCGAGCATCTGCGCGATGCCGACGAGGTCCTTGAGGATCGCGACTCCCTGGGCGGCGCCGCCTTCGAGATCGACGCGTTCGCATGGCTTCGGACCCCGCCCCGCTTCGACATGGGGCACGCATTCGTCGTGGACGATCCGCCAGAGAGCATTGGGGTCCGCGCGGGCGGACGTCCACGACAGCGCCAGAGCGGCAAGCGCGAGAAGCGCTTGATTTCGGAGAGTCCGCCCCAGTATGCGCGCCCCGGCGACCGGTCCAAACACAGCCCTGCCTCAAATATGGATCGCGCGTTTCGCCACCGCCATCGCCGCCTCCTTGACCGCTTCCGACATGGTCGGATGGGCGTGGCAGGTGCGCGCGAGGTCCTCCGCCGAACCGCCAAACTCCATCAGAACGGCGATCTCGTGGATCATTTCGCCAGCGCCGAAGCCGACGATATGGCCGCCGAGCACGCGGTCGCTGGCGGCGTCGGCGAGGATCTTCACAAAGCCCTCGGTATGGCGCATCGCCCGCGCGCGGCCGTTGGCGGTGAACGGAAACTTGCCCACGGCGTAGGCCGCGCCCTCGGCCTTCAGCTCTTCCTCGCTCTTGCCGACCGAAGCGACCTCGGGGCTGGTATAGACGACATTGGGAATGACGCCATAGTTGACGTGGCCCGCCTGCCCGGCCAAGAGCTCGGCCAGCGCGACGCCTTCGTCCTCGGCCTTGTGGGCGAGCATCGGCCCGCGGATCACGTCGCCGATCGCATAGATGCCGGGAACGTTGGTGGCGTAATGCGCGTCGACGACGACCTGGCCGCGCTCGGTCTTAACCCCCAAAGCATCGAGGCCGAGACCCTCGGTGAACGGACGCCGCCCGATCGCGACCAGCACGACGTCGGCGTCGATCGTCTTGGCCTCGCCGCCCGCCGCGGGCTCGATCGTCGCCTTGACGCCCGTCCCCGCCTTTTCGACCTTCGTGACTTTATGGCCCAGGTGAAAGACGAGACCCTGCTTTTCCAGCGTGCGCTGCATCAGTTTGGCGACCTCGCCGTCGATGCCGCTCAGGACGCGGTCGAGAAATTCGACCACCGTCACCTCGGCTCCCAGCCGCCGCCAGACCGAGCCGAGCTCGAGCCCGATGACGCCGGCCCCGACGACGATCAGCTTTTTCGGCGGCGCCGGCAGGCTGAGCGCGCCGGTGGACGACACGACCGTCTTCTCGTCGATTTCGACTCCGGGCAGCCGCGCGACGTCTGACCCGGTCGCGATGACGATCGCCTTCGTCTCGATCGTCGTCTCTTTGCGGTCGCCGGCCTTGGCGATTACCTTTCCCGGAGCGGCGATCCGGCCCTCGCCGCTCACCCAGTCGATTTTGTTCTTCTTGAATAGAAAGGCGACGCCGTTGACGTTGGCGGCGACGGTGGCGTCCTTGTGCTTCATCATCGCGGCGAGATCGAGCGTCGGCGGGGAAACGACGACCCCGAGGGGCGCAAGGCCGTGCGCCGCCTCGTTGAACATCTCGGTTGCATAGAGGAGCGCCTTGGATGGAATGCAGCCGATGTTGAGACAGGTTCCGCCGAGCGTCTTCATCTTCTCGATGACCGCGACCTTCATGCCGAGCTGCGCCGCGCGGATCGCGCAGACATAGCCCCCGGGGCCGGAGCCGATCACGATGAGATCGTAGGCCAAGTCTACTCCTGTTGCCGTTTGGGGAGCGTAGCCTCAGTTCGCGCCGAAGGCCGCATGCTCGTCGATTCGCGCTTTTCCGGAACTCAGCTGGCGAGGCGCAGGATTTTCGCCTGGCGTTCGGCGCGACGGCGAAGCGCGTCCGACCCGAAGTCCACTTCGTCGCCTTGGTCGTCGATCCAACGGATCGAGTGTCCGAACTCGTCGAGCGCGACGGCGCCGAAGCGCGACGGCGCTTCGCGCAGAAACGCGAAGAGCTCGCCGACGGCGATGACGGGCCGGAGGTCGACGATCGCTTCGAACCCGTCGAGCCAGACGATCTTGACGACGCCGAACAGCACCGGTTCCACAGATCGCATGCGCACGATTTCGCTCATTGCAGCCTCCGCGGTTTCCGGCCGGCTTCCAGCGCTGCCCACGCCTCCATCAAGCCTTCACGGTTTTCGCTGGCCCATGTTAACACAGTCGTCAGTTTCGCGGGCGGCAGCGAACCGCGCAGCACTTCTGGCGGCGCGATCCGGATCTGCGCGACGAACTCCGCGAAGACCGCGTGGAAATGCGGTGGCGGATGCTCGTCGGGATAGAATTGAATCGCGACACCGTCCACAATAGCAACCGTCGGCATCGGCTGCGCCCCTGTGCCTCGTTTTCGCTATCCACTGAGCGGAGCGGCGAACCCGACGCCGACATGCGCCGGGCGAAAGGTGCAGGCACAACGTTCAGAGCCGACGCCAATGAGAAAGAGACCGCAGGCCACTATTTCTTTACTTTCGCTTGCAAAGAATTGATCTGCTTAGCAAGTTTGCTGATTTCGTTTGGAAGTTCGCCTATTATTTCTTCTGTCGTTTTCGGCATGATCGTTTCGATGATCCTTCAGCCGCCCGAATAGGCGTTTAGTACCGATTCCATCCTGGCCGACATACATAGGCTTGCCGGAAACATCGTACAAGACGTAGATTCCAATCTGATTACGAAAATCTATAATTGTCTTTTTGCTGCCTTTTAGTGCTCCTTTTAAGATGCCCGGCGTTGCGGCCCCTCCCCCAAGTAATTTTTGTCACGGCGCCACCGGCGCCCAAAGTTTTCGATCGTCAGCATAATATTGCCCCGCCAGGAACGCCGCACGTCGCCCGGTTGACGTCGGCGTCGGTAATCGTGTCGAGGTCCATCCGAGCACGCTGGTCTGAGTGCACCTCAGCTCACTGAATCTCCGCTTGGCGTTCGGCGTCGCGGCGCGGCGAGTTGGCGCTCAGGTCGATCGGATAGCCCTGGTCGTCCAGCCACGACACGGAATGCCCAAACTCGTCGACCCTAACGGCGGCGAAGTGCTCAGGCGCGCTGAGCCAGGCGAAGACTTTCCGCTTGGCGATCAACGGTCTGAGATCGACGACGCCCTCGTAACCGTCGTCGAATTCTGACCTTCAATCCGCCATGGATGACCGGCTCGGCATCGACGATTGAGGGCAGCTTCTTCACTCGATCGGCTCCAATTTCTCGTGCGTGAGGGCGGCGGGCGAAGCGCACAAGAGGACGCCTTTGCGGGCGGGGGTCGAAGCAAGGACTTTTGCGCGCTTCGCCGCCGGCAATGATCCCGCGGTGATTTTCGTTCCGACAACATCGACCACGGCGCGATGCTCTGCGATCAGCGCGTGGAAATGCGCTGGCGGATGCTTGTTCGTGTAAAATACGATCTTCACCCCTTCGACGACCGCGACGACCGGCACGGACTTGTTCTTAAGCAGCGAACGCCAGCCGCGTCAGCATCATCACGAGGCCGACAATCGAAATGGCCCACACCGCCGTGCGAGCATAGACGACGTCAAATAGGTAAAGCGGGATGTAAACGACGCGCGCGAGAATCCAGATCGTTGCGCCCAGTCCCCCCGCGCGCTGGGTGACAATCAGCGCGAGCGCCAGGGCGACGAACGGCGTGAGGTTCTCGACGTAATTCGCCAGCGCCCGTGTCGTCCTGCCGAACATCAAGCCGCTCGGCGCCGGCGGCTTATCGCGCGACGTGAACAGATAGCCAGCCTGAAGCTCCACGTTGCCGTAAACCGCCTGCAGGACAACGTGGACAATCCATAGGATCACGCTCAATTCGAGACATGTCAGTTCGCTCATGATTTTGCCCTCTCGACCGGGGCGGCGCCCCGCGCGTCGCCCTACAAGTCTAACACCATTCGCGCGGGGTCTTCGAGCGCTTCCTTGACGCGGACCAGGAAGGTCACCGCCTCCCTGCCGTCGACGATCCGATGGTCGTAGCTCAACGCCAGATACATCATCGGCCGGATCTCGACTTTGCCGGCGACCGCGACTGGCCGCTCCTGGATCTTGTGCATGCCCAGGATGCCCGACTGCGGCGCATTGAGGATCGGCGTCGACATCAGCGAGCCGTAAATGCCCCCATTGGTGATCGTGAACGTGCCGCCCTGCAATTCCTCGAGCTTGAGCTGACCGTCGCGGGCCCGCTTCCCCAGATCGGCGATCGTCTTCTCAATCTCCGCTATCGAAAGCTTGTCCGCGTCGCGGACCACGGGAACGATCAGCCCCTTGTCGGCGCCGACGGCGATGCCGACGTGGTAATAGTTCTTGTAGACGAGGTCGGCGCCGTCGATTTCGGCGTTGACGGCGGGGATTTCCTTCAGCGCCTGAACGCACGCCTTGACGAAAAAGCCCATGAAGCCAAGCTTGGCGCCGTGTTTTTTCTCGAACGCGTCCTTGTAGCGGGCGCGAAGCGCCATCACTTCGCTCATGTCGACCTCGTTGAAGGTCGTGAGCATCGCCGCGGTGTTCTGCGCGTCCTTAAGCCGGCGCGCGATGGTTTGGCGCAGCTTGGTCATGCGCACCCGCTCTTCGCGGGCGCTGTCGTCTGGGGTCGTCGAGCGCGCAGCGGGGGCTGGCGCGGGAGCTGGAGCCGCAACAGGCGCAGGCGCCCGAACCGGCGCCGGGGCGACGACGGGCGAGGATGCGTTCGCCGGTGCGGCGGCCGCGAGCACGTCGCCTTTCAGCACTTGGCCGCGCTTCCCGCTGCCGGCGACGGACCTCAGATCGATCCTGTCCTCCGCGGCGATCTTGGCCGCGGCCGGCGACGGCGGCATCGCCGTCGCCGGAGCGGGGGCGGCTTGGCGCCCATGACGTCCGCCTCGCGGTCCAACTTCCGGTCATTGTTGACCGCTACCCCGCTCGCCGCGCGCTCCGGCGCGGGCGCCGCCGCTCCCCCCGAGAGCTGGCCGAGCAGCGCGCCGATCGCCACCGTCTGCCCGGTCTCCGCGGCGATCTCGCTCAAAACCCCTGCGCCCGGCGCGTTGACCTCGAGCGTCACCTTGTCGGTCTCGAGTTCAACCAGCGGCTCATCGGCCCGCACCGGCTCGCCGGCCTTCTTGAACCATTTGCCGACGGTCGCTTCGCTGATCAATTCGCCAAGCGTCGGAACCCGAATTTCAATCGCCATGTCAATCGCGCCGCGAAGCGCCCTTCTTTGCCGCTAGGGAGTAACGGAGGTGATCGGCGCGAGCGGCAAGCTCGGGCGCACGGCGATCGCCGGCATCGGGAGATGTTCATAAGCAAAGCCGCGTCCGGCCTTAATGACGGGATCCGCGCCCAGCATCGCTTCGAGCGCAGCCCCGGAGGCCGCCTCGATGATCGCGACGCCATAGCCGCCGGCCGGATCGGCGACCGAGCCCATCGCCACCACCACGCCCGTCTCCACCCGGGGCGTCCAATATTCGCGATGCGCGCGCATCAGGAGCCCTTCGTCGGACGTCATGTCGGCCATGAACGTCGTCCGCGGCGGCTTCAGCTTGCAGAGGTAATGGGGCATGTCGAACTCGCTTCGCACTGTCGCGCCGTTCGCCTTAGGACCCTTGCCGGATAACCTTCAAGACAGACATTCGTCGATGAACGCCCTGAGCTGCGCCAAGTGCTTCGACATGAGGCCGGTCGCGGTCGACGCGGACGCCGGACGCCCGGCGTAGCGGGGGCGTTTCGATTTGCCCCCAATCTGGCCCAGCGCCCATTCGAGATAGGTTTCGACAAAGCTCCAGGCGCCCATATTCTTAGGCTCCTCCTGGCACCACACGATCTCGGCCTGCTTGAAGCGCATCAGCTCCTTCAACAGGGCCTTGGCCGGGAACGGATAGAGCTGCTCGATCCGCAACAGATAGACGTCGTCGACCCCGCGCTTCTCGCGCTCGTCGTAAAGATCGTAATAGACCTTGCCAGAGCAGAGCACGACGCGGCGGATCTTGTCGTCCTTGGCGAGCGTGATCTTCTCACCCTTGTGCGTCTCCGCATGATCCCACAACAGGCGGTGGAACGTCGTTCCCGGCCCGAACGCCTCGAGGTTGGAAACGGCGCGCTTGTTCCGCAGCATCGACTTCGGGGTCATCGCGATCAGCGGCTTGCGGAATTCGCGCTTGAGCTGCCTTCTCAGCGCATGGAAGAAATTGGCGGGCGTCGTGCATGCGACGACTTGCATGTTGTCCTCGGCGCAAAGCTGCAGATAGCGCTCGAGCCGGGCGGAGGAATGTTCCGGCCCCGCGCCTTCGTAGCCGTGCGGCAGCAGGCAGACGAGGCCCGACATGCGCAGCCATTTGCGCTCGCCCGCCGAGATGAACTGGTCGAACACGACTTGCGCGCCGTTGGCGAAGTCGCCGAATTGCGCCTCCCACAGGACGAGCGCGTTCGGTTCGGCAAGCGAATAGCCATATTCGAAGCCGAGCACCGCTTCTTCCGACAGCATCGAGTTGATGACTTCGTAGCGCGCCTGCCCGTCGCGGACGTGGTTCAGCGGGATGTAGCGCGCCTCGGTCTGCTGATCGATCAGCACCGAATGGCGCTGCGAGAACGTCCCGCGCTCGCTGTCCTGTCCCGACAGACGAACCGGAAAGCCGTCGTCCAGCAGCGAGCCGAAGGCGAGCGCCTCGGCGGTGGACCAGTCGATCCCCTCGCCGCTCGTGATCGCCGCACGGCGATTCTCGAGGAAGCGCAGAATGGTCTTATGGATATTGAAGCCTTCGGGCGCCGTCGTGATCCTTTCGCCGATCTGCCTCAACCGGGCGAGTTCGACGCCGGTCTTGCCGCGGCGATCGTCGTCGGCGGTGTCCTGCGCCGCTTTGACGCCCGACCAGCGGCCGTCGAGCCAATCGGCCTTGTTGGCCGAGTAGGACTGACCGGCCTCGAATTCCGCCTCGAGCCTTTGGCGCCAGTCGGCGCGCATCTTGTCGACCTCGCCCTCGGTGACGACGCCCTCGGCGACGAGTTTGCTGGCGTAGATCTGCTGGGTCGTCGGATGCGAGCGGATAATCCGGTACATGATCGGCTGGGTGAACGAGGGCTCATCGCCCTCGTTATGGCCGAACCGGCGATAGCAGAACATGTCGATGACTACCGGCTTATGGAATTTCTGCCGGTATTCGGTCGCCACCTTGGCGCAGAAGACGACCGCTTCAGGATCGTCGCCGTTGACGTGAAAAATCGGCGCTTCGACCAGCTTGGCGACGTCCGAGGGATAGGGCGAGGAGCGCGAATAGCGCGGATAGGTGGTGAAGCCGATCTGGTTGTTGACGATGAAATGCAGCGAGCCGCCGGTCCTGTGCCCGCGTAAGCCCGAGAGGCCGAAGCACTCGGCCACCACGCCTTGTCCGGCAAAAGCGGCGTCGCCGTGGATCAGGAGCGCCAGCGCCTTCGAACGCTCGATGACGTCGTTCAATTGATCCTGCTTGGCGCGCACCTTGCCGAGCACTACCGGATCGACGATCTCGAGATGCGAGGGGTTCGCGGTCAGCGACAGGTGAACGCTGTTGCCGTCGAATTCGCGGTCCGACGACGCGCCGAGATGATATTTGACGTCGCCCGAGCCGTCGACCTCATCGGGCGAGGCCGAGCCCCCCTTGAACTCGTGGAAGATGACGCGGTGCGGCTTGTGCATGACCTGGCTCAACACGTTGAGCCGGCCCCGATGGGCCATGCCGAGGGCGATGTCGCGCAAGCCCAATTGGCCGCCGCGCTTGATGATCTGTTCCAGCGCCGGGACCATCGCCTCCGCGCCGTCGAGACCGAAGCGCTTGGCGCCGGGAAACTTGACGTCGAAGAAGTTCTCGAAGCCCTCGGCTTCGATCAGCTTGCTTAGGATGGCGCGCTTGCCCTCCTTGGTGAACCGGATTTCCTTGTCGGGCCCCTCGACGCGCTCCTGAATCCAGGCCTTCTCCGCCGGGTCGGAGATATGGATGAATTCGAATCCGATCGTGCCGCAGTAGGTGCGCCTGAGGATCGCAAGCATCTCGCGCAAGGTCGCATATTCGAGCCCGAGCACGTGATCGATGAAAATCTTGCGGTCGTAGTCGGATTCCTGAAAGCCGTAGGTCGCGGGGTGCAGCTCCTCGTGATCCCTGTGCGGCTCGAGGCCGAGGGGGTCGAGGTCGGCGTAGAGATGGCCGCGCATCCGATAAGCGCGGATCATCATCAGCGCGCGCACCGAATTGCGGGTGGCGCGGCGCATCTCGTCCTCGGTCGGCGCCGCCTTCTGCCCGGCTTCGGCCGCCTTGGCGCGCAGCTTGTCGGCGACCGCCTTTTCCGTCGCCGGCCAGTTGCCGTCCAGCGCATTGATGAGATCGCCCTTCGGCGTCGCCGGCCAATCGGGCTTGCGCCACGACGCCCCGCGCGCGGTCTTGACCACGCTTGCGGGATCGTCGCCGAGGGCGGCGAAGAAATCCCGCCAGTCGGGTTCGACCGAAAGCGGATCCTGTTCGTATTTCGCCTGCAAGGCCTCGATGTAGGCGCTGTTGGCGCCGTACAGAAACGAGGTCTGCAGCAACGCTTGATTGACGTCTTGGCGGGTCATGAGACGCGGACTCCCTCACTTGCCCTTCAACAGATCGACCAATGTCTTGCCGAGCCGGGCGGGCGAGGGCGAGACGCGGATGCCGGCCGCCTCCATTGCTGCGATCTTGTCCTCGGCGCCCCCCTTGCCGCCGGCGATGATTGCGCCGGCATGCCCCATGCGCCGCCCCGAAGGCGCGGTTCGGCCGGCGATGAAGCCGACGACCGGCTTGGCGCGGCCGCGCTTGGCCTCGCCCTTGAGAAACTCGGCGGCGTCCTCCTCCGCCTGGCCGCCGATCTCTCCGATCATCACGATCGATTTCGTCTGCGGGTCGGCCAGAAACATGGCGAGCGCGTCGACGAATTCCAAGCCCTTGATCGGGTCGCCGCCGATGCCGACCGCCGTCGTCTGCCCTAGACCTTCGCGCGTCGTCTGGAACACCGCCTCGTAGGTCAGAGTGCCCGACCGCGAAACGACCCCGACGCTGCCGCGCGAAAAGATGTTGCCCGGCATGATGCCGATCTTGCATTCGCCCGCGGTCATGACTCCGGGGCAGTTCGGACCGACCAGGATCGACTTCGAGCCCATGAGCGCGCGCTTGACCCGCGCCATGTCGAGGACCGGGATGCCTTCGGTGATGCAGACGATCAGCGGCGTCTCGGCGTCGATCGCCTCGCAGATCGCGTCCGCCGCGCCGGGCGGGGGCACGTAGATCACGCTGGCGTCGGCGCCGGTCTTTTCCCGCGCCTCAGCGACGGTGTCGAACACCGGGAGCCCCAGGTGAATCGACCCGCCCTTGCCCGGCGAAACGCCGCCTACAAGCTTGGTGCCGTACGCCATCGCCTGCTCGGAATGGAACGTGCCGTTCTTGCCTGTGAAGCCCTGGGTGATGACTTTGGTGTCGGCGTTGACGAGGATGGACATGTCGGACTTTCAAACAAGGCAAGTCAGCGAATGCGGAACGGGTTCATGACCTGGACCGCGCCATAGTACTGCCCATGGTTGAGATCTTCGCTGTAGAGGATGGGCGCCGACGCACGGGCTGCCGCAGCGATGATCGCCGCATCCCAATACGAGATGCGAAATTCTCGCGCGGTCTCGATCGCCTGCTGGACCAGGAAGACATCGGTGACGACTTCGCAAAACTGTTCAAGCCACCCGACCCATTCAGAGGCCTCCGGCTCCGACAGCGGTATCGCGGTCGGCTTACCCGGATAGCTTTTCTGCGCGGCGACATAAAACTCCTGTAACACCTGAGCCGAGACACAAAAGCGCTCATTCTGGATAAGCTCATTCGCGATGGTAAATTTGTCCGGCTCGTCATTTTTCGGCCTCGCCGCGTAAACGAGGACGTTTGTGTCGACGAAGCACTGGACGGTCATAGAGTTCCTCGCGGTTCCAGACGTAGTCAGGGCTCAGACGTCCTCTTGACATTTCCGCCAACCGCAGCAGTTGCCGGCGCGCTTCCGCACGCTTGTCGTTCTCTCCGGCGATCTTCTCGAGATGCTGGCGAACAATGGCGTTGACTGTCGTTTTGTGTTCGACCGCGTAGGCGCGAACTTTGTCGAGCACCTCGTCATCGATCGCCAGAGTGATGTTTTTCATCAGGAGCCTCCGGCACACAGTATATGTGTAACTGTGTTCCGATTTCCAGCCACTTCCGCTTGTCCGAAGCGAGCGCGGCACCGCAGATCCTACAGCCGTTCGAGTTTATGCACGGTCAACGCACTCGCCGCATCCCCGGTATTGAGCGTCGTGCTCGGCTCGAACATCAGGACGACCGGCTCCGGAGTGAGCGAGCGGGGCCGATGTTCGACGCCCCGAGGAACGACGACAAAATCGCCTTCGCCCATTTCCGCGACGCCGTCGCGAAAATCGATGGCGATGCGTCCGCGCAATACGAAGAAGGCCTCGTCTTCCCGCTCGTGCGCGTGCCAGTCGAATTGCGGGCCGAATTTCGCCACCTTGACCTGGCTGTCGTTGACGTCGCCGACGATGAAGGGATGAAACACCCCCTTCACCTTTCGGTCGACCGCCTCAAGGACGTTGATTTTCGACGGCGCCATCGCCCTCTCCCCGTTGCCCCTGACCTTCGCCTCGTCAGGCCCCGGCCCTCACCGCGTTCACGATCTTCTGCGCCGCATCATCGAGGTCGTCCGCCGGAATCACGTTGAGGCCGGAGTTGCGGATGATCCTTTTGCCAAGGTCGACGTTGGTGCCCTCGAGACGCACGACCAGCGGAACCTTGAGACCGACCTCCTTCACCGCGGCGATGACGCCCTCGGCGATGATGTCGCAGCGCATGATGCCGCCAAAGATGTTGACGAGAATGCCTTTCACGTTCGAGTCGGCGGTGATGATCTTGAACGCGGCGGTGACCTTGTCCTTCGAGGCCCCGCCGCCGACGTCGAGAAAGTTCGCCGGGCTTTCTCCGTAGAGCTTGATGATGTCCATCGTCGCCATCGCGAGCCCGGCGCCGTTGACCATGCAGCCGATCGAGCCTTCGAGCGCGACATAGTTGAGATCGTGCCTGGAGGCCTCGATCTCCTTGGCGTCCTCCTCGCTCTCGTCGCGCAGGGCGACGATGTCGGGATGCCGGTAGAGCGCGTTGTCGTCGAACGAAACCTTGGCGTCGAGCACGCGCAGTTGGCCGTTTGACATCACGATCAGCGGATTGATTTCCAGCATCGACATGTCTTTGGCCTGGAACGCGGCATAGAGTTTGGCGACAAGGCTCTCCGTCTGCTTGGCGAGGTCACCGTCGAGGCCGAGGGATTGGGCGGCGGCGCGCCCATGATGGGGCATGATCCCGGTCGCCGGATCGACGGAAAAGCTATGGATCTTTTCCGGAGTATGGTGGGCGACGTCCTCGATATTGACCCCGCCTTCGGTCGACAGGACGAACGCCACCCGAGACTTCTGGCGGTCGACGAGCGCCGACAGATAAAGCTCCTTGTCGATCGTGGCGCCCTCCTCGATGTAGAGGCGGTTGACCTGTTTGCCGTGGGGACCGGTCTGCGCGGTCACCAGCGTCGCGCCCAGCATCTGCGCGGCGAATGTCTTGAGTTCGTCGATCGACTTGGCGAGCCGCACGCCGCCTTTGTCGCCCGCCGAAGGCTCTTTGAAGCGGCCCTTCCCGCGGCCGCCCGCGTGGATCTGGCTCTTCACCACCCAAAGCGGCCCGCCGAGCCTCTTGGCGCCCTCCTCCGCTTCTTCGGGGGTGAAAGCGGGAAAGCCGGCGGCGATCGGGACGCCGAATGCCCTGAGCACCGCCTTGGCCTGATATTCGTGGATGTTCATCGCGACGAGGACCTTAGTGAAGGGAAGCGCCGCCGATCGCCGGCGTTTTGGCCATTCAGCCGGCGAGCGCGGGGTTGATCGCCTTGCAGGCCTCCATCAAAGCATGGACCGCCGCGACCGACTTTACGAACATCGCCTTCTCGGTTTCGTCGAACGCGATTTCGATAATGCGTTCGACCCCGCCCGCGCCGATCACCACCGGGACCCCGATGTAGGCGTCCTTGACGCCGTACTGGCCGGTCAGGCGCGCCGCGCAGGGCAGGACCCGGCGCTGATCCTTGAGGTAGGATTCCGCCATCGCGATCGCCGAGGCCGCGGGAGCATAAAAGGCCGAGCCAGTTTTCAGCAAATTGACGATCTCGCCCCCGCCCTTTCGCGTGCGCTCGACGATGGCGTCGAGTTTGGCCTGCGTCGTCCAACCCATCTTGACGAGGTCGGGCAACGGAATGCCCGCCACCGTCGAATAGCGGACGGACGGGACCATGTCGTCGCCGTGGCCGCCGAGCACGAAAGCGGTTACGTCTTCGACCGACACGTTGAATTCCTCGGAGACGAAATAACGAAAACGCGCCGAATCCAGCACCCCCGCCATCCCGACGACCTTGTTGGCTGGCAGACCGCAGGCTTTTTGCAACGCCCACACCATGGCGTCGAGCGGATTGGTGATGCAGATGACGAACGCGTCCGGAGCATGCATCTTGATGCCCGCCGCGACCGCATCCATCACCTTGAGATTGATGCCGAGCAGGTCGTCGCGGCTCATGCCCGGCTTCCTGGGGACGCCGGCGGTGACGATGACGACGTCGGCCCCGGCGATTGCCGCATAGTCGCTCGCTCCCGCCAAACGCGCGTTGACGCCCTCGACCGAGGTCGATTGAGCCAGATCGAGTGCTTTGCCCTGCGGCACTCCGTCGACGATATCGAACAGGACGACGTCGCCGAGTTCCTTCATTGCCGCCAGAAGAGCGAGCGTCCCGCCAATCTGGCCGGCCCCGATCAAAGCAATTTTCTTGCGCGCCATGGAATTTGTTCCGCGGTTCGAGAGCGCCCGTTCGTCCCGGAGCGGCCTGATGAGCTTCGTCGCGTGCTATCGTCCTAACGCCGCACACGATCAAGCCAAACTTTTGGCGCACAGGGCCAAAAATCACTCCGAGCGAGCAATCGATGGCCGAAAAACTACACGACTTCAGTCTCTTATTGGATCTGCCACGGCGTCTGCGGCATCGCGGCGCATTATAAATTGCATCGATGTCGATTGAAACTCATCCGCCGCCGGCGTCATGTCCGCTGCACGCGGCCAGATAGACCTGACGGCCGAACAGACTTGCGGTCAGGTCGACCAAGAGCAGCGCGCTCTTGCCGCGCTCGTCGAGGAAAGGATTGAGCTCGACGAGATCGAGCGACGGCTCCAGTCCGGATTCATACAAGAGTTCCATCACCAGATGCGCCTCGCGGTATGTCGCCCCGCCCGGAACGGCGGTGCCGACGCCCGGCGCGATCGTCGGATCGAGAAAGTCAACGTCCAGGCTCACATGCAAAAGGCCATCGCGCGCGCGTACCCGGTCGATGATGCGGCGGACTGAGACGGCGAAGCCGTGCTCGTCCAGCATCCGCATGTCGACAACGTCGATGCCCCGGTCCCGCAACAGCCGCCGTTCGCCCGAATCGATCGACCGGATGCCGAACAGGTGCAGCCGGCCGGGCTCGACGAACCCGTGCGGCTCGTCGCCGAACACATCGGCGAAGCCAGGCTCGCGGCAGAGCATCGCCGCAGCCATGCCATGCATGTTGCCGGACGGCGAGGTTAGGGGCGTGTTGAAGTCCGAATGGGCGTCGAGCCAAAGAACGAAGAGCTCCCGCCCCGCCTCCGCCGCGTGCCGCGCCACGCCGCCGATCGATCCCATCGCCAGGCTGTGATCGCCGCCGAGCACGATTGGAATGCGCCCGGAGCGGGCAATGCCGTAGGTCTCCCGCGCCAGCAGGCGCGACCATGCCGCGACATAGGCGAAGCGATGCGCCTTGCCTTCGGGCAGGGTTGCGTGGACCAGCGAATGAGGAAGCGCGAGGTCGCCCCGGTCCTCGACCTCGCGACCGAGCTCCCTCAGGACCTTCGCGATTCCCGCCGCGCGCAGCATGGCGGGTCCCATCGCCGCGCCCGGAACGCTCGCGCCCGCATCGACCGGCGCGCCGACGATGGTGATCGCCTGCCGGCGCGCCTGAAGCCGCCCGACTTCAGGATGGTCCTCGCCGCCTGTCGTTCGGCTCACGATTTTCCCCCTTGCTCGCCCGGGAGCTCCCGATTGTCGTCAAATTCGCATTGCCCAGCGCCCAAAGCCTTGACAATGGCGGCAGCGTGGCGAATGGATGCGCGCCATGACGCGCGCCTTCCGCATTATCCGGATTTGCATCATTAGCCGCTAGCTCCAAGCTGGCTGGTTCGCGTCTCCTTATCCTTAAAAGCCATCGAGAAGCGATCATCCGGCCAATCCCGGCGGCGCGCAATTGCGCCGTCAGACCCCGAGACGACGCTTTAAGAGTTGCCGATGACGCCGACCAGCCAACCGAGCAGTCCGAACGCTTCGCGAGCGGCGGGAAAGCCGTCGGATGGGCGCGTGACGCTCCGTCTCTACAACACCCTGACCCGCCGCAAAGAGAATTTCGCGCCGATCGATAGACAGAACGTGAGGCTCTATGTCTGCGGCCCGACCGTCTATGACTTTGCCCATATCGGCAACGCCCGGCCGGTGATCGTGTTCGACGTGCTGTTCCGCCTCCTGCGCCACGTCTACGGCGCCGGTCACGTCCGCTACGTCCGCAACATTACCGACGTCGACGACAAGATCAACGCGCGCGCCGGGCGCGACTATCCGGACCTGCCGCTCAATGAGGCGATCGCCAGGGTGACGGCGGCGACCGGGCGCCAGTTCCGCGATGACGTCACGGCGCTCGGCGCGCTCCCACCGACCGAAGAGCCGCGCGCCACCCAATACATCGGGAAGATGCGGGCGATGATCGAGCGGCTGATCGCCCGCGGCGTCGCCTATGTCGCAGAGGATCACGTGCTGTTCTCGCCCTCGGCGATGGACCGGCTGCCCGGGGTCCCGCGCTATGGGGCGTTCGCCCATCGCTCGCTCGACGAGATGCTGGCGGGCGCGCGCGTCGACGTCGCGCCTTACAAGCGCGACCCGATGGACTTCGTCTTGTGGAAGCCCTCGAAGGCGAATGAGCCGGGCTGGCCGAGCCCGGCCGGAATCACCGGCTTGGGGCGGCCCGGCTGGCATATCGAATGCTCGGCGATGTCGATGGCGACGCTCATCGAGCCGTTCGGCGGCGGCCTCGCATGCGACGATCCAGACCGCAACACTTTCGATATTCACGGCGGCGGGATCGATCTCGTCTTTCCCCACCACGAGAACGAGATCGCACAATCGTGCTCGGCCTTCGACTCGAGCCGCATGGCGAATGTCTGGCTCCACAACGGCTTCCTGCAGCTCGAGAGCGAGAAGATGTCGAAGAGCCTCGGCAACTTCGTGACGATCCACGAATTGCTGCACACGACCAAATTCGGCGGCCGCAAATGGTCCGGCGAGGTCCTGCGGCTCGCCATGCTGCGCACGCATTACCGCCAGCCGATCGACTGGACCCTCAGAGCGCTGGAGGAAGCAGAGGCCACGCTCGACCGCTGGTACGACGCGGTCGGCGACGCCGAGCCCGCTGACGAGATTTTTCCGCGGGTCCTCGATGTATTGAGTGACGACCTCAATACGCCGGCCGCTCTGCATGAGCTTCATCGTCTCGCGCACCCTGCGGTCGCTGGGGCAGCGACTGCTGGTCTTTCTGAGGCGGGACAGATGCCCGCGCCGAAGCTTCTCAGGGCGAGCGCGAACTTGCTCGGCCTCCTGCAAACGACTTCGATCGCAGCGTTTCGCTGGCACACTGAGCGATGCCGCGATTGACGCTGAAGAGATCGACAGCCTCGTCGCACAGCGTTCAACGGCGCGTGCGAACAAGAATTGGACCGAATCCGATCGCCTGCGCGACGAGCTCGCCACACTGGGCGTCTCCATCAAGGACAACAAGGACGGGAAGACGACATGGGAGCCGAAACGGTGAGCGCTGTCGCGCTGCGCCCCTACGTCTCGGCTGACGCGAAGCGCTGCGCCGAGATTTTTCGCTCCAGCATCGAGGAGCTGGCCGCCGAGGACTACGACGCCGACCAGCGCGAGGCGTGGGTGTCGCGCGCCGACGACGAACCGGCTTTCGGCGCCCGGCTCGCTGAGGCGCTGACCCTTCTCGCCGTGATCGACGGGAGAATCGCCGGCTTCGCCAGCCTCAAAGATGGCGGAGGAAATCGACATGCTCTTCGTCGATCCGGAATTCGCGCGACAGGGCGTGGGCCGGACGCTGGTCGACGCGCTGACACGGCTCGCCCAGGCGCGCGGCGCGAAGCGTATGACCACCGAAGCGAGCGACGCCGCCAAGCCGTTGTTCGAGCGCGAGGGCTTCACCGCCCAGAAGCGCAATCTCGTGCGCAAGGGCGACCAATGGCTCGCCAACACCACCATGACCAAGACCCTCGGCGCCGACCCCGCGCCCCCGACCCGGCATTGACGATGAAGCTCATGGCCAAGGAACGCCTTTACCTGTTCGATACGACGATGCGCGACGGGGCCTTGACCACCGGCGTCGACTTCTCGCTCGACGACAAGCGCCACATCGCCGTCATGCTCGATCGCCTCGGCGTCGACTACGTCGAGGGCGGCTATCCCGGCGCGAACCCGCTCGACACCGAGTTCTTCAAAAAGAAGCCAACCAAGAACGCGCGCTTCTGCGCCTTCGGCATGACCAAGCGGCCGGGCCGCTCGGCGTCGAACGATCCGGGCGTCGCGGGACTTCTCGCCGCGGACGCCGACGCGATCGTGTACGTCGCCAAGGCCTGGGACTATCATGTCCGCGTCGCGCTGGGCTCGACGCTCGAGGAGAACCTCGAAAGCATCGCCGACAGCGTCAAGGCGGCGGTCGCCGCGGGCCGCGAGGCCATGGTCGATTGCGAGCATTTCTTCGATGGCTACAAAGCCAACCCGAAATACGCGCTGCTCTGCGCGAGGACGGCGATCGAGGCCGGCGCGCGTTGGGCGGTGTTGTGCGACACCAACGGCGGCACGCTTCCCCATGAGGTCGAGCGCATCGTCGGCGAAGTCGCCGACGTCATTCCCGGCGGCCATCTCGGCATCCATGCTCACAACGACACTGGCAACGCGGTCGCCAACTCGCTCGCCGCCATCCGCGCCGGCGCGCGCCAGGCGCAGGGCACGCTGAACGGCCTCGGCGAGCGCTGCGGCAACGCCAATCTCGTCACCCTCATCCCGACGCTGGCGCTGAAGGCGGAGCTTGCCGAGCGCTTCGAGATCGGCGTCACGTCCGAAGCGCTGAGCGAGATCACCCACGTTTCCCGCGCTTTCGACGAGATGCTCAACCGCGCGCCGAACCGGTACGCGCCTTATGTCGGCGCCTCGGCCTTCGCCACCAAGGCAGGCATTCATGCGTCAGCGCTCGCCAAGGACTCGCGCACCTACGAGCATGTTCCGCCCGAAAGCGTCGGCAACAAGCGCGCCGTGCTCGTCTCCGATCAGGCAGGACGCTCGAACCTGGTGGCCGAGCTCAAGCGGCTGGGGATCGAAGCCGACCCGGCCGACCCGCGCTTGAGCCGCCTGCTCGACGAGGTCAAGGCGCGCGAGGCGCAAGGCTTCGCCTATGAGGCGGCGGACGCCTCGTTCGAGCTCCTGGCGCGCGGCGTCTTGGGCGGCGTGCCGGAATTCTTCGCCGTCGAGAGCTTCCATGTCGGCGTCGAGCGCAAGCTCGTCGCCCCCGGCGTCACCTATTCGGCCTCGCAAGCGGTGGTGAAGATCCGGATCGGCGAGGAGAGGCTCATTTCCGCGGCCGAGGGCAACGGCCCGGTCAACGCGCTCGATCTCGCGCTGCGCAAGGACCTCGGGGCTTATCAGAAACATATCGAGGACCTTGAACTCATCGACTATCGCGTCCGCGTGTTCCAGGGCGGCACCGACGCGGTGACGCGCGTCCTGATCGAATTTGGCGACGGAAACGGCGAAACCTGGTCGACGGTCGGGGTCTCGGGCAACATCATCGACGCGTCATTCCAGGCGCTGGTCGACGCGATCACCTACCGGCTGCTCAAGGTCGGCGTCGCGGCGCAGTGAGGCTTATGGTTGTCGGTCGAACAGAGGCAATCTTCGCAGCGATCACCCCTTGTCGATGAACCCCACAATCATTGCCGTCGTTTCGGCCGGTTGCTCCTCCATCACCCAATGGCCGGAGTCCTTGATAACGCCAGTCGTCACATCGGACGCGACGAGGCGCATGATCTCGCCCATCTGCGCGCCGAACGAATGGTCGCCGCCGAGCGCCAGCACGGGCATGGCGAGTTTGCCCTTCGCCTCAAGCGCCTTGTTGTCGGCGGCGTCCTGATTGAAGGCGGCAAACTGGTTGAACGCCGAATGCATCGCGCCCGGGAGCGCGTAGAGCTTGGCGTAGTGCTCGCGCGTGGCCTCGTCGATCGCCCTAGGATTGAATGAGAGCTCGTTCCAGAACCGGTCGAGATAGATCCGCTCGCGGCCTGCGAGCAGCCGCTCGACGTCGGGGCCGCGAAAATTGAAGTGCCACAGCATCGGACTTTTGAGGATCTCGTCCCAAGGGCCGATGCCAGGCAAAGGCGCGTCGATCACAACCCACTTCGTCACGCGCTGCGGATACTGGGCGGCAAGCGCGTAGCCGACCATGTTGCCGATGTCGTGCGTCACGAGATCGGCCTTGTCGAACTTCAAGGCGTCCATCACCGCGGCGATGTCGGTCGCCTGCTTCGTCTTCTCGTATCCGCCCTCGGGATGAGACGAAAGGCCCGTCCCGCGAAGATCGGGAACGACCACCGTGTGGCCGGGCGCTAGCGCCGCCGCGACCGGCGCCCACATGTCGCCCGTGTCGCCGAAGCCGTGCAGAAGGACAACCGCCGGCCCTTCACCGCCGACCCGGACATGTATGGTCGCGCCATTCGCGTTGATGTCCTCGATATGAAACCCCGGTGGAAAGGACGTGACTGGCAAGATCTGGCCTCCGGGTTTGCGGCGGTCCACTGTCTCCTCCCGAGCGCGCAAGCGCAATGTCCGAATTTTCGCGTTTGGCGGGAATAAGCCGGTTGACGGTCGGGGTCTCTGGCAACATCATCGACGCCTCGCTCCGGGCGCTGGCCGACGCGATTACCGACCGGCTCATCAAGGTCGGCGTCGTGGCGCGGTAGAGCCAGACGACGCCGATGAGACGGATACAGTGCCTCCAGGACTCAACAGTCATTCACAGATAGTAGGCACTGGGCCAGCGGTGCTAAAAGAAGTTGCCACCTCCCTCAGCCTCCCACCGGGCAGTCAGTCCCAATGAGCCGCGCTTTCGTAAAGGAACCCGAGAATGACACGGTCGAACTTCCCGACCGGCCGATCTCGACTCACCGCAATTTGGTGACCGAAGCGGGGCTCGACGCCATAAGGGGCGCTCTCGGCCGCTTCGAGGCCGCCCACCGCGCGGCGACGGACGAGGACGACAGGGAAGCCGCGGCGGCGGCATCGCGCGAAATCCGGTACTGGAAAGCGCGACTTGCGAGCGCGGAACTCGTCAAGCTTCCGGCCGACAAAAGCAAGGCCTCTTTCGGCATCACCGTCACCCTGCGCCGGGACGACGGCCGTGAGCAGAGCTTCAGAATCGTGGGTGAAGACGAGGCTGATCCCTCGCGCGGGACAGTCTCCTACGTGTCGCCGCTCGCCCAAGCGGTTCTGTCGCGCAGCGCCGGAGAGGCGGTCATGATCGCTGGCCGCGAAGCCCTCATACTGGACGTGCGGTAGTTTGCGATCGGCTACGGCGGAGCGGGGTTCGCGACACCGCCTTGACCGGCAAGCGCCGGTTTGGAGAATTTTCCGCTGCGCCGGGAATAAACCGTCCCTTGCCTGAGTCTCCCTTTTGAACGGCGCCTTTCGCCGAACAAGGAGACTGAGATGACCGACGAGCGTGAAGGCGGCCTTGACCGCCGCCAGACCTTGAAATGCATGCTGTGGGCCGGGACCGGCGTCGTCTGGACCGTTGCTGGCGGGGTGCCCACCTCGCGCCTGATCGGCGCGGCGAAAGCGGCGGAGGGAAGCTTCTCCTTCGTGCAGCTCTCCGATAGTCACATCGGCTTCGAGAAGCCAGCCAATCCGGACGCGCGCGCCACCTTGAGCGCGGCGGTCGACAAGGTCCTGGCGATGCCGGACAAGCCGGCGTTCATGATCCATACCGGCGATATCAGCCATGCGGCGAAGCCGCTGGAGTTCGACGACGCGCTCCGGCTCATCAGCCGCGCCGGGCTCGACGTTCACTATTCGCCGGGCGAGCACGACATCCTCGACCCGAAGACCAAGGCCGCCTATCTTGAGCGCTTTGGCAAGGGCGCGACCGGTGGCGGCTGGTATTCATTGGACCATGGCGGCGTCCATTTCGTGTCGCTCAACAATGTCGTTGACCTGAAAAAGAACGGCCTGGGCTCGCTTGGCGCGGAACAGCTCGAGTGGCTCGAGGACGATCTCAAGGCCAAGTCGGATTCGACGCCGATCGTCGTCTTTTGCCACATCCCCCTTTGGATGATCGCCCCCGAATGGGGCTGGGGCACCGAGGATTCGGCGCAGGCGCTTGGCTATCTCGCCCGCTTCGGCTCGGTGACCGTGCTCAACGGCCACATTCATCAACTGATGCAGAAGGTCGAAGGGAACGTGACTTTCCATACCGCGCGCTCGACCGCCTTTCCCCAGCCCGCGCCGGGAACCGCGCCCGCGCCCGGCCCCAAACTCGTGCCGGCGGGCGAATTGCGCAAATGGCTTGGCGTGCGGAATGTCGCCTACACCGTGACGCCGACCGAACTCGCCGTCACCGATACGGACCTGTCGTGAGGCTGCCCCTGTTGAGCCTCTTGCGCTCGCCCGAAACCCTCTCCTGCGAAGACCGTCGCGAGACGGGTCTCCCACCGTCGCGGGAGGGGGACACCGGTGTTCGCGCGGGAACTCGCGTGGAAGGGCCGGATGAAGCGCGCTCTGGAGCGCATCTCCGCAAGCGAGAGAAATACGCGGCCGCTGTGGTCCTCGCGGCCGCAATCTCGGCGATCCTCGCAGAGACAGCATGGGCCGGCGGGCTCGCCGGCGACCCTGATCGCGGCGGGACGCTCTATGAGGCGTGTCAGGATTGCCACTCACTTGACAAGAACGACGTTGGGCCGCGGCATCGCGGCGTATTCGGACGCAAGGCAGCTTCGTTGCCCGACTACGACTATTCGGACGCGCTCAAATCGGCCAATATCGTGTGGAACGAGGAGACGCTCGACAAGTGGCTGACCGACCCTCAAGCCGTCGCGCCGGGCGCCAAGATGTTCTTTCATCTCGACAACGCGCAGGATCGCGCCGACGTGATCGCCTATCTCAAAGAGCGCGCCAAATAAGGCGCGCGCAAGCGAGGCGCGCCGGTTGACCAGCTCACTCGCCGAGCAGCGCTTTCGGGAAATCGTGCCGCCCCTGCTCGATGACGCTTACTCGCTCGCCAAATGGCTGTCGCAAAGCCCAACCGACGCCGAGGACATCGTGCAGGATGCAGCGCTGCGCGCCCTTCAAGCTCTCTCCACCGTTTCCGTCGATCGGGCGAAACCGTGGTTTCTCGCCATCGTTCGCAACGCCGCCATGACCTTCATGGCGCGCAATCGGCGCAAGACCGTGGCTTATGCCGGCGACATGACCGACCTCGACGCGCTCGACTTCCGTCAGGGCGACGACGCGGCGCCCAATCCAGAGCAGGAGCTCATCGCCCATGAAGACGGCGAGCGTTTGCGCCAGGCGATCGCGAGCCTTCCCTCGCCCTTTCTCGAAACGCTGGTGATGCGCGACGTCAACGGCCTTTCCTATCGCGAGATCGCCGAAGCGACCGAGACGCCGGTCGGCACGGTTATGTCGCGCCTGGCGCGGGCGCGGGCCATGCTCGCCAAGATATTGAGGGCCACGCCATGACCGACCGCGACCCCAACGAGCGGCTGCTCAGGCTCAACGCCGCCCTGGACAGCGAGCTCGACGCCATGGGCTCGCTCGAATTTGAGCGCGAGCTCAGCGACGATCCGGCGCTCGCCGCCGAATACCGTCGCCTCGGAGCGCTGCGCGACGCGGTCCGTCGTCACGCGCCGCGTGAGATGGCCTCACAAGCGCTCGCCGACCGCATCGCCGCGCTCGTCCCGCCGGCGCTCCCGCCCCAGGCGGCCGCGGCATCCGCGACCGTGGTTCCGCTCCCACGGCGGGCATGGTTCGACAGGCGTGCGCTTGCGATGGCCGCCTCCTTCGCTGTCCTCGGCTTTGCGGTCGGCGCTGGGCTTACTGCGCTGCGCACCGCTTCCGGTTCCAGCGGCGCCGCCGAGCGCCTCGTCTCGGATTTCGCCCGCGCAGAAATCGCTGGTCAGCCGTTCGACGTCGCCTCCTCGGACCGGCATACGGTCAAGCCATGGCTTGCCGCGCACGCGACGGTCAGCGCCGAAATCGCCGACCTCGCCAGCCAAGGCTTCACGCTCGAAGGCGGGCGCATCGCCGTCGTCGACCGCATTCCCGCGCCGACGCTCGTCTATCGCAAGCGCGAGCATCTCATCGCCGTGACCGAGCTTCCTGCGACGATGGCTGGCGCGCGCGACCGGGGCGCGATCGAGACCATCGACGGCTTCCATGTCGCCCGCTGGTCCGACGCGAACCTGAGCTACGTCGCGGTGAGCGACATCGACGAGAAGGACCTCGCCGCCTTCGCCGAGGCGTTCCGGGCGGCGCAAAAGCCTGCGGGCGAATCGCCCGCTCACTAAAGCAAGCGAGAGAATCCCTGGATGTCCAAGCTTTTCTCTTGGAAAGATCTGGATGGAGCTTCTGCTGGCTTGGCCAGGCTCGGCAAGTTTTGGATTGGGCTTGGAAGACAAAGCAGGCTGGTATCGTTCTTTGTGCCCCCTTCCCTCGCCGCCTCCAAACCCCTATATGTGGCTTGCCGTCCGCGAGGGCGGCTATGGCGATAAATGGGCATCGGAATAAGTCTTTCGGACCCGGGGGCGGTACCCGGCGCCTCCACCCAAGCCCGCTTCAGGCAAGCGGGTTTCGGCGGGGGCGAAATAGGTTCGACGGGGGACCCAAAGGGTGATCTTTCGCTCGGCATGATACCGCCGTTATCGGGTCAAACCTATAGTTGCGAATGACAACTATGCTCCGGTGGCCCTCGCTGCGTAATGCAGCGCTGGTACTGGGAAACAAGTCCTAGGGGTTTGCACTTCTAGGCGGGGTCCGGAGGCGCCTGGCAACAGAAGCCTCCACTTCCCTCAACTGTCGGTCGGCGATCGCGCTCAGGCGCAGGTGTGACCCAGATTGCATTGCCTCGGACGGTCGGTTAGTCCTTGCATCATCGCGAGCGCAAGCCTCATGGGAACCGACCTCATCCGCTACGATCTTCTGGTGCAGGACGCGCTGCGCTCCGTGGTGCGCAAGGTGCTGGCCGACACCTCTCGCACGGGGCTGATCGGCGACCATCACTTCAACATCGCGTTCAAGACCCACGCGCCTGGCGTGGTCGCGCCGGCCGCGGTCAAGAGTCGTTTTCCCGACGAGATGTCGATCATTCTGCAGCACGAGTTCTGGGACCTGGTCGTCACCCAGGACGCCTTCGAAGTTAGCCTCAATTTCTCGCGCAAGCCGGAGCGATTGGTCGTGCCCTTCGATTCGATAACCGGCTTCACCGATCCGTCGGTGCCGTTCGGCTTCAAGCTCGAGCCGCGCGTGTCGGAGCCGGCGGCAACCCGCGCGCCGGCCGCGGCCGCCAAGCCGGGTTCAACGTCGGCGGCGCCAGCCAAGGCCGCGCCGCCAAGACCGGCGTCGCAGGCCCCCGCGGCGAAGGCCGCTCAACGGGCGGAGAAGCCCGCCGCGCCAGAGGGCGAGGCCAAAGTCGTGTCGATCGACGCCTTCCGCAAGAAATAGCCGAGAGGAGCTATTGAGCGAGATCGTCAACCTCCGGCGGACGCGAAAGCAAAAGACGCGCGAGCGCGAGCGAGCGGCAGCGGCGCAGAACCGCGTCGTCTTCGGCCGCTCGAAAGCCGAGAAACGTCTCGTCGAGAGCGAGCGAGCGCTTTCAGACGCCAGCCTCGAAGCCCGTCGGCTCGATCGCCCCGATGCCGACTGACGCCACGAGCTTGCGCGTCGTCAAACGCTCGCTGGTCATCGCCGGACATCGCACCAGCGTCTCGATCGAGGATGCGTTCTGGCGCCGGCTGCGAGGCATCGCCAGCAAGCGCGGACTGTCGCTCAATCAGGTGGCTGCGATGGTCGACGCCTCGCGCGGCGACGCCAATCTGTCGTCGGCCATTCGGGTGTTTGTGCTCGAGGCCGAGGGGGACGCTCAATTCGATCAGTAGAGGCCGCCAGGCGACGGGTCGCCCGGCGGCGAGCGCGCTTTTGGCCTCGCTGGGGGCATCGGCGAGGGCGCGTTCGGCGCCCAAATCGTCGGTCTTCGCGGCCGCGGGAGCCGGCGCGAACGGAGCCTTCGCGGCTGTCGTCGCCTCGCCGTCCGGGGCTTCGGTCTTTGCGGCTTCGGCGTTGTCAGCCGCGGCCTTTTCGGCCGCCGCCTTCTTCGCCGCCGCCGCCTCGAGCTCGGCCGCCTTCTCCGTCTCCTCCTGAGCGCGCAGGCGCTCGGCAAGGCCCTTCAGTCGCGATTGCTCGACTTCGAAGTCCTCGATCTCCTGCCGCCGTCGGTCCATCAGCCGCTCGCCCTTGAGGCGTCGATTGAAGTAGGCGCGCTCGCGGATGTCGGCTTCCATCGCGGCGATGCGGTCGGTCTCGCGCGCGATCGCCTGCGCGGCGAGGCCGGCGGATAGGGAGCTGACGTCGAGCTGCCGCCTTGGCGCCTCCACGGCGTTGTCTGCGACGACAGCCGCGCTCGGCGGCGGTCCCGACCAGAACTTCAAGTCGCCGGCCGACAAGGAGAGCGTGAGGCGCGTTTCGGCGGCGAGCTTGCGCAGATCGAGGTCGGCGCTCAGCACGCCGTCGCCGCGCCGTCCGGGGAATCCTGATCGGGCCGATTTTCATGACGCCGGCGCTAAGCGCGATCGACGCCGACCCGTCCGGGATCGCCAGCGGCGCCCGGCTCAGCTCGTTGCCGAAGGCGAACGCGATATTGGTCTCGTCCAGCGCCGCGTCGGGGGCCTGCGCCTTGGCCACGACGCGGTCGAGCGCGGCAGGATCGGTGCGCGGCAGCGCGGCGCTGGCGAATGTCACCGTCCCGGCGCCGGCGAGCCCGTCGATCAGCGCGGCGGAACTGCGCCCGGTCGAGGCGAAATCGAGCGTTCCTCCCAGGCGGCCAGCGAATCCTGGCCGTTCGAGCGCGACCGAATTCGACGCCCAATCCGCCGGTCAGCGTCGCAGAGTCCCCGTCGCGACGGATCGTCGCGTGTCCGGAGGCGCCGCCTCCCGCGATCTGCATTTTAAGGTCGTCAAGATCGAGCCGGCCCTTGTCAAGGCGCATTGCGGTCGCGAACCCCTGCGCAGAGAGAGCGTCGGTCAGATCGAGCGTTCCTACCCGGAGCTGCACGGCGGTGGATGGAAGGCGAAGCGGCGGGAGGGCGAATTTTGCCTCCGACCAGCGCGCTCCCGCCCTGCCCAGCTGGGGTGACCCGAGCGCGAGCGCCAGAATGCTGGCGATCGGCAGGCGGTCGAGTGCGAGCTCGCCTTCGAGCTCCGCCCGAGGTTGCCGCGGCTCCGCGTCCCCCGAGCCAACGGCCTCCTGGGCGCGGGAAATGTCGGCGCTCGCGAGCGCGACCGCCGGAGGCGTCGCGGCAGGCTCGAAGGTCAATTCGCCGTTGGCCTTGACGCCGGCGATCGTCGCGGCGAGCTTCGAGAACGTCCACCGATCGCCGCGCAAAGTCGCCTCGAATCCGATATCGGCAGGCCCGAGCACGCCGCCGCTGGCCGGCGCAAGACCGAGCGCGGCCGCAAGCGGGGCGAGGTTCGGCGACTTGATCCTGGCGCCGCCGAACAGTTTTGCCCCGTCGCCCTCGGCGGCCGGCAGGAAGCGGCCGCGCCAGGCGAGTTCCGAACCCGCAATCGAGGACGTCGCGTCGACATCATAGCCCTGCGCCCAGGCGCCCCCCGCATTGAGCGCGACATGGGCGCGCCCGCTCCCGGCCGACGCCGCGCGCAGCCCCAACTGCCGCAGCAGCGCGCCGGAATTTGGCGAATCGAGCGCGAGGGTCAGGGCGCGGCCGTTCTCTTTCGGCTGCCGGTCGAGCGCAATCGTGAACTGGGTTTCGCCCGCCGATCCATTCGCCCGCATGGATTCGATGGCGGAAGCATCGCCGGCGCCATGGGCGTCGAAAGTGAGCGCCGCCGGCGAAAGCTCGGCCGCGCGCTCGACCAGAATCCGGCTCCAGTCGCCGGGCGCGAGGCGCGAAACCAGAACGGCGAAATCGTGCAGCCGGTCGGCTCGCAGACGGCCGGTCGCCGCCATCGAGCTGGGACCGATCGCGCCCTGGAGGTCGAGGGAGGCGCCGTCCAAGCCGGCGACGCTCAAGCGCTCGAGTGTGACGTTCGGCCCGCTCTTGACCGCCCTCATGAGCATCGAGCCGCTGTCGATCTCTGCGTCGCCGACCCGCGCGATATGCAACGAGCCCGCGCTCAGCGAGAGCGAAAAGTCCATGCCGCCGACCATGTTCGCGGCGGCGAGGCTCGGCAGCGTGTCGACGTCGAGCGATTCGCTCGCGAGATCCGCGTCGAAGCGGCCGGCTTTGCCGCCGGCGGGAGCGGCGAAGGCGAGGGAGCCTGTCAGGGTCGTGCGGTCCACCGTCAGCCTCAGATCGCGTGCGGAGAATCCGGTCGCGGACGCTTCGAGGCCGCCCGACAGCGAGGCGCTGCGATAGGAAAGCGCTTGACCAATGGCCACGACTTTGGCGGCGCTCTCAGGCGCGCCGAGGCTCGCCCAGTCGCGAAGAAGCGCAAGGTCGGCGGTGCTGAACTCGACTTCGCCGCGGAATTTCGCCGCCGCGCCAGTTTCGAGATCGCCTTCGCCCCGCAATCGGCTTTGCCCGGGCAGGCCGAGGTTGTAGCGCAGATGCAGCGGCGCGCCGGGCTCGGCTCGCAGCGCCACGCTGGCGTCCGGCAGCGTCTGGGCGCCAAGGATAATCGGCTCGGCCGAGACCTGGGCCTGGATCGACATCCAGCCTCGCCGGCCCTGAAGCGCCGCCGACGCAATCCCGGACAGCAATGTGACGGCGCGCGCGGGCGCCACGCCGTCTTCGCCCTTGCGGCGCATGAGCGAGTCGACGTTGGCCTGTTTGGCTTTCAGACCGATGCTGAGCCCGGCCGGCGAGCCAAAGGCGAGGGTCGCGTCTCCCTCGGCCCTAAGCGCCCGTTCTTCCGTCCCGAGCCGAAACTCCGCGCCGCGAATGGCCGCGTGATGGAGGTCGGCGTTCATCTGTCCGGCGACGCGCCAGGGTATGGGGTCGGGCTCGCCGGGCGCGGCTCCCGTCAACGTCGCCGCGCCAGCCAATCGAAGACCGGCGAGCCCGCCCGCGGCGTCGCCCTCGAGCATGCCTTCGAACTTGGCGGCAGGCCAGCTCGGCCCGGCATCCACCTCGATGCGAAGCGGCGTCCCCTCGAGACCCGGCTTCTCCGAAGCCAACCTGAAAACGACCGGCGCGTCGTCAGGGCCGGAAAATTGGCCGGTGAGATGAGCCGGCCCGTTGAGAGACGGCGCGGCGGCCTCGATCTCGACGCCGGCGATCTCCGACGCCGCTGCGTTGCCGTTGCCGTCGCCGACGATCACCCGCCCGCCGTGCACGATCAGTCGGTCGACCCCGGTGGACTGGAGCCGCGCGATCGGCAACGTAGGGAATCGCGGCGGCGCCGTCGCCACCGCGCATGATGGTCAGAACGGGTTGATCGAGGCTGATGTCGGAGAATTCGATCTGACCGCTCGTCAGCTTGACGAGCGCAAGCTCGAGCCGCGCCGAAGCGAACGACAGCCGGGGTCCGTCGGCGCTTGGCGCCGACAGCGAGCCGGCGCCGAGCGCGATATAGGGCGTCGGCAGGAGCCTCAATTCGACCGGCCCATTCAGGGACACGTTCGCGCCGGTGATCGCGTGCAGCCGCGCCTCGATGTCGGCGCGGTGCGCGGACCAGTCGATGAGCATGGGCGCGACAAGCGCTGCCGACATCACCGCGACCAGCGCGACCGCAATGATGGTCAGGACATTGCGCACGGGGAAACGATTTCCACTCCGCCTCGATAAGGACGCGGGAACGACTCGGCGACCATCGCGGTTCAAAATGGCGCGAAAGTATGACCGTGGCAACAAATCGGCGTCGTGGCGTTCGCGCGAGAGCTCAATCGGCGTCGCTCTCTGGCGATGTCGGCGGCGCCGGCTGGGACCGATGATTGGCGCCGCGCGCGAGTATAAACATAAGACTTATGTTGTCAGGCGACAACCCGAGCCTCGAGGCTCTCCAAATCCACCCCAAATTCTCCAAAGCCCGGCCAAATTATCCCAAGAAACAGCCAAATATTTCCAAGAAAAATGAGTTGGATTTCCTTGGATTGTCTTGTGCGAAATGAGCCGCTTCAATGAGTTCCCCCGACCCCTTGGGCAAAAAAATCTTTCCTGGATATTTTGCCCCAGAGGGCGATGCTGGACCCCGCGTGACAAGCTCCGGCGCCTGTATCGAATTTTCCGGTCTCCGCCCGGATTGTGAATCGCAGGTTGATTTTCATGACCCGCGGAGCATAGCATGGTTTTTGCTTTTCAGAAAGAAGAATCCTCGCTTTTGCCGCCCCAATCCCGATAGGGCGCCATCCAGGCGAGACCTGCTTCGGTGGTCGTCAGCGGGTGATATTCGCAGCCGACCCAGCCGTCGTAGCCGAGCCGGTCGATCAACGGGATCAGGAACGCGTAGTTGATCTCGCCCGCGCCCGGCTCATGCCGGCCGGGATTGTCGGCGATCTGGATATGGGCGATGCGCGGCGCCGCCGCTTCGAGGCGACGGGCGAGATCGCCGTCCATCACCTGCATGTGGTAGATGTCGGCTTGCAGATAGAGGTTATCGGACTTCACGCGGCTCATCAGCCGCAAGGCCTCGTCGCTGCGGCTCAAGAAGAAGCCCGGGATGTCGCGCGTGTTGATCGGCTCGATCAGGAGCTTGACGCCGCGTCGGCGCGCCGCGTCGGCGGCGAAGGCGAGGTTGGCGACAAACGTCTCCTCCAGGGCTCGCCGATCGGCGTCGGCCGGGGCAACGCCGGCGAGGCAGTTGAGGCGCGGGCAGCCGAGCTCCTCGGCATAATCGAGAGCGCGGGAGACGCCGTCGCGGAACGCCGCTTCGCGGCCGGCGAGGATGGCGATGCCGCGCTCGCCGGCCTCGCCGGCTGGGAGGTTGAACAGCGCCTGCGTCAGGCCATGGTCGGCGAGCCGCCGGCCGATGTCGCGCGCGCGATGCTCATAGGGCGACGCATATTCGACGCCCTTGAACCCGGCTCTCGCGGCCGCGGCGAAGCGATCGAGAAACGGCAGCTCGGTGAACAGGAAGCCCAAATTGGCGGAGAATTTCGGCATGGCCACTCCGTGGGGCGCGGGAGGCGATCTAGTCTTCAACACAAAATAGCTGCGACGCAAAGCCGAGCGCCACAGCGGCGAAAGCAGGTCGGATATCACTCTCGCTTTCCGACCCCAATCGGACCTTCGGCCAACAGTTTGGACTCCCTTCCTTCGGCTGGATCGGACCACACCGGGACCGCGCGGCTCTTGCCGGGTTTTTGTGCTAATCTCAGCGGCGGCCCAGGGGCGCGCCATGAGCGAGACCCGGAAGATTGCGGCGATTCTGGTCGCCGATGTTGTCGGCTACAGCCGGCTCGCCGGGAGCGGACGAGGATCGGACGCTCTCGCGCCTTCGGGGGCTGCGCAGCGATCTGATCGATCCGGCCATCGCCGCGCATCACGGGCGCATCGTCAAGCGCACCGGCGACGGCATTCTGGTCGAGTTTCGCAGCGTGGTCGACGCGGTGCGCTGCGCGATCGAGGTGCAGAACGGCATGGTCGAGCGCAACGCCGGCCTGCCGCCGGAGCGCCGCATCGAGTTCCGCGTCGGCATTCATCTGGGCGACGTGGTCGAAGAGAGCGACGGCGACCTGATGGGCGACGGCGTCAACATCGCCGCGCGGCTGGAGGGCATCTGCCAAGCCGGGCGCGATCTGTCTCTCCGAGGACGCCTATCGGCAAGTCAAGGGGCGGCTCGATCTCGCGGTCACCGACCTCGGCCCGACCCAACTCAAGAACATCGCCGACCCGATCCGGGTGTATTCGCTTCACGTCGGCGCGCCGGCCCAAGCGAAACCTGCGACGGAGGCGAAGCCGCCCGAAAAATCTGCGCCGCCGCGCCTGTCGATGGTCGTCTTGCCGTTCGCCAATATCGGCGGCGATCCAAGCCATGAGCATTTCGTCGATGGGGTCACGGAGAGCCTCACGACCGATCTTTCGCGGATACGAGGCGCCTTCGTGATCGGGCGCAACACGGCCTTCACCTACAAGGGCAAACCGGTCGACGTGAAGACGATTGTGCGCGAGTTGAACGTCCGCTACGTCCTCGAAGGCAGCGTTCAGCGCGGGGGGAACCGCATGCGCGTCAATGTCCAGCTCATCGACACCGAAACGGGCAGCCATCTCTGGGCGGAGCGGTTCGACAAGCCGCTCGCCGATCTCTTCGACATGCAGGACGAAATCGTCGCGCGCCTCGCAAGCGCGCTGAACGCCCAGCTCGTCGCCGCCGAGGCGCGACGCGCGGAACAGGCGCCGAACCCCGACTCGATGGACCTCTATTTTCAAGGTTTGGCTTGGCACAACAAGGGTACGACCCCCGACACTGTGCTGCGAGCGCGCAGCTTTTTCGATCGCGCGCTCGCCGCCGATCCCGACAATGTCGAGGCGCTTATCGGATCGGCGCGCGCGGACGTGGCCGACGGCGCAAATCTTTTTGTGACCGATCCGGCGGCGGCCTTCGCTGCCGCCGAAGCAAAGTTGGCCAAAGCCTTGTCCTCGATCCCGGACCATGCGCGCGCACACATGAACTTGGGGCTTGTCAAAGTGTTGACCAAGCGCGCCGCAGAGGGGATCGCCCAATGTCAACACGCTTTGGAGCTGGACCGAAATCTTGCCCACGCCCATTCAAATATCGCCTTTGGCAAGATTTTCATCGGTCGCGCCGAAGAAACAGAGACGCATATCCTTGACGCCCTGCGCCTCAGTCCGCGCGACAAGAATGGATACATCTGGATGAATACCGCGGGGCTGGCGAAGCTCCACCTCGGAAGTGACGAGGAGGCGGCCGCGTGGTTTCGACGGTCAGTCGAGGCGAATCGAAATTTTCCGGCCCCAAATTTGAATTTGGCCTCAGCTCTCGCGCTGCTGGGCCGGCTTGACGAGGCGCATACGGCAGTCAAAGCCGGTCTCGCCCTCAATCCAACCCAATCCGCCTCCCGCATCCGCGCCGCCTGGACGGCAAGGAGCGACGAGCCGACGTTCCTGACAGGGGCCGAGCGGATTCTCGAAGGCATGCGCAAGGCGGGGCTGCCGGAACAATGAGCGAGACCCGGAAGATTGCGGCGATCCTGGTCGCCGATGTCGTCGGCTATAGCCGGCTCGCGGGAGCGGACGAGGATCGCACGCTCTCGCGGCTGCGTGGGCTTCGCAGCGACCTGATCGATCCCGCCATCGCCGCGCATCGCGGGCGGATCGTCAAGCGCACCGGCGACGGCAGCCTGATCGAGTTCCGCAGCGTGGTCGACGCGGTGCGCTGCGCGATCGAAGTGCAGCAAGGCCTGATCGAGCGCAACGCCGGCCTGCCGCCCGAGCGACGGATCGAATTTCGCGTCGGCATTCATCTGGGCGACGTGGTCGAGGAGAGCGACGGCGACCTGATGGGCGACGGCGTCAATATCGCCGCGCGATTGGAGAGCATCTGCCAGCCGGGCGCGGTCTGTCTGTCCGAGGACGCCTATCGGCAGGTCAAGGGGCGTCTCGATCTCGCGGTCGCCGATCTCGGTCCGACCCAACTCAAGAACATCGCCGAACCGATCCGGGTCTATTCGCTTGAGGTCGGCAAGCCGGCCAAGGCGGTCGCTTCATCCCGGCGCTCGATCGCAGCGCTGCTCGTCGCGGGGATCGCCGCGCTGATCGCCGTCGCGGCCGGCGCCTGGCATTTCCTCGGCGCCAGCCTCGCCCCGCCCGCCGAGGCCGCGCAACTTTCCATCGTCGTGCTGCCGTTCTCGAATCTCTCGGGCGATGCGAGCCAGGATTATCTTGGCGACGTTCTGACCGAAGAGCTGACCACCAGCCTGTCACGGCTGCCCGGCAGTTTCGTCGTCTCGCGCACGACAGCCTTCTCCTATCGCGGCAAGTCGATGGACGTGAAGCAGATCGGCAAGGAGCTTGGCGTGCGCTACGTGCTGGAGGGGAGCGCGCAAAAGAGCGGGACACGTGTGCGGGTCGACGCCCAGCTCATTGACGCGGTGACGGGCGCTCATCTTTGGGCGGATCAGTTCGACGCCGATGAAACCGATCTCCTTGCGATGCAGGACGAGATCGTCACTCACCTCGCCCGGGCAATACAGGTCGAATTGACCGCGGCGGAAGCGAGCCGCATCGCGCGGGCGCACCCTCAAAATCCCGACGCCGAGGAATTGGCCCTCCAGTGCGAGGCCGCTTATATTCACGGTGCAGTATCGAAAGAAATGCAGCAAGCCTACGGCCTTTGCGAACAGGCCTTGCGGATCGATAAAGACAATACTCGGGCACTAAGTATTTTGGCGCTAAGGCGTCTGGCGCTGGTGTACAATTGGCTGAGCGCCGACCCCCAAGCCGACCGTCTGGCAGCCGATGAGCTGATTTCGCGTGCCCTTGCAATTGATTCGAACAATTACGTCGCGCATTACGCAAGGTCCCTGTTCCTGGCCCCACAACGCCCGGATGAGGCGATTGTCGAAGCAGAGCGGACTCTCGCTCTCAATCCGAGTTTCCTTCAGGCCTACATTTCGCTTTGGATCGCCAATTGGACGGCCGGACGCACAGAAAAGGCCGATCAATACCTTGATGCGGCATTGCGGCTCAGTCCCCACGACTTGCTTGCCACTGTATATCTCACGGAGAAGGGTGACGGACTGTTCAACCAGTCCCGCTACGAAGAGGCGACTGAGTTTTTCAAACGCGCGATCGCCGCGTCCCCGAACGCCGTGATGCCCTATTTTAAGCTGGCGGCTTCCCTCGCGCTCTCAGGCCACGACGCGGAGGCGCGCGAGGCATTGCGCCGCTATCTCGCGCTGCCGCTCGACACCCCGAAGACGATCGCCCAATTCAAGGCGCGCCAGCCATACGACACTCCCAATTTGCGCAGCGACTATGACCGCCTCTATGAAGGCCTGCGCAAGGCCGGGGTGCCGGAGGAGTGAGCGAGACCCGCAAGCTTGCGGCGATCCTGGTCGCCGATGTGGTCGGCTATAGCCGGCTCGCGGGAGCGGACGAGGATCGCACGCTCTCGCGCCTTCGGGGCTTGAGGAGCGACCTGATCGACCCCGCCATCGCCGCCCATCATGGGCGCGTCGTCAAGCGCACTGGCGACGGCATTCTCATCGAATTTCGCAGCGTCGTCGACGCGGTGCGCTGCGCCATCGAAGTGCAGAACGGCTTGATCGAGCGCAACGCCGGCCTGGCGCCGGAGAAGCGCATCGAATTCCGCGTCGGCATTCATCTGGGCGACGTCGTCGAGGAGAGCGACGGCGATCTGATGGGCGACGGCGTCAACATCGCCGCGCGATTGGAGAGCATCTGCCAGCCGGGCGCGGTCTGCTTGTCCGAGGACGCCTATCGGCAGGTTAAGGGGCGGCTCGATCTCGCGGTCAGCGATCTCGGCCCGAAAGAGCTCAAGAACATCGCCGACCCTGTCCGGGTCTATTCGCTCGAGGTCGGCAAGCCGGCGCAGGCGAGGCCGACTAAGCCCGCCGCGCCAAAGCAGCGTTCGATGTTCATGCTGCTGGCCGCCGGGATCGTCGCACTCGCCGTGATCACGGCTGGTATATGGCTCGCCGTGAGGCCAGCGAGCGGTCCCGAGGCGTCGGCGCCAACGCCTCGATTTTCCATTGTTGTACTCCCCTTCGCCAATTTGAGCGGCGATCCGGGGCAGGATTACCTTGCCGATGTCCTCACCGAGGGGCTGACGACGGACCTCTCGCGGATCAGCGGCTCGTTCGTGATCGCGCGCAGCACCGCCTTCACCTACAAGGGCAAGCCCGTCGACGTGAGGCAGGTCGGCAGGGACCTCGGCGTGCGCTATGTGCTGGAAGGCTCGGTGCAGCGCGAGGCAACCCGCGTGCGGGTCAACGCCCAGCTCGTCGACGCCGAGACCGGCGCGCATCTATGGGCCGATCAGTTCGATGCCGATCGCGCCGATCTCTTGCAGATGCAGGACGAGATCGTTACCCGCATCGCACGCGCCATGCAGATACAATTGGTCGCCGTCGATGCGGCCCGCGTGACGCGAACGCGCCCGGGCAATCTCGATGCGGAGGACTTGGCCCTACGCTGCCAGGCGGGCATCTACAACTCTCCCCCAGGGTCCGCAGAATTCACGGCGGCGTTCGACCTGTGTGACCAGGCGCTGCATATGGACAACGGCAACGTCGTTGCGCTGACCGGAATGACATACAGACACATTATTCCGGTCATAGAAGCCCAGAGCCGCGACCCACCGGCCGACATCCGGCAGGCGGACGAGTTTGTGACGCGGGCGCTTGCCATAGACCCGAATTTTTATGCTGCTCACAACGCCAAAGCCTATGTCCTCATGGCGCAAGGCCGCACCCAAGAGGCGGTCATCGAGGGGGAACGCAGCCTTGCTCTCAATCCCAGTTTTATCGATGCCTACCTTGCCCTCGGCGTTGCAAGCAACTTTCTGGGCCGGCCGGATCGCACCCTAGAGCTTGACGACAAGGCGATTCGCCTCAGTCCGCGCGACCCTCAGTTGCGCGATTTGTATCACCAGAAGGGATGGGCCTTCTTCATGAAGCAACAAGACGATCAAGCAATCGAATGGCTTCAGCGGGCGGAGGGCGCCAATGTCTTCACCGAACTCATACTCGCAGCGGCGCTCGCGTTGACCGGGCAACAGGCAGACGCCCACGAAGCCCTCAATCGTTATCTCGCGGTCAACGGCGTCACCAGCAAGACCATCGCCCAACTGAGAAAGCAGCAGTTGTCGTTGGCCGACAATTCGACGTGGGTGGCCTACAACGAGCGGCTCTTCGACGGCCTGCGCAAAGCGGGGATGCCGGAGGAGTGAGCGAGACCCGGAAAATAGCGGCGATCTTGGTCGCTTACGCGCAATATGACAGTATTGCAACGCGCCGATCCCCATGTTGACGCGGCCGCGCTCAGGCTTGACATTGGGGGGCAAAGCGCGAAAGCCCGCGCATTCAGCCGCGCTGTGATACGGGAGGCGACCCCATGGATCTTCGACTGACCGAGGAGGAACTCGCGTTTCGCGCCGAGGTGCGCGCGTTCGTGCGCGAAAACCTGCCGGCCTCGATCCGCGAGAAGACGGTCGCCGGCCGGCGCCTCTCCAAGGACGACTACGTGCGCTGGACGCGCATTCTCGCCGCCAAGGGCTGGGCGGCCCCGCACTGGCCGCGCCAATGGGGCGGGACGGGCTGGAGCCCGATCGAGATCTCGATCTTTCTCGACGAGACGCAACGCGGCAATGCGCCCGAGCTGGTGGCGTTCGGCGTCAGCATGGTCGGCCCGGTGATCTACACCTTCGGCTCCGAGAAGCAGAAAAAGCGCTTCTTGCCCGGCATCGTCGATCTCACCGACTGGTGGTGCCAGGGCTTCTCCGAGCCGGGAGCCGGGTCGGACCTCGCCAGCCTCCGGACGACCGCCAAGAGCGACGCCGACGGCTGGGTGATCTCGGGACAGAAGACCTGGACCACCATGGCCCAGTACGCCGACTGGATTTTTGTCCTCGCCCGCACCAATGCTCAGGCGAAAAAGCAGGAGGGCATTTCGTTCTTCCTGGTCGACATGAAGACGCCGGGGATCACGGTCAAGCCGATCCAGACCATCGACGGCGGCCACGAGGTCAACGAAGTCTTTCTCGACGACGTGCGGGTTCCGGCCGATGCGATCGTCGGCGAGGAGAACAAGGGCTGGGACTACGCCAAGTTCCTGCTCGCCAACGAGCGCAACGGCATCGCCCGGGTCGGACTATCGAAAGCGCGGCTCGACCGGGTGCGCGAACTCGCTTCGATCCCGGTCTACGGCTCGGGGCCGAAAATCGAGGACCCCTTCTTCCGCGCCAAGCTCGCCGAGGTCGAAATCGAGCTCAAGGCGCTCGAAGTGACGCAGATGCGGGTCATTTCCAACCGCCGCACCGCCGGCAAGCCCGATCCCGCCTCCTCGGTGCTCAAGATCAAGGGCTCGGAAATCCAGCAGGCGACGACCGATCTCCTGATGGAGGTGGTCGGACCCTATGCCCTGCCCTATCAAGAGCCCGGCGACATGACCAACGAGCCTCCGGTCGGCCCGGACTGGGCGGGACCGCTCGCGCCGACCTATTTCAACACCCGCAAGGTCTCGATCTACGGCGGATCGAACGAAATCCAGCGCGGCATCATCGCCAAGGCGATCCTGGGGCTCTGACAGAAAATGGATTTCGAGCTCAGTTCCGAACAGGAGCAGTTGCGCGACAATGTCTCGCGGCTGATGCGGGAGCGGTACGGGTTCGAGGCCCGCAAGACCTATCAGGCGAGCGCGCACGGATGGAGCGAGGCGCTCTGGCGCGACTACGCCGAGATGGGCCTGCTCGGCGCGCCGTTCGCCGAGGCCGACGGCGGCTTCGGCGGCGGCGCGGTCGAGACGATGATCGTGATGGAGCAATTCGGCAAGGCGCTGACGCTCGAGCCCTACCTCGAGACCGTGGTCCTGTGCGGCGCGCTTCTGAAGCACGGCGCAAGCGAACAGCAGCGCGCCGACGTCATCGGGGCGATCGCCGCGGGAGAATTGCGGCTGAGCTTCGCTCATATGGAGAAGCAATCGGGCTTCGACCTCAATGACGTGGCGCTGAGCGCAGTCAAGGACGGCGGCGGCGGCTTCGTGCTGAACGGCGAGAAGACGCTGGTCGGCCAGGGCGACAGCGCCGACCGGTTGATCGTCTCGGCGCGGCTCACGGGCGCGCGGCGCGATCGCGATGGGATCGGCCTCTTCCTCATCGACGCCAACGCTCCCGGCGTGACCCGGCGCGGCTATCCGACCCAGGACGGCCGGCGGGCGGCGGAGATCGCCTTCGCCGATGTCCGCGCGGCGCCCCACGACGTCATCGGCGCTCCGGAAGGCGCGCTCCCCATCATCGAGCGGGCGGTCGACGAGACGATCGCCGCGCTGGCCGCGGAGGCGGTCGGGGCGATGTCGGAAGCGCTGACCATGACCGTCGATTATCTCAAGACGCGCAAGCAGTTCGGGGTCACGATCGGCTCATTCCAGGCGCTGCAGCATCGCGCGGCCGACATGACGGTGGCGCTCGAACAGGCGCGCAGCATGATGTATCTGGCGGCGATGATGGCGGACGGGGACGACGCGCCGGAGCGCGCCAAGGCGATGTCGGCGGTGAAAGCGCAAATCGGCCGCTCGGCCAAGTTCATCGGCCAGCAGGCGGTGCAGATGCACGGCGGCATCGCCATGACCTATGAGTACAAGGCCGGCCATCTGTTCAAGCGCCTGACGATGATCGACGGGACTTATGGCGACGCCGACGTCCATGTGCGCCGTCTGGCCGAGCGCGGCAGCCTGTTCGCCTGAGGACCCTTGTCGAGCGCAGCGCCGACCATCCTCGTCACCGGGTTCGAGCCGTTCGGCGGCGAGACGGTCAACGCGTCGTGGGAAGCGGCGCGGAAGCTCGACGGCTGGCGGTGCGGCCAATTCGCTGCGGCCGCGCGCCTCCTGCCCTGCGCCTACGCTGCTTCGGTGAAGGAACTTGTCCGTGCGATTGAGACGCTCGAGCCCGAGGCGGTGCTGATGACCGGGCAGGCGGCGCGGCGCGGCGTCGTCTGCGTCGAGCGGTTCGCGCGCAACCTGGACGACGCCGCCGCGCCCGACAATCAGGGCGCGGTTCGAAGGGCCGCCCCGATATTCGAAGGCGCCCCCGAACGGCTCCAGGCGACGGCGACGGTCAAGGCGATCGTGGACGCGATAAGGGAGGCTGGCGTGCCGGCGAGGGTGTCGAGGAACGCCGGAGGCTTCGTCTGCAACCATCTCTATTTCGGCGCCCTGCAATATCTGCGCGAAAGGAAGCCGGCGACCCCCGCCCTCTTCCTGCATCTGCCGGCGACGCCGGAGCAGACGCCGCGGACGGCGAGCGCAAAGCCGCTCGCGTCGGGGGACGCGGCAAAGGCGCTGAGGGCGGCGGCGGCGGCGATGGTTGACGTTCGAGCGACCGGCGGATGACCGGCGCGCCGCTATACCTAGGCGTCGACGGCGGCGCCACGCGCTCACGCGCGCGGCTGCGCGACGTCGACGGCGCGGCGCTCGCCGAGGCGGGCGGCGCGGCGGCCAACGTCCATGTCGATCTTGCCGCCGCGATCGCCGTCCTGCGGGCGATCGTCGAGGAGGTCATGGGCAGGGCCGGGCTTACGGGCGCAGACCATCCCCGGATCGCCATCGGGTTCGGCCTCGCCGGGATCGAGGATGCGAGCGACGCGGCGCGGGTCGTCGAGGCGTTTCCCGGCTTTCGCCTCGTGCGAGCGGCGAATGACGCCGTTACCGCATGCATCGGCGCGCATGCCGGGGCGGACGGCGGACTGGTGATCGCCGGCACCGGCTCGGCGGCGATCGCCCGCATCGGGGCCAAGGAAACCATCATCGGCGGACGCGGGTTCACGCTCGGCGACGACGGCTCGGCCTCCCATATCGGTTTGGACGCGCTGCGCGCCGCGATGCGCGCTTTCGACCGGCTTGGGCCGGCGAGCGCGCTCACCGCCGATATCATCGAGCGATTCGCCGCGGACCCGGTGGCGATGATGAACTGGGCGCGCAAAGCCAGGCCCGGAGATTTGGGCGCCTTCGCGCCAAACGTATTGCGACGCGCCGCCGAGGGCGATCGGATCGCGCTCGAAATCACGGCGGCGGCGGCGCGCGCGATCGGCGCCCTGACCCGCGGCGCGGTCGCCCTCGGGGCGGAGCGGGTGGCGCTGGTCGGGGGCGCGGGCGAAGCCTTGCGTCCCTATCTCGACCCCGAAATTGCCGCGCTGCTCATGGCCCCATTGCACGACGCGACCGACGGCGCGATCCTCCTGGCCGGCGGCGCCGTCGCGCCGCAAAGAGAAGCCGCGAAATGAAAGTTCTCTTCGGCGCGCGCATGTTCGACGGCGAACGGCTGCACGACGATCTCGCTCTCGTGATCGAAGGCGGCTCGATCGCGGCGCTCACCCGCTTCGCGGACCGCCCCCGCGGCGGCGAGCAGGAGGATCTCGGCGGGGGAATTCTCAGCCCCGGCTTCATCGACTGGCAGATCAATGGCGGCGGCGGCGTGCTGTTCAACGCCGAGCCGACCGTGGAAGGGATCGCGGCGATCGCCGCGGCGCACCGGCTGGCCGGCGTCACCGGCTTCCTTCCGACCGTCGTCACCGATGCGCCGCGGGTGCTGATCGAAGCGCTGGCGGCGGCGCGCGAGGCCGAGCGCGGCGTTCCCGGCGCGCTTGGCGTCCATGTCGAGGGGCCGTTCATCGATCCCAGGCGCAAGGGCGTGCATCCGCCCGAATTCATCCGCCCGATGCGGGAGAAAGACGCCGAAGCGCTGATCGGCGCGCGCGCGGGCGCGATGGTGGTCACGCTCGCCCCGGCCTCGGTCCCGTTGGAGAGGATCGCGCGGCTGGCGAAGGCCGGGATCGTGGTCAGCCTCGGCCATTCGGACGCGAGCGCCGAGGAGGCCGAGCTCGTTTTCGACGCCGGCGCGCGCGCCGTCACCCACCTCTACAACGCGATGAGTCAGCTCGCCTCGCGCGCGCCTGGCGTCGTCGGGGCCGCGCTCGCAGATCCGCGCATCGTCTGCGGCCTCATCGCCGACGGCGAGCACGCCCACCCCGCCGCTTATCGCGCGGCGATCGCCGCCAAGAGCGCGCGGGGGCTCGCGCTGGTGTCCGACGCCATGCCCCCGGCCGCCGGCGGCCCCGACGTGTTCGAGCTGCAGGGCCGGCGGATGACCCGCATCGGGCGCAAGCTCGTCGCCGAGGACGGCACGCTCGCCGGCGCCGCGATCACCATGCGCGACGCGGTCGACTATGTGGCGAATACCCTCAATGTCCCGCTCGCCGAGGCGCTGACGATGGCGACGCTGACGCCAGCGCGACTGCTCGGCGTCGACGATCGGATCGGCCGGCTCGAGCCGGGCCTTCGCGCCGATCTCGTCCATCTGACCGACAGCCTCAAAGTGGCCGAGGTTTGGGCAGGGGGACGCAGGTCGGCGGAGCTGGAAGCGGCGGCGCCATGACCTCGCGCGATCCACGCGCCCTGTTGCGTTCGCTGTTCGACGCCGCCGTGGCGGCGGCCGACCCGGCGTTGATCGTGCCCGACCATCTGCCCGAGCCGCCGAAAGGACGAACGATCGTGGTCGGCGCGGGCAAGGCGGCGGCGGCGATGGCGGCGGCGGTCGAGAATCATTGGCGTGGGCCGCTCGAGGGGCTGGTCGTCACCCGCGTCGGCCATGGCGCGCCGACACGGCGCATTCGCGTTGTCGAGGCAGGGCATCCGAACCCGGACGCCGCCGGCATGGGGGCGGCAAGCGAAATCCTTGCGATGATGCATGGCCTCACGAGCGACGATCTCGTGCTCGCGCTTATCTCCGGCGGCGGGTCGGCGCTGCTGTCGCTGCCGGGGGGCGAGGTCACGCTCGCCGACAAGCAGGCGATCACCCGCGCGCTTTTGAAGAGCGGCGCGCGCATCGGCGAAATGAACGCGGTGCGCAAGCATCTCTCGGCGATCAAGGGCGGAAGGCTCGCCATCGCCACGGCGCCGGCGCGGGTCGTGACCCTCGTCATTTCCGACGTGCCGGGCGACGACCTGTCGATCATCGCCTCCGGGCCGACGGTCGCCGACACGAGCACGCTCGCCGAAGCGCGCGAAGTCCTGGCGCGCTACCGGATCGACGTCCCGGCGCGCGTCGCGACGCATCTCGCCGACCCCTTGAACGAGACGCCGAAGCCCGGCGACCCGCGGCTCTCGACGGTCGAGAATCGCTTGATTGCGACGCCGCGCGGCTCGCTCGCCGCCGCCGCGGCCAAGGCGCGCGAGGCCGGTTATGCGCCGCTCATTCTCGGCGACGCGATCGAGGGCGAGGCGCGCGAATGCGCGATCGTTCACGCCGGCGTCGCGCTCTCGGCCGCGCGGCACGGCGAACCGGTGAAGCCGCCGTGCGTTCTCCTCTCCGGCGGCGAGACGACGGTGACGATCAAGGGCAAAGGGCGCGGCGGCCGCAACAGCGAGTTCGCGCTCTCGCTCGCGACCGCGCTCGACGGACGCGAAGGAATCTTCGCCCTCGCCGCCGACACCGACGGCATCGACGGCGGCGAGGACAACGCCGGCGCGATCGTCATGCCGGATACGCTCGCCCGCGCCCGAGCGCTCGAACTCGATCCGCGCGCCCGCCTCGACGACAATGATTCCTATTCCCTCTTCGCCGCCCTCGGCGACCTCGTCGTCACCGGCCCGACGCTGACAAACGTCGACGACTTTCGCGCGATCTTGATCGAGGGGGCGGAGACCGTCCTTCGCTTCGACTGACCGCTCCCAGCGTTTTTCCAATGTCTCTCTGTCTCGAGCGATGATCCGGGTTCTTGCCAGGCGCCATAGCGCGTAGAGGGACGCCCGTCTTTCGCCGGGCTATGGCGATGAAGCAATCCAGCGGCCGTATTCTCAGGGCTTCTCGCGCGAGAGCGCCGCGGCGCGGCCCGCAGCGGCGTAGAGGTTCAGCCGGGAATAGAGGCCGAAGGCTGACCCGTCGTCGAGAAAACCGCCGCCGGGTCCTTCCGTCTCAGTCAGGATGCGGTTTGCCTCTTCAAGGCTGAGTTTGGGGAAAGCCGCCGTCAGCAGGTTGCCGGCTTCGGGCGCCAATGCGCCGACGTCCTCCATCTTGTCCGCAATTTCCGGATGCGTGATCGGAAGCCCATAGGTCTGCGTCATGGCGTAGAAGGCCTCGTTCATCGCAGGCGCGTTGAAGCGGCCGGTGTCCTGACGCGCGCAAGCGGCGATTGTATCGCCGCAGGCCGCCTCGAGCGCCCTCGTCAGGTCGGCCCCGGCTGCCGCGACGGCCGCCCGAAAGTCGCCGATCGTCTCCTGGACCTGAGGCTCGGACATTGCGGTCGCCCTGGCGATATCCTTCAAGGGCCTGTTCATGTAGACGGGATCGTTGGCCAAGAGATGGGCGAGATCGTAGGTCGCCAGTGTTCGACCGCCCACCACGTCCATGGCGTAGTGCGCTCCCATGATAATGCGGTCATTGCCGTATTCCGCGGCGCGAACGACCATCTCCCGATACCGATCGGGCGCGAGCACGGCGAGCAGAAGCGACCCCATATAGCCGTATGTCGTGTGCCCGCTCGGGAAGGACGGGCTGTCAGTCAGGTTCATGATCGGGCCGCGGTTATAGACGTCGTTGCCGGCCGGAACGTTGAAATAGTCCAGTCCCACGATCGGCAACGTCATGGGCTCGGTCTGAAACGGACGGGAATTCCCATAAAGGTCGGCGCCGGGAGCTCCGGCCGGTCGGCCATAGCCGCGGCCAAAAGGATCGGGAGCGCCGCCGGCGTCTTTGAAGATGGCCATCGCCCCGTCGGAAACCGGGTTCTTGCCGTCGGTCGTGCCATTGGCGAAGAAGTATTTCCCCGCGCTCGAATCCGATCCCGATGTCGCGTTGGCGTAGGCAATCACCGCCGCGACGGTCTTGGAGATGCTGGTGAAGCGCTGGCGATCGAGATAATGCGCGCGCGCCTGATAGGCGGCCTCAAGCGTCGTGCCGAGGCCGTCCGCCAGTTGGGCCAGATTGCCGTCGGTGATGAAAGCGTCGCGCAAAGCCTGCTGCTGCTGTTCGGCAAAAGGCATGAGCGTGGGTTGGCGGATGACGCCCGTCTGGATTCCTCCGGTGACGGTGTAGTTGGAGGCGAGCGCGGCCCGGCCGGCGGGGATGCTCATGAGGGCGGAGACCGGAGCCAGGCCCTTGAGTGCGGCCATATTGGCCGCGCTCTGCGCGTCGGCCGCAGCGACGCCCATGATCAGGATGAGAGAGACGATCCCGCATCCCGATCTCTTCATCGCGCCCTCCTCCTCAACTCGCCCGTCCCTTGCCGCCTCACACCCGGAGCGGCATCAAAACATAGAGCGCTGGCGCGCCGTCGCGATCCTGGATGAGGGTCGGCGAGCCGGGATCGGCCAATCGGATGAGCGCCGTGTCGGACGAGAGCTGGCCGACGATGTCGAGCAGGTAGCGGGCGTTGAAGCCGATGTCGATCGGCGCGGAATCGTAGTCGGCCTCGATTTCCTCGCTCGCCGAGCCCGAATCGGGATTGTTGACCGAGAGCGTCATCTTGCCCTCGGCGATCGCGAGCTTGATCGCCCGGCCGCGCTCGGACGACAGCGTCGATACGCGATCGACCGCCTTCTCGAACGGCTCCTTGTCGACGACGAGGCGCTTGTCGTTGCCGGTCGGAATGACGCGCGCGTAATCGGGGAACGTGCCGTCGATCAGCTTGGTGACCAGCACGACGTCGCCGAACTGAAAGCGCGCCTTGGCGGTCGAAATCTCGATCGCCACGTCCTGCGTCATGTCTTCGAGGAGCTTCTGCACCTCGCTCACCGCCTTGCGCGGAGCGATGACGCCGGGCATGCCGACCGACCCTTGAGGCGCGGGCGTCTCGACCCGCGCCAGCCGATGGCCGTCGGTCGCGACCGCGCGTAGCATCGCCTTCCCGTCGACCTCGACCGTGTGCAGGAAGATGCCGTTGAGATAGTAGCGCGTCTCCTCGGTCGAGATCGCGAACTGGGTGTTCTCGATCAGGCGCTTGAGCTCGACCGCGGAGAGCGAGAAGCGGTGCGAGAACTCGCCCGAGGTGAGATCGGGGAAGTCGGAGGCCGGCAAGGCCTGGAGGGTGAAGCGCGAGCGGCCGGAGCGCAGCACCAGCTGCCCCGTGTCGCCAGCAGTCTCGAGGCTCGCCTGCGCGCCTTCCGGGAGTTTGCGCACGATGTCGTAGATCACGTGCGCTGGAACGGTCGTCGCGCCATTCTGGGCGACGTCGGCCGGGACCAACTCGGCCGCCTCGAGGTCGAGGTCGGTGCTCTTCAGCGACAGGCGGCCATCCCCGGCCTCGATCAGCACGTTGGCGAGGATCGGAATGGTGTTGCGCCGCTCGACGATGCGATGCACGTGTCCCAGAGCCTTGAGCAGGACCGACCGCTCGATGGTGACCTTCATCGCTTGAAATCCCGAACTATCCCAGACGCTCGCGCGCGCGCGCGCCCCGCGAGCGGGGGCGCGGACTTTGCCAAGGCGTTTGAGCCCGCGCAAGGGCGCGGGGGCCGATCGAAACCCGTGTCCTCAGGGAATTTCCGCAATCCGTCAATTTCGCCGCAAGCTTTACCGGCCCTTAAACCGCCCGCTTTACGCTCCTGGACCCGGCGGGGCGCGTTTCGCCCGAGGCTCCTTCATCAGGAGACGCCGCGAGCGGGATCAGCGATGTTCGGGCGAGGGGCCAAGAAAACCCGCAAGCGGATCGAGCCGCGCCTGAATTGGCGCGGCGAAAGCGCCGGGGACGACCTTCGCGCCGACCCCGCCGACCGCCCGCTCTCCGGCCGCAGGACGAAGACGCCGGCTTCTCGCGCGACCCGCACGGGCAGGAAGCGCCGCTCGCTCGTTGGCCAGCTGGTTTACTGGGGCGTAGTGCTCTCGGTCTGGGGCGTCGTCTCGGTCGCAGCGGTCGTCGCCTTCTACGCGAGCCAGCTGCCGCCGATCGATCAGCTCGCGGTGCCCAAGCGCCCGCCCAACATCGCCATCCTCGCCGACGACGGCTCGCTGATCGCCAATCGCGGCGACACCGGCGGCCCGGCGGTCAGGCTCACCGACCTTCCGCCCTATCTGCCCAAGGCGTTCGTGGCGATCGAGGACCGGCGGTTTTACGATCATATCGGCATCGATCCCCTCGGCGTCTCGCGCGCGCTGATGCGCGACGTGGCGGGGAGGAGCGGCATAGAGGGCGGCTCGACGCTGACCCAGCAGCTGGCGAAGAATCTCTTCCTGACGCAGGAGCGCACGCTCTCGCGCAAGATCCAGGAGGCGATCCTGGCGCTATGGCTCGAGCGCCGGTATTCGAAGGATCAGATCCTCGAGCTTTACCTGAACCGCGTCTATTTCGGTTCGGGCGCCTACGGGGTGGAGGCCGCGGCGCAGAAATATTTCGGCAAGAGCGCGCAATTCGTGACGCTGTCGGAAGCCGCCCTGCTCGCGGGATTGATGAAATCGCCGACCAAGCTTGCGCCGAACCGCAACCTCGCGGGCGCCAACGAGCGCGCGGCCCAGGTCATCACCGCGATGGCCGAGCAGGGCCACATCACCGAGGCGATGGCCAAGCTCGCGCTCGCCAATCCGGCGCAGGTCAAGCGCGACAAGAGCGCCGGCTCGATCAATTACGCCGCAGACTATGTGATGGACGCGCTCGACGACACGGTCGGCGCGATCGATGAGGATATCGTGGTGACGACCACGATCGATCTCAAGATGCAGGCCGAGGCCGAGCGGGCGCTGACCGACGAGCTGAACGCAAAGGGCGCCAAGTTCGGCGTCGAGCAGGGGGCGCTGGCGGCGCTCGATCCCACGGGCGCGGTCAAGGCGATGGTCGGCGGACGCGATTATGCCGACAGCCAGTTCAACCGCGCGGTCGCCGCCAAGCGCCAGCCCGGCTCGTCGTTCAAGCCGTTCGTCTATCTGGCGGCGCTCGAGAAGGGCCTGACCCCCGACACCGTGCGCGAGGACGCGCCGATCTCCGTCAAGGGATGGAGCCCCGAGAACTATTCCCGCGAGTATTTCGGCCCGGTGACGCTGACCAAGGCGCTGGCCCTCTCGCTCAACACCGTCGCGGTGCGCCTGGGCCTCGAAGTCGGACCGAAGGCGGTGGTCGCCGTCGCCCACCGGCTCGGCATTTCCTCCGATCTCGATCCTGTTCCCTCGATCGCGCTCGGCTCTTCCGAAGTCACGCCGCTCGAGATGGTTTCCGCCTATGCGGCGTTCGCCAACGGCGGCATCGGGGTCCAGCCGCACGTGATCGCGCGGGTGCGGACGGCCGGCGGAAAGCAGCTCTACATGCGGCGCAACGCCAGTTTCGGCCGCGTCATCGACCCGCAATATGTGGCGATGATGAACCAGATGATGCAGGAGACGCTGCTCACCGGCACCGCCCGCAAGGCCGAGCTGCCGGGCTGGCAGGCCGCCGGCAAGACCGGCACCAGCCAGGATTGGCGCGACGCCTGGTTCGTCGGCTACACCAGCTATCTGGTCGCCGGCGTCTGGCTCGGCAACGACGACGGCTCGCCGACCAGAAAAGTGTCGGGCGGCAATCTGCCGGTCGAAATCTGGAGCCGGTTCATGAAGGCGGCGCACGAAGGCGTGCCGGTCGCCGGCCTGCCGCTCGGGACGTGGCGCAACGCCGATACGCCCAACCCGGACGCTCCGCCGCTGCCGCCGCTCGATCTCACCGGCGCGCAGGCGCCGACGCTCGCGCCAGGCGGACGAGGCGGCGGCGGCGCGCATGCGGGCTCAGCGCCAGTCGCCGCGCCCCCGCCAGGCCCTGGCCCTCGCGGCGCGCCTGGACCGGCCGCGGTCTCCGCGCCGATCCCGCCTGCTTCAATCCCGAACGCCCAGCCCGCATCGCGCGACAAGCCTCCGAGCAAGCTGCTCGGGACGCTTTGAAACCAGCTCCTGAAGCGGGTTCCGATTGGGCTCGATCGGACCGCCTCGCCTGGCAAAAAGGCCCAGATTTGCCGCGCCAGATGAGCAGAATCAACAGGGAGGTTTTTTGCAGGGAACAGGGAGCTTTTTTTGCGCCAAACAGGGAGCTCTTTTCCGACTCCCGCCGGGCTCAGAACCGCCAGCCGACCTTGAGCGTGGCGCTCCCTTCCCACTGGTTGAAACTCACTCCCGGCACAGTCGACCAGACCTTGAGATGCGAGCCCTGAAGGTCGATCGCCGGGCGGCCGAGCAGATTGGCGAATTCATCGCTCCCGAACAGCGAGGCCGGAATGATGTATTCGAGCGTAGCGATCGGCAGCGCTTCCCAGTCGTGACTCGTTTCGCCTGCGCTGTCCGGCTCGTACCAGCGGCCGAGCATCTCGACGGCGAAGCTGGCGTTCCAGTCCTTCGAGATGGCCCACGAGGCGGACGGGATCAGGAACAAGGCGTCGGATGAGAGCTGCGGCTGGCGCAAGCGCCTTTGCGCGAAGGCGGTGAGTCCAAAGGACCAGACCGTTTCGGCTGAGGTGTCGGCGGCCGCGGGGATAAGCTCAAACGAGCGGTTGAAATTGAAGCTCTTGTTGAAGCCGAAATTGAAGTCCTGCCGGGCCTCGGTCTGGTCCAAGAAGGTCGGCAGATAGGCGAAACGCGGGGTAATCGCGATATATGGCGACCACGCCTGGTCGTTGGTCGGATCGACGTATTGGATGCGGCCGGAAAAGGTCAGCCGGTCGACATCGGCGTCCGGCTCGTTGAAGAAGCGCTTGAATTCGGAACGCGCGCTGACCGAGACACGAAACGGCAGGTCGCCGACGGGCGCCGCCGCGGATACGTTGCCGACAGGAAACGTCCCCCAGCTGTTACCGCTCCCGGCGCCAAGTTCGAGCGGGTTCGTATCGAAGGCGAGCGGCGCTAGCGCGTTGAGTCGGATCTGCGGCCGCTCGACCTGCTGCTCTTCGCCGGGCGCGGTCGAGTAGAGATTTCCGAAAGTCTGGGGTGTTGACAGATTGAGCGTGCCGAGCATCGCGTCGATGCGCGCGTCGTCCGCGTCGACACCAGCGTCACTGCGTCCGCCGCCGGCCTGGGCGAGGGCCTCGGCTGGGAAGGCGAGGCCGAGGGCAAGTCCCAACGCGCAAGCGGGCGCGTATCCGCTCCGCCTGGTTGTCAGTGTCCCTTGCTCAGGCCGCCTCGCCCATCTGCCCGATCCCCCCGAATGCCTGGCCTCAACCAATTCCCCGAACGCCCCGTCATCAATGCGCCGCCGGCCGTCTTGGTTGGCGACGGGTCGGCGAGTTCCGTCGATTGCGCCACGCTTTCGAAGTCGCGTGGTCGCCGTGAGTTCCGCGCATCGGGCCTGGAAGGACCGAACGCGCCAAGCAGCGCTCCCGTTCGCGCGCCATCGGCATCGACGCCAGCGTCGCTGCGGTCGCCGGCGGCCTCAGTGGACGCGAGCGCCATAAGGAACGACAAAGTCGCGGCGAGGGCGACAGCAATCTTCCGCTCCAGCGCGAACGGCGACCATTCGCGCTTCCCGCCCGCGTCCGTGGCGACGGGGGGGCGGCGCGGAAATCGAAAATCGCCCCGCCGCTCGGCTTCCGCATTTGAGACCAGATCGCCTTTGCGGGTGTGCTCTCAATAGTCGACCGCGTCGCGGATGATCGGGCAGGTCATGCAATGGCCGCCGCCCCGTCCCCGACCGAGTTCGGCGCCGACGATGGTGATGACCTCGATTCCCGCCTTGCGGAGCAGGGTGTTGGTGTAGGTGTTGCGGTCATAGGCGAACACGACGCCGGGGGAAGCGCAGACGAGATTGGCGCCGCTGTCCCACTGGGTGCGCTCGCGCATGTAGTCGGTGCCGCCGGTCTCGACCACCCGCATCTTCTTGACGCCCAGCGCCTCGCCCAGAGTCTCGACGATGCCGCCCTTGTCCTTGTGCAGTTCGACCGCGCCTTTCTTCGACCCGGGACGATAGGAGAAGGCCTCGATCTTGTTGACGATGTCCGGGTAGATCAAAAGGCAGTCGCGATCGGCGAACGTCAGCACCGTGTCGATGTGCATCGCCGCGCGCAGTTTCGGCATCGCGCCCACGATCACCCGCTCGGCGCCGCCGCGCTCGAACAACGTAGCGGCGAGCTGGCTGATCGCCTGCCGCGACGTGCGCTCGCTCATCCCGATGAGCACGTTGCCCTTGCCGATCGGCATGACGTCGCCGCCTTCGAGCGTGGCGAGGCCCCAGTCCTTGGTCGGATCGCCCCACCACACATTCACCTTGCCGGCGAAGTCGGGGTGGAACTTGTAGATCGAGGTGGTGAGGATCGTCTCCTCGTGCCGCGCCGGCCAGTAGAGCGGGTTGAGGGTGACGCCGCCATAGATCCAGCAGGTCGTATCGCGGGTGTAGAGGGTGTTGGGAAGCGGCGGCAGCAGATATTCAGTTACGCCGGCGGCGTCTCGCACCAGCTCGAGCATCTCGCCCCCGACATGGTCGGGAAACTCCTGGGTTGAAAGGCCGCCGATGAGCGTCTCGGCCAGATCGCGCGGCTTCAAGGCCCTCGAGGTAGCTGCGAACCTCATCGACCAGGCCGAGGCCGACCTGATTGGGCGTCACCTGGTTGTCGAGAATCCATTTCTTCGCTTCGGGGATCGCGACCGTTTCGGCGAGCATGTTGTGCATCTCGACCACGTCGACGCCGCGGTCCCGCATCTTGGTGATGAAGTCGAAATGGTCGCGCTTGGCGTTGTCGACCCAGAGCACGTCGTCGAACAGAAGGTCGTCGCAATTGCTCGGCGTGAGCCGCTGGTGGGCGCGGCCGGGCGCGCAGACCATCACCTTGCGAAGCTGGCCGACTTCGGAATGAACGCCGAGCTTGGTTTCCATGAGATCTCCTGGCTGCCGCCTTTTCCTTGTCAGGGCGTGATGAGTCCGGTCGCGAGGCCGTAAACGCCGATGGCGGCCCCAATGATCAGAACGGCGAAGACGACAAGCTCCGTCCCGCTGAACAGGCGCGCGCTCAGTTCCCGTCGCGCCCAGAAATAGAGGATCGTTCCGGGCGCGAAGAGCACGCACGTCAGAATCACGTACTTCGGCGCCGGCGGCGATGATCATGAAGACGGTGTAGATGACCGCCAACCCCGCGATGACGCGGTCGCGGCCCCGCTCGTCGGGCGCCTTTTCGTAGCCCATGCCGCTGTGCGCCAGCATGACCCCGTATGCCGCGACGAGCAGATAAGGGAAGAGGGTCGTCACGCTCGTCATGTCGAGCATGAAATTGAAGGCGTCGCTCGACCAGTAGGTCGAGATGATGAAAAGCGATACGAGAATGTTCGAGAGCCAGAGCGCGTTGGCCGGAACCTCGTTGGCGTTCTGCGCCGCGAAAAGCTTCGGCATGTCGTTCGACTTGCCGGCGGCGAACAGCACTTCCGAGCAGATCAAGGTCCAGGCGAGAAAGGCGCCGAGCACGGAGACGAGCACGCCGATCGAAATCATGACCGCGCCCCAATGGCCGACGACCAGCTCGAGCGCGCCGGCGAGCGAAGGGTTCGAAACCCCGGCGATGGCTGAGCGGGGCGCCGTCGCGTAGGGGAGCAGGGTGATCGCGACCATGAGGCCGGTGACGGCGACAAAGCCGAGAATGGTCGCCGCGCCCACGTCCGAGCGCTTCTGCGCGAAGCGCGAATAGACGCTCGCGCCCTCGATGCCGATGAACACGAAAACCGTGATCAGCATGGTGTCGCGCACCTGCATGAGCAGGGACTTTTCCGGCATGCCGACGCCGCCGAAGAAATTCTCCGAAAACTGCGAATAGTTGAAGAAGAAGACGAAGATGAGGACCGCGAGGATGAGCGGAACGATCTTGGCGACGGTGACGACCGCGTTGATGAAGGTCGCTTCCTTTACCCCCCGCAAGATCAGGAAATGGAAGGCCCAGACGCCGATGAGCGAGACGATAATCGAGAACGCGGTGGTGCCGTCCCCGAAAAATCGCGGAAAGAACCGCCCGAGCGTCGCGCCAATGAGCACCCAGTAGAAGGTGTTGCCGAGAACGGAGCCTAGCCAGTAGCCGAAGGCCGACAGGAAGCCGACGTAGTCGCCGAACCCCGCCTTGGCGTAGGCGAAGACGCCGTTGTCGATATCCGGCCGCCTTTGGGCCAGCGCCTGGAACACGCGCGCCAGCATGTACATGCCGGTCCCAGCGATCGTCCAGGCGATGAGCGCCCCGAACGGGCCGGTCGCGGTCGCGAAGCGGCCGGGCAGGTTGAAGATGCCCGCCCCGACCATCGAGCCGATGACCATGGCGACCAGCGAAGAGAGCGGCAATTTCCCCGGAGCGGCCGACGTGGCCGGAGACGCTGCGGTGGCTGTCGAAGACGCCATTCCCCCCCCCGGACCTTTTGGGATCGCTATTTTTTGGTGAATCTGCCCTTTTGAGGGGCGAACCTAACAGAAATCCCCTTCAGCGTCGATTGGCGCCGCGGCGGCCAGGCGGCGGCCCGCGCTAGACCGAAATCGCGCCGGTCGCGAGACTGTAGATCCCAATCGCCGCCGCGCCCGCGATCGCCCCGAACAGCGCCCACTCGACCGGGGTAAAGAGCGGCTTTCCCTGTTCGTGCCTGGCGAGGACGAACAGGAAAGTCCCGGGCGCATAGAGAATGGCTGAGAGCAGCACGAACGTCGCGCCGCCGGCATAAATCATTCCAGCGGCGTAGACGGTCGCGGCCGCGGCGATTGCCCAGTCGACGGCCCGCTCACGCCCGCCCGCGCGGTACGTCTCTCCGGTCCACGCGAGCTTGAGCCCGTAAGCGGCGACGAGAAGGTAGGGGATGAGGGTCATCGAACTCGTCATCTTGAGGGCGAGCGTGAACGCGTATTCGGCGAACCAGGTGACGAGCAGGAACGTCTGTATGACGATATTGGTCAGCCACAGCGCCGGCGCTGGAACCTTGTCGGCGTTCACCCGCGCGAGAATTGAGGGCATCGTTCCATTGAGCGCGGCCGAATGCACGACCTCGGCGGCGAGGAGCGACCAGGAGAGGTAGTTGCCGAGCACGGAGATCAGGAGCCCGACGCTGATGAAGAGAGCGCCCCAGGGACCGACGATCGCCTGCATGACCCCGGCCATCGACGGATTGGCGAGGCCCGCCAGCTCCTGGCGCGGCAGGACGCCATAGGAAAGCACCGTCACCAGCACGAGCAGGCTGAGGACGCCAAGAAATCCGAGCACGGTCGCGATCCCGACGTCGTTGCGGTCGGCAGCGTAACGGGAATAGACGCTTGCGCCCTCGATCCCGACGAATACGAACACCGTGACCAGCATGGCGCCGCGCACTTGCGCGCTTAGGCTGGCGAAGCCCGGCGCTTCGCCGCCCCAGAAATTCTCGGCGAAAACATCCGTCCGGAAGGCGAAGATGACGACGACGATGAAGACGAAAATCGGCACGACCTTGGCGTAGGTCGCGATGGCGTTGAGCGCGGCGGCCTGTTTGATGCCGCGCAAGACCAGGATGTGCACGCCCCACAGCAAAGCAGAGGACCCGATGATCGCGACAAGCGTTGTGCCGTCGCCGAAGACCGGGAAGAACTGGCCGAGCGTCGCCTTGATCAGGATCAGGCAGGCGGTATCGGCGAGACAGCAGCCGATCCAGTAGCCGGCCGCCGACGCAAAGCCCGGATAATCGCCGAATCCCGCCTTGGCGTACGCATAGATGCCGGAATCCAGATCGGGCTTGCGGCGGGACAAGGTCTGGAAAACGAAGGCCAGCATCAGCATGCCGACGCCGGAGATGACCCAGGCGATCAGGGCGCCGAATCCCCCAGTCGCTCGGCCGAACGCGGCGGGCAGCACAAAGATGCCCGACCCCACCATCGACCCCACGACCAGGGCAATGAGCGCGGTCCGCGAAAGCTTTTGCTCCGGCGAAACCGACGATGTCATGATGAACCAATGAACGTCGTCAATTCGATGCGACGGCGCTTCAGCTCCGAGCGCGATTCGCAATACCCATCGCGGTCAGCGTCCATGGGACCGCGCTCGAAAGGCCGAATACATGACAATTCCATCCCAACGCAACGCGCCCTATGCCCGAGAGAGATCGCCGGTTGACGCGGGATGTTGGCGATCGCGGTCCTGGTCGCCGATCGGGTCCGCCGCCGTCAAGGCATGCGCATGACAGAGCGCCTCAAGATAAGACCCGGGCGGAGGCGCGGCTCCCGTTTTCCGAATCAATATCGAGCGCCAAAGGTGGACTGTTCTCGTTTCCTTGGTGAGCTTGCTTTTGACGAATTCCGGCGGACCGCACAGCAATTTCCAATTGCTGTGGGAGACCGGATAAAAGACGGAGCGCTCCTTTGCCAGGCGCTCAACACCGTATTTCCTCGCCAGATAAGTCAGGAACATTGGTCCGAATGTGCCCCAACGGTAGTTCTCCGGCCGAATGTCGCCTTCGGTGAGCCTCCTCCAGTAGAACATCGCCGTCTTTCTGGGCCCATAGAAGGGGGGCCGCCAGTTCGCCGGCGGGATGTCGCAGAGCTCGCGAACCATCTCCGAGTTTGCAGGAAGCCGCAAAACCGCGCCGTTTATCGACGTCTCGTGCTCCCAGCCAAAGACATATTCGTCCTCGAAGTCGATCGGCCGGATGAAATAGAGATCGAGATCGACCCAAGCGCCTAATCCCTTTGCTTGCATGGCGTAGCGAAAGAAATCCGTGCCGAGCGCCGCGGAACCGCCCTCAAAATAATGAGCAAGCGCCTGATAGGGAACCACTTGATTCGCGTCGCGAACCTCCACCCCGCTTGGGACGCCGCGAAGCTTCTCGGCGGCATAGGAATAAAGTCTGAACGTGTGGCCAACCGCCAGCGCCGAGACGAGCGTGAGCTTTTCGACGTAGCCAAGCTGCTCGCCGATCCAAAGCGAGTTCAACCGAGCAGGCATGCTTGCCTTCCTATCACCGAACCGTTTCGACCCGGCCTATTGTCTGGCCTTGTTCAATACGCCTCGCACCGGCGCGATCCCAGCCATGGACCGCCGCATCCGCGCAAGGCGTATGACTTCAAAAAGAGGCCGCGGCCGCCCGATCCGCATTGGGCCGCCCGGCTCCATCAAGTCAAGCGCCGCGCCGCCGAGACGTCGGTTGCTCCTTGTGCATAACGGCCGGCATCGGGCCGAGGCCGCGGGCGGCCCGCGCCGCGCGTGTTCGCGACCTGGAGGCCTTATGGCCGATGCGCCGGCGCCCGTTCGGCGCAATGCGGCGCCAGTTTTGGCGCAAGCCTTGGGGGGTTGCCCCCCGACGGCCAGTGGGCCAATCTGAGCCGTCGCCTGACATGTCGTTGGAAGGGTGCGGTTGATGTCGAAACTGTTCGCCGCATTCGCAGCGTTGGTCGTGGGCATCTCGGCCGCCGGCGCGCATGCCGATACGCTGCCGCTGCCGCAAAACCTCACGGGCTTCAGCACCCGCGACGGCGAGGTCTACTTTGCCGAGAGCGACGCGCGGGAAGCCTATTTCCCGCTCGCCAGCAACTTCCTGACCCAGAAGACCCAGGCCTATTGCGGGGTCGCCAGCATCGTGATGGTCCTGAACGCGCTCGGCGTCCCCGCGCCCCCCGTTCCCGAATATACGCCCTACCGCACCTTCACCCAGGACAACCTGCTCAACGAGCAGACGGACGCGGTCCTTCCGCGCGAGACCCTGGCGCGGCAGGGGATGACGCTCGACCAGATCGGCGGCATCCTCGCCACGGAGCCGGTCAAGACCGAAGTCCATCACGCCTCGGACAGTTCGGCCGACGAATTCCGCCGGCTGGCGAGCAGCTATCTTGGCGAGCCCGGCCACTTTGTGCTCGTCAACTACCTGCGCAAGGCGATCGGCGAAGAGATCGGCGGCCATATCTCGCCGCTCGCGGCTTACGACGGCAAGGCCGACCGCTTCCTCGTCCTCGATGTCGCGCGCTACAAATACCCGCCGGTCTGGGTCAAGACGACCGACATTTTTGACGCCATGAACACCCCCGACGCCGCAAATGGCGGCAAGACCCGCGGATTCGTGCTGGTGACGGCGGCGCCGGTTCAATAGCGCCGCTGCGTTCTTTCACCCTTGGATTGCTTCCCCCGGGCTTGCCCAAGGGGAAGCGATGACTTATCGCCGGCGCTACAGCTCGACGCCGCGCGTGCCCACGTCCATCGCATAGACCGAGGTGCTGGCGCAGATGAACAGCCGGTTGTGGTGGTGACCGCCGAAGCAGAGATTGGCGGCCACTTCCGGCACTACGATCGCCCCGAGCGGCGTGCCGTCGGGCGCAAACACGCGCACGCCGTTCATCGCATGGTTCGGCGACCAGCCGCCGGCCGCCCAGACGTTGCCGTCCTCATCGCAACGGATGTCGTCGGCGATGTAAGGCTGTTGCACGTCCTTGAAGTCGTGCAGGAGCCGTCCATTGGAGAGCTTGCCGTCGTCGGCCACGTCGTAAACGCGGATGATCGTTTGCTTGAACGGACCGCCGAGCTGGCCAGTATCGGTGACGTAGAACTTCTTCTCGTCAGGCGAGAAGCAAAGCCCATTCGGCATGCTGAAGTCGCCGGCGACGACGTCCAACTTCCCCGTCTTCGGATCGAGCCGATAGACGTTGCGCGGTAGCTCGGCCTCGGCGCGGTTGCCCTCGTGGTCGCCGCCGATCCCATAGCTCGGGTCGGTGAACCAGACCGTGTCGTCGGACTTGACGATCACGCCGTTCGGCGAGTTGAGCGACTTGCCATTGAACTTGTCGGCCAGCACGGTGATTGACCCGTCATACTCGGTGCGGGTGACGCGGCGGGTGCCCTGCTCGCAGGAGATAAGGCGGCCCTGGCGGTCGCGGGTGTTGCCGTTCGTGAAGTTGGACGGCTGGCGGAACACGTGTGTGCGGCCGGTCGCGACGTTGTACGCCATCAGCCGGTCGTTTGGGATGTCGCTGAAGATCAGCCGTTGCTGGTCACCGAACCATACTGGCCCCTCGGTCCAGACGCCGCCGGTCCAGACGCGCACTAGGCCGGCCGTGCCGCCGCTGTACTTGGCGAACCGCGGGTCGAAAACCTCGAAGGCGGGATCGGGATAGATCGCGGTCGAGGGATCGTTCCAGTCGCGCGCCGGGGGCATTGTGCCCGGCGGGTCGGATATGTTGCTCTGCGCGAGGGCAGGGACCGCGGCGACCGATGACGCAGCCGCGACAGCGGCCGAACGCAGGAAATGGCGTCGATCCATTTGCGTTTCCTCCTATGCCGGTTTTTGACGGGCGGAGACTAACCGCGGCGGCAGCCGCCGGGCAAGCATTTGCGGGATATTTTTCTCCGTTGCCGGGAATATACCCCCGCCGGCCAGAGCCTACGCGGCCGGCTTGCAGTTGGCGAACAACCGGTGGATGGTCGCCGAAATCCGCTGAGGAGACGCCCATGCCGATGAACACCCAAATCCTCCTCGACCACCGTCCGACCGACAAGGTCTCGCCAGCAAATTTCCGCATCGTCGAGGCGCCGGTCCCGGCGCCGGGGCCCGGGCAGGTGCTGGTGCGCCATACGTTCCTGTCGCTCGACCCTTACATGCGCGGGCGCCTCAGCGACGCGAAGTCCTACGCCAAGCCGCAGGAGGTCGGCGCGGTGATGGGCGGAGGGACGGTCGGGATCGTCGAGGCGTCCAACAATCCGCGTTTCAAGGCCGGCGAGGCCGTCGTCGGCTCGGGCGGCTGGCAAAACTATTCGCTCAGCGACGGCTCGGGCTTGCGCGTCGTCGACGGGAAGTCGGTCCCGATCCAGGCCTATCTCGGCGCGCTTGGCATGCCCGGCGTCACCGCCTGGTATGGCCTCAACGGGATCATCGCGCCGAAAGCCGGCGAGACGGTGCTCGTCTCCGCTGCAACCGGCGCGGTCGGCGCGGTGGTGGGCCAGCTCGCCAAGCTCGCCGGCGCGCGGGCGGTCGGGATCGCCGGCGGGCCGGAGAAATGCACCTACGCGGTCAGGGAGCTCGGCTATGACGCCTGCGTCGACCACAAGTCGTCGCGCTTCGCCGAGGACCTGAAGGACGCGTTGTTCAACGGGGTCGACGGCCTGTTCGAGAACGTCGGCGGCGAGCCGTTCCAACAGGCCCTGCGGCGGCTCAATGATTTCTCGCGGGTCGCGATCTGCGGGCTCATCGCGTCCTACGAGGGGGCGCCGACCGCGCTTCCCGACATGCGCATATTCCTGGTCAAGCGTTTCAAGGTGGAGGGCTTCATCGCTTCGGACCATCTGGATTTGTGGCCGAAGGCGATCGGCGAACTGGCCGCCCTCGCCGCGGCCAAGAAACTGACCTGGCGCGAGACGATCCGCGACGGCCTGGAGAGCGCGCCGCAGGCGCTGGTCGATCTGCTGAAGGGGGAGAACTTCGGGAAGATGCTGGTGCGGATCAATTGATCGCCTGCTCGCCGCTCCAAAGCGAACGTCGCGAGGACCCGTTCGAAAGCCGCTTGCACGCCTTCAAGGATCCTTGGCGTCCGTTGCGGACCGCCCGGATAGGCGTCTCCGCGATAACGCTGTTACGCGTCAAAAACGCGGCGTGGCCGAGGACGAGGGCGGACATGATCCCGCCGCCGGGACGACGGCGTTCATTGCTTGGCGGCTGGCCGAGAGCCTGGAAAGCACTCGGTATGGGTCTCGCCGGTTCGGCCGTAATAGAGCACCCGCTTGCCCGGAAGCGAGACCACATAGCCGGCGCAGCCCGCTCTTGTCACCTTGGCGCAAAAGCCCTTGTAGGCGTAACCCGGGACCAGCGCCTGGGCCTCGCGAAGCGCCTCTTTGATCGCGGCGGCGTCGAAACGTTCGGCCACCGGCTCCATCGGCTCCGTCTCCAGCTCGATCGCCTCGCCGTTCGGCATGTAGTAGGTCCGGGTCGAACGACGGAAATCGACCGCATAGCCGTCGAAGCCGGCTTCGATGAGCATCTTGACGCCTTGAGGGAATGTCATCGCGCCCGATTCGGAGCCCTTGAGGGTGGCGCGGGCGACGTCTTGCCAATTCGCGTTCATATCCGTCTCCTTTCGTAAGGTTGAAAGCCGTGGGTCGTCAGTCGAGAGGCAGAGACTTGAGGCCGCGTTTCTCCACGATCTCCCGCAGGACGCGGAACAGCGTCGCGCGGTCGTTCGGCGCGAGATGATCGAAGAATTCGGCATCGTTGGCGTCGGCCAGCCGCGCCAGCTCAGGCGTCAGGGCGCGGCCGGTAGACGTGAGAGAGAGCGTTTGGGCCCGCCCGTCTTTAGGGTTGGCGACACGCGCCAGCATGGACTTGGCGATCAGCCGGTCGGCCAGCTTGGAGATTGCGCCGCGCGTCATACCCATGCGGTCCGCAAGGCGGCTTGGGGCGAGGGAGTCCTCTTCCAGCAGCTGGCGCATCAGAACCCATTCCGCCACCGTCACGCCATGCGCCTCCACTTTGCGGGCGAAAGATTGCGAGACGTGGTTAGAGACAAAGCGCAGCCAATAGCCGAGGTGGGCGGTGAGGTCGGATGCGGATTGGGGCGGTCGCATCGGAGTTCCTTGATTGACTAGGAAACTATCACGATAAGATTTCCTGGTCAACTAGATTTCGCGGACCCTCGCCCGCCTGACACATTGAGTTGCGCTAAAGGCGTCCTCAATCTATTTATCAGTCATGAAACTTGGCGACTGGCTTAAGCGAAACGGCATGACGCGTGCGGATTTCGCCCGCCGCATCGGCGTTTCGCCCGGCGCGGTGACTTTGATCTGCCGCGAGCACGGCTCGTGGCTGTCGCGCGAGACCGCCGAGCGGATTGTCGCCGAGACGCTGGGCGCGGTGACGCCGAACGATTTCCTCAACCGGGCGCCGCCGGCGCTCAATGGATTGGACATGCATCACACCGTCGCCGACGCCATCCAGGCTTTCGCCCGTGGCGAGATCGTGGTCGTCACCGACGACGACGACCGCGAGAACGAGGGCGATCTGATCGTCGCCGCTTCGCTTTGCAGCACCGAGAAGATGGCGTTCATCATTCGCAACGGCTGCGGCATCGTCTGCGCGCCGCTGACCGCGGACGAGGCGCGCAGGCTGCACCTTCCCCCCATGGTGGCGATCAACGACGCCCCGCTCGGCACCGCCTTCACCGTTTCCGTCGACGTGCGCCATGGCCTGACCACCGGCATATCGGCCGAGCAGCGCACCAACACCGTGCGCGCGCTTGCCAATCACAATATGGGGGCGAGCGATTTCGTGCGTCCGGGCCACGTCTTTCCGCTCGTCGCCAAGGAGGGAGGGGTGCTGATGCGCTCCGGCCACACCGAGGCCGCGGTCGACCTCTGCAGGCTCGCCGGCCTGCCGCCGGTCGCCGTCATCTGCGAGCTTGCCAACGACGACGGCACGGTGATGGTCGGGCCTCAGATCGAGGCGTTCGCCGACAAGCACAGGCTCAGGCGCATTTCGGTTGCGGATCTCATCGCCTATCGGCAGGCGCGCGAGAAGCTGGTCGAGCGGGTCGCGTGCTTTCCGATCAAGACGCCGATCGGCGATCTTCAGGGCTACGCCTATCGCACGCCATTCGATCCGGTCCTGCATTTCGCTTTCGTGCATGGGGATATCGGGGACGGACGCGAGGTGCCGGCGCGGCTGCATCGGGCCGATATCCTGAGCGACATTTTCGGCGGCGGCGCCATTCCCAAGGTGTTGAACCGGTTCAAGGCGGAAGGTCGCGGCGCTCTCGTCTATCTGCGCGACGGGGCGGCGGGAGTCCCGGCGAACCTGAGCGGCGCGCGGCCGACGGGCTCCGACGACGCCCGCGCCATGCAGTGGCGCGAGATCGGGCTCGGCGCCCAGATCCTGCGCGACCTCGGCGTCAGCTCGATCCGGCTACGCACGGACAATCCGCGCACCTATGTCGGGCTTTCGGGTTTCGGCATCGAGATCGCGGCGGTCGAGCCGATCGAGGGGTAGAGGCGGCGCGCGCCGACATCAAGCGGCGAAAGTCTGATTTTGGGCGGGTGGACAGAGGACCTTGAGCCGGTCTATTTCTGTAAGTCGCTGGCGGGCTAACGATCAAGCAAAATACGGTAATCGCGAAAATGAGCGATCGGTTCGTCGCTTGCTGATGCGTCAGCCCCGCGCCTTTAAGGTCTTGATACTTCCGACGTGATAGGGATAGCGCTTTCGGAGTGACAGCTTCCATGCCGCCAGACCTTCAGGCGTTATCGTTCCAGACCGGATCGATCTTCACGCCCGGCGCCCCCATCAATGAAAAAGACCTTTTCGCCGGGCGGTCGGAGCAGGTCGAGAAGATCATCGACGCCGTTTCGCAGCGCGGGTGTCACGCCATTCTCTACGGCGAGCGGGGGGTCGGCAAGACCTCATTGTCGAACATGATTTCCGGATTTCTCGCGAACCGCCTGTCATTCGTAATATCCAGAACGAATTGCGACATCTCGGACAGCTACTCGGCATTGTGGACCAAGGCGCTGAAGGACATCGAGGTGTCGAAACGTCAGCCCCAACTTGGATTTCCCAACCGGCAGCAATTGTCCCCGCTGCCCGCTCCCGCCAACGAGACGATGACGCCCGACAGCGTTCGGCGCGCGTTGCAGGACCTGTCGACGACGGCCTCGCTCATCGTCATTTTCGACGAATTCGATCGGATCAGGAACACCGAAGTCATCACCGCGATGGCGGACACGATCAAGGCTCTGTCCGACAACTCCGTCAACGCGACCGTGCTGATCATCGGCGTCGCCAATTCGGTCAATGAGTTGATCCGGGAGCACCAGTCGATCGAAAGGGCGCTGGTCCAGATCCCGATGCCGAGAATGTCCGATGAGGAGGTCAGGACCATCGTGGACAAGGGCCTCGCCCGATTGACGATGGCGATCGACGCCGCGGCGCGCGAGGACCTTGTGCTATTCTCCCAAGGGGTCCCATACATCGCCCATTTGCTTTGCATCTATACGTGTCGCGCGGCGCTCGCGGCGGGAAGAAAGACCATCTACTCCGCGCACGTCGAGCAGGGCATGAACCGCTCGCTGGATCAGTGGCAGCAATCGATCAAAGCGCTCTACAACGACGCGGTGCAGAGCCCGCATCCGGGGCACATCTACAAGGAAGTGCTGCTTGCCTGCGCGCTGGCGGAAGTCGACGAGCTTCGCTATTTCACCACCGCCGCGGTCAAGAAACCGCTGTCCCAGATCACCGGAAGAACCTTCGAGTCAGGGAGCTACGCCCGACACCTGAAGGACCTGAGCGAACCGGCGCGGGGCCGCGTTCTCCAGCGTGTCGGCGAATCATTTCGGCGGCGCTATCGAATCGCCAATCCGATCCTGAGACCATACATCATCATGCGCGCCATCAAGGACAAACTGATCACCAAGGATCAAATTCTGCAGTGGAAAAGCGCGCCGGACGAACGGGCGACCGGTTTCTTGCCATCGCAGCCGGAGTATCAGCCGAATTGACAGCATCCGCGCCTCACGCCTCCATCAGCGTCGTCACATGGACGGCGACCGAGTGCGCGAGCCCGCTGAGGTCGTAGCCGCCTTCCAGCAATGAAACGACGCGCTCGCCGCAGCTCCTGCGGGCAATCTCCATCAGCCGCCGCGTCGTCCAGCCGTAATCCGCCTCGACCAGGTTGAGGTTGCCGAGCGGATCTCGGTGGTGGGCGTCGAAGCCGGCCGAGACGATGATGAGGTCGGGCGAGAACGCCTCGACCCGCGGCAGGATCACGGCTTCCATCGCTTCGCGAAAGGTTTCGCTACCATCGCCGGCGCGCAGCGGGGCGTTGACGATCTGGTCGTGCTCGCCGCGCTCGCCGATCGCGCCTGTGCCCGGATAGAGGGGCATCTCGTGGGTCGAAGCGTAGGCGACGGTCGGGTCGTTCCAGAAGATGTGCTGCGTGCCGTTGCCGTGATGGACGTCGAAATCGACGATCGCGACCCGCTCGGCGCCGTGCGCCGCCTGAGCGTGGCGCGCGGCGATCGCCGCATTGTTGAAGAAGCAGAAGCCCATGGGGTTTGCGACTTCGGCGTGATGGCCCGGAGGGCGGGTGGCGACGAAGGCGTTGCGAACCTTGCCGCTCATCACTTCGTCGACGGCGAAGACCGCGCCGCCGGCCGAGCGGAGGGCGGCTTCGTAGCTGCCCGGCGACATCGACGTATCGGGATCGACCGCGGCCAGGCCCTGCTTCGGCGTCGCCGCGCGGATCGCCTCGATATAGTCCGTGGGATGGACCCTCGCGATAGCCGCAAGCTCGGCGCGCGGAGCGAGATCGCGCGCCAGCATCTGAAACACCTCGCTCTCGAGGGCGCGCTCGATCGCGCGCAAGCGGTCGGGCCGCTCGGGATGGCCCTCTCCCATCTCGTGCGCCAGGCAGGCGGGGTGGCTGATGACGAGCGTGGTCACGGGTCGATATCCTGCCTGGCGATTTGCGCTTGCCCGTTTGCTTTCCGCCCGCACTTTCGCGCCAACCTTTGGGAAAGTCCATTCGAACACGCGGGCTGGCGTATCAGCGGGACGTGACCTAGTGTCGATGCGAGCGCATTCGGCTTCGCGCGGGATGCAGCGTTTCTTTTCGCAAGAGGCGGGGCGCGGACCGCCGAAGGGGCGCTCGCGAACCAGCCGGACGAAAAACCTTGAAACCGACCCGATGACCGCGAAAGACCCCCATGCGCCGCCGTTCTGGCGGACAAAGACGCTCGATGAGATGAGCGCGGCGGAATGGGAAAGCCTGTGCGACGGCTGCGGCCGCTGCTGCCTTGTCAAGCTCGAGGACGAGGACACCGGCAAGATCGATTTCACCGACATCGGCTGCAAGCTGCTCGACGCCAAGACCTGCCGATGCCTCAATTATCGGGAGCGTCACCGGCGCGTCCCCGACTGTGTGAAGTTGACCCCCGCGGCGGTCCGCGAGCTGAGCTGGCTCCCGGTCACCTGCGCCTATCGGCTGGTCGCTGAAGGACGGGATCTCTATGACTGGCATCCGCTGATCTCCGGTTCCCCGGACAGCGTGCACGAGGCCGGCGTTTCAGTCCGCGGACGGGTTTCGGCCAGCGAAACCGACCTCGCGCCTGAACATTGGCCGGACCGGATCGTCAGATGGCCGAACCGGAAGCCGCGCGCTCGGCGTTGAGGTTCGCGCGCGGCGCCCAACCAATCGTTCAGCCGCCATTCAACGACGGCTCGCTACCTATCGGCTCAACACGAATCGAGAGGTGACTTCATGCGAAAAATCCTGTTTGCGTCTGCGCTTGCGCTCATCGGCCTCGCGGCCGCCGTTCCCGCGCAAGCGATGCCGACAGCTCCGCTTGGCGACGCGGGGGCGAGCGTCACATTCGTCGCCTACGGTTGCGGACCGGGGAGAACCCGCGGACCCTACGGCGGCTGTCATGTGAGGGGCTATGTCGCTCGGCCGGTCTACGGCGTTTACGGCTACCACCCCTACGCCCGCCCCTACGCCTACGGCCGCCGATGCTGGTGGCGCGGCGGAGTGCGCGTCTGCGCCTGAGCGCGTCCGAAACGTCGGCTTTTCCGGAAGCCGCCGCATCACGCCGTTGCGCTCGGCCGGGCCTTTAGCGTTTCGCGCCAGAGGTTGAGATTGGCGAGCTCCGGCGGAATGGCGATCCGCGCGGGCCTGGCGAAATCGAGCGCGACCAGCCCGGTGATGTCGGCGACGGTGAAGCGGTCGCCGGCGATGAAGGGCCGGCCGCGCAACGCCTCGTCGACGATCGCCATTGCCTGAAGCGCCCTCGGCCGGTTGGCGGCGGCCCAGTCGGGAACCTGCGGCTTCTCCATTTCCGCCATGTGCGGGTGGCTGTGGCGCAACACCTGCGCGATCGGCAGAAGCAGGCGCAATTCGAGCTGGCGCTGCCACATCTCGATCGTCGCTCTCTCGAAGGCGGTCGAGCCGAACAGATTCGGCTCCGGCCACAATTCCTCGATGTAACGGCAGATGGCGATCGATTTGGCGATCCTCGTCCCGTCGTCGAGCTCGAGAATGGGAATGGTCTGGAAGGGATTGAGGGCCGAGAATTCCGGCGTCCTCTGCTCCAGTTTGGCGAGATCGACCTCAACGCGCGGGATCGCCACCCCCTTCTCGGCCAGGAAGATGCGCACGCGGCGCGGGTTCGGGGCCAAGTTGGAGTTGTAGAGCTTCATGCCGCGCTCCTTCCGACGAACTCTGCGACATGCGCGGGTTAAGACATTCCCGGCCGCGACGCCGGCGGGCAGGAATTGGCGCCGGCGATCTTAACAACGTTAATCGAAATATCCTCAACAATCTCTCAATTCCGAGCCATCGCGTCAGTTGCTCGTTAAGCATTTCGACCCCATGATTGACGCGAGTAAAGGCGTGCGTGTCGGGCGGTTCATGAGTGACGTCGGGGCCGATCTGGCGGGGAGCGGGCAGAGAAGCGGCCCCGACGCCGCCGCGCGCCGGCGCAAGATGACCGTGCAGCTCAGGCAGGCGCGGCGGTCGCTCTCCGAACCCGATGCGATCCCGAGCCATTCGACGGCGATGGTGCGCCTGTTCGCCGAGATCAACCGCAGCGCCACGCCGATGCTCGGGATCGTCGCGCTCGGCGTCTGCGCCACCGCGCTGGCGTGGGTCGACGCGGGCCCGCTGGTCACCTGGATCGCCTTCATCGCCTGCGCGATCGCGATCGGCTACGCCCTGCCGATCGCGTTTCTCGGCAGCAGCGAGATGGAAAAGGCCGCCGGCGCGTGGCGGCGCAAGTTCGTCCTGTCCACCGCCCTCTGCGGATCGGCATGGGCCTTTCTCATCGTCGCGCTGCTCCGGTCGAACGACCCGAACGCGCAGGCGTTCGCCATCGTCGTTGTGCTGTTGATCTCGACCGTGATGTCGCTGCTCGCGGCGGCCATTCCCTCGGCGTTCGTCGCCGGGATGCTGCCGATGATCGTCGGCGTCATCATCCTCTACGCCCCCCGTTTGCAGGGGACGGCGCTGCAGACGGCGGCGCTGGCGATCGGGGTCATCGGTTATTTTCTGGTCGTCGCCCGCCGCCTGCACGCCGCCGCCGCGCAGAACATTTCGCTTCAGGCGGAAAAGGACTCGCTCATCGCCGAACTGGAGCAGGCCAAGCTCAATTCGGACGAAGCGCGCCGGCGCGCGGAGAGCGCCAATCTGGCCAAGTCGCGCTTTCTGGCGACGATGAGCCATGAACTGCGCACCCCGCTCAACGCGGTCCTTGGGTTTTCCGAAGTGATGAAGGCCGAATTGTTCGGCCCGCATAGCGTGCTCGCCTACAAGGAATATTCCACCGACATTCACGCCAGCGGCCAGCATCTGCTGATGCTGATCAACGAGATTCTCGACCTCTCCCGGGTCGAAGCCGGACGATATGAACTGCAGGAGGAGCCGGTCTCGCTTACCGGAGTGGTCGAAGAATGCCGCCGCCTGCTGTCGATGCGCATCGAACGGCGCCATCTCGACATCTCCGAGGCGATGGAGGACGAATTGCCGCGCATCTGGGCGGACGAGCGCGCGGTGCGTCAGGTGACGCTCAACCTGCTCACCAACGCCATCAAGTTCACGCCCCAGGGCGGGTCGATCGTCATCAAGGTGGGCTGGACCAAGGCCGGCGGGCAATATCTCTCGATCCGGGACACCGGGCCGGGCATTCCCCCGGAGGAAATCCCGATCGTATTGTCGTCTTTCGGCCGCGGCGCGCTGGCGCAGAAGAACGCCGAAGAAGGCACGGGCCTCGGGCTGCCGATCGTCAAGGGCCTCGTCGAACTGCACGGCGGCGAATTCCGGCTTAACTCGACGCTTCGGTTCGGGACCGAAGTGATCGTCATCTTCCCGCCGGAACGGGTCATGGACGCCCTCCCCGCGCTCGATCCCGAATCGGCCGCGGAAGCGCCCGAGCGGCGCAGACGCCGCCTGCGCCGTCGGCGCGATCCGGCGCACGCCGCCTGAAGCCGCGGGTCGGGCGACGATCGTTCAGAGCGGTTTCTCGTACACGATCTCGTAGGCCGCATAGCCCGATCGCTCGTAGCTTGCTCGCGCCGCGCGGTTCGCCGCGAGCGTGAAAAGCCGGATGCGGGTCACGCCCTCGGCGCGAAGGCGCCGCTCGATCGCGTCGAGAAGCCGGGATGCGACGCGCCGCCCGCGATAGGTCGAAAGCACGCAAATGTCGGAGATATAGCCGAAGCGGTTCGAGTCCGGCGTCTCTTCGATATGGCCCTCCTCCTCGATCCAGCCGGCGACAAAACCAGCGAACAGGCCGTCGAGCTCGGCGATCATGACGGCGCCGCGCCCGGCGGCGCGCCCCAGCATCCAGGCCAGATAGGCGTCGGCGATGTGCTCGCTCGGCAGGCGCGAGGGATGCAAGCGGCTTTCGTGATCCTGCAGCTCGACGATCGCGCGCCGCAATTGCGGACCATCGGAAGGCTCGGCGGCTCTGATTGTCAGCCCGTCCATCGAACCCGTCTTCCCGCAAGGAGCTAGACGCCCGATTTCTCGCCGAACCCCGCCGCCTCGATCCCCAGATGCGTCTTGTTCTGGAAGCTCGCATCCCGGCCCTCGACGAGGAGGGGCGCGGCGTCGGCGACGGCGCGGCAGACCGCCTCGACCCAGCCCGCTTCAGCCTTCGAGAAGTCGCTCAGCACATAGTGATAGACCAGATCCTTGTCGCCGGGATGGCCGATGCCGAGCCGGACGCGCCTGAAATCGTTGCCGACATGCGCGCTGATCGAGCGCAGTCCGTTGTGGCCGGCGTTGCCGCCGCCGACCTTGACCCTCACTTTGGCCGGCGCGAGATCGAGCTCGTCGTGGATGACAATCAGCGCGCCGAGGTCGAGCTTCCAGAAGCGCAGCGCCTCGCCGATGCTGCGTCCGGAATCGTTCATGTAGGTCTGCGGCTTGAGCAGGGTCACCCGCGTCGCGCCGATGAGCCCCTCGGCCGCCAATCCCTGCCAGCGCGCGCGAAACGGGCCGACGCGATGCGCCCCCGCGATCGCGTCGACCGCCATGAAGCCGATGTTGTGGCGGTTGCGCGTGTGGCGCGCGCCCGGGTTGCCGAGTCCCGCGATGACCAGCATGGGGCCCCCGATCGATCGGCGCGCGGGGCGGACCTCTCCTCGGAGAAAGCCCGCCCGTCCGGGGCGCAAGCCTTACTTCTTGGCGGCCGGCTTGGCGGCGGCGGGAGCGGCGGCGGCCGCCGCTTTCGCCGGAGCGGCGGCGCCCTTGCCGGCGTCGGCCTTGGCGGGAGCGCCGGCGGCAGGCGCCGCGGCGCCCGCGGCGGGAGCGGCGGCCGCGGCAGCCGTCGCCGCGGGGGTAGCCGGCGTTTCCTCGACCATCACCGTCGGCGGGACGATCGTCACCACCGTCTGGTCCGTTTTGGAGCTGACCGGGCGGCAGCCCTCCGGCAGTTTGACCCCGGACACATGCACCGAATCGTGAAAATCGAGGCCCGCGAGGTCGATCGTGATCGATTCCGGGATGGCGTCGGCCGGCGCCATCACTTCGACCGTGTGCAGCACGAGATTGACCGCTCCGCCCTTCTTCAACCCCGGCGAGGCCTCGCGATTGACGACGTGCACGGGCACGCCGATCCGCACCCGCGATCCCGGCGCGAGCCTGAGAAAATCGAGATGGACCGGCCGGTCGGTGACGACGTCGAGCTGATAGTCGCGCGGCAACACGCGCTCCTTGCGCCCGTCGACTTCGAGCTCGAAAATCGAGGTCAGGAAGTGCCCCGAGTAGATGAGCTTGTTGACGTCCTTGTAGTCGACCGAGACCGGCTCGGGTTTGAGGCCGCCGCCATAGATGACGGCGGGAACACGGCCTTCGCGACGAACGGAGCGGGCGGCCCCCTTGCCGGTCCCGCTGCGCGCCACGGCCGCGAGTTGCTTGATCGCTGCCATGATGATGTCCTTGGTCTGGTTGCTCGCGCCCTGCCTCCAGGGGTGTCGGAACCGGCGCGAAGCCGCGCCTTATAGAGAAGCCAGGAGGGGAGGGCAAGAGCGGCGGCTCCTCCTTGCTTTCGTCGGCTCGTCGTCGCATTGCTCTCATCCGGAGACCCGAAAAATGACAGGCGTTCCGGCAATGAGCGAGAAATTTCGCGTCGAGGAAGACGCGCTCGGCGACGTAAGCGTCCCGGCCGACCATTTGTGGGGCGCCCAGACTGAGCGCTCACGTCAGAACTTCACCGTCGGCGTCGAGCGGCACCGTTGGAACCGCGCGGTCATTCGTTCTTTCGGGCTTTTGAAGAAATGCGCGGCGCTGGCCAATCTGGAACTCGGCCAAATGCCAAGGGACAAGGTCGAGCTCATCGTCCGCGCCTCGCAGGATGTGATCGACGGCAGGCTCGACGACGAGTTTCCGCTGGTCGTGTTTCAGACTGGGTCGGGCACCCAATCGAACATGAACGCCAACGAGGTGATCGCCAACCGGGCGATCCAGATCGCCGGCGGCGTGATCGGATCCAAGAACCCGATCCACCCGAACGACGACGTTAATCACAGCCAGTCGTCGAACGACGTGTTCCCGACGGTCATGCACGTCGCCGCCGCGGGACAGATCAATGAGGCTCTGCTGCCCGCGGTCGCCCGGTTGCGGGATACTCTCGACGGTAAGGCGAAGGCCTTTTCCGATGTCGTGATGGTCGGCCGCACGCATTTGCAGGACGCGACGCCGCTGACCCTCGGCCAGGCGATTTCAGGCTGGGCGGCGCAGCTCGATCAGGCGATCGCCACGATCGGGAGAGCCTGCGAAGGGCTGATGCCGCTGGCGATCGGCGGTACGGCGGTCGGCACCGGGCTCAACGCCGACCCGCAATTCGGCGACACGGTCGCGCGCAAGCTCGCCGAGGAGACCGGGACGCCCTTCACCTCGGCGCCCAACAAATTCGCGGCTCTGTCGGCGGATGACGCGATGGTCAACGTGAGCGCTTCCTTGCGCACCCTGGCCGGCGCACTGATGAAAATGGCCAACGACATCCGCCTCTACGTCAGCGGGCCGCGGGCGGGGATCGGCGAACTGAGGATCCCGGAGAACGAGCCCGGCTCGTCGATCATGCCGGGCAAGATCAATCCCACCCAGTGCGAGGCCTTGACCATGGTGGCGGTGCACGTGTTCGGCAACGACCAGGCAGTGGCCTTCGCCGGCTCGCAAGGGCATTTTCAGCTCAACGTCTATCGGCCGGTCACCCTGCACAACGTGCTCGAGTCGATCCAGCTGTTGGCCGAGGGCTGCCGCTCGTTCGACGAGAATTGCGCGCGCGGGATCGAGCCGAACGAGAAGCGGATCAAGGAGCATCTCGACAATTCGCTGATGCTGGTGACCGCGCTCAACCCGCATATCGGCTACGAGAAGGCGGCGCAGATTTCGCTCAAGGCCTATCGGGAGGACATCAGCCTTAGACAAGCAGCGCTCGCGCTCGGCTATGTCACCGCCGATGAGTTTGAAAAGTGGGTCCGACCCGAGGAGATGATCCACCCGCTGCCGGTCCGCGGCGAGAAAGCGTCCAGGAGCGGATCGGGTCGGCGCGCTTCGAAAGGTCGCGCGCCGCCCTGACTTGGATCGCGCGAGGCCTCCTAGGTGGCAGCCGCTCTGTTGGCGGCTTTCTCCGCGGGGCTCGGGCCCGCGCCCTTGAGACGGACGATCGATTGGAGCGCGTCGAACCAGAACGGGGCGCCGAACAGCGCCGCCACGGCCGTGATGAACCAGCCCAGGAGCGGGCGGTACCAGATCGAAGGCGGCGCGGCCCAAAACGCTTCCCAGCGTCCATGATCGTCCTGGACGTCAAGAAAGTGTCCCGGCGCCCATCCAACCGGGAATCCGTCTTGCGCTATGGCGCTGATCGCAGCGAACGCCTGCTCGCCGTTCGCAATGGCGTCGTCGACGGTCTTTGGGTCGGTGGACGGAATTGTGGCGTACTTCAGCCGATCGGCGAGTGCAGGCTCGCCCCACAACACGGTCCCGACCCGGATGGTGTCCAGGTTGACGACGAAAGCGGTCGCAAGCGCGATGAAAAAGGTCATCACCTGCGTGCGCCGCTTGAAGTGGCCGCTTAGCCGATCCATCCCATTGTCGAACCAGTTGGCGAGATCCTGCTTCAGCCGGTCCATGTCGCCGCCACAGCGAACGACCATCCCTTGAAGCAGTTGCTTGATCTGCGGGTCGGAAATCCTTGCGACCTGGTCGTTGAGCGTCGTCATCCGCGCCCTGAGCTCGGCTGTGGCCTCGACTCCTGGCGCCTGGGCGGCGGCGGCGGGCGTTGCGGCGGAAAGGCCCGTGATATCGAGCACCGCCTCGGCAAACTGGACCTTGTCGATATAGGCGGGAGCGTTTCTTGTCGGATCGCCGCTGCCCGGTCCGAGAGGGCTGACGAGCGCATGCTGGTAAAGCTCTTTCGCGAGGCCGGTGAAATGGGGATCGTTGACGAGCTCCATGATCCCAGCTCGGAGGCTTTTCACCCGCACATTGAGGGCTGAGTTGATCGCCTCGACGGCCGCGCTGGTGAAAAGGCTGATCGCGAGAAATCCAAATATGATGCCCGCCGCCACATCGAGAATAGTGCTTCCAAACATCATTCAACCTCCCCCCCGAAATAACGTTCAAACGTTAGCCGAAAGGGAGAAAAAACAATGTGAGGCGGCGTCACAGCGCGAAGCCGGCGCGCTGGAGGCGCCCTGCGTCGCGATCCGCATTTCAGGGCGAATTGTGGTGCAGGCGCCTCGACCCAGGCGTGGCCGCGGGCGCCATGCGACCCGCCTAGACCCCGTAGGCCTTCATGAAGACGTCGACCCCGGCCTCGACCGAGGCCTCGATGTCCTCGGGGCTGATCGAGCCGACGACGCCGAACAGGAGACGCTTGTAGACATAGCTCTGGCACAAATCGACGAACTGCCAAGCGGCGCGCTCCGGATCCGGAACCCTGAGCTTGCCGGACTTTTCGAGGCTTTCGAGCTCGGCCGCGAGCCTGGTCGCGCCATAAAGCGGACCGGCTTCGTAGAAGGCGCGCCCGACATTGGGGAATTTCTCCGCCGCAGCGATGACGACCCTGGCGAGCGAACGCGTGGACGGCTCAGCCATCTTGCTGATGAGCCGGACGCCAAAGTCTCTCAGCATCTCGCGCGCGTCGCCCTCGCGCCTGAAATTGCACACGCGCTCCGCCGATTGCGCGTATTCGCCGCGGATAATGGCCTCGAACAATTCGTCTTTGGAGTTGAAATAGGCGTAGAGCGTGCCCTTGGATACGCCCGCGGCGCGCGAGATATCGTTCATGCTCGCGCCATCGAAGCCGGAGCTCAAGAAAACCGAGCGCGCGCCATCCATGATCTGGCGCCGCTTCGCCCCCCCATCGCCGCCCGAGGCTGTTTCCCGCGCCAAAGCCTCCAATTCCATACCTTTGCGCCCTTCAAACCGTCGACCGAACCGTTCGGTTCGATTTTTCTTGCCATACCCCTCGATTTGCGCTAAGTCAACAAAAAATGACCGAACCGTTCGGTCGACTTTTATTTTGTGGGCGGAATTTCTATCATGACCGACACACCCAACGTCGCGGAGCCGGACGCGGCGACCGCCTCCCGGACGATGACCGCTCCCCCGTCTCGCGGTTTCCCCATCCCCACCACGCCCTCGCATGGCGCGCTGACCCATGCGCCCGCAGGCGGGGCGCCGATTGTTAAGGCCGCGCCGGCCAAGCGCGCCGGCTTGCGCCGGTTTGCCGTTCCGGTCTTGATCCTCGCCGCGCTCGGCTACGGCGGCAAGACGGCCTATGACTGGTTCGTCGAAGGGCGATTCCTGGTTTCGACCGACGACGCCTATGTCGGCGCCCTGACGTCGATCGTCGCCGCCAAAGCCACCGGCCACATCATCGCGGTTCCGGTCGTCCAGAACCAGATCGTCCACAAGGGCGACCTGATCGTCTCGATCGACGACGGCGACTATCGGAACGCGGTCGACTCGGCCCGAGCGCGCATCGGCACCCAGGACGCCACGATCGCTCGCTTCGGCAGGCAGATTGACGCCCAGGGCGCGATCATCGCCCAGGCCGACGCGCAGGCCACGGCGACGGGCGCGCAGGTGAAGAGCGCCGAGGCGGACGTCGAGCGGGCGGCCCTCGAATATGACCGCTCCTACAAGCTGGCGCAGACGAATTTCGGCTCGCAGCAGCGCCTCGAGCAGGCGACCGCCGACCGCGACCGCACCGTGGCCGCGCTCGCCGCCGCCAGGGCAAGCGTAGCCTCGACCGCCGCGGCGGTCGACGGCGCCAAAGCCAATCTCGATGTGCTCAAGGCCCAGCAACTCGAGGCCTCGCAACAGCGCAACGAGCTGGTGACGGCGCTTGAGATGGCCGAGCGCAACCTTTCGTTCACCCGGGTGTTCGCCGCGTTCGACGGCACGGTTGGCAATGTCGCCGCCCATGTCGGCGAGCTCGTGCAGCCGGGAACGCGCCTGATGGCGCTTGTGCCCCTGAACGACTCCTACGTCGACGCCAACTTCAAGGAGACCCAGCTCGGCGACATCAAGCCCGGTCAAAAAGTCGACGTCGCCATCGACTCGCTCGACGGGCGGGTGGTCGAAGGCGTGGTGTCATCGATTTCGCCTGCCTCCGGGGCGCAGTTCTCATTGCTGCCGCCGGACAACGCGACCGGCAACTTCACGAAGGTCGTCCAGCGGGTCGCGGTGCGCGTCACTTTCCCCGACGAGGTGTTGAAAGAGGTCCCGCTTCGGCCCGGCCTTTCGGTCGTCGCAACCATCCACACCCGCGACCCCGCCGCCCCGAAGCCGACGCTGCTCGGCGCGCTCGGGCTCGAGGCCTTGGGCGCCAAGAGCGAGAAGCCGTGAGCGACGCGGTCGCCGCCATACGGCCCGGCGGGTCGTCGCCGGCGACCGACCTTGTCGTCGCCCCGGCGACGGTCGCGCAGCGAAATTTCTCGCTCAGGCGGGTCGCGGCGTTCATCTTCATGGTGTTCGGGATGTTCATGGCGATCCTGGACATCCAGATCGTTTCAGCCTCGCTGTCGGAGATCCAGGCGGGGCTGTCGGCATCCTCGGACGAAATCACCTGGGTGCAGACCAGCTATCTGGTCGCCGAAGTGATCATGATACCGCTGTCGGGCTTCCTGTCGCGCGTGGTGTCGACGCGGGTCATCTTCACCATTTCGGCCGGCGGCTTCACCCTCATGAGCTTCATGTGCGCCCACGCCAATTCGATTGAGGAGATGATCGTCTGGCGGGCGCTGCAGGGTTTCATCGGCGGCGGCATGATCCCGACGGTGTTCGCCTCGGCGTTCACCATTTTTCCTCGCGACAAGCAGCCGCTCATCGCCCCGGTCATCGGCCTCGTGGCGACGCTTGCGCCGACGATCGGGCCGACGGTCGGCGGCTATCTCACCGACTGGTTTTCCTGGCACTGGCTGTTCCTGGTCAATCTCGGGCCGGGCGTCGTCGTCACCATCGCGGCCTGGCTGCTTATCGATTTCGACGAGCCCGACTATTCGCTCCTGACCCACTTCGACTATGTCGGCCTGATCACGATGGGCGGATTTCTCGGGGCGATGGAATATGCGCTGGAGGAAGGGCCGTCCAAGGACTGGTTCGAAAGCCAGCCGGTGACGATCGCCATTCTGATCTCCGCGGTGAGCGGCGTCGCCTTCTTCTGGCGAATGGCGACCGCCCGCCAGCCGATTGTCGATCTCACCGCCTTTCGCGACCGCAACTTCTGGACCGGCTCGATGTTCGCCTTCGTGCTCGGGATCGGGCTCTATGGGCTCACCTACATCTATCCGGTCTACCTGGCGGTGGTCCGCGGCTATTCGTCGCTGATGATCGGCAAGACCATGTTCGTGACCGGCCTGTGCATGTTCTTCACCGCCCCGCTCGCCGGGCGCTTGATGACTCGCGTCGACCCTCGGATCATGATCGCGGCCGGCTTCATTTTCTTCGCGGTCGGCACCTACCAGGCTTCCTTCGTCACCGTCGACTGGGACTTCTGGGAACTCCTGTGGCCCCAGATCTTCCGGGGCGTCGGCCTGATGCTCTCGATGGTGCCGATCAACAATCTCGCGCTCGGCACGATGCCGCCGCAGAAGATCAAAAACGCCTCCGGCCTCTTCAACCTGATGCGCAACCTTGGCGGCGCGGTCGGCCTCGCCCTCATCAACACCCTTCTCAACAAGCGCATGGACATGCATCTCGAGCACCTGCGCGAATTGGTGACGTGGGGGGCCGGGTGGTCGAGGACACGCTCGCCAACATGGCCGCGGCGATGGCCGCGCGCGGCTCGGACGCTGAGCTGGCGGCGACCCGCCAGCTTGCGCTGATCGTCCGCCGGCAGGCCGAGGTGATGGCGCTCGCCGACGTGTTCCTGACGCTCACCGTGCTTTTCCTCGGCTGCGTCGGGCTTGCCGCGCTGATGCGCCGCCCGGTCGCGGCGGGGGCGGGCGGCGGGCACTAGCGGCGCAGCGCGAGCCGAGGAAGCGCTGGACCTCGATTACCAATCGGTAATGAAGCCGCAATTCTGCGCCTGCCGATCGCACTTGCGGAGGGGCGCCGCCCGGCCATATTATGTGGTCAGGCGGTCGCTCGGTCAGTCTGGGCGGGAGCCGCACCCTTATCAAGAGGTTTCTCTCATGTCCGACTATGACCGCTACGCCAATACGCGTTACGGCGCGGGGCTCGCACGGTCCGGCGTCGCCGTCGATCAGGGCCTTCGCGCCTATATGATCGGCGTCTACAACTACATGACCCTCGGGCTCGGCGTCACCGGGCTGGTGGCCTACGCCGCCTTCCGGTTCGGCACGGTCGAGACCGAAAGCGGACGCCTGGCGCTGACCGACTTCGGCCACGCGATCTATGTCTCGCCGCTGCGCTGGCTCATCGTGCTCTCGCCGCTGGCTTTGGTGTTCTATATCTCGGCCCGCATCAATTCGATGTCGGTGGCGAGCGCGCGCAATGCGTTCCTCGCCTTTGCGGCGCTGATCGGCCTGTCGATGTCCGCGCTGCTGGTGGTCTACACCGGCGCCTCGTTCGGGCGCGCGTTCTTCGCGACCGCGGCGGCTTTCGCGAGCCTCAGCCTCTACGGCTACACGACCCAGCGCAGCCTGTCGGCGATGGGCTCGTTCATGATGATGGGCGTCGTCGGCCTCATCGTCGCGAGCCTGCTCAACGTCTTCCTGCTGCACAGCACCGGACTGCAGTTCGGGCTATCGATCCTGTGCGTCGTAATCTTCGCCGGGCTCACCGCCTGGGACACCCAGTCGATCAAGGAGATGTATTTCTCCGGCGACACCTACGAGATGGCCCACAAGAAGTCGATTCACGGCGCGCTGCGCCTCTACCTCGACTTCATCAACATGTTCCAGGCCATCCTGATGCTGACCGGGTCCCAGCGCAACAACTGACATATCGTCGTCAATTTGACGATCTAGCATACCCTCGGCTCGCTCGGCGCGAGCCGGGGTTTTTTGAAAAGGCGCATATTCCGGTAACGCGGGTTGGGGGGCTGGTGATGCGCGCGTTCAAGGCCATGGCTGCCGCCACAGCTCTCGCGCTTGCCGGAGCCGCTCAGGCAGCCGACCTCAAGATCATCGACGTCAAGGCCTACGCCTTTCTCGAGCACGCGGGCAAACTGTCCGACGATCTTCTCGGCGCCGAACAGAGCCTGGTTGACGCGCCGAGGGGTGGGGCGCTCGGCGGCGACACCGCCACCGGCCTTCTCCTCGACTTCACCTTCGAGGGCGACAAGAACGCCTCGCCCAAATATGCGACCGCGGTCATCGACCTGACCCAGACCGGCCGTTCCGGCCAGCAAGTCGTCACCCACAAGGCGTTCACCAATTTCATTTTCGGCCCCGACGGCATCGAGCACAAAGCGGTATTCCTGGAAGGGGCGATGTGCATGCCGCTCGCCATCCAGGTCCACGCGGGCAGGACCCAAAAGACGGCGAAGCTCGACGTTTCCTGTACGGAAGTGCGCGCCGAGAAGTGACAGCGCCCGGGCCGGCGGCTCAGTCGCCGCCGAGGCCGAGCACGTCGGCCATCGAATAGAGGCCGGGCTTGCGTCCGTACGCCCATTGCGCCGCATGCAGCGCGCCGCGCGCAAACACAGCGCGGTCCTCGGCGTGGTGGCTCAGAACCACCCGCTCGCCCTCTCCGGCGAACATGACGCTGTGATCGCCGACGATCGTCCCGCCGCGCAGCGACGCGAAGCCGACATCCCCCTTGCGGCGCGCGCCGGTCATGCCGTCGCGGCCGCGCGCCGAGTGGTCCTTAAGCGAAACGCCTCGCCCCTCAGACGCCGCTTCGCCAAGCAGAAGAGCGGTGCCCGAGGGCGCGTCGACCTTCATCCGGTGATGCATCTCGACGATCTCGATGTCGAAATCGGGCCCGAGCGCCGAGGCGGCGCGCCGGGTCAGCGCCGCGAGCAGATTGACGCCGAGGCTCATGTTGCCTGAACGCACGATCGGAGCGTGGCGAGCCGCCGCGTCAATTCTGTCCAGATCGTCGTCGCTCAGGCCGGTCGTGCCAATCACATCGACGATGCGCGCCTGCGCGGCGAGCCCGGCGAGCTCGACGCTCGCCGCGGGCGAGGAGAAGTCGATAATCCCGTCGGCTTCAAGCAAGAGCGGGAGCGGATCGGCGACGATCGCAAGGCCGCTCACCGGGCAGCCCGCGAGGGCGGCCGGATCCTGGCCGAGCCAGGGCGAGTCCGGGCGCTCGAGCGCGCCCGTCAGCTTGAGCCCGTCCGACTCATGGATCGTTCGCACGACCATGCGGCCCATTCGGCCGGCGGCGCCGCTGACGATCAACCTCATCTCGGCCATTCACGCTTTCCCCGGGGTCAGCCTGGCTGCGTGCCGTCGTAGCCTTCGGCGATGACGAGGTCGACCCGCGAGGCCTTGTCGCGGAACTCGACCGCACGCTTGTATTCCTCGGACTCGTGACAGGCGAGCGCGGCGGCGTAGTCGGGAAACTCGATGATCACCTGGCGCGATTTGGCTGCGCCCCTGGCGACGGTGTGCTTGCCGGCGCGGACCAGAAAGCGCCCGCCAAATTTCGCGAAGGCGACGCCGTTGGCCGCGAGATATTGCTTGTAGATCTCGGGGTCGGTGACGTCGACATGCGCGATCCAGTAGCCCTTCGGCATGGGTCAAACTCCCTCGACCAGAACCATTTCCATCTCGGCGGCTCCTTCGCGCAGCGCCCGCGCCGCCTGATATTGCTCGGAATGGAAATAGCGGCGCGCCGCCTCGTAGCTCTCGAACTCGAGCACGACGTTACGCCCCCTGGCCTTGCCTTCGAGCGCCTCGCTGCGCCCGCCGCGCGCGAGCGGCTTGCCGCCGTGATCGGCGATCGCCTTGGTCGCAGCCGTGGCGTAACGCGCGTAAGCCTCCGGATTGGTGACGTCGGAACGCGAAATGATGTAGCCCTTTGGCATGATGCCTCCCTTGACGATAGACGAGCGAGTTTAGCGCGGCTCAGCCGCCGATCCAATCAATGCGCCGGCGATCTCCTTGACGACCGCCTCGGCGGCCGCGCGCGGGTCCGGCGCTTGCGTCACCGGGCGGCCGACGACAAGGTAGTCGGCGCCGCTCAGGATCGCCTCGGCGGGCGTCGCGACGCGCTTCTGGTCGCCCGCCGCCGCGCCCGCGGGCCGAATGCCGGGGGTGACGAGAACCATGTCCCTGCCGACCGCCTGGCGCAGCATCGCCGCCTCGGCTGCGCTCGCCACCAGCCCGTCGACGCCGATTCCCATCGCCTGTTCGGCGCGGCGCCGGACCGTTTCGACCACGCCGAACCGATAGCAGGCGTCAAAGAGGTCGGCGTCTTCGTAGGAGGTCAGCACCGTGACGGCGAGAATTCGCATTCCCGAGCCTTTCGCGCCGGCGACCGCGGCGCGCATCGTTTGCGGGTAGGCGTGGACGGTGAGAAACCTTGCGCCGAGTTTCGCCGCCTGAGCCGTGGCGCGCTCGACGGTGTTGGGAATGTCATGCAGCTTGAGGTCGAGAAAGACCTGCTTGCCGGCCGAAGCCAGTTCGGGCGCGAGACTGAGGCCGCCGGAATAAGCGAGCTCCATGCCGATCTTATAGAACGCCGCGCCGTCGCCGATCCGCTCGACGAGGCGTCGCGCCTCATCGACATCGGGCGTATCGAGCGCGATGATCAGCCGTTCGCGCGGTTGAGGAGTGCTCAACTCTAGGAACCTTTGGCTGCGTGGGCATCGAGCCGATAGGTCCACACCCGGGCAGGCGGCAGATTGAGCAGGATCGGCCGCGAACGAACCGCGGCATAGCGACCGGCGCAAACCTCGCGCGGAATGGGCGACAGAAGACCGTAGGTGAATTGGACGAATAGGCCCGATGGCCCCATCAGCGCGAAGGCGTCGCCGATGAGCTTCTCGCGCCGCGCGGGCGGCTGGTTGAGCAGCGGCAAGCTGGAGACGACGACAGCAACTCGCTCTCCGGCCAATTCCGCGAGTGTCCGTGGCAGATCATAGGCGTCGCCGTGGATGACCTTGGCCGGGGCGAAGCGCTGCCGCAAGAGCCGGCAGAATTCGGGATCGTATTCGACCAGCGCGAGCCGCTCGCGCGTGACCCCGGCTTCGATCAGGGACCGGGTCACCGGACCGGTGCCGGGCCCCAGTTCGACAATGAGCCCATGCGCCGGAGGACCGGCGGCCGCCGCCATCGCCCGCGCCAGCGCGCGCCCCGATGGCGCGACGGCTCCGGTGAGCCGCGGCGCGGCGATGAGAGACTTGAGAAATCGACCGCTGTCGGCGAGCCCCCGCCGATTTTGCTTGTCTAGCGCTTGACCCTGCATTCCGGCTTCCCGCGGATGAGCGGCGAGCCCTTGGCGCCGTCGGGCGCTTATATCGGCGCAGGACGGGCCTGGCAAAGACGCGTTAGCCGCGCCCCTCGAAAAACTCCTTCATCTTGGCGAAGAAGCCGGCGCTTTCCGGGTGGGTCTTGTGCGACGATTCGGCGGCGAACTCGGTCAGGAGCTCGCGCTGGCGCCGCGTGAGGCTTTGCGGCGTCTCGACGTTGAGCTGCACGAAGAGGTCGCCCGAATCGCGCGAGCGCAAGACCGGCATGCCTTTGCCGCGCAGCCTCAATTGCCGCCCCGACTGCGCGCCTTCGGGGACGCTGACCCTCGAACTCGGTTCCGTCGAGCGTCCGGACCGTGAACTCGCCGCCGAGCGCCGCTTGCACCATCGAGATCGGCACGCGGCAATAGAGGTCGGCGCCGTCCCGCTGGAAGATCGCGTGCGGCTTGACGCTGAGGAAGATATAGAGGTCGCCGGCCGGACCGCCGCGCATTCCCGCCTCGCCCTCGCCTGTCAGGCGGATGCGCGTGCCGTCCTCGACGCCGGCGGGAACGTTGACCGACAAGGTGCGCTCCCTGGTCACGCGGCCGGCGCCGGCGCATTTGTCGCATGGATTTTCGATCGTCTGCCCGCGGCCGTGACAGGACGGGCAAGTGCGCTCGATGGCGAAGAAGCCTTGTTGCGCCCGCACCCGCCCATGGCCAGCGCAGGTTTTGCACATCACGGGCTTCGAGCCGGCGCGCGCGCCGGAGCCCGCGCAGCCTTCGCACGCGACCGAGGTCGGCATGCGGACGGTCGCGGTATTGCCGCGAAACGCCTCTTCGAGGGTGATCTCGAGGTTGTAGCGCAGGTCGGCGCCGCGCTCGCGGCCTGAGGACTGCCGACCGCGACGCCCGCCCATCATGTCGCCGAACAGATCGTCGAAGATGTCGGACATCGAGGCGGCGAAGCCGTCGTTCATGCCGCCCTGATCAAACGCGGCGTGACCGTAGCGGTCGTAGGCGGCGCGCTTCTGGGCGTCCGACAGATGCTGGTAGGCCTCGTTAAGCTCCTTGAACCGCGCCTCGGCCTGCTTGTCGCCGGGATGCCGGTCGGGATGACACTGCATTGCCGCCTTGCGGAAGGCGGACTTCAATTCAGCGTCGCTCGCCGTTTTGGAAACGCCCAGGGTTTCGTAAAAATCGCGCTTGGCCATCTCTCTAGCGCGCCCGCAGCCTATGCATGCCTCAGACCTGCTTCTCCTGCGCCGCCTGCGCGCGCGCGGGCCGGCCCTATCCTCGGCTCCATCGCGCAGGACGGCGCGATCTCGACCACGGCCAAGTCCCCACCCGCCGTTCCGGCGTCCCCAATACCACCGCCGGCCGCCTGGACGCGGCTGGCGTCATTCGTTCAGGACGACTTCTTCTTGTCGTCGTCGACTTCGCGGAATTCCGCGTCGATGACGTCGTCCTTGGCCTGCCCGTCTGGACTGGCCCCCGCGCCCCCGTCGCCGGGGGCTGCGCTCGCCTGCTGAGCCTTGTACATGGCCTCGCCAAGCTTCATCTGCGCCTGCATCAGATCGTTGGTGCGGGCCTTGATCGCCTCGACGTCCTCGCCCTGCAACGTCGCGCGCAGGGACGCGACCGCCGACTCGATGGCGCCGCGATCGGACTGGGCGACCTTGTCGCCATAATCCTTGAGCGCCTTTTCCGCGTCATGGGCCAACGCCTCGCCGCTGTTCTTGGCGTCGACCAGCTCGCGCCGCTTCTTGTCTTCGGCGGCGTGCGCTTCCGCGTCCTTCACCATCCGGTTGATGTCGGCCTCGCTCAGGCCGCCGGAGGCCTGGATGCGAATCTGCTGCTCCTTGTTGGTCGCCTTGTCCTTGGCGGTGACGTTGACGATGCCGTTGGCGTCGATGTCGAACGTCACCTCGATCTGCGGGACGCCCCGAGGCGCGGAGGGGATCCCGACCAGATCGAACTGGCCGAGCGCCTTGTTGTCGGCGGCCATCTCGCGCTCGCCCTGGAAGACCCGGATCGTGACCGCGGTCTGATTGTCCTCGGCGGTCGAGAACACCTGGCTCTTCTTGGTCGGAATGGTGGTGTTGCGCTCGATGAGCCGGGTGAAGACGCCACCCAAGGTCTCGATGCCGAGCGACAGCGGAGTGACGTCGAGCAACAGCACGTCCTTGACGTCGCCCTGCAGCACGCCCGCCTGAATGGCGGCGCCGACGGCGACCACTTCGTCCGGGTTGACGCCCTTGTGCGGCTCCTTGCCGAAGAACTGCTTGACGACTTCCTGCACCTTGGGCATGCGAGTCATGCCGCCGACCAAGACAACCTCGTCGATCTGGCCGGCCGAGAGGCCAGCGTCCTTCAAGGCCTTGCGGCAAGGCTCGACGGTGCGCTGAATGAGGTCGTCGACCAGCGCCTCGAACTTCGCCCGGGTCAGCTTCAGGGCCAGATGCTTCGGCCCGGTCGCGTCAGCGGTGATATAGGGCAGATTGATCTCGGTCTGGGTCGCGGACGACAGCTCGATTTTCGCCTTTTCGGCCGCTTCCTTCAGACGCTGTAGCGCGAGCTTGTCCTTGGTCAGGTCGATGCCCTGCTCCTTCTTGAACTCGCCCGAGAGATATTCGACCAGACGCATGTCGAAGTCTTCGCCGCCGAGGAAGGTGTCGCCGTTGGTCGACTTCACTTCAAACACGCCGTCGCCGATTTCGAGGATCGAAATGTCGAACGTGCCGCCGCCGAGGTCATAGACCGCGATCGTGCCGGCTTTCTTCTTGTCGAGGCCATAGGCGAGCGCGGCCGCGGTCGGCTCGTTGATGATGCGCAAGACCTCGAGGCCGGCGATCTTGCCGGCGTCCTTGGTCGCCTGACGCTGGGCGTCGTTGAAATAGGCCGGCACGGTAATGACCGCCTGGGTCACCGGACCGCCGAGATACGCCTCCGCCGTCTCCTTCATCTTCTGCAGGATGAAGGCCGAAATCTGGGAGGGTGAATATTGCTTGCCGTCGACCGTGACCCAAGCGTCGCCGTTGGGACCGCGAACGATCTTGTAGGGGACGAGCGCCATGTCCTTCTTGGAGATCGGATCGTCGAACGACCGCCCGATCAGCCGCTTGATCGCGAAGATGGTGCGCTCGGGATTGGTCACCGCCTGCCGCTTGGCGGGCTGTCCGACGAGACGTTCGCCGTCGTCGGTGAAGGCGACGATCGACGGCGTGGTACGCGCGCCCTCGGAATTTTCGATCACCTTGGGGGTCGAGCCCTCCATGACAGCGACGCACGAATTGGTTGTGCCGAGGTCGATGCCAATTACCTTCGCCATATCTTTCCCCTGTACCTTCGCGGGATGGCCGGGCCCCAAGGCGGCCGAGCTGTCAGGAAGCCTTCAGCCGCGCCCTTCAAGCCGTCGGCCTCGCTCTTCCGATCCCCGTTTCTCAACGCCAGATTTCGCCGGCCGGATTTCCGCCGGTCCCGCGCGATTTCGCGCCCGGACCTGCCAGTCGGGGCGTATATAGGTGGGGCGATTTGGCGGCGCAAGGCGCGCAAGCGGCGGATTCTGCAAGCCTTGGGCCCGCAGTTTCGGGGCGTGCCGAGCGCCTTCCCCTTTCTCCCCAACGCTTCTAGACTCCGCCCATGAGTTCGGCTCCGCCTCCTGGTTTGCGGCCTGATCGCCGCGGCGCTCGCGGCCAGCGAGGTCCGCGCGCAATTGGTGCTTCCCGGCGCCGCCCCGGGCGGCCCGGAAGGAGCGACGGCCTCGCCCGCCAAGGCGAGGAGCACGGGAGCGGCCGCCAAGGGCGTCGCGGGCGCCGCCAAGGGCGCCAAGCCGGGCCTCACGCCCGTCGTCGCAAGCCTCGCCGGACGCCCGCTCATGCTCAACGGCAGGTCAGGGCTGCTCGAGATTTCCGGCGACGATAAGACGGCGACGATCGACAAGCTGAAGTTTGCCGGCGAGGGCGTGTCCGATTCCTCGCAGAGTTGCGTCGTCGATATCGTCGGCGAGAAGCCGATTCTCGCGACCGGCGTCGGACGTCCCGACGGACTGGAGCAATTCGACGCCGACGTTCCGGCCTGCCCGTTCTCCTTCGACATCCTCGATGGGGCTGTCCTGGCGCCGTCGCAGATCACTGCTTGCGTTTTCAAGTCCGCGGATTGCCAGACCGGCCCCGGCGGACTTTGGGGCCCCGACGGCGCGTCGCTGGTCGCCGACGCCGCCAAGTTCGGCAAGGAACGCGCCGAAGTCGAAAAGGCTATGGCCAAGCTGGTGCGCGCGATCGACGACCGCGCCAAGGACAACCCAGAGGCGGCGGACCTGGTGCGCGACCAGAACGGCTTCGCCGGCCAGCGCGACGAAATTTGCCGGGACTACGCCAAGGAGAGCGTCCACGGCTATTGCGCCTTGCGGCTCACTGAAGCGCGGACCGCGCTGCTCGAGACGCGGCTCAATGAGTTCATCGCCGCGGCCAAGGCGGCGAGCGACAAGGCGGCCAAGACCAAGCAGAAGAAGAGCGACAAGCAGCCTTAGGTCGGCGGAACGGCGGGGAGAGGTCGGCCGGCGCGATGCAAAGGCTTTATCTTGCTCCGGGGCTCGGCTAGTTTCCCGCGAGGCCGAATTGACCGCGACGAGCCGCTCGCGCCGCTTGAGGACCATAGCCCATGTGGAATGAGTTCAAAGAATTCGCATTGAAAGGGAATGCGCTGAGCCTCGCGGTCGGCGTGATCATCGGCGCCGCCTTCGGCAAGATCGTGGATGCTCTCGTCAACGACGTCATCATGCCGATCATCGGCATCGCCGGCAAAGCCGACTTCTCCAACTATTTCGTGCCGCTATCGAGCTCCGTGACCGCGACCAACCTCGAGGACGCGAGAAAACAGGGCGGCGTGTTCGCCTACGGCGACTTCATCACCGTTGTGATCAACTTCGCCATCGTCGCCATTGCGCTATTCCTTGCGATCAAGGGGATCAACATGCTGACCCGGCAGGCGGCCAAGGAGCCTCCGCCGCCCGCGCCGCCAACTCAGGAAGTTGTTCTACTGACGCAGATCCGAGATCAGCTGGCGAAGCGCTGAGGCGCGGGCTCGACCGCGAGCAGCGATATCAGGTTCAATCAGCCCGGTCTGGCGACGGCTTGACGTTAGGTGCGCAGATATTTGACCAGTGCGGCGATGCCGAGCGCCAACACGACAAGCACCAAGAGCCAGATCAGCCCGGCGCCCCACATCATGGAGCCGCCGAAGGGCCCGTCCCAACCCATCATATCAAGTCAAGTCCTCACACCTGAGCCACGACGCGGGCGAGTTTGGAGCGCACGACTTGCGCGGCTTCTTTGAGCTCAGGATTGTCGATCGCCAGCATCGAAGCAACCGGATCGATCGCCGCGACTTCGGTTTGTCCGTCCCCTGCATCGCGCACCACAACGTTGCAGGGCAGCATTGTCCCCACCTTGTTCTCCAGACGAAGAGCTTCATGCGCCAAGGCCGGGTTGCAGGCGCCGAGGATGACGTAACGGGGGTAGTCGACGCCGATTTTTGCTTTCAGCGTCTCTCGGACATTGATCTCGGTCAAAACGCCAAAGCCTTCAGCCTTGAGTGCTTCCTTCGTGCGCGCTATGGTCTCCTCAAACGCGACTGGCAATAGCCGATTGATGTAGTAATCCACAGCACTCCTCCTCCATCGACTACCGGAGCTGCACGCTTCGCAATCGAAGCGCGTTGGCGATCACGCTGACCGACGATAGGGACATCGCCAGCGCTGCGATGATCGGCGACAGCAGAAGTCCGAACGCCGGATAGAGGACGCCGGCGGCGATCGGCACGCCCGCCACATTATACATGAAGGCGAAGACCAGAGTTTTGCCGGATGTTGCGCATCGTCGCCTGCGACAGCCGGCGGGCGGTGACTATGCCTTGAAGGTCGCCGCGCAGGAGCGTGACGCCCGCGCTTTCGATCGCGACATCCGCGCCTGTCCCCATCGCGACGCCGACGTCGGCCGCCGCAAGCGCCGGCGCGTCGTTGACCCCATCTCCGGCCATGGCGACGATTCGCCCCTGCTTGCGCAGGCGTTCGACGATCTTGCCCTTGTCCGGCGGCAAGACGTCCGCCTCGATCTCCGCAATGCCGAGCTTGCGGCCCACGGCTTCGGCGGTCCTGCGATTGTCTCCGGTGAGCATAACGACGCGGATGCCTGCCTCCGTGAGGGCGCGAACCGCGCCCGCGGTCGTCGGCTTGATCGGGTCGGCGATAGCGATCGCGCCGTACGCCTTGCCGTCGATCGCGGCAAAGATCGCGGTCGCGCCGTCGTTGCGCAATTCGTCCGCCGGGCCTTCGAGCGCCGCAACGTCAATCCCTGCAGCCTGCATCATGGCTCGGTTGCCGAGGACCACTTTGCGCCCTTCAACAATTCCGGCCACGCCTTGGCCGGCCGGGGCGTCGAAGTCCTCGACTTTCCCCAGCGTAAGGTTGCGATCGTCCGCCGCGCGCGCCAAAGCAGCGGCCAGCGGATGTTCGCTTCCCTTTTCGAGACTAGCCGCGAGCCGCAGCAACTCGTCCTCGCCGACGGGGCCGATGGCGCGCACCGCGACGACCGTGGGCTTGCCTTCCGTCAGCGTGCCGGTCTTGTCGACAACGAGCGTGTCGATCTTTTCGAGCCGCTCCAGCGCCTCGGCGTTCTTGATCAACACGCCGGACTGCGCGCCGCGCCCGACGCCGACCATGATCGACATCGGGGTCGCGAGGCCGAGCGCGCACGGGCAGGCAATGATCAGGACCGATACGGCCGCGATCAAGCCATAGGCGTAGCGCGGCTCGGGACCCCAGATCGCCCAGGCGACAAAAGCGAGGACCGCAGCTCCGATCACGAGCGGAACGAACCAGCCCGAAACCTGATCGGCGAGGCGTTGGATCGGCGCGCGGCTTCGCTGCGCCTGCGCGACCATCTGCACGATCTGCGCAAGCATCGTGTCGCGCCCGACTTTGCCGGCCCGCATCACGAAGCCGCCGCTCTGGTTCATCGTCCCGCCGATCACTTTGTCGCCAACGGCCTTGCTGACCGGCATCGACTCTCCAGTCACCATCGACTCGTCGACCGCGCCGCGGCCCTCGAGCAGGTTGCCGTCGACCGGAACTTTCTCGCCCGGACGAACACGAAGCCGATCGCCGACCGCGACGAGGTCGATCTCGACGTCCTCGTCTCCGCCGTCCGCTTTGATGCGCCGTGCGGTTTTCGGGGTCAGATCGAGCAGTGCCCGGATAGCGCCGCCGGTCCGTTCGCGTGCGCGGAGTTCAAGCACCTGTCCCAACAGCACAAGCGTGATAATGACTGCGGCAGCTTCGAAATAAACCGCGACCGAGCCGGCCGGGTTTCGAAACGCCGCCGGGAAAATGCCCGGCGCGAAGAGTCGCGACGACGCTATAGGTCCAGGCCACGCCAGTCCCCATGGCGATCAGCGTGAACATGTTGAGACTGCGCGTCTTGAGCGACGTCCAGCCGCGCTCGAAAAACGGCCACCCGGCCCAGAGCACGACCGGCGTCGCCAGCGCCGATTGAATCCAGTTGGCGAGCCCTTCGGACAGCCACATAGGCAAATTGATCAGATGCCCGCCCATTTCGAGCGCAACCACCGGGATCGACAGCGCGAGCGCGATCCGGAAGCGGCGGGTCATATCGATGAGCTCGGCGCTCGGACCCTCCTCGGCGGCCGTCGCAACTTCCGGCTCGAGCGCCATGCCGCAGATTGGACAACTGCCCGGGCCGGTCCGACGGATCTCGGGATGCATCGGGCAAGTGTAGATTGCGGCTGCCGGCGCGGCCTTCGGTTGAGCCTCCGGCTGTGACGCGAGCAGTTCCGCCGCGGCAGCCATGTAGCGGGCGGGCTCGCCGACGAACTTCTCCCGGCAACGCGCGCTGCAAAAGTAAAAGGTCGCGCCGCGGCGCTCGGCCTTGTTCTTTGCCGTCGCCGGGTCGACCCACATGCCGCAGACCGGGTCCTTCACCCGTCCGGCCTGTTCGCGGCCGACGGTGTCGTTCATCGTCGCATGGGCATGGGAGTGATGATCGTGAGCCATTCGATTTCTGCTTGTCTTGGACAGCTGAGCAGGCTAAACCTTCCCATCATGGGAAGGTCAAGCGAATTTCAACCATGAAAATCGGCGCGGCGGCGGCAGCGAGCGGCGTCAACGCAAAAATGATCCGCCACTACGAGGCGATCGGCCTCCTGCGTCCGGCCGACCGCCGCGGGAACGCTTATCGAGACTACGGCGAGCGCGACATCCACGAGTTCCGGTTCATCCGGCGCGCGCGCCGGCTCGGCTTCTCGATTGCGGAAATCGCCGCTCTGCTGGCCCTGTGGCGCGATCGAAGCCGTCCGAGCCGCGAGGTCAAACGGATCGCGGAAGCGCATATCGGCGACCTTGAGGCGCGCGTCGCCGAGATGCTGGCGATGGCGAAGACGCTTCGAGAGCTTGTCGCCGCATGCCACGGCGACGATCGCCCGGATTGTCCGATCCTCGACGATCTCGCGCTCGGAGAGGGCGGCAGTGCTCGCGCCGCAGCGCCGCAGGGAGCGGTGGGTCGTTGAGCGCTCGCTTCGTTCCGGCGCAGACTGGCCAGATTCGATCCACTGCTGACGGTCGCTATGGTCCAAAAATCGAAGATGGAATTTTGAGGACGTTGCGATGGCTAAAGACTTGGAAAATGCAATCTGCGCGGGTGTTATAGCTGCACACAAGCAATACGAGAAAATGACTGGCCGGTCACTTCGACATGCGCCAGAGGCATTTCTCTCGACGCTGATAGCGACGACAATCCACAAAAAGCTGGGATATTCTGTGTATATGGACGCGGCGCTAAGTCGTATCGCGAGGGAAAGGGCAGAATTGGGAATCGCTGGCGGCAAGGGACCCAAGTCCAAAGATCTCTCGCTGCGGCCGGACATTTCGGTTTGGGGAAAGAAGGCTATTCGCGCAGCAATAGAAGTCAAGCGTGCGCCCTGGACACCTGGGATTAGCAGCGATGTAGAAAAGCTCAGAAAGATTGTCGGGAAAGATTATGGCCCGAAAGCAGGATATGTCGTAGCGCACACGACGGCTGACGAAGAAAAAACCGTGAACGCCCGTATCGACAAATGGATTAGCAGCAAGTCCAAACTGATAAAAAGAGATACACAAAATGGTGGCGACAGACGGGTTTGGGGTTATGCGCTTTTGAAGGTGAAGCCGCTAGGAGCCTGTCTGCTTTATCCCTTCGCGACGGGGATTTGAAGCGCGGGACCGAGGCGCGGGAGTGGCGCGGCGCGTCTTTGGCAATTTCGCGAGGTTATGCGGCTGCGGCGTCTGCGATGAACGGAGTCCACCCTTGGGCCAGCTTCAAAACATTGTGGGCGATGCAGACAACGGCCCATTCGGCGGCGACCTTCTCGACCCCGCGCAATAGGAACTGGCGGAAGCCGCGTGCTTGCTTGATCTGCCCGAACACCGGCTCGGGCAGTTGCTTGCGCAGCCGATAGGCACTGAGGTGGCCGCCGGCCTTGATCTTCTCGCGCATGGCGGCGACCCGCGCGCCGCCGCCTTCTCCTTCCCCTGCGTGCTTGGCCCGCCCCGGCGCGATATAGGCGTCGATCTCGCGCTGCTCCATCGCCGCAAGGTTGGCCTCGGAGCAATAGCCGGCGTCCGCCGACAGCTGCGCGGGCTTGCGGCCGAGATTGGCTTCGATCGCGTCGGCGATCGGCGTGAGCTGATGCTGGTCGCTCTGTCGGGCGTCGAGGCCGTGGGCGACGATCACCTGCGCCGTCGCGTCGACCGCCGCTTGCGCGTTGTAGCCCTGAATGAACCCGTCCTTGGTCTTCATGATGCGGCTTTCGGGGTCGGTGAAGTTCTTTTGCGCTTTCGGATCGGGTTCCTCGGAGGGTGGGGCGGCGGGCTTTCCCGGTCTCTTGCGCCCTTCGGCTTTTCGTTTCTCCTCAGCCTCGGCCCGCGCTTTCGCTTCGGCCGCGGCGGCCGCCTTCGCCTCGGCCTCCAATTCGGCCTGCGCCGCCCGGATCTTCTCGGCGCGCTTCTTCTTGTCGGCCACCCAATCGGGCATCTCCTCGCCGCTCTTGTCGCGGCCGAACGCCTCGTCTTCTCGCCCGTCCAAAGCTTCGGCGGCGCTCATCCACCGCGCCACCTCGGCCTCGAGCTCCGCCGCGCGCTTGGCCATGCGCTCGTAGCTCATCGCCTTGTGCTTCGAGGCGTTCGCCTTGATCTTCGTGCCGTCAAGAGCGACATGGCCGAGCCTCGCCAGCCCCGACTGTTCGCACAGCTTCAAAACCTGGGTGAACAGGCCGGCGAGCGCCTTCAGGTGACGCTTGCGAAAGTCGGAGACGGTGCGAAAATCCGGCGGGTCAAGGCCGACCACGCTCATGAAGTCGACCCGCTCGCGCGCCGCCTTGGCGATCCGCCGCGACGAGTAGACGCCGTTGCAATAGGCGTAAAGCAACAGCGCCGTCATCATCGCCGGATCAAACGGCGGCTGTCCGCGCTCGCTCCCGTAGGCTCTCTCGATCTCCCGAAGGTCAAGATGATCGAGGATCAGCCCAACGACAAAGCGCGCCAAGTGGTCCGCGCCGACAAAGTCCTGCACGCACGGCGGAAACAGCAGCGGTTCGGCAATCTGCCAGGGGCGGAATGTCTTGCTCATCCCCAAGCAGAATCCAATTCGCTCAACCCCCGCCAGCAAAATCCGCTATTATCCAGACAGGCTCCTAGGGTGACGTGTGAAGCCTCGATGTGATCCTGCGTGTGGTCGTGCCAACCCTCAGCCACGCACTATCGTTCGAGACCCCGCGCGTCCCCGCGGGAATTCGCTCAATCTGCGATTTTCCCAGCGCCCCTCTTGCCCGCGACCGCGCGCTGATCCATGAGGCCGAAATGAACCTCGTCTCGTCCCCGGCCATGAACAATTGGCCCGATCTGATCCGCCCCACGATGCGCGGTGTCGCCACCAGCGGCATTCTCGAGGTGTTCAACTACGGCCGCGGCCGGCAGGGGCTGATTCCGTTGTGGGTCGGCGAGGGCGACCTGCCGACGCCCCCGTTCATCAGCGAAGCGGCCAAGGCGTCTCTCGACCGCGGCGAGACCTTCTACACCGCCCAGCGCGGCGTCCCAGAGCTGCGCGCGGCGATCGCCGCCTATATGACGAGGGTCTGCGGCGCGGCGCCCGGCGGCGGCGCTTTCTCGCCCGAAAATTTCTTCGTCACCATCGGCGGCATGCATGCAATCGAGATTGCGACAAGGCTCATCGTCGGCCCGGGCGACGAGGCGCTCATCCCCTCGCCCGCCTGGCCCAATTTTGTCGGCGCGCTCGAAATCTCCGGCGCGCGCGCCGTGCCGGTCCGCCTCGACAAAGGGACACGATGGAGCCTCGATCCGGACAAGCTCGAGAAGGCGGTGACGCCCTTAACCCGGCTCATTTTTCTCAACACTCCCGCCAACCCGACCGGCTTCGTCGCGACGCGCGAGGAGATCGCCGCGACCCTTGAGATCGCGCGCCGGCATGGGCTTTGGATCATCGCCGACGAGATCTATGGACGGATCACTTATGACGGCGTCCGCGCGCCCTCGTTCCACGATGCGATGGCGCCTGACGACAAAATCATGTTCGTTCAGACGCTGTCGAAGAACTGGGCGATGACCGGCTTCCGCGTCGGCTGGCTCGAGGCTCCGGCGGCGCTTGGCGAGGTGATCGAGAACCTGGTCCAGTTCACCACCTCGGGCGTCCCCGTCTTCACCCAGCGCGCCGCGACCGCGGCGCTGGACGCGGGCGAGGCGTTCCTCGCCTCGCAGATCGACCGCTGCCGCCGCTCGCGCGACACGCTGTGCCGGGGACTGGCGGCGACGGGGCGGGTGCGCTTCTCCGAGCCGGAGGCGGCGTTCTATCTCTTCTGCTCGGTCGAGGGCTTCGCCAATTCGCGGGCGCTGGCGTTGAGACTGATCGACGAAGCGGGCGTAGGCGCAGCGCCCGGCGGCGCCTTCGGCCCCGGCGGCGAGGGCCACCTGCGGCTCTGCTTCGCCCGCGATCCCGAGCAGATCGCCGATGCGACGCGGCGGATGGCGGGCTGGCTGCGCCGCTAAGCCGCCAAGAAACAAGGGAATTTTGTTGACGCGAACAGGGGCGTTTGTTCGCTGAACAGGGAGTTTTCTTGGCGATAACAGGGAAGTTTTTTTGCGATAACAGGGAAGCGAGCCGCCCGGCGACAATCATCCAAAAATCCAATGCTGCTATGGCGAACAGGCCTCTGGCGCTGCAAAAAACTTGTCGTTAAATGCTGGGGATTATCGTCGGGAGATGTTCATGCTTGCCCGCCCGCGCAGAAGCGTCCTCTACATGCCCGGCTCCAACGCCAAGGCCTTGGCCAAGGCCGCGACCCTGCCCGTCGACGCGCTGATCCTCGATCTCGAGGATTCGGTCGCCCCCGACCAGAAGATCGCGGCGCGCGGTGAGGTCGCCGAGGCGACGCGCAAGGGCGGCTTCGGCGGCCGCGAGGTCGTCATCCGCGTCAACGGGCCGCATACGCCATGGGGAGACGAGGACCTCGCCGCCGCCGCCGCCGCCGGACCCGACGCGATCCTCCTGCCCAAGGTCGACGGTCCCGGGGCGATCATGGCCGCCGCCCGGGCGCTGCGCGAAGCCGGCGCGCCCGACCGGACCCGCCTCTGGGCGATGATGGAGACGCCGAACGCCATCCTGAACGCCGGCTCGATCGCCGCCGTCGCCGCCAACTCGGCCTCGCGTCTCGACCGTCATGGTGATGGGCCTCAACGATCTCGCCAAGGAGACGCGCGCCCGGCTGACCCCCGGCCGCCCGACGATGACCGCTTGGCTCGCAAGCTGCGTCGGTCGCGGCGCGCGCTCACGGCGTCGACATCATCGACGGCGTCTTCAACGACATCAAGGACCTCGACGGCTTCCGCCTCGAATGCCTACAGGGGCGCGACATGGGCCTCGACGGCAAGACGCTCATCCACCCCAGTCAGATCGACATCTGCAACGAAGTGTTCGCTCCCGCGCCCGCGGAGGTCGAGAGCGCCCGCGCCATCATCGAGGCGTTCGCGCTACCCGAAAACGCCGGCAAGGGCGCAATCCAGCTCAACGGCCGCATGGTCGAGCTCTTGCACGCCGACATGGCGCGCCGGACCCTCGCCATCGCCGACGCCATCGCCGCGCTCGACAAAGCGGCGGCCTGAGGGCGCTCGTTAGCGCAACCCGTCCGGCAACAGGGTTCGCTCGTCGATGATTGCGCGCTGAATTTGCGCCCGCGTCAAATTCAGCGCCCCTGAGAGATCGGCTCCTTTAAGAATTGTTCCCTCCAGGTTTGCGTCCTTGAAGTCGGCTCCGCGAAAGATCGCGTTCGTGCAGTCGGCATAACTGAGATTCGCGCCCACAAGGCTCGCCCCGCTGAGGTCCGTTCGGCGGATGAAGGTGCGACTCAGATCAAGGTGCGGTCTCGGACGTGAGCGCGCTTTTTCGGCTATGGTCATGGCCTGTTCCTCAGCGACCGCTAACGATTTCCATGATTTCCCGAACATCGGCGGGAGGATCTTGGTCGCCATAGTCTACCCGGTTCTCCCTCAAATAGGTAGTCAGCAGACGCACCACAGGTTCCGAGAGATCGGGAAAGTCGCGGCAAACTTGGCCGAGCGTCAAGATCGCGCCGAGACGAACCTCAAGCTTCTCGTCTTTGAGTTGCCCGACAGCCCTATTGAAAAGTTCCGCCACATGGTCACGCCTCGCAAGCGAAGCCTGACGCGTCTGCGCTTCGGCCTGTTTGTCGGCGGCCCGCACGCGCTGCCAAGCGAGATAGATGCCGACGGCTGCGCCCAACACCAATCCTAAATTGCGAACAATCTCCGAAAGGTCAGTCCACCACTGCATTTGCGGCCCCAGCCGGCGGTTCGTCTATTGTCAGTTTTGATCCAGGCGGAGCATTGAAGTTTAGGAAAAATCGGACGACGCTTCCGTGTGCCGGCGGCCTCGGAGGCGAAAAAACTGCGGCTCACACTTCGGTTTCTCGGCAGGACACTGCGTCACGGTTCCTGCCGCCCGACGACTGTCCGAGCCTCTATTGTCTGAGGGGCGCCTACGCGGTGATCTCCGGCGCGATCATCGCCGCGACTGTCATCGCTGGCGTCTATTCGGGCTTCGCGGACCTTTCGCGGTGAACACCCGGCGCGGCCGCCCGGCGTCAGACTTTCTTCAGCCGCACGATCACGTCGATCGCCTTGATCAGCGTGCCGTCGGGAGCGGGGATTTCGAACTCCGGCAGCCATTGCTCGGGAATGTCGGACAGCTCTTCGGTGTCCTCGCGATAGAAGTGGTAATGCGGCCCGGTCTTGGTGTCGTACCAGAGCTTGGCGTCGTAGATCGCGATCTCCCGCAAGAGCCCGCAGCGCGCGAACTCGTTGAGCGTGTTGTAGATCGTGCCGAGCGTCGGCGCGAAGCGGATCGACCGCGTCTCGTGATAGAGCATTTCGGCGGTGAAATGCCGGTTGCCCGCGCCGAAGATCGTGCGCGCCAGATCAAGCCTCTGCCGGGTCGGCCGCACCCCGGCGGAAGCAAGCTTCCGCAGAAGGACGCCGGTGCAGGCTTCAGGGTGCGCAGCGCTCATCGTTTCCATGGACATCGCATGCCGCTGCCGGAGCGCGCCCCGCCAGACAGTGGTGAATCTCGTTTGAACACTATTCTCTAAACCGCCTCGCTCCGGTCCGCAACCCTGAGCCTGGGCGGAGGTCGTGGATGCGAGCCTGGCCCGGCCGCTCCGGCCGCTGGCGGGCGCCCCGGATATCCCATATGATTCGCTTGATCAGGACGAGGGGCTTTTCTTGGCGATTGCGGGGGGGTGTCTTTGCCGGGCGGTCCGGTTCGAAATCAACGCAGAGGCGCCGCTCGGCGCCCGATATTGCTGGTGCCGCGTCTGCCAATATCTCGGCGCGGGAACCGGCGCCGTCAGCGCCCTTTTCCGTAAGGAGGACGTCGCCGTTTCCGGTCCGCTCACCGACTACGTATCCGTGGCCGACAGCGGCGCGACCATGCATCGGCGTTCTTGCGCCCGCTGCGGCACGCCCATCTTCAGCGAAGCCGAAGAGCGGCCGACGTTCATCTTTGTCCGAGCGGGAGCGCTCGACGATCCTGGCCTTGCCGCGCCGACCGCGACCATCTGGACTCGGTCAGCGCCGAAATGGGCCTGTTTCGATCTCGACCTTCCGCAAGTGGAGGGCCAGCCGCCCCCGCCGAAAGCCTGAGCCGGGCCCGAGCCCCGAGGGGGCCCAGGCGGCGGAAGAAAGCGCGACGACGATGCTGTTCATGGTGATCGAACGTTTCCGCGACGACGACATGATCCCCGTCTACCGGCGGCTGCGCGACGGCGGCCGGTCCCTGCCCGAGGGCCTCGAATATGTCGACAGCTGGGTCGAGGCCAACTTTTCCCGCTGCTTCCAATTGATGCGCTGCGACGATGTCAGCGCCATTCAGGCGTGGATTCTCCAATGGCGCGGCTGCGGCGTGACGTTCGAGATCGTGCCCGTTGCGCCGAGCAGCGAGACGCGGGCGATCGTCGAGCCCTATCTCGAAGGCCCTGGTCCGGGAGCCTGAGGCGCCGCCTGGGCTTGGCCCCGGCAAGTTGATATCGTCACATTTTCCGTGCATGCATGGCCTTCACGCGCCGAACCGCGGCGTTTTGGGAGGAAGTTGGGCCGATGTCTCTTTCGCTCTACCAGTGCAGCGCGCCTGTCTACGAGCGCTCGCTCAACGCGTTCCTCGCCGTTCTCGACAAGGCGGAGGAGCATGCGCAAGCGCGCAAGTTCAATCCGGACAGCTATCTCGCGATGCGGCTGAGCCCGGACATGTGGCCGCTTGCCCGCCAGATCCAGGCCTTCTGCGATCACGCGAAGAACTCGGCGTTCCGCCTGGCCGGCAAGGAGCCGCCGGTCAAGGAGGACAAGGAGACGACCCTTGGTGAAATCCGCGCGCGCATCAACGCGACGCTCGAGATGCTCAAGTCGATCGACGCCAAGGCGATGGAAGGCGGGGAGACACGCGAGATCGTCATTCCCGCCGGCGCCAACAAACTGAAAATTCCCGGCGCCGATTATTTGCTGCATTTCGCCATGCCGAACTTTTATTTTCATTTGACCACGGCTTACGACATCCTGCGCGCAAGCGGGGTCGAGATCGGCAAACGCAACTTCATGGGCGCGGTCCCGAACCTTGTCCGGGTTTGAGCCTCCGTTTCGAGAGCGACCATGACCATCGACAAACTCCATGCCGGCCCACGTATGTCGCAGGCCGTCGTCCACGGCGCGACGATCTATCTCGCCGGCCAGGTCGCCGATCACGCCAAAGGCAAGAGCGTGGGCGAGCAGACCAGGGAAATCCTCGCGTCGATCGACCGGCTGCTGGCGGAAGCGGGATCGGACAAGACCAGGATTTTTCGACCACCATCTACCTCGCCGATATTGCGACCTTCGCGGAAATGAATGCGGTGTGGGACGCGTGGGTCCCCGCCGGGCGCGCGCCCGCGCGCGCGACCGTCGAGGCGAAGCTCGCGGCCCCGGCCTATACTGTCGAGATCGCTTGCATCGCAGCCAGGACCTGAGTCGCGTCGCGCGTCGCTGGCGCCAGCGGGGTTCATTGTCGAGGAGATCGCTTCGGTGCATGTCCCGCCGCCGATCGACACCATCAGGGGTCCGTTCGAACGGGTGACGACGCCCGACGAGGCGGTCGACCGGCTGGCGCGCCTTTACGACGAGGCGACGCAGGCCTTGCGCGGCGCGGTCGAGCGCTTCCTCAAGGGCGGCGAGCCGCCGTCGCCGGCGATGCGCGCCTTGTTCCGCTATCCCGAGCTTCGCCTCACCTACGCGCCCAGCGGACCGGCGCTCTCCAGTCCGCGAGCGTTCGCCAAGTTCAGCGAGCCTGGCGTCTACGCGACCACGGTCACGCAGCCCCAGGAGTTTCGCGGCTATCTGCTCGAACAGCTGGAGCCGCTGGTCAGCGAATACGGCGCGGCGATCGAGGTCGGCGTCGGCGCGCCCGAAATCCCTTACCCTTACGTGATCGAAAGCGGCGACGAGCTGACGCGCGGCGGGGCCGACCCCGCCGAAATGGCCCGCTTCTTCCCCGTCCCCTCGCTGGCCACGATCGGCGACGAGACCGCGGACGGCGAGTTCGACTTCGGCCCCGAGCGGCCGCTCGCCCTGTTCGACGCGCCCCGGGTCGACTATTCGTTGCGCCGCCTCGTGCACTATACCGGCTCCGACTGGCGTATGATGCAGCCTTGGGTGCTGCTCACCAACTATCACCGCTATGTCGACCAGTTCGTGCACTGGGGCTTGAAGCAGCTCCACGCAGGAACGGGGGTCGAGAAAGTCGTCCTGCCGGGCAACATCGTCATCGACCGCTCCGTTTCGCCCGCGGAGGCGGAAGCGCGCGCGGCGGCGGTCGCCTGGCATCGGTTTCAGATGCCGGCCTATCATTGCGTGCGCGCCGACGGCCGCGGGATCAGCCTCGTCAACATCGGCGTCGGACCCTCGAACGCCAAGACCATCACCGACCACATCGCGGTGCTCAGGCCCCATTGCTGGCTGATGGTCGGCCACTGCGCCGGGCTCCGGCAGTCGCAGGTCATCGGCGACTATGTGCTGGCGCACGCCTATTTGCGCCGCGACAACATCCTCGACGACGCGGCGCCGCTGATGGTGCCGATCCCGGCGCTCGCCGAGGTGCAGGTCGCGCTTCAGGAGGCGGTGGCCAAGGTCACCGGCGATCGCGGCGAGGCGCTGAAGCGGCGGCTGCGCACCGGCACCGTCGTCACCAACGACGATCGCAATTGGGAATTGCGCTGGTCGAAGGAGCGTCGGCTCATCAACGTCTCGCGCGCCATCGCGGTCGACATGGAATCGGCGACCATCGCCACCCAGGGCTTCCGGATGCGCGTGCCCTACGGCACGCTGCTATGCGTCTCCGACAAGCCCCTGCACGGCGAGATCAAGCTGCCCGGCGCCGCCAACGCCTTCTACGAGCGCGCCATCGCCGAACATCTGCAGATCGGCATCGCCGCGATCGGCCTCCTGCAGAGCACCGACGATGCGCTGCATTCGCGCAAGCTCAGGAGCTTCGACGAGCCGCCGTTCCGGTGATCAACGAGCCGGCGGCTGGCTAATCCTGTCGCCGCCACTCGATGAGCGACACGTCGTTTCCAAGACGCCGGGCCTTTCCCGGCCTCAGGCCGGCGCCCGCGAGGATCTTCTCGTGCGAGCCTCCGCGTCGCCGGCCCCGCGGAAAGATCGGCAGGCCGCCCCGCAAACGCACCTTCTCGGCCCGGCTGAGGTAGAAGCTGTCGTAGCCGATTTCGAGAAAGTGACCATAGGCCGCCGGGCCGCCAAGCACCGCGACTCTGCCGCCTCGACAGCCAACCGCCGCGCAAGCCTCCTCGAGCGAGGCGCCGGCGGGGTTCCACAGTCTCGCGTTCGCATCGTCCGGGTGGAGGGCAAGCGTCTTTATCGCCCGCGTGAGCAGCAATCGGCGCCGTTTCGACGAGTTCGGCTGGCCCTCGTGCGACATGCGGCCATGCACGACCACCGCGGCGCTGTCCAACGCCTTCTCGAAAAACCGTTGATCGGCTTCGAGCTTGAGCGAATGAGGCATAAGCCCAATCGCGTCGGCGATCGCGCCATTCAGGCAAGCGATCGCATAGCCTTCGATGCGAAAGGGTCCCCGCATTATCCGGTCGCGACGCCCTAGATCACCAGCACCGGCGTGCCGACATGCACGCGGCCGTAGAGGTCGATCGCGTCCATGTCGCGCATCCGGATGCAGCCGGAGGACACGTGCCCGCCGATTTCCGACGGCTCGTTGGTGCCGTGGATGCGGATGAGCGTGTCGCGGTTGTCGACGAAGAGATAGAGGGCGCGCGCGCCGAGCGGATTATCCCACTGCCCCTGCAGCGGCCCGTGCTCCTTATAGACCTGGAACTGCGGCCAGCGCTCCATGATCGAGGCGGTCGGCATCCAGGTCGGCCATTCCTTCATCGCTCCGACCTCGGCGCGGCCAGTCCACCCCATATATTCGGCGCCGCTCGCGATTCGGTATTGGACCGCCTGGCCGTGGGGCAGAATGTAATAGAGATAGTTCTGACCGGTATCGACGATTATGGTGCCCGGCTTCTCGGGCGTTTGATACCCGACGACGCTGCGCCGGGTGGGGATGCGCCACTCGTCGGGCTCGGCGAGCGCCATCATCTGCTTGTCGCGCGGAGTAAGCTGCGGGTCGGGAAGCCCGGATTGAACAACCGGCGTGCAGGCGCTGACCAGCGCGCTCGCGACCATTGCAATTCCGACAAAAAACACGCTCGTTTTCATGCCCACCCCTCGCCGTAAGAACGCTAATGGTTTCATTACCATAAAACTTAACGGTTTCGCGAAAGTTACCGTGCGGAAACGCGCCGGCGGCCTTCACGAAAATGCGAGCAGCCACCCGTCTGAGCCGGCTGCGCTACACAAACGAGCCTTATTAGCCGAACACATTCGCTTCGTGCAACGCCTTATTTTGCCGCATTTCGCCGCCCGGTCTATGCGAAACTCGTTTGCCGAGCGCTAAAAACAAAGGCAAAAACGCCACAATGTCGGATTTGTTCCGGCGTCTTGCCGAATGGGAGCCGGAAGATGACGCAGTGGCCTGAGCGCCTCGTCCTGGTCGGGGCCGGCAAGATGGGGGGAGCGATGGCGCAGGGCTGGCTCGACGCCGGGCTCGCGGCGTCCTCGCTGACGATCCTCGAGCCCAGCCCGTCCCCGGAAATCGTTTCGCTGGCGGCGAGCCGCGGCGTCGCGCTCAATCCGCAAATCACCGCGACGCCTGACATGCTGGCGCTCGCCATCAAGCCGCAGAGCCTCGACAAGGCCGCCCCGCGGATCGCCGCGCTCGCGGCCGAGAGCACGCTGGTGTTGTCGATTCTCGCCGGGAAGACCATCGCCGACCTCATGGCGCGGCTGCCGCGGGCGCGCGCCGTCGTCCGGGCGATGCCCAATCTTCCGGCGGCGATCGGCAGGGGCGTCACCGCCGGCTTCGCCAACCCCGGCGCGACCGGCGAGCAGCGGGGTTGGTGCGAGCGCCTGCTCGGCGCCGTGGGCGCGTTCTATTGGCTCGACGAGGAAGGCGCGATCGACGCGGTGACCGCGATTTCAGGCTCGGGCCCCGCCTACGTGTTCGCGCTCACGGAGGCGCTCGCCGCCGCGGCCGAGCGGCTCGGCATCAGGCCGGAGCTGGCGATGAGCCTCGCCCGCGGCACGGTCGAGGGCGCGGCCGAGCTCATGCGCCGCGACGGAGCAACCTCGCCGGCGACGCTGCGCCGCAACGTCGCTTCGCCGGGCGGCACCACCGCCGCGGCGCTCGCGGTGCTGCAGGCCGCGGACGGGCTCGAGGATCTCATGATCCGCACGACGGCGGCGGCCCGCGCCCGCGCGGCCGAGATGGCGGGGTAGCCCCGCCGCGTCATGCTCGACCTCCGTCGCCGGCTAGCCCAAGCGGCGTCGCTCCTGCGGCATCCCGTTCACTCGAAGACTTCGCAGATCGGTCGCCACGATCTTGTCAATTGCCGCCTCGTCGAGATCGAGGTCGCCGCGAGCGGCCATCAGCATGCGGCCGGCAAGCTTGTCGAACCGGCCCGAGCCGATCTCGACGCTCAGCCGCGCCGCGAGCGTCGGCGGCACGGCGACCCCGGCTTCGAACAAGCGCGGGATATCGGGCAGATAGCTCCGTCCGGCTTCGCTCGTGAGCTGATGCTCGGTCATCCTGGTGCGCACCAGGCCCGGGTCCATTGCAAAGACCAGGACGCCGCTGCCGGCGAGCGTGTCCGAGACGCATTCCGTGAACCGGAGAATTCCAGCCTTGCTGGTCGCATAGCCCGAGCCGTTCGGGAACGAGCCGGCCGTCCCGCCGCCCGTCATGTTGATGATGCGGCCGCGGCGGCGCGCCATCATCGCCGGGATCGCCGCCCGACAGCAGTTGAAGGTCCCACGGACATTGACTTCGATGTCGCGCCACCACACGTCCGGCTCGACCGTCCAGATTGGGCCGATCGCGGCAAAGGCGCCGGCGTTGTTGGTGAGCAGGCTGACCGGACCGAGTTCGCGCTCGATCGCCGCGAACGTCTTCGCGACCGCGTCAGCATCGACAATATCGAGCACGAAGGCGCGCGCCGCTCCGCCTTTTTCGGCGATCGCTTTTGTGACGGCGTCGATCTCCGTCGCCGTTCGCGCCAAGAGCGCGACCTTCGCGCCTTCGCTGGCTTGATTGAGCGCAATGGCTTGGCCGATCCCACGGCCGGCTCCGGTGACAACAGCGACTTCGCCGGCGAGTTTCATGTCGAGACGCCATTCCAGGAAGGCCCGGGGTCAATGTCTCGTCCGCGAACCCGCCGTCAAGCGGCGGCGAGCCTGGGTCCCCGCCATTTCCCGGCTTGGCGCGGCGCCAGCCGGGGGATAGATTGGACGGCGACACGAGGAGACGGCGCATGGCGAGCAGGGCGAAAAGCGAGGCGAAACCCGCCGATCCGCGCGGCAAGATCGTCGAGGCGCTGATGGAGCTCGCGGCGGAGCGGCGCTTCGAGGACATCTCGGTGCGCGACATCTGCAAGTCGGCGGGCGTGTCGCTCGCCGATTTCCGCGACGCCTTCCCCTCGAAGGGGGCCGTGCTCGCCGGGTTTTCCCGCCGCATCGACCGCGCGGTCCTGGCGCAAGACGGCGAGGAGCCGCCCGACGAGGGCGCGCGCGAACGGCTGTTCGACATCCTGATGCGCCGGCTCGAAGCGATGGCGCCCTATCGCGAGGGCGTTCGCGAGGCGGGGGCGTGGTTGCGGCGCGAACCCGCCGCGGCGCTGGCGATGAACCAGGTGGTGATGTCCTCGATGCGCTTCATGCTCGAGGCGGCCGGGATCGAGGCGGAGGGCGCGACCGGCCTCATCAAGCTTCAGGGCCTGGCGCTCGCCTGGGCGCGCATCGTCCAGGTTTGGCTCGACGACGACGAGCCCGCCTTGTCCAAGACCATGGCGGAGCTGGACCGCGTGCTGACGCGGGGCGAGCGGGTGGCCGCGGGCGTCGATCGGCTGAGCGCGCTGGCGAGCCCGTTCGCCGCGCTCGCGCAGGCGGCCTTCGACGCCGGCCGCAGGGCGCGGCGGAGCGGGAGCCGCGCCGCGCCCAAGGACGACCACGGCGAAGACGACGCGACCGCGCTCTGAGCGGGCAAAGGCGCACTCGGCCGGAGCTTTGGCGTTGACGATCCATCCTGAAATCTTCTGGGCGCTGGCAATCTTCGCCTTCGTCGCGTCGATCACGCCCGGACCGAACAACCTGATGTTGATGACGTCCGGGGTGAAGTACGGATTCGGCCGCACCCTGCCCCATCTCGTCGGCGTGATCCTCGGCTTCGCGCTGATGATCGCCGTCGTCGGGCTTGGGCTCGACGCCCTCTTCGAGCGCGTTCCGCAGATCCTGCCGATCATGCGGGTCGCCGGGTCGCTCTATATGGTTTGGCTGGCGCTGAAAATCGCGCTCGCCAAGCCGATCGGCGAGGTCGCGCCAGACGGACGGCCGATCGGCTTCTTCGCCGCCGCCGGCTTTCAGTGGGTCAATCCCAAGGCGTGGGCGATGGCGTTGAGCGCGCTCGCGACTTATGCCGGCGTCGTCGACGACTATGCCGGCAGCGTCCTTTTGATCGCCGCGCTCTGTGCCTTGATCGCGGTTCCCTGCTGCTTCGCCTGGACGCTGTTCGGCGCCTCGCTGAGCCGCCTCCTCACCGATCCGCGCGTCACCCGACCATTCAACTGGACGATGGCGGCGCTGCTGGTCGCCTCGATCGCGCCGGTTATTTTCGAGTAGGACCGGACCGGCCGGCGCTTGGAGCCAACCCGGCGATTGCGGCGAAATCCGGAAACCATGCGCTTCCTGCGTGGGTTCCGGGCAGCGCCGGCGCCACAAGCTAACGGCTTTCGACGCTATGATCTTGATGAAAGAGCGAGGCGACTGAAGATGGCCTGGCGGTAGTTCGTGCAACATAAAGGACGTTATGTTACACCGTTGTGAGTATCGACGGGCCCCGTATCGCGGCTTTGGCGCAGTTCCTCCTTTAGTTGTCCCACCTCCCGTTCCAAGCGTTCGATGCGATCGAGAGTGTAGTCAACGCTGGTGTATTCCATCGCTTGCAACCAGGCGAAGACGACCGCGAGCGCGCGACGAAGTTTCCCCTGCTCTGGGACCAGATGGTTCGCTGTGTCTGTCATTGGCTCCTCAGATTAAATTTCGACTGCATTTCGCGTACTGCCTTCAGAGTTGCGACCAACCCCCGTCGACCGGAAGTTCGGCGCCGGTCGTGAAGGTCGCGTCGAACGCGAGGAAGAGGACGGCCTTGGCGATTTCCTCCGACGTCCCCCAGCGCTTCATCGGGAACCATGCCCTTCATCTTCTCCTTGATCTGGGCGACCGCGTCTTTATCGAGGGACATCTTGCCGAAGATCGGCGTGTCGGTGGGACCGGGCGACACCGCGTTGACGCGAATCTCCAGAGGAAGAAGCTCAGCGGCGAGCATCCGAGCGAAGGATCGCAGCGCAGCCTTGGCGGCTCCGTATGTGGCGTTGCCGGGCATTCCCTTGACGTTCGCGATCGAGGTCGTGAGGACGACAGAGCCTCCGCGGTTGATCAGCGGCGCGAGCTTCTGGACCGCGAAAAACGGTCCTTTGGCGTTCAGGTTGAACATCTCGTCGTAGATGGCCTCGGTCACGCTCTCCAGAGGTGCGCGGATGCTGAACCCGGCGTTGACGAAGAGCAGGTCGAAGGTGTCGAACTCGGTCTTCACCCGAGAGGCGAGGGCGTCGATGTCCGTCAACGAGCGCGCGTCGCTCGAAACCACGATGGCGTCATTCCCAAGCTCTTGCTGCGCCGAATCCAGGCCGGCCTGCGAGCGGCCGGTCACCAGAACGCGCGCGCCCCCGTCGAGGAGCATCTTCGCCGTCGCGAGCCCCATGCCGCTCGTGCCGCCGATAATCACTGCTTTTTTATCTTGGTATCGTTCCATGCGTACTCTCCTTGCGACGCCAGGGGCGTCTGGTTATTTTTGAACTGTTTTGTATGATAATGAGGTGCAGAGACGGCAGTCAAGAGACTTTTGAACTATTTATTTCAAAATGCCTTCGGCCCCTGTGGGCGCAAGGATGCCGGGTTGGACAAGTCGACGCCGGAGACCTTGACGACGGCCTGCCACGCGGCTTCTTGGCTGGCGCGATCGTGGAGGTGTGGGTGTCGCTGCGCCTCAATTGGGCCTGAGAACTTCCCTTGAGCCGAGGCGAAGAATTGCCCTGAGACGTCGGTTCCGAACTCCGACGCCTGGAGGTAGCGACGGGCCGCGGTCTCCGGCGTCTGATTCATGCCGGGAATGAGGTTCACGATTGGGATAAACAGATACTTCAACAGCGGGCCAGCGTTTCGCACCACCTTGGTGTCGGTCGCCCCACCGGGCGAGACAGCGTATACGGCCATGCCGGAGGGTAGCCGGCGCGCCAGCGCCGCGACCCACCAAGCGATAATGAGCTTCGCGTCGGCATACGCATTGTTGGGCGCGTACTTCACGTTCGGCCCGTTGCGAATCAGGGCTTCCACAGCGGCGGTTCGGTCACCCTGGTGGTATTTGGCGGCGAAGGCTGGCACGTCGGTGTACTTGAACATGGGCACGCCGCCTCGGGCAGGCTCCGCACCGGCGATAACAATCCGCGCGTTGGGGCTCAGCAGGTTGGCGCGGAGCAAACCGACAGTCAGTTGATGATGGCCGATCAGCGGGGCCTGAGAAGCCTCGACGCCCGCCGCAGTGATCACGCGCGCCTTGGTAGGGACCAGCCCGGCATTGAGCAGTAGGAAGTCGATCGGCCGACCTCGCTTGACGAGCTCGGCGAGGGCGGACTGGACGCTGGCCGGCGTGTTCAAATCCAGCTCCAGCGGCGTGAAGACCTGTTTTTTGGTCCCCGCCGCGAGCTGAGCGGCCGTTTCCTGGACCCGAGCCAGGCTGCGCCCGGTTACGATGATCTCGCGCCAGCCCTCTCCGGCAAGAGTGCGGGCTGCCGCATAACCGAGCCCGGAGGTGGCGCCGGTGACGAGCGCGATCGAATGTTCCATGGGCGTCTCCGTGGTGAAGGGGGAGGGTCGAGTCGTGAGGCCCCGCGAGGCCAGGGCCAGCTTGCTACTTTCGAACTATTTGGTTATATATTGGCGCAATCAAAGATGCATTGCAAGGAGTTTTTAACTGAATGGTTCAGAATGCCGCTAAGCCGCGTGGACGGCCGCGCAGCTTCGACGAGACGGACGCGCTGGAAAGGGCGACCCAAGTGTACTGGTCGAAAGGCTACGACGGCGTGACGATCGACGATCTCGTCGCCGGGATGGGTGTGGGCCGGCCGAGCCTGTATGCCATCTTCGGCGACAAGCGGACGTTGTTCTTGCGCGTCCTCAAGGATTATGCGGAGAAGAAAGGCGCTCGCGCCGCGAAGGCGCTGCTGTCTCCGCACACGCTTCGCGACTCGCTCGCCGGCTTCCTGAAGCACGCCGTCGAGACTGCGACCGAGAGAGGACGCGCGCAGGGATGCCTTCTCGTGTGCGTCGCGCCGCTTGTGGACGACCCTGAGGTCCGGCAGTTCCTGCAAAACGCGGCCGCCGGCGGGGCAGCACTGGTGGAAGGTCGGTTCCGGGACGCGATCAGCGCGGGCGAAATCCCGTCCGACTTTCCCGCAGCCGTGCGCGCCCGCCAGCTCATTGATTTTGCTCGTGCCCTTACCATGCGTGCGCAGATTGGCGCGCCGCGCAAGACGCTCCTCAAAGATGCCGAGGAAGCAGTCGACTTGGTGCTCCTGTCGCGGCGTGGAAATGCGGAGCCAAAACGTTGATGCCGGATGCCTGAAGGTTGGAGCAAGCAACTTTCGCTGGCGCTGCCACTCGGCTTCCTCGACCAGGAACAGGCCCGCGCCACCAAACGGAATGGCGCCCCGGCGTACCGGGTGACGGTCGCGGATAGTTCACCGGGAAGCTGATGAAGCGCAAGGAGCGTCCCAAGCCATGCGCAGCAACCAAGGCAGGGATTCCTGGTCAGTAGGCCAGTTTGAACGTCGGGCTATCCTCGGGACGCGCGCGCCGGTGGAAGGGAAAGCCCAGCCGAAGCTGGGCTTGAAAGGGCCGGCCGCGCCGCTGGTCGCTTCGATCGCCCCGACCCTGTTCGAATAGGGCCGGACCGGCCGGCGCTCAGGCGACCCCGTTGTCGCCGCCGAGCTTGACCATCACCACTTCCGGCGGCCGGAGGATTTGCACCGGCGCGTAGGAAGTTCCAAGTCCGCCCGAGACGATCATCCGCCGATCGCCCAATGCATATTCGCCATAGATGAATTTGGCCGAGCGGCGCCTCAAGAGGTGCAGCGGCGCGCCGAAGATCGGCAGATTGACCTGCCCGCCGTGCATGTGGCCCGCGAGCGTGAGCGCGATCCGGTCGGGAACCCACGGGAAGAAGAAAGGCTCGTGAACCAGGAGGATCGCCGGCGCGTCGTCGCCGATTGCGCGCGTCGCTCCATAAAGGTCGTCGGCGCCGTGACCGGGGCGCGCATGCGGCAGACGCGCCAGGAGGTCTCCAAGCCCGATCAACCAGAAGGGCCGCCCGTTCTGGGTCAATCGGACCGATTGGTTTTCGAGCAGCGGAACGCCGGCCGCGGCGAGCGCCCGGCGGATGCTGCGCGACCCGTCCGGGGGCTCGCTCGGGATGGCCGCCGACCACCAGTCGTGGTTGCCGAGAATGGCGTAGACGCCGAGCGGCGCCTCGAGACGCGCCAGTTGCTCGGCCCAGGCGCCGGGCGGGACATAGCCAGAAACAAACGGGTGGGTGCAGACGTAGTCGCCGAGCAACACCGTAAGATCAGGTTTCTGGGCGTTGGCGAGATTGACGATCTCGCCGACGCGCTCTTCCGACATCCACGGGTAGCATGCATGAATGTCGGCGATGACCGCGATCTTGAGCTCGAGGTCTTCGGGCCAGTCGGGAAGTCGCGGCGCGTATTCGGCAAGCGTGAGCGCCGAGCCGGTCTCATACGCTGTCGCGTAGCCTGACACCGACAGCGTCGTTGCAGCTACAACACCCGCGCCGGCGAGAAACCGGCGCCTGGTCAAGTGAACCATCGGTAGGCTTGCCTCGAACGCCTGTTCGCCCGCCGCTGTCTTACGCGTCCGACCCGGCTCGCGCAAGCTCGCGTTGCGGCCGAAAGAGATAGAACTCGCCGCGTTCGAGCGACTCGATCATCTCCGGCTCGAAGTCCACCGACGGCAGTCTCAACGCCTCCGCGACCGCGGCGAGGCCGATCTCGTGATAGATGCGGGCAAGGACGCTGCCGGCCCGGCGATCGTCGTCCGCGTCGGGGATAATGTGAAAATCGTCGCGCATGAGGGCTCTTCACTCTGCCTTCTCGTCGGCGCGCGATACGCGCGCGCCCGTTCGCCGAGGCTGGGTGAAACCCGTTAACAGCGAATTAATGACGCGATCGGGACGGCTCGGCCATCGCCGCCCCTTTGGGGCCGCGTTTTGGCCGCAGAACCTGCTCTGGGCCCGCGATCTTGCGTGCGCCGGCCCTTACAAATCCCGTGATCCGAGACGCGGTCGCCTCCCGACGCGGCGCGGCGCGGCGCACAATTGCCACTTGCCCCGATCCGGCGTAGGGGGAAAGTCAAATCGCAGCCGTCGGAGGTTTCGCCACGCATGGCGCACGATCGTCCACCGTTCGCCGCCGCTCCGGCCCTGGCCCCGGTGGCGCGTTGTCCTCATCGAAGTTTCCGGGCATTTTCGACTTGATTCGGGGACTGAGTCGTTGACGGCGCCTTCGGTCGTTCGCGGTGGCGCGGAAGGAGACGTTCAGAGCATGCGCCGAGCCGTGGCGTGGGGCTGCGCCGCCGCGTTGATCCTCGGGCTCACGGCGTGCGGGTTCGCGCGCTGGCCATTGTCGGCCGCGAAGGTCGGCGACAGCTTGAACGCCGCCTTCGGCGCTTCGCCGCGCCTGCATTGGAGCGCCCCGCAGGCTGCCGCCTTTTCGCTCCTCCCCTGGCCCAGCCTGCGCATCGTCGATGCAAGGCTCGACGACGCCGGCGGGTTCAACTTCCTCTCGGCGCCGACCGCCCGGCTCGACCTGTCGCTGGTCGAACTCGCGCGCGGACGTTTCATCCCGACGCTCGCCGTGCTCGTCAGCCCGACCATCACGCTCGACATCGACCGGCCGCCGTTCGCCGGGGCGGGGTCGGCGGCGCCCGCGCGCGTCGCGGGAGCGCTCGCGCCGCTGACGAGCCTGAGACTGTCGAATGGCTTCTTGCGCGTCGTCGGGGCGAAGCGAGGCGTCGATACGCTGATCGCCAATGTCCAGGGCCGCCTGGACGGGCTCACGGTCGGCAATCAATTGCGCTTCAATCTGTCGGCGGAGTGGCGAAACGCGCCGATCGCGATCGCCGGATCGCTCAACGATCCCGAAGCGGCGGCGAAGGGCGCGCCGAGCCCGTTCGAATTCGCGCTCGATTCGCCGATGGTGAAATTTGCCTTAGACGGCGCGCTCGCGCTCGGGGAAAAACCGAGCGCCGAAGGCGACATGACCGCGACCATCCCCTCGATCGCCGCCTTGACGGGGCTCCTCAACGGCAAGCCGCCGCCCGTCCTCGCCGCCGACGATGTCGCCGTCGCCGGCAAGGTCAAGGCTACGCCCGACGCCGTCACGCTCGGCGATGCGACGATGACCAGCGCCGAGCAGACGTTCGAAGGGGCGATCGAGATCGCCGAGCCCGCCGGACGGCCGACAATCTCGGGCACGCTCGCCGCCGAAACGTTGGCGCTCGAGCCGCTGCTCGGACCGCCGCAGCGCCTGTTCGACCGATCGGGCGGCTGGAGCATGAAGCCATTCGCGCTTGCCCCGCCCCAGGACTTCGATCTCGACTTGCGCCTCTCCGCCGGCCGCCTCGACCTCTATGGCCGAACTCTCGCGGACGCGGCCGCGTCCCTGATCGTCAAGGACGGCCGGCTCAGCGCGACGCTCATCGAAGCGGCGGTGTATGGCGGACGCCTCAACGGCGAAGCCAGCCTCGCCTGCGTCGGGCAGGACCTCAAGCTCAGCGCGCGCGGCGAACTTGCCGACGCCGATCTCGGGGCCGCTCTCGCCGATTTCGGCCGACCCGTCGCGACCGGGCGAGGCGCGGCGCGATTTTCCATCGACGCCTCCGGTTCTTCGCCCGCCGCCGCCATCGCCGCCTTGACCGGGACGGCGACGCTCGAAGCGGCCGACGGCGGCATCGTCGGCGTCAACCTGGAGGAGGCGCTGCGGCGCAGCCAGCGCCGTCCGATCGATGTCGCGCGCGACATGCGCCTCGGCGGAACGGCGTTCGACAAGCTCGTCGTTTCGCTCAGCCTCGACAACGGCAGCGGCCGCGTCGAGCGCGGCGCGATGACCAGCCACGGCGCAAGCGCCTGGCTCGAAGGGATCATCGATCTCATGGCCCAGCGATGGGCTTTGCGCGTCAATGCGGTTCAGACCGACGCAAGCGGCGAAGAATCGCAAAACGCAGCGCATTTGGCGCTCGACATCGACGGCCCATGGGCGGCGCCGGCGATCCGGGCGATCGGCGAGAGCGACGGATCGGAGCCGGGCGCGGACCCCGGCGCGCCCTCGCGCTGAGGCGCTGGAAGCGGCGCTGGGGGTCGAGACCGGCCGCGCCGGCCCGATTACCCGCGATCCGGTCATTGCAACAGCGCGAACGCGGCATAGGCCGAAAGAACGGCGAACGCGAAGAGATCGGTCGCCATGGCGAAAGTCTCCTTTGCGTTCCGCCTTGGCTGCGCCGCGTGCCGAAAACCGGCGAGACCGTAGAAGATCGCGGCGGCGATGGCCGAGGGCAGAATGAAGTCCGGCCGGACAAGCGACAGAATCCCAATTGTCCCGGCGGCGAAATTGGCGATGCCGAGTTCGCGCACCAGCGGCAAGGCGTCGTCGCCGTGGATGTCGAAAATCTGCTCGGCGGTGAACCGGGGGTCGAAATATTGCCTCAGGCCCGCGACCGCGAGGCGAACGCCCACCGCCCAGAAGACGAACCATTTGCCGACGAGCGCCATCATCGCCGTGGCGCTGTGGAGGAGCGAATGCTCGATCGCGATCGCGCCCAGGGGCGCCGCGAGCATGAGACAAAGGACGATCGCGAAATACATCCCGCACCCCCACGCCCTGGCCGGCCGCGCTCTCAATTCGAGCGCCGCCATCGTCAATTCTAACGCGCCGGCAACGTTAACGGCAAAAGACCGAAATCCTTACGACCCGCGCGACCGTTTGCTCGCATGTTCGCTAAAATTTCGCATCCGAAAGTAGCATTGGGGTAAGGCATTCGCGCGCAGGATTCGCCCATAAAACGGGGGTTGCGGGCGAGCGACAATGAAGTCCCTGGGCAAATTCCTCGCTGGCGCCGGCCGAGTTGGTCGAAGGCTGGCCGACGACGAGTTCGGGTCGCCGGCGGTCGAGTTCGCGCTGGTGTACCCGCTGTTCATCGCCATCGTGCTCGCCACGCTGCAGGCGGCGTCGCTCTTCCTCGTCAAGGCGTTTTTCGAATCGGCGGCGGAACAGGCGGCGAGGGTCGTTCTGACCAATCAGACCTCGACGCTGACGACCGCGCAATTCCGGACCGAGGTCTGCAGCCAGCTGACCGCGCTCTTCAGCTGTGGGCAGGTGATCGTCGAACTCGAGCCGCTGCCGGCCGGCACCACCAATCTCAGCTCCATGCTGCCGACATTCGACTCCAAAGGAAACCTCGTCGGCACGCCGACCGTCGACGTCGGCGCCAGCGCCGGCGCGTCGGGAACCGACATGCTGCTGGTGGTGATGTATCCGTGGCCGGTCTACGGCGGCCCGCTCGGCCTCAATTTCTCCAACCTCGGCAACGGCGACATGCTGATGACGTCGACCCAGGTGTTCCGGATCGAGCCGCTATGATGATTACCGGTTGGCGGTCATCGCGCCGTCGCGGGCGCGCGTTCCTCGCCGACGCCGAGGGGTTGGCGGCGATCGAGCTGGCGCTGATCCTGCCGTTCGCAGCGATGCTGATGAGCCTCGTGGTCTACGGCGGCCAGGCCTATGGAGTGCAGCGCAAGGTGACGCTGGCCGCGACCACGGTCGCCAACATCTTCGCCCAGGCCAACAACACCAACACCTCGACGATCACCGCCGCCGAGCTCAACCAGATCCTCGCCTATCCGAGCCTGATCCTCTACCCCTACAGCGGCGCCGGCATCGAGGTCGAAGTGTCGCAATTGCTGGTCACGGTCAACCAGAACGGGACCGCGACCGGCACGGTCACCGGGAGCTGGGCCAACGCCAACGGAACGGCCCGCCCGACCGGCCAGCAAATGTCGGTCGACCCATCGATCGCCGCCGCCTTCTCCGGCGTTGGCGCCAATTATGTCGTTCTCGGCGAGGTGCAGTATCCGTTCCAGCCAACCGGGATCTATTTCGCGGTCAGCTCGATCACGCTGCACGATTCGATCATCATGATCCCGCGCGTCGCGAGCCCGATCACCGTGCAGTGAGGGGCGCCCCTGCGACGCCACGAATGATCGCTTGAGCAATCCGCCGCGCATCGCGGCGCCGACCAAACGGCGACCCGCTCGCTCTTTGCAACAACGCGCGGCATGGAGCCGATTTGCCGCAACCCTATTCGGACCGCCCTGCCCGCGTTTGCTTGCCGCGAATTGCATGGGCTCATGCGGTTACGGAAGCGTCGCTGCGGCCGACGGATCGGGAACCGGCGCCCGCGCTGCCCGCCGATGGTCGCCAGCGTGCGGCGCGGCGCGCCTTGCTGCAGTCTAACAAGATTGAAGGTAGTCTAGCGCGTGTACTCGTAAATAACAGCGATCCCGATGTCCGCTTCCCGGGATAACCGGAAATCGCAAAGCCACGTTAAATCGGTCGAAAATGACCCAATTCAGACATTGGGCGCCCCCCGAAGAACTTTCGTTCCGACCAACCCCTCATCTCTTCCAAGCTCGAGTTTGGACGGCTAGACTGGCGCAAGATGATCCTTGGGGCGGACGTGAACCGTTGAGGCAGCCTGGATGCAAAGAACCGCCGCCGTCCTGGGCTCAGCCCTATTCTTCATGGTCGTGCCCTTTGTTTTGGCTGGCCTGGTTCCCTGGTGGATGACGCACTGGGAATTTCGCCCGGCATTTCTCAACTTCGAACTGGCGCGCGGTGTCGGCGTGTTGCTGATTCTGACCGGTGTACCAGGCCTCGTCGACTCGTTCGCGCGCTTCGCGCTGCAGGGATACGGCACGCCAGCGCCGGTCGCGCCGCCACAGAAGCTGGTCGTGACGGGTCTTTACCGGTACGTGCGCAATCCCATCTATGTATCCGTCGTCGCTGTTATCCTTGGGCAGGGACTTCTGTTTTGCGATTGGCGTCTCTTCGTCTATGGAGTCCTGTTTTGGCTGGGCACTCACCTTTTTGTCGTAGGCTATGAAGAGCCGACCCTCAAACGAATGTTTGGCGCCGAGTACGACCTTTTTTGCGCACGAGTCCCACGTTGGATCCCACGATTTACTCGTGACTGAAGGACGTAAATCTGCATCGCCCCGGGGCCGCATAGGGCCCAAACCGGACATGCCGTGGTCTTCCGGCGATGTCCGCTTTTGGCGGTAAAGCCGACACGCGGTTGATGAGTACACGCGCTAACAAACGCCCCCAACTCAAATTTATATTTGCCAGGGGCGATCTTTCATGCATAGGTCAAAGGCCTCAGAGTACAATTGCAGTTAATTCCACGCTCGGACGTGTGGAGCATACGTCATTAATTTGTCGCGTCTTCGATGCGCATCACAAAGGGGAGGAGTACGCAGATGTTCAGGAAAAGTCTTCTAGCTGCTGCGCTGCTTGCGGGGACGTCCCTCGGGGCAATGGCCGGGTCCGTCGTGCCATTGAGGAACAATCTGCCGTTAGACGGCGTCGTTTACGGGTTCCTGCTCACTGACGGCAGTATCCTCTTTCAAGGCGGCTTGCTGCAGGACTTCTACCGCTTCAAGCCGGACATCAAAGGAGGCTATGTGAACGGAACGTACTTCCCCGCCGCGAGCTTGCCCCCGAACTACATTCCCTACGCCACTTCAGGCGGCGTCCTGCCGGACGGGCGCGTGCTTTTGATTGGCGGGGAGTACACACTGGTGTCGAACAACACCCTCACCTTCGCGTTCACCAACCAGATGGCGGTCTACGATCCGAAGACGGATAAGTGGACGATGGTCGCGCCGCCATTCGGTCCCCAGTGGGGTTTCATCGGCGACTCGCCGTGGACGCTCCTTCCCAATGGGCATCTGTTGCTCGGGGAGAAGTTTACCAAGGCTATGGCCGACCTTGATCCCAAGACTCTGACCTGGACCAATGTCTCCAGCCACGCCAAGGATGATGTCTTCGCCGAGGAAGGCCTTACCCTCCTGCCGGACGGATCGGTCTTGACGGTGAACATGACGGATTATAATTTTGCGCAAAGGTATATCCCCAATTCCGATCCGTCAAAGTCAGGGTGGGTTGACGCAGGGTCGACCCCAGTCAAACTGCCGGCCACGGATAGCAACAGCGCGAAGAACATCATTTACGACAACGGGCAGCGGGTCTACCACCCTCCCGGCGAGATCGGCCCGGGGATCCTCCGGCCGGACGGCACGGTGTTTAACAGCGGCGCGGCATGCGACGTTCCTGGCCCCGCGACACAGCCGAGCGCTTGTGTGATCTATCAGCCGCAGGCCCACACCGCGATCTACAACCCGGCGACAAACTCCTGGACGGCCGGCCCAGACATCCCCACCCATGAGGGTGCGGGCGACACCTTCGCCAGCCTGCTCCCGGACGGGAATGTCTTTATGCAAACCAATCCGCCCGGAACCAATGGAGATCGGCTCGCTCATGCGAATGCTCGCTACGCGAGCATTCGCAACCGCACGATGCATCCGCTCGCCGCCGCAGCCGGAGCCGAAGCGGCGCAGCAGGCGTGCCCGGGGGGCCTCCCCCTAATCAAGGCCTATGAGTTCAACGGCACGAATCTCATCCACGAGGCGGCCGCCGACTTCTGCGGGCAGCCCAACTTGCTGCTCTTGCCGACCGGCGATGTGATGATGAACGGCCAGGTTGTCTACAAGTCCACGGGCACGTTTCAGAGCGCGTGGAGGCCGACGATCACGCAATTCTCCTACTCGAACAACGTCAATCCGGGCGGGAAGTACCAGATCTGGGGCATGCAGTTCAACGGCCTCTCGCAGGGGAATGCGTTCGGCGACGAATTCCAGGTCTCCACCAACTTTCCGCTTGTGCGCATCGCCAATAATGCAACCGGCGACGTGAGTTACGCGCGCACTTATCGCTTCAGCACGATGGCCGTGGCGACCGGCGACGACATCGTTTCAACCTGGTTCGACGTCCCCACAAACATCGAGACCGGCCCCAGCAAGCTCGTGGTGGTCGCCAACGGCATCCCGTCCCTGCCAATGCCCATCATTGTCGCGCCAGGGGGGGCGTTAACTCAGAACTGAGCTTGCGAGCGACGCCGCGTTGCCCTCGGTTGGGGCGGCGCGGCGGGCGCTGGCGGCCGCAAACGGGCGCGGTCTACGGTGCGGCGTCTACGCCAACGCGACAGAACAGCCCGCGCGGTTGGCTGGCAGATCGGTCGATCGGACTCTTTCGCCGTCGGCTCGATCACGCTGCCCAATTCTATCATGATGATGCCGCGTCGCGAGCCGGATCGCCGGCCGGCGTTTCGGAATGAATAGCATTCGGCGTTTGCCATGTGAAATGCGCGCGGGTCACCCCTTGAAATTCGACGCCGACAGTCCGGACGAAACGCCATTCAAAACGACGTCCATCAGACCCAGGGCGCCGGTCGACAGCGCGCTGTTCGTATCATTCACGTAGGCCATCGCGCCTGTTCCCAGATAGGCCCACGCTATGGAATCCGCCGCGACTACGCCGCCTGACAGCGGCGCATTGGATACGCTCAGGCTCGAAGAAAGCGGTGAGAAGTCCAGGAGGTCCTTGCTGGCCAAAAAGCCCGTGATGCTGTCGCCGCCGCCAAGCTCGTTGTAGGCGAAGACATCCTGGCCCGCGCCGACCTTGACCGTGTCGTAGATTCCCATCGACACCGTATCATTGCCGCCGCCGAGGGTGATCCTATCGTGGTTTCCGACGGCGAGCGTATCCTGGCCTGAGCCCGCTCGGATGGTGTCGTAGGAGGTTCCGAAGATCGCATCATTGCCGTTTAGCAGCGTGACGGTGTCTTTGGCTCCGGCGAAGACGACGTCTTGTCCGCCGCCGCCCTGGATCGTTTCATTGCCTGCTCTGCCGTCGATTACGCTATTGCCGGCGCCCGCGTTTACGGCGCCGCCGGCGGTCCCGACAATGAGGGCGCCGCTGCCGCTTGCGACCGGTATGCTGCTCGATCCGCGCGACGTCGCATCGTGGTGCGCGTCGGAGACCGCATAGGACACCATATTGAACCCGCTCGCTGCGACCGTCGTCGGCGCAGTGTAGATCACCTCCTCGACGCCGCCCACGAGCTGCAGGGAAACCACACCGGCGCCGCCGGTCTGCCGTATGATCAGCGGGTCGCCGGCGAGGCCGGCCGCCACCGAGCCAATCTCCGTGCTCTGGCCCTGTTCGACGACCGCCGGCGTCACCGCCGACAACTTCGGTCCGGCGTCGAGCTGCACGCTGGCGGAGCCGTTCGCCGTGTCGCCGTATTGGTCGGCAACCGTATAGGACACCGCATCGAGCCCGCTCCCCGCTACGGTCGCAGGCGCGGTGTAGATCACCTCCTCGACGCCTTTCACCAGCAATAATGAGAGCACGCCGGCGCCGCCGGTCTGCCGCGAGAGAGCGTGTCGCCGACGAGGCCGGGAGCAACCGTGCCGATCACGGTCTTCTGGTTTTTCTCGACCGTCGACGGCGCCGCCGACGCCATCGCCGGGCCCGGATCGACAGTGACGTTGACCGTGCCGGTCGCCGTGTCGCCGTATTCATCCTCGACCGTGTAGTTGAAGGCGTCGGGGCCGGAGGCGGGCGCCGTGTAGGTGACGACGCCGCCAGCGAGCGCGGCGTTGCCGGTCACTGCTGTGAGGGTCTCGCTGTCGCCGGTGACGCCCGGGGTGACGAGGCCATCGACCAGCGCCGTTTCGTCGACGCTCTGGTTGTGGCCGACGACGATCGACGCATTCGCCGCGGCAGGGCCAGGATCGACGGTGACGTTGACCGTGCCGGTCGCCGTGTCGCCGTATTCATCCTGAACCGTGTAGTTGAAGGCGTCGGGGCCGGAGGCGGGCGCCGTGTACGTGACGACGCCGCCAGCGAGCGCGGCATTGCCGGTCACCGCTGTGATGGTCTCGCTGTCGCCGGCAAGCCCCGGGGTGACGAGGCCTTTGACCAGCGCCGTTTCGTCGACGCTCTGGTTGTGGCCGACGATGATCGATCCGTCCGCGGCTATGGGGCCCGGATCGACAGTAACGTTGACCGTGCCGGTCGCCGTGTCGCCGTATTCATCCTGAACGGTGTAGTTGAAGGCGTCGGGGCCGGAGGCAGGCGATGTGTAGTTGACGACGCCGCCAGCGAGCGCCGCGTTGCCGGTCACTGTGGTGATGGTCTCGCTGTCGCCGGCAAGCCCCTGGGTGACGAGGCCGTTGACCAGCGCCGTTTCGTCGAAGCTCTGGTTGTGGCCGACGGCGATCGATCCGTCCGCCGCTATGGGGCCAGGATCGACGGTGACGTTGACCGTGCCGGTCGCCGTGTCGCCGTATTCATCCTGAACCGTGTAGTTGAAGGCGTCGGGACCGGACGCGGGCGCCGTGTAGGTGACGACGCCGCCAGCGAGCGCGGCATTGCCGGTCACCGCTGTGATGGTCTCGCTGTCGCCGGCAAGCCCCGGGGTGACGAGGCCATCGACCAGCGCCGTTTCGTCGAAGCTCTGGTTGTGGCCGACGGCGATCGATCCGTCCGCCGCTATGGGGCCAGGATCGACGGTGACGTTGACCGTGCCGGTCGCCGTGTCGCCGTATTCATCCTGAACCGTGTAGTTGAAGGCGTCGGGGCCGGAGGCAGGCGATGTGTAGTTGACGACGCCGCCAGCGAGCGCCGCGTTGCCGGTCACTGTGGTGATGGTCTCGCTGTCGCCGGCAAGCCCCTGGGTGACGAGGCCGTTGACCAGCGCCGTTTCGTCGAAGCTCTGGTTGTGGCCGACGGCGATCGATCCGTCCGCCGCTATGGGGCCAGGATCGACGGTGACGTTGACCGTGCCGGTCGCCGTGTCGCCGTATTCATCCTGAACCGTGTAGTTGAAGGCGTCGGGGCCGGAGGCGGGCGCCGTGTACGTGACGACGCCGCCAGCGAGCGCCGCATTGCCGGTCACTGCTGTGATGGTCTCGCTGTCGCCGGCAAGCCCCGGGGTGACGAGGCCATCGACCAGCGCCGTTTCGTCGAAGCTCTGGTTGTGGCCGACGGCGATCGATCCGTCCGCCGCTATGGGGCCAGGATCGACGGTGACGTTGACCGTGCCGGTCGCCGTGTCGCCGTATTCATCCTGAACCGTGTAGTTGAAGGCGTCGGGGCCGGAGGCAGGCGATGTGTAGTTGACGACGCCGCCAGCGAGCGCCGCGTTGCCGGTCACTGTGGTGATGGTCTCGCTGTCGCCGGCAAGCCCCTGGGTGACGAGGCCGTTGACCAGCGCCGTTTCGTCGAAGCTCTGGTTGTGGCCGACGGCGATCGATCCGTCCGCCGCTATGGGGCCAGGATCGACGGTGACGTTGACCGTGCCGGTCGCCGTGTCGCCGTATTCATCCTGAACCGTGTAGTTGAAGGCGTCGGGGCCGGAGGCGGGCGCCGTGTACGTGACGACGCCGCCAGCGAGCGCCGCATTGCCGGTCACTGCTGTGATGGTCTCGCTGTCGCCGGCAAGCCCCGGGGTGACGAGGCCATCGACCAGCGCCGTTTCGTCGACGCTCTGGTTGTGGCCGACGATGATCGACGCATTCGCCGCGGCAGGGCCAGGATCGGGCGCCAATATCACTTCAGTGCCGGTAGCCTTATCGCCGATTGCCTGAAACGCCGCGTCAGTCGCAATAATGGGCGTCGTCAGGGTCAGCGTGTCGGTGATTCCGCCGCTCATCACCGTCAGCGTATCCGTACCCGCGTCGTATTGCGCAGTGGCGCCGCCTTTTCCCAGGCTCAAGCCCGCCAAGTCGATCACGTCGCCTTCGCCAAAGTCGGCGATGCTGTTGCCGAACGTGTTGGCGCTCAGCGCCGCGTTCTCGATGCGCAGAGTTTCGTCGTCGCCGCCGAAGGTGATCGCGTCCGCGCCCGCCGCGCCCGCCGCCGAAAGATCGAGGGCGCCGCCGTCGAGCGACACGCCGCCCGAAAAAGCGTTCGAATTGGAGAGCGTGAGCGCGCCCAGGCCGTCCTTCTCCAGGCCGCCGCTGCCGCCGATCACGCCAGCGAGCGTCGCATTGTTTCCATCCGTGTCGAAGGCGCCGCCGCCATCGTTCAGGGTGATGGCGCGGCTGGTGGTGAAGCCGGACAGAAACTCCAGCGCTCCGCCGGCGAAGCTGAGGGTGTCGACGCTGGGGTTGGCGCTATTTCCCAAGGCGCCGTCGCTGCTCGCCGCCAGCGCGCCGCCGTCGATCGCCCATGGCGTGTCGGCGCTGGTGGTGTTTTCCAAGGTCCATGTGCTGGCCCCCGTTTTCTCAAACACGCCGAAGTTTTCGTATTGGGCCGCAGTGCCGATCTGGGAAACGTCGAAGGCGCCATCGACGTCGCCGCCGAGCACGAGCGCATCGGCCGCGCTGTAGGCGACCACATCGCCGGTGATCGCATAACCCGCTTGCAGCGTGAGGCTGTTGACGCCGCCGGTAAAGTCGATGGCGTCGGCCTGCGCTCCGCTGCCTCCGTTGGCGAGGCCGCCGCTGATCGCGCCGCTGTCGATGATTGTCAGGCCCGCGCCGCTGACCCCGACGCCGCCAGCGCCGGGCTGGCTGTTAGTAGAAGTGCCGCCGTCTCCCCCGGCGATTGTGCCCGAATTGTCGAGCGTAGCGCCCGAGACGCCGAACGCCAGGCCGGCGCCGCCCGCGCCGCCCGCGTAGGCAACGATGTCGACGCCGCCGCCGCCGCCGTTCCCGCCCACGATCTTGCCGCTGTTGCTGGTCTGGCCTGCTCCCGTGATCACGGCCCCGTCGCCGCCGGCGCCGCCGCCGCCGCCGAAGCCTAAAAAAATGGCTGAGCCGCCGTCGCCGCCGGTGATCGTGCCGGAATTGATGAGCGCGGCGGCTCTGTCGACGCCGTCGCCGCCGACGCCCCCGACGCCGCCGCGGCCCACGTAGTAGCCGTAATAGCCGAAGAAGGGGTCTTGGCTACGAGGTGCGACGCCTGAGCCGCCGCCGCCGCCGGCGATCGTGCCGGAATTGATGACCGCGGCGGCTCCGTCGACGCCGTCGCCGCCGTTGCCGCCGTTGCCGCCACTCCCGTCCGCCCCTCCGACGCCTCCAACGACGGCGGCGCCAACGCCGGAATTCGTGAAGGTGGCGCCGGTCGCCACGAAGTCGACGCCGTCGCCGCCGTCGCCGCCATTGGCGCCCTGGGGGAAGATAGGAACGCTGTCCGCCCCGCCCTGGCCGCCGTTTCCGCCGGTGATCGTCGCGCTGTTGCTGTTCTCGCCTGTTCCGGTGACCAGGGCCCCGAAACCGCCGGCCCCCCCGCCCCCGGCGCTATATGAAGTGCCCTGATAAGAACCGCCGTCACCGCCGGCGCCGCCGTTGCCCCCAAGGAGCGAAACGGTATTGGCCAGCGTTTCGGCGCCGGAGCCGTTGCCGTTGTAGCCGCCGCCGCCGCCGCCGCCGGCGTTGCCGTTTTCGCCGTTGGGGCTCGCCGCAGTTCCGCCGGCGCCATAGCCGCTTATTGTGTCATCAGCGCCAGCGCCGCCGCCGGGGCCGCCGCCGGCGCCGCCGACCACCATCCCGCCGCCGCCCACCGCGAACGCGCCTAGCCCGCCCTTGGTTGTCATGATCGCCCTTTCCTAGTGGACCGTCCTCGTTTTCGCCGCGCCCCTATTGGTCCAGAAGGTCGATTTGAGGCGACGCAAGGCGTGCCCTCGCCCGTACGGCACGGAGAATGGCTATTCGCTACAGTGAAAACACCAATCGCGCCATATGTGAACAATGTCAAGACAGGACAACTTCAACAAAATAAAGAACTGTCTGTAGTGAGGATCACACGACACTCTTCCCTTATAGGTAGCGTAATTCCCGCTTATGGTTGCATTCGCGACGTTGAATCAGTAGCGGCGAAACTCCCGTTTCAGGTCGGGGGCTGAAATTTCGCTCTGACCTCTACCTCTACGCGGCCTCAATGAACGGGCCGCGGAGGCTACGGCTCATCACCGTCCCTCGAGAAACGCCAGCACCTCGCGTGCGAACGCGCCGGGATTGTCGATATTGGACGAGTGGGACGCTCTCGGAATGACGGCGCGCCTCACGTCGGAGATCGCGCTTTCGAGTCCGTCGAGGATGCGGTGAAACGAAGCCGGTGAGCGTTCCCCGGCCATCAATAGCGTCGGCGCGCGGATCGCTTCGGCGTCGGCGCGCGCGAACGGGGCGCGTTGTTCCCTGATCTGGCCGATGAGGGTCCGGGCGTTGTCGCGAAACATCTCTTTCATCGCTTCCGGCGTCCGCTCCCAGCTTCCCGGGCCGGCGATCACGTCGATCGCGGACTTGAGAGCCTCGTCGATCTCGCCTCGCCGGATTCTCTCGGCCGCCTTGGCGTAGAGCGGACCGATCGCAATCAGCGGCTCGCCCGGCGGCAGCCCGGCCTCGAGGTCCGCCGCCAGGGCGCCGCCGGGCTCGACGAGGGTCAGCGTGCGAACGAGATCGGGAGAGTTCTGGGCGACGCGGAAGGCGATATGCCCGCCGCGGGAGTGACCGAGCAGATGGACCGGCCCGGCTTCGAGCGCCGAAATGAAGGTCGCGACGTCGGCCGTGTGCTGCTGGACCGTGAAATCGTCGCCTTCGCCGTCCCATCGCTCAGGCCAGCAATGCCTCAGGCTCAAGGCGATCGTCCGGTAGCGCGCCCCGAACGGGGCCATCTGCCCGGCCCAGTGGCGGTAGTCGCAGAGCGTGCCATGCACGAGAACGAGGGCCGCGCCCGCCCCGCGCTCGGCGAACGCCATGTCATAGTCGTTCACCCGCATCGTCGGCATCAGCGCTTCGCCTGATGAATGAATCGGATCGCCTCGCAACGGCGGCACGGCTTCGCCCGCATCGTCGCCATCTGGCATTGGCGCAATGAATTGTCGATGGCCGCCAGGCCGCGACGGCGCGCCGCCGCGTGTGCCGCCCTTGCTCGGCCTCAGCGCGACGCTTCACGCGCCGAACGCCGCGGGACGAGCCGGTCATGACGCCTTGAGGGCTCATCGCAGATTTCTGTTTCTGATTTTACGAATATGTGGTATAGTCCTTCCGTTTAACGCAATGACGTCGCGAAATCCCCGGCCAAAAAGGGCGAGGCTCAAATGGTTGAGAAGACGCTTTTGGGCGCGAACCCCGCGCAGCGAAGGGATCGTGAATGTGGAACAAAAAAAAACAGCCCGGGGGTCGCCGCAAACCGCTGAAGGGGCTCGATTCGGACAAGGGAATCCAAGGAACTCCGAGAGCTTTTTCTTGGAATTCCTTGGCTTGGGCTTTGATATATTGGGGTCGGCTTTGAAGAATTTGGGCCCGGCTTTGACGAATCCGGTCCGTCCACGGTCACTGGGTCAGGTGGCCCGACTTTGTCACCGCGGCGAACAGCGCCGCCAAGGCCTGGCCGAGGTCCGAGCCGATCGCCGCGTCGTAGAAGAGGCCGGGCGAGGCGCAGGCCTGGAGCGCCGGGCCGATGTCCGACTGGATCGGCGCGATCCACGACTCGTACCAGCTGTTGGCCGGAACGGGGAGATAGTCGGTATAGAGGACCGCGATCTGGATGCCTCGGTTCTTGATCGTCGTGCACCAGTTCGTGCCGCTGGAATTGCCGCCGGGCGCGTTGCCGAGGTCGTTGATCGCCTGCTGGAGGCGGCTGCCGCCGCTCTTCTCGTCCTCGACGCCGTCGGTGACGATAAACAGCACTTCCTGCGGCTTGTCGCCGTTCTGCTTGGTGCCATTGCCGGGATCGGGGATGTAGCTCGCCTGACTGAGCTTGCCGAGCGAATCGTCGTAGTTGGTGCCGACGTCGCCAGGTCCCGACGCCGAAGTGCAGGCGGAGGTGGCGCAGCTGTTGTTGTTCGAATACATCTCCATCACGCCGAAATTGGCCGACGCCGTGGTCCAGCCGCTGATATAGTTGGCGGTCAGCGGCATGAGCTGAGTGAGACCGATCGACCACAGCGAATCCATCGAGTAGATCGAGAACCGATAGTTCGGCGGGGTCGAGAACTGGGTCGACTGGGCGGTCGTCGATGCGGTCTGAAGCAGGGTCGAGATGCCGCTGTTCAATTCGTCGAGGCGAAGGGTGATGCTGTTCGTGCGCGCCAGGGCATAATCGTCGATCTGCGTGCCGTGCTTCGTTGCACAGTAGTTGCTGCCTGCCGTCGTCGACGGCGGAGGAGCGCTCAGGGTTGGCGTCGTCCCGTCGGTGCAAGGGTTGCCTTCTGTATCGGAGTTCGCGTTGGTGCTGGCCTGGTGGCATGCGAAGGCGCAGCCGCCGGTCGCTTGTTTCGCCGTCAGACCCTGCATCTGGGCGATGCCGGCCTGAGTCGCCGGCAGCGACATCGAGGGCGAATTGTCGAGCAGGACATAGAAGTCGATGTTCGGCGGCAGCTGAGCGCTCGCGTCCGAGAAACCCTGGACGGGCAATGCGCTGACCCCAAGCACTTGGGCGAAGATCGTGTTGACCGAGCTCGAGTAGCTGACCGCGACATTGCGCACGAGCGCTGTCGAGCCGGTCGTGATCGTGACCGTCACCTGGGTCGCGCCCTGGGTCAGGCCCGGGAGGCCGTCGGTCAGGCCATCGAACATCGACACGGCGGCGGCCTGGGCTGTCGCCGCGCTTTGCTGCAGCATCGCCGGCGTCAACGCGGCGAGCGCGGCGGCGTCCGCCGCGGCGTTCAATTTCGTGTGAATTTGCGCCGCCCGGCCGTAGTCGATCGCCGCTCCGGCCCCGAACACCAGCACGGGCGCGACCAGCGCATACATCATCGAGACATTGCCGCCGCAATTGCGCAGCAACCGACCAAGACCGAATGTCGACACGAGAAGGCTCACAGTTGTCGAGGGTCGCGACCCTGTTGAGATCGCGCGCGCCCTGGGTGAAAACTTCCGTGATCAAACAACGGACGGGTTTATGCATGCCTAACTGGTTTCGTACGATTTGCCGGAATGCTAAAGTTTTGGTGAGCCGCGACCCCTTTTTTTCGTATGTCGTAACGTCAGGCGCTCGAGCCAAGCGATGGCATAGGCTCGCGCACCGTCAGCGTGAGGTTACGGTTTCTCGGCGCGGAACGCCTCCTCGCGCAAGACCCATAGATTTCACGGCTTCCCCGCCAGGTAATCGTCTCGCGGCGGCCACAAGGAATCGTACTCGCGCGTTTGCCAAAGTCGCCGAACTCGGGCAAAGTTCGCGGGTGGGCGACCGCGGAACATTGCGACCGTTGCTGATCGGGGAGTAATGTTTACGAGCAGTGTCTCCCGGGGGTGCTATGCAACTCGGCTTGCTTTCCAATTCGTCGACTAACCCAAGTGTCTATTGGACGACGCTGCTGCCGCCGCTTTTTTCTGGGCTGGCCAGTCAGCCGGGGGTGCGGACCGTCACCCCTCCTCCGCTCACGTGGGAACGGCGAGGAGAATGGCGAAAGGTTCGGTCCGAGCTTAAGGCCTGCGATGCGCTGTTTTGGGTCCAACTGAGCGCGCGCCCGGCCGGCGCGATTTACCTTGCGTCGTGCATGAACTTGCGCGCCCGCCGTTCCAATTTCGTCCTCGACGCGTGGAAACATTCCCTGACAAAGATCGGGATCGCGGCGACGGTCGAGCGCCTCGATCCTTGTTTCGTCGCCTATCGCGAGGCGACGAGCGTGCTTCAGCGTCGATTTCCGCTTGCGAGATTTGTCTGGCTGCCGCTGGGGGCTCACACTGACATTTTCTATCCCCGCAAGGAGGAAAAATCGATCTTCGCCTTTTGGATGGGCCGCCGCCACGAGCCTTTGCATTGGGCGCTGCTGGCCTATTGCGAGGCGCGGGGTCTGCGATACGTCTACTCAAAAGACGGCGGACTGGGCGCCGAGGAACTCGGACGATTGACGTCGAGCGCGCAGTACTTCATCGCCACCCCGCCAGATGTGGACAACGCCAGGCGGACGGGGGGGTTCAGCCCATTGGTGATGCGATATTATGAAGGGCTGGCGGCGGGGACGCGGCTGCTCGGCGTCCTGCCGCGGAGCGGCGAATATGAGGCGATCCTGCCCACCGACGCCTTCTGTCAGGTCTCGGCGGACGGGTCCGACCTCGCCGAACGTCTCGACGAGGATCGAGGCAACCCGAACAATCAACGCACGGTCGACGCCGCCTGCGCTTTCGTGCGCGAACATCATTCATGGCGACGGCGAGGCGAGCAGGTTTTCAATCATCTCGCCAACGGCGCGGCAATCGAACTGCCTTCGATTCAAAGCGCGCCGCAGTTGGGTCGGGTTGTCGGCCGCGCCGGCGCGTCGCAAGACCCACCTCAGGAGTTGAAGACAGTCGAGCGATTTGGCTGAACGAGATGGTCGGTTAGGCGTTCTTTATCGACTGGGCCGCCCATGACGCCCGCGCCTGGTCGATCAAGGCGGCAATCGCCACGCTTTGCGAGAGTGGCATCAGACCGCTCTCTTGCGCGCCCCGGCGGACGCACCGCATGACCTCGTCCGCCTCGTATTGATATCCGTTGCCGGCGTAGATTCGCGTCACTTCCTGCGTTCCGCCGGGTCTGAGCATCGACGCCAATCCGCGCAGGCGCTGCTGTGCGGTCTGCGCAAGCGTGCTCTCTCGGAATTTTTCGAACCGCAAATTGCCGCTCTGGCGGCGAGTTGCGGGCGTGGTTCGCGTCAACGTCAGACTGAACGGTCGGAATATCGGCGCGTGGACATGAATGGCGCCGTGAGTGCCCTCGATCGTCAGATCGTTCGGCAGCTGCGCTCTCAGGCTTGCTCGCACAGTCGACAGCGCGCCGCCCTGATGGCGCAACAGCAGAACACAGTCCTCGTCCACCCCGGTTGCCCCCCGGGTTGCGGCCGTCGCCACCAGTTCGCCCTCTCCCAAGAGATCGAACGCCATCGCTAGCGGATAAATTCCGCGGTGCAGGAGCGCCCCGCCGCCGAGCTCGGGGTTGAACAGGCTATCGCTTGCGTCAGGCAGGTTCGAGGCGCCGAAACTGCCGCTCAAGCTGCGGGGCTCGCCGATCGCTCCACTGCGGACTCTCGTCCTCAGCTCCTTGAGGAGCGGGAGAAAACGCGTCCACATGCCTTCCATGCAGAACGCGCCGGAGGACCGCGCCGCGGTCGCCATCGCCTCGGCGTCGGCCCTCGACGGAGCAAAAGGCTTCTCAACCAGCACCGCCTTTCCGGCGGTGAGACACGCGATCGCCTGGTCCCGATGGGCGGAGGGTGGGGTTGCGATGTAGAACGCGTCCACGTCGGATGACCGCGCTGCATCGTCGATGCTCAAGCAAACGTTGGCGATGCCGAAGTCCCGGGCGAACGCGCGGGCGTCCGCCTCGGTTCGCGAACAGACCAGTGCGGCTCCGCCGCCGTCAGAGCCGCGGAGCCCCAAGACGAATTTGCGCGCCACATATCCGGCGCCGATGATTCCCCAGCGAAACACTCGATCGCCCCTGCGACCTCGAGAGGTCGCGATTTTATCAGGTCGCATGCGCCGACGCCGAAACTTGCCGGCGCAAAGTTGGCAGCTTCGCGCTTCACTAACCCGCCACTTTTGGAAAGGCCATCTCCGCGGACCGAGCAGCCATATCCGCGAGCCGGCGGGAGGCCGAGCTGTTCAATGCTGGTGCATCCGCACCAACCAACGTTCGATGGTCCGCTCGATCCAAGACGGCTCTCCCGCCAACGCATAGTCTAGCTTAGAGGCCAGGGTTTCGGGACGAGGCTCGATAGGGGCAAAGCTGGTCTTCAACCTGATCGATCCGCCGCAAGGTCCGGCAGTCTGTATGGCGATAGTCAATTCGGTCAGATGCAGGGTGAAGTCATGGGGCGGGAACGACGGCCGCCCGGTTCGCAGGGCGTCTGCGAGTTCCGCAATGCCCACGGTCTTGTCCTGCTGGCCGAGTTCGCGACGCCGGACTGCTCGCAACAGGTCGCCCGGCGACCACCACCGCGACTTCGGCAAAGTGTCGCGCCCGCCCCCGCCCGGCGGCGGATTGCGCAGCAGCTTCAACGGCCTGCCGCCGACGCCGAGCAACCCTTGCAAGAGCGAATTGGTGCGCACCGACATCGCTTTGCGGGCGTTCAGCGTCAACTGGGTGAACCGTTCCAGATAGACCGGACATTGGTAATGTCGGTAGGTGTCGGCGGTTAGCATTCCGGCATTGCCGAGGATGCGCATGCGATGGTCGTACGGCGCGCCGATGCTGCAGGTTACGCGCGCGACCACGCCGCTGCGAAAGTTCAAACAGGCGACCGAGAAGTCAGGCGTGTCCGCCGGGTCCAGCGGCAAGCTCGTCTTGTCGGGAAGCGTTTGCTTCGAGAAGGCCGTCACTGTTTCCACTGGACCGAAGATCGCGCAAAGCCAAGTGAGGTGATAGCCGACATGCTCATAGGTGCAGCCCCACTCGTATTCATGGAGGTAGGGCCAAGGGGCGCCGGTCCGGCTACGCCAAGTCTCCGGATACATGCGATAGATCACGTTGTCGTCGAACTCGGCATAAACGATGCGTGGATCGCCCACGGCGCCGTCGCGCACCGCTTTCCACATCGTCTGGGTCGTGTCGCTCATCGCGTTCGACGGCGCGCAGGACAGCCGAAGTCCGAGCTTATCGGCAAGCGCAAACAGGGCGCGGGCCTGCTCGATGTCCGGCGCAAGCGGTTTCTCCGAATAGACGTTTTTCCCGGCCAGCAGCGCGGCGCGCGACACCTCGAAATGGCTCTCGATACTGGTGAAATTTGCAACGATGCCGATTTCCGGGTCGGCGAGAAGCTCCTCGTTGGCGGCATAGGTCTTGAGGTCGTAGGCGCGGGCAACAGCGTCGCGGCGAGCAGCATCCCGATCCGCCACGCCCTTGAGGACCAATCCAGGATGCCGCCCCCACGTCGACATATAGTGGTCGAAAACATAGCCGCAGCCGATCACGCCAATCTTCATATTTCGCCTTTCGTTGCTATTCGTGTCGATAGCGTCCGCATGCGATGCGAAGAGAATATTTTTTGCTTATTTTTCATCGATTTCGAAAAAAGCCTGCATCGTTCCTCCGCGAGAAACACATGCCCTTAACGCGCTTCACTTGTGGAGAAAACGGGTAGCAGAGACCTCTCCGAGCGCAAACGGAAACATTGCAGGCTAGACCCTTCATTTTCGCCATGTTATGACCAACGAGCAATAGTCATCATTGCGCTGTGAAATCTCAAAAAATGCGATTCCGAGACGCTCCTTGCAGCTTCCGAGGTCGAATCGCTCCCGCCCTGATTTAGCCGCCGCAGGGGTCGACATGATGGAATTTTGGGAGGGAATTGCATAAGCATTCCGCGTTCTGGTCTTTGGCTCTAACCGGGGGACGGTCTCGTGATCAATATTTCCCGATCCCCACTTCGGATCAGCTTCTTCGGCGGCGGAACGGATTACCCGACCTATTTTCATCACCATCCGGGCGCCGTGCTCGGAGCCTCTATCGACAAGTACATCTACACTATTGCGCTGCCGATGGCTGACTTTGCCGAAAACCGATATCGTATAACCTATCGCATTGTCGAGGTCGCCGATCGAGTGGAAGACATCAAGCACAATGTGATTCGCGCGACGCTGCTTCACATGGGCTATGACAAACCGCTGAACGTCGCTATTATTTCCGACCTGCCAGGAAATTCAGGATTGGGGAGTTCGTCATCCTTTACTGTTGGCTTCATCGCGCTGATGGAATATCTGATTGGCCGTTCGATCACAAAATTCGATCTCTTCAAGCGCGCGGTCCATACGGAAAGAGATCTCCTGAAGGAAAACGTGGGCATTCAGGATCAAATTCACGCCGCCTTTGGTGGCCTCAATCTCTATCAATTTCATAAGGATGACTTGACGATCAGGCCCGCGCAGATGGCGACGGAGTGCCGCAACGCGCTGGATCGGTCCCTCTGCCTCATCTACACCGGCATTCAGCGCCACGCCTCAGCCGCAGTGCAGGAGCAATTGAAAAATACCGAGGAAAAGAAAATTCACAAGGATCTTTCCCATCTGGTCAAGCTTTGTCACCAGGGACTTGCAGTTCTGGAGGGAAGGAACCCTGAAACCATGCTTCGCGATCTTGGGAAACTTGTGAGCGAAGGCTGGGAGACAAAGCGAAAACTCTCGACCGGCGTTACGCTGCCGCTAATCGACACAGCCTACGACGAAGCCATCCGCCTGGGCGCTTATGGCGGCAAACTCTGCGGGGCGGGTGGCGGCGGTTTCTTGCTCTTCATGGCGCCCGATCACGTTCAGGCAAAAATGATCGAGACGTTCGGGCAAAAGAGTTTTGTCAAGATCTCCCTAGAGGATCACGGCGCCGGCGTCATCAGCAGATAACACCGTGAATATTTTGCCTCTTTTTCCGCCGCCCCCTCGTCTGAACGAGAGAGAAAATGACAAAGCGCGCCTTGATTACCGGCATAACGGGAATGGTCGGCTCTCACCTTTTGGATTATCTCCTCAAGAGCACCGATTGGGATATCCATGGCATGCTACGCTGGCGTAGCCCGCTCGAAAATATTTCCGATCATCTTGATGATATCAATGCGGGCGGCAGAATTAAGCTTCATTATGCTGATCTACGAGACACGATGGCGGTACAAGATTGTATCCAGTCCGCGCGGCCTGACTACGTGTTTCACCTCGCCGCGCAGAGTTACCCTCAAACCTCCTTCACGGCGCCGCTCGACACCATGGACACGAACATCCAGGGAACTGAGCGCCTTCTTGGCGCCCTCCGCCGCTTCTCGCCGGAGGCGATCATCCATGTCTGCGCTTCCTCCGAAGTGTTCGGTCGCGTTCCGCGCGAGAAACTCCCGATTGACGAGGAATGCACCTTCCACCCCGCATCGCCATATGCGATCTCGAAAGTCGGCACGGATCTCGTAGGCCGTTACTATGCCGAAGCCTACAAGATGTGCGTCATGACGACGCGAATGTTCACCCATACCGGCCCGCGCCGCGGCGACGTCTTCGCCGAGTTCGACTTTCGCCAAGCAAATCGCGATGATCGAGGGCAACAAATTGCCGCCGGTGGTGAAGGTCGGCAATCTCGAATTCGCTGCGCACCTGGGCCGACGTCCGCGACGCCGTGCGCGCCTATCATATGCTCGTCACCATCAATCCGACGCCAGGCGCCTACTACAATATCGGCGGGCAATATACCTGCACGGTGCGCGCCATGCTGGATACGCTGATCGGCAAGTCGACTTGCGCCAACATCCGGGTCGAAGTCGATCCTGACCGGCTTCGGCCGATCGACGCCGATCTGCAGGTGCCCGACACGACGAAGTTTCGCACTCACACCGGGTGGAGACCGGAGATTCCGTTTGAAACCACAATGCGCGACTTGCTTGAATATTGGCGCGAGCGCGTCAGACGCAACGAGAGCTTTCTGTCGCGGTAGCCAGATCCGGCGCCTGCGCCCCGGCGGGCCGCCGACAACTGAAGGCCAACGAGAGCGAAGAATTTGAACAAGTCGGACAGAATTATCGTGACGGGCGCCGGCGGCCTGGTCGGGTCCGCTCTCGTCGATCATTTGCGCGTCGAAGGCTACGAGAATGTCGTCCCGCGAAAGCGTCAGGACTGCGACCTCCTCGACACGACCGCGACCATGGCGCAATTCGAACGGGACCGCCCGGATCACGTTTTCCACGCCGCCGCCCGCGTCTACGGGATCATGGGCAGCATGAAACATCAGGGCCAATCCTTTTACGAAAACTGCATGATTAACACCAATGTCGTCGAGGCTTCGCGGCGCGCCGGCGCACGGAAGATCACGGTCATGGGCACCGGCGCTGTTTATCCGTTCCCTTCGCCGGGTCTGCCGCTGAAGGAGGATATGATCTTCCTCGGCCGCCCTTATCCCGCCAACGCCGGCTATGCCAACGCCAAGCTTGCGACGCTCGCCATGCTTGAAGCGTACCAAGAAAGCTACGGCCTGAAATGGGCGTATATCGTCTCCAGCAATCTATTCGGCCCGCGCGACAAGTTCGATGTCGAATTCGGACACGTCGTTCCATCGCTGATCAAGAAATTCTACGACGCCAAGACAAGCGGCGGGACAGTCCAGGTCTGGGGCGACGGCTCCGCTCAGCGCGACATTCTCTATGTCAAAGACGCGGCGCGGGTCGCTCTCGCGGCGATGAACAGCATCGACGGGGCAGTCAACATGGGGAGCGGCCATGTCTACAGGATACGCGATGTCGTCGACACGCTCGCCGAGTTGACCGGAATGAGCGGACGAATCGAGTGGGACCATTCAAAACCGAATGGACAGGCGTACCGGGCTTATGACCTCTCGAGGATCAACAGTCTCGGCCTCAAACCGGCCTACTCGCTTCGGGCGGGGCTCGAGGAGACGTGGAATTGGTATTGTGCGCGGAATGACTAGCTGGCGATCGCCAGAGGCGCTCGTCGCCGTTCCCGGCGGATGCTTCGACCGCTTTGCTGGCCCGACGCGGACAAGGATTCGCGCCGGCCCGCTGTCCCGTGCTGATCGTTGGCTGGACAAGTCATGACTGACGACACGCACGTTCAGGGTTCGGTCGCGCGCCTGAAGGCCTGGGTCGTCGATCAGGCGTTGCCGCTGTGGGGCGAGATCGGCTTCGATGCGGCCCGCGGAAGCTTCGTCGAGCGGCTGACGTTCGAGGGAGCGCCGCTCCTCTCGGCGCCGCGTCGCGCCATGGTGCAGGGCCGCCAAATCTATGTATTTTCGCACGCGGCTTCCCTCGGCTGGTGGCCAAAGGGCAGGACGATCGCGCTCGAAGCGGCCCACAGGCTGATCGATCGTTATCACGCGGTCGACGGCCGGCCGGGGTGGGTCTTCTCCGTCGACGCGGACGGAGGCGTCCGCGACTCCAAGCGGGATTTCTACGCTCACGCCTTCGCGCTGTTCGGGCTCGCATGGGCCTACAAACTCTCCCCGGAGCCGCGGTTTCTTTCAACCGCGCTGGCGACATTGCGCGTTCTCGATCAGCACTTCGCCTCGCCCACCGGCGGCTACCACAGCGTCCTGCCGGCCGACGCCGGCAGCCGCGAGCAAAACCCGCATATGCATCTCTTCGAGGCCATGCTGGCATGGTTTGAAGCGACCGGTCGCGCGATGTTCCTCGCCCGCGCCGGCGAACTCTACGGCATGATGACCGGACGGTTCTTCCAATCTGAGACCGGCGCGCTTGCCGAATATTTTGACGGCTCGTGGAACCCGCGGGAGGGACATTCTGGACGCATCTGCGAACCGGGACATCATTTCGAATGGTCGTGGCTTCTTCGCCGCTATTCGGGACTCGCGGCGCATGACGACGACCCGCCGGTCGCCCGGACGTTGAAGGCGTTCGGCGACCGCCACGGCTTCGACGCGGAAGGATTCATCGTCGACGAATTGCTGGACGATGGACGCGTGCACAAGGCCTCTCGCCGTTGCTGGCCTCATACCGAAGCCATCAAGGCCGAGGTCGCCGCCGCCGAAACCGGAGACGCCGGGGCGCCGCCGCGCGCCGCGCAAACGATCGAGCGGATTCTTGCGGTCTTCTTGGGCCGCCCCGTCCCCGGCGGCTGGATCGATCATGTCGACGCGAACGGCGCTCCGATCGTCGATTTCATGCCGGCGAGCACGCTCTATCATGTCTTTCTCGCGACCGCTGAGGCCGACCGGGTCTGGGGTCGGCGCGAAAAGGCCAAAAAGCTCAAGGCCGACGCTCAATGATCGGCGATGCGATCCGGCAAGCGGTGATTTTGGTCGGCGGCAAGGGGACGCGGCTTGGCTCGATCACGCGCGCCGCGCCAAAGCCGATGCTTCCGATTGCCGGCGGCCGGCCGTTCGTCGACTATCTTCTGGAAACGATCGAACGCCACGGCTACCGCGACATCGTCCTGCTCGCCGGCTATCTCGGAGAAACGATCGAGGCGGCCTATGACGGCCGCCGGATCGGCAAGGCAACCGTGCGGGTCATGCGGGAACCGGTCCCGCTCGGCACGGCTGGCGCGTTGACGGTCGCGCGCGAAGCCCTCGATCGCCGGTTCCTCCTCATGAACGGGGACGCCTTCTTCGACGTCAATTTGCGAGCTTTGGAACAGATGTCGCGACAAACCGGAGCGACGGCGACCCTGGCGCTGCGGGCGGTCGCCGACGCCGCACGCTACGGACGGGTGATCGAAGAGGACGGCAAGGTGCTGGCGTTCCTGGAAAAGGACCTTGGCCGGCCGGGGCCCGGCGTCATCAACGGCGGAATCTATGTGCTGAAGCGCGAGATCCTCGGCCTGGTTCGCGACTTGCCGTGTTCGCTTGAGCAGCACGTGTTTCCGGCCCTGGTCGAGCGCGGCGAGATTTCGGGTCGCGAGTTCGAGGGCTACTTCCTCGATATCGGGCTGCCCGAAACGCTCGAGCAGGGACATCGGGAGCTCCCGAACGTCCGGATGCGCGGCGCGGCTTTCCTGGCCAGGGGCGCGCTCATCAATCTCGTCGACGGCGAGCCGTTTCGACCGGATGGGCTCCGGTTGACCGTGGGGACCGTCGAAGCTGTCCGCGCGTTGAACGATCGCGGTTACTATGTCTTCGTCGTCGGGGATCGGCCTTGGCGAGCGCGCGCGACGAACGCCGCCGACGATGCGTGCCGGCTGAACGCTGAAATCCAGGGGCGTCTCGCGCCCGAGGGGGCGCACGTCGATCGGTTCTACGCCGCGGACGGCAAATCCTTCGCGATGCTCTACAACGAGGCGGCGAACGAGTGGCCGATCGTCATCGAGCGATCGTTCCTTGTGGGAGAGGATAGCGGCGAGGTCGAAGCCGCGCGGGGCGCCGGAGTTGCGGCCTATGCGTTCGACGGCGATGTTGCCCGCCTCGTCCATTCGGTCTTGAGGTCATCGAGCTAGGCCGCTTTCGTTCGACGGTCGAATTGCGGCCGAGCCGAAATCGCCCTATGCCCTGACCGCATCTCCGCCAGCACAAGGCCGGCCCATGAAAGCCCCGCGCAGATATTTCGATCCGCTCGCGATCGGGGCGCCGCGCCCGTTGCTCGAACTGCCGTTGAGGCTCGAGCGGATGATCCATTTCGTGCCGCCGCACAACGAAAAGGTGCGCGCGAAGGCGCCCGAGCTTGTCGGCCAGGTCGACGTGGTGCTCGGCAATCTCGAGGATGCGATCCCGGTCGAATTCGAAGCAGGCGGCGCGAGAGGGTCTGATCGCGATGGCGAAAGCGACCGATTTCGGCTCGACGGGCTTATGGGCGCGCGTCAACGCGCTCAATTCGCCCTGGTTCATCGACGACATGACCCGGCTCGTGGGCGAAATCGGCGACAAGCTCGACGTCGTGATGGCGCCGAAAATCGAAGGCGAGTGGGACATACATTTCATCGACCAGTATCTGGCGCTGCTCGAGGCGCGCTACGGCCTCAAGCGACCCATTCTTGTTCACGCGATTCTCGAAACCGCGCAGGGCGTCAACAATGTCGAGGCGATCGCCGCCGCTTCGCCACGCATGCATGGGATGAGCCTCGGCCCTGCCGACCTCGCCGCTTCGCGGGGGATGAAGACGACGCGCGTCGGCGGCGGCCATCCCGACTATCGGGTGCTTGCCGACGCCGCCGAACCGAACGCCGAACGCGCCAGCTTTCAGCAGGATCCCTGGCATTACACGATTGCGCGTATGGTCGACGCTTGCGCCGCGAATGGCATCAAGCCGTTCTATGGGCCGTTCGGAGATTTCTCCGACTCGCCCGGGTGCGAGGCGCAGTTTCGCAACGCCTTTCTGCTCGGCTGCGTAGGCGCCTGGACCCTGCATCCGAGCCAGATCGCGATCGCCAAGACCGTGTTCTCGCCGGCGCCGGCCGAAGTCGCTTTCGCGGGCAAGATTTTGGCGGCGATGCCGGACGGGTCGGGAGCGGTCATGATCGACGGCAAGATGCAGGACGACGCGACCTGGAAGCAGGCGCGCGTCATTGTCGATCTCGCTCGGCAGGTGGCGGCGAAGGACGCCCACTACGCGGCGCTCTACCGGTTTTGACCTGTACGGGGTCGACCGGAGCAGCCGCTTTCGGCCCGCTTCTTGCTTCACCGGATACGGCGGTTGGGGTCCCCCAGATCCGCCCCAATCAGCCGCCCCAATGGTGCAATTCTGGGGGCGCGCCTCGACGCAATGCGCTATGATTGGCCGTTGACGGCAAAGGAGCTTGGAGGCCATGCACGCTCGCAGCGCGAAGTTCGGGATCGGACAGGTCGTCAAGCACCGGTTCTACCCATTCCGCGGCGTGATCTTCGACGTCGACCCGGTCTTCTCCAACACCGAGGAATGGTGGCGTTCGATCCCGGCCGAGGTTCGTCCGGCCAAAGAGCAGCCGTTTTATCACCTCTACGCCGAGAACGCCGACAGCCAGTATGTCGCCTATGTCTCCGAGCAGAATTTGATGTCGGACGAATCCGGAGAACCGATCCGCCACCCGCAGGTCAGCGAGACTTTCGAGCGGACGGAGGACGGAAGATACTGCGCCCGCGGCCGATCACGGCTGAGCTGACCCGCGCGCGACGCCTCCCGCATGCGCGGGAGGGATGATGAACCCGCTTACTTCGCCGGAGCGGCGGGCGCTGGAGCGGCGGGCGCGGCTGGGGCCGCGGGAGCCGCGTTCGCGGCCGGGGCCGCGGGAGCCGCGTTCGCGGCCGGGGCGGCGGCGCTGTTCTGTTGCTGTTGTTCGATCATCTTGCGCTGCTCTTCCGCCTTCTTTTGCAGCTGCTGCTGCAACTCCTGGCGCTGCTGCTCCAGCACCTTCGGATCGGTCGGCTTGCCGTCGAACGCCGGACCCAGATCCTTCAGCGGGATGTTGAAAGTCAATTCGTGCCCCGAGGCGTCGCCGCCAGGAACGCGCATGACGACGCTCATCGTCTGCCCCTTCTTCAGCGCCTCGAGCATCTTGGGGCTGACTTCGATCTCCGCCGAGCAGGCGTTTTGGAAGCACATGTCGTACCTCCCTTCGATCGGCTCCCCCTTGTCGATGACGACGCGGAAGCCCGGCTTCAACATCATGCCGATCGGCAGCATCAGAAACCGCAACTTCCGTTTCTCCTCGCCGGCCAGCTCGAACAGATTGAGGCTGATCATCGGCGGCTGATCGGCCGAGGTGGAGAAGTCGCGCATGGTGGCGCAGGCGTCGCGGCCGGAGTTCGGCTCTTTGGCGCAGAATTTGGCCCATTGCGGCTCGGGCGACACAAGATCGACCTTCGACGGCGGGGGCGGCTGTTGGGGCTGGGCCGGCGCTCCGGGCGCGGCTGGCGCGGGCGCGGGGGGCTTCGCCGGCTGTGTTTGCGCCACTGCAGCGCCGGCCGCGAGCGCGAGGCTCACTGCGAGCGCCGCGGCGCCCGAGCGCATAAGTTGAAAATACATCAATCGTCCTTTCGAACCGTAAGCGGAATCTTGCGGCGCTTCGCCTCGCGCCCGATCAGCGTCAACCCCGCCCGGGGCCGACATCCGCGAGCCTTCGGGCGACATTGTGACGCGAGGCGCCTAGGATGCGCCAAGGCGTTCGGCGCGCCCTCTTTCCATATTCGACGCGACATTCCAATAACAATTTCACCGCCGCGGTCGTGCGCCGCGCTTCCTTGGAGCAAGGACGCCGCTCGCCAACTCCCAAATCTTAAGCGATTGGGCGCCCTTCGGAGCCCCAAGGATGCGCCTCGAGTTGGGAATCGGGCGGCGGCCGATGATAGAAGGAGGGCCATGATCGGCCGCACGATTCGCTCAGTTCTTTGCGCCGCGCTCGGGGCCGCCCTTGCCGGGGCGTCGGTCCCCGCGGCCGGCGTCGGTCCGCCGATGAGCGCAATTGCGATGCATGGGCAGCCAACGCTGCCGCCCAGCTTCGACCACCTGGCCTATGTCAACCCGGAGGCGCCGAAGGGCGGCCGGCTCGATCTCGCCTACCTTGGCGCCTTCGACAGCCTGAACCCCTACAACGTCAAAGCCTTATCGACCGCGCAGGGCCTCATCGGCAACGTCTATCAATCGCTGATGGCGCGGTCGGCCGACGAGCCGTTCACCCTCTACGGCCTGATCGCCAAGACCATCGAAACCAACGACGCGCGCGACCGGGTCGTCTTCCATCTCGATCCGGCCGCCCGGTTTTCGGATGGCGCGCCGATCACCTCAGCTGACGTCGTCTTCACCTTCAACCTCCTTAAGGCCAAGGGCCGTCCGCAGCAGCGCGCCGCTTTCGGACTGGTCAAAGCTATCGACGCGCCGGACGATTGGACTGTGCGCTATGACCTTTCGGGCGCCAACGACCGCGAACTGCCGCTGACGCTGGCGATCATGCCGGTGCTCTCTCGCGCCCATACCGACGCCGAGCATTTCGAGGACCAGACGCTGCAGATTCCGGTCGGTTCAGGCCCCTACCGGGTAACCGAAGTCGCGCCCGGCGAGCGCCTGGTGCTGGAGCGGGACCCCAACTACTGGGCGAAAGACCTGCCGGTTTCGCGCGGCATGTACAATTTCGATTCGATTCGGATCGATTATTATCGCGACGCGACGGCGATGTTCGAGGCGTTCAAGGCCGGGCTCATCGATTACCGGGTCGAGGACGACACCACCCGATGGCGAGCCGAGTACGATTTTCCCGCCGCCAAGGACGGGCGCATCGTCAGGGCCGCCATTCCAAGCGGCCTGCCGAAGGGCGTCTCCGGCTTCGCTTTCAATTTGCGCCGCGCGCCGTTTGCCGACGTGCGCGTCCGCGAGGCGCTGGCCTCGATGTTCGATTTCGAGTGGATCGACGCCAATCTCTATGGCGGCGCCTACAAGCGATCGCAGGGATATTTCGACGACAGCGAGCTGTCGTCGATCGGCCGGCCCGCCTCGGAGCGCGAGCGGGCGCTGCTCGCGCCCTTTCCTGGCGCGGTGCGCGACGATGTGATGGAGGGTCGTTGGCGCGCCCCAGTCTCGGACGGCACCGGGCATGACCGCACGATCGCTCGGGGGGCGATCGACGAGCTCGAGCGCGCCGGCTACGTGCTGCGCGACGGCCGACTTATGGACGCGCATGGCGCGCCGCTCGCCTTCGAGATCCTGGTCAAGAACCGCGACGAGGAGCGCCTGGCGCTGGCCTATGCGCGCAATCTCGCGCGGATCGGAGTCTCGGCGAACGTCCGGCTCGTCGACGAGGTGCAATTCCAGCGAAGGCGCACGAGCTTCGACTTCGACATGATGATCGGAACCTGGGTCGCCTCGCCTTCGCCCGGCAACGAGCAGCGCGGGCGCTGGAGCTCGGCCGCCGCCAACGCCGAGGGCGCTTACAACATCTGTGGCGTCGCCTCGCCCGCGATCGACGCGATGATCGCGGCTATCCTGGCGGCCGAAAGCAACGAGGACTTCGTCGCCGCGGTGCGCGCGCTCGATCGCCTGCTCATCTCCGGCTTCTATATCGCGCCGCTTTACTACGCGCCGGAGCAATGGATCGCCTATTCGGCCAAGCTCGGCCGGCCGGAAAAAACGCCCCTGTTCGGCGTCGAGCTTTCCGCGTGGTGGCGGCGCGAGCCGTGAGGCGCGAGCCTCGCACCGGCGGGCGGCGGCGGTCTCAACTTGCGTTTGCGCGACCGCGGCGCCGACGTCGCGCGGCGCTCTATGCAACGGCCCCGTCGATGGGCGCCCGGCGCCATTGGATTCTGAAGCGGTCGCGTCCCGCTCCGGACAGGCCGCCGTCTTGGAAAGTCCATGATCGACCCCTAATGTTGCTGCGTCGCGCTGGTCCGGCTGGGCCGGATGACGTCGCCGCCAGTCAATTCGTTGGAGGTTAGGGATGGCTTCGCTCAGATTTGTGCTCGCCGCCGCGCTCACCCTCTCTCTCACCCCTGCCCTCGCCCAGAACCCGCCAGTCGCCAGCGCGCGCGCGACCGTCGAGACGGTCAGCGCCGACGGGCAGAGTCTCGGGGTAAAAACGCGCGCGGGGGAGGAGCGAAACGTTCACCTCAATCCCAAGACGCGCTTCGTTTTGGTGGTCCCGGCGATGCTCGGCGACGTCAAGCCGGGTTCGTTTGTCGGCGTCGCGGCAATGCCGGGCGAGGGAAGCGAGCTCAAGGCGATGGAAGTGCATATCTTTCCCGAGGCAATGCGGGGGACCGGCGAGGGCTACCGTCCCTTCGACCTTGGACCGGGCAGCAGCATGACCAACGGCAACGTCAATGCGCGCGTCGACGCCACCAGCGGGCCGAAGCTCACCGTCGCCTACAAGGGCGGCGAGCAGACCATTGTCGTCGATCCGAAGACCCCGATCGTCGCCCTCGAGCCAGGCGCGCAGACCGACATCAAGCCCGGCGCGGCGATCATCGCCCGCGGAGCGAAGCAGGAGGACGGCTCGATCGACGCGGCGTTCATCCTGGTCGGCAAGGACGGCCTCGTCCCGCCGATGTGAGGCGCGCCGCCGAACAGCGGCGCCGGTCGGAGCCCATGCGTCTCCCAAGACCGGCGCCGCCAGCGTCGGGCGCCGTTCTGGCTCCGACCTTGCTCATCATGGACAGCCCTGGACGCTTAGCGCGCGCCCGGCGCCGCCGTGACGGCGTCGGCTCCGGCGGGAAGCGTACGGGCGACCCGGAAACCGAGGTTGTTGTTCCGGTTGTCGGTTGGGTTCCTGTTGCGGTTCGCCGAGCGGAGGTTGTCTGGATTATTGTTCCAGGAACCGCCGCGAACGACGCGGCGACAAGGGGCCGTCCAGGCTTCGAGGGCTTTGACCGGATCGAACCGGCCGCCCCTGAAGATCGCATGGCGCAAGCGCCACGTATCGGCATGTTCGGCGTGAGCAATCCAGGCGGCCACGCGGGCGTCGACCTCTTTGATGTCGATCGTGCCCGCTCGCCATTGATCGCGCAGGCCGCGCAGGCGGTTGCGGAAGCGCCGCACGTTGTCTTCCGGCAGGCGGCGACGCCCGTCGCAATGGAGCATGAATCCGAGAAACTGCGCCGGCTCGCCGCAAGGAGAGATAAATGTCTTGCATGGGTGAAGCTTGAGGCGCCGCGCCGCGAAATATTGCTCGATCCGCCATCGCCAGCTCGCCAAGAGTGCGGGATCGTCGGCGAATAGCGCAAAGTCGTCGACGTAGCGGACGTAGGGCGCCTGCAAAGTTTCGGTCACGAAATGATCGAAGCCGTCGAGATAGAGATTGGCGAAGAACTGGCTGGTCAGATTGCCGATCGGCAGACCGCGACGGCGGCGGAATGGCGCGAACAGATCGTCGCCCTGGAAATAAAGGTTCACCGGCTCCTGCGGATTCGAGCAGTCGACGATCAGGTCCAAAAGGGCGAGCGTCGGCCGGCAGCGAATCCGGCGACGGAAGTCCGATTTCAGGATCGCGTGATCGATCGCCGGGAAATATCGGTAGACGTCGCAGCGCAGAACAAAGGCGTGGCGATCGCGATAGCGCTCGTAGACGTCGATCGCGCGATGCGTTCCTTTGCCGATCCGGTTCGCAAACGTGTGGTCGATGAAGCCGCGCTCGAAGATCGGCTCCACGACCGCGCAGAGCGCATGGTGCACGACGCGGTCGCGAAACGGCGCCGCCGAGACGATCCGCCGTTTTGGGTCATTGACGGCGAAGGCGACATAGCGGCCAGGCCGATATTCACCGGCGCAAAGTTGCCGCTCGAGCGCGAGAAGCTCACCTTCCAGATTGGCGAAAAACGCCGCAGCGCCTGGCTTTTTGCGCTTGCCTTTGACGGCTCGGCGGGCGGCCGCATGCAGCGCCTGAAAATTGGCGACGCTAGCGAACAATTGGTCATGCCGTTGCGCCATCGCTGATGCCTGCCGTCGCGCTGTTGACGACGCGATGCGCCTTCATCCAGCCGCCGATCAGGCGTCCGGTGTCGTCAAGCGTGCGCGCCGCGTGCTCGTATCGTCTCCGATCCAGCAATCTTAGGTCGGCGGCGAGTTGGATCAAGAACCGCAGTTTCTCGATCCCCAGGTTTCCTCGACGCAAGGCGTCTGCGCGGTCCCGCGTGTAGGTGGCGTCGATGAGCGCTTCGAGCACATTGAGCGCGGTGATCGCGATGCGATCGCCGAGCGTGAACTTGTGGCTTCTTGGGAGTTTCTCCACCATTGGGAGGAGCCATAAGAGGAACTGATAGTGCGCCTCGAGAGCTGCGCCCGTGCGCTTTGAATTGTCCGTCATCGCCGCCATGCTCGCAAAAAAGTCGACCAGGGGCTTCGCCCCTGGACCCCAAGAGGTAAAGAGGTCAAGACTTAAGGGCTAAGCGTCCGGGCGACCCGGAAACCGAGGACGTTGTACCGGTTGTCGGTAGGGAGCCAGTTGCGGTTCGCCGAGCGGAGGATGTCTGGATCATCGATCCAGGAACCGCCGCGAACGACGCGGCGACCGCAATCGCCGCTCGTCCATGGCGAGCCGTCGGTCGGCGCGCCTTCGGTAGTTGTCGTTCCAGCAATCCTCCGTCCACTCCCAGACATTGCCGACCATGTCGTAGAGACCGAATTGGTTCGCGGCGAATGAACCGACCGGCGCCGTTTGCTTGTCGTCCCATGGGCTGCCGCAGCCGTCGCAATTGGCCATCGCCTTGCCGCTGAGCTTGATATCGTCGCCCCAGGGATAAGCCGTCTGGGATCCGGCGCGCGCCGCATATTCGTACTCGGCCTCCGAGAGCAGCCGATATTCCTTGCCGGTGATCCTGGAGAGCCATTTGACATAGGCCTGCGCATCGTCCCAGCTCACGTTGATCGCCGGCGCCGGCCGCGGCCCCATCCGCTATCGCTGACATGCTGGGCGCAATCGCCATGGGCGGCGCAGGCGTCCCACTCGTCGAAGGTCAGCGCGAACTTCGCGACCGCGAAAGGCTTGGCGATCGTCACGTCGTGCTGCGGGCGCTCGCTGTCGTCGCCCTGCCCTTCTGGCGAGCCCATCAGGAAGGTCTTCGTGGGCAGGACGATCATGTCCGGGCAATCGCGCGCACTCTTTGAACGGGTCGCCTGCCTTCAGCGCGCGTTCCTGCGCCGCGTCAGGGCGGTGTCGTTCTCCAGCGCGTAAATCTCTTCCCTCAGCCAATCCTGCTCCCACCAGGCCGCCGCGCCCAGGACCACCACCGCCGCCAGGACGCCGACGAGCGCCTGCGCCCGGCGTTTGCGCCGCCGCGCCGCCCTTCGGCTTTGCGCAATGAACGTCCGATCGGCTTCGGGAATGTCGCCGGAACGCTTGGCGAGCCAGTTCTGGGCCCGCGTCAACGCCAAACCCATGAGCAGCGCGTCGTCCTTATGCTTATCCTCCGTCTTCTCCCAGGCGCCGCGGGCGCCCTCCAAGCCGCTGCGCCAGGCCAGGAATTCCCGCTCGGCGGCGATCCATTCCTTGAGCTTTGTCCAGCGCTTGAAGATCGCCTCGTGCGCGACCTCGGCGTAGGTCTCGCCCGCCACAGTGGTCGCCGTCACCAAGAGCCGGTTGGGATAGCCGGCAAGCTCGGAGACGAGCCGCCACTCCTCGTCGGAGAACTCGGTGCGAAATTCGCGGCGCCGCGTCGGCTCGCCGTCCTCGCGCACAGTCGCGAGCTTGAGCGTTAGAATGCGCCTGATCACATCCTCGCTCGCAGGATGCTCGGCGAGAAACCTGTTGGCGCGCTCGACCAGCACGCGGCCGAGATCGACGGATTGCAGGGGAAGCCGCAGCACGCCGTCGCCGGCCTTCAGCATTTCCCTCCACATGTCGTCGAGCGTGTAGGAGAGGAGCGGCAGGGCGCCCACATCCTTGACCGAATCCTCCGCGGCGCGCTGAGCGAGGATTTCCACCAAGCGGTCGGACTCGAAACGGGCGCCAAGCACATGCGCGGGACGGCTCACGACCTCATGCAATTCCGCTTCGCCGAGCGGCGGCACGTCGATCTGCAGGCGGGTCGTGAACAGCGGCTTGTCGCTCTGTAGGGAGCCGAGGAAGTCGGACCGCATGCTCATCATCACACGCAGGCGCCGGTCGGTGAGGGCGTGCGCGATGAGTTCGGAGAAGCGCCGCCGATTATCCTCTCCGGCGCGCGCGTAAAGCTCCTCGCCCTGATCGACATAGAGAAGGAACGCCGGTGGCTTGGGCTGATCGAGCTCCTTGCGGCGGCGTTCGGTGGCGTCGATCAGATCGGAGAGCTTCCCCTCGCTCTGCAGGAGCTTGATCCAGCCACGCTGCCTGTGAATGCGCTCGGGATCGGTCGCCTCGAATTGCCACGCGTCCAGGAAGCAATCGACCAGCGCCTTGATTGGATCGGCGCCGGGCGTCAGTGTCAAAAAGCACCACTGCCGGCTGTTCTGGAAGACCGCCGGCCACGGCCTGGACGCATGAGCGTCGTCCGGCCAGGCCTGACGCTTGAGCGCCGCCAGGACGCCGGCCTGGGCCAGCGAGGATTTGCCGACGCCCGAATTGCCGATCAGCACGGGCAGCCGGCCGAGCGCTCCGAGCGCTTCGAGCGTCTCGACCGTTTCCCGGCTCCGGCCGAAGAAATAGTCGCTGTCCTCCTCCTCCATCGCTTCGAGGCCGCGGTAGGGCGAAGCGTGGCGCCACAGCTCAGGCGGGCCCGCGCCGCGGCCAGACGCCGCGTCGAAGATGCGCGCGATGTCCTTCTCCGACGCTGGGTCGGGGGTGACGATCCAGTGCAACTGGCGCAGGAACGGCAGTCCGGGCGCGGTCTGCCCTTCGACGAGGACGACGACAAGCGGGAAGGTCCGCCCCGACTTCACCCAACGGTCGAGCGCCTCGTCATATTCGGGGACCTGCCACTTGCCGACGCCATGTTCGCCGATGAGCAGAAGGAAGGCGTCCGTCTGAGCAAGTTTTTGCGCGAGCTGATCGGTCCAGGCGCCGCCGGGTCGCAGGTCCGTCGGCGCGAAAAAGACGCTCGTCGCCGGGTCCTTGCGCGCGATGGCCGCCTTGAGCCGCTCCGCCAATCCCTGGTCCGGCGAATGGTAGCTGAGAAACCAGCCCGGCATGCATTTGCCCCCGTCGAGGCCGCAGCATATCGCATTGTCACAGATTGGTCGCGATTGATGAGCGGCGAGCCTCGCCGTTCCGGGCGAAACGCTGACGCTCACCTACAAGGGCAGCCGGTAGACAATCGTCGTCGATCCGAAGACGCCGGCCGTCGCCTTGGAGCCGGGGGCGCTCAAACCGGCCTCAAGCCCGTGAGCCATCGAGAAACCAGCGTGGCATGCGTTCGCCCCCGTCGAGGCCGCAGCATATGACATTGTCACGGATCAATCGCGGGTTGATTGGAAAGCGAAGCCAAGATACCTCAAACCAAGCTTGGCGCCTCATTTGCCCCGCTGCTCTCTCCCGTGCTAGCGGTGCGCGATTCTTTTCCCGGGCGGGCAATTCATGCGGGTGTCGTCGAGTTCAAGCGAGACCAAGCCGGATTCGCGCGCAGCGGATTCGTTATTCACCTTCGTCCTCGTCAAGCCGACCCATTACGACGACGACGGCTATCCGATCCAGTGGTATCGCTCGGCGCTGCCGTCCAACACGCTCGCCTGCATGAACAGTCTGGCCGATGACGCCAGCCGTCGCGAGGTCCTGGGACCGGGCGTGACGATAGAAATCGACACCTATGACGAAACCAACCGTCGTGTCGTGCCTGCCCGGATCATCCGGGACCTGAAGCGCCGCGGGGGGCGAGCGCTCGTCGGCATCGTCGGCGTACAGTCGAATCAGTATCCGCGCTCGATGGACCTCGCACGCGAATTCCGCGCGGCGGGCATCCAGGTCTGCATCGGCGGTTTCCATGTGTCCGGCTGCATCGCCATGCTGCCCGAAATGCCAGTCGAGATGCGAGACGCGCAAGCGATGGGCATATCGCTGTTCGCGGGCGAAGCGGAGGAGCACAGGCTCGACGAAGTGCTCGTTGATGCTTGGCGCGGGACCTTGAAGCCGCTTTACAATTTCATGGATCATCTGCCGTCGCTCGAGGGCGAGCCGGCGCCGATCCTGCCCCGCAAGCATCTCGCGCGCACGACGGGCCATTATTCGTCGATCGACCTCGGGCGCGGCTGCCCCTATCAATGCTCGTTCTGCACCATCATCAATGTGCAAGGCCGCAAGAGCCGCTTCCGCACGCCCGACGACCTCGAGCAGATCATTCGCGAGAACAGGAAGCAGGGCATCGACCGGTTCTTCATCACCGACGACAATTTCGCCCGCAACAGCGACTGGGAGATCCTGCTCGACCGGGTGATCAAGCTCCAGGACGAGGGCATCCGCTGCGGCTTCACCATCCAGGTCGACACGCTCTGCCACAAGATTCCGAACTTCATCGAAAAGGCGACGAAAGCCGGGGCGAAGCGCATCTTCATCGGGCTTGAGAACATCAATCCGGACAATCTGATCGCCGCCAAGAAGCGGCAGAACAAGATCACCGAATATCGGGTGATGCTGCAGAAGTGGCGCGCCCACGGCGCGCTCACTTTCGCCGGCTACATCCTCGGCTTCCCTGCCGACACAAAGGAATCGATCCTGCGCGACATCGAGATCATCAAGCGCGAAATGCCGCTCGACATCCTCGAATTCTTCTTTCTCACGCCGCTGCCGGGCTCCGAGGACCATAAAGTCCTGTTGAAGAAGGGCGTCTGGATGGACCCCGACATCAACAAATACGACCTCGACCATCGTGTCGCGCATCACCCGAAGATGTCGGACGCCGAGTGGGAGGAGGCCTACCGCGCGGCCTGGAAAGCCTACTACACGCCAGAGCACATCCGCACGATCCTGAAGCGGGCCGCCCAGATCCCGAACGGCCGGCCGAAGCCGATCACGAGCACGATCATGTGGTTCAAGCTGATGATCGAACAGGAGGGCGTCCATCCGCTCGAAGGCGGCGCTTTCCGCCTCAAATACCGCCGCGACCGCCGGCGCGGGCTCAAGCTTGAATCGCCCTTCGTCTTCTATCCGCGCTATTGGGGCGGGATCGCGGTCAAGACCTGGCACTATTCGCGATTCTTCCTGCGGACGCGGCGCATCCTCAATGAGGTCTTGAACGCTCCAGACCGCTGGACCTATACCGACCTCGCCATCGCGCCGCCGCGCGACGACGAATTCGAGCAGCTCTCGCTCTATCACGCCACCAGCGGCGGCGAATCGGCGCTCGCGCGCAAGGCGCTCGGCGACAGCATTCGCGATTCCGCGCGGCCTCAGGCCGTTGCGATGTCCGCGGCGCAGGCGCGATAACGCCAAGGCGATGATCGAAGCCGCTCAGGTCAGAGCTGCGCGCGCCCTCATCGGGTGGTCGCAGGCAGAACTCGCCAACGCCTCCGGCCTGTCGCTTTCGATCGTCGAGCGTTTCGAATCCGGCGCGTCCGAAAACATTCCCTCCGAGACGGCCGACAAAATTCGCGCCGCGCTCGAATCTGCCGGGATCGCTTTTATCCCCGCGAACGGCGGCGGCGCCGGGGTCAGGCTCCGCAAGGGCCGCGAATCGAAATACCTCGGCTGGGAAGACCTCAACGCGTCTAACGACGACTGAGACCGCCCGAGGCGGGGCGCGCCCCGACCAGCGATCCCGCTTTGAGGAAGGAGAACGGCGCGACGAACGGTCACGCCCGCGGGGCGTCCTCCAGGAATCCGCCGGTAGGGGCCGGATGCGGGAGGGACCAGCCAAAATAGACTTCGGCTTCGACGATCTTCCCTCCGCGAACTGTGAGCACCTCGGTATTTCGGAAGCGTCGGCCAGCCTCGGAACGGCCGATATATGTCACGAAGACACGATCATTGTCGGGAACGACGCTAATGAACTCGAATTCGGCGATCCGTCGGCTGTTGGGCCAGCAGCGCTCGAAATAGGTCTTTCGATCGAGGCGATTGTCGAGCGGGCTGGTGAAATGGAAATCCTCTGCGATCAGCCGCTCAAGAGCGGCGCGATCCTTGTCGACGTAGGCAAGATAGCTCCGCTTGGCGACCTCCACTGATGCGTCCAGGTCGGACGCCTTGTGCATGCTCATGCTGTCCTCCTTCGCCGCAGCCCTTCGACGGGCGGCGGCCATTGCCGGAGCGGCCGCGGCGGCATGCGAAACCCGCCGCGAGCGCCGCCGCGTTATTTACGACCGCAGCGACGCGCCGAGTTTGTCCAGGAGCTCTGCGGTTCCCCGTTCGCGCGACCCCAAATCGTCGTAGCCGTCGAGGAACGCCCCCTGCTCGTCGACCAGGAGCCTCGTGCGTCGTCGGCCTTCCGGCTTGATCTGGAGGGTGGCGAGAGAGACGGAAATCTTGCGGTCGTCGAGATGCATCTCGTAGGTGTAGACGATCCGCTCTCTGGGGACGATGTCGTGATAGACGGCGTCGAAGGTCGTGGTCACGCCGCCTTCGATGCGGCCTTGGACCCGCTCCCGTCCGCCGACCCGGAAGTCCATCACCCGCTCGATCAGCCGCCATCCCGCGGGCCCGAAGAACCAGCGGCTCTTCGCGGCTTCATCCGACAGCGCCTTGTACACGTCGTCCGCTGTCGCTTCGTACGTGCGCTCCAGATGGAAAGCGCCGTGGACCACGGAGCGGACGACGTCGCCCTGGATGCGCGCGACTTCCGCCTCGAGCTTGTCGAGCGTCTGGCGCCAACCTTCGGGCGCGCCTCTTATCATCTGCTCCGCCTGCGCCGCGCTGGCTGCCGAATAGGTCTGCTCCACCTCCATCAGCGTGCTGCCGGCGTCCGCGGCGCGGAAATTCACGCGCGTGACGGCGCTGAAGAGCGGACCGCCGCCGCATGGGTCGATCACGTGATGGTCGATCGTCAGGCGCTCGGGCGCGACGACTTCGGTGAACGTCCCCCTCGTCCAGTGGTCGACGCCCACGGGCGAGCGCATGCAGACCTCGAACGCCCCGCCGACCCGCATTTCGACTTTGGCCTCGGGAACCGAATAGCCATCCGGGCAAAACCATCGTTTGATGTGGTCGGCGGAGCTCCAGGCCTTAAACACGGTCTCTCGCGACGCGGAGAAAAGGCGCGACATGCGCACCGGGGCCGGCTCGACCTTGAGCCTCGCGTTATCGATCTTGGTCATCGCTCTCTCCTTCGCTGTTCAGGGAATTGAGGTACTCGCCGAGCCGGTCGAGGCGGCGCTCCCACTCGAGGCGGCGGTCGGCGATCCACCGCTCGGCTTCGGCGAGCGCCGAGGGATTGATGCGGCAGGTGCGCACCCGTCCCGCCTTCTCGGAAACGATGAGCCCCGAGGTCTCGAGCACCGCGAGGTGCTGCATCACCGCCGGCAGCGACATGACCAGCGGCCGCTTGAGCTCGCTGACCGACGCCGGACCTTGTGTCAGTCGTTCGATCATCGCTCGGCGGGTCGGGTCGGCGAGCGCCTGGAACGCCTGATTGAGGGGGATCGAATAGTTAAGCATATGCCTTAGTATCACGACGCCAACAGATAAGCAAGGGCTTTAGCTTCACGCCCGAGCTTTTTGCCAAGGGCCTCTCATGAGGAAGGCCTCGGGCGCGGTTTGAGCGACCCCTGGACATCGTTTGAGTCGACCCCCAATTGAGGGAACGGTTCTGCGCCCGCTCGCCGGCCGCCTGAAGCCTTGAAACCTGGAGCCCCGCGAATGAGCAGTCCGTCCGAATATTCCCCACCGAAAGTCTGGGCCTGGAACAAGCCGAACGGCGGCCAGTTCGCCAACATCAACCGTCCGATCGCGGGCGCCACCCACGAGAAGGAGCTGCCGGTCGGCCGCCATCCCCTCCAGCTCTATTCGCTGGCCACTCCCAACGGCCAGAAGGTGACGATCATGCTGGAGGAGCTGCTGGCGCTCGGCAAAAGAGGCGCTGAGTACGACGCCTGGCTGATCAACATCGGCAAGGGCGATCAGTTCGGAAGCGGCTTCGTCGCGGTCAATCCAAACTCAAAGATACCGGCCATGACGGACCGCAGCGGCCCTAGGCCGATCCGGCTATTCGAATCGGGGGCGATCCTGCTCTATCTCGCCGAGAAGTTCGGGGCTTTCTTGCCGACCGAACCGTCCGCGCGCGCCGAATGCCTGTCGTGGCTCTTCTGGCAAATGGGCGCCGCGCCCTATCTCGGCGGCGGGTTCGGCCATTTCTACGCCTACGCGCCGATCAAGATCGAATACGCCATCGACCGATTCGCAATGGAGGTGAAGCGTCAGCTCGACGTGCTCGACCGCCGCTTGGCCGAGAGCGAGTACATCGCCGGCGCCGATTACACGGTCGCCGATATGGCGATCTGGCCCTGGTATGGAGGCCTGGTTAAGACCGGGCAATATGGGGCGGCCGAGTTTCTCAGCGTGCAGGAGTACAAGAACGTCCTGCGCTGGGCCGACGCGATCGCCGCCCGGCCCGCCGTCCGGCGGGGACGAATGGTCAACCGCACATCCGGCGAGCCTTCAAGTCAGTTGCACGAGCGCCACGACGCCAGCGATTTTGAGACCAGGACTCAGGACAAGCTCGCGGAGGCAAGCGCCCAAGCCTAGTCAGGCGCGAGGTTGGGCGGGTCTAAGTCGCACTGCAACGTGCTCCGCGCTGCGCGAAAACAGGAGGCCGTCGATTCGGATCGCCGCAGCAATCGCCGCGTTCGCGCTGCTTTGGTATGCGTGCCTGCGCACCGCCGCGGCGACCAGCGGCGCCGTCAATGTCGCCGCCAAAGCTGTCTTGCTAATCCTGACCTGTCTTGTCTGGATCGCGATCGGCTTCCTGTTGCCGATGATTCCGGTGATCAGGGCGTTCATCGGCGGCGCTTTCTGGGCCGGATTGCTGGCGAGCGCCGGTGCGCTCGCCGGCATGGCCGTCTCCGACGCCATCCTTGCGCGGATCGAGCCGCAAGAGGCCGGCGCGCCGTCCGCCGCCAGAGCGACGGACGCAAGCGAATAGACGCAGCGGCGAATCTGAGCGACGGCCGGTCCTTCCGGTCCGGGCAAAAGTCACGCTTGCGCCTAAGCGCGCAATGCCATCTAACATAGGCGACGCGCCATCGGACGGATTCTCACGATCAATGACGTATTTCTGGGTCATGCTGGGCAGCGCGCTCGGCGGGGGCGTACGATTTTTTGTGTCGGGCCTCGCCGCTCAGCACATCGGCCAGACGTTCCCGACCGGCACTCTCATCGTCAACGTCACCGGCTCGTTCGTCATCGGCTTCTTTGCCACGCTGACGGCGCCGGATGGGCGGGTCTTCGTCAGCTCGGACGCGCGCCAGTTCGTGATGACCGGAATTTGCGGCGGCTACACCACCTTCTCGTCATTCAGCCTGCAGACGCTCAATCTTGCGCGCGACGGCGAGCGGCTGCTCGCGGGCCTCAACATCGTCTTGTCGGTCGTGCTCTGCCTGCTTGCGGTCTGGGCCGGATATATCGCGGCCAGCGCACTCAACCGCCTCAAGGGAACCTGACATGACGGCTCCCTGCGGCGCGCCGGCGATGGCCCGCTCCAATATCCACGGGCTCGGCTTCACGCTCTTTCTTGCCGCGCTCACCGCCTTGCCGCCGCTGTCGATCGACATGGCGCTGCCGAGTTTGGCGCTGATCCAGGTCGATCTCCATGCGCCGCAGGCCAAAGCGGCGGCGGCGATCGCAATCTTCATCGCCGGTTTCTCGACCGCGCCGGTCGTGGTCGGCCCGCTGGCCGACCGTTTCGGCCGCAAGGCGGTCATGTTGGTCGGGCTCGCCCTGTTCACGCTGACCGCGGCGGGCTCGGCGCTCGCGCCCTCAATCGACGCGCTGCTCGCCTTTCGCCTAGTGCAAGGGGCGTGCGCCGGCGCGGTCGGCATCCTGCCCAGGGCGATCATCCGCGATCTGTTCGAGGGGCGGGAAGCGCGCCTGCACCTCGCCGCGGTCTCGCTCGTGTTCAGCGTGGCGCCGCTGATCGCGCCGACGCTTGGCGCCGGGATTCTCGCTGTCGGCTCGTGGCGGCTGATCTTCGCCGTGCTGACCTGCTTCAGCGCCGTCGTCACCATCGCCGCGCTCACTCTGTTCGACGAGTCGCATCCAGCCGAGAACCGCCGCAATCTGAGACCTTCGACGATACTTGCCGGCTATCGGCGGGCGCTGACCAACCCCGCGTGCGCCGGCTTCTCGCTGCTCGGCGGCCTGCTGTTTGCCGGCCTCTTCGCCTACGTCAACGTCTCGCCGCTCCTGTTCATGCAGGGCTACGGCGTGTCGAGGGCCGGCTTTGGCGGATTGTTCGCCATCACTGCATCGGGCGTGATCATAGGCTCGACGATCAACGCCTGGCTCCTCAACCGCCACGCCAGGCCAAGGAGGGTGGTCGAGGCGGCGCTCGCGATCGAATGCCTGGCCGCGCTCGCGCTGCTTGCGGTCGGGCTCGCGGGCGTGGGCTCGGCGCTCATCGTCGCCGGCTTGGTGATGGTCTACATCTCCGCCTTCGGCCTCATCTTTCCCAACGCCGCGCACGAGGCCGTGCACCCCTTGCCGGAAATCGCCGGCCTGGCCTCAGCCGTCCTTGTCACTGCGCAAATGCTGTTCGGCGCGCTCGGCGGCCTCGCCGCCGCTGCCCTCTACCGCGACGCCTCCCCGCTCGCGCTCGGCGCCATCATGAGCGCCGCCGCCCTCGCCTCCGCCGCGCTCTACGCGCTTTGGCTCAGGGGGATGGTCGAGGGATGAGGCGAAAGTAAGCCCCACCCGCCGCCGGAAGCGCCGCCGACGCCAAGGCTCCCGCCAAGCCTAAAAAAGCAGAAAACTGGCTTCAATTGGCAAGACATAATCTCGCGCCATCTCTGGAACTTTGAGGTTTCGTCACTACCTGAACGCTTTCGCGCCGCGCGTCCTGGCCGCAAGGCGCCATCCCTCGCTTTTGAGTGCACAAAAATGAGCAATGCCAACGGTCCCATAATAGGCGTCGCCACCTGCGATGGCGGCCTAGCGTTCACCGCCTATTTCGCCGATCGAGAGCCGATCGACGGGAGGCTTACTGTGGTCGACCTGACGGAAGGCGCCTGTCGCTGGCCGACCGGCAATCCTCGCGATCTCAAGACTTTCCGCTACTGCGGCGAGGCGGCGCGCGGGCGGCCCCTACTGCGTGCGCCATGCCCGGCTCGCCTATCTGCCCAGGGCCGCCTGATTCGGCCGGGGTGAAATACTGGCCCGCGCCCGATTTGACATCCTCCGCGTTGCGCGCAAGCAGGCCCTCGTAAACCTCCCCTTCACGTCGACCGGCAAGCTCAGCCACGTCTCCGAGTTGATCAGGCCGACAAGCCGCTTGAGCTTGGCCGGGTTCTGGATTTCATTTACGCTCGAAGCCGAAACGCGACAGGCTGCATGCCCCTCGGTGTATGGTCGCGGAAGAAATGCCCGACAGATCGGCCGGGGGCAGCCAGGGAATGCCCTCGGGCTCGAAGTTTCGTGGATCCCATGCAACTTGCGGCGTGCCTCCGCCAACAATCTGCGCAAACGACGAGGCAGGCGCCCACACCCAACCCTCAGGCAACCCCCACAGCCCCTTGGCCATCGCGGCCTGACCGGCCGGCGCCTGCGCCAGCGCCTCGGCCCTCATTCCGCCGCCCAATCCATGACGAGGAGTCCAGGCACGCGCGCGAATTCCCTCGTGTTCGCCGTCACCAGCGTCGCCGCGCGTCGGCGCGCGACGCCGGCGATGAGGAGGTCGTAAGGGCCGATCGGCGTTCCCGTGCGCCGCAACTGGGCGCGGATCGCGCCCGCCTCCGCGGCGTCGGCCGCGTCGAACGGGACGACGTCGAAACCCTCGTCGAGCAACGCGTCCAACACGCGCATATTGCGTTCCATGCGGTCGCTGTTTGCGGCGCCGTAGCGCAACTCGAAAAGCGCGATCGCCGAAAGCGCGAGGCGCATTCTGAGACGCCGCGCTTCGTCGTAGCGCTCGCGCACCGCGGGACGGCGAGCGTTAAGGAGATCGACGACGACGTTCGTGTCGAGGAAGACCATCGACACGAATCAATCGAGCGAAATGTCGTCGTCGAGATCGGGGCGCAAATCGTCGTCGCGCACTTCGGGGAATTCCCTACCGCCGAGCGCATCAATCTTCGCCCAGAAGGCCTTCGCGTCGAAGAGCTTCGCCTCCACGATGGGTTCCAGCAGCACCGCGTCGCCCACCTTGCTCACACACACTTCCTTGCCGGGGAGGCGGAATTCTTTCGGCAGGCGCACCGCCTGACTGCGGCCATGCATGAAGAGTTTTGCTTTAGCGCTCATCGCCACGTCGATTGATATCTATTGCTTGATAGATATCACGCCACAAGCGCGTCGGTCAACTCCTCCAACAGCCGCGGCAGTCGCGCGCCGAACAAGACCTTCGCTCGGATGATGCCGCCCCGCGCGGCGAATTCGGGCGCGTCGTTGAGATCGCCCGCCGTCGCCTCGACATTGACCGCGAGGTGGTCGCGGATCGCGGCGAGCCAAGACCGCTGCTCGTCGGAATAGACGCGCCCGCCTTCTCCTCGCGACCGAGCCAGAGGTTGAAGCGGCCAGCGACGAGCGCGGGCAGCGGCTCCAACGTCTCCGCTTCGCCGATCGCATAGCGCACCAGCATGACGATGTCAGCCAGCGTGCCGGCCGGATTGCCGCGCACCTTGTCCGCCGAAAGCCGCTTGTAGGCGCGCCAGATGTCGGGGGGCTGAAGCAGCCAGGGCGGGCGTTTCATCGCCTCGCGCAGATCGTCGACCGCCTGATAGGTCAGCCGCCTCTGGGCATGGGGCAGCCGGTAAAGAACTTGCAGGGCGACCAGTTTCGTCGCGCCTGTCATCAAGGAATCGTTTGAAGCGCTCGACCTCCGCGCCGGCCTTCTTCGCATCCCAGCCTGACGACACGACGGCATCGGGCGTGATCGCGTCGATCCTAATATCCGCCGTCTGTTTGACTTCGACCAGCGGGCGGCGCAACGCCGGATTGTCGAGAACGCGCGCGGCTTCATCCATCGCCGCCAATCGGACCCGCTTCTGCTCAACCTCGGGCGCATCCACGGAAACGCGCCGCGCCAGCGTATCCGGGTCGACGGCGTCGAGAAGCCGCGCTAAGCCGCCGATCGACAAAGATGGCGTAGTCAACAGGGCCGGAGGTTGTGTGGAATTCACGGACGGCGACACCTTGGGCAGCGCCCACGTTCATTTCCGAGCGGCTTTGCACGGCCCAACCGCAGGCCGCCAATCGCCGGTCGATAACTGCGCGGGCGATGTCCTCGGGGTGAAAGGGGGAGTCGGTCACAAAGGACTTCATCGACAGGCTGCAGTTGAAGCTTGAGTGAATTTCGCGCGCGGCGAGTCGAAATACAAGGCGTGGGCCTCGCCTTCCGCCGACTGGCGCTCCTTCAATAGGCCCAGTTCGCGAGCAGCAACCCCGGCGCACAGTACGAACTCGCGCGCGGTGTCGGTGACCAGAAAGGGCGGCTGAACGGCTGTCCCGCCCGGGCCCACGAAAAAGCACCTCTATCTGAAAAACCGATCGACGGTCATTCTTGTTGCACAAATCAGAAACCCGTGCTATATTGCCGGAACGCTGGATCAACGTCGCGCCGACCCCTGTGGCGTGAGAGGAGGGTCGAGGAGGAAGTTTGTTATTTGGATTCGCCGTAGCCCATTGAAAAGCCCGGAATCGGACGAATAAAGCCAAGCTATTCCAAGCATTTTTATTTGGATTTGCTTGGTCAGGCTTGGATTTTTTTGGCTCTGCAGCTTATAGCTGTGCTTTGCGCCGCTGCCTTTACACGGCCCTTTCCATCGAGCCGAGCCGCTGCTCACATCAAAACGGGTGGTACTGGAACATCCAGGTCTCGGTCACCGTCTCGGCGCCCGACTTGAGGAAGGCGCGCAGCTCGACCGGGTCAGTCCCCGTGACGATGAGGTCGAACTGCGCTCGCCAGTGGCCGGCGACGCCGTCAGGGACCGCCTCGATGAGCTGGTAAGGGCCGAAGGCGCCGCGCGACGCCGACACGACGAGGTCTGGCTTGACGCCGAAGGGAAGCTCGGCCAGGGGGCCGCCGAGGAACTCGACCATGAACTTCCTTACCCCCTTGGGGCGCGGCTGGCCCGGCTGGCCGCCCCGCCCGAGGCGAGTCGCCGATACGACCGCAAGCTTGCTCGGGTAGGGCTCGTTCGCGAGCCAGTGAAGGCGGTAGTTGAGATTGAGCTCGGCGCCTGCTTGCACCGGCTCGGCCGGCACCCACATCGCCACGACGTTGTCGTGGATCTCGTCGTCGGTCGGGATTTCGCACAGTTGGATCGAGCCCTTGCCCCAGCCCTCCCCGCTCGGGCCCGGCAGCGGCTCGACCCACAGGCTGGGGCGCCGGTCGTAGAAGACTCCGTCGAGATAGTGGTCGAACACCCGGTCCCGCTGCAAAAGCCCGAACCCCCGCGGATTGTTGTCCAGGAAGGCCGAGACCATGATGCGCGGCGGATTGTTGAGCGGTCGCCACAGCCGCTCGCCGTTGCCCGACCACATCGCCAGACCGTCCGAATCGTGGACCTCCGGACGCCAGTCGATCGCCGTCTCCTTCTTGGTCTCGGAGAACCAGTACATTGAGGTCAACGGCGCGATGCCGAAGCGCGAGACCTGGGCGCGCGTGAACATCGTCGCCTGGATGTCCATCACCACGCCCCTGGCGCGGGTCATCAGGAAGCGGAACGCGCCAACGATCGAGGGGCCCTCCATCAGCGCGTAAAGCGTCATCGTGTCTCCGTCCGGAGCGGAATCGATGAAAAAGTCGGTGAAGTCCGGAAACTCTTCCGGGCGATCGGCGACCGCGACGTCGAGCGCGACGCCGCGCGAGGAGAGGCCGTATTGCCTGAGCTCGCCGATGGCGCGGAAATAGGCGGCGCCGAGAAAGGCGACCCAGTCGTTCTTGCGCCAATCGAGCACGCCGTCGCGCGCTTCCTGCACGCGCAGGCCGGCAAAGCCGGCGCCCTTCGGCAGATCTCGCGCTGGCGAATTGGCGGGCATGTCGAAATAGGACTGCTCGTAGATGATCTGGCGCGCCACGTCGCCCTCAACGACGTGCATCCTGACCGCCTTTTGGAAGAACAGGCCGAGATGGAAAAACGTCACCGGATAACGCCCCGGCCCGTTGACGAAGAGGGCGAAATCGTCGCGGTAGCGGATTTTTCCCCACTCTTCGTAATTGATCTTTTGCAAGACCTCCGGCGCGGGGCGAGCTGGGGCGGCATAGGGACCATGAGCCCGATCGCGGGCCTGTGATTTGAGGAGGTCATAGTTGAAAGGGATCGGCGAATCGTATTGTAGGCCATCCGACTGAGCGGCGAACGCCTCGCCGAGCGCGTTCATCGCCGCCGCGGATGCGGCCGCGCCTTTGAGCAGCGTGCGGCGATCTAGGCTCTCCGACATACCAACCTCTCCGATCGGGCGCCCTCCTTACGTGATTCTCCCAGATCGGAGAATCCGCCTCGAGCGTCCCTATTGGCTCACAGACGCACGAAAGTGAGGTAAACGGACCCCCTGCCCTCCTTGCGAGCCTTGGCCTCATAACGTGTCGGACGCCATTCGGGCCAGGGACGACGCCAATCGTCGGCTCGGTTCGCGGTCCAGCGGAACTGAGACGACGCGAGAAATCGCGCGAGCGTCCAGCCGGCGTAGTCATCGACGTCGGTGGCGAAGCGCAGTTCGCCTCCCGTTCGCATCACGCGCGCCAGCGCCTCGATCATGCCTGCGGCGACGATGCGCCGCTTGTGGTGCCGTCGCTTTGGCCAGGGGTCGGGGTAGAGAATGAAAACGCGCGAAAAGAATCCGTTCGGCGCGGCCTCGACAAGGGTTTGGGCATCGCCGCGCCGCAGGCGCACATTGGCGAGTTGCTCGCGTTTGAGGCCGGCGAGCACGGCGGCGACGCCGTTGAGAAACGGTTCACAGCCGACGACCGCCACATCCGGATTGGCCTTCGCCTGCTCGACCAGATGTTCGCCGGCGCCGAAACCGATCTCTAGCCAGATTTCCCGCGGGGGCGGCGCGGCCAGAGCCAGCCGCCCGACCAGCGCCTCCGGAGCGATCGAATACAGCGGCAGCGTCTCGGCAAGCAGGCGTTCCTGCCCGGCGCGAAGCGCCTTGCCCCGGCTGCGTCCATAGAGGCTGCGAACGAGCGTTGGGCCTTTCCGTCCGCCGTTCGCAGTCATGGATTCCGCGGGCGCGCGTCGTTCAGGCCAACGCGCGTAGCGAATCCGCGAGATCGGTCTTTTCCCAGGAAAAGCCGCCGTCGGCCTCGGGCGCGCGACCGAAGTGGCCATAGGCAGAGGTCCGCGCGAAGATCGGACGGTTCAGGCTCAGGTGCTCGCGAATGCCTCGCGGGGTCAGATTCATGACCTCCATCAGCGCCGTCTCCAGCTTCGCTTCATCGATTTGCCCGGTCTCATGCAGGTTGGCGTAGATCGACAGCGGGCGCGCGACCCCGATGGCGTAGGAAAGCTGGAGGGTGCAGCGATCGGCGAGGCCTGCCGCGACGACGTTCTTGGCAAGATAGCGCGCCGCATATGCCGCAGAGCGGTCGACTTTGGTGGGGTCCTTGCCGGAGAAAGCGCCGCCCCCGTGCGGGGCCGCGCCCCCGTATGTGTCGACGATGATCTTCCGGCCGGTGAGGCCGCAGTCGCCATCCGGCCCTCCGATGAAGAACTTGCCGGTCGGGTTGATGTGCCAGACGGTCTTGGCTGTGATCCAGCCGAGCGGCAGCGCCGCCTCGACATAGGGGCGCACGAGCTTGGCGACGTCCTCGGAGCTCAGAGATTCGTCAAGATGCTGATGCGAGACGACGATCTGGGTCGCCTCGACCGGCTTGCCGTTGTGGTACCGTACGGTGACTTGGCTTTTTGCGTCCGGTCCGAGCGTCTTTTCGGCGCCGGAATGGCGCGCCTTCGAGATCGCGCGGAGGATTTCATGAGCATAATAGAGCGGCGCGGGCATGAATTCGGGCGTTTCGCGACAGGCGTAGCCGAACATGATGCCTTGGTCGCCGGCGCCCTCGTCCTTGTTGCCGGCCGCGTCGACGCCCTGGGCGATGTCGGCGGACTGGGCGTGCAGCAGAATTTCGATATTGGCGTTGCGCCAATGAAAGCCGGCCTGTTCATAGCCGATGTCCTTAATCGCTTTGCGCACGGTCGCGTCGATCTCGTCGCTTGAGATTTTCGGCCCCCGGACCTCGCCGGCGACGATGACTCGGTTCGTCGTAGCGAGCGTCTCGCAAGCGACGCGAATTTGATAGGGATCGATGCCAGCCTTGACACCCTCGCGGAAAAACAGATCGACGATTTCGTCAGAAATCCGGTCACAAACCTTGTCCGGGTGCCCCTCGGACACGGATTCACTGGTGAACTCGTAGTATTGACGAGTCATATTCACGATTCTCCTGGTGGCGCCCGCCGCCAACACGGCGGCCGCGCGGATATCCCTGGCCGCGCAGGCGCCGCTTTTGACAGCGGGCGTTCGGTGCGTCAAGCCAAATCTGGCCGGATCGTTCGCTTTACCGAACGGATGACTCGCCGCCGCCCTCGTCGTCCGCCGACGCCAATGAAATCACAAGATCAACAATCCTGCGACGCACCCTGGGGTCGCGAACGCGCAAAAAAGCGCGATTGAGCTGCAAGCCTTCAGTCGATGCGAGGAAATCGACGACATAGGACTGCGTCGAGTCTTCGGCAAAGCCGGGATTAGCCGATTGCGCGGGAGCGCCTTCGAAGAAATACCCTGGTGATACTTCAAGGACCCTAGCGGTATGTTGAAGACGACTTGCGCTTATCCGATTCGATCCTTTTTCGTACTTCTGGATCTGTTGGAATGTCACGCCGAGAAGGTCGCCAAGCCTGCTCTGGCTCATCCCCAGCATTGTCCGGCGCATCCGCAACCGCGCGCCGACATACACATCGACAATGTTGGACGATTTGGACATCAGTTCTCGCCCCTTTGGTCCTCGTCCGTCGTCGGCGGCTGTTCGCTGGAACCAACTGACCTAAGGGAAAGCAGATACCCGACGCTCGGATAGCGCGCAAGCAACCAATATTGCAATCGCAAATCCTCGTTAACTCCGGCGCTTGCCGGCCAGCGCCGCGGCTAAGAACGCCAATCCGATCAGCGCCGCCCCGGCCGACCCCAAGCGCGATTGCCAGGTCGGCGGAAGCGCCTCGGGCAATTCGGCGTCAAGGACGCCCTCGGCGCCGAGGGGCGCGGCGACGATCTCGCGGCCGAAGCCGTCGAGCACCGCGGAGATCCCGGAATTGGCGTCGCGGACCAGCGGCGCGCCGAGCTCGATGGCGCGCAGCCGGGCTTGCGCGAAGTGCTGATAGGGGCCGGGCGTCTCGCCGAACCAGGCGTCGTCGGTGACGTTCAACAGCCAGCGCGGCCGCTCCGCGCCCGAGACGAGGCCGCCCACTTCAATCGGAAAGATCGCCTCATAGCAGACGAGCGGCATGGCGTCCGGCAAGCCGGGAATCTTGAGGGCGCGGGGACCCGCGCCCGGCGCGAATCCGCCGGGAATGTCGACGAACTGCGTGATGCGCGCCTTCTCAAGCATGCTTTCGAACGGCACATACTCGCCGAACGGGACGAGGTGCTGCTTGTCGTAGCGCTCCGGCGAGAGCCCGTCGCTGCCGACGATTGCGATCGAATTGAAGTAGCGCGGCGGCCCGCTTCCGCCGTCCTCGCGCCGCGCTGCGCCGGTGATCAGCGTCGCCCCGCCGCGCAAGAAGCCGGCAATGTCGGCAAGCGCCCGCTGGTCGCGCGCCAGGAGGAACGGAAACGCCGACTCGGGCCAGATCAAATGGGTGACGTCGCCAACCCCGGATCGATCCGGCGCGGTCGCGCGCTCCGACAGGTCGAAGTAGCGGCGCAGGATCGCGTCCCTGTTTTCCGGCGAGAACGATGCGTCCTGGCCGACGTCGGGCTGGATGAGGCGCAGCTTCACCCCCGGGAGAGTCGCGCTGGCCGGCGCCGCGAGCCGGAACGCGCCGAAGGCGGCGATAAGCGCGAGCGCCAGCGCGGCGGCGGCGGCGGGGGCAAGTGCGAGCCGGCCCTCGCCGACCCGCCACAGCGTCGCAGGCGCGGCGAAGATGGCGATGGTCAGGAACGTGAGGCCGTGCAGGCCGACGAGCGAGGCGATCTGGGCCAGCGCCAGATTGCTCCCCAGCGCCATGCCGAGGTCGTTCCAGGGAAAGCCGGTGAAGAGGAGGCCGCGCGCCCATTCGGCGAGCCCGAGCCCGAAAGCGAGGGCGAAAACGCGCTGAGGTCCCGGCGACCACAAGAGGCGGGCGACCGCAAAACCGGCGGCCGGAAAGACAGCGAGAGCCGCGGGCAAAGCGACGACGCCGAGCGGCAGCGCCCAGGCGAATCTGTCGGCCTCGACCAGGAAGGCCGCCCCGACCCACCAGAGCCCGGCGAGAAAATAGCCGAAGCCCATCCACCAGCCGGCGCCGAAGGCGGCGCGCATCGAGGCGGCCAGCCTGCGTCCGGCCCCGCGATCCTGCGCTCCGTCGATCAGCCAGACCGCGACAGTGAGCGGTACGGCGATGAGGGCGAAGAGGGAAAACGGCGGCAGCGCCAGCGCGCCGATCGCGCCCGAAACGAAGGCGATGGCGCGCCGGCGCCAACCCCAGGACAGAATGACCCCCTCGACCAGCGAGGCCAGAGCATTGGCGCGGGGCATGATGGCGGAATCGGCAAGGCTCAAGGAACCATCTCTCTCGTGGGCCGTCGAATCATCCTCGCCGACCATAGCCCGAACGGGGACGGCGTTCGACCTGGCGACGCCGGCCTCCAGCCTCGCCCGTCATCGGGACGGGCGAGGCGAAAGGCGACGCCGGCCGCAAGATATGTCCAAGCACGGCCAAGTCCAGCCAAGCAGGTCCGAACAACATTGCTTGGGCTTGCTTGGCCTTTTTCGTTCGAATTTAGCCTTTTCAAAGGCTTGCGGCCAATCCAACCTAATTTTTTTCCTCCTCGGGCGGCTGGGCCCCGCCTGCCGCGGCGTCGCCTTCGGTCGCGCCTGGTTCGTCCACGAGCATACCCATCTTCCTGAGGTGTTCCTCCGCCGCCGCCCGCATCACTTCGTCGACGCCGAGGTTGGCGGCGACGCGGTTGAGCTTGTCGAGCAACCTCTTGCGGGCTTCCTGGTCGTAATCCTGATTGGCGTCGGCGACCCGCTGATAGCGGTCGAGGCGGTCGAGCACCTTGAGGTAAGGCCCGATGGCGGTCACGTCTCCCGCGTTGACGGCGAGAGCGGCAAGCTGCATGACCGGCGCGAGGCGATCCAATTGCAGCTTTGCATGTTCTGCGCCGCTGTCGATCGAGCGTTTCTGCAACACCTCGGCGACGATCTGGCGGATGCGCTCGCTGGTCACGCCCTCGTCGGCAGCAATTTCCTCGTAGCTCAGTCCCTCGCGCAGCCGCGCGAAAATGCGTCGCCGGCGCAAGACCATGCCGTGCGGCCCCAACCGCCGGCGCTCGACGGGCGCCATTTCCGGATCCACTCCGACCTCTCTTTCCGCGCCGCTCGCGCCTGTTAAGGGAAAACGCCAATAGATAGCATATATTCTGAAAAACGTAAAGAGGATTTTGGCGCTGATAGGGGTTTGGGCAGGTTCTGCCGACTGCGCCTTTCCGCCCTGCCGTCATGGCCCGGCTTGTCCCGGCCACCCACGCCGCACTGCCGCAAGGACGAGTCTTGTATCGGCGCCGCCAGCCGCAAAAACCTGCAAAACGCAAGATGTTTCAACTTCTTGCGCCTAAAATCGTGGATGGCCGGGACGAGCCCGGCCATGACGGATTGAGACCCGCCCGCGGATTTTCCTGGAAGGCTGTTTTGCTGACCTGGTCCTGGCCGCTGTAGCCTGCCCTAACCTGGAAACCGGGCTTGCATGGGCTTTTGAACCACCCCGGTGGGCTGCAATCCAGGTGCGGGTCCTCAATTCTGAATCGCGGGAGATGCTCGTGTCTCAGCCGGAACCATTCGATGTCTTGATCCTGGGCAGCGGAGGCGGCGGCAAGCTCACCGCCTGGCACATGGCGCGATCGGGCCGACGGACTGCGGTCGTCGAGCGCAAATGGATCGGCGGATCGTGCCCCAACATCGCATGCTTACCCAGCAAGAATGAGATTCACAGCGCCGAGGTCGCGCATCTGGCGCGCAACGGCGCCGACTTTGGCGTGATGACCGGCCCGGTCAAGGTCGACATGGCGAAGGTTCGTCAGCGCAAGCGCGCCATGGTCCAGGCGCTCGTCGACGCGCATTTGAAGAACTACAAAGAAAGCGGCGCCGAACTCGTCATGGGGACCGGGCGCTTTGTCGCGCCGAAGACGCTCGAAGTCGGTCTCAACGACGGGGGGACACGCACGCTGACCGGCGGTCAGGTCTTTCTCAATGTTGGGACGCGCGCAGCCATTCCAAACGTCCCGGGTCTCGAAGCCGCCAGGCCGCTGACCCACATCGAGGCTCTCGAGCTCGACATTTTGCCGGAGCATCTGGTCGTGATCGGCGGCGGATATTCCGGCCTCGAATTGGCGCAGGCCTATCGTCGTTTCGGCAGCGAAGTGACGATCGTCGAGGCCGGGCCTCAGCTCATGGGCAGGGAGGATTCCGACGCCTCGCACGAAGTCCGGCGGATTCTCGCCGGCGAAGGCATAGCAATCCATGTTCCCGCCGAACTCATCAAGGTGAGCGGCCAATCCGGAACCGGAGTCAGCATCGCCCTGCGCACAAGCTCCGGCGAACAGACGATCGAAGGCAGCCACATTCTGGTCGCAGCGGGCCGCGTTCCGAATACCGCGGGCGCTGGGCTCGACAAAGCCGGCGTCGAGCTGGACGGTCGCGGCTACGTTCGCGTCAACGAGCGGCTGGAGACGAGCGCGCCGGACGTCTGGGCGCTCGGCGATTGCGCCGGCAGTCCGCTGTTCACCCACATATCCGAAGACGACTTTCGCATCGTTCGCGACAATCTCGCCGGGGGGCGACGCAGCACGCGCGACCGGCTCGTTCCCTATTGCATGTTCACCGATCCGCCGCTGGCGCACGTTGGCTTGAGCGAACGCGAAGCGGAACGTCTGGGCGCAAAGACGCGGATCGCCAAGTTTCCGATGAGCGGAGTGCTGCGCGCCCAGGCGACCGGTGAGACTGAAGGCTTCATGAAGGCTCTTGTCGGAGAAAGCGACGATCGCATTCTCGGCTTCACCATGATCGGCGCCCAGGCTGGAGAAGTGATGGCGGTCGTGCACACGGCAATGATGGCTGACTTGCCATATACGCGACTGAGAGAAGCCGACTTCGCGCATCCGACCTTCGCCGAGGGGCTGGGCTTCCTGTTCTCCAACGTGCCGGCTCGGTCGATCTGAACAGGGGCGAGCGTGAGTCTCGAATGATTGGCCGCGACAGGAGCGACCGGGCGTCTCGCGGGCCGCGTTCGTCAGCTAGGAGCCAATTGCGTTTGGATCGAACCGAGGTCGTCATTGCGAGCGAAGCGAAGCAATCCAGGGATCGTAGAGCGCCCTTCTTTCTCTGGATTGCTTCGTCGCCGCGCTCCTCGCAATGACGATCCTATTCCGACGCAACGTGCTCCTGGGCCTAGCCCACGTGGCGCTTGAGGAACGCGAGCGTCTTTTCGTTGAACGCGGCGACGTTTTCGTAGATCGCGGCGTGGGCGCAATCCTCGAACACGTGAAGCTCGCTCTTCTTGATGCCCGCCCTCAGCGGTTCGGCGAAGCGGGGCGAGGTCACCATGTCGTGGCGGCCGAAAGTGATCTGCGTCGGGGCCGCGATCTTGCCGAGCTGGCCGAGCGCGTCATGGGCGATCACCGCGTTCGACTGGCGGATGAACGCGTCCAGCGGCTGTTTCGGCCGACTACGGACGAAGGCGGCGAGCTGGTCGATATATTCGGGCTTGGCGGCGTAGAGCTCGGGCGTGAAACAATAGGGAAAGATTCCCTGGATGATCATGTCCTGGGCGCTTCCGAGACCCTTGGCGATCGTTTGCCAGCTCTCGGCGACGACCTTCAAAAATGGGTCGGTCTTCGGCCATGAGGAGTGAAGCGAGAGCGTCTTGACCCGCTCCGGGTGCTTGCTGGCGAGCCAGAGCCCGATGGCGCCGCCGAGCGAAACTCCGCTCACATGGGCCCGCTCGACGCCGATCGCCTGCATGAAGCCGGCCACGTCGTCGGCGAAGAGTTCGGTCGAATAGATTCCATCCGGCTTGTCGGTCTCGCCCGCGCCGCGCGGATCGAGCGAGATGCAGGTGAAGTGCTTGGCGTAGTCGGCGACCTGGAACGCATAACAGGCGTTGTCGGCGGCGAGATAGGGGATGAGCACGAGCGGCTCGCCTGTTCCCTGGCTCTCGTAGTTGATGGTGATGTCGTTGACCTTGACCTTGGGCATGAAGGCCTCCCTGAAACGCCCCTCTTGAAGGAGACGTTTGGGTGAAGCTAAGCCGCCGTGCCGGAGGCGGTCAACGCAGGGGAAGAGTCTTGGCTTGGACTTCGGGTTTGGGCGGAAAGCCGGCCTAGAAGGACTGCCTCCGCAAGGACCGGAGCCGCGCCATAGCCGACATTCCTTTGCGAGCGGGGAGCAGACTTCACCGAAGCAGAAGTTTCCGTGTCGCCAATTAACAACTTCCATCGGTACAAAGAAAGCTCCCCACCCTTGTTGATGTGCGTCCGTCAACATAGACTGATACCGTGTTGCGTTTAATGATGGCGCACGCTGCCGGGAGTAAAGCATCGTCGAGGGAGCGGATAGGGATCGCGCCAACCAAGCAATGGAACAGGGAGGAAACGTGATGACGTCATCCGCATGCATGACTATGTTGTCTGTGTCGTCGCTGGCCTTGGCTCTGGCCGCCGGAGGCGCCGCGGCGCAGTCGTTGGCGCCGCCCTATGATTCCTATGCCGCGAAGTTTTCCTGCGGCGCGACGACGGCTGATGCGGACGTGGTCCAGGGGACGTATGCAACGTCAATCAACATCCATAACCCGCAATCACAGCTAACCGTCTCCTTTTTCAAGAAACTCGTCACGGCTCCAGAAGAGGGACAAGGCAGCAGTACGATCGTCGTCCTCTCTCCGGCAACTCTCGATATTCTTGCGCCGGATCAGGCGGAACGGGTTGACTGTCCATTGATCGCGAGTGCGCTCAAGTCGACTGGCCATATCGAAGGTTTTGTCGTGATCCAGGTCCCAAAGCAGCCAGCGGGAGCGACGACATATCCGGCTTTGGATGTTGTCGGCAAGTACACGGCGCGCGGGGGCGCCTCGGGCTTTGACGTGGTGGTCTACGCCCCCAAGGCGATCACCAAATAACAGCCTGCCGCTGCGTCCTTCGCGGCGCCGCCTGGCTTGAATGAACCGCGACGCCGTCCCCGCATCTGCGGCGCACGAGGCAGGCGCTCAGCGCGTCGCGCCGCCCGCTTTCTTCCAGGCCGCCATCCCGCCCTCGATGTGGCGGGCCAGGCTAAGGCCCTTGTCCTGGGCGGCCTGCACCGCCATCGCGGAGCGTTCGCCGAACGCGCAATAGAAGACGATCGTCCTGCCGGATGCCGCGAGTCCATGAATGAGGCCGCCTTCGTCGATGTTGTCCTGCAACTCGACATAGGGCGCATGCAGCGAGCCCGGAATGGCGCCGTTCCGCTCGCGCTCCGCCTTTTCGCGCAGATCGATCAGCGCGACGTCCGGCCGCCCGACGAGGCCCTTGGCCTCATCGGCGGAGAAAGCCCAGCCGCGGCGCGCGACCTCTTCCTGATGCAGGCCCTGGTGAATGTTGGCGGGAACGGCGACATCCATCATCTTCGGATTGGGCAGATCGAGGCTCGCCATCAGACTCGCGTATTCGTCGGCGTCGCGAACGCTGAGGCGCGGATTGAACCGCTTTTCCTCGCCGATCGTGCTGACCGTGTCGCCCTTATAATCGTGCGCGGGGAAGACGAGGGTCTCCTCGGGGAGCCGCAGGAGGCGTTGCAGGCTCGCGTATTGGGCGCGCAAATCGCCGTTCTGGAAGTCGGTGCGTCCCGTGCCGCGGATCAAGAGCGTGTCGCCGGTGAAGACGCGGTCGCCGAAATAGAAGCTGTAGGAATCGTCGGTGTGGCCGGGGGTATAGAGCACGTCGAGGCTCAGGCCCTCCACGCCGAGCTTGTCGCCGTCGGCGATCCGCATCGAGACGACGTCAACCTTGCTTTGCTCGCCCATCACGGTCACGCAGCGCGTGCGGTCGCGCAGCGCCCCCAAGCCGGTGATGTGGTCGGCGTGCAAATGGGTGTCGACCGCCTTGACGAGCTTGAGATCGAGCTCCTCCATCAGCTTGAGGTAGCGGTCGACCTTCTCGAGCACCGGATCGATGATGAGCGCCTCGCCGCCGCGGCGGCTGGCGAGGACGTAGCTGTACGTGCTCGAGACGCTGTCGAACAATTGCCGGAAGATCATCGGGGCCTCCCTTTGGCCGCGGGCTCGAATGGTCCGCGGGCGCCCATCCTCTTACCGCTTTTGCGGCGCGGCGGAGCCTTCCTCGGATCGTCATGCGCGATGCTACGGCCGCGGACATTGGCTGCGGCGCTCCAAAGGCGCGTCTCACGGGTTGCGAGCGCGGCGGCTCAGCCCGGCTGCTTGACGATGCGCATATAGGGCTTCGGCGCCCGCCATCCCGCCGGGAACATCTTTTTGGCGTCGTCGTCGCTGACCGAACCCGCAATGATGACGTCATCGCCGTGCTTCCAGTTCACCGGCGTCGCAACCTTGTGCTTGGCGGTGAGCTGCATCGAGTCGATTACCCGCAGGATCTCGTCGAAGTTGCGGCCCGTGGTCATTGGATAGGCGAGAAGGAGCTTGATCTTCTTGTCAGGCCCGATGACATAGACCGTCCGCACGGTCGCGTTTGTCGCCGCGGTGCGGCCTTCGGACGTGCCTGGCTCCTCGGCCGGCAGCATATTGTAGAGCTTCGAGACCTTGAGGTCGTGGTCGGCGATGATCGGGTAGTTGACCTTAGCGCCCTGCGTCTCCTCGATGTCGGTGAGCCAGCGCGCGTGGCTTTCGCTGGGATCGACGCTCAGCCCGATGAGCTTGACGTTTCGCTTGGTGAACTCGGGCTCGATCTTCGCCATGTAGCCGAGCTCGGTGGTGCAGACGGGGGTGAAATCCTTGGGATGGGAAAACAAAATCGCCCACTTGTCGCCGATCCATTGATGGAAATCGATCGGCCCATGCGTCGTCTGGGCGGCAAAGTCGGGCGCCGTGTCGTTGATACGTAGAGACATGGATTCCTCCGTTTAGCGCTTTCAGGTCAGTAAAATTATATAAGTTGTCGACCTGAAAGCACATCACCCGGGAGGCCTGACCTCGGATCACGAGCAAGCGGCGTCCTTTCGGGCGCGCGACCGTTACAGCTCCAAGGGCGCAGGCGCAAGCGTCGGACCCGCCCGCGCATTGGCCTTCCGATTCCGGACGCTATTTGGTCGTTGGGCCTGGGGCGAAACCGCCGACCGCGACCGTGAGCGTCTCCCGCGCCGGCCAGCGGGATCATCTCATCCTAGACGTCAGCGGTCTGAAGCCAGGTTTGCGTTTCGACGTGTTCACCGTGCAGCGCAGCAACCTAACGGCGAACGGGACCATCGACCCGGCCTTCACCAATTTCGAGCTGGCCTGGTATCAGTCCGACCTGAGCGCCGACGAGAACGGCAACGCGACGACCTCGCTGCGTTCCCGATGAGGCGACAGGCCTCGGCCCGCTCTGCCTCAATCCGTGGGCGGCGTCGCCATCGGGCTGCAATGACTGAACACAGGCCGGGGACGCCCACAGCTTGGCGGAGCGTGTCTGCGACTTGCCTTGCGATCGGCGCGTGAGGCGCGTTGGGTCGGCCGGGCCAAATTTGACGGATGCGCGGCCGCGTTCCCCACGCGTCTTGCGGCGAATCAGAATCGGATAGAAAACGCGCCATCGGCTTGATGGTTGTCCGCCAGCGGCCGACCGCAGGCAGTAGGGCTCCCCGCCTACGCGTCCGCGCCCGCTGGACGCCATTCGTTGGCTATGGCGCGGCGCGGCGATATGATCGGCGGCATGACCGAAGCCGAAATTGCCGATCTCGCCTCCTGGCTCGCCAAAGCGGGCCTCAAGGGCAAGACGGAAACCGCGCTGCTCGAAGGCTTTTGCAGCCGCGCCGTCGCCGCCGGGCTACCGCTTGCGCGCGTGATCCTGTTCATCGACACGCTTCATCCCATCCACGAGGGGCGGGCGTTCCGCTGGGAACGCGACAAGCCCGAGGCGACGCTGACCGAATATGGGCGAACCGCTGAAGGCGAGGCCCTCGAGCGCTGGCGGACGAGCCCGTTCTTTCACATGCTGACAGCCGGGGATTCCGTGTTGCGGCGGCGCATCCCGGACGAGGGGGAAGTCGAGTTCCCGATGTTTGCCGAGATGCGCGCGGCCTCGATGACCGATTTCGTGGCGCTCATCAACCGGTTCGCCGAGGACGGCGCGATCGGGGAAATGGATTGCGTCTATTCGTCGTGGATGACCGATCTGCCTGAGGGATTCAGCGACGAGGCGATCGGAGCATTGAAGCGGCTCGCGCCGTTCCTGGGGCTTGCGATCAAGTCCGCGTCGCTTGCCCGCATCGCCGAGACGCTGGTCGAGACCTATCTCGGGCGGGACGCTGGCAGGCGCGTGCTGAGGGGCCGCATCGAGCGCGGAGTGACTGACCGGATCAAGACCGTGCTTTGGTTCAGCGATCTGCGCAACTACACGCGCATCTCCGACACTGCGCCGCCGGAGGAGATCATTCCGCTCCTGAACGATTACGCCGAGGCGATCGTCTCGTCGATCCACCAGAACTCCGGCGACGTCTTGAAGCTGATCGGCGACGGGGTGCTCGCCATTTTCCCGGCCGAGGAGTGGGGCCGCGCCTGCAGCGCCGCGCTTGACGCCGCCGGCGGCGCCCGCGAGGCGGTCGCGGCGCTGAACGCGCGCCGGCTCGAGAAGGGCCTGCCGGCGACCGAAATGTATCTCGGGCTCCATATCGGCGAGGTGTTCTACGGCAACATCGGCAGCAAGGACCGGCTCGATTTCACCGTGGTCGGACCGGCGGTCAACGAGGTGAGCCGCATCGCGGCGATGTGCCGGTCGGTGGACCAGCCGATCCTCATTTCCGCCGCGTTCGCCGCCTCCGTCACGGAAAACCGCCGGGCGTTCGCTTCGGTCGGACGCTTCGCGCTGCGCGGCGTCGGCAAGCCTCAGGAGCTGTTCACGCTCGATCTCAACTCCTCGGCAGTCGCCTGATGACGCCGACCGCGCGTCGGCGGACGATCGCGAAGTTTACGGCTCATCGCGAGGGATCGGCCAGCCGCAAAAGGACCGAGGGGCGAAAGCGACGGCGGCGAAGCGCAGGCTCATGAACCTACGCCCGGCTTGACGCGCCCGCTGGCCCGGCTGATACGACGGGCGAATAAATCGGCCTTCGCCCCATGTTCTTTCCGTCGAGCGCCTGGCCAAGTCGTTCGGCGACTTGAAGGCCGTGGACGCGATCAGCTTTCATGTCGCGCCGGGCGAGATCGTCGGACTGGTCGGACCGAACGGCGCCGGCAAGACGACGACGATCAACATGATCCTTGGCGTTCTCGAGCCGAGCGCCGGGCGGATCGAGATCGAGGGCGTCAACCTCGCCGCCGACCGCAGCCGCGCCCTGTCGAGCACCAATTTCGCCGCGGTCTATGCGCCGTTGCCCGGCAATCTCACGGTCGAGCAGAACCTGCGCGTCTTCGGCATGCTTTATGCGGTCAAGGATCTCTCCGCGCGAATCGAGCGGCTGCTCGCGGTTTACGACCTTATCCGCTACCGGGGGACCAAGGCGGGGCTGCTGTCGTCCGGCGAGCAGACGCGCCTTTCTCTCGCCAAGGCGATGCTCAATCGCCCGCGGCTCCTGCTGCTCGACGAGCCGACCGCCTCGATCGATCCTTCGAATGCGCGCGACATTCGCGCCGGCATCGCCAAATTCGTCGACAGCGGACATTGCGGGGTGTTGTGGACGAGCCACAACATGTACGAGGTCCAGGCGGTCTGCGACCGGGTGCTTTTCCTGTCGCATGGGCGCATCGTGCTCGAAGGCGATCCAAAGACGCTGCCGAAAGAGCATGGGGCCGCGAGTCTCGACGACCTGTTCGTCAACGTCGCGCAAGAGGCGCTGCACGCGGGCGGCGCGCCGTGAACGGCTCGCGCGTCGGCGCGATCGTCCTGCGGATCTTGTACCTCTATCGCGGCAGCCCGCAGCGGATCTTTCCGATCTTCGTCTTCGTGGCGGTCGATATCGTGCTCTGGGGTTTCCTCACCCGTTACCTCAACTCAGTCTCGCGCGCCGACTTCAACTTCGTGCCGGCGCTGCTCGGCGCGGTCCTGTTGTGGGATTTCCTGACCCGGGTGATGCAGCAGCTGACGATGGCGCTGTTCGAGGACGTCTGGACAAGAAATTTCCTCAATTTCTTCGCCACCCCGCTGCGCGTGTCGGAATACCTGGCGGGGCTGCTCGTCGTCGCGGTGACCACGAGTCTCTTGAGCCTCATCGCCATGCTCGTGTTCGCGCAAGTCGCCTTTGGCCTTTCGTTTTTCATCTACGGGGTTGCGCTGGCGCCGTTCCTGATGGTGCTGTTCCTCTCCGGCATCGCGCTCGGCGTCACCGCTTCGGCGCTCGTGTTGCGGCTCGGACCGGCCTCCGAATGGCTGATCTGGCCAATTCCAATGCTGGTCTCGCCGTTCGCTGGCGTCTTCTATCCCATAGCGGTCCTGCCCGGATGGATGCGGACGGTGGCGGCGCTGCTGCCGCCGTCCTACGTGTTCGAAGGCATGCGCTCGGTGGTCGCAGGAAACCCTCCGCCCTGGGATCGCCTGGCGATCGGCGGCGGTCTGGCCGTCGTCTACCTCATTCTTGCCTGCATGTTCTTCTTCGCCGTCTATCGGGCCGTCATCCGCACCGGCCTCATCGCCCGCTACAGCGCCGAGACGGTGACCTGAGCCCGGCTCTCAAGCGCTCCGCGGGCCTCGCTCGCTAGCCCCCCGCCGACGATGATCGCCGCGCGGCGACCCATCGGTCCATTCCCACGACGTAAACAATCCACGAAGCAAAGACCGCAAGGCAATGCAGCGGCAACAAGGCATACTTCCAGAGGCTCACCTGCGACCATCCGCCGATCTCGTCTGTCACGAAGGAGATCACGTTGAGAACAAGATAAATTGCAGTGACAACGCTTGGAAAACCATATCTCCGCCAACGCTCGCTGAGCTGGAAGCGGCTCGCTCGCAGCGCATTCGCCGCGGCGTAGGCGGAGGGGACAATAACCAGCGAGACGATCGGCCCGACCAAGACCAGCCATGCATGAAGAACATTGTACCGGGCATTGACGCTCGAGGCTGACGCCTGGTCTGCAAGGACCGCCCAAACCACGCCGATCGCATACACGCCGACGCTGAGGATGACGGAAGCCATCAATCCGATCGAGACATCCCCAACCGACGAGCGTGGAATTCCACTCCGTGCGCCTGCGGTTGCTACCGCCCAGGCTGTCGCCAGCGCTCCAACTATCACTGTGACCGCGAGGATCATGCTCTGCCCCGGCGACAATTCAAAGGTCTCCCATAGCTGCCGGCCCCAATATGATCCACGTCATTCCAGAGAGGGAATTTCGCGTATCTCGTGAAGCCTCCAATTCAGAAGCAGCCTCAACCGGTCCCGCTGCGCGGGTCCGTTTTGCAACGATGGAGACTACAACGATGTCCGCGGACAAGTCGGTCTCGGCCGCCACACACTCGAGATATGTCCCCGTATGGGACGCTACGGTGCGGTTCGGCCATTGGGCGCTCGTGGCAGCCTTCGCGGTCGCTTATTTCAGCGCCGAAGAAGAGGGCGGAGTTCGCGCTCTGCACGTGTGGGGAGGCTACGCGGTTGGAAGTCCTCGTCGTTCTGCGCGTCGTCCGGGGGTTCGTGGGCCTGCAGCATGCTCGGTTCGCTGACTTCATCTGCGGACCCGTTGCCGCCATCCGATATCTGGTAAACTTGACGGGGGACCACGCCCGTCGGTATCTGGGCCATAGCCCAGCCGGTGGAGCAATGGTCATTGCTTTGCTGATTTTTCTCTAGGCCAGCGTCGCGAATGGGCTTATCGCATATGGCGAACGGGGCAAGGGACCGCTGGCTGGCGCGGGGGCGACAGAGGCGACGTTGACCTATTCCGACGCCAAAGCAGCCGAGACTGTCACTGATTCAGACGAGCGAAGTGGGAATGAAGGTAGCGTGATCGGCGGCCTCCACGCAGCATTCGCGAACATAACGTTGGCTCTTGTGGTTCTGCACATTCTCGGAGTTGGATGGGCGAGCGCCGTCCATCGGGAAAATCTGGTCGCCGCCATGATCAACGGTAGGAAACGCACCGAGCCGTGACCAAGACTTGACATCGCGGACATCCGCTCGGTCCATCACGCCCTCACGCACGCGAGCGCGGAGCCGAACTGGGCGGCGCCTCCGCAATGTCGAAAGACGTCGATGCAAGTTGAACGTGTCTCGCGCTGGGCGCTGGTAGCGATCGCCGTTATCGGTTTGACCGCCGGGGGCGCCGCGAGCTTTGCGGGCCGGCCCGAACTGGCAAACCTGTGCTGGACCTTTGCGACGATCCCGGTAATCGCCGGGCTTGCGATCTCCATCGTTCGAGACCTCGTTGCCGGCCGGGTCGGCGTCGACGCGATCGCGTTGATTTCCATGAGCGCGGCGCTCGCTTTGGGTCAGCCGCTAGCCGGCGCGGTCGTCGCGCTCATGTATGCCGGCGGCAATATGCTCGAGGAAATCGCGGTCGTCAGAGCCGAGGGCAGTTTGCGCGCCCTCGTCGATCGAGCGCCTCGCATCGCCCACCGCCGCCTTGGGGAACGCATCGAAGATACGCCTGTCGAGCACGTCGCGGTGGGCGATCAACTCGTCGTCAAGGCGGGCGAGGTCGTTCCCGTCGACGGCAATGTCGCGTCGCCATCGGCGACGATTGACAAGTCGGCGCTGACCGGCGAGCCCATTCCGGTCGTCAAGGCGAAAGGCGGGCGGGCCTTCAGCGGCACGCTCAATGCTGGAGCAACCTTCGAAATCGCGGCCTCCGCAGTCGCGGGTGACAGCGCCTACGCTGGCATCGTCAGGCTTGTCACGGCCGCGCAAACCGCCAAGGCGCCGTTCACCCGGCTCGCCGACCGCTATGCTCTCTTTTTCCTGCCGTTCACCTGCGCGGTCGCGTTCGTCGCTTGGTTGATTTCAGGAGACATCATCCGCAGCCTCGCGGTTTTCGTCGCGGCCACCCCTTGCCCTCTGATCTTGGCGGCGCCTGTCGCCCTGATCGCCGGCGTCGCCCGTTCCGCGCGGCGCGGCATCCTTGTCAAAGGGGGCGGCCCATTGGAGGCGTTGGCCCGCGCGCATACGGTTCTCTTCGACAAGACCGGAACCTTGACGGTCGGCGGCGCCCGCCTTCTTTCGATCGAGCCGGCGCCGGGAGAGGATCCCGACGAGGTGCTGAAACTCGGCGCCTCGCTCGAGCAGGCTTCGCACCATGTCTTGGCCTCGGCGATTGTTCAGGCGGCGATGGAGCGTGGCTTGGACCTGAAGATGCCGAACGGCGTGAAAGAGGATATGGGCGCCGGATTGCAGGGCCTGGTCGGCGATCGGCGCGTCGGCGCGGGCTCTCTCGACATGATCTTCGCCGGGCGCCAGGTCCCCGAATGGGCGCGCCGCGCGGCCAGACGGGCAGAGTGGCGCTCGGCCCTAACCGTCTTTGTCACGATCGACGGGCGTCCCGCCGGCGCGCTCCTGCTCGCTGACGAGGTGCGCGCCGATACGCCGCGTGCGATCGCCTCGCTCCGGGATGCGGGCGTCAGGCGTGTCATGATGGTGACGGGCGATCGCGCCGCCGCCGCGCAAGCCATCGGGGCCGCGCTCGACCTCGAATTCGGTGCTCAGCGATTGCGTCCCTTCAGACAAAGTGGAAGCCGTCCGGATCGAGAAGCAATTGCATCCTACGATCATGGTTGGCGACGGCATCAACGACGCTCCCGCCCTCGCCTCAGCCGACGTTGGCGTCGCCATGGGGGCGCGCGGCGCCAGCGCTTCGTCGGAGGCGGCGGATGTGGTGATCCTAACCGACCGGGTCGATCGTGTGGGCGAAGCCATCCTGATCGCAAAACGCGCACGCCTGATCGCGGTCCAGAGCATCGTGGCCGGAATGGGTCTTTCGACCTTGGCGATGCTCGCGGCGACGCTGGGGTGGCTTACCCCTGTTCCCGCAGCGATCGTGCAGGAAGTCATCGACGTCGCCGTCATCCTTAACGCGTTGCGCGCGCTGAAGTCCTCCCCGCGCCGCCTCTCGACGAGCGCTGGGCCTCGCCGCCGAGCAGAAGCTCGAACTCGGCCACGTCGAACTGATCCGCGGCTTGGAGCGGCTGAGATCGATCGCCGATGCGCTCGATGACGCCCCCGAGGAGACGGCCGCCGCGCTGGTCACTGAAGCCAATTCGATTGTTCAGGGACAAATCGTCAAACACGAGAGCGACGATGAAGCCAAAGTCTATCCCGGGCTGCCCAAGATCCTCCGGGACGGCCACGGTCTCTCGGCGATGAGCCGGGCGCACCGGGAAATTCAGCATGTCGCCCGCCTGCTCGGCCGCGCCGCCGCGGACCTGTCGACGCCGACGATTGATCGTTACCTCATCCACGACGCGCAGCAACTCATCATTACGATCGAAACTCTGGTGCGCATTCATTCGGCTCAAGAGGACGACCTCTATAGCGCGGTCGCGGCGCGTTGACCGACGTCGAAGGGCTCTGGACTGCCGCGTGGCATCGGCAATTCCGCGGATGCGCCTTGCCTAGACCGCCTTGCCGACCAGCGCGCCGATGCCGGCCGTCACCGCCATCGCGAGCGCGCCCCAGAAGCCAACTCTGAGCGCTGGCCTGACGACCGGCGCGCCGCCCGCCCAGGCGCCAAGCGCGCCGAGCGCGATCAATAAGACGAGGGAGGCGGCGGGGACGACGATGACGACAGCGTCTCGGGCGGCGAGAAAAGCCGCGAGCGTCGGCAGCGCGGCGCCGACCGAGAACGAGACCGCCGAGGCCCAGGCGGCCTGAATGGGGTTCGGTTTTGCGGCCTCGTTAAGGCCGAGTTCGTCGCGCGCATGGGCGTCGAGCGCGTCCTTGGCCATGAGCTGGCCAGCGACCTGCTGCGCGAGCTTCGGCTTCAAGCCCCGCCCTTCATAGATATGGGCGAGCTCTTGTTTCTCCTCGGCCGCCCGCTCGCGGAGCGCGCGCTGCTCGCGCTTAAGATCAGCGGCCTCGGAGTCGGCCTGCGAGCTGACCGAGACATATTCGCCCGCCGCCATCGACATCGCGCCCGCCGCCCAGCCGGCGACCGCGGCGGTCAGGATCTCGCCGCGCGAGCCCGCAGCCGCCGCGACGCCGACGATGAAACTCGCGGTCGAAATGATTCCGTCGTTGGCGCCGAGCACGGCGGCTCTCAGCCAGCCCGTTCGATTGACGTAGTGAGAATTCCGCTCCCGGCATCGCGCCACCCTGACAGGCTTCGCGGCCCGTGGCCTAGCATGAGCGTGCGACGCTCGGCCATCGAGCCCCTTAACCCCGCCTCACCACACCCGACGAACTCCATAGTCGTCGAAAGCGCGCTCATTGGAGATGAGCACAAGATCGTCTCGCATCGCTTGCGCGATCAGCATGCGGTCGAACGGATCGCGGCGCGGCCCGGGCAGCGCGCCGGCCGCTTGCGCATGCTCGATCGATATCGGCATGCCGACGAAGCCTTGGCTTTCGATCGCCCCGGCCAGATCGCCGGCGATCGCGCTTGCGCCAGGAAGCTTGCCCGCGCGGTGTTTCGTCGAGATTTCCCAAACCGAAGCTGCGCTCACAAAGACCGGGCCGGTATCTTCGCCAATCGCCTTGCGCGCGCCGGCGCTCAATTTCCTGTCGCCGGCGAGCCACCACAGAAAGGCGTGGGTGTCGAGGAGGAGGCGGATCAGGCTACTCCCATTCCTTCAGCTCCGCCTCAGTCATCGGCTCGAAGAATTCCGGTCCGACGCTGACAATTCCCTTCATGGCGCCGAAACGGCGCAGAGCCGGCGGCGAACGGACGGGCGTGAGCCTCGCGATCGGGGTTTTGCCGCGTGCAATGACGATCTCCTCTCCCGCCTCGACCCGGGCTAGGAGTTTCGACAGGTTTGTCTTTGCCGCATGGATAGTGACGGTGGACATCCCAAGCCCCACGGTTAGTCCACATGTTAGCTAATGCCTGCAGGCATGTCCACCGCCCTTGGAACAAAGCGCGAAACATGGTTGCGTCGCGTCGATGTCGATCGCCCTGATTCGCGCCAATCCAGCCGTTGAGCTCAATCCCGAGCAGCAGCTCGCTGTCGACCACGGGATCGGCGACCCGCATGGTCCCGGGCCCCTCCTCGTCGTCGCCGGCGCCGGGTCGGGCAAGACGGCGATGCTGGCGCATCGGGTGGCGGCGCTGATCCTCGCCGGCGCCGATCCGAAGCGGATCATGCTCGCCACCTTCTCGCGCCGCGCGGCGGCGGAGCTTGGCCGCCGGGTCGAGCGGCTCCTCGCCCGGCGTCTCGCGCCCGAGGCGGCCGCCGGGGCGACGCCGGCCTATGCCGGCACTTTCCACGGGATCGGCGCGCGGCTCTTGCGCGAATATGCGACCCGCCTCGGCCTCGACCCGCAGTTCACCATCCACGACCGCGAGGATTCGGCCGACCTCATGAATTGGGCGCGGCACGAAGCGGGCCTCGGGGATGCGAAGGAGCGCTTTCCCACCAAGGCGACGTGCCTCGCCATCTATTCGCGCGCCGTCAACGCCCGCGTCGAACTCAAGGCCGTTCTCGGCAAATGGTTTCCCTGGGTCGCGGCGCACGAGGCGCCGTTGCAAGCGCTGTTTGCCTCATATGTCGAAATGAAGCAGCGCCAGAACGTGCTCGATTACGACGACCTCCTGCTCTATTTCGCCCAGATGCTGACCGAGCCGGCGATCGCCGCCGAGATCGCCGCGCGGTTCGATCACCTGCTGGTCGACGAGTACCAGGACACCAACGCCCTTCAGGGCGAAATCGTGCTGGCGCTGAGGCCGCATGGACGGGGCCTCACCGTCGTCGGCGACGACGCGCAGGCGATCTATTCGTTCCGCGCCGCGACGGTGCGCAACATCCTCGACTTTCCCCGCGCTTTCGATCCGCCCGCGCTCGTGGTGACGCTCGAGCGTAACTATCGCTCGAGCGGCGCGGTCCTCGCCGCCGCCAACGCGGCAATTGCGCTTGCGCCCGAGCGCTTCGCCAAGACGCTGCGGACCGACCGGCCGGCCGGCGCGCTTCCGCTCCTCGTCACCGTCGCCGACGACGCCGACCAGGCGCGCTATGTCGCGACCCGCGTGCTCGCCAATCGCGAGGCGGGCGCCTCTCTCAAGGCGCAGGCCGTGCTGTTCCGCGCCTCCCACCACAGCGCCGCGCTCGAGCTCGAGCTCGCCCGTCGCAACGTGCCGTTCGTCAAATACGGCGGCTTGAAGTTTCTCGACGCCGCGCATGTGAAGGACGCGGTCGCGCTTCTGCGCTTCGCCGAAAACCCGCGCGACCGGGTCGCGGGCTTTCGCGTCGCGCAGCTTTTGCCTGGCGTCGGTCCGAAGATCGCCGAGACCATCGTCGCCGCCGCGGCGGCAGACGATGGCTTTGCGGCGATGGCGGGCTTGTCCCCGCCGACGCGGGCGCGCGCCGGCTTTCCCGCCTTCGCCGACCTGATGCGCCGGCTTGCATCGCGCGCGGCCCCCTGGCCGGCCGAGATCGCCGACGCCGTCGCCTGGCTCGCGCCGCTAATCGAGGCGCGCTACGACGACGCGCGCGTGCGCATCGGCGACCTCGAGGCGCTCGAGCGCATCGCCGCCTCTTTTCCCTCGCGCGAGCGCTTCTTGAGCGAGCTCGCGCTCGATCCGCCGGACAAGACCAGCGACGAGGCCGGACCGCCGCTCAAGGATGAGGACTATCTCATCCTATCCACCATTCATTCGGCCAAGGGACAGGAATGGCGATCGGTGTTCGTCCTGAACTGCGTCGACGGTTGCATTCCTTCCGATCTCGCGACCGGCTCGTCGGAAGAGATCGAAGAGGAGCGACGCCTGCTCTATGTCGCGATGACGCGCGCCAAAGACGAGCTAGCGTTGATCGTCCCGCAACGTTTCTATGTCCACGGCCAGCCGAAATACGGCGACCGCAACGTGTTCGCGAGCCGCACCCGGTTCCTGCCGCCGCCGCTCCTCAAACATTTCGACCGGCAGACCTGGCCGGAGGCTCAGGCCGGGCCGCAGCGCGCGGCGGCTGACGGCCCGGGCGTCGATCTCAAGGCGCGCATGCGGGCGATGTGGCGATGAGCGGCCCGCGCGGCGGAGGAGTTCGGAAGAGCTTGGCGCCGATTTTCTGCGCGGCCCTGCGATGGCCGCGGCGACCGAAGCGCCATGGAAAAACGGCCATTGCCCCTTGCGCGCCGGTCCGATCTGTTCGATGTTGCAATAGTAGGATAATTGCAGCCGGGCCCGACGGCCGTGGAATGACGCTACGCGGGCGGATGCGGAGGAGGCCGGGTTGCCGATCCTTGAGTTGCAGGCGGTTTCCAAGCATTTCGGCGCGATCCATGCGCTGAACGAGGTCGATTTGACCCTCGAGCCCGGCGAAGTGCTGGGGCTCATGGGCGACAACGGCGCCGGCAAGTCGACCCTGGTCAAAGTCATCGCGGGGAATTTTCCCCCTACGCACGGCGAAGTTCGCATCGGCGGCGAGGCGGTGCATTTCCACAAGCCTGTCGAAGCGCGGCAAAAGGGGGTCGAGGTCGTCTACCAGGATCTGGCGCTCTGCAACAATCTCTCCGCCGCCGCCAATGTGTTCCTGGGCCGCGAGATCAAGCGCCGCGCCGGGCCGCTGCGCTGGCTAGACCACAAGGCGATGGCCAAGCGCGCCGGCGAATTGTTCAGCGAGCTCAAGTCCGAAACGAGGCCACGCGACCTCGTGCGGCAGATGTCGGGCGGCCAGCGGCAGGCGGTCGCGATCGCCCGCACCCGGCTCTCGCAGGCGCGCATGGTGCTGATGGACGAGCCGACCGCGGCGATCTCGGTGAGGCAGGTCGCCGAGGTTCTCGACCTCATCCGCCGTCTCAAAGACTCGGGCATGGCGATCATGCTCATCAGCCATCGCATGCCCGACGTGTTCGCGGTGTGCGATCGGGTGGTCGTGATGCGTCGTGGCCGCAAGGTGGCCGACAAGCCGATTCATGCGACGAGCCCGGAAGAGGTGACCGGCCTCATCACCGGCGCCATTCACGCAGCCTGAGGCCGCCATGTCGAGCGAAGCCGCCAAGCCGCCGCCGCAAGCCAATGTCTCGATCGAATCGGTGCTGGGCGTCCAACAGCACAATGTTTGGCAGCGGATCGCAGGGGCGCAATCGTTCTGGGTGACGGTCGCGCTCGTCGTTATTTGTCTGGTGATGAGCTGGCTGCAGCCGGCATCATTCGCTTCGACCGAGAACTTCTTCAACATCACCCGCAATTTCTCGTTCATCGGCATCATGGCGCTTGGCATGACCGCGGTGATCGCGACCGGCGGCATCGACCTTTCGGTCGGCTCGATCATGGGGCTGACAGCGGTGGCGAGCGGGCTTGTACTCGAGGCCGGCTATCCGGCGTGGCTTGCGGTACTGGTTGGACTGGCGGCCGGCGGGATCACCGGGCTCATCAATGGCGTGATCATCGCCTACGCCGGGATATCGCCGTTCGTGACTACGCTCGGCATGCTGTCGATCGCCCGCTCCTGCGCCGTGGTGTTGTCGGGCAACCGGATGATCTACAAATTCGGCGAGGGCGGCGCCGCGTTCAAGGCGTTCGGCAGCGGCGCGCTTCCGCTTGGGCCGAAGCTCGAATTGAGCTATCCGCTGCTGGTTCTCATTGTTCTCACCGCCATATTCGCCGTCGTTTACAAGATGACGGGCTGGGGCCGCCATGTGTTGGCGATCGGCGGCAATGAGCAGGCGGCGTTGCTCACCGGCGTTCCGGTCAATCGCATCAAGGTGCAGGTCTATGTCGTCTCCGGCCTCGCCGCCTCGCTTGCCGCGATCCTGGCTGTCGGCTGGACCGGCTCGGCGATCAACGCGCTTGGCGTGACCTACGAACTCTTGGCGATTTCGGCGGCCGTGATTGGCGGCGCCAATCTGATGGGGGGCGAAGCGAGCGCTTACGGCGCCTTCATCGGCGCCGCGCTCATCTTCGTCATCCGCAATTCGCTATTGATGGCGGGCGTCGATTCCAATTGGCAGGGCACGTTCGTCGGCGTGTTCCTGATTGCAGCGGTCTACCTCGGGAAAATCCGAGGGGCGAAACGCGAATGACCCCCGACGGGGGCCGCGTCTAACTGGGAGGAGTAAGGTAATGTTGAAGTTGTTGTTGACTGGCGCTGTGGCGGTGGGGGCCTTGGTCGCCGTCTCCGCTTCGACGCAGGCGGCTGATCCCTACACGTTCGCGCTGGTGCCGAAGAACACCAACAATCCGTTCTTCGACCAGGCGCTCGCCGGGTGCAAGAAGGCCGAGGCCGAGCTCAAAGGCGCGGTCAAGTGCCTCTATATCGGGCCGGGAGAGCACGGCGGCGGCGACGAGCAGGCGCAGATGGTCGGCGACCTCGTCACCAAGAAAGTCGACGGCATCGCGGTGTCGGCGGCGAACGCCCCGGCAATTGCCAACGCGCTGAAAGACGCAGCGAAAAACAAGATCCCGGTGCTGACCTGGGACTCGGACCTGCTGCCGGCGGACAAGGGATTGCGCGCCGCGTATGTGGGCACGCACAACTATGACATCGGCGCCAACATCGCCAAGCTGGTCATGGAGATCAAGCCCAAGGGCGGCACGATCTGCATCCAGTCGGGCGGCGCGGCGGCGGCCAACCATAACGAGCGCATGCAGGGGATCCGCGACACGCTGTCGGGGACCAAGAGCGCCGAGTCGCCAGGCGTTCGCCTGACCGGCCAGAACGGCTGGACCGAAGTCGCGGGCTGTCCGCTCTACACCAACGACGACTTCCCGCTGTCGGTGCAGCAGATGGAGGACATCCTCGCCAAATATCCGAACCTCGACGCGTTCACGCCGACCGGCGGCTTCCCGCAGTTCGTGCCCGACGCCTACGAAAAGGTGGCGAGCAAGTACAAAGACAAGATCGCCTCAGGCGCGCTCGCTCTGGTCGTCGCCGACACGCTGCCGGTTCAGATCGACCTGATGAAGAAGGGTCTGTCCGCCGGCCAGGTCGGCCAGCGCCCGTTCGAGATGGGATACAAGGCGATGTATTTCCTCAAGGACATCAAGGACGGCAAGGCCCCGCCGGCCGACCCGACCTATACCGGGCTTGACGTCTGCACGCCAAAGAACGTCGCCACCTGCATCGGCGGCTGACGGTCCCGTCGATCGGCGAGGAGATGAGGGGCCGGCCGCAACGCTGGCCCCCTTTTTTGTCTGACGGCCCGCAGCGCCGAACGCGCGGAAAGCCCCGCGCGCGCCCTTGCCCGAATCGCGCGGTTGTGACTATATTGCACTGCGGCATCGCGCCGCAGCATAAGCGAGCCGCTTGACGCGACGCTCTTTTGACGAAGGAACGCGTCCTGATGATTATCGGCGTCCTCAATCAGAAGGGAGGCGTCGGCAAGACGACCGTCGCCATCAATCTCGCGGCGAGCCTGGCCCGTTCGGGCGCGCGCGTCCTTCTGGTCGACGCCGACCCGCAGGGCAGCGCGATGGCGTGGTCGAGCACCCGCGAAGACGAACCGCCATTCGCGGTCGTCGGCATGGCGAAGCCGACGCTCCATCGCGACTTGCCGCGGCTCGCCGGCAATTACGACGTCGTGATCGTCGACGGCGCGCCGCGCGTCAACGAGCTCGGCCGCTCGGCGATCCTCGCCAGCGACATGGTGCTGATCCCCGTCCAGCCCTCGCCCTACGACGTCTGGGCGGCCGCCGACACGGTGCAATTGATCCGCGAGGCGCGGCAGATGAAGGAAGGCCTTAAGGCGGCGTTCGTCGTCAATCGCCGCATAGCCAGAACCGCAATCGGCCGCGACGCCGCCGCGGCGCTGGCGCAATTCGGAGAAATTCCAGTTCTCGCCGCTGTGCTCAATCAGCGCATCGTCTACGCCGAGAGCGCGGCCAAGGGGCTCTCGGTGATCGAGGCCGCGCCCAACAGCGAGGCGGCGCGCGAGATCGACGCACTGGCGCAAGAAGTCTATAGCGCAAGAAAAAGGAAAGCGGCGTGAGCAAGAAGACGATCGCGTTCACGATGCCGGCGGCGGGACGGAGCCAGCGCGAGCGCGCGCCGGTCGTTCTCGACGGGGCGACCGGCGAGAACGTTCCTTTCACCGCCGATGAGACAAGCCTCCGAAACGTCGGATCCGAGTCCAGGACCGACGAATGGGTGCGCGACCGGGCCTCGCGCGACGACGCCGAGCCGCCGCCGTTGCGCGCCTTCGCGGTCGGCGCGAGCGTCACGATCAATCTCGCCGCCGAGCGGGACCTGATCGAAGCGATGACGCTGAGCTTCATGGTTCCCTTTGCGCTCGGATGGTTCTGGTTCGCGCATGCGACCGCGCGGCGCCAACGCTTGTGGGGTGTCTGAAGCGCCGAGCGGACCGCTCTCGCGCGCTGACCCACAATCGCGGCCCTCCTGTTTTCGTCGAGGCGAATGTTGATCAGAACGTCTCGACGATCAACGCGCCGATCTCCTTGTGGATCGCATTGCGCACGTCCATCGGCGCGGACGATTCGGTGTAGTAGACCGCCGCGATGATCGGCGCCCGTTCCGGCGGCCAGATGATCGCGATCGTATTCGCGGTTCCGCGATCGCCGCTGCCGGTCTTGTCGCCGATGCGCCACGCGAGCGGGAGCCCGGCGCGCAGCCGCTTGTCGCCGACCTTGTCGTCGATCAGCCAGGCTTCGAGCTGGCGCCGAGACGCTTCGGAGAGCACGTCGCCGAGCAGGACCTGGCGCATGTCCTCGGCCATCGCGCGCGGGCTCGTGGTGTCGCGCTGGTCGCCGGGCGCCGCTTCGTTCAAGCCCGGTTCGTTACGGTCGAGCCTGGTCGTTGAATCCCCGAGCGAGCGGGCAAACTGGGTAAGACCCGCCGGTCCGCCGATCGACTGAAGCATGAGGTTTGCCGCGGTGTTGTCGCTCCAGTCGATCGCCGCGGCGCAGAGGTCGGCGAGCGTCATGCCCCCGGACCCGAGATGGGTCTTGGCGATCGGCGCGTATTCAAGAAGATCGCCCGGCCCGTAAGGGACAACCCGGTCGAGTCGCTCGGCGCCGTCGTCCACTCGCTTGAGCGCAGCGGCGCCGGCCAGAAGCTTGAAAGTGCTGCACATCGGGAACCGCTCGTCGGCGCGATGCTCGAGCGCCCAGCCGGTCTCCGCGTCGATGACCGAGACGCCGAGCCGCCCGCCCTCGCGTTCCTCGATCCAGGCGAGATGCTTGCTGGCGAGGTCCAAGCGCTCCTCGGCCGACGGAGCGGCCGCTCGCGCACGAAGCGGCGCGGCGGCCGCCGCGACGCCAATGAGGAACGAACGGCGGCTGACGCGATCAAGCATGTCGATCTCTCCAATGTCTTGTCAGGCCGGCGCGTGTTTGACGTGCTCGCCATACTGCAGGACCTGGACTTTTTCCAAAGTGACGAGCCCGCTCGGCATCATCGAATCGAGAACCGGCAGAAACGCCCTGATCCTGTCCTCCGTGTCGACGATCTCGATGACGATCGGCAAATGCTCCGCCACGTCGAGGATTTTCGTGCTGTGCAGCCTGGTCGAATGCCCGAAGCCCATGGGGCCGCGAATGACCGTGGCCCCCGCAAGATGGGCCGCGCGGGCCTGAACAACGATCGCCTCGTAAAGCGGGCGATGATGAAACTTTGCATCCTCGCCGATGAATATGCGCAAAAGCATCGCCTCGCGCGGGAGATTTACGCGAATCCGCCTCCCTTGAGCTGCCTCTGGATCACGGCCACGGGAGTCGGGGGCGGCATCGGTGGGCAGCCGTTCAATGCTATCCCCAATTCACGCATGGCTCAAATCGGCCGATTGACGCGACGGATTCGACCTGGCTAGTATGAATTCCGCTAGACAAGGGGATGGGGTTCCCCTTCAACCGCCCGAAAGCCAAAAGCCCGACGGCTGATGACCCCTACCGTGCGCGAAGAGCGCGGTGGGCGTCCAACTCTTGCCGAACGATCCCTGCCGCGCGAACGGGAGTGGGATCATGGCGAGCGTTTGGCTTCAATCGGCGTTGTGGCTTGGACTGGCGCTGCTGGCGTCGCTCATTTCCATCCGGGTTGCGGTCTCGGTCGCGCTGATCGAGATCGTCGTCGGCGCAGTCGCAGGCAATCTGGTCGGCTTGCAGATCACTGACTGGGTCAATTTTCTCGCCGGCTTCGGCGCGATTCTTTTGACCTTTCTCGCTGGAGCGGAAATCGATCCCCGCATCGTTCGGAAGCACTTCTGGTCGAGCATGACGATCGGCGTCGTCGGCTTCTTCGCGCCCTACCTCGGAGTGCTGGTTTACGCGCATTTCGTCATCGGCTGGCCGTGGCCGCAGGCGCAGATCGCCGGCATCGCGCTTTCGACGACCTCGGTTGCCGTCGTCTACGCGGTGATGATCGAGACCGGATTCAACAATACCGAGATCGGCAAGATCATTCTCGCCGCCTGCTTCATCAACGATCTCGGCACCGTGCTCGCGCTCGGCGTCGTGTTCGCCCACTACGACCTGTGGCTGCTGTTGTTCGGCGCCGTCACCGCGGGCGTTCTCGTGGTTCTGGTGCGCTATGCGCCCTGGATGTTCAAGAGCCTCGGCCAACGGGTCAGCGAGCCGCAGACCAAATTCGTGTCGCTCATTCTGCTGGCGCTGGGCGGAATGGCCTCGGTCGCAGGGAGCGAAGCGGTCCTGCCCGCCTACCTGGTCGGCATGGCGTTGGCGCCGACCTTTCTCGCCGAACGCGAATTGCCGCACCGCATGCGCATCATCGCGTTCTCGATCCTGACGCCGTTCTATTTCCTCAAGGCCGGTTCGCTGGTCGAGGCGCGCGCCGTCATCGCGTCGATCGGGCTCATCGCGGTGTTTCTGGCGATCAAGATGGCGACCAAGTTCATCGGCATCCTGCCGCTCACCCGCTACCACGAGTTCGACCGGCGCGAGGGGATGTACACGACGCTTCTGATGTCGACCGGGCTCACCTTCGGCTCGATCTCGGCGCTGTTCGGACTCACCAACAAGATCATCGACCAGACCCAGTACACGATCCTGGTCACCGCGGTCATCGGCAGCGCCGTCGTGCCGACCCTGATCGCGCAGACCTGGTTTCAGCCCGAATTCAAGCCGATCGCGCACGAGCCCGACTTGATGGAGGCGGAAGACGCGGCGCGCGAGGAGCCGTGACTGCGGATTTGGCCCGCTCCCGCTCGCCCACCACCAGAATTGGTTTGCCGAGCAGCGGGAACACCGGCGCTGCGAGGAAGGAATACGACTTTGCTGAGATTGTCCCGCGCCCGGGTCATTGGCGACATCGAGTTTATTATCAGCAGACCGAGCCCGGCCCTCGGCCAAACGCAAGTGGATTACGAAGGGAGCAGAGTGTTCGGTCGACCGTCACACCTATTCCGGGGAGTTGTACGGGTTCCATGCCGACATTCTCCACATCCACATGCCGGCGGCTGGACGCCTGGCTTGGGAGCTGATCCTCGTCACCGAATTCTGGCATCGCGGAGATCGGGAGACTTTGCACTCGACCAAATGGCCTAAGCTCCTCTCGGGAAAACAGATCGATGTCCTAAGGTGGATCCGAACCCATTCCAACGCAACAGCATGAAGGCGAGGCGCAGCGCTATGGGCCGCACGCGGCTCGCTGCGAGACGCGCGCGGAAAAAGCCGTCAGGCGCGAAGCTGGCGCCGCTCTCCCGCGGTCAATTCGAGAACTCTCGACTATCTCTCCTGAGAAAATCTCGCGGTACACATCTGCGCCGAAGCTTGTGCCGAGGGGTTCGCCTTCGACCAGTTTGAACGTCCGCCGTCCGTCTTCCTGCCTATCGGCCCGCAGGAACAATGCTGATTCGAGATGCTTCTCGTAAAAGCCGCGGGCGAAGTCGTACTGATGGCTAACGAAAACGACCTTCATCGGCTTTTCCAAGAGAGCCGATACGATTTGCCGCGCGATTTCCGATCCCTCGCGCTCATTGGTCGCGGCGAACAACTCATTGAACAGGACCAACGCGCCGGGCGTGACGGCGTTGACGATGTCGTTCATCCGGCTCAGTTCCTCGTCGAACTTGCCGCTCTTCATCGTCTTGTCCTCTTCATGCTTGAAATGGGTGAACACCCCATCGACGACGTTGAGCTGAAGGCTGGCCGCAGGCGCGAACATGCCGGATTGCGTCATCAGCTGCGCGAGCCCAATGCTTCTCAGAAACGTCGTCTTGCCGCCCTGATTGGCGCCGGTGACGATAATCGGACTCTTGCCGCCAGCTTGGACGTCGTTGCCAACCGGTCGCTTGTTCGAGGTCAGCGCAAGGCAAACCTCGTAGAGGCCGCGACAGGAGAATTGAGGGACGCCAGGCTTCGTGGGCGAGGCAAATGTAAACGGCGCCCCAGTGCAAGAAGGCGCTCATGCAGATTGAGACAGCCGATGTAGAACGCCAATTCGGTTTGCAGCATGCGGAAGAAGCTGCCGATATGCTCTGCGCTCTTCGCGAGTGCGTCGGCGGCGAGCCCAAGCCCACGGTCCCTCATTTCGCCCATCGCTTGCGCGCCGGCCTCGTCCCTCGGGGCCAGATAGAGACTGTAACTGACCGGACCTTGCTCGAAGAGGGCGCGCCAGGCGCGGGTAAACCAGCTGCCGGGATTCCTGAGCGGCCGCCTGAGGATGTAGTCGACGCCCTTCACCCCCTTTCCCAGCTCCGCGCTAACCAGGATGGTTCGAAACTTCAGCCGGCTCAGATGTCTGTTGATGACCGCGAAATAGTCGTCGTCGAGCTCCCGCGCGAGCATTGCGAACAGATTTGAGAATGCTTCGGAATTAAATTGGGCGGAATGCCGGTCCGCTGCCGCCCGCAGGCGCTTCAGCACGTCTACGAAAGCGACCATCCGCTGGACCGAAGTGTCGAGCAGGCCGGAGGGGTACTCCCGGAATGTCGACCATATCTTCTTCTGGCGCTCCGCAGAATTCGACCGTGAGACCGTAAAGCTCACGGACAATCGCCGGGTTGCTTAGGCAATCCTTAAGCGCCGCCTGCCGATATTCGATTACGGCGCCGTCGTTGAAGACGCTTGCGAGTATTGCCTTCCTCGCCACCTCGAGAACGAGCGGATCCTTCGCCGCCATGATCGAGAACAGCGTGTCGAGCGCCAAATCCTTGGCAAGAACGGCCTCGTTGGCGGGCAAAGCGCGTTCGAGATCGAAATCGCGATCCCGGCGCATGAGAAAGGCTTTCATGATGGCAATCTTTCCCGCAATTGGGCATAGGTCAGCCCATACTTTTCGGCGACCGAGATGGCGTAAGCCAGACCGTCGGGGGCGCGCCGCACGACCCTGAAAGTTCGCTCAGCGACATTATTGGGTTTGACAGTGCTGCCCATGCTGACCGTGGTGTTGCTGAGCGCCGCCAATTCGTCGATGAAGGTGACGCAGACGCACGGCGCGTCGAGAGCAACGATCTTGGTCAGAATCCTGGAACTGAGGAAAATCGCGTCGTTGAGGCTCGTCGAGTTGAACACTTCATTCAGAATGATGATGCTGTCCGATGTCGCTTCCTCCAAAGTCTCGTGAAGCCGGAACAAATCGTCGTGCAATTTGCCGCGCAAATTGTGAACCTCTTCCTGTTTCTCGAAATGCGTGAACATTCGGTCGAACAGGAATAGCTGAGCTTCGGTTCCGGGAACCGGGCAACCGATGGCGGCAAGATGGTGCATGAGACCGAACATTCGGGCGAAGGTGGTCTTGCCGCCCTGGTTCGGCCCCGACACGATGATAATCCGCTCGTGACCGTTCAGGAAAAAATCATTCGTCACGACCGGCAGCTTCTGGCCGACAAGAATTCCTGCAAGAGCGAGGTCATAACCGCGCGTTACGCGAATATCCTTGGTTTCCTGCGAGACGCGCGGGTAACAAAACGTGAGCCCCGCGCAGGCGATATGGCGCATATACGCAATATAGGAGGCATAGAACTGAACTTCTCGATCGAATCGGAGAACGACCGGGTCAAAGAAGCTGCTGCTTCGGGCGGCGAAGTCGTCAAGCTCCGCGAATATTTCCGGGTTTAGCCGCGCGACCCGATCGAGGACACCAGCCTCGATATGGTTCATTTGGTCGAAATCTCTGAACTTGAAAATGTGATCGGCGGCGGCGCCCTGTTTGAACTTCTCAAAATCGGCCTGAATTTCGAATCCGTAATTGCACTCGTCATGATAGCCCGAAACGGTGACGACGCCGTCGCCGATCAGCAGCGTGTAGCGAATGGAACAAAGTCTCGCAGTGACCGTCGCGACTTCCCTCGACAATTGTTGAAAGGCCGAGGAGGCGACGTATCCGTCGAGAAAAGCGAAAAAACCGGCAAGTCCTGCCGAGAAGGGCGGCGTCGCGCGAAATTCGGCAAGTAAGCTCCCGAGGCACTGACAATAGATGTCCATGGCGTCGAGGAGCCAAGCCTCTTTCTGATATTTGTACCGGAGCTTGCCCGCTTGGGCGAGGTGCTCCCGCACCGATCTCATCGAGACCGCAAACCTGGCGACGGCGTCATAATGAGCATCGTTTTCGAGATCGCGCATCACCTCCTGGCGATACTCGATGGCTTCCCGCGAACTCGAGCGCTTCATAGAAAAACGGCGCAAGCGTGTATTCCTGTTTGCCTGCAGTAATTGAGGCGACGACCTGGTCGAGATTGAGATCGGCGAAATAGGCCGGCGGCGCCGAGACCTCGGCCCTCGGACCATCCGCCAGACACGGATTGAGAATGCTGCGGAAGGTCATGGCCGGACGGCTCCGGCGCGCCAGCGATCGGCGGTTCGGGCCAGCCCGGTTTTGGCTGATTGGAAGGGGAACATTCACACTCCTCAATTCCGTCAAGGACGGTTAGAGGAGTCATCAGCCGATCGGCTCTTAAAGGCGAACTCCATCGCCTGTCGAAGGACAACAGTTAATTGCGGCCTGCGCTTTGTCAACGGCCGCCCTCCGGTATTTCTTGAGGATGCGGCCTCCGCCTTGATCCGACGCGCATATCTGCGCTAGGCCGAAGCCGATGCACCGGGTCTGGGTCATTGTCGGGGCCGCTCGCGACGTTGGCTGGACGGCGGCCGAGGCGGCCGTCGTCGCGGCGACGCCGACCTCCGGCTGACGAGGCGCGGCATGCGGCCATCCCCTATCGCCCTGGTGACGGGCGCCAACCGTGGCATCGGCCTCGAGGTCGCCCGCCAGCTGGCGCAAAATCGCATGCGCGTCCTCATCGGCGCGCGCGATGCGGCGAAGGGCGAAGCGGCGGCGCTTGAAATGGCGCGCGGCGGCTTTGACGTCGAGGCGGTCACATTGGACGTGTCGGACGCGGCGAGCATCCGCGCGCTCGCCGAAAAACTCGGCGCGGTCGACGTTCTGATCAACAACGCCGGCGTCGATTACGACACCGACCAGACGGCGATCTCCGCCGACCTCGCCCGCGTTCGGAGAACGTTCGAGACCAATCTGTTCGGGGCCTGGGCAATGGCTCAGGCGGTCGCACCCGGGATGCGGCTGCGGCGCTGGGGCCGCATCGTCAACGTCAGCAGCGGCGCCGGCAGCCTGGCGTCGATGGGGCGCGGGCCGCCCGGCTACAGCGCCTCGAAGGCCGCGCTCAACGCGCTCACTCGGCTTCTGGCGGGCGAGCTTGCGGGAACCGGCGTTCTCGTCAACAGCGTCTGCCCGGGGTGGGTCGCGACCGACATGGGCGGCCGGGGCGGCCGGCTCGTTCAGGACGGCGCCGCAAGCGTCGTCTGGGCGGCGATGCTGCCCGACGATGGCCCGACCGGCGGCTTCTTCCGAGACGGCCGGCCAGTCGCATGGTAAGCGACCCTTGCTCCGCCGATGCGCTCTACCGCGTCGTGGCGCAGCATCACGGCGTCGCGCTCGGCCCTGCGCGCGGCCGCGGCTTCGGATCGAACGCGCTCAAAGTCGACGGCAAGATCTTCGCCGCGCTGTCGAATGGGCGCCTACTCTTGAAACTCCCGGCGAAGCGCGTCGAGGCGTTGGTCGAGGCCAGGCTTGGCCAACGGTTTTCGACCGGCCCCGGCCGGATCAAGAAAGAATGGGTGACATTGGCGCCCTCGAGCGCCGACGAATGGATGGGCCTGTCGGAAGAGGCCCGGCGCCACGTGCTCTCGCAAGCGCGGTAGGAAGGACCTTGGTTCGACGCCGGCGGCGCGGCTATCACACGCCGATCACAAACCGGCGCCAACAATTGCGGCGGAGGCGACCGCGAAAGCGCCTCGTCAGAGGAGGAACGCAATGCGCTTTCTGGTCGCCGGCGTCGCGATGGCCGCGCTCATCGCCGTCTCGGGCTGCGCCAAGGGAGACAAGGGCGACCAAGGGCCGCCCGGGCCTCAAGGGTCGCAGGGTCCCGTCGGCCCGGCCGGGCCAAAGGGCGAAGCCGGCGCGGTTGGAGCGATTGGGCCGCAGGGGCCGAAGGGCGACCCGGGACCGGAGGGTCCGCCGGGGCTCAAAGGCGAGACCGGCCCCTCTGGTCCGGCCGGACCTCCAGGACCTCCAGGGCCGGACGGAGCCGAAGGGCCAAAGGGCGAAGCGGGCTTGGCCGGCGCGCCCGGATTGCAAGGGCCGAAAGGCGAGCCAGGGCCAGACGGGCCGGCGGGACCGCAAGGCCCACGGGGCGAATCCGGCGCGACCGGCCCCGCCGGCCAGCCGGGGCCGAAGGGCGATGTCGGCGCAGCCGGGCCGCCCGGGCCAAGCGGGCCGATTGGGCCCAGGGGCGACGTTGGGATTGCGGGACCGAAGGGGGATGTCGGCGCAGCCGGGCCGCCCGGGCCAAGCGGGCCAAGCGGGGCGATTGGGCCCAGGGGCGACGTTGGGATTGCGGGACCGATCGGCGCGCTGGGGCCGCCTGGATCGCCTGGGCATACCGGACCCGCCGGACCTCAGGGCCCGGTCGGTCCTACCGGCGCCCCTGGAGCGCCGGGGCATGCCGGGGCGCCGGGGCTTCAAGGCCCTTCCGGCGCGCTGGGTCCGCAAGGCCCGGCGGGGCCGCCTGGGCCGTCGGGTCCGCCGGGCGCCGGCACAGGCTTCAGGATCGTAAGCGACTCGGCGCAGGCGGCATGCGGCGAAGGCGAAATCATGGCCAGCGCCTATTGCGCGGGCGGAGCCGCCGCTCCGCATATCGATGGAACCACCGGCGCGAGCTGCGACGGCGCGATGGCGGTGATCCTGTGCGCCCGACAATAGCTGGCGTTCGATCCACCGTGCCGGAGACGGTCGGAAGGGCGCCCGGGCCAACACGACGTCGACCGGATCGGGCGCTCCGCCGGTCAAGCTCGCGCCGCCCGCAAGTCAGCGTGGCGAGAAGGCCCATTCAGCACGGGTTCATCTGATCCGTGATACGAGATTTTCGCGTTCGCGAGGTTCGCCCTCGAAGGACGATCATAAAACGTCACAGGGAGGCTTGACATGCCCAACTCGAAGCGGGCGCTCATTGGTACGATGATGCTTCTCTCGATGGGCTTCGTTCTTTACCCTCAGGACTCCGCCAATGCCGCCAAGTTCTGCGCGCAATTGAGAGGATCGACAGCCCAAGGACATCCGGACTGCTCGTTCTCGACCCTGGAGGCGTGTCGCGCCCGTGTAAGGCACAGGGGCGGCGGGCACTGCTACAAGCTGCACTGACGGGTCGAACTCCGCCAAGGCGCGCCATCGAGCCGGAGGGCCCGTCGGCGGAGTTCGGTCGCCTGCGATCCGTCGGGCGAACTCACCAAGCGGCGGAGCATTGCGGCGCGCCGACTAAGGAGCGGCCGGCGGCGAGAAACAATCGCTCGGGCTCGCCCGCAGGGAGAAAACGATTCATCAACTCACGGTTCTCTATCCGGCCAAGAACGGCGAAGCGTTCAACTACGATTATTATTTCAACATCCACCACAAGCTCATCGTCGCGCGGCTGAACCCGGAAGGGATGGTCAGCTGCGAGTTCGACAAGGGGGTGTCTGATCCGGCGGGCGACAAGGCGCCCTACCTCGCCATCGCCTACCTCAAATTCAATTCTGCCGATCAGCTGGGAAAGGCGCTCGCCAAGCACGGCGCCGAAATCATGGGCGACATTCCCAACCACACGAAGATCGCGCCGATCATGCAGGTGAACGAGGTGATGGCAAGCTGAGTTCGCCCCCCATCAGGCCCAGGCGCGCTGGGTCGTTCGGCGGGCGGCGCGCTCTCATCGGCTCGGATACCAATAGGCCGCCTGAGGCTTGGCGCGGTCGATGACCACGAACTGGTTGGCGAACACCCGGTAGCTCGCGCTCCAATCGCCGTCTGGCCATTGCACGCGGATTTCCGCCCGCTCGGCGGTGCCGAGGCCGACATGGATGAAGCCCGCGTGGCCCGAGGCGTCGCCGCCGCCGATATCGACGAACCGCGTCTGCGTGCGGGTTCCCGTCTTGACCGAAATCCGGGCTCCGACCGCGTTGCGGTTGGGATTGGGCTCGATGAGCCTGATCTCGCTCCAGTTGCCCATCGGCATTGGCGGACCGTCGGGAGTCTTGGCTCCCAGGTTGCGGTAGAGCAAAATGTTCGAGCCGCGGTTGATCTGCAAGATGTCGAGCCTGCCGTCGAGGTTGAAATCGGCGATCAACGCGCCGCGACCCTTCTGGCCGGTTGCGATTCCCGCTTCGTCGCCGGCCTCTGAGAATTTTCCGTTCCATTGGCCGAGCAAGAGATTGCTTGGATCGTAGGCGGCGAAGTCGGGCATCTGTTCGAGATTGCCCTTGGAGACAAAGATATCGAGCAACCCGGCGTTGTTGAAGTCGGCGAACTCGGCATGCCAGGCGGTCGATGGCCGCTTGTCGCCGCCCACATAGGGAATATGCGCGGTCGCGCCAACCTCGCCGGCGATGTCGCGATAGACAGGCGCCTCTCCGCGGCCGCCTTCCTCGGGATCGAGTTTCTGGAGTTTCTCGTCACCCATCGAGGTGAGGAAATATTCCGGATAGCCTGAGCCGTCGAGGTCGCCCTCGGCGATGCCCATGCCGTAGATCGACAAATGCCGCCAGCCGTCGGCGCGGGAGAAAAGACGGGGCGTCTTGCCCGGCTCGATGCGCCACATTTGCTCCTCGCCGCCACGGTAATATTGCCGGTCGTTGGAGACGCGCAGTGACGGAACGCCCGACTTGTTCCAGTCGGTGAACAGCATCGAGAGCGCGCAGAAGCCGGGCGCGAGGGCGGTGCGCACCGAATAGTCGGGCTTGTCGCCCGGCTGAGGGCGATAGAGGGAATTTTCTTCGCAAGTGCCCCAGGGCGAGCCAGGCGCGCCGCGGTCGACGTAATGGCCGATCGCCAGCGTCGGGAATTTCTGGCCCGGCTCCCACTCCGCGGCGAACGCCGTCGTCCAGCCCGAATCGCCGTCGAAATTCCATTCGTGGTTGGCGAGCTTGAACGTGCAGTCCGGGCCGCCCTTTAGGAGGAGGTTGCCGCCAACCCTCAGGACGAACAGATCCATGTGTCCGTCGCCGGAAATGTCGATCGGATAGGCGCCGATGACGTTCTCGAGCAGCTTGGGATCGGCGCCGATGTCTAGCGGCTTCTCCTCGAATTTGAGCGGCCCGCCGGAGCGCGACCGATTGACGAACAGTCGCGCCGGATTTCTGCCGCCCGCCAGGAATACCGAGGGAAAGCCGGAGCCGTCGCAGTCGAGCGCCGCGCCTCCGCCGCCGACGAAGAATTCCCACGGACCATCATAGACGCTATGAATGCCCGCCGCCTCGGCCTCCTCGTGCATCAGAGGCACATCGCCGAGCGGCTTTTGCCGGTCGTCGCCCGCGCGCGCCGACGCGACGCAGGAGAAGAAGGCAAGAACGCAGAAGGCGATCCGCATCAGGGCGCCTCGATGACCAGCGAACGCAGGAAGGCGACGACGCCGACGCGCCGCGCCGGATCAAGCCCGAGATAGGCGTCGCGCGAATAGCGCGCATCTCCTCCATGCGCGACGATAATCTCATCGAGCATGCGGAAGGCGCCGTTGTGGCCGTAGGGCGCGGTCGAGCCCACGCCCCACAGTCGCGGCGTCAGGAAGACGTCGCGCTCGACGAAACGCTGCGCCTGCAATTCATTGCCGAGCGCGTTGACCGTCTCGTCGACGACAAGATGGCGCTTCAGATCGCTGAACAGAGGAACCAGCCACTCACCCTTGTCGTTCTTCTCCAGCGTCTTGGCGAACGGCAGGGAGGCCAAGTCGATGTGGATGGGCGCTTTGACTTCGCCGGAGCGCAACGTGCCGGCCATGTCGTAAGGCGCAGGATCGGTAAACAGGAGGGACTTCAGCGGCAATGACTCGATGTGACACGAAGCGCATCCAATGGCCTTGAACGTCTGGGCGCCGTCGCCGACCGCGTGCCGCCAGTCGTCCGGCAAGTCAGCCTTGACCGTCGGCGGGGGCAGGGTCGCTTGAAATGCGACCAGGGCGGAGACGTCGCCGGCGGTGATGGCGTCGGGCACGCCGCTCTCGGCGAAGTCGTGGCTGCCGGTCCAGCGGACACCGAAGCGCTCGACAGCCTCCATACCGTGATGGATGTTGAGCGCGTTGATGGTGAACTGCCTAAGCGACGTGAACACTCCCTTGCGGCTGAAGGGTCTCACGATGAGGTCGGAGTCGACGCCGTCAATGGCGTCGAGATCGACGATGCCGTCGGGATGGGCGACGATTGAGCCGAACCGCACGCCTTTGGTGACCAGGTCGGCGCGCGCGTCCTTGGCCGTCGCGCACGCCTCGGCGATCGCGGCGGCGCGGATCGCCTGCAAGTCGGCGGTCATCTCGCGCGCCAGAAGCTCGATGAGGCCCGCCCCCATCAGGGCGGTGGTGTGGCGCTCGCTCGAGAATGAGGGGTCGATGGTGTCAAACTGTGCGCTCTCGAACCCTTCCGAGACGAACACATTGGCTACGTCATCGGCGGAGCCGCCTTCGATCGGGTCGTTGTGGCAACCGAAGCAGGAGTTCGAATCCGGACCGCTCGTGCGACTGAAGGGCGGATTGACGCCGTTCTTGACCTTGGTCGGGATGATCGCCTGCGTCGCCTTCGGCCGGCCAGCGCCGTCCACGGTGGTGAACTTCGCCTTGAACAGCTCGCGGCCGCGCGCGATGAGGGCCGGCAGAGCCGAGGGGCCTGCCGCGGCAATCTGATCGAAATCGAGATGGGAGCCGGGAGGGAAGACCCGCTCGTCCCAGCTTCCGCCGGCTGCGACGGTCGCGACAAGGACACTGGCGAGCGCGGCAAGCGCGCAAGAGACTCCCAGGTTTCGTTTCATTTCCCTCGCGCCTCGCCGCTGAGCGGCGGATCGTTATTCGCTCTTTTGTCACGATCGAAGCGCTCGTCGCAAGCGCGAACGGCAGGCGAAGCGTGATCGCCATCAGAATTTGAGTTGCGTCCCTCAGGTTTGATTGATACGAATGCGCTCGATGTGTAGCGATATGGCGTCAAGCCATCTCACTCTGAAGGACATCGCTCGGGAGGCAGGCGTCAGCGTGGCGACCCTCGACCGTGTGCTGCATAGCCGGCCCGGCGTTCGGGAGGAGACCGCGCGTCGGGTTCGGGAAGCAATCGACCGACATGGATTTCGTCCCTTCGCGGCGGGCGCCGAACTGGCGAGGAGCCGCGCCAGCAGGCTCGCGCTCGTCATGCCGGAAGGCTCGAATGTCTTCATGTCGATGATTCTCGACCATATCGCCGAGATGTCGGGCTGGCTGGCGGCGCGACGCGCGAGGGTCGAGACGACCAAGACGAACGTCTTCAACCCGGCAGCGCTCGCTCAAACCTTGGAATCGTTGGCCGGCCGCTATGACGGGGTCGCCGTGGTGGCGCTCGACCACCAGAGCGTTCGCGCGGCAATCGACGATCTGGTCGACTGCGGAACCTATGTTGTGACGCTCGTCTCCGACGTGCCCGGGTCGCGTCGCCATCGATACATCGGCGTAGACAACGTCGCCGCGGGCCGAACGGCCGGTTCGCTGATGGGACGGTTCGTCGCGACGCAAACCGGCAAGATCGGAGTGATCGCGGGGTCGCAGTCGCTGCGCGACCATGCGGAGCGGATTTTCGGCTTCAATCAGGTCATGAGTTTGGAGCATCAGGACCTCGGCGTTCTGAGCCCCGTTGAGGGGAGCGATCACGACGGTGAGAGCGAAACCCTCATGACGAGGTTACTGGTCGATCATCCTGATTTGATCGGCGTCTATAACGTCGGGGCGGGCGTTCCCGGGGTCGCCAAGGCGATCGTTGACGCGGGCCGGGAGTTGACCGTGACCTTCATCGGCCATGATCTCAGCACCGTGACGCGCAAGTGCCTGCTCCGCGGCGTCATGGACGCGGTCGTCGCCCAGGATCCCGGCCACGAGGCGAGGTCGGCGATGCGCGTGTTGCTGTCTCTGGTCCGCGGCGAACCTATCCTCGCCGAGCAGGAAAAGATCCGCATCGATATCGTCATGAGGGACAATTTGCCCTGAAGCTCAGTCCCTCTTATTCGACTCTTGACCAGTTGCGCTGGCGCTCGATCAAGGAATAGTGTCGATGCGCCGCCCGATCGCCCGGTCAGATAGCGATCCAAGAAGCTTTTAGTCGGTCCTTGTCGGACCTCAAGTGGAGGAAAACAATGAAAACTGTGAAAACACTGGTGTTGGGGGTGGCGCTACTGGCGTCCGTCGGACTAACCTCGCTCGCCGCGGCAGCGAAGGACCTCACGGTCGGGGTGTCGTGGTCGAACTTCCAAGAAGAGCGCTGGAAGACCGACGAGGCGGCGATCAAGAAGGCGCTCGATGCCGGCGGGGCCAAGTACATTTCGGCCGACGCGCAAGGTTCGCCGACGAAGCAGCTCGCCGACGTCGAAAGCCTCATCTCGAAGGGTGCGAACGTCCTCGTCATCCTGGCGATGGATTCGGAAGCGATTCTGCCGGCGGTCAAGAAGGCGTCGGACGAAGGCATTCCGGTCATCGCCTACGACCGTCTTATCGAGAGCCCGAATGTGCTCTACATCACCTTCGACAACGTCGGCGTCGGCCGGATGATGGCGAAGGCGATCCTGGCCGCCAAGCCTGCCGGCAACTACGCCTTCATCAAGGGCGACAAGGGCGACCCGAACGCGAACTTCCTGTTCTCGGGCATTACCGAGGTCCTGAAGCCGGCGATGGACGCCGGCAAGATCAAGAACGTCGGCGAGTCCTACACCGACGGTTGGAAGCCGGATAACGCCCAGAAGAACATGGAGCAGATCCTCACCAAGAACAACAACAAGGTCGATGCCGTCGTCGCCGAGAACGACGGCATGGCCGGCGGCGTCGTTGCGGCGCTCGCCGCCCAAGGGATGGCTGGATCGGTGCCGGTCTCCGGCCAGGACGGCGACCACGCGGCGATCAACCGCATCGCGCTCGGCACCCAGACCGTGTCGATCTGGAAGGACGCGCGCGATCTCGGCAAGGTCTCGGGCGAAGCGGCCGTGGCGCTCGGCGGCGGCAAGAAGATGACCGAAATCGCCATGGTCAAGCCGTTTTCGGGCGGGGCCAAGGGCGTTACCGTCAACGGCATCCTCCTGACGCCGCTCGCGGTCACCAAGGACAATCTCAACGTGATCGTCGACAAGGGCTGGATCACCAAGGCGGAAGTCTGCGCCGGCGTGAAGCCGGGCACGACCCCCTACTGCAAGTGAGTTGACCGTATTCCAATGTAGTGAAACAAAAGAAGGCCGCGTCGCTCGCAAGGCGGCGCGGTCTTCTGTTGCAAGACGCCCGCCAACGTTCCGGCGAGGCGCAATAACGAAAGTCGGGAGGGAGCATGACCTCTGCAGCGCCGAGCGCGACCAGCGCGGCTCCCAATGAGCCGGCCATCCGACGGCTGCTCCGAGCCACCGAGGTCGACACGCGCATGATCGGGATGATCGGCGCTCTGGCGCTGATCTGGGTCGGCTTCAACGTCTATACGCTGGTCCAGACTGGCGAGGGCCTTTTCCTCACGCCTCGCAACCTTTGGAATTTGAGCGTCCAGACCTCCTCAATCGCGATCATGGCGACGGGCATGGTTCTTATCATCGTCATGCGCCACATCGACCTTTCGGTTGGGTCGATCATCGGCTTCGTGTCGACAATCATCGGCGTCGCGCAGGTCCGCTTTCTCCCCGTCTATCTTGGCCTCGACAATCCTGCGATCTGGATCATTGCCGTCATCGTGGCTTTGGCGCTGGGCGCGGCGATCGGCGCGTTTCACGGCTCGCTGGTCGCCTACCTCGGCATTCCGGCCTTCATCGTCACCCTCGGCGCGCAATTGTTCTGGCGTGGCGCCGCGTGGTGGGTGACGACCGGTCAGACGATCGCGCCGCTTGACGATCGCTTCGCGCTGATGGGCGGCGGCCCGCATGGGTCGATCGGGGCGACGGCGAGCTGGGCGCTGGCTGCGATCTGCTGCGCCGGCATCGTGTTCGGCCTTTACGCCGGGCGTCAACGGCGGGCGCGATTTCGCTTCCCACAACGGCCGATGTGGGCCGAATATCTGATCGCAGGCGTCGGTTGTTTTGTCGTCTTGGGAGCAACCGCGATCGTCAACTCCTATCCTTGGCCGGAGCGAGTCGCGGCAAAATATGCGGCCGACAATCATATCCCCGTGCCGGAAGGCGGTCTGTTCATCTCGACCGGCTACGCAATTCCCGTGCTGATCGCGCTGGTTACGGGAGTCGTCATGACATTTCTCGCGCGGCGCACCCGGTTTGGCCGTTACGTCTACGCGATCGGCGGCAACCCGGAGGCAGCCGAGCTCGCCGGCATCAACACCAGGCGAATCACCGTGATGGTCTTTGCCCTGATGGGCATGCTCGCTGGCGTCGCGGCCTGCATCAATTCGGCGCGGCTCGATTCGGCGACCAACGTGCTCGGTCAATTCGACGAGCTCTATGTGATCGCCGCGGCCGTGATCGGCGGGACCTCGCTCGCCGGCGGCATCGGCACCATCTACGGCGCGTTGATCGGCGCGCTCGTCATCCAGTCGTTGCAGTCGGGCATGGTGCTGCTCGGCTTCGATTCGGCCTTCCAACAGATGGTGGTCGGAGTCGTGCTGGTCGGCGCGGTCGGCCTCGACACCTTCTACCGCCGCAGAACCGCCAAGGGCTGAGCGATGGACGCGAACCCCCAGACCCCTCTGATCGAGATGAAGGACATCTCGCTCGCCTTCGGCGGCCTGAAGGCGATCGATGATGCCTCGATCGACCTCTACCCCGGCGAAGTCGTCGGCCTGCTCGGCCACAACGGGGCTGGCAAATCGTGCCTGATCAAGGTGCTGTCGGGCGCCTACAAGCGCGACGCGGGACAGATCTTCATCAATGGCCAGGAAGCGACGATCAACAACCCGCGCGACGCCAAGCAATACGGCATCGAGACGGTCTACCAGGCGCTGGCGCTCGCCGACAACGTCGACGCGGCGTCGAACCTCTACCTCGGCCGAGAACTGCGTACCCGCTGGGGCACGCTCGACGACGCCTCGATGGAAGCGGAGGCGCGCAAGGTGATGGGGCGGCTCAATCCCAACTTCCGCCGCTTCAAGGAGCCGGTGATCGCGCTCTCCGGCGGCCAGCGCCAGTCGGTCGCCATCGCGCGGGCGATCCATTTCAACGCCCGCATTCTCATCATGGACGAGCCGACCGCGGCGCTCGGGCCGGCCGAGACGGCGCAGGTCGGCGAACTCGTCAAACAACTCAAGGCCCAGGGCATCGGCATTTTCCTCATCAGCCACGACATCCATGACGTGTTCGACCTTGCCGACCGCGTGACCGTGATGAAGAACGGCCAGATCGTCGGATCTGGGCGGGTCCAGGATATGACCAAGGACGAGGTGCTCGGCATGATCATCCTCGGCAAATGCCCGCCCGGCGCGATACCCGGGCCCGGCGCGATGGCGAGCTGAGGGAGAGCCAGTCCGGAAATTTCCGTCATCGCGGCCGCGGAGGTCGGCGGCGCAGTCCCGATATCCTTTCTGGCGCTCGCGGCCCTCGCTGTCGCAATCGCGCCGTATTCCAGATAGGCGATGGAAAGAACGCCGGCGTCGATGGTCTTGATCGTCGTCACAATTCGCTTCTCTCTGATAGCTCGCGGTCCATAGCCCGTCGAAAGATGGGCATTCTTCGGACTCCCTATGGACGGCGGCTAAACGATCGCCGATCGCGGCCACAAACGATCCAAGGAAAATCCAAGCCGAACCCAAACCGGGCCAAATCTCGCCAAATCCCGCAAAGCCGGCGCAAAGACAATCAAAGGAATTGACTTTATTTTCCTTGTTCGAATCGAGCCTTTTCAAGGGCTTGCGCCGACCCCCAGGGCGCTTTTTTCTTTCCCCGCCTCGTCCCGCCCGCTTCGATCCCGTGTTGGCCGGCGCCCCCTCTCGCGCATAATCCTGCGCCGCCCATCGAGCCGCTGCTGCGTGTTTGTCTCGTCGATCATTCCTGCCTCGTTTCGCCGCCATGGCATGGGCGATCTTGTCCTCTGAGGGCAGTATGGCGAGGTTTCTGAAAATCTGCAAGGAAAGGTCAAAAAAACCGCGGGGCGGCCCGAAATGCCTGGCGTTTCGAGACACGGTCGCCGACAGCGCGGCGGCGCTCTTTGGCGGATTTCGATCACGCTGAGCCGTCATTGCGGGGACCCGCGGGCTATGAGCCGCAGGGACGGAGCAATCCAGGAGGTCATGGGGCAGAGGCGGTGGCCCCTCGATTGCTTCGGCTCACGCTCGCAATCACGGGGACTCAATTCGTCGCCAGGCTTGCGCTAATAGCCGAAGCGGCCTTGAGGAACGCCACCGCGCTTTCTCGCGAAGCGGCCAGTGGTCTTTCCTGACCTGGCTGAAGGCGATCCGGGATGCATTGTCGATGCAGACGTGGACGAACTCCCAGCCGATGCCGATTGACGACGCCGGTTTGCCGTCCAGTGATCCGATGGCCCCGTGTCCGATCCGTCCAAGCTTCTTAGTATCGATATGATCCGGCCGGTCATGCCCCTGCAACGTCCTTGCAACGTCAGCCCTTGACGTCGCCGCGGGCTTTCTCTAGGAGTACCCCAGTTTCAATGCGAGGCGCGGTGATATGGCGCAGCTTATCGTATCTTTGGCGCTGGGGAGCGGGCAGACGTAGGGTCTGCATCCGTTCGCTGGCGCTCAACCGAAGGCCCCTTTGAGGGCCTTTTTTGTTGCCTGGGATTCCTTGAACGACGAGAAGAGGCGGAGTTGCGGATATGGCCAAGCAGATGACCGGCGCGGAGATGGTCGTCGAGGCGCTGAAGGACCAGGGCGTCGAGATGGTCTTCGGTTATCCCGGGGGCGCGGTGCTGCCGATTTACGACGCGATCTTCCATCAAAACAAATTGCGCCACATCCTCGTGCGCCACGAACAAGGCGCGGCCCACGCGGCGGAAGGCTACGCGCGCTCGACCGGCAAAGTCGGCGTCCTCCTCGTCACCTCGGGTCCCGGCGCGACCAATGCGATCACCGGCCTCACCGACGCGCTTTGCGATTCCATTCCGCTCGTCTGCATCACCGGCCAGGTGCCGACCCATCTCATCGGCTCCGACGCGTTCCAGGAATGCGACACCACCGGCATCACCCGCAGCTGCACCAAGCACAATTACCTCGTGCGCCGGGTCGACGACCTGCCGCGCATCCTGCATGAAGCCTTCTACATTGCCTCGCACGGCCGCCCCGGCCCAGTTGTTGTCGACATTCCGAAGGACGTGCAGTTCGCGAGCGGCGCCTATACGTTCCAGAAGAACATCCAGCACAAGACCTATCAGCCGCAACTCAAAGGCGATCTCGAGCGCGTCCGGCACGCGGTCGAGATGATGGCGGCGGCGAAGAAGCCGATTTTCTACACCGGCGGCGGCGTCATCAATTCCGGCCCGCACGCCTCGACCCTGTTGCGCGAGCTCGTGCGCACGACCGGGTTCCCGATCACCTCGACCCTGATGGGGCTCGGAGCCTACCCGGCTTCCGACCGGCAATGGCTCGGCATGCTCGGCATGCACGGCTCTTTCGAAGTCAACAACGCCATGCATGATTGCGATCTCATGATCTGCGTCGGCGCGCGCTTCGACGACCGCATCACCGGGCGCCTCGACGCCTTCTCGCCGAAGTCGCGGAAGATTCATATCGACATCGATGCATCGTCGATCAACAAGAACGTCAAGGTCGATCTTGGCATTGTCGGCGACTGTGCGCATGTGCTCGAGGACATGGTGCGGCTGTGGCGGGCGGGTCCTCATCAGGCTGAGCCAGCGGCGCTCGCCAAATGGTGGGGCGCGATCGACGGCTGGCGGGCGCGCAATTCCTTCGGGTTCCGCAATTCCGACAAGATCATCAAGCCCCAGCATGCGGTGAGAAGGCTCTACGAATTGACCAAGGGTCGCGACGTCTACGTCACGACCGAGGTCGGCCAGCACCAGATGTGGGCCGCGCAGCATTTCGCCTTCGAGGAGCCGAACCGCTGGATGACCTCGGGCGGCCTCGGGACGATGGGCTACGGGCTGCCGGCCGCAATCGGCGTCCAGCTCGCCCATCCGAAGTCGCTCGTTGTCGACGTCGCCGGCGAAGCCTCGATCCTGATGAACATGCAGGAGATGTCGACCGCGGCGCAGTATCGCCTGCCGGTCAAGATCTTCATTCTCAACAACCAGTACATGGGCATGGTGCGCCAATGGCAGGAGCTCCTGCACGGCGGCCGCTATTCGGAGAGCTACACCGATTCGCTCCCCGACTTCGTCAAGCTCGCCGAGGCTTACGGCGCGCATGGAATCCGTTGCTCCGACCCGGCCGAGCTGGATGCGGCGATCATGGAGATGATCGAGACGCCGAGGCCGGTCATTTTCGATTGCGTCGTCGATCAGAAGGAGAATTGTTTCCCGATGATCCCGTCCGGCAAGGCGCATAACGAGATGATCATGGCCGAGCTCGAGGACGACGCCGGCGTCGAGCTCGACAACGTGATCGACGAGAAGGGCAAGATGCTGGTGTGACTCCCTCGCTCTCCGGGAGAGGGGGCCACCTTCCCCCTGGAGAGAAAGGTATGCAGAGGATTTGTGCGATGTTCAGCCTTGAAGAAATCCGCCGGGCGCATGAGGTCGTCCTCGGCGCGCTGCGCCCGACGCCGGCGCTGTCGTGGCCGCTGCTCGCCGAGCGGCTCGGCGCCGAGGTCACGGTCAAACACGAGAATCATCTGCCGACCGGCGCCTTCAAGGTGCGCGGAGGCCTTGTTTACGTCGACGCGCTGATGAAACGTGAGCCGGCGACGCGCGGCCTCATTTCGGCGACCCGAGGCAATCACGGCCAGAGTTCTCGCCTTCGCCGGGCGGCGCGCCGGCCTTGAGGTGACGATCTTCGCCCCGCAAGGCAATTCCAGCGAGAAAAACGCCGCCATGCGGGCGCTCGGCGCCGAGCTCATCGCATACGGACGGGACTTTCAGGCGGCGCGCGAGGAGGCGATGCGGCTCGCCGACACGCGCGGCCTGCACATGGTTCCATCGTTCCATCGCGATCTCGCGCTTGGCGTCTCGACCTATGCGCTCGAGCTCCTGACCGAACGTCCCGATCTCGACGTACTCTACGTTCCGATCGGCCAGGGGTCGGGAATATGCGGTTGCATCGCCGCGCGCGACGCCCTCGGCCTGAAGACCGATATTGTCGGCGTCCAGTCGGCGGAAGCGCCAGCCTACGCGCTTTCGTTCGCTGCCGGCCACGTGGTTCGCACCAACAGCGCCGATACTTTCGCCGACGGCCTGGCGACGCGCGTTCCCGACGAGGAGGCGTTTGCCGTGATCGCCAGGGGGGCGGCGCGGATCACGCTGGTCAGCGACGACGAGATCGCCTCGGCCATTCGCGCCTATTGGACCGACACCCACAACCTCGCCGAGGGCGCGGGCGCGGCGGCGCTGGCGGCGGCGTCGAAGGAGCGATCGCATCTGAAGGGTCGAAAGGTCGGGCTCGTGCTGTCGGGAGGCAACATCGATTTCGAGCTCTTCCGGCGGTGGGTCTTTGCGGCGCCGAAAGCCGTTGCCGCCTGACGCCAGGACCGATGCGCAGCCCGTGAGGCCAGCGCCAACAAGGACGTGACCCGCATGAGCAAGACCTCGACCCTTCCGCCGCTGTCGCCCTACACGTCGGCGACGGTGAAATCCAACGTCGAGACCCACACCCTCTCGGTCCTGGTCGACAATGAGCCCGGCGTGCTGGCGCGGGTGGTCGGCATGTTCTCGGGCCGCGGCTATAACATCGAGAGCCTGACCGTCGCCGAGGTTGCGCACGAGACCCATCTCTCGCGCATCACCATCGTCACTTCCGGCACGCCGGAGATCATCGAGCAGATCCGCCATCAGCTCGAGCGTCTCGTTCCGGTCCATTCGGTGAAAGATCTGACGCTCACCGTCCGCGCGATCGAGCGCGAGCTCGCGATGATCAAGATCAGGGGCAAGGGCGAGAACCGGATCGAGGCGATGCAGCTTGCCGACGCTTTCCGCGCCAAGGTCATCGACGCGACGACCGAGAGCTTCATCTTCGAATTGACCGGCGCACCGCGCAAGATCGACGATTTTGTCGAACTCATGCGCCCGCTCGGCCTCGTCGAGGTCTCGCGCACCGGCGTCGCGGCAATCTCGCGCGGGCCGGAGCCGATCTAAAACCGCGCGCCTGTAGGGCGCGGTCGGCGACCTCGCCGGCCGGGTCATCGACCTGGCCTACAATGAGGCGGCGAAAAAATCGATTGCCCCAACGCGACATCTCGCTTGCGAAGCCGGATTGGGCGCCGCACATCCGCTGCCGGCGCTTACTGGCCATGCGCAGGGTCTATGGACGAGGAATTTGACTACGTCATCGTCGGGGCCGGTTCGGCGGGCTGCGTGCTCGCCGACCGGCTCAGCGAAGACGGCCGCAGCACCGTCCTCTTGCTTGAATATGGTGGGTCCGACCGCTCGGTGTTGATTCAGATGCCGGCCGCGCTTTCGATCCCGATGAACATGAAGGCCTACAATTGGGGCTACGTGAGCGAGCCCGAGCCCAACCTGAACGGCCGGCGCGTCGCCTGTCCGCGCGGCAAGGTCCTCGGCGGCTCGTCCTCGATCAACGGCCTTGTCTACGTGCGAGGGCATCCGCTCGATTTCGAGCGCTGGGAGGAGGAAGGCGCGAAGGGCTGGGGCTATCGCAACGCACTCCCATACTTCCGGCGCGCGGAAAGTTTTCGCGGCGGCGCCGACGCCTGGCGGGGCGACAGCGGGCCGCTCGGGACGGCGCAGGGCCGCAAGCGCAACCCGCTCTACGAGGCCTTCATCGACGCCGGCCGCGAGGCCGGCTACTCGGTCAGCGCCGACCTCAACGGCGAACGGCAGGAGGGGTTTGGGCCCCTCGACATGACGGTGAGGGACGGCGTGCGCGCATCGACCGCCAACGCCTATCTTCGCCCCGCGATGAAGCGCGGCAACCTCAATGTCGTCACGCACGCGCTCGCGACGAAGATCGCCTTCGAGGGGCGCCGCGCTGTTGGCGTCCATTACCGGCGTCAGGGAGACGAGCGCATCGTTCGGGCGCGTCGCGAGGTGATCCTCAGCGGCGGGCCGATCAATTCGCCGCAACTCATGAAGCTCTCGGGCGTCGGTCCGGGAGCGGAGCTCCGCGCCTTCGGCGTCGATGTCGTCGCCGACCGGCCCGGCGTGGGCGAGAACCTGCAAGATCATCTCGAATTCACCTTTCAGGTCGCCTCCAAGCAGCCGATCACGCTCTTTTCCCACACCGGCCTCCTCGCGCGAGCGCGGATCGGGGCCGAATGGCTCATGCGAGGCAAGGGCCTCGGCGCCTCCAATCATTTCGAGGCCGGCGGCTTCATCCGCTCGCGCGCAGGCGTTCGCTATCCGGACATCCAGTTCCATTTCTTGCCGATGGCGGTCGCCTACGACGGCTCGACTCTCGCCCGCGAGCATGGCTTTCAGGCGCATGTCGGGCCGATGCGGTCGAAAAGCCGCGGCTGGGTGCGCCTGAAGTCACCCGATGCAGCAAACCCGCCGTTGATCCAGTTCAACTATATGAGCCACGCCGACGACTGGATCGAAATGCGCGCCTGCGTGCGCCTGACCCGCGAACTCTTCGCTCAGGCCGCGTTCGATCCGTATCGTGGCCGCGAAATACAGCCCGGCGCGGATTGCATAAGCGATGAGGCGATCGACGCCTTTGTGCGCGACCGGGTCGACAGCGCCTATCATCCCTCCTGCTCCTGCAAGATGGGATCGCCGGTTGACCCATCCGCCGTCGTCGACCCGCAAACCCGGGTGATCGGCGTCGAAGGTCTCCGCGTCGTCGATTCCTCGATCATGCCCTCGATCACCAACGGCAATCTCAACGCGCCGACGATCATGCTCGCTGAGCGGGCCGCCGACATCATCCTCGGCCGCGATCCCTTGCCGGCGTCGAACGCACCCTACTCTGTCGCGCCGGACTGGGAGACGAAGCAGCGGTAGAGCCGGTACGAGGCCGCGCTTGCATTCCGACCAGCATGGTCTATATTCCGACCAGACAGGACAGAATAACCCCTCAGATGAGAACGTGGCAGGTCCAGGATGCGAAGACCCGCCTCAGCGAGGTGATCGAGCGGGCGCGTTCCGAAGGACCGCAGTCCATCACCCGCCACGGCAGGGAGCGCGCTGTCGTGCTCTCGATCGAGGACTATCGCTCGCTTGTCGCGCAGAGGCCGGATTTCAAATCCTACCTGCTGGGTGGCCCCAAGGCCGACGATTTCTCCATCGAACGCGATCCAGGCGCCGGTCGAGACGTCGAGCTTTGACCGGGACGAGCGGCTATCTTCTCGACACCAATGTCATCTCCGAGACGCGCAAATCTCGCGCCGACGCCGGCGTCATCGCGTTCCTGTCGGCAGCCGACTCGAAGGGATTGTACCTGAGTGTCCTGACGCTCGGGGAGTTACGAAAGGGCGTCGCCGCCAAACGGCGAACTGACATGGCGACCGGAGATCAGCTCAGCCTTTGGGTCGACGGCATCGAAGCGAACTTCACCGACCGCCTGCTGTCGATCGACCCTCAAACGGCAAGGCTCTGGGGGGAATTCTCGGCTGGGCGGCGCCTGCCGGCGGTCGATACGCTCATCGCCGCCACGGCAATGAACCATGGTCTGACTTTGGTCACGCGCAACATCCGGGACATCGAGTCAACGGGCGTAAGGCTGATGGACCCTTGGACCGTGAAAAGCTGAGCCAAAGGCGGCCTCGACCCAAGTCGCGAAAGTCTCGCTCTTATGGTGATGCCAGGCCCCGAATTTTCGGGTTCAAATCGGCGGCGCTCTGGCGCAAGGTCCCGGATGGAGAGGCGGAAACGCCGCCAAGGAAAGGCGTGAAGATCATGTCGGAAAGCGCACCGGCCGCCGCCAGGGAGCCCAGACGAGGCCGCGAGGCCCGCCGGACGGCGCGCGCCCAGCGTTCGCATGCTTCGGTCCCCTACATCACCCGGAAGATCCCGCTTATGGAAGTCGTCAGCGAAGAGGGCCTCGCGACGATCGAGCGCAATGCCGAGACGCTGCTCGAGGAGATCGGCATCGAGTTTCGCGACTTTCCCCGCGCCCTCGAACTCTTTCGCGGGGCTGGCTGCGACATCAAAGGCGAGCGGGTTCGCTTTCCGCGCGGCCTCGCGCGTCAGCTCTGCGCCTCCGCGCCGGCGCAATATGTGCAGCACGCGCGCAACCCCGAGCGCAATGTCATGATCGGCGGCGACGCGATGGTGTTCGCCCCCAACTACGGCTCGCCGTTCGTCCACGACCTCGACAAGGGCCGCCGCTACGGGACGCTCGAAGACTTCCAGAATTTCGTCAAGCTCGCGTACATGAGCCCCTACATTCATCACTCCGGCGGCACGGTCTGCGAGCCGGTCGACCTGCCCGTCAACAAGCGGCATCTCGAGATGGTTTATGCGCATCTCAAATATTCCGACAAGCCGTTCATGGGCTCGGTCACCAAGCCGGAGCGCGCCGAGGACAGCGTCCGCATCTGCGAGCTTCTGTTCGGCGAGGAGTTCGTGCGCGACAACACCGTACTGACGAGCCTCATAAACGCCAATTCGCCGCTGGTCTGGGATTCAAGCATGCTCGGCGCCGCGGAAGCCTACGCCAGAGCCAACCAGGCCTGCATCATCACCCCGTTCATTCTGTCCGGCGCGATGAGCCCGGTGACGGTGGCGGGCACGCTGACTCAGGTGCTGGCCGAAGTGATGGCGGGAACGGCGTTCTGTCAGCTCACCCGCCCCGGCGCGCCGGTGGTGTTCGGGACTTTCGTCTCCACGCTCTCGATGCAGTCCGGCGCCCCGACCTTTGGCACGCCCGAGGCGGCGCTGGCGATCTTCGGCGCGGGCCAGCTCGCCCGGCGCATCAACATGCCGTTCCGCACCGGCGGCTCGCTCTGCGCCTCGAAGATCCCCGACGCCCAGGCGGCCTACGAAAGCGCGCAGACGCTCGCGCCCACTGTGCTTGCGGGAGCGAATTTCGTGCTGCACGCCGCCGGCTGGCTCGAGGGAGGCCTCGCCGCCTCCTACGAAAAGTTCGTGATGGATTTCGATCAGCTCGGCGCGATGCACGTTCTCGCCAAAGGCGTCGACTTCAGCGAAAACGGCCAGGCGATGGAGGCGTTCCATCAGGTCGATCCGGGCGGGCATTTTCTCGGCTGCGCCCATACCCAGGCGAATTTCGAGACCGCATTCTATCGTTCGAGCATCGCCGACAACAATTCGGTCGAGCAGTGGCGCGAGGAAGGCTCGAGGGACGCAGCAACGCGGGCGAACGCAATCTGGAAGTCGATGCTGGCCGAATATGAGCCTCCGCCGCTCGATCCCGCCAAGGACGAAGCGATCCGCGCCTTCATCGAACGGCGCAAGGCGTCGATGCCTGACGCGACCTACTGAACCCTTCTCCCGCTTTGCGTGAGAAGGAGCGAGCTGAGGGGACTGGATGAGAACGCATGCGCGGGCGGTGGTGATCGGCGGAGGCGTGGTCGGCGTCTCGACCTTGTATCATCTTGCCAAGAAGGGCTGGACGGACAGCGTTCTTGTCGAGCGCAAGGAGCTGACCTCGGGCTCGACCTGGCATGCGGCAGGCCTATTGCCGCTGTTCAACCTCAGCTATTCGGTCGGGCAGATCCACAAATATTCGGTCGCCCTCTACCAGACGCTCGAGAAGGAGACCGGCCTCGACGTCGGACTGCGCCAGGTCTCCAACATCCGCCTTGCCCGCACCCGCGACCGGATGGACGAATATCATTACTACGCCGGCGTCGCCGCGACCATCGGGGTCAAGGTGAGGTTCCTGACCCCGCAGGAGGTCAGGGAGATTTGGCCGCTCTGCAACGTCGATGGAATTATCGGCGCAATCCAGCATCCCGAGGACGGCTACATCCAGCCCGCCGATCTCACGCAGGCGCTGGCGCGCGCGGCGCGCGAACGCGGGGCTGAGATCAATCGCAATACAACAGTCATGGCGATCGAGCGCCTCTCGAGCGGCGACTGGAAGATCGTCACCGACAAGGGCGACATCGTCTGCGAGCATGTCGTCTCGGCCACCGGCAACTTCGCGAGGCTGGCCGGCCGCATGGTCGGGATCAACGTGCCGGTGATCCCGGTCCAGCACCAATATATCGTCACCGAGGCGCACCCCGAGATTGTCGCGCGCAAGGCAAAGGGTCTGCCGGAAATGGGGGTGCTGCGCGAATCGGATTCCTCCTGGTACATGCGCGAGGAAGCGGGCGGGCTCCTGCTCGGCCCTTACGAGAAGGGGGCGCCGGCGTGCTATGTTGACGGGCCGTCGGCGGATAGCGAGTACGAGCTCTTTCCAGAAGACCTCGACCGTCTGGCGCCGCACATCGAAACCGCGATTGCCCGGGTTCCGGCCTTCGGCGAGGTCGGGGTCAAGAAGGTCTATAACGGGGCGATCGCCTATACGCCCGACGGTTCGCCGATCGTCGGCCCGGCGCCGGGCGTGAAGAACTTCTGGCTCAACGAAGGCCATTCGTTCGGCGTGACCGCGGCCGGCGGCGCCGGCTGGCAGCTTGCCGAATGGATCGTCGAGGGCGAGCCCACGATCGACATGCTTGGCGTCGATCCGCGCCGCTTCGGCCCTTACGCCGAGACCGGGTATCTCATCGAGAAGAACGAGGAAGCCTACGCCAAGGTCTTCACCGTGCATTATCCTGACGAGGAGCGTGTCGCCGCGCGCCCGTTGCGCCAGACCCCCTGCTATTCGCGGATGAAGGCTCTCGGCGCGGTGTTCGGCTCGGCGTACGGCTGGGAGCGGCCGAACTGGTTCGCCCCGCAAGGCTACGCGCTGAGCGAAACCGACCACGCCAAACCCGATGTCCTCCTGAACGAGAATCATCCCGCCGTTGCGCCTGGCGAGGGGCCGCGTGAGAAGTGGAGCTTCCGCCGTTCGAATTATTTCGACTTCGTCGGTGCGGAGTGCCGCAACGTGCACGAGAACGTCGGCCTCCAGGACATGTCGGCGTTCGCCAAGCTCGAGGTGTCCGGTCCGGGCGCCGAAGGCTGGCTCAATTCCATCCTCACCAACCGGGTCCCGAAGGCGGTCGGCCGCGTGACGCTCACCTATCTCTTGACCGCGCGTGGCGGCGTGCGCGCCGAGTTCACGCTGACCCGCATCGCGCGCGAGCGGTTCTATCTCGTCTCGGCGGGCGCGCTCGAAGCCCACGATTTCGACGTGCTGGAGAAACTGCTGCCGGCGGACGGCAGCGTGCGTATCGACAAGGTGACGACTGGGCGCGGCGTCCTCGTGCTCGCCGGGCCGCGGTCGCGGGAGGTGCTGGCGAAGGTCGCCGACATCGACGTCTCCAACGAGGGGTTCCCATGGCTCACCGCGCGCCGCCTCTCCGTCAAGGCCGCCGGCCTCATCGCCATGCGGGTCAATTTCGTCGGCGAGCTCGGTTACGAACTGCATCATCCGATCGAGACGCAAAATTATGTTTTCGACGCGTTGATGGCGGCGGGCGCGCCGTTCGGCATCAAGCCGTTCGGCATCCGGGCAATGGATTTGCTCAGGCTGGAAAAGTCCTACAAGCTCGTCGGGCGGGAACTCTCGATCGAATACGCCGCCCTCGAATCCGGCCTCGAACGATTCGTCGATTTCGACAAAGGTCCGTTCCTTGGCCGCGACGCCCTCGTCACCTGGACCGGCAAGGGCTTCGAGAACAAGCTGGTGACGCTCGAGGTCCAGGGCGTGACCGACGCCGACGCGCGGGGTTCCGAGCCGGTGACGAGAGATCGGGCGATGATCGGCCGCACCACGTCCGGCGGCTATGGCTGGCGGACCGGCAAATCGCTGGCGCTGGCGATGGTGAAGCCCGAGTTCTCCAATCAGGCAGATGAGGTCGACATGCGCGTCCTCGGCGAAACGCGCCGCGCGGTCGTCGTCGCCGACAGCCCCTATGATCCGACGAACACCTCGCTGCGGGCCTGAGCGGCCTCGGCGAGTTTCGACGGGCGGGGGATGGCCTCGATTGCGTAAGGCGTCGACGCGTAAACTGCCTTGACCCAGTTTGTGTAGACATGCGCCGTGTGGCGCCAGAGATTGGGCGCAGCCCGCGACGGATCGTCGCCCGGAAAATAATCGCGCGGCAAGGGATAGTCGGGGTCGATCGCGCTGTCGCGATGATATTCGGCGCCGAGGGTATCCGTCTCGTACTCCGGATGGTTTAGAATATAGACCCGGCGGGGAAAGAGCGCGCTATTGTCGTCGAGCGGCTCGGACTCGACGAGCATGTTCGGTCCCGCCTCTTCGGAATCCGCGACAATCTCGATCGCGGGAACCCTGAGAATGTCCTCGCGCCTCGGGCTCTTCCAGCGCGACACCGGCGCGGGAAAGGCGTCGGGGAAGCCGAACAGGAGCCCGGTCTTGTCAGAGATCAGGCGATGCTCGAACAGGCCGAAAAGTTTGCGCTTCCCCTTGTAACTATTGATGTCGTGGAAAAACTTCAACGCCGCCTTCGCTCCCCAGCAGAGAAAGAGACAGGAGAATGCGTTCGTTGTCGTCCATTGCAGGATGTCGGTGACTTCCGGCCAGAATGTCTCCTGCTCGACGCGGTCCTTGAGCGCGTTGACGCCGGTGACGATAAAGCCGTCGAACTTCTTGTCACTGATGTCGCTGAAAGCGCTATAGAACTTGTGGATGTGATCGGCGGGCGTGTTCTTTGAATGACGGCCGGCAGCGACAGCGCGGAGATAAGAGTTGGTCGCGACGAAGGTTAGGTTCACCTGCAGCATCGTGTTGCCGAGCCAGAGCGCAAGCTGCCGCTCGGTCGAGATTTTATCCGCCATCAGGTTGATTATGGCTATCTCCAGCGGTCGAATGTCCTGCTGTTCGGCGCGGGCGCGGTCGATCGCAAGCCGGCTGCCAAGGGACGGCAGGAAGGGATGGATTTCCTTGCTGTGGATGATGACGGGCATTTGCGGACGCTGGGATCCCTGGAGATTCAATTTGACCATGGCCCTTCGCATCGAAGGGATGCGAAGGCAAATATCAATTCTGCATTACATCGGTCTTTCGGCGTAGATTGCAAGTCTGCGCCTTCCCGGCCTTAGCTCCCCTCTGCCGCACGGCGTTGTTGCAACAACGCCCGGTAAATCTCGTCGTCGCCGCACAGGCCGGCCATGCGGCCGAGATCGTCGACCAGAACGATCGGATTGCCCGAATCCCGGCGAAGCGCGATCGCCGAGCGCATCTTCAGATCTATCGATGCGACGACGACGTCGGCGCGATCGTGAGACATCTCGCCGGACGCCGCGTCCGCCTTGGCCAGCGTCCCCGCTGCGCCGTCCAACGTGACCCCAATCGGCCGGTTCTCGGCGTCGAGCCGCACGCGGATGCGGCCGGCACGGTCGAGGAGCACTTCATTTTCGTGTCGCCTGAGCGCGGCAGCCGGCGTCATCAGCGCGCTGCCGCGCAGCACGTTGAGCGGGTTCATGTGCTTGACGAATTCGGCGACATAGGCGTCGGCAGGACGTAAGAGGATGTCCTCCGCAGTCCCGCACTGGACGATGCGCCCACCCTCGAGGATGGCGATCCGGTTGCCCAGCTTCAACGCTTCATCGAGGTCGTGACTGACGAAAATAATGGTCTTCTTCAGGTCCTTCTGCAGCAGCAGGAGCTCATCCTGCAGCTTGTCGCGGATCAGAGGATCGAGCGCCGAGAACGGCTCATCCATGAGCAGGATGTCGGCGTCGGTGGCGAAGGCGCGCGCGAGGCCAACTCGCTGCTGCATGCCGCCGGACAACTCATGGCTGAACTTGCCCGCCCATTGCGTGAGGCCGACCATCGCCAGCTTTTCGGCGACGATCTTGTCGATTTGCGCCTTCGGCATCCGCCGTAGCTCGAGTCCGAAGGCGACGTTCTCCTTCACCGTGCGCCACGGCAGAAGCGCGAACTGCTGGAACACCATGGCGACGCGGCTCGTGCGAAGCATCCGCAATTCATCGGCGCTGCAATTGGCGACGTCGATCGCTCCGTCGCCGTGACTGACGAGAACTTTGCCCCGGGCGACTTTGTTGAGGCCGTTCACTGCGCGAAGGATCGTGGACTTGCCAGACCCCGACAGTCCCATAAGCACACAGATTTCGCTCGGCTCGATCGAGAGGTCGACACCCGCCGCGCCGAGAACGACCCCGGTCGCCTTGAGGATATCGTCGCGCGTTGCCCCCTTGTCGACGAGCGCGAGCGCGTCGGCCTGCCTGTCGCCGAAGACGATGTCGACATGATCGAAGACAACCGCCGACATATTCACGCGCTCCCTTTTCGCTCGGGGTTGCGGAATACGCGGTCGAGCACGATCGCCAGCAATACGATCGAGACGCCGGCCTCGATACCCATCGGAATGTTGACGGTCCCAAGTGCGCGGACGACCGGCACGCCGAGCCCTGCCGCGCCTACCAGCGCGGCAATCACTACCATAGAGAGGCTCAGCATGATGCATTGAGTGACGCCGGCCATGATCGTTGGCAGCGCATAGGGCAACTCGACTTTCCACAGCAACTGCCGCTTCGTCGCCCCGAACGCGGCGCCGGCTTCCTTGAGATGCAGCGGCGCCGAGACGATTCCGAGATGAGTCGACCGAATCGGCGCCGCGATCGCGAAGATCACGGTCGAGATCAAGCCCGGCGCCGACCCGAGATGAAACAAGACCAGGGTCGGGATGAGGTAAACGAACGTTGGCAGCGTTTGCATCAGGTCGAGCAGCGGCCGGAGCAAAGCATAAAGCCACGGCCTATGGGCCGAGGCGATGCCGACGGGCACCCCAATCAGGACGCTCGCGATGGTCGCGAACCCGACGAGCGAGATCGTCTCGACCGTCGCCTGCCAGTACCCAAGGTTGGCGATGAAGATGAAAGCGATGACGACGAAAAGGGCGAGCCGCCACGATCGATGCATCCAATAGGCGAGCGCCGCGACGGCGAAAACCACGGCCAAAAACGGGATGTGCAGAAGTATCGCGGTGAAGCCGTCGACCAGAAAATCGATCACCGCCGTCACCGCGTCGAAGAATCCGGCTGCGTTGTCCTGCAGCCAGGTAATCCCGATCTTGACCCAGCGCCCGAGCGGTATCTTCGGCTCAGTGAACCAGCTCTCCAACGCTCGTCCTCCCGCTGCGAGGCGGATGCGCCAGTCCGCCCGACACTCCGCGTGGCGCGCGAAGGGGCGGGGATCGGCGCGGGTCCTACGCCTATTAGAGGCCGAGGCTCTTCTTGACCGCGGGAAGTCCGGGCCGGCCGTCGAAGGTCGTCACCCCGTCGAGCCACGTTGCAAGCTGCGGCGGGTTGGTCTTCAGCCACTCCTGGGCTGCCTTTGGTCCCTCGTCGCCGTCGGTGAGAATCTTGTTCATCACCAAATTCTCGATATCTACGGTGTAGATGAGATTCTTGATCAGCCTCGCCGCGTTCGGGCATTGGTCGGCCCAGCCGGCGCGCTCATTGGTGTAGACGATGGCGCCGCCGAAATTCGGCCCGAAGCTGTCATCGCCGCCAGTCAGGTACTGGATCTTGAAGTTGACGTTCATCGGGTGGGGCGCCCAGCCGAGGAAGACGACGTCTTCCTTGTGGCTCGTGGCGCGCTGCACTTCAGCCAGCATTCCCTGCTCGCTCAATTCAACCAGCTGGAAGTCTTTCAAATTGAACTTGTCGCCCTTGATGAGGTCGAGGACCAGGCGGTTGCCGTCGTTTCCGGGCTCGATGCCGAAGATCTTGCCTTTGAGCGAATCTTTGAATTTCTGGATGTCGCCGAAGTCCTTGAGACCCTTGTCGTAGGTGTATTGCGGAACGGCCAGGGTGTATTTCGCGCCGGTCGGCAGATTGGCGCCGATTTCGATCACCGACTTGTCCTCGATGTACGGCTTGCGATCGTTTTCCATCGACGGCTGCCAATTGCCGAGAAACACATCGATGTCCTTGTTCTTCATCGAGGCGTAGGTCACGGGAACCGAGAGGACCGTGATTTTGGGCGTGTAGCCGAGACCCTTGAAGATTTCGCCGGCGATCGCCGTGGTCGCTGTGATGTCGGTCCATCCGACGTCGGAGAACTTGACGGTCTTGCAGGTTTCCGGATCGCCGGCGAACGCGACGCCCGACGCGGCCAGAGCGATAACGCCCGACAACGTCAAAACGATTGAGAGCCTCATTGTCTTTCCTCCTCTATTGTTTGCAAGCAGGCCGTACGGCCCGCAATTGATCGACAGTATCGGCGGGAGGCGCCGCCCGGTCAAATCTAACGATTGGGGCGCGCCATGCCGCGTCTCGTTGAGCTTGGCTCCGTGAGCGGCTAGAAGCGGGCGCGCGTCTCCTGTCTTCCGGAGCCCTGATGTCCGAACCCCTGAACGCGACCCCGCAGCAGCAGTCCGAAATCCTCATGCAGGCGCTGCCGCATATGCTGCGCTACGACGACGCGATCGTGGTGGTGAAGTACGGCGGCCATGCGATGGGGGACGAGGACAAGGCGCGCGACTTCGCCAAGGACATGGTGCTTCTGGAGCAGTCCGGCATCAATCCGGTGGTCGTACATGGCGGCGGGCCGCAGATCGGCTCGATGCTGAAGAAGCTCGGCATCGAATCGCAATTCTCCGGGGGCTTGAGGGTGACCGACAAGCCGACGATCGAGATCGTTGAGATGGTGCTGGCCGGTTCCATCAACAAGCAGATCGTCGGCTCGATCAACGCCCAGGGCGGGCGGGCGGTTGGCCTCTGCGGCAAGGACGGCAACATGGTCACGGCGCGCAAGGTCATCCGCGCGCGTCATTCCCCGGATGAGGACGTGGTCGATCTGGGCTTCGTCGGCGAGCCGGAAAAAGTCGACATCACGGTGCTCGAGCAGATTCTCGGCCGCGAGCTGATCCCTGTCCTGGCCCCGGTCGCGCAGGGCGCCGACGGCCAGACCTACAACGTCAACGCCGACACCTTCGCCGGCGCCATCGCCGGCGCGCTCGGGGCCAAGCGGCTCTTGTTTCTCACCGACGTTCCCGGAGTCCTGGACAAGAACGGCGCCCTCATGAAGGAATTGCGGATCGACGACATCCGCAGCCTCATCGCCGACGGCACGATCACCGGCGGCATGATCCCCAAAGTCGAGACCTGCATCTACGCGCTCGAGCGCGGGGTCGAGGGCGTCGTGATCCTCGACGGAAAAGTGGCGCACGCGGTGCTGATCGAGCTCCTGACCGATTATGGCGCGGGAACCCTGATTATGCGATAGCGAGCCATCGAGGCGAGGCCCGGCATGCGCATTCTGGCGATCGACACGTCCTGCGGAGCGGCGTCGGTCGCGGTCGTGGAAGGCGGCTTGGCCGAGCCGCTGGCGGTGCTGAGCCGGCCCATGGCGCGCGGCCACGCCGACGCCCTGGCGCCGATGGTCGAGGAGGTGATGCGCGGCCTCGACGGCGGCTTTGCCTCGCTTGACCGAATTGCGGTCGCGACCGGCCCCGGCTCCTTCACCGGAATCCGCATCGGTATCGCCATGGCCCGGGCGATGGCGGTCGCGCTGGCGATTCCGGTCGTCGGCGTCTCGACGTTGGCCGCGTTCGCCGCGCCGCTCCTCAGTGCGCCGCGGTCCGGAATCATCGCCGCGGCGATCGACGCCCGCCACGGCTCAGTCTATTTTCAATTGTTCGAGGCGTCCGGCCGGCCGTTGGGGCCGCCGCGCTGCGATAGCCCGCGCGAATGCGTGCGCGCGATCGGCGCCGGTCCGGCATGGCTCGCGGGCGATGCGGCCGCGCTCGTCGCCAATGAAGCGAATCGGGCCGGCCTGCCTTACGACCTCGACGGCGCCCGCGACGCGCCGGACATCGTCGCCCTGGCGTGGGTGGGCCTCGCTGTCGACCCTGCGACGAATCCGGCGCGTCCGGTCTACGCCAAGCTGCCGGACGCGAGACCGAATCCGGCGGAGTCGATCGCCCGGGCGCCGGCGTGAGGCGCCGGCCCCAGCCATGATCTTCCGCCTGCGGCGATCCTCCCCACCCGTGATTCGTCCGCTCCGGCCGGACAAGGCTGAAGCCTGCGCCCGCCTTCACGCCGAGGGCTTCGCTCATCCCTGGTCGAGCGAGGAGGTCGCCAACCTCATCGCCGGCTCGTCGACGCTCGCGGCGGCGGCGCTCGATCCCGCAAGCGGCCGTCTGCGCGGGTTCGTGCTGTCGCGCCTGGCGGCGGATGAAGCGGAGATCCTGACCATCGCCGTCGAGGCCGCCTCCCGCGGCAAGGGCGTGGGCCGGGCGCTGCTCGGCGAAGCGCTGCGGCAAGCGTCGAACGCCGGGGCGAGGGCGATGTTCCTCGAAGTCGGCAAGGATAACGCGCCGGCGCTGTCGCTCTACCAGCGCTTCGGGTTCGTCAAAGTCGGCGAACGCGCCGGCTATTATCGTCGCAACGACGGAACGCGCGCCGCCGCCGTCATCATGCGCAAGGCGCTGGGGTGAGCGTCGGGTATTTTCCTGCGCGTCGAAAGCGCCTAGATTGGGTCCAGACCCTTCTGGAGCCGCTAATTGTCCGAGTCGATTGTGCTTGAAGACGCCCTTCCGATTGCGAGTCCCGCGCGGGACGGGGACCGGCGAGCGTTCATCAAGTCATTCGGTTGCCAGATGAACGTCTACGACACCGAGCGAATGGCGGACATCGCCGCCGGCGACGGCTACCGCGAGGCTCGCGCCGTCGAGGACGCCGATCTCATCGTTCTCAACACCTGCCACATCCGCGAGCGGGCGTCGGAGAAAATCTATTCCGAACTCGGCAAGCTGCGCGAGCTCAAGGACGAGCGTCGCCGGGCAGGGCTGCCAACGACGCTGGTCGTCGCCGGGTGCCTCGCTCAGGCCGAAGGGGCCGAAATCCTGCGCCGCCAGCCGGCGGTCGATGTCGTTGTCGGCCCCCAGAGCTATCATCGCCTGCCTGAGCTTCTGCGCGAAGCGCGCCTCCGGCCGGGGGTCGTGGCCGCCGAGTTCCCCGCCGAGGACAAGTTCGCCCATCTTCCCGCCGCGACGCCGGACGCTATCGCCAGGCGCGGGGTCGCGGCGTTCGTGACGGTGCAGGAGGGCTGCGACAAGTTCTGCTCGTTTTGCGTCGTGCCCTACACCCGTGGCGCGGAATTCTCTCGTCCGGTTCGCGCCGTTGTCGAGGAGATCGAGCGCCGCGCGGCAGCCGGCGTGCGCGAGATCACTTTGCTGGGACAGAACGTCAACGCCTATCATGGGCTCGACAGCAATGGCCGCGCCCTCGGGCTCGCGGGACTGATTCGCGCCGCCGCGGCCGTGCCTGGGATCGCTCGCCTGCGTTACGCCACCTCGCACCCGGGCGATATGAGCGACGACCTGATCGACGCCCATCGCGACGTTCCAGCGCTTGCGCCCTATCTGCATCTGCCCGTCCAATCCGGCTCCGACAAGGTGCTGAAGTCGATGAACCGCCGGCATCGCGCCGCCGACTATCTCGAGATTGTCGCGCGCGCGCGCGCCGCGCGGCCGGACATCGCCTTCTCGTCCGACTTCATCGTCGGCTATCCGGGCGAGACCGACTCCGACTTCGACGCGACGCTGGCGCTTTTTCGCGCGGTGGGTTTCGCCTCGGCCTACGCGTTCAAATATTCCGCCCGCCCCGGAACCCCCGCCGCCGAGGCGCCCGGCCAGATCGACGCCGCGACCAAGGCTCGGCGGCTCGCTGAGCTTCAGGCTCTGATCGAGGCGCAGCTGCGGGCCTTCAATCACGCGACCGTCGGCCAGCGCTTCGGGGTTCTGTTCGAGAAGCCCGGCCGGCGCGACGGCCAGGTGATCGGCCGCTCGCCCTATATGCAGGCCGTGTTCGCCGATGGGCCACGGTCGCTGATCGGCGTCATGGCGGAGGTCGAAATCGTCGGGGTCGAACCCCATTCGCTTCGCGGGCGCATTGTCTCGCCAGCGTCGTAAACCAGGACTTTAATAGCGTGCAGGATGATTCCAGGCCCCGAGAGGACGCAAGGGAGAAAGCCGATTTGAAGCCGCAGGACAGTTCGCCGCCGCGCATCGCCGCCGCCCCCCCGGTCATCAACCCGACGCTCCGCGAATCCAAACCTGCCGAGATCGCCATCGCCTTCCCCGACAACGCCGCCGCCTCGGTGGTGTTCGGCCATTACGATCAGAACATCGCCCGCATCGAGCGCAGTCTCGGCGTCTCGGCCTACGCCAACGGCAACCAGGTCGTCATCAAGGGTCCGCGCGAGGCCAGCGAGCATGCGCGCCGGGTGTTCGAGATGCTTTACGAACGCGTCAAGCTCGGTCAGTCGGCAAGCGAAGGCGATGTCGAGGGCGTCATCGCCGAGAGCGCCTATCAGGGGCTCCTGTTCCCCGGCGAGGAGGGGTCCAAGGAGAGCTTCGGCGTCGTCAAGACGCGCAAGCGCGGGGTCGTGCGCGCCCGCAGCGCCGCGCAGGATCACTATCTCGCAGCGTTGCGCAAGCATGAGTTGGTGTTCGCCGAAGGGCCGGCGGGCACCGGCAAGACCTGGCTTGCGGTCGGCCATGCCGTCTCGTTGCTCGAGCAGGGCTTGGTCGAACGGCTGGTGCTGTCGCGCCCCGCGGTCGAAGCCGGCGAGCGGCTCGGCTTCCTGCCCGGCGACATGCGCGACAAGGTCGATCCCTATCTGCGCCCGATCTATGACGCCCTCTACGACTTCATGGACGGACGGATGGTCGAGCGGGGTATTCAGACCGGAATGATCGAGATCGCGCCCTTGGCCTTCATGCGCGGGCGGACTTTGTCCAAGGCCGCGATCCTCCTCGACGAGGCGCAGAACGCAACCGCGATGCAGATGAAGATGTTCCTCACCCGCCTCGGCGAAGGCTCGCGAATGATGGTCAACGGCGATCCGACCCAGACCGATCTCGCGCCCGGACAGAAGTCGGGGCTTGGCGACGCGATCGCGCTGCTTAGGGCGATCCCACGCATCGGTCACGTCCGCTTCACCCACGTCGACGTCGTGCGCCACGATCTGGTGCGCCAGATCGTCGAAGCCTATGAGCGCGCGGGCCGCGCGGGACAGCCGATGGCGGCCAGATGACGGTTTCGCTTGACATCTCCGTACCATCTGTTCTGTGGCAAGGCTTACCGCGGGCGCGGAGTCTTGCGCGCGAGACGATCGCCGCCTGCGTCGAGGAAGCCGGGATGGCGACGCCCATAGACCGTCCGGGAGGACGGGCGTCCTTCCAGACGCCCATAGACCGTCCGGAAGGACGGGCGTCCTTCCAGACGCGCATAGACCGTCCGGAAGGACGGGCGTCCTTCCAGACGCGCATAGACCGTCCGGGAGGACGGGCGTCCTTCCAGACGCCCTATCGCGCCGCGGTCAGCCTCTGCCTCGCCGACGATGCGCGTTTGCGGGAGCTGAATGTGCGCTGGCGCGGCGTCGACAAGCCGACCAACGTGCTTTCCTTCCCTTCGCCCTTTGCAGACGCGGTTGTTGACCGCGTCCGCGTCGGCCGCGATCAGCGACCGCGCCTACAGCTCGGGGATATCGCGCTCGCCTTTGAAACGCTGGCGCACGAGGCGGAGGAGCTCGGCGTTCCGCTCGCCGACCATTATCGCCACCTTGTCGCGCATGGATTTCTCCATCTCATCGGCTACGATCATGGGATGGACAAAGAGGCTGAGCGCATGGAGGCGCTGGAAACCAGGATTCTGGCGCGGCTCGGGGCGGCCGACCCCTACGCGCGCGAAGTCGTCGAAGGATGACCGTGGCGAATGAGGCAGGACCGGCGCCGGAAACGCCGTCCGCAAGCGTCTCCCGCGAACAGCCATCGAGCTTGTTCGAGCGTGTGCGGGCGCTGTTCGGCCTCGCGCCGGCTTCGGCGCGCGACGACATCGAGGACGTGATCGAGGAGAGCGCGAGCGAGGAGTTCACGCCGCAAGAGCGCGCCATCCTCAAGAACGTTCTCGCTCTTCACGACGTTCGGGTCGAGGACGTGATGGTGCCCCGCGCCGACGTCGTGGCGCTTGCGCTCGATACGCCGCTGAGCGAGGTGCTCGATTGCTTTCGCACCGCCGGCCACTCGCGCCTTCCAGTCTACGACGAGACGCTCGACGATCCGCGCGGCATGATCCACATCCGAGATTTTGTTGTCTTCCTTGCGTCCGATCCACGCTTCGGGTTGATGAAGGGGCCTGAGCCGGCCGGCGCGGACGCCGAGACCTCACTCGACATGCCGCTGTCGGCAGCGCGGATCCTGAGGCCGGTCCTCTATGCGCCCCCGTCGATGCCGGCGCTTGATCTCCTGCTCAAGATGCAGGCGTCCCGCACCCATATGGCCCTGGTCATCGACGAATACGGCGGGACAGACGGCCTGGTGTCGATCGAGGACGTGATGGAAGCGATCGTCGGCGACATCGAGGACGAGCATGACGAGGACGAGACGCCGGAATTGGGTCCGTCGGGCGACGGCGGCTTCATCGCCGACGCCCGCGCGCCTCTCGACGCCGTCTCGCAGACGGCCGGTTTCGATTTCGCCTCGCTCCCCGACGCCGAGGGCGTCGACACGATCGGCGGCCTTGTCACCGCGGCGGCCGGCCGCGTCCCGAACCGCGGCGAGATTTTGACCGGTCCGGGCGAATTCGAATTCGAGATCCTCGACGCCGACCCCCGCCGCATCAAGCGCGTTAAAATATGGCCGCTTTCGGCGCGCGCCGTGAAACCGCCCGGCCCGCCGGCCGCCGAGCCGAGGGCGCGCGATCCGGCATAGGCCGCGGATTTCTGCCGGCAAGTCGCTACGATCGCCGCCACCGCACCGCTCATGGCCCGACCGTCATCACCCGCAATGTGGTGCGCGATTTCGAGGGCCTCGACGCTGCCGCCTTCTCGCGCCGGAGGCGGCGATGGTTTCCGTTGCGAGGCATGAGACCGCCCCGGGCCGGGCAGGTCGACAAGGTTCACAGCGTCTGGGCGACGAATTTGACGATCTCGGTCATGACGGTCGAAGCCGCCTGATCCATCGCGGCCGCCACGGCCGCGGCGTCGGTCGACGCGGCCGGCGCGCGCAATGTGAAAATTTGATCCGCGGCAATCCGGCCGCTGCCAAGGGCGACGACCCAGGCGGCGATGTCGACATGGACTTCCTTCGTCTGGGCGTCGAGCTCGAAGGCGCGAATGTCGAGGTCGACCTCGTAATCCGCGTTCGCCGCCGGGCCGTCGATCCAGCGGGCGAGCCCAGCGTTCTGGAAACTCTGCGCCAGCCGCGTACGGAAGAGCGCGGTCAGCGACTCCGACCAGCGAGCGTCCGCAAGCGTGGCCAGAGTGTCTGAGTCGCGCACGAGTATGCGATCACTGTCGAGGTTGGCCGTCGCGGCGGGCTGTCCGATGCGGATCTGGGCTCTCAACGCGCGAGCCGGGGGCGGCTTGGCGGCGCTGAGATCGTACATGGTCGCGGAGGGCCCGCCGGCGCAGGCCGCGAGCGCCAGCACAAGCGCGCCGGCGGCCGCGATTTTGATTCGGCCGCGAAATTCGCCCCCCGGCCGCCCCATCATTGCCCGCCGCGATATTCAGGCAGGGACGGCTTCGAGCCGAAGATGAGTTGATTTGGGTTGCGCTCGAACGAACGCACCAGGCTGTCAATGTCGTCGACCGTCCGCCTCCCCTCGATGGCGAGCAACTCGTACTCGCGCAAGCCGCTGTTGGTGAATCGGCTGAGGCCGGCGGCAATATCCTTTACCCGTGCGTCGGTGTCGTCGGCGAGCTTCTTGACCGACTGCGCCGCCTCGCTAATGCGGTCAACCGCCCCCTTCGTGCTCGGCGACCCAAGGAAGCTTTGGGCGCTCGTCAACACGCCGTCGACCTTGTCGGCCGAATCGTTGAGCTTGCCGGAGAGCTCGCCGAAGTTCTTGAGCGTCAGATCGATGTTGCCCCTGTTCTGGCGCACCGTCGCCACGACGTCGTTGACCTGGTCGACGATGCCGGCGATCTTTTGCGAGTTGATCGCCTTCATCAACTGGTCGATGTCAATGAGCGCTGTGTCGAGCCGCTTTGCCGAATCGTTGAGGTGATTGGCAAGCGCGGCGCCGTCGCGCACCAGACCCTTGAAATTATCCGAGCTCGCCGCAAGTGACTGGCTGAACGTCTGCACGTTGCCGATCACGTCGCTGACCTTGTCCGTGTCGATCGCCGCGAGCAGACGATTGGCCTTCTCCGACAGCGTCTGGATTTGCGCCACCACTGGCTGGACCGTCTTGCTGATCTCGGCAAGATTCTTGAGCGTCGTGTCGACGTTGGGGGCGTTGTCGGCCAGGGTCTTGGCGAAGACGTCGGCGTTCTGAAGCGTCGAGTGGATCGAATCGGAATTGTCGGCGAGAAGCTTGTCGGCGCGATCGACGACCGAGACGCCTTTCGCCGACAGGCTCTGAACGTTGTCGACGATCGTGCGAACCTCGTCCGTATCGATCGACTGGACCAACCGGTCGGCGTCATCGGACAGGGTCTGCAGGCGCGCGGCGAGCGGCCCGATCTGCTTGCCGATTTCGCCCACGCTCTTCAGCGCCGCGTCGACGCCGGGCGCGTTGTCGGCCAGCGCCTTCGAGAACACATCGACGTTCTCGATCGCCGAATGGATCGGCGCGGAATTGTCGGCGATGACTTTCTCAGCGTCGTCCAGAACGGCGGTCGCCCTGATGGAAAGGGCGCCGACGTTGTCCAGAATCTCCTGAAGCTGCATCGACTGTTCGGCGTAGATGATCGCCCCCTGGCCATTCCCGCTAACCAAGGGCGGCCCCGGCGTTGACCCGCCGAGCAGGGCGACCGCGGCAGCCCCAGTGATTCCCGCAGTCTCGAGTCGAGCCTTGGTGTTCCGATCGATCGGCGCATCCGCACTGACGTCTATGTCGGCTACGACCTGGTGGGGATCGCTTCTGGAAAACGTGAGATGCGTGACTTCGCCGACCTTGATGCCGTTGAACAGAACGTTGGCGCCGTTAGAAAGACCGGAGACCGAACCGCTGAAAACGACCTGGAAGGTCCTGTGGCCGCCCGGCGTCGCGTAGCCGGCGATCCACATGATGAATAGAAACGCCCCAACGACCGCCGCCAGGGTGAAGGCGCCGATCGCGACATAGTTGGCACGCGTCTCCATTCTGGTCAGCGCCTCGCGTTCTGCGGCCGGTCGTCCGCAGCGCGCGCGACGGGCCGCTCCGCGGCCGTCGTGAGGCGGATCACACCCCTCTTACCGTGGAAATAGGCCTTGAGCCAAGGGTCGTCGGAAAGCAGGAGTTCGCTGATCGGACCGACCGCGATCACTTTGCCGTGCCCGAGCACCGCAACACGGTCGCAGATGGCAAACAGGCTGTCGAGATCGTGCGTGACCATGAAGACGGTGAGGCCCAACGTCTTCTGCAGCGTGCCGATAAGATCGTCGAAATCGCCGGCCGAAATCGGGTCGAGCCCCGAGGTCGGCTCGTCGAGGAACACGATCTCTGGATCGAGGGCCAACGCCCTCGCCAGCGAAACGCGCTTGGTCATGCCGCCGGAAAGCTCAGAGGGAAGCTTGTCGGCGGTGTCCTGAGGCAGGCCGACGAGCGCCAGCTTCTGCGCCGCCAGACCGTCGAGCGTGGACTGGGATAGGTGCAGATGCTCACGCATCGGCGCCTGGATGTTCTGGCGCACGGTCAAGCTGGAGAACAGCGCCCCCTCCTGAAACAGCACGCCCCATCGCTCGCCGACCTCCAGATGCTCGCGCGGCGTCAGCTTGTCGATATCGTGACCGAAGACCTCGATGGTTCCCGCTTGTTTGTGTATGAGCCCCAGAATCGTCCGGGTCAGCACCGACTTCCCGGCGCCGGATGCGCCGACGAAGCCCAGCACCTCGCCGCGATAGAGGTCGAGATTGAGCCCGTCCATCACCAGGTGGTCGCCGAAGCCGACCTTGAGGCCGCGCACGCTGATGATGACTTCGCGCGGCCGCGGGCTGGCGATGGGGGCCTCCGCGCTCAATAGGTCACCGCGGCGAAGAACATCGCGAACAGCCCGTCCATGACGATGACCATGAAGATCGACTTGACCACCGATGAGGTGACGCAGCGCCCAAGCAACTCGGCCGACCCGCGCACCTCCATGCCCTCTGTGGAAGCGATGAGGCCGATCACCACCGCCATGAACGGCGCCTTGATGAGGCCGACCATAAACGTATTAATGCCTATGGCGTTCTGGAGCCGCAATAGAAAGCTTTGCGGCGTCACCCCGGCGTAGAGCCAACTGACGATAAGGCCGCCTCCGACCTGCGCCATGTCGGCGAGGAACGTCAAGACCGGGAGGGCGATTGTCAACGCCACCAGCCTCGGGATGATCAGCACTTCGAGCGGATCGAGCGCCATCACCTTGAGGGCGTCGATCTCCTCGCGCATCTTCATCGAACCGATCTCGGCAGTGATCGCCGATCCGGTGCGCCCCGCAATCATGATCGAGGTCATCAATACGCCGAGCTCACGCAAGCCGAGGACGCCAACCAGATCGACCGCGTAGGTCGAGGCGCCGAACTTGGCGAGCTGAAAAACGCCCTGCTGGGTGACGATCGCTCCGACCAGGAAGTTGATCAGCATGATGATCGGCACGCTGCGCAGTCCGAACATCTCGAGGTGATGCACCATCGAAGTCCAGCGCCAGCGCAGAGGCTGCAGAGCGAGGCGCAAGAACATCACCACGACTTCGCCGAGATAATCGACAATGTCGATGAAATCGACACCCAACTCCGTGACGGTCTCGCCGACCGCCGAGAGCAACGCGATCGCATGCGGCGGGGGAGCGCGCGCAGGCGCGTCTGGCGGATGGTAACCGGCCTCTTTGAGCAGGATCGCGTGCTCGGGCCGCGCGCCGCTATAGGAGACGGTTGCTCCGGCGGCCGCCGTTTCAACGCGAGCACGATCGATGAACCAGGCGCCGGCGGTGTCCATGCGCTCAAGAGCGCCAAGATCGAGGACTACCCGCTTCGCGTCTTTGGGCGGCGTGGCAAGCGAAGCCCCGGCCGCCTCCAGCTCGGGTCCGGCGGCGACGATCCACGCCCCAGCCAGCGACAGGACAACCCCGTCCTGCCCGACCTCACGAGTTACGGAAGGCGTCGTGGTCACTAAGCGCTCCGGCCAAGCCCAATCGGCGCTCATATCGCGCGGCCCGCCGCCTGTCGAGCCAACACGAGCACGCCACGCTGGAGGAGATCAGGGCAAAAACAAACCCAGTACGAATCAGAGACCCCGCGCAGGGACTTGAGATTCGCCAACAAAGCGAGTCGATTCTTTGTGCAGACCGCCGCAGACGCCGTCAGGACTGTCGCTTCGTTTTCGCCACGTTCCTTTCCCGCCCCACCGTGAACCGAACCATGGTTCACCAGGCGGGCAAAGCACCAGCAAATCAGCCACTTGGCAAATCTTCGAGCGCGGCTCAACTTTGTCGCGGCCGCCGAGCGCCGTCAAGTCCGGTTGCTGAAAGCTTACCTCCCCTCGAATGCCCCTGCCCCAATCAGGGACATGGACGAAGGGATCGGGGACAAATGGGGTCAGAATCGGCGACGCGGCGGTTCGCTCGATTCGGCGCGCGGAAAGCAAGCCCAGTTCGGCGCCCCGCCCGAGCCGATCGAAGTCATGGCGCCCAAAGCGTTAATCCAGGACGATAGCGGCGCAGATCCGCGACCATGGCGGCTCATGCCGAGGGTCGAGGCGCCCCGCGCCGCCTCAATCCATCATTGCCGCCTTGAGGATACAGACCATTGTCGCGTGCGCCGGTTTCTCGCTCATGTTGCGAATGCGATGGGGCATATCGCATCGGTAGCGCAGCGTCTCGCCGGCGCATACCCTCGTCGACGATCCGCCGACCTCGACCTCGAGCTCGCCTTCCAACGCCGACAGACACTCGACCGAGCCGCGAAGGTGGGCGGTGGATTCGAGCACGCCGCCCGGGTCGGCCTGAAAATCGTACCATTGCAGCCAGTCGACGGTCTTCAGCCAGCCGATCACCGCGAGCCGGCACAGCCCGTCGTCGGAGACGAAGATCGGGGTGGTTCCACGGCGCAAATGCTCGATGAACGGGCCTTCCTCGGCGCCCTGCAGCATCGATTCGATCGACGCGTCGAGCGCATGGGCGAGCCGCCAGATTGTGGTCAGCGTTGGGTTGGTCTCGTTGCGCTCGATTTGCGAGATGATCGACTTGGCGACGCCAGACTGCTGCGAGAGGTCGGCGAGCGACAGTCCGTAACCCTTGCGCAGCCTGAGCACCGCCTGCCCGAGCTGGTTCGACAGCGAGGCTGCCCCGGCTTCTAGAACCTTCGCCCTGTCCTTGCCCTCAACGCCCATCGTGAGCCTCGCTTCGATGGCGCATTATAGACGACATCGTTCGGAATATCGAACAAATGCGTTCGGCTAGCCATCACCAAAATCGCTCCGGATTACCTTAAATCCCTGTTCATGCGTCGGAAAAGCGTCTTTTGTCCAATCGCATTCATGGGGTAAAAACGTGATCGAGGAGCCGGGGCCAGCGGCGACGCCGGTCTCGTTCCACGGCAATACGGCGCCGTTCGGCGCGGAGGAAACGACTTTGGGCCGGCGCGGCGGAGGCCGTCGCACGCGGAGAGGGGCGCTAAATGTTTCGTCAATTGCTTACGCCGGTCGCGGATAACCTGCCGCTCTCGTTCATCGTCGCCGCGCTTCCGGTCTTGACCGTTCTCGTGCTCCTCGGCGTCCTGCGCCGGCCGGCATGGCAATCGTCTCTGGCGGGGCTCATGGTCGGCATTGTCATTGCGACCGCGGTCTGGGGGCTTCCGCTCTCCCTTGCCTTCAATTCCATCGCCAACGGCGCGGTCTTTGCGCTTTGGCCAGTGATGTGGATCGTCATCAACGCTCTGCTCCTCTACAACATAGCCGTCGAGTCGCGGCGGTTCGACGCCTTTCGGGCCTGGATCCTCAACCACCTTCCCAACGACAGGCGCGTCGTGCTGGTCGTGATCGGTTTCTGTTTCGGCGCGCTCCTCGAAGGCATCGCGGGCTTCGGCACGCCGGTTGCGATCACGTCGTCCCTTCTCATCCTCGTCGGTTTTCCGGCGCTCGACGCGCTGGTGCTGGTCTTGATCTTCAATACGGCGCCGGTCGCCTTCGGCGCGCTCGGCGTGCCCGTGACGGTATTGGGGGCGGTGACCGGTTTGTCTCCGCATGTTCTCGGCTCGATGGTCGGCCGTCAGCTGCCGTTCTTCGCGCTTCTTTTGCCGTTCTACGTGATGGCGCTTTACGGCGGAGCGAGGTCGTTGCGGGCGCTGTGGCCCGTATTGCTGGTCGCCGGCGGCTCCTTCGCCTTGTTCCAGTTCGTATCGTCGAACTTCATCAACTACGCGTTGACGGATGTCCTCGCTTCGCTGGGCTCGCTGATCGTGACGCTCGGATTCCTGCAGGCCTGGAAACCGGCTCCGGACTCCGAATTCGCAGTTCGCGGACACGCTGACCTGAGCCACGTCGCCTCGGATGTCGGAGCCTGGCAGGGCTGGCTTCCCTGGGTGGTCGTGACCATTGTCGTCATCCTGTGGACGACGTTCAGCATTCCAGCGATTGGACAGCAGTCGATCCCCTGGCCTGGCCTTAACAAGATGATCTCGATCACGCTCTATGACGACAAGCCCTATGCCGCGGTGTGGGCGTTTCAGCCGCTCGCCACCGGCACCGCAATTCTTCTGTCGGCCATCATCACCGCGGCGCTGGTCGGAATCGGCGTGCCGGAGTTTTTTCGCTGCGTGCGAACGACGATCGCGCAAGCATGGCTGGCGGTGCTGACCGTCTGCCTTATTGTCGCTCTCGCCTATCTCATGAATTATTCGGGGATGGCCTATACGCTCGGCCTCGGCGCCTCCTCAGTCGGACACGCGTTCGTTTTCGTCTCGCCTTTCCTGGGCTGGCTCGCCGTGTTCTTGTCCGGGAGCGACACATCGGGCAACGCTCTGTTCGGCAACCTCCAGGTGGTGGCGGCGAAGCAGCTCAATCTCGATCCGGTGCTGTTCGCCGCGACCAATTCTTCCGGCGGCGTTATGGGCAAGATGATCTCGCCGCAGAATATCGCGACCGGCGTTTCGGTCACCGATTTGCGCGGACAGGAAGGCGTGGTCTTCGCCCGCACCTTCTGGCACAGCATCGCGCTGACGCTTCTGCTCGGCGTGCTGGTGGCGATCCAGCAATTTGTTGTCCCGGGCGTGATCCCGCATTGACGTCGAGTCGCCTCCCGGTCGCCAACAGCGTCCTGCCCGTTTTGTTGTCGTTGATGTCGATCAGAGCGAAGTTTGAGCGTTCGCCGCCTCAGAACGCCCCAGGGAAGGCGCCGCCGTCGATCAGGATGTTCTGGCCGGTGATGAATCCCGCCTGCGCGCCGGCGAGGAAGGCGCAAAGCGCGCCAAATTCGTCGGGATCGCCGAATCGCCCGGCCGGGATCCTCGCCTTCGATTCCGACCGCGCTACGTCGACGCCGACGCCACGCTGCGCCGCGGTGCGGGCGAGACCGGATTTCTGTCGGTCGGTTTCAAACGATCCGGGCTGGATCGAATTGATCGTGACGTTGTGGCGCGCATAGAGTCGCGCCGCCGAGGCGAGGAACGCGGTTAGGCCGGCGCGCGCGCCCGATGAGACATCGAGGCCGGCGATCGGCGCCCTGACCGAGCTCGAGGTGATGTTGACAATGCGGCCGAACTTGCGTTCGGCCATGCCTGGGGCCAGCGCCTGGACGAGCGCGATCGGGGTCAGCATGTTCGATTCGACGCCCTTCAAGACATCCTCGCGCATGATCTCATCGAACGGCTTGAAAGGCGGCCCGCCGTTGTTGTTGACCAGAATATCGGCGTCCGGGCAGGCGGCGATGAGTTCCGCGCGCGTCGCCGGATCATCGAGATCGCCAAGGATTTCGCGAACCTTGACGCCCGTCGCTTCGCGCAACTCGCGCCCGGTCCGAGCCAGCGGTTCCGCGTCGCGGCCATTGAGAACAATGGCGCATCCGGCTTCCGCCAGCGCACGCGCGCAGGCGCGGCCGAGGCCCTTGCTCGACGCGCATACGATCGCTTTTCGGCCAGAGATCCCTAGGTCCATGCGTCACGCCCCACACTCGACACCCTCTGCTCTGACAATTATAAGCGCGTCGCGTGCGCCGCGTCATCGAAGCGACACGAGAATCTGTGCAGAGAGTTGCCGTCTGTTCGCCCCCTTGCGAGGAGGCCGCCCCTTTGTCGAAGTCTCACGAAACCCACCGTTACCGGACGCTTTTCCTGTCGGATTTGCACCTGGGAACGCGCGGCTGCCAGGCCCACCTTATCCTGGATATGCTGCGACATGTCGAGGCTGACACGATCTACCTTGTCGGCGACATCATCGACGGGTGGCGCCTCCGTGCCGGCTGGTATTGGCCGCAGGCGCACAACGACGTCGTTCAGAAACTGTTGCGCAAAGTCCGCCGCGGCGCGCGGATGGTGTTCGTTCCCGGCAACCACGATGAATTCGCTCGTCAATTCTTCGGCCTGACCTTCGGGGGCATCCAGATCAAGCGGCAGGCGATCCACACGGCCGCTGACGGCAAGCGGTACCTCATTATCCACGGCGATGAATTCGACGTGGTGGTGCGCCACTCGAAGTGGCTCGCCTTCTTCGGCGACTGGGCCTACGACCTCGCGCTGTTCGTCAATACCCATTTCAACGCGGCGCGCCGGGCGCTCGGTTTGCCGTATTGGTCGTTTTCGGCCTGGGCGAAGCTCAAGGTCAAGAACGCGGTGAATTTTATCGGCTCGTTCGAGCAGGAGCTCGCCGGCGAAGCCAGAAAGCGCGGCGTCGACGGCGTGGTTTGCGGCCACATTCATCATCCGATCATCCGGGAGATGGGGGGCGTCATCTATGTCAACACCGGCGACTTCGTCGAGTCGTGCTCGCTCGTGGTCGAGCATCATGACGGCCGGTTCGAGGTGCTGCGCTGGAAGATTCCCCTGCAGCTCAACTCGCGCATCGAGGAGCCGGTCTCGTTCGAGGACGAAGCGGTTGACGGGCGAGCGGAACAGGCGCAGGCGGAAGCGGCCTGATGCGCATCCTGATCGCGACAGACGCCTGGCGGCCGCAAGTCAACGGGGTCGTCTCGACCCTGGAGCGGATGACCCAGGCGGCGGCGGAATTCGGCGCGGAATTCGAATTTCTCACTCCCCAGGGCATGTGGAGCGCGCCATTGCCCTCCTACCCCGAGATTCGCCTCGCGCTCCCGAACGTATGGCGGATCGGCGGCCGCATCGAGGAAGCGGCGCCGGACCACATCCATATCGCCACCGAAGGCCCGATCGGCTGGCTGACGCGCGCCTATTGCCTCCGGCGCAAACGTATCTTCACAACCAGCTATCACACCCGCTTTCCCGAATATGTGTCGGCGCGGTTCGGCGTTCCCAAATGGCTGACCTATGCGGGCTTGCGCTATTTCCATGCGCCCTCGGCCGCGGTGATGGCGCCGACGCCGACCATCGGCGCCGACCTGACCAGCCGCGGCTTTGCCCGGGTGCGAATATGGACGCGCGGCGTCAATCACGCCCTCTACCGCCCGCGGACCAAGCGCGCGCTCGACCTGCCGCGGCCGATCTTTCTCTCGGTCGGGCGGGTGGCGGTGGAGAAGAACCTCGAAGCGCTGCTCGGCCTCGACCTGCCCGGCTCGACGGTCATCGTCGGCGACGGACCGGAGCGCCGCCGGCTCGAGCGGCGCTACCGCCATGCGCATTTTCTCGGCGCAAGGCATGGCGAGGCGCTCGCCGACATCTACGCCAGCGCGGACGTGTTCGTCTTCCCCTCGCGCACCGATACGTTCGGGATCGTGCTGATCGAGGCGATGGCGAGCGGCGTTCCAGTCGCGGCCTTCCCCGTGCCCGGACCGATCGACGTCGTCGGCCACGGCGCGGGCGTGCTCGAGGAGGACTTGAGGGCGGCCTGCCTCAAGGCGCTGACCATCCCGCGCGAGCGGGCGCGCGAACATTCCCTGCGCTTCACCTGGAGGGAGAGCGCGCGCCAGTTCCTCGACAACATCGAGACGAGCCGGTCGGACCGCAGAGTGACCTCACGGTGGCGCGAACGGGTCGGACTCCCCCGGATCGCCGGAGGCGGGTAGCGGAAGAACGGCCAAGCCGACCCCAAATCCAGCCAAATCGAGCAAAGCCCGGCCAATTCCGGGCAAAGAAAATCAAAGAAAACGCTTTTGATTTCCTTGGATTTCCTTCGCGGAATCGGGCGTTTTCATTTGGTTACGGCGACCCCTCCGGCATTAAAAATCTTCCTCTCTCCTTTCTTGGCGGGCGGGCCTAAGCGGCCAAGCGCTCGCTTCGATCGTCCACCGAGGCAAAGTACCAGAGATTCTGATTTTCGTAAAGAGGAATCACCAACGAGGTTTTTCATGAGCCCATCGGCGGCTCGCGCTGGCTCCTCGCAGCGACGGGGACGGCGGGCCTCGCCGCGGCGAAGGCCGTGGCGACAGCGACGCGGAATTGCAACGCGCCGAAGCCACATCTGGATCCGATCAGGCCGATCAGGACACGGCAGTTCGCCAAGGACTCAGTCCGTCAGTCGCGGGCCGCTCTCGCCGCTTGGCAGGATTGGGCGCGCCAGCTCAAAAAGCGCAAGGCAAACGCGATCGACCCTCGCCAAAATCAGCTTCTTGCGGTTCAGAATGGGCTGCTCAACCAGGTTCCAGGATAGCCACGCACAGAGCAGGCTTGGCGGCAACGCCATGAGAATCATCCGCCACCAACATTCTACGCCGGGAAAGAGATGCGCGATCGTTTGCTGGATCGGGAAGTGGAACAGGTAGACGCCATAGGACAGGTCGCCGAATGGAATCTTCGGCGGCCGCATGAGTCCGATCCAGACGGTCAGATAAGCGATCGGAAGCGCCGCAAGAAAGGCGGTATTGGGAATTTGCAGCAAGACCATCGACGCGACGCCGGCAACGACGCCGAGAAAGGAGGCGTAAGGGATCCGGTCGCGATAAAGATGGATGCCGGCCCCGGCAAGAAACGCGACAACAAGAACTCGCCCCTGAAGGGGGCCGAACGGGCTGATCGAATTCTCAAGAAAAGCGCCGGCAGTGGCGGCGAGCGAGAAAGCCACCAGCAGCGCGACAAAAAGGCGTCGGCGCCGCAGCCCCGTCAATAACGAGACAATCGCGAGCGACACGTAGCACTCAAGCTCGAACGGAATGGTCCAAAGCTGAGAGTTGACGACCCGCGGAACGCGATTGTCCGCGAATACGCCGGGCAAGGTAAAGTGCACCAAGCCAAGGATATTGCCGAAATAGCCGCCGAGCTCCGGGCTGGTCAGATAGTCTCGAAGCGGGAGCGTGGTGAAAAACGCGCCCAGGATCAGGGCGGAGAGCGTAACCTCGACGGCGAGAGCCGGGACAAGCCGCAGCAGACGAAGGGTCGCAAACTGGTGCAGCCGGGTCCGCGCGAGGCTGCCTGTGACGAGAAAGCCCGACAGGGCAAAGAACATCGGCAGTATGGCTGCGGCGAGGAACCGAAACGGCCCGCTCCAGAGAGCGTGGTAGGCGGCGAGCGACCCGGAGGTGAGGATGATGCTGTGCCAGACAAGCACGGCGAGGGCCAATCCGAGGCGAAGATAGTCAAAACCCGCGGTGACGCCGTTTCCTTTCCGGATCTCGTCCAGAATTGTGCGATCGCCAAAAAGTCGCGAGCCTATGTCCATTATGTCGGGCTGTCGTCTACGGCGGAATGGCCGTCCGACAGCAATCTCCGATAAGCGAGTTAGGAATTGCTTAGGCGGAACGCTTGAAAGCGATCGAACGCGCAAGGGCATTGTCCGACGCGCTATCTCGCGGCCAGATTTCCTGAACGGCGGCAAACGCAGCGAGTCCCAGCGATAGCCGAGAAGAGCCGATTTCGAAGGCTTGGCGCTGCCGTGTTCAGCCGGCGAGGCTGAGCAGCGTCGCGGCGGCGGCGGTCGCGAGGACGACGACGAGCGGGGGAGCGCGCCAGACGATCAGCGCGACGAAGCCAGCCGCCGCGATGGCGAAATCGGCCGGCCCCCCGACCGCGCTCGTCCACACCGGATTGTAGAGCGCGGAAGCGAGCAGGCCGACCACGGCGGCGTTGACGCCGGCCATCGCCGCCCGCGCGTTCAAGCGGGCGCGCAGGCCATTCCAGAACGGAAGGGCCGCCATCACCAGCAGAAGCCCGGGGGCGAAAATCGCGACCAGAGCGAGCGCCGCCCCGGCGACGCCGCCCGGCGCAACGCCCGCAACCGCGCCGAGATAGGCGGCGAAGGTGAAGAGCGGTCCGGGCACGGCCTGGGCCGCGCCATAGCCGGCGAGGAAGGCGCTATCGGAGACCCAGCCCGGATCGACCACGGCGGTCCGCAGCAGCGGCAGCACCACATGGCCGCCGCCGAACACCAGCGCGCCCGAGCGGTAGAAGGCGGCGGCGAGCGCCGGCGCGCCCGAGCCTCCAGGAACGAGCGATAGCGCCAGCAGGACGAAGAACAGGCCGGCGAAGACAATCGCCATCCGCCGGGAGATCGGCGCCTCGGCGGCGGCGACAGTGGCGACCGCGCCCTGCCGGCAGACGACAAGTCCGGCAAGGGCGCCGAGAAGGATGACGGCGATCTGGGCCCAGGCCGCCGGCGCGAACGCCATCAGGATCAGCGACAAGACGGCGATCGTCGCCCGCGGCCGGTCGGGCGCGAGGCTCCGGGCCATGCCTGAGACCGCCTGGGCGACGATGGCGACCGCGACCAGCTTGAGGCCGTGCATGAGCCCTTCGCCCGCCGGACCTTTCAGCGCGCCCTCGCCATAGGCGAAGAGCGTAAGCGCAATCGCCGAGGGCAGCGTGAACCCGGCCCACGCCGCGAGGCCGCCGAGGTAGCCCGCGCGCATGAGCCCAATCGCAAAGCCGGTCTGGCTGCTGGCCGGGCCGGGCAGGAATTGGCACAAGGCGACGAGGTCGGCATAGGCGCGCTCGTCGAGCCAGCCGCGCTTAACGACGAACTCGCGGCGGAAATAGCCGAGATGCGCGACCGGGCCGCCGAAGCTGGTCAGGCCGAGCTTGAGAAAAACCCGCAGCACTTCGAGGGGCGAACCGGCGTTCTTGCATGGCGGACCGTCCCGCATCGCGACCGTCATTGCGGTCGGTTAGGCGTCATTGCGAGGAGGATCGAACGACGGCTGCGCTTCTCCATAGCTTTGGGCTCGCGGATTAGGCAACAAGGGCGAGGCGTCGGTCGAAACCGTGGACACAGCCGCGAATCACTCCCGCAATTCAGCGTCCACGACAGCGCGAAGCGATGGCGGCGCTTCATGGATCGTCTGCCAGATTCGGCGTTCGAGAACATCCTCATAATCGTGGCGGTCGATGCTCCCTGAACCAGCAACGGCCTTCCAAGGGGATTTCGGGATGTCGCCCTTTGAAAGCCGGCGACAGCCGCCGCGACGCCTCGGAGATGATTTCCAGGCAGCGTGTCGCCGCATAAAGGGTTTTGTCGTCGTTCAGCAAGCCGTCAAGTTCGAGGCCGTGCACAAAGCGCAACGCGCGTGCGATGTTGTCGCGCAGGAATACGGTGACACTTACATCTTTCCCTATTCTCCCTAGAGGCGAAAATAGCAAATATGCATGTGTCACCGTTTTGTTATCCGGTGCTGCACCATCGTCCTCAGCGTATTCAGATCTTTGGGCGTCCGCGGTCGCGCGCGGAATACGGTGACACTTACATCTTTCTCTTTCTCCCGAAAATAGCAAATATGCATGTGTCACCGTTTTCCGGAGCGCGGCGCTCGATCGACGGGCGTCCTGAGGACGCCCTATGGAGGTCGACCGACGCGGCCAGCGACCGCGTCGCCCGACGCGCGCCGCGCCCTCACGCCGCTTTCGCCAGCCGGTGCTGCACCATCGTCCTCAGCGTATTCAGATCTTTGGCGAACAGGCGGATGCCGTCGGAGAGCTTCTCGGTCGCCATCTGGTCTTCGTTCAGCATCCAGCGGAATGTCTTTTCGTCCATCGCGACCTTGGCTGGGGCCGGCCCGGGATGGGCGGGGTCGAGATGCCGCGTGAGCGCGCCCTCGTCCTTCGAGAGCGCATCGAGCAGCTGAGGCGAGATTGTGAGCCGGTCACAGCCCGCCAGCGCCTCGATCTCGCCGGTGTTGCGGAACGATGCGCCCATGACGACCGTCTTGATTCCGTAGGTCTTGTAATAGGCGTAGATCGTGCGGACCGAGTGCACGCCCGGATCGGTCTCGGCGGTGTAGGGGCCGCCGCCCGCCTTCACATGCCAGTCGAAAATGCGCCCGACGAAGGGCGAAAGAAGAAACGCCTTGGCGTCTCCCGCGGCAATCGCCTGGGCGAGCGAGAAGGCGAGCGTCATGTTGCAATCGATGCCGTCGGCCTGCAGGCGCCGCGCCGCTTGCACGCCTTCCCAGGTCGAAGCGAGCTTGATGAGGATGTGATCGTGGCTGACGCCACGCTCCTTGTAGGCGGCGATGATCGATTTCGCCTTCGCGACCATGGCCTCGGTGTCGAACGAAAGATCAGCGTCGACTTCGGTCGAAACGCGGCCAGGGACGATCTTGGTCAGTTCGGAGCCGAAGTTCACGGCGATGCGGTCGGTCACTTCGCCGACCGAAGCGCTCCGCTTGCCCCCCCAGACGATCGCCTCGTCGACAAGCCGCGCGTAGCCCGGCATCTCCGCGGCCTTCAGGATCAGCGACGGATTTGTCGTGGCGTCGGTCGGCTTATAGGCGCGGATCGAATCCATGTCGCCGGTGTCCGAGACGACGGTGGTCATAGCGCGCAATTGTTCGAGCTTGCTGGTCATGGACGAGCCTCCTTCGGGACTGCCTTAGCCGTGATTGTCGCGCTCGCGCGCGTCATAAGCAAGCAGCGGCGGCCACTCTTTGGTATCGACGGGCGCGCGATCCTAAACGACGAAAATTCCGCGCGGTTCCGGCGTCTCTGTCCGGCGCTAGCGCGGCCGTCCGTTTCTGGCGAAGAAACCGTTCCTTCCGCCGGGAACGAAAGAGCCCTCAAGGTCGTTCTCCGGCATCGTCCCCACAGGAGAGCGCCATGCCGAACCGCAAGAACCTGGAAGAATTGTTCGCCGAAACCCTCAAGGATATCTACTTCGCCGAAAAGCAGATCCTGCGCGCCTTGCCGAAAATGGCGAAGGAGGCGGAATTGCCCGAGCTCAAGCAGGCTTTCGAGACCCATCGCGAACAGACCGAAGGCCACGTCGAGCGCCTGAACCAGGTGTTCGAACAGCTTGGCCGGCCCGCCCGCGGCAAGACCTGCGAGGCGATCCTCGGCATCATCGATGAAGCCAAGGAGATCATGGAGGAGTTCAAGGGCGCCGAGGCGCTCGACGCCGGCCTCGCTTCATCCGCCCAGGCGGTCGAGCACTACGAGATCGCCCGATACGGCACGCTCAAGACATGGGCGCAGCAACTCGGGCTCAACGAGGCCGCCAAGCTTCTCAACGAGACGCTGCAGGAAGAGATCCAGACGGACAAGCTGCTCACCAAGCTCGCAACTTCGTCAGTCAACAAGAAGGCGGCCTGAGCGCGATGCAATCAAGGTCGAACCGCCACCGTCATTGCGAGGAGCGAAGCGACGAAGCAATCCAGCGGCCGTGAGGCGCCCGTCGTTCCCCTGGATTGCTTCGCTTCGCTTCGCTCGCAATGACGGTGTGAGTCAACTTGAAAACATCCCGCTCCAGGAGCCTCGCGTTGTTGGATCGGGGCGAGAGTGAGCGCTGCTCGCTCTCGCCGCGCCGCTGAAAGAGAAAGCGCGCCGCCACTCACATGATCCAGCGACAAGTCCCGCGCTCGAAGCACAGCGCGCGGCCCTGGGCGATCGGCGCGTCGGCCGCCTTCGCCGGCGCGACCCCGGCGATCAGCGCCATCAGCGCCCGCGCGACGCCGCCGTGCGAGACGACAAAGGCGTCTCCGGCGAGGCCGCCCAGCCACGGGCGCATCCGCTCGGCCAGCATCGCGTAGCTCTCGCCGCCCGGCGGCGCGAAGCTCCACTTGTCCTTCCTGCGCGCCCGGACGCCTCTCGGATCGCGCGCCTCGATTTCCGCCCAGGTCAAGCCCTCCCAGGCGCCGAAGCTGATCTCTTTCAGGACCGCGTCGAGCCGGAAGCGGGGAGGCGGGAGGCCGATCGCGTCGCGGGCGATCTCCATCGTCTCGCGCGCGCGGACGAGCGGCGAAGCGACAAAGGCGTTCGCCGCCTCCAATTGCTCGATCTCCGCCCCGATCCGCGCGCCAAGCGTCCGCCCGACCGACCGCGCCTGCTCGCGCCCGCGCCCGTTCAAGGGGATGTCGAGCTGTCCCTGCAGGCGGTTCTCGGCGTTATAGGCCGTCTCGCCGTGACGCACGAAGATCAAGCGGTAGGGGAAGGGCGCCACGACGCTCTCATGCTCGAGGAAGGCAGGCGCCCGCTCTCACGCGCGCGCGCGCCAGTCAAGCGGGAGCGGTCTTCAAGCCGCGCTTTCGCGGGCGGGCGCTCACGCGGACTGGCTTGCGCAACCTCGGCTTCGCGGGCCTTTCAGGAGCCGACGCTCAAAACGCCTTGGGCAGGCCCGCGTCCTTCAGAATGCCGTCCGCGGTGTGTCGAGACTTGATTTGACCGGAACGACGATCCGTTTCCCGTCCGGGGCCGTCCAAATGTCATGATCGCCCTTACCCCGACGGAGAAAGGCGCACCGCGCCTCGTTCAATTTAAGACGGACAGCTTCGCCGAAGTCCGTCAGGCGGCGACGCGGGCGCGCACTGAGGCATGGGCGATAATTTCGATATGGATTTCGCCGGCGCCTTCGATCAGATCGGCGGCCGCGTCCGCAACGTTGCTGCAAAAGGTCTCGAAGGTGTCGCCTTCGGCGTGGAGGCCATCAACGTCCGAGTGCTCGACGCACCAAACGCCCGCGCCGTCATCATGAGCCGCCTTGACGATTGCTGGCTGCATTTTCTCCATTCCTTCGATTGTCGACGCAACATAGCACAATGCGGCCTCGCCGCGCCTCGTTCTTGGCGCGGCGGCGTCAACGGAGCGCCGCCAGTTCAATGGGCGGCGCAGCCTCAGCCAAGAGGCTCGTGCAATCGAATATCCTTATGTGGTGAGCGCTCGAAATCCCCATTGCTTCGCCAGCTTGAGGCATTCGGCGACCGTCGCGACGCCGGCGGTCGTCGACACCGCGCGCATCGACGCCGCGGCGCAGGCATGGGCGAGCTCGAGGCCCTTCGCCATCGGCCATTGCTCGTGCAGCCCGTAGAGCATGCCGGCGGCGAAGGCGTCGCCCGCGCCGTTGGCGCCGACGATGGCGCTCGGAGGGATGGCGACCGAGCCCAGCGAGAGGCTCGAGCCGTCGCGTCCGCCGACGATCGCGCCTTGAGGAAAATGAGCCGCCGCCCAGCGCATCGCGCCAAGCGCGAGCACGTCCTCGATCGCGCGCGCGACCTGCAGCCAAATCGGTCGAGCCGTCGGCGCGCCGCGTCTCGCGCCCAGCCAATGCGCCGATCTCGTAATCGTTGACGATCAGCCAATCGAGATGGGGCAAGCAGGGCCTGCCAAGCTCGGCCAGCCGGTCGGCCCGGGTGGTCATCAATTCGAGATTGGCGCCAAGCCCCGCGGCGCGGGCCTTGCGCAGCGCCGCGACCCAGCCGTTGGCCTCGCCGCGCCATGGGCGATCCATCGCCTTGTGCGCGCCCGGCAGGCCGAGATGCAGGATTTTCGCCGGCGTCGAAGAGAAGTCGAAGCTCTCGGGCGTCATCTCGGCGGCGACGCCCTGATGATAGAAATGCGTGCGCCGGCCATTCTTGGCGACGCTGAAGGCATCGACGCTCATCGTCGCGCGCCCTTCGAGCGCGCGAAGCCCGGCGCGATCGACGCCATGGGCGTCGCATGTCTCAAAGAGAAAACGCCCGAGGGCGTCGTCGCCGACGACCCCCATCGCCTCGACCGGAAGCCCGGGGTCGAGGCGCTTGAGGTCGATCGCCATGTTGAAGCCCGACCCGCCGCCCTGGCGGTCGATCGCCAGGACCTCGTTCGACGTGTCCTCCTCCGGCCAGCGCGCGATCGACTTGTTGAAGTCGACGCAAAAGGTCCCCGCCGACAGCACGCCCCGCCGTTCGCTCATCGATCAGGCGGCCATCAGGGCGGGCTCGGTGATCGCGCTGTCGACCGCAAGCTCGCGGACCGGCTTCAGGCGCTGCTTGTCGAGCGCGGCGTGATAATCCCTGACCGCCTCGAGCGGGGTCATGGCCCCGTCGGCGACGGCGCGCATCAGACGCACGACGTCGAGCGGAGACTCGGCGAGGTTGATCTTGCGCCCGAACAGCGCGACCCGCGCGCCGTATTTCTCCGCCTGATGGATGAGCTCGAAACAGTCGCGGGCCGTTCCGGCGCCGCCGCCGAGCACGCCGACCACCAGGCCCGGATCGTACGACGCGAGCTCCTCCAGCGCTTTCGGCCCGTTATAGGCGATCTTGAGGAATTTCGGCCGCTCGGCCTCGGTAAGGCCGGCGAGGCAGCGGACGATCGCGTCGTTGACGAATTCGGGGACCGCCGCCGCGCTCAAGCCGCGCTCGACGTTCGGATTGAAGACCTCGAGGAAATAGGAAAAGCCGTTGGCGGCGGCGTCGGCGCGAAAGTCGCGGAACGCCTCGAGCGAGGCGATGTCGGCGTCGATGTCGCCGGTGAAGGTGATCGAGTAGAGGCCGAGATCGGTGAACGGCTTCACGTGCGTGAGCGAAGCGGTGCGGAACGGCCGCGATGGCGCATGATGAAAGGTCGCGCCGCGATGGCGCCAGATGTCGGTCGTGTCATTGGCGCGGATCGCCGGCTTGACGCCTGCGCCGGCGAAGGCCTTGCGCTTCGCCAGCTGCTCGAGGTTCGAGGTCGAGGTCAGCATGATGTCGACGACATCCTGCTTGACGATCGCCTCGATCGAATCGAGGAATTCCGCCCGGGTCGCGTACCGCGACGCGGCCCCGCCCGCGGCCCGCGCCGGCCCGACCGCGTGCAGTCCCGGCCCCATGTCGGGGTCCTTGGCGTCGGCGATGATGAAATCCGGGCGGCGATAGTGGCCGCCTCGGATGCGCGCGAGCTTGTCGTCGAGCCGGACCATGGATTCGCCTCCGCGAGCTTGAATGAGCGCCCGGGCGCCTTATAGCCCGCGAAAATGGACGAGCGCCACATCGCGGGGGAATCGGGTGAAGGAATCATGCGGCGATGAGTTTGGTGAGGAAGTCATCGTCCCAGGCGGCGGTTTTGAGAGCAAGGCGGACGGAGTCCTTGCCTTTTTTCCTTCGCGCGAGGTTGAGGGCGATGTGTTTGAGGGTGACGACGTTTTCGGGCGCATTTTGGGTTCGGATGCGGCATTCGTCGTCGCGGAACGTCATGTCCATGACCCAGTGCAGTCCGTTTTCGACGCCCCAATGATCGCGCACCATGGGTCCGAGTTTGTCGGCGTGGAGTTGTGAAGAGGTCAGGTAGAGGCGGGTTTCCCGTTCGGTCTTGGGTCCGATTTCGCGCATCGCTTCGACGATGACGAGGCCTCTGAGGCCCGGCCATTGGTGTCGTTCCTGCAGCCAGGCGACGTCGTGAACGACGGTGACGTTTCGGGTTTCGATCCGGCCGTGGTCGCCGTCGACGGTTCGAGCGACGCTGATTGTCGTATCGGCGAAACCCTTTGCTTTCTGCTCGTTTGCGAACAATTCGACATCGTCGCGCAGCCTGCCCTGATTGCCCTTCAGGGCCAGGACATAGTCGGCTTTCTTGTCGACGATCTTACGGGCGATTTCGCGCTGACAGCCCATGGCGTCGATGGTGACGACGGCGCCGTCGATCGACAACATGTCCAGCAGGGCGGGAATGGCGACGATCTCGTTCGACTTCTCGCTCACCTTGGTCTGAGCCAGAACGAGGCGCTGCCGCGCCGCGAAAGCCGACACCATATGGATCGTCTCTTTGCCGCCCTTGCGTCCCGAGCGCCGCGAGGTCTTGCCGTCGATGGCGATGACCTCGAGCGGGGCCTTGGTCAGCGCGCCGACCCACGCGACGAAGCGCTCCCGGAAGGCATGGGGGTCGAGCGAAGCGAAGATGTCGCCCAAGTGGTCGTGGCTCGGCGTGCCGTTCGCGAAGGGCAGAAAGCGCTGCAAAAGGGCGAGCTTCTTCTGCCCGAACCGAGCCATGTCCGTGAACCCCTCGGCGCCCGCCAGGATCGACAGCAGAGCCAGCAACAGAATCTCGTCGAGCCTATAGGCCACCTTGCCAGGCTGCCGATGGTCCGGCATGTCTTTGAAATAATCGAGAAAAACAGTGGCCTCGAAATCCCTCGCCGTCGCCGCCGCCAAAATATCCATCGCCCCGCTCCGATCACAAATCAACGGATGTCGACAAATTCAGCACTTCAGCCCTTTGTCACGAACTTCCTTCACCCGATTGCCCTATGGCGATGGGCGGCGCGCCTTTACTCAGCCTTGCCGATCGTTTAGGCGAAGGCGGATTAAGGCCCCGGTTCGGCGCATTGTCGCTGCGCCGGGGCTTCGCTTGTCCAAAAAAGGTGGAAGAGCAATAGACGATGGCCAATGTTGTCGTTGTCGGCGCCCAGTGGGGCGACGAAGGAAAAGGCAAGATCGTCGATTGGCTGTCGGTCGGGGCCGACGTCGTGGTGCGGTTTCAGGGCGGCCATAACGCCGGCCATACTTTGGTGATCGACGGCAAGACCTATAAGTTGGCGCTGCTTCCGTCCGGCATCGTGCGTCCCGGGAAGCTGTCGATCATCGGCAACGGCGTCGTGCTCGATCCCTATCATCTGGTAGAGGAAATCGAGAAACTGCGCGGCCAAGGGGTCGATGTGACGCCCGCGAACCTGAAGATCGCCGAGAACGTCCCCCTCATCCTGTCGCTGCACCGCGAACTCGACGCGCACCGCGAGTCGGGCGCCGTGGGGGGAACCAAGATCGGCACCACCAAGCGCGGCATCGGCCCAGCTTACGAGGACAAAGTCGCGCGGCGGGCGATCCGGCTCATGGACCTCGACGACGTCGACGCGCTCGACGACAAGATCGATCGCCTGCTCGCCCATCACGATCCGCTGTGCCGCGGCCTTGGCTTGCCTCCCCCGAGCGCCGCCGCCGTTCGTGAAGAATTGGTCGCGATCGCGCCCCAGGTTTTGCCGTTCATGGCGCCGACGTTCGAGATTCTCGACAGCGAGCGGCGCGCGGGAAAGCGCATTCTGTTCGAGGGGGCGCAGGGCGCCCTTCTGGACGTCGATCATGGCACGTATCCTTATGTGACGTCCTCGAACACGGTCGCGGCCAACGCGGCGACCGGCTCGGGCCTCGGGCCCCGGGCGATCGGCTATGTGCTCGGCATCGCCAAAGCGTATACGACGCGCGTCGGCGGAGGCCCGTTCCCGACCGAGCTCGACGACGACATCGGGCGTCTGATCGGCGAGCGCGGCCGCGAATTCGGCACCAACACCGGACGCCCGCGCCGATGCGGATGGTTCGACGCCGTGCTCGCCCGCCAGGCGGTCCGCACCTGCGGCATCGACGGCCTCGCGCTGACCAAGCTTGACATTCTCGATGGCTTTGAGACGATCAAGGTGGCGACACGTTACCGCCTGAACGGCGAGGAGATCGAATATCTGCCGGCTTCCCAATCCGCGCAGACGCGCATCGAGCCGGTTTATGAAACGATCGAAGGCTGGAAGGGGGCGACCAGCAAAGCGCGATCGTGGGCGGACCTCCCGGCGCAGGCGATAAAATATGTGCGCCGCATCGAGGAGCTGGTCGGCGCCCCCGTCGCCTTATTGTCGACAAGTCCTGAGCGCGACGATACAATTCTTGTGCATGATCCGTTTCAGGACTAAGGGACCGTTCGCGGGTTCGTGCAGAGCGGTTGAGCGGACGCTTTATGGCTGATTATCATTCGCTGCTCATGCGAGCCGTCGCCAATTTACCAAGCGGGGGTACGCCGGCGACGCGAGAGGAGATCTTCGGCCGCGCCCGCAAGGCCCTGCTCGAACAGCTGAGGAGCCTGCGTCCGCCGTTGCCGGAAGGCGACATCGCGCGCGAGGCGAACGCGCTCGATGCGGCGATCGCCCAAATCGAGACGAAATACGGGTCGCAGGACGCCGCTCGCTCGGCCCCGCAGGCGGCCCCGGCCTCGCCCCCGCCCGGCAAGCCGACCGCCGCGGCGCCGCCTTCGGCGAAGGCCGCCGGCCCGGCCGCGACCCCTCAGCCCGGGACTTTGCAGCGTCCGCTTCCGCCGATCGCGGGCTCCTCCGCGCCGTCCGCGAGCCCGCCGCGACCGCCGTCGCAGGCGGACTCGCCAAGCGCGGCGGCGCCGTCGCCGAGCGCGCAGGTTCAGGCGGCCGCGCCGCAGCGGCCTCCGCCGCCGCGCGCCCAATCGGCGGCGGGCGCGCCGCATGCTTCGATCGCGCCTGCGAGCAAGGTGACTGAAGCGCCGCCGCCGGCGGCGGGCGCCGCTTTGCCGCATCGGCCCCAGCCGATCGCCGCGGGCGCCAAGCAGGACAATGTCGCGGCGCCGCCGCTCGACCTCGCCAAGGCGGTTCGGTCGACCAGGAGGGATGACGCGCATGCCTCCGGCGCGCCGCCGGTTGTCGCAACTCGTCCCGATGAACCGGTGCAATCGGCCGCGGCGCCGGAAGTGCCGAGCGAAATCGATCGCTCCGGCGCAGGCGCGAGACAAGATCTGGAAGGCCAGCGCCCGGTTGCGCCAAGCGCCGACGCGAGCAAGCCGAAGCCGTGGCTGTGGATCACGGCGGCGGTCGTGCTGGGCGTCGTGCTGGCGGTGGCCGGCGCAGCGATCTTGATGCGCCAGAAGCCGCAGGATCTCGCGATCAAGCAACCTGTCGAAGCCGCGGAACCCCCGGCGCCGCAGCCTTCGGCCAAGATCGCCGAGCGCGTCCAGGCGAGCCCGGCGAGCCCCGTTTCGCCTGCGGCTCCGGCGAGCGAGCCGAAAGCGGACCAATCGAGCGCCGCCGCGCCAAGCCCGGCCGCGGAATCGCAGAACCCGCCCGCGGCCCCCGCGCCAACGGCTGGGCGCGCGGCGATGCTCGTCGCCTCGGCCGACAATCCGCAGAAGCCGGTGGTCAGCTTGGGCTCGACCGTCTGGTCGTTGATTCCCGCAGCGCCCAATCAGCCTGCGACCATCGCGGTGAAGGCTGAGGCCGACATCCCCGACCTCAAGATGCACGCCACGATGACCTTGAGGAAAAACACCGATCCGACGCTGCAGGCCACGCACACAATCGACCTCAAATTCTCCTTCGCCGAAGGCGCCCCGATCACCGGCTTCAAGGACGTCGGCCTGCCGCAGATGCGCAAGGAAGATTCGACCGCCGCGGAAGCGCTGACGAGCGTCAAGGTTAAGATCAGCGACACCTATTTCCTTATTGCGCTGGCCAAGGGCGAATCCGACACCGCCCGCAATCTCGACCTGATGCAGACGCGCGCGTGGTTCGACTTCCCGCTGCTGCTCAACGACGAGCGTATCGCCAAGGTCGTGTTCCAGAAATCGCCCGAGGGAGAGGCGATGCTGGAGAAGGCGTTCGACGCCTGGAAGTGAGCCGAAGCGCTATCCGCGCAGGTTGAACACCCGGGTCGAGGCGAAATAGCCGTCCCGGATGACGCCGAACGCGATCGGCGTCCCGAAGCAGTCGGCATAGGCCAGACCTTGCATCGGAGCGGCCCCGCGCAGAAGCAGCTTCTGGCCGCGCTTTAGCGTCGCCGCGCCGGCGCGGTCGATCGGCAGAAGCGGGATTTCGGCGAGACCGGCCTTAACCGGCAAAAGCGCGCGGGCCATCAGGTCCGGATCGTCCGGAAGGCGATCGAGCGCAACCGCTGTCTCGGCGGAAAATGGGCCGACGCGGGTCCGGCGCAACTCGATCACGTGTCCGTAGCAGCCGAGCGCGCGGCCGAGATCGCGCGCGATCGCGCGCACGTAGGCGCCCTTCCCGCATTCGGCCTCGAGCACCGCGGCGTCGGGCTCGGCGGAAATCAGAGCGAGCCGGTAGACGCTGATCTGGCGCGGCTCAATCTCGAAGCTTTCGCCTTCGCGCGCGAGATCGTAGGCGCGCGCGCCGCCGATGCGGATGGCGGAGAAGGTCGGGGGCGTCTGAAGGATGGCGCCAACGAAGCGGGGCAGCAGCGCTTCGATTTCGGCTGGCGGCGGGCGGCGGTCGGAACGCGCGACGATCTCCCCCTCGGCGTCGTCGGTCGCGCTTTCTTCGCCCCAGCGCACGCGGAAGCGATAGGCCTTGGCGCCGTCCTGAACAATCGGCACGGTTTTGGTCGCCTCGCCGAAGGCGACCGGCAGCACTCCCGAGGCAAGCGGATCGAGCGTGCCGGCGTGCCCCGCCTTCTTGGCGTTGAACAGGAACTTGAGCCGTCCGACCGCCTGGGTCGAGGAGACGCCGGTCGGCTTGTCGAGATTAATCCAACCGTCGATCTCGACGCGGGACGAGCGCTGCTGACGCGGCTTCTCGCGCCCGCGGTCTTCGCCCGAGACGGAGCCGGACGGTCCGCCGTCGCGGGCGTCGCCGGTCATTCCTGGCCCCCGTCACCGGCGCTTTTGAGGTCTCGCGCCACCGCCGGCGATCTCAGGAGCGCGTCCATGCGCGCCTGCGCGTCGAAGCTCGTATCCAGCGCGAACCGCAGATCGGGGGCGAACTTGAGGTTGACGCGGCGCGCGACGAGGGCGCGCAGCTCCTTCTTGTGGCGCTCGAGCGCCTCAAGGACCGCGCCGGCGCCCTGCCCGCCGAGCGGCATCACCAAAATCGTCGCCAGCTTGAGATCCGGCGCCATGCGCACGGCCGGGATGGTCAGTGGATGGCGATCGAGCGCGTCGTCACGCACTTCTCCGCGGGCGAGAATCTCGGCGACCGCGTGGCGGATCAGCTCGCCGACCCGCTCGAGCCTATGGCTTCCAGCGTGGGGTTTGGATAAGGAACGGGACATTGTTGACCTCGCGCGCGGCGCGGCAGATTTCGTTGTTCGGGGCGGCGGAACGAGGCGAAGGGCGTCTACTCCGTCGCCAGCCGCATGGAAAAACCCGGCAAGCCGGCAATGGCCAGCGCTTCGTCCGGCCCACGCTCGACGATGGAACGCCAGCCCTCGCCTTGCGGCCCCTGATGGACGAATGTGGCGCGGCGCGCGGCGTCGACGAGCCAGACCTCGCGAAAGCCATGGCGCGCATAGAGTCGGGCTCTCAGACCCCGGTCATAGGGGAGGGTTGTCAGCGCCACCACGATCGCCAGCAGGATGTCCGAGCCCTTCACCTCTTCGAGCTTGATCCCTTTGGGATAAACGACGACGTCCGGCTCGACGAAGGTGTTGGGGCTGAGGTAGATCGTGGTCTCCACCCCCATCCACAGCTTCTCAGGCAGGACGCGCGCAATCGCGATAGAGAAAGCCGACTTCAGCAGTTCATGGACGTGCGTCTTCGCCTGTATCGGCACGATCTCGCCTTCGATCAGCTCGAAATTCTCTTCCTCCGAGATGATGCCGGCGCCCTGCATCCGCAAAATCTCGGCCACCGTAAAGGAGCGGCGGTCGAAACCCTCGGCGGCGCGGGTGACTTGAGTTCGCATGTCTTGTCGTTCCGTCCGCTGTCCGTCACAGCGTGCGGCGGATCTCTTCGACGTTGTAGCACTCGATGACGTCGCCGGCCCGCATGTCCTGATAATTCTCGAACGCCATGCCGCACTCCTGGCCCGCCTGCACCTGGGCGACTTCGTCCTTGAAGCGCTTGAGCGTCGACAGCTTGCCTTCATGCACGACGACGCTGTCGCGGATCAGGCGCACATGCGCCCCGCGCTGCACGACGCCGTCGGTCACCCGGCAGCCTGCCACGGTCCCGATCTTGGAGATGTGGAACAGCTCAAGAATCTGTGCGTTGCCCAGCATCGTCTCGCGCAGCGTCGGCGCGAGCAACCCGGAGAGGGCGGCCTTCACGTCGTCGACGAGATTGTAGATGATGTTGTAGTAGCGAATTTCGACGCCGGCCTGATCGGCGAGATCGCGCGCTTCCTTGTGGGCGCGAACGTTGAAGCCGAGGACGACCGCCTTCGAGGCCTCGGCCAGCGTTACGTCGGACTCGGTGACGCCGCCGACGCCGCCATGAATGACGCGGGCCACGACTTCGTCGTTGCCGAGTTTCTCCAGCGCGGCCGTAATCGCCTCGACCGACCCCTGGACGTCGCCCTTGAGCACGATCGGCAGCTCCTTGCGTCCCGCCGCCTTCAGGTTGCTCATCATGTCGGAGAGCGAGGTTCGGACCGCGGGTCCGCGGGCAGCGAGCTTCTCGCGCTTCTGGCGCTCGCGATATTCGGTGATTTCGCGCGCGCGCGCTTCCGTTTCGACCACGGCGACGCGATCGCCGGCTTCCGGCGCGCCGGAGAAGCCGAGCACCTCGACCGGCGCCGAGGGCCGGGCCTCCTGGACGATCTCGCCCTTGTCGTCGATCAGCGCCCTGACTCGGCCCCAATTCGAGCCGGCGACGACCAGCGCGCCGACCCTGAGCGTGCCCCGCTGCACGAGGACCGTCGCCACCGGTCCGCGGCCGCGGTCGAGCCTGGCCTCGATCACCGTGCCTTCGGCGCCGCGGTCGGGGTCGGCGACGAGATCGAGCAGCTCGGCCTGCAGCGCGATCGCCTCGAGCAGCTTGTCGAGATTGATATTCTTGGTCGCCGAAACTTCGACGGCGAGCGTATCGCCGCCGAAAGCCTCGACCTGCACGTCGTGCTGCAGGAGCTCCTGCATCACTCGCTGGGGGTTGGCTTCCGGCTTGTCGATCTTGTTGACGGCGACGATGATCGGGGCCTTGGCGGCCTTGGCGTGGCGAATCGCCTCGATCGTCTGCGGCATGACGCCGTCGTCGGCCGCCACGACCAGAACGACGATGTCGGTGACTTTCGCGCCGCGCGCGCGCATCGCGGTGAAGGCTGCGTGGCCTGGCGTGTCGATGAAGGTGATCGCCTGGCCGCCGGGCGCGACGACCTGGTAGGCGCCGATGTGCTGAGTGATCCCGCCGGCTTCGCCCGCCACCACATTGGCGTGGCGGATCGCGTCGAGCAGCGAGGTCTTGCCGTGATCGACATGGCCCATGATGGTGACGATGGGCGGGCGCGGAACCGGCGCGCCCTCGTCGTCGGGACTATCGAACAGGCCTTCCTCGACGTCGGATTCGGCGACGCGCTTGACCGAATGCCCCATTTCCTCGGCGACGAGCTGAGCGGTGTCGGCGTCGAGCACGTCGGTCAGCGTCACCATGCGGCCCTGGCGCATTAAGAGCTTGATCACGTCAACCGCGCGCTCGGACATGCGGCTGGCGAGCTCCTGGATCGTGATCGCCTCCGGCAGCACGATCTCGCGCGCGATTTTCTCTTTCTGATCCTGCGCGCCATGGCCCTTCAGCCGCTGGGTGCGCCGGCGGAACGCGGCGACCGAGCGCGTGCGCTCCTCTTCGCCTGAGGTGGCGCTGGTGACAGTAAGGCGGCCGCGGTTGCGTTGCTCGACCCCGCGTGGCGGCCGCGGCGTCGGGACAATGACCTTCTGTCCCGGCAACGCCAGCGCCGGACGCTTGACGATACGCCGCGTCTCCTCCTCTTCGCCAGCGGCCCGGGCGAGCGCTCCGGGAAGGGCGGCCCCAGGCGCCGCCTGGGCGGCGCGCGGGATCGACGGGGACGGCGCCGGTTCTCCGCCGGAAAGGCGCCTTCGCGCCTCGTCCTCCGACTGTCGCTTGAAATTGGCTTCCTGGGCGCGGCGGAGCTCCTCGTCGCGCTTGCGCGCTTCGGCCGCTTCGCGGTCGAGGCGGTCGCGGGCCTCGCGGTCGCGCCGCGCCTCGGCTTCCGCCCCTTGACGGCGGCGGTCCTCCTCCTCGTGCACGCGCGCATCGATCAGGGCCCGGGCGCGCGCCTCGCGCTGCTCGGCCGTCAAGGTGGGCAGAACGACCCCGGTCTTGGGCGGCGGCGGAGCGACGGGTTTCGCAGGCGCGACCGGGGCGAGCTTGGTTGCTCCGGCGAGGATGGGTTTGGCCGGCGCGGCCGCGACCTGCGCCGGGGCGGCGGGCGGCGGCGCCTCCCCCGGCGTCAAGATCCGCCGCTTCACTTTCTCGACGACCACGGCCTTGCTGCGGCCGTGCGAAAAGCTCTGCCGGACCGTGCCCTGCTCGACCGGGCGCTTGAGGTGCAGCGTCGCCTTCAGCGGCGGGGCGCCCATCGACTTGTCGCTATTGCTCGTCTCACTCATGCCTATTCCTAACCGCTTGGCCTTTCAGCCAATTTTATGGGCCTGCCAAGCGTTCCGGCCTAATCGGCCGGCGCGCCGCCGCGCTCTGTCCTGGTTGTCGCGTCCGCATCGCTCGCGCGATACCGACGCAAACGATCAGCCCTTGCGAGAAAGGCCGAACTCGCTGCGCCTTGTTTGAGCGCAGCATGTATCACATTTGCCCTCCCCAATGCCAAATCCAATTGCCGCGACGTGAAGAGATCGATGCGCGCGGCGGTTTTGGCCTCCGGGCCGGCTCTTGCGCTCAGGGCTCGGGCTCGCTTGGCCGCTCCGTCGGGCGCGCCGTCGCTCGCCTGGATCAGCGCCTCAACTCCGCCGGCCTCAATCGCCGCATCGACTTTGAACGCGCCGGCTACGACGAGGCCGGCTTTGTTGGCGATCGACAGCGACTGAAGCGCGTCGCGCTCCAGGAGCGCGTCGACAGCCTCCGCGAGCGTAGCGGGCGCCTCCGCCTTGGCGCGAAACGCCCGCGAAAACGACTGCTTCAAGGCCGCCCAATTCACCGTCTCGAAGCTCAGCCGCGTCCACACTCCGCGGCCGGGCAGTTTGCGGCGGATATCTGGGACTACCGATCCGTCGGGGGAGAGGGCGAAGCGCAGCATCGCCTCGGGGGCGTCTTTGGTCCCCGTCACAATGCAGGTCCGCTCGGACCCGGCTTCCTCGCTCAAGCTCCCCATCCGCAATCGAACAGACCCGGCGCCGTTCAGGCGGCGTCTTCGCCTTCCACCGTCGACGGGACGCTCTCGGGCGCGGGCGCCTCGATCCAGCCGGCGCGCACGCGCGCGTCCAGGATCATGGCGTCGGCCTGCGCCCGCGGCACGTCGAAGCCGCTCAGGTAGCCCGGCTTCGCCGTCTCGCCGCTTTCGCCGCGTTCGGTCCAGCCGACGAGGTCGTCGCTCGCGCAATCGGCAAGATCCTCGAGCGTCTTGACGCCGTTCTCGCCGAGTTTAACCAGCATGGGCGTCGTCAGGCCCACGATTTCCTTGAGATCGTCCGCCACCCCCAGCGCTTTGCGCTGGTCGTCGAATTCGGCTTCGATCCGGGCCAGATGCCCTTGCGCGCGCGCCTGGATTTCGTTCGCCGTGTCGGCGTCGAAGCCTTCGATCGAGGAGAGCTCGCGCGGCTCGACATAGGCGATTTCCTCGACCGTGCGGAAGCCTTCCGAGGCGAGGAGCTGCGCGACCGTCTCATCGACATCGAGCGCATCCATGAAGGTCTGCGTGCGCTCGGCGAATTCCTTCTGCCGGCGCTCCGATTCCTCGGCTTCGGTCAGGATGTCGATGTCCCAGCCGGTCAGCTGCGAGGCCAGGCGGACATTCTGCCCGCGCCGACCGATCGCCAGCGAAAGCTGGTCGTCGGGAACGACGACCTCGATGCGCGTCGAATTCCTCGTCAAGCACCACCTTCATCACTTCGGCCGGCTGCAGCGCGTTGACGATGAAGGTAGCGGCGTCAGGCGACCACGGAATGATGTCGATTTTCTCGCCCTGCAATTCATTGACGACCGCCTGCACGCGCGAGCCGCGCATACCGACGCAGGCGCCGACCGGATCGATCGAAGAATCATTGGACACCACCGCGATCTTGGCGCGCGAGCCCGGATCGCGAGCGACCGACTTCACCTCGACGATGCCGTCGTAGATTTCCGGCACCTCCTGGGCGAACAGCTTGGAGGTGAATTGCGGATGGGTGCGGGAGAGGAAGATCTGCGGACCGCGGGCCTCGCGCCGGACGTCGTAGACGTAGGCGCGGATCCGGTCACCGGGCCGGAACATCTCGCGCGGGATCAATTCGTCGCGCCGCACCACCGCTTCGCCAGCTCCGGAGCCGCCGAGATCGACCACGACGTTGCCGTATTCGACCCGCTTGACCGCGCCGTTGATGATGTCGCCGATGCGGTCCTTGTAGACGTCATATTGCTTGTCGCGTTCGGCTTCGCGGATCTTCTGCACCAGCACCTGCTTGGACGCCTGGGCGGGGATGCGCCCGTAGTCGAACGGCGGCAGGGATTCGGCGATCCAGTCGCCGATCTGGGCCGAGGGATTCTTCTTCTGCGCTTCGGCGAGCGTCATCTGCGTCGCATCGTTCTCGACAGCGTCGACGACAAGCAACAACCGCGAGAACCGGATTTCGCCGGTCTTCGGGTTGATCTCGGCGCGGACCTCGGTCTCCTGGCCATAGCGCGAACGCGCGGCCTTCTGCATCGCGTCTTCCATCGAGGCGAGCACGATCGAGCGGTCGATCGATTTTTCTCGCGCGACCGCGTCGACGATCTGCAACAGTTCAAGTCGGTTGGCGCTAACGGCCATCGGTTTCTCCTTCATCAGGCCCGAGCGGCTTTGACGCCGCGCCGCGGGCCGCGGCGTTGGTGTCGTTCGATTTCGTTCCAGGCGCGGCGCCCGGCATCGTCTTCCGGCCGGCTTCCCCCTTGCGGCCAGCCACTCGTTTGGCGTCCTTGAGAGCTGCTTTCTCGCGCCTGAGCGCGGCGCGGATGAGATCGTCGGTCAATACGAGTCGGGCCTCGGCCATGGCGCGGATCGGCAGCTCGACCTCGGTCTCGCTCTTGTCCTCGGCGATCAGCGCGATCCGCGCCAGCGGCCCGTCATAACCGTGCGCGACCGCCTCGAGGCGTCCGCGAAAGCGCTTGCGGCCATTGATCGCAACCGCCATCTCGATGCGCGCCTCGTGGCCGACCGCGCGGGCGAAATCCAACTCGCGCACCAGCGGCCGATCGATGCCCGGGGAGGAAATCTCCAGCCGGTACGCCTGCGTCATCGGCTCCTCGACATCGAAGACGGGCGACAGCGCTTGGCTCAAGCGCTCGCAGTCCTCGATAGACATCGCGCCGTCCGGACGCTCGGCCATGATCTGAACCGTCGCGCCCGCTGCGGAAGAAATCTTGACCCGGACCAGCCGGTAGCCCAGGTCCCGCGCTACCCGCGCCGCGATGCGGCCGACGCGCTGGCTTGCGCCTGAAATCCTCGATCAGGCGCGCCTCGTCGAGCCCTTCGACGGGCGCTGCGGCGGTTCGATGCTGCGCTTCGGCCATGCGACCTTATCGGCAATAAAAAAGAGCGGGTCCCTCCCGGGGCCCACTCTCAACTTGTCTCTCCGAAGAGAGCTATGAGATGTCGTTGGCCGTCATATAGGGGAACCATGCTGGCGGCGCAAGGCCAAAAGGCGATCCACAATCTGGCGATTCACCTTTGGTGGCGACGAAGAAATTGGAGTGAGGGTTAGGCGCCCAGTACATTCGTACCCGATCGCGGACGCATCTTGATGTGCGACTATCGACTCGCAAGAGTTCCTCCCGAAATGGATAAGCTTCGCAGGGTCGTGGTCATGTCGCCGCGCTCATATAATCGAAGGCACGGCTCCGGACCGGGACGATGTCTCGTCGTCCCCTTACCGCAACAAATCGCGGAGGCCTGCTAAGCCCTGCGGACCTACCTTTCAAGAACGGGGTCTATCGCGGCCTTACGGTTGTTACTTGGGCGATATGCGGTGCAGCAATGGCCATGTCTCACGCTCCCCCCGATCGCGTCCCTGTCAATAAGCAATACGGAAGCGAGATGTTGAAGCCAGCCGACATGCGACGGGTGGAGGAGGGCCTGCGCCACGCCTTTGGATTTCCAACTATATTGTCGATTTTTCGTGTCAAGCTGGCGCGCCGAGCGCCTCCGCCCAGAGCGGACGATAGCCGCCCTTGAGCGTCGCGACGGTCGAAGGCGGGGTCAAGACGTCGGCGATGGCGGCGGGCTGAAGCAACGCCGGCGTCCCGTAGCCGGCGAAGCTCCATGGCAAGAGCGCTCCCGCGCGCACAGCATGAGCGCGCCCTTCGCGTGCGATCATCGCCCCGTCCGGCAGCTCGCTAAGCCGCGCCCGCCATGTCGGTTTTGCGCGATTCTCGACCCGCTCGCGATGGAGCGCCTCGTCCATGGCGTCTACGCCGCGAGGGGAGCCGGGAAAGCCCGCGAGAAAGGCCTTCGCCGCTTGCCGGCGGCACTCGAAGCAGGGGCGATGGCCGGCGGCGAGCGCGGTCGGCTCGTCGAGGAAGAAGAGCTCGGTGTAGAACTTGCCCCACACGTCGCGACGACGGTCCTTGAACGCGCAGACGCAGATAAGCCAGTGCTTCGTCTTCCATCGGCCGGCGCCTAAAGTTCGATCGTCGCGATGGATCCGCCCGCCGCGATTGCCCATGAGCCCGCCGCGCTCGGCGACGGCGCGAAATTCACCGAACGGATCGACGCGATTTTGCAATGGTCGGGACGATTGCGGCATGATTGGCTGCGACACGTTGCGTTCTCCGCGCGGCGGGTCCACGTCCTCAAACCTTGGCTTTTTGTCGGTGATCAAGGTGGCGCTCGAACTTCGGCCGAATTGCGAATATTGCGATAGAGACCCGCCGGCCGATTCGCGCGAGGCGCGGATCTGCTCCTACGAGTGCACGTTCTGCGCCGATTGCATCGCAGGGCCGCTTCAGAACGTCTGCCCCAATTGCGGCGGCGGCTTCGCGCCTCGACCCATCAGGCCTGCTCGCGAGTGGCGACCGGGATTGTCCCTGGCGAAGCGTCCGGCCTCCAAGAAGCGGGTCGAACTCTCCTACAGCGGCGCAGAGATCGCGGCCTTCGTTCGCGAGGTCGCGGGCGTTCCGCCCGACAACCGCTAAACGGACCTCCTCATCGCACCGGCGCGCTCTGCGCGCTCGCCTGGGCTTCGCCGACCGTGTCGACGCCATAGACGTCGTCGCGGAAGTTGGCCGGACCGTCGCCGTTCGACCAGCCGGTGAGGTAAACCCAGATCACCGGCACCGCCTTCGCGAGCTTGATGTCGTACGCGGCGCCTTCCTTGATCTTCGCCTGCAGCGCCGCCTTGTCCCAGACGCCGCCAGGGCCGCCGCCCGTGCCTTGCAAGAGCCACTCCGCGTAGTCATAGACGCCCTGCACCCTCACGCAGCCGTGGCTGAGAAAGCGGTAGTCGGCGCCGAACAGGCCCTTGGAGGGCGTGTCGTGCATATAGACCGCGAGCTTGTTGGGCATGCCGATACGGATCGAGCCGAGCGAATTGCCGGCCCCGGAATCCTGCCTGAGCGTATAGTTGGCGGCCCGTTCGGTGCTCCAGTTGACGGATTTCGGGTTGATCTCCTGACCTGAGCCGTCGAGGATCCGGATCTTGGCGCGCGTCAGATAGCCCGGGTCGCGCTGCATCCGGGGGATGATTTCCTTTTTGATGATCGAGGTCGGCACGGTCCAGGTGGGATTGAGGTTGATGACCTGGATTTGGGCCGAGATCTCCGGCGAGGGATGCTCCGGGTCGCCGACGATTGCGACATAGCGGTGAACGACGCGGCCGCTCTCGACCGCTTCGACCGCAGTCGATGGCAGATTGACGACGACATAGCGCTCGTCGAAGGGAAAATTAAGTCCGGCCAGACGATTGGCGCTCGAGGCGAGCTGGTTGAAGCGCACCGTCGCCGGCACATTCATCGCCTTCAGCGTCGCGCCGGAAACCACGCCCGTCTGGCGCAGCCCCATTCGCGACTGGAAGCTTTTCACAGCAGCAGTGAGGCCCGCATCCCACGCGAGGCCGCTCGCCTGCGCGGCGTCCAGATAACCCTCGATCATGAGCCGCTTGCGCAGCTTCGCCACCGCCGGACCTTTGGTTCCCGGGCCGATCGCGACCATATCGGTCGCCCAGCCGCCGGCGTCGACGATCGCCGAATAGCGTTCGGACGCCTTGGCGGTGGCAAAGAAGGTCTCGGGCTGAAGCGTCGGCCTCGGATCGTCGCTGAGCGCGGTTTCGCGCGGCGGCGGGGGCGGAGCAACTTTTTTCGGCTTCGGCGCGACGATGGTTTCGGCCGGAATCGGCGCCGGCGGCAGGCGGTGCGGCTCCCGGCGTCGCCTCAGCCCCGATCGCCGGCGGCGCAGCGACGTTCGGGGCCGGCATGAACGGGCTGGCCAAGCTGTCGGTCGCGGGCGGCCCGCTCGCGGGACCGGCCGGCGGCGCCGGCGAGGCAGGCGCAACGGCTGAATTCGCCGGCGTCTGCCCCGACGCGCCGGAGACCAGGAGAGGCAGCCCGATCAACGCCGCCACGACCAGAATTCGCACCTTCATTAAATCCAGACCCGACCGTGCACTGACGCGCATTCGCGCACCCTGCGCGCCCTACCTATTCCGCGGATGGTTACCAAATTGTCGCTTCGGCTGTTCTGCCGCGCAGGCGGGCGCTTTTTCGCCACTTACGCCGCCTGAGGCGAAAATGCAAAGGCCGGCCTAAAGCCGGGCTTAGGTTCAAGCGGGAGGGTTTGCCGCCGTTATTCGATCCCGGGCGAAAGCCTGTTGTTGCGCGCGCGGCGGTAACCGGCGAAACCCAGGCCGCAGACGCAGAGCGCCATGAGCGCCCAAGCCGAGGAACTCGGGAGAGGATGAATAAGCGACCGCCCCATAGGGCAGCCCGACCGCTAGCGCACCGTAACTTGCCGCGATCGCCAAGCGACGCGGATTCGCTGAGTTGATGGACATGTTACCCCCAAGTCCAAACACAAACGCGAGGGTTTTCTAACCGCGAAGCATGACGACACTAAGGCGCTATTGCAACCGCGAAGAGAATCCTTCGCAGTGCGGCAAAAACTCCGATGCTGGCGATAGCCGCACAAGACCCGGGAAAACCGCGCTCGCGCCGCCCTCCAAGTCGAGGCTTCAGCCGACGACGACGATATGCAGCCGGCGCGGTCCGTGGGCGCCGAGCAGCAGAGTTTGCTCGATGTCGGCCGAGCGCGAGGGGCCGGTGATGAAATTCACAGTGCGGGGCGCTGCACCCTTGCCATAGACGGCCCGCAGCTTGGCGAACACGCTTTCAGGGTCGGAGAGGATCGCCTCGCCCGCCAGCACGACAATGTGGTTGTCGGCAAGGAAATTGAGGGTGGTCGGGTTATCCGCGCCGGAAACGAGCGCCAACGTGCCGGTCTCGGCAATTCCGGCAAAAGCGGCCGACACCGCGTTGACGTCGCGCCCGTCGGATGGCCCATGGAGGATCTCTAGCGAAGTTGCGCTCCACGGCATCGCGGCAAGGCGCGGATCGGCGCCCATGCGCAGCGTCGCCGGACAATTGTTGTCGCGCAGGAAACGCGCGATTTCGGCCGGCGCGTCCGCCCATGTCCCGACCTCGGCAAGGCTCGCCTGGGCGCGTTCCGCCTCGGCTTTGAAAGTCGCCAGCCGGGTCGGCGCGTCCCCCTGTCCGCGCTTAGGCGCGACGCCGGGCGGCGCCTCGGCGAGCCGCGTTTCGACCTCGAACCGGCGCGTCGCCTCGTCGCCATGAACCGCGAGCGAGCGGCGAATGCTGGCGAAGACGGCCTCGCGCGAGTTCATCGCACCGCCCCGCTCCGGCCTCGCCACTCGACTCTGGAACGTGGCCCCCTCAGGCGCCGCGAGATCGCGATAGCGCGTCCAGCCGCCGGCGAACGGCAGCCAGGAGAAACGGCCTTTGCCGCGCCCGGCGAGGCGCAAGCCGCGCGCGGCGAGATCGGTCGCCAGCCGATAGAGCGTCGGACGGCAGGCGAAAAACGCCCAGAATCCCAGGCCATAGCGCAGCGGCGCCGGCGACAGACGGCGCTCGAATTCGCGCTCCCGCCAATGCCGCATCATGCTGGGCAGCGGAATGCGAACCGGGCAGACCTCTTCGCAGCGGCCGCAGAAGGTCGAGGCGTTGGGCAATTGTCCCCCCTCTGCGACGCCGATGAGGGAAGGCGTCAGCACCGCGCCCATCGGCCCCGGATAGACCCAGCCGTAGGCATGCCCGCCGACGGCCTGATAGACCGGGCAATGGTTCATGCAAGCGCCGCAGCGGATGCAGCGCAGCATGTCCTCGAATTGCCCGCCAAGCATGGCCGAGCGGCCGTTGTCGAGAATGACGACGTGATAGGCTCGCGGACCGTCGGGGTCGCCTGGCCGGCGCGGCCCGGTCGACAGCGTGGTGTAGACCGAGGCGTCCTGGCCGGTCGCCGAGCGCGATAGCACCCGCAGGAGCTGCGCCGCGTCTTCGAGCGTCGGCACGATTTTTTCGATCGAGGCGATGACGATGTGCGCCTGGGGCAGGATTTGCGTCAGATCGCCGTTGCCCTCGTTGGTGACAATGATCGATGTTCCGGTTTCAGCGACGAGGAAGTTCGCGCCGGTGATGCCGGCGTCGGCGGCCAGGAACTTGGCGCGCAGCACCTGGCGCGCCTCGCCCAGCAACTGCTCGGGCTCGGCGAGACTGCGATCGGGCGGCAGATCGCGATGCGCCTTGCGGAATTCCCGCTCGACGTCCTCCTTGGTGACGTGGATCGCCGGCGCGATGATGTGGGAAGGCGCTTCGCCACGCAATTGAATGATGTATTCGCCGAGGTCGGTTTCAACCGCCTCGATTCCCGCCGCCTCCAGGGCGTGATTGAGCCCGATCTCCTCGGCGATCATCGACTTGCCCTTGGTGACGCTCTTCGCGCCCATCGATTTGCAAAGGTCGAGGATGATCGTGCGCGCCTCGTCGGCGTCCTGCGCGTAGTGGACCACGCCGCCGCTCTCGCGAACCTTGCGCTCGTAGGCTTCGAGATAGAGGTCGAGATGAGCGAGCGTGTGATCCTTGATCGCGCGAGCGCTGTCGCGCAGCGCGTCGAATTCGGGAAGCCGGGCCACGGCCGCGGCACGCCGCCCGACAAAATTGCGGGCATGGTGGAGCGCGCCCTGCAGGCGCGCGTCGGTCAGCGCCTCGTGCACGTTGTCCTTGAACTTGGCCGAGGTCGCGACCGCGGTCATCGGGCGCGCTCGCTTTGGCTTTCGCCGATCGCCGGCCCGTCCGCCATGCCGGCCAGAATCTCAGCCACATGGCGCGCCTTGACGGCTGATCCCTCGCGCTGAAGCTTGCCCGCCATGTTCAAGAGGCAACCGAGATCGCCGGCGAGCACGGTGTCGGCATTTGCGGCGCGAATGTCTTGGGCCTTGCGCGAGACGATCGCGTTCGAGAGTTCGCCGTATTTGGCGGCGAACAGGCCGCCGAAGCCGCAGCAGATTTCTGCTTCGTCGAGCTCTATCAGAGTCAGGCCTTCGACCCCCGCCAGGAGGCGCCGCGGCTGCGCCTTGACGCCGAGCTCGCGCAATCCGGCGCAAGAATCGTGATAGGCGACCGTTCCGGCGTAGCGCGCGGCCACCTTCTGGACGCCGAGCACATCGACCAGGAAACTGACGAGTTCGTGCGTCCTTTCCGCGAACCGCACGGCCCGCGCCGAGACGTCAGGCTCGCCCGCGAACAGGTCGGGATAGTGCTTAGCCAGCATGCCGGCGCACGAGCCGCTCGGGACCACAATGTAGTCGCACTCCTCGAATGCGTCGATCGCCTGCCGGGCCAATGTTTTTGCGCTCGCGCGGTCGCCGGAATTATACGCCGGCTGGCCACAGCAGGTCTGGCTCGGAATGATCACCTTGCAGCCGGCGTCCTCCAGAAGCTTGACCGCCGCGAAGCCGACGCTCGGCCGGATGATGTCGACGAGGCAGGTGACGAACAGCCCGACTCGGGGCTGAGAGGTCCGGGTCGGACCGGCGGTGGCCGGCGTCGCGTTCATGCCGATCTGCATCCTTGGCCGTCGGGGCGGGGCGCTCTTGTCGCTCAGCCTGCGCGTCCTTAAGGTCGCATAATGGCCACGGATATCGCAACCCGCGTCTATAATCATGCGTTTCGCATCGATCCGGCGATCCGCACGCTGCTCGACACCGACTTCTACAAGCTTTTGATGCTCCAGATGATCTGGAAGATGCACCCGAAGCGCCAGGTGACTTTCCAGCTCATCAACCGGACGACTTCGGTGAGGCTCGCGGATTTCGTCGATGAGCGCGAGCTGACCGACCAACTCGATCATGCGCGCATGTTGCGACTGGCCAAGAACGAGCTGATCTGGCTCGCCGGCAACACCTTCTACGGCACGCAGCATATTTTCGAGCCCGCCTTCATGGAGTGGCTCGCCACGTTTCAGTTGCCCGAATACGAGCTTACCCGGCGCGGCGGTCAGTACGAGCTGCGCTTCGCCGGTCCATGGACCGGGACGACGATGTGGGAGATTCCTGCTCTCGCCATCATCAATGAGCTCAGGGCCCGCGCGGCGATGCGCGGCATGAGCCGCTTCGATCTCGACGTGCTCTACGCCCGCGCCAAGGCCAAGCTGTGGTCGAAGGTGGAGCGGCTGCGCATTCTCGAGCGCGAGGGGCCGGTCAGGGTGTCGGATTTCGGCACCCGCCGGCGCCACAGCTTTCTCTGGCACCGCTGGTGCGTCGAGGCCATGCAGGAGGGACTCGGCGAGAGTTTCATCGGCACCTCGAATGTCAAGCACGCGATGGACACCGGCCTCGAGGCGATCGGCACCAACGCCCATGAGCTGCCGATGGTCTATGCCGCGATCGCCGGCGATGACGAGGAGCTGCTCGAGGCGCCCTACAAGGTGCTTAAGGACTGGGCGAAGATGTATGGCGGCAATCTGCTGGTCGTGCTGCCGGACTGCTTCGGCACCACCTCGTTCCTTCGCAACGCGCCCGACTGGGTGGCGGACTGGAAAGGCGCGCGGCCGGATTCGAAGCTGCCGATCGCCGGCGCGCGCGAGCTCATCGATTGGTGGAAGCGACGAGGCCGCGATCCGAGGGAAAAGCTGATCGTGCTGTCCGATGCAATGGATGTGGATTCGATCGAGGAATCGGTTCGCGCGCTCAGGGGCCAGGTCAACCTGTCGTTTGGCTGGGGCACCAACCTCACCAACGATTTCGTCGGCTGCGCGCCAGCAGGCGTCGACGGCCAGCTCAAGGCGATCTCTCTTGTCTGCAAGGTGGTGGAGGCGGACGGGCGTCCGGCGGTCAAGCTCTCCGACAATCCGAACAAGGTGCTCGGACCGCCGGACGAGGTCGAGCGCTACCGGCGCATCTTCGGGTTGGCCGGCATGAAGGCGGAGCCCGTGGTAGTCTAGGGTCAAAACCGACGCATAGTGAGGAGGTCATGTCCCACATCGCCTTTCCGCGTCTAGACGAGACGATCCTTTCGCGCCGCGCCGCGATCGTGGAGCGGCTCGCGGCGATTCTTCCGCCCGAATGCCTCATAGCCGACGAATCCGGCCGGCGCGCCTTCGAGACCGACGCGCTCACCGCCTATCGCCGCCTGCCGCTCGCGGTGGCGCTGCCGCGCTCGACCGAGGAGGTTCAGCGCGTCATGCGGCTCTGCCGGGACGAGAAGGTCAATGTCGTGCCGCGCGGCGCCGGAACCTCGCTCTCGGGCGGCGCGATCCCGCAGGAAGATGCGGTCGTCATCGCGCTGACCAAGATGAGCCGCATCCTCGAGATCAACCTTGCCGACCGCCTGGCGAGGGTCGAAGCGGGTGTGACCAATCTCGCGATCTCGGAGGCGGTCGGGCCTGAAGGCTTCTTTTACGCCCCCGATCCGTCCTCCCAGCTCGCCTGCACGATCGGGGGCAACATCGCGATGAACTCGGGCGGCGCCCATTGCCTCAAATACGGCGTCACCACCAACAACCTCCTCGGCGTCCGCCTCGTCACCCCGGACGGCGAGATCTTCGACATCGGCGGCGAAGCGATGGACGCGCCCGGCTATGACCTGCTCGGCCTCGTCTGCGGCTCCGAGGGCCAGCTTGGGATCGTGACCGAGGCGATCGTGCGCCTCATTCCCTCGCCCGAGGGGGCGCGGCCGGTCCTGTTCGGCTTCGATTCGGTCGAGGAAGCGAGCCGGTGCGTCGCGGCGATCATCGGCGCGGGCATCGTTCCGGTGGCGATGGAATACCTGGACAAGCCCGCGATCCACATCTGCGAGAATTTCGCCCACGCCGGTTATCCGCTCGATGTCGAGGCGATGCTGATCATCGAGGTCGAGGGCTCGGACGCCGAGATGGGGGCGATGCTGGCCAGGATCGGCGCCATCGCCAAAGCGCATAATGTGCGCACCGCACGCGAATCGATGTCGGCGATGGAAAGCGCCCAGATCTGGAAGGGTCGCAAGTCGGCGTTCGGCGCGACCGGCCGGGTCGCCGATTATATCTGCATGGACGGCACGGTGCCGACCAGCCGCCTGCCGGAGGCGCTTCAGGCGCACCGGCGAGATCTGCGCCTCGTTCGGACTTCGCGTCGCCAACGTCTTTCACGCCGGCGACGGCAACATGCATCCGCTGATCCTCTACAACGTCAACGACGATCAGGAGCGGGTCAAAGCCGAGGAGGCGGGCGCGGCCATTCTCGAAATGTGCGTCGAGCTCGGCGGCTGCCTCACCGGCGAGCACGGGGTCGGCATCGAGAAGCGCGAGCTGATGGGACGCCAATTCAGCGACGTCGAGCTTGCGCAGCAGAAGCGGGTGCGCGCCGCGTTCGATCCCGAAGGGCGGCTCAATCCGGCCAAGGTGTTTCCGCTGGGCGAGCGCGCCGCATGAGCGAGGCGCTCAAGCCCGAGCGCGAGGCCGACGTGGTCGAGGCGGTTCTTGCGGCGCGGATCGATCGGGCGAAGCTCGACATCGCCGGCGCCGGCGCGATGGCGGGCCTCGGGCGCCCATGCGAAGGCAAGCGCCGGCTGTCGACCGCGGCGATGTCGGGCATCGTTTTCCACGCGCCGGCCGAAATGACGCTCTGCGCCAGGGCCGGCACGCCGCTCGCGGCGATCGAGGCGGCGATCGCCGAACACGGTCAGATGCTGCCGTTCGAGCCGATGCGCCCGCGGGCGCTCTGGGGCGGAGCCGCCGAGCCGACGCTCGGCGGCATGGTCGCGACCAACCTTTCAGGCCCGCGCCGGCCGAGCGCCGGGGCGGTGCGTGACGGCGTTCTCGGCTTGAAGCTGGTCAACGGCCTTGGCCAGATCATCCGCTGCGGCGGGCGGGTGACGAAGAACGTCACCGGCCTCGATCTCACCAAGCTCAATTGCGGCGCCCACGGCACGCTCGGCGTGATCACCGAGGCGACGATCAAGCTCTCCCCGCGGCCGGAGGCCGAAACCACGCTCGTCATGCCGGACCTTGACGAATCGAGGGCGCTTGACGCCATGACCAGCGGCTTAGGCTCGCCCTACGGCGTCAGCGGCGCGGCCTGGCTCGCCCCAGGCATGGGGCGCGCCTATTCGCGCACGGCCCTGCGCCTCGAAGGCTTCGCCGACGCGGTCGACGATCGCGCCGGGCGGCTCGCTGCGCTGATCGGTGAGTTCGGCCGCGCCGACTGGGTGGCGGGGGAGGAGTTGGCGGCGCTCTGGCGCTCGGTCCGCGACGCCGAATTCATCGCCGCGCCGCGCGATCGCGCCGTCTGGCGGGTGAGCCTCGCTCCCTCGCGGGCGGCGCCCTTCGTAGCCGGCCTCGGCGCGACCGCGCTCGCCCGTTTTTACGACTGGGGCGGCGGCCTCGTCTGGGTCGCGACCGCGGCGAGCGAAACCGCGGCGACAGCGGTTCGCCGCGCGGTCGCATCGGCCAAAGGCCACGCGACGCTGATTCGCGCGCCCGATGCGCTCCGCTCCGCCGTCGACGTCTTCGAGCCGCCGTCCGCCCTGGGCCTGACGGTCAGCCGCCGCGTCAAGCAAAGCTTCGACCCGGACGGCGTGCTAAATTTCGGCCGAATGTACGAAGGTATTTGAGGACTGCCGCGCCCCCTCGACCGCGCTGACGCGCGGTCCCCCTCCCCCGCCGCTTCGCGGCAAGGGAGGATTCAGCCTATACTCCCCTGCGCAGCGGGGGAGGGGGACCATGCGAAGCATGGTGGTGGGGGCGCGGGACGCGGCACAAAATCGAGGTTGACACGCCAGGTTCGGAGCCCCGCTTGCAGACCCAGTTCAGCCCCGAAGCGCTCGCCGATCCGCACATCCGCGAACTCGAAGGCATTCTGCGCTCGTGCGTGCATTGCGGCTTCTGCACCGCGACCTGCCCGACCTATGTCACGCTTGGCGACGAGCGCGACAGCCCGCGCGGGCGCATCTACCTCATCAAGGACCTGCTCGAGACCGGCCGCAAGATCGAGGCCGAGGACGTCTGGCCGATCGACCATTGCCTGTCCTGCCTCTCCTGCGTGACCACCTGTCCTTCGGGCGTCGATTACCGCCGGCTCGTCGATGATGCGCGGGTCAGGATCGAGGACAGCTACCGCCGTCCGCTCGTTGACCGGCTCATGCGCGGCGCGCTCGTCAGGCTCATCCCTTCGCGAGCGGCCTTCCGCGCCGCGCTGAGGCTGGCCGCGCTCGGACAGCTTTTCAAGCCGGCGCTGCGCGGCCTGCCCGGGATCGGGCCGAAGGTCGAGGCGATGCTGGCGCTCGCTCCGGCGTCGCTTCCCCCGCCGGGACCAGCCGAAAAGCCGGGCGTTTATCCGGCCGGCGCCGAGGGCAAGCGGCGGCGCATGGCGCTGCTTGGCGGCTGCGCCGAGGCTGTCCTCGCGCCTCACATCCACGCGGCGACCATCCGCCTCCTGAACCGCGCCGGGATCGACGTGGTCATTCCGAACGGCGAGGGCTGCTGCGGCTCGCTCGCCCACCACATGGGCGCAGAGGAGCGCGCGCTCGCCCAGGCGCGCGCCGACATCGACGCCTGGACGCGCGAGATCGAGGGCCAAGGCCTGGAGGCGATCGTCGTCACCGCCTCGGGCTGCGGCGCGACGATCAAGGACTATGGCTACATGCTCCGCGATGATCCGGCCTATGCGAAGAAGGCCGCCCGCGTCGCCGCGCTCGCCAGGGACGTCTCCGAGGTCGCGGGCGCGCTCGACCTCGAATTCAAGGCCCCGCGGCGCCTCGCCGTCGCCTATCACGCCGCCTGCTCGCTCCAGCATGCGCAGAAGATCGTCGATCAGCCGAAGGCGCTGCTCAGGCGCGCCGGGTTCGACGTCCGCTCGATCCCCGAAGCGCACCTCTGCTGCGGCTCGGCCGGGACCTACAACATCCTGCAGCCCGCGATCGCCAAGGCGTTGCGCGACCGCAAGGTCGCCAACATCGCCCGGGTGAGGCCCGATGTGATCGCGGCCGGCAACATCGGCTGCCTGACGCAAATCGGCTTCGGCGACCGCAACGCCAGTCGTGCACAGCGTCGAGCTGCTCGATTGGGCGAGCGGCGGCCCCGCGCCGGCGGGGTTGGCTTGACGGGCTAAGACGTTAGAGATCACGCGCATACGTCGTTGCGAGCGGAAGCGAAGCAAACCAGAGCCAACCCCGCTTCTCTACGAACTCTCGATTGCTTCGTCGCTTCGCTTCTTGCAATGACGGGTCTGGGGGTGAGCAAAATGAGTTTCCAAGGCTTCGGCCCGAAGGCGCTGCCGTTCTTCAAGGCGCTCGCGTTCCATCAGAGTCGGGAGTGGTTCGAGGCGAACCGCTCGACCTACGAGACTGCCGTGAAGGGACCGCTGGGCGATCTGGTCGAGGATGTAACGGAGCGGCTCAGACGAGCCAAAGTCCCGATCAAGGGCAGCGGCAAGTCGTCAGTGTTCCGCATCCATCGCGACGTACGCTTTTCCAGCAACAAGGACCCCTACAAGACCAACGCGGGCGTCGCGCTGACGCGCTCCGGCGGTAAGGGCGATCCCGGCGTCCTCTACTTCCACCTGTCGCCGGAGGAATGCTTCTTCGCCGCCGGTTTCTACATGCCTGAGCCGGATCAGCTCGGCCGGCTGAGAGGCGCAGCGGCTCGAGCGCCCAAGGCGTTCAAGACGATGACGGCGAAGCTTAAGAAGGCGGGCCTCGCCTTATCCGCCGAGGATGCGCTCAAGCGCGCGCCGCGCGGCTTCGAGGCCATCGACGATCCGGAGATCGCCAGCGCGATCCGGCTCAAGAGCCTTATCTGCCTGCGCCCGGTGGCCGCAGCCACCATCGCCTCGCCGGCGCTCGCTGACGACTTCTGCGCTTTCGCGCGCGATGCGCTGCCGCTGCTCAAATGGGGCTGGGACGCGCTCGCGGATTCGCGTTAGGCCCGCACGCGGGACGGGCTCTTGGCCCGCCTCCGCGCCCGGAAATCGCGGATCATTTCGCGGGCGGCGTTCAAGCCTGGGGCGCCGGTGACGCCGCCGCCGGGATGGGTCGAGGCGCCGCACATATACAAGCCCGGGATCGGCGAGCGGTAGTCGGCGTGACCGAGCACGGGCCTCGCCGAATAGAGCTGATCGAGGCTCAGGCGCCCGTGAAAGATGTCGCCGTCGACGAGGCCGAAGTCGCGCTCAAGGTCGAGCGGCGAGAGGATCTGGCGGGCGATGACCGAGGCCTTGAAGCCCGGCGCGTAGCCCTCGACCGTGTCGATCATCAAGTCGGCGACCGTTTCGCGGGCATCGTCCCACGAACGCCCATCGGGCAGTTTCGGCGCGACATGCTGGCAGAACAGCGAGGCGACGTGGCGTCCGGGGGGGCTGAGCGAATCGTCGAGCGTCGAGGGGATCAGCATCTCGACGATCGGCGCGGTCGACCAGCCGTTGAGCCGGGCGTCGAAGAAGGCGCGCTCCATATAGGCGAGGCTCGGGGCGATCACGATTCCGCTCCCGTGATGCTCGGCCGCCGCGCGCCCCGGCAGGGCGGTAAAGCTCGGCAGTTCGCCGAGCGCCAGGTTCATGCGAAACGAGCCCGAGCCGCTGCGATAGGATGCGATGCGGGCGCGGAAATCGGCTGGCAGCGCGGCGGGATCGAGAAGCTGCTCGAAGGTAAGCTTCGGGTGCAGGTTCGAGGCGACAGCGCGCGCCGCGATCCGCTCGCCGTTCGCGGTGACGACGCCGGCGGCGCGGCCGTTCTCGATGAGAATCTCGCTGACTGGGCTGCCTAAGCGAATCTCGACCCCGCGCGCGGCGCATGAGCGCGCCATCGCCTGGGTGATCGCGCCCATGCCGCCGAGCGCGTGGCCCCAGACGCCGCGCCTGCCGTTCACCTCGCCCCAGCAATGATGCAGGAGCACGTATCCGGTTCCCGCGGCGTAGGGGCTCGCATAGGTCCCGACGATCCCGTCGAAGCCGAGGATCGCCTTGATCGGATCGCTTTCGAACCATTGGTCGAGAAAATCGCCGGCCGAGCGGGTGAAGAGCTCGAAAAGATCGCGCTGGCCTTCGACGCCGAGCGGGCGCAGGCGGCCGGCGACCCTGGCGGTTTCGATGAGGCTCATGATGCCGGCGGCGGGCCCCTGTCCGGTCGCCAGATTGGGCGGCGTCTTAAGCGCAAGCGCGCGCAGCGCGTCGGTCAGGCGCTCGAGCCGGGCCTCGTAGGCGTCCAGACGCTCGGCGTCGCGGGCCGAGAATTTCGCGACTTCCGCTTTCGTCCGCCCGGGCGCGACCTTGAGGAAGCGCCCGTCGGGCAGGGGCAGGAAGTTCGACAGCGGGCGCTCGACCAGCGTGAGGCCTTGGCGATGGAGATCGAGATCGCGGACGATCTGCGGGCTCAAGAGCGAGACCGCGTAGGCGGCGACCGAATTGCGGAAGCCGGGATGAAACTCTTCGGTCACGGCCGCGCCGCCGATGACCGCGCGCCGCTCGAGCACGGTGACTTTGAGCCCGGCCGCCGCGAGATAAGCCGCGGCGACAAGGCCATTATGACCGCCGCCGACGACAATGACGTCGGGCATCGCTTCTTAGAAGTCGAACCGGACGCCCTGGGCGAGCGGCAGCTTGGGGGAATAGTTAACGGTGCTCGTCTGCCGGCGCATGTAGGACTTCCAGGCGTCCGACCCGCTCTCGCGCCCCCCGCCCGTCTCCTTCTCGCCGCCGAAAGCGCCGCCGATTTCGGCGCCGGATGGGCCGATATTGACGTTGGCGATGCCGCAGTCGGAGCCGGGAGCGGAGAGAAAAGTCTCCGCCTCGCGCATGTCGAGAGTGAAGATCGACGACGAGAGGCCTTGCGGCACGTCGTTGTGGAGCGCCATCGCCTCGTCGAAGGAGTCGTAGCCGAGCGTATAGAGGATCGGCGCGAAGGTTTCTTCGCGAACGACGTCTGACTGGCCCGGCATCTCGACGATCGCCGGCTCGACATAGGCGCCGCCGTTCGGCGCACCCTCGGCGACCGTTCCCCCGCCGTGAATGACGCCGCCCTCCGCCTTGGCGCGCGTGAGCGCGGCCTGCATCTTGTCGCGCGCCGCATGGTCGATCAGCGGACCGACGAGCGTGCCTTCCTTGCGGGGATCGCCGATCGGCAGAGTCGAATAGGCCTTGACGAGCTTATGGGTGAGGCCAGCGCGGATCGAACGATGGACGATGAGCCGGCGCAGCGAGGTGCAGCGCTGCCCGGCGGTGCCGACGGCGGAAAACACGATCGCCCTCATCGCCAGGTCGAGATCGGCCGAAGGGGCGACGATCATGGCGTTATTGCCGCCGAGCTCGAGGATCGGACGGCCGAATCGTGCGGCGACCTTGGGCCCGACGACCGAGCCCATCCGGGTCGAGCCGGTGGCCGAGACAATCGGCACGTGCTTCGAGGCGACCAGGGCCTCGCCGATCGAGGGGCCGCCGATGACCAGTTGAGCCAACCCCTCCGGCGCGTCAGGGCCGAAGCGCTCGATCGCGCGGGCAAGGATTTTCATGGTCGCCAGCGCCGAGAGCGGCGTCTTCTCCGAGGGCTTCCAGATCACCGGATCGCCGCAGACGAGCGCCAGGGCCGCGTTCCAGGACCAGACCGCGACGGGAAAATTGAACGCCGAAATGATCGCGCACGGCCCGAGCGGATGCCAGGTTTCGGCCATCCGATGGCCGGGACGCTCCGAGGCGATGGCAAGGCCGTACAACTGCCTCGACAGGCCGACGCCGAAATCGCAGATGTCGATCATCTCCTGCACTTCGCCAAGCCCTTCGGACACGATCTTGCCGACCTCGAGCGTCACCAGCGCGCCCAGCGCGTCCTTCGCGTCGCGCAGTTCCTCGCCAAGGAGGCGGACCAACTCGCCCCGGCGGGGCGCCGGAACCTCGCGCCAGACGAGAAAAGCGGCCCGGGCGCGATCAATGATCGCCGGCATGTCGGCGAGCGGCGTCTCTCGCACGCGGGCGATTTCGCCGCCGTCAATAGGCGAGCGGACGGAAAGCGATCCGCCGCGGAGCTCCGTCTTGTTGAGGCCCGCGCGTTCGAGCACGTCTTCGCTGGTCATCGGTTGCCTCTTCGTCATCCCTGGTTCCGGGGTTCGCGGGCGCCGCCTGGCGTCGTCGCGAAGCGCTCTCTTCGACCCCAATTCCGCCCGTCCGGCAAGCCCAACCCGATCGCGACGCCCCTTCGCTCCAAGGTTCCGGCCAGAATAATCCTCATGATCGCCGTTATTCACGTCCATTGGGCGAGGTCGCTGGCGTTGCGCCGGGCGGGTTGAGCGATTATGTTTACGGTGGTCAGGTATACAACTTCGCGCGCGAACTCCGCGCGAATCGGAGCGTGATATGGCGCGTTCGACCAATCTTCTGCTCGCCTGCGTCGCGCTCTTGGCGTCGATGGCCCTCGCGGTGGCGCTGACGCCGCACAACCTGATGGCGCGCACGCACGACGTGTTCAATATCGATAAGCGTCTGCCGACCAAGTTCGGCGATTGGGCGCCCATCCCTGGGCTGAACGTCATCGCGCCTGCGCCCCCCGACTCGCTCGAGCGGGAGGTATACAACCAGGAGGCGTCGCGCGGCTTTGTCGACTCGGAGGGGCATGTCGTGATGCTTATGGTCGCCTATGGCGAGAGCCAGAGCGACCGGCTGCAGCTCCATCATCCGGAAGTCTGCTATACCGCCCAGGGTTTCCGCGTGTCGCGAACGAGTTCGACCACGCTCGCCTACTCGCCCTCCGCGCCGCCGCTCAAGTTGACGCGCCTTGTCGCCACACGCGAAGAGCGGCTCGAGCCAATCAGCTACTGGATGCGTATCGGATACGACAATTCGAACAGCAATTGGGCTCGCCAGGCGCTGAAGCTCGGTTACGGCCTGAGGGGGTGGATTCCCGACGGCGCATTGTTCCGGGTCTCCACCATCGGCGTCGCGCCGGAAGAAGGCTTCAAGGTCCAGGATAAATTCATCCACGATCTGTTGAATTCGGTCGACCCCGAGACGCGAGCGTTCATGGTCGGCGACCCGGAAAAGGCGCTGCTGCGATCTTGAGCGGCAAAACGATCCAAAACAATCGAGTGATCTGAGAAGCCCCGCCCCAACGGCAGCGGTCCGTCGCGCCGCCGCAGGGCGCGGCCGACGTTGTCGGACCTCCCGCTGAGAAGAGCCTCGCCGTAGGCCTCGCGGTTCAATAAGAATGCAGTGCGCGGGCGACGCCGAAGGCGACTCGTATCCGACGACTGCCGATCCGCGACCAGGCGCCGCCGACGAGGATAAGATGGAACGGATATGGCTCAAGTCCTATCCCGAGGGGGTGCCGCCCGAAATCAACGCTAACGCGTTTCGCTCGCTCACCGATTTCTTCGCCGCCAGCGTCGCCAAGTATCGCGGCCGGACCGCCTTCGTCAGCATGGGCAAGGCGATATCGTACGGCGAGCTGGATGAGATGTCGGCCGCGTTTGCGGCCTATCTGCAAAATGTCGTCGGACTGCGGCGGGGCGCTCGCGTCGCGCTGATGCTGCCGAACCTGCTTCAATATCCCATCGCCATGTTCGGCGCGCTGCGCGCCGGCTGTGTCATCGTCAACTGCAATCCGTTGTACTCGCCGCGCGAGCTTGGCCATCAGCTCGTCGATTCGGGCGCCGAAGCGATCGTCGTGCTCGAGAACTTCGCTGGCACGCTGGAGAGGGCGATCGGCGGGACGGCGATCCGGGCCGTCGTCGTCACCGGCGTGGGCGACCAGTTGGGCGGCGCGCGGGGGCGAATCGTCAATCTCGTCGTCCGCCACATCCGGCGCGCCGTCCCCGCTTGGCGGCTGGAGCGGGCGGAACGCTTCAATCGCGCACTCGAGCTCGGAGCGCGGCAGGCGTTCACCGATGCGCCCGTCGAGCCGGCTGACATCGCGTTTTTGCAATACACCGGCGGGACGACCGGCGTGCCGAAGGGGGCGATGCTGACGCATCGCAACTTGATCGCCAATCTGCGGCAAGTGCACGCCTGGGTCGCGCCGGCGATCAGGCCGGAGGGGGAAACATTCCTGGCGGCGCTGCCGCTCTATCATGTGTTCGCCTTGCAGGCGAACTGCTTCGTGCCGGTAATGATCGGCGCGTCCAACCTGCTGATCGCCAATCCGCGCGACATTCCGGCGTTGGTCAAGGACATGCGGCGCACGCCCTGCACGGTCATCACCGGGGTCAACACGCTCTTCAATGCGCTGCTCAACAACCGGGATTTTGCCGGGCTCGATTTCTCGCGCCTGCACCTGGCGATCGGCGGCGGCATGGCGGTGCAGCGCGCGGTCGCGGAGCGGTGGAAATCCCTGACCGGCAAGCCGTTGATCGAAGCCTACGGACTGACGGAGACCTCTCCCGCCGCGATCGCCAATCCGTTCACCATCGAGGACTTCACCGGCGCGATCGGCCTGCCGCTGCCTTCGACCGACATCGCCATTCGCGACGACGGCGGGCGCGACCTCAAGCTCGGCGAAGCCGGCGAATTGTGCATCAAGGGCCCACAGGTCATGGCCGGCTACTGGATGCGGCCCGACGAAACCGCCAACGTCATGACCGCCGACGGCTTCCTGCGCACCGGCGACATTGCCCGGATCGACGAGCGCGGCTACGTATTCGTGGTCGATCGAAAGAAGGACATGATCAATGTCTCAGGTTTCAACGTCTACCCGAACGAAATCGAAGACGTGCTTATGACCCATCCGGGGGTGCTCGAAGTTGGCGCGGTCGGCGTTCCCGACCCCAAGACCGGAGAGGCGGTCAAGGTCGTCGTCGTGCGCAAGGACAAGGCGCTGACCGGCGCCGATCTCGTCGCTTACTCGCGGCAATATCTGACGGGTTACAAGACGCCGCACCATGTCGAGTTCCGCGATACGCTGCCGCGCACCAACGTCGGCAAGATCCTGCGCCGTGAGCTGCGCGACGACAAGCCGGCGAACGGATGAGACCTCATCCGCGCCTGCTCAGGGCGCGCTCGCCTTATCGAGCGTCCCCATGTCGGCCGCCGTCAGCTTGAGCTCGGTCGCGCGGACGAGGCTCTCCACCTGATCGACCGACGTCGCGCTCGCGATCGGCGCGGTGACGCCCGGCCTCGCCATCACCCAGGCGAGCGCGACCTCGGCGGGCTTCGCTTTGTGGTCAGCCGCGACCTTATCGAGCGCATCGAGAATGCGGAAGCCGCGCGGATTGAGATAGGCCTTGACCCCGCCGCCGCGCGGACTCTTCGCGAGATCGGCCTCGCCGCGGTATTTGCCCGACAGGAAGCCCTTGGCGAGGCTGAAATAGGTGATGACGCCGATCTCCTCGCGGGCGCAGAGTTCGGCGAGGCCGTTCTCGAATTCGCGGCGGTCGGCGAGATTGTATTCCGGCTGCAGGACTTCGTACCGCGGCAGCCCCTTGGCCTTCGCGGCGGCGAGCGCCGCATCGAGCAGCGCGACGTTGAGGTTCGAGGCCCCGAACCAGCGGATCTTGCCCTTCTCCTTCAGGCGCTGAAAGGCTCCGAGCGTCTCCTCGAATGGCGTCGCCATGTCCGGCCAGTGCGATAGGTAGAGGTCGATCGCGTCCGTCCGAAAGCGCTTTAGCGAGGCCTCGGCGGCCTCGCTCGATGTACCGGGCCGAGAGGCCTTCCTTGCCTTTGCCCATCGGCGAGCCGACCTTGGTGATGACGATCACGCGGCCGCGGTTCCCGCGCGCCTTCATCCACTCGCCGATGATGGTCTCGGATTCGCCGCCCGTGTTGCCGGGCGCCCATGCGGAATAGACGTCGGCGGTGTCAATGGCGTTGAGGCCGGCGCCCACGAAGCGGTCGAGCACGGCGAAAGAGGCTTTCCTGTCCGCCGTCCAGCCGAACACGTTGCCGCCGAGCACCAGCGGCGCGATGGCGAGATCGGTGCGTCCCAAACGGCGAAGCTGCATCGGCGTTTCCTCCTTGGAGAGGGCACGCTAGCGCAGAATCAGACCGGCCGGAACTGCGGCGACTTGGCGCCGAGACGCCGGGATCACGCGAACGCGACTGGCGCCCCCGCCTCTCCTCGCCTAAGAAGCGGCCATGCCCGCCGTAATGACTAACCGACCGCTCGTGCTCGCCGCCGTGATGGCGGCGAATTTCATGATCGCGATCGAAGCGACGATCGTGTCGACCGCCATGCCGCAGATCGTCGGTCAGCTCGGGGGATTGCAGCTCTATAGCTGGGTGTTCTCGGCCTTCCTTCTGACCCAGACCGCGACCACCGTGGTGTTCGGCAAGCTCGCCGACAGCGTCGGCCGCAAGACGGTGATGATGGTCGGGATCGCGGTCTTTCTCGTTGGCTCGATCCTCTGCGGGTTCGCGTGGTCGATGCCGTCGCTGATCGCCTTCCGGCTCGTCCAGGGCGTCGGGGCCGGCGCGGTCCAGCCGGTGGCGATGACCATCGTCGGCGACCTTTATTCGGCGCACGAGCGGGCCAAGATTCAGGGCTGGCTGGCGAGCGTCTGGGCGTTGTCGGCGGTCCTCGGGCCGCTGGCCGGCGGCCTCATTATCCAGCATTTTTCCTGGGCCTGGATTTTCTGGTTAAACCTGCCGATCGGGGCGCTCGCCGCGGCCGGGTTCTGGGCCTACCTGCACGAGAAGCGCGCCCGCCGGGGCGGCAGGATCGATCACCTGAGCGCGGCCGTGTTCACCATCGCCATCGCCGCGATCATGGCCGACCTCACCGCGTTTTCGACCTCGGGCCGGTTCGAGATTGGGCTCATCACGGCGGTCGCGGCGATGGCAGTGGCCCTGTTTGTAATCCAGGAGCGCCGGTCTCCCGAGCCGATGATCTCGCTCGAGCTTTGGGGCCGTAGGCCGATCGCCGCGGCGAACGGCGCTTCGCTGCTCAACGGCATGGTGATGATCGGGCTCACCACGTTTCTGCCCGTCTTCGTTCAGGGAGTGATGCAGGACTCTCCGCTTGTCGCCGGTTTCGCCCTCTCGGCGATGGTGCTCGGATGGCCGGTCGGCGCGACCTTCGGCGTGCGCTTCTTCAAGCGGTTCGGCGTCCGCCCCGTCCTGCGCGCCGGGGGCCTTCTCGTCCCGGCCGGCGCGTTCGTGTTCGTCGTCCTCAACCAGGACAGTTCGCCGGTGGTCGCCGGGGTTGGATCGCTCATCGTCGGCCTCGGCATGGGCCTCCTCTCGAGCGCGTCGATCATCCTCATTCAGGAGATCGTCGATTGGTCCGAGCGCGGTAGCGTGACCGCGTCCTTCCTGTTCGCGCGCAGCCTCGGCAGCACGTTCGGGGCGACCGTGTTCGGCGCGGTGCTTAATTTCGGCCTCCTGCATTCCGACGCGACCGCCACCTCGGATGACCTCCGGCAGTTATTGGAGCGGGGTTCGGCCGCCGGCGGCGATGCCGGGCTTCGGGCGGCGCTCGAAGGGTCGCTTCACCTCACCTTCGTCTCGATGTTCGGGATCGCGCTGATGGTCGCGGCGACTGCGTTTCTCGTGCCCAGGGTCGCCTTCGCGGCCAGGCGGGCGTTGGCAGAATAACCCGATCAGGCCGCGCTTTCCGCCCGCTTCTCGCCGACGGCGACGGCGAGCGTCATCGCCAGGCAAAATGTCGCCGCGAGCGAGCGAAACGAGCCGAAGTCGCTTTCGACGATCTCGAATCGGGCGTCGGCGATGCCGGCGAGCGGCGAGAGCGCGCTGTCGGTGACGACGACGATCGGAACGCCGGCTCGCCGCGCCCGCTTGGCGAGGTCGACGGTGAACGGCGAGTAGGGCGAGAAGCTGATGGCGATCAGCGCGTCGTCCGCGCCGGCCTGCGCCAGTTGCTCGGGCCCGAGACCGCCGACATTGTCGATGAGCGAGGCTGCTATGCCGAGTTGGGAGAGGGCATAGGTCAGATAGTGGGCGACGCAGAACGATCGCCTCTGGCCAAGACAATGGATCGTGCGGGCGCCGGCCAGGAGGCTGACCGCCCGGTCAAGCTCGCGCCGCTGCACCGCTTCGCGCAGCCGGGCGATGGAAGCCGCCGCCGAATGGGCAAATCCGAACAGAAGATGGGTAGGGTCGCCGCTGTCGCGGGCGTTCTGCTGCAGCGCCCTGAGGCGTTCGGAATAGTCCGGCCAGCGGTTGCGCAGGCGCGAGCGAAACACTTCCTGCAGTTCCGAAAAGCCGGCGAAGCCAAGCGCCTGGGCGAAGCGCACCAGAGTGGAAGCTTGCACCTCGGCAGTGCGGGCGAGGGCGGAGGCGGTGCCGAGCGCGAAGTCGTCGGGATGGTCGAGCGCATAGGCCGCCGCCTGGCGAAGACGTTTGGGCAGATGGGGCTCGATCTCGATCAGCCGCCGCTGCAGCGCCTCGAAGCTCTCCGGCGGTTCGATCGTCGCGTCGGCGCTCATCGTTTCCCTTCGCCCCGCCCGGCGCGATTCTCCGAGGTCAGCATGAATAGAACAGATATTCCAAATTGTGTAGCCTATGAAATATTTGTATTGGCGACCAGCGGCCGGCGGCCGGCGCGCGCAGTTGGGGAGGCGAAGGTCATGCGCACGATCGGGGTCGGACTGATTGGGACCGGATACATGGGCAAGTGCCACGCGCTGGCCTGGACAGGCGTTCGCGCGGTGTTCGGCGATGCGCCTCTCGTTCGACGCGTCATGCTGTGCGAGGTCGAGGAGGAGCTGGCCCGGCGGCGCGCGGACGAGTTCGGCTTCGAGGCCTCGACCGCAGACTGGAAGACGCTGATCGCGGATCCAGAAGTCGAGGTCGTCTCGATCACGACGCCCAACGCCCTGCATGCCCCGATGGCGATCGCGGCGCTCGAAGCGGGCAAGCATGTGTGGTGCGAAAAGCCGATGGCGCCCGCCCTCGCCGACGCCGAGCGGATGGCGGCGGCGGCGCGCGCCTCGGGCCGGGTCGCCATCCTCGGCTATAACTATATCCAAAGCCCCGCCGTCCGCTTCATCGCCAAGTTGCTCAAAGAGGGCGCGATCGGCCGGCTTACTCATTTTCGCCTCGAAATGGACGAGGACTACATGGCCGACGCCGAGGCGCCGTTTTCCTGGCGCAGCGCGCGAAGCGCCGGCTATGGCGCGCTGGACGATTTCGCCGTCCACCCGTTGAGCTTGATCTCGACCCTGATCGGGCGCCCAAGCGAGGTGTTTGGCGAAATGAGCAAGCCCTACGCCGATCGCCCCGACGGCGCCGGGCGCCGGGCGGTCGAGACATTCGACATTGCGACCGCGCTGCTAAGGATGGAAAACGGGGCCTCGGGGACAATCCAGGTCAATCGCTGCGCCTGGGGCCGCAAGGGCCGCCTGCAATTGCAGGCGTTCGGCGCCCGAGGCGCGATCGTGTTCGACCAAGAGCGTTTCAACGAGGTCGGAGTCTATCTCGCCGAAGGGCCGGAAGAGCTGCAAGGGTTCCGTCAGGTGCTAATCGGTCCGGCGCATCCGCCGTACGACCGGTTCATCGTCGCGCCCGGCCACCAGCTTGGCTTCAACGACCTCAAGATCATCGAGGCCCACGAGCTTCTCAACCGCATCGCTGGGAAGCCGGCGCTAACCATCGACTTCGAAGCCGGGCTCGCAATCGAGCGGACGATCCATGCGGTCGCGCGCTCGAGCCGCGAGGGGCGGTGGATCGCGATGGATTGACGCGCCGCCTTGTCCTTGCAAGGCCGGGCCGATGACCCGGCCTTGGCTCGGTCAACGACCGCGCCCTACAGCCGCGCTCACCTGAACGCCGCCCCGAGCCGCTCCATCGTCGGGCGGAAATCGGGGAAGCTGGTCGCGACCATGGCGACGTCGTCGATCGCCATCGGCTCGAGGCTGGCGAGCCCCATGATGAGGAAGCTCATCGCGATCCGGTGATCCATCTGGGTCTCGACCAATCCTCCGCCGCGCGGCCGCCCGCCCTCGACGGTCAGATCGTCGCCTTCGATCATGCAATCGACGCCCGCGGCCTTGAGGCCCGCGGCGACAGCGGCGAGACGGTCGCTCTCTTTCACCCTGAGCTCGCTCAAGCCGCGCATGCGGGTCGAGCCGGAAGCGAAAGCGGCGGCGACGGCGAGGATCGGATATTCGTCGATCATCGAGGGCGCGCGCGCGGCGGGAACGTCGACCCCCCGCAGCGTGCCTTGGCGCACCCGCAAATCCGCGACCTCCTCGCCGCCCTCGAGACGCCTGTCGAGCGCCTCGATGTGAGCGCCCATCTCGGCCAAAGTCTTGAGAAGCCCGGTCCTTAACGGGTTCATCATCACGCCCTCGACGACAATGTCGGAACCCGGAACGATAAGCGCGGCGGCGATCGGGAACGCCGCCGACGACGGATCGGCGGGGACGACAACCTCATTGGGACGCAATTCCGGTCGGCCGACGAGCGCGATCCGTCGTCCTTCCCCCTCGGGCGCGACCGAGACCTCGGCGCCGAAATGAGCGAGCATCTTCTCGGTATGGTCGCGGGAGGCTTGCGCTTCGATCACGGTGGTCACGCCCCTGGCGTTGAGGCCGGCGAGAAGGACGGCGGATTTGATCTGCGCCGAGGCGACGGGGGTGTGGTATTCGATCGGGGCTGGATCGCGCGCGCCCTTGAGCACGATCGGACAGCGCCCGCCGTCGGCTTCGGACAAAACTTCCGCGCCCATCAGCCTGAGCGGATCGAGAATGCGGCGCATCGGCCGCTTGCGCAGCGAGGCGTCGCCGTCGAAGGTCGCGGTGACGCCGTGGCCGCCGACGACCCCCATCATCAGCCGCGAGCCCGTGCCGGCATTGCCGAAATCGAGCATTTCGCGCGGCGGCAAAATCGCGCCGAGGCCCGGACCGCGAATCCGCCATTGGCCGGGCTGAAGACGCTCGATCGACCGCGCCGAGCGCTCGGCAGGCCTTTCCGGTCCTGAGCACGTCGTCGCCTTCGAGCAACCCCTCGATCTTCGTTTCGCCAGAGGTCAGGAGGCCAAACAGAAAGGCGCGATGAGAGATCGATTTGTCGCCCGGCGGGCGGACACGGCCCTTGAGAGGTCTCGCGCGCACTGCGCTGAGGGGCGACGCCGCGGCCGGATGCGAGGGTTGAGCGGACACGGAGCTGTTTCCTTCCCGCCAGGGCGACATGGCCGCGCGACGCGGCGGCCCGCGCTCGTAGCACTGACATTTGACCCTGTCGACCGGCGACAAAAGCGCATTGACACGACCGGGAGCGGCGACTAACGGGGCGGTCCTGAAGACCGCCCTCAACCCCCGGGAATTGATCGCAGTGGCCAAACCCGAACTCGGAACCAAGCGCCAGTGCCAGAACTGCGGCGCCAAATTCTTCGATCTCAGCAAGGATCCCATCATCTGCCCGAAATGCGGGACGATCTTTCAGGGCGCCGGGGCGCGCGCGCGGCCGGCGGCGAAGCCAGACGAAGAGGACACCGAGCTTGCCGCGCCCGCCGGAGTCGACATCGTGTCGCTCGACGAGGTCGAGGCCGGCGAGGAGAAGGCCGCCGAACCGGTGGCTGACGACATCGACGTCGAGGAGGCGGACGACGATGCGCCGGACGATCCGTTCCTTGAGCAGGAAGAGGAAGACGACGACGACGTCACCAACCTCATTGACGGGGACATCGCCCCGGACGAGGAAACCTGAACCGCCCAAGGCCGGCCGCGAGCCGCTTTTTTCGGCCTACGGCCCTTGTGGACGGCGCGGGTTTGCGGCTATACCGCCGGGCTCGGAAACGAGGCGCGCTTCGTCCCAATCGAAGCCGCTGACATGAGATCTTAAAGCGGGGCCATAGCTCAGTTGGGAGAGCGCTTCAATGGCATTGAAGAGGTCGTCGGTTCGATTCCGTCTGGCTCCACCATTTGTAACGGATTGATATAATTTAGAACTTTTAAGTGGAAGATAACACCCATGGCGACACTCTAATCGTCCTTGGTTCCACCTAGGTTCCAAAATCCGATATCGTGAGCCTTAGCGTCACCCGTCCCAACTGGAACCCCTTCCCCGGCAGGGTGATGAGACAAAAGTAGAACCACCCCATCATGAAGCGCGACGCATTTAAGCCATTGCTGACCTCCTACAATCCGCGATCTCCGGCGACGGCTCGGCTAAACTGCTCGATGACGGCTCCATCGAGATCGAATTCGCCTATCACAACGGCGACGAAGCCGTCCTCAAAGCCAAACGAGAGACTTCTTCAACAGCCTGCTAGTGGATAGAATCAAACGCTTCGAACCCTCCGAGAGCCACAGAACTCCTTGAAATTGCAGATGGTACTCCGGACTCTTCCGTTTGATTTTGACCACTAGTGTTGGCAGAATCATCGAAGCGACTGCAGCGGCGGCTGGTGCGCCCGCAATGTAGACCGACATCACTGAGGAAATGCAAAAGGCTGGAGTTGATGCACTCAACCAGTTTCACCCGCAGGATTGGGCCGACGGATGTGTGACTGCTCACGAAATAGTTCCCGCGATCTGCAATGTGATACGTTCGCAGAATTGAATAGGTGGACGAGCGCCCATTTCAATGAAACAATCAACCCGGTTAGTACCCGAATTCGCTCGGCAGGAAATAATTCCGAGACAATAGTTGAGGGAGTATCTTTAATACGGAGAGAAAGTGCCATGGGTACAAGATCGGGAAATTCTCGTCCCCACGTTCCATGAACAATCAAGTTGCGGCTTTCTCTTACTATATTGATAGTATCTACTATTTCCATTAAGTAAGTGTGCAGCATATAGTCCGATGATGAATGCCCAAAAGAAGTTTCACTGAGTAATCTGATCATGGCGAGTTTGTTATTTGCATCCATCCGTGATGTGATGATTTGCCCGTACTGTAACGGTACATCAAGAAAGTTCCAGATTAAATCATCTAACGTAGCTTCGAGTTTGGCCCATTCGACGACAAGTCTTCCTATAATGCGCTCGTGCTCCATTGGAATTGTAGCTAGGCCTACTGATGACGCCTTAGGCGGAGCAATAGGCAGCTTTTCGGGGCGCTTGACCATATAGTGGCCGGATGACCGAGGAAGAACGCTACAGCGACGAAGAGGCCAAACAACGATTTGAGACCGCTCTCGGCAACGGGAAACGTGACCGTACTAAGCCCAAGAGTTGAGTCAAAAAGATCGCTCAAGCAAAGCCAAAATAGCGCGGAGCTTGGCGACTCCGTGCCTGAACCGGTTGCGGGGAATTAGCTCATCGATAGGTGAGGAGCTTCCCGCCGCGCCTCAGCAACGCCCGCGCTCTTTGTCGTCCACACGCAAACGATGCGGTTTGAATATCAGCATCCTATGAGACTCTGGGCGCCGTGAAAGGGCCTGGTCCAATAAGGAACATATTTAGCGTTTCGCTTTCCCTGATTTGCCTCAGCTTGGCTATCCGTTTTGCCTTCACAGATCCCGAAATAATATTTGACGCGGCTTGGTATTCCTCGGGTGGCAGCCTGAAGTGCTGCCCAAGTCAAGGCGCACCGCGCGAAGGTCTCCATGCTGCTCAAAACCTGGACAAAGAAAGGAAGTTTATCGTCGAGTGACAAGACCGTGGCCTTGTGCTGGGCAACACTCGCCGGGGCAAAACGGCGTGAATTGGAGCACTCTGTCTTTGCCGCCGCGAATTGTGATGATATTGCTACTTCAGCGCGTGAAACTACGACGACATTTCAAAAGCTGAGAGACCGTCATGACCGATCCGGAATTGCCGGCCCCCAGCGAAGACGTGCGGCCCAAGAAAGATGGCGTCTGCCGCATACTGAGTTTGGATGGAGGCGGTGCAAAGGGCTTTTATGTGCCAGCTATATGCACTGGCTAGGAGCCTGTCTGGATAATAGCGGATTTTGCTGGCGGGGGTTGAGCGAATTGGATTTTGCTTGGGGATGAGCAAGACATTCCGCCCCTGGCAGATTGCCGAACCGCTGCTGTTTCCGCCGTGCGTGCAGGACTTTGTCGGCGCGGACCACTTGGCGCGCTTTGTCGTTGGGCTGATCCTCGATCATCTTGACCTTCGGGAGATCGAGAGAGCCTACGGGAGCGAGCGCGGACAGCCGCCGTTTGATCCGGCGATGATGACGGCGCTGTTGCTTTACGCCTATTGCAACGGCGTCTACTCGTCGCGGCGGATCGCCAAGGCGGCGCGCGAGCGGGTCGACTTCATGAGCGTGGTCGGCCTTGACCCGCCGGATTTTCGCACCGTCTCCGACTTTCGCAAGCGTCACCTGAAGGCGCTCGCCGGCCTGTTCACCCAGGTTTTGAAGCTGTGCGAACAGTCGGGGCTGGCGAGGCTCGGCCATGTCGCTCTTGACGGCACGAAGATCAAGGCGAACGCCTCGAAGCACAAGGCGATGAGCTACGAGCGCATGGCCAAGCGCGCGGCGGAGCTCGAGGCCGAGGTGGCGCGGTGGATGAGCGCCGCCGAAGCTTTGGACGGGCGAGAAGACGAGGCGTTCGGCCGCGACAAGAGCGGCGAGGAGATGCCCGATTGGGTGGCCGACAAGAAGAAGCGCGCCGAGAAGATCCGGGCGGCGCAGGCCGAATTGGAGGCCGAGGCGAAGGCGGCCGCCGCGGCCGAAGCGAAAGCGCGGGCCGAGGCTGAGGAGAAACGAAAAGCCGAAGGGCGCAAGAGACCGGGAAAGCCCGCCGCCCCACCCTCCGAGGAACCCGATCCGAAAGCGCAAAAGAACTTCACCGACCCCGAAAGCCGCATCATGAAGACCAAGGACGGGTTCATTCAGGGCTACAACGCGCAAGCGGCGGTCGACGCGACGGCGCAGGTGATCGTCGCCCACGGCCTCGACGCCCGACAGAGCGACCAGCATCAGCTCACGCCGATCGCCGACGCGATCGAAGCCAATCTCGGCCGCAAGCCCGCGCAGCTGTCGGCGGACGCCGGCTATTGCTCCGAGGCCAACCTTGCGGCGATGGAGCAGCGCGAGATCGACGCCTATATCGCGCCGGGGCGGGCCAAGCACGCAGGGGAAGGAGAAGGCGGCGGCGCGCGGGTCGCCGCCATGCGCGAGAAGATCAAGGCCGGCGGCCACCTCAGTGCCTATCGGCTGCGCAAGCAACTGCCCGAGCCGGTGTTCGGGCAGATCAAGCAAGCACGCGGCTTCCGCCAGTTCCTATTGCGCGGGGTCGAGAAGGTCGCCGCCGAATGGGCCGTTGTCTGCATCGCCCACAATGTTTTGAAGCTGGCCCAAGGGTGGACTCCGTTCATCGCAGACGCCGCAGCCGCATAACCTCGCGAAATTGCCAAAGACGCGCCGCGCCACTCCCGCGCCTCGGTCCCGCGCTTCAAATCCCCGTCGCGAAGGGATAAAGCAGACAGGCTCCTAGCGGCGAGAGCAGGATGACGTCGGCGCGCGCGTTATTGGCCCCGAGGATCAGCACTTCGGACTGAAAGCCGGCGATGTTGCGCGGCGGCATGTTGACCACGCAGGCGACCAGCCGCCCCATCAGCTCGGCCTCGGAATAGCCGGTGATCTGGGCGCTCGACCATTTCCTGCCAAGCGGGCCGAAGTCGACCTCGACCTTATATGACGGGTTTCGCGCCCGCTCGAACGGCCGGACCGCTACGATGCGGCCGATCCGGATGTCGACCTTGGCGAAGTCGTCGTAGACGATCGGCGGCTTTTCCATTGTCCTTGCCCGTTGGCGGCGAAGCCGAATGCGTCGCATCGGCGAGGGATGAGGCGAAAGGGACGCCCCGAGAACTCAGCCTCCGACCGCTTCCTGATGCGCCTTGACCATGTCGGCCAGGCTGTCGAAGCAAAAGTCATAGTGAGGCGCCTGCGCCGGGGTCATGGTCGCGCCGAAGCCCTCCTGGCCGCGGCGGCGATAGATCCAGCACGAAGCGAGGCCATGCGCGTTGGCCGATGCGTGGTCATGGAACAGGCTCTCGGCGGTATGCAGGATCTGGCGCTTCTTGATTCCGAGCGTCTCGAGTTTGCTCAGCATGTAATCGAAATTGCGGCTTGATGGCTTATAGGAGCCGCAGTCCTCCGCCGTGTAAATCGCATCGAACGTAACCTTGAGCTTGTCGTTGCTCGCCGCGAAGCTCTCGTTGTCGACGTTCGACAGGATCGCGAGCCTGTAGTGGCGCTTCAAGTACTCAAGGGCGGCGACGGTGTCGGCGAAGGGGGGCCAGTTCCCGATCGATCGGCCATAGGCGACGCACTCGCTCCAGTTCGCCGCAACACCCCATTCTTCCGCCAGCCGCCGATAGACCGTCGCCAGCAGCTCGCGGTAGGGCTTCGCCGGCGTCTGGATCTGCTGCGACGATTCATGCCGCGCGTGCGACTCGAGGATGTCGCTGCGCGTGAGCCGCCGCGCCACTCGGCTCGTCAGGGGCTTCAGGGCCTCGATCATCCCCGATTCCCAGTCTATGAGGGTGCCGTAGCAATCGAAGGTCAGGGCTTCGAAGTCGGCGAGCTTCGGCGGCGATTTTGCGCTCAAGGTGACAACCTGAATGTTTCAACGCGCTGGCGGCGGCGCCAGACCAAATCGGCCCGACGGCTCCTGCAATACCGGACCCGGCTCCGAAAAAGGCGAAACTTTGGTCAGCGGCCCTGAAGTAGAGGGGTTTTTCCTTGGCGTCTACGGCGCCCGGTCGCTTCGTTGAGGTTATCCAACGAAGCGAGTTGCGCCATGGGGTCAAGGAACGGTCAAAGTCGCCGCGGTCCTCGCGGACGATCAAGGCCGCAGGTCTCATCGAAGGTGTATCCGGCGCAGCCCGACGGCTGCTCGCTGCCGCGCCTTCGGCGACTGTTCGTCGTGGCGCGGGTCTAGGCGGACAAGCGCGTGTCCTGACTAGACACCCAGATAGCGCTGCAAGAGATCGGGCTGCGCCTTGATCTCTGCGGCAGGTCCTTCATGCGCGATATGGCCGTTCCTGATGATGTAGACGCGCTCAGCCAGCGCCAGAGTGGCCGCCAAATTCTGCTCGACGAGCACGATCGTGTGGCCGGCCCGCGTCAGGACGCGGCAGGCGTCCATCAGATCGTGGACGATGACCGGAGCAAGCCCCTCGAACGGCTCATCGAGCAGGATGATCTTTGGATCGCGCGCGAGCGCGCGCGCAATCGCCAGCATTTGCTGCTCGCCGCCGGAAAGATCGGTGCCGCGGCTTGTGCGCCGCTCCTTGAGCCGCGGGAACATTCCATAGACTCGATCGAGCGGCCATTTTTTGTCGGCGGTCAGCCCGGCGAGAACGATGTTCTCCTCGACGCTCAGGCTACCGAAGATGCGCCGATCCTCGTGCACCAGTTGCATGCCGAGCCGCGCGATGCTGTGGGCTTTCTGCCCGGCGAGCTCGACGCCCCCGAGCTTGATGCTGCCAGTGCGCGGCGTGACGACGCCCATCAGACTTTTGAGCGTTGTGCTCTTGCCGGCGCCGTTTCTGCCGAGAAGCGCCACCGTCTCGTGCATCTCGACGCGCATCGAGACGTCGAAGAGAATGTGGCTCTCGCCATAGTAGCTGTTAAGTCCTTTCACCTCGAGCAGGCTCACGCCGCAACTCCCTGGACGCCGCCGAGATAGGCTTCCTGCACCCTCGCATTCGTCCTGATCTCGTCGGGCGTCCCCTCAACCAGAACGCGGCCTTCCTGCAACACGGTGACTTTCTCGACCAATTCGAAGAGCGAGTCCATGTCATGGTCGATGATAATGACCGTACGGCCGCGCGAAATGGACTTGAGCAGCGCGACGGTCTCGACGCGCTCTGGCGGGCTCATGCCGGCAAGTGGCTCGTCGAGCAATAGCAGACTCGGCAAAGTCGCTAGAGCCAGTCCGATCTCCAGCCGCCGCTTCTCGCCATAAGCCAGTTCCGACACCGGCGTGTCAGGCCGCTCGGTCAGATTGACGAGGGCTAGCGCGTGGTCGACCCGCTCGTTGAGGCCGGAAATGCTTCGCAAACTTCGGAAAAGGTCGAGCTTGAACTTGCCACGTGTTTGGCCGAGCGCCGCAATCGTCAGGTTCTGCCTGACCGTCAACCGGTCGAAAAGCTGGTTGATCTGGTAGCTCTTGGTGAGCCCGAGTTGGCAGACATCGGTGACGCTCATCCCCGTGATGTCGCGGCCTTCGAACGTGATCTTGCCTGAGGTTGGCGGAATCTCGCAGGTCAGCATCTTGAAGAAGGTGCTCTTGCCCGCGCCGTTCGGTCCGATGATGCCCCGCACTTCGCCTTGATTGACCACGAAATCGATATTGTTGTTCGCCACCAGACCGCCATAGCGTTTGGTCAGGCCGGTCGCCTGAAGAATCAAACCGTCGGTCCGATCGGCTGAGCGACCGCGAGCCGGCGGCGCCTCCCCGACGGCTGGGGTCGCGGCCGATGACGCCTTCCTCATCGCGGTAAACGGCGCGGCTCTCTCGCGGGTAGTCGCCATCTCATATAGGTCGACGACGGCGCCGACGATACCTCGCCTCAGGAAGCAGACGAGCAGTACGAACACGATACCGAGCACGAGCTTCCACGTAGCCCCGAGATGCAGCGCATTCTGAAGGAAATCGCTGAGATAGAGCCATACGGCCGCGCCGACCAGCGGCCCGAACAATGTGCCGGCGCCGCCGATGGCGGTCTGCATGACAAGTTGGCCCGACGTGTCGAACGTGAACGCGTCCGGCGGCATGAAGCCCTGCATGACGCCGAGGAGGCCCCCGGCGAAGCCGGCATATACCGCCGCGACCACGAAGGCGGTGAGCTTGTAGCCGTGAATGTTGTGGCCGAGCGCCGCCGCTCGTAGCGGATTGTCCCGGAGGGCGCTTAAAATCACCCCCACGGGCGAGCGCACGATACGAAGCGCAATCACTAGGCCGACGAAGTACCAGAACGCCAGGAAGACATACATCGACCAGTCGGTGTCGAACCGCAGCGTGGCGAAGCCGAGGTTGAAGCTCGGCGTCGGCACCCCGGGCAAGCCATTCTCTCCGCCCGTGAAGTCCGACATTGGATTGAACTCGACGAAGAAAAACACTTCCGCGATAGCTACCGTAATCATCGCGAAATAGATGCCCGTGCGCCTGAGGGCGATCAGGCCGACAAGATAGCCGGTGACGCCCGCCACGATGGCCCCAATCATGATCGACGTCAGCACATACGGAAAGTTGATTTCGGTAAGCAGATAGGACGCGAACATGCCGCCCGTACCGAAGAATGCCGACTGGCCGAACGACAAGAGACCGGCGTAGCCGAACAGCAAATCGAAACCGAGCCCGAAGAGGCCCCAGATCAGAATGCGGTTGATGGTCGTCGGCGAGAAGCCGAGATGCGGCAGGATGAAGGGCGCGGCAATCAGCGCCAGAGCCGTGAACGCCTCGACCAGGAAGGGACTTTTCGTATTCATGGACGGAGCGCGCTCACTCGCGGCCCGCCGACCCGAGGAGCCCATAAGGGCGGAGCACCAGCACGAGCGTCATCGCCACGAAAAGCATGACATAGGCATAGCCCGGATTGAACATCGAGGTGATGCTGATGATCTCGCCCGCGAGGAGGCCCCCGAGCACCGCGCCCGGAAACGAGCCGACGCCGCCGATCACCACGACGACGAACGTCTGCACGAGGATCGATTCGCCGACGTCCGGCGCGATCGAGACCACTGGGGCGTTGACGATGCCCGCGAAGCCCGCCGCCATGGCGCCGATGCCGAACACCAGCATGAAGATCTTGTATACGTCGATCCCGAGCGAATCGACCATCACTGAATCCTCGATCCCCGCCCGCACGATCATGCCGATCCGAGTGCGGTAAAGCACGGAGTAGAGCACCAGCAGCGCCGCCGAGACGATGCCAAGGAGCGCCAACCGATAGGTGGGATAGACCATGAAGCCGAGCGGCGTGATGCCGGCCAGCGGCGGCGGCACTGACTTCGACAGGCTGCCGAAGAAGAAGCGTACGGTCTCCACGAACACGATGCCGAGGCCGAAGGTGACAAGAAGCTGATCCTCGTTCGGGCGCGAATAGAAATAGCGGATGATGAGCCGTTCCATCAGCACGCCGACGAGCATCACGAACAGCGAGCCGGCGATCACCGCCACGATGAAAGACCCGGAATAGGTGTAGGCGACCCATCCGGCGTAGCCGCCAAGCATAAACATCGCGCCATGCGCGAGATTAAGCACGCCAAGCATGCCGTAGATGATCGTCAGGCCCGACGCAATCAGCGCGAGAAGGGCGCCCAGCACCAGCCCGTTGAAGCATTGCGAAATGAAGTTAGCCCAGTTAACCACTCTGCCGCCCGCACCGAGGCTGGTGAACAGCCAATACCATCGTCGCTATGCCTGGCGTTATGTCATGCATTCCGCCGACTTTCGGAGTCTGGCGGCCGGACCCGGAAGACTTCGCGCCATCCGCGCCCGGCCGCCTGTTGCATGACCTTTCTCCGCCCGTGGGGCGCGCGGATCAAGGTTCTGGGCCTGTTTTAGGTATAATCGCCAAGCTTGCAGCCGAAGGCGTCCGGCTTTTGCATCAGCGGCCCCCCCGGCACAACTTCGAGCACCTCCCAGTAGTCCTCGGTGTTCTTCATGTCCTTCGGCGCCTTGCCGCGGACAATTATGACAGGCCGGATCAACTGATGGTCCTCCGGGCGGAAACGCACGTCGCCGACCATCGATGGGAAAGTCTCGCCCTTCTCGTACTGCTTGATGACGTCCGGCGGGTAGAAACTGCCGGCCTCCGAGACCATGCGTGCCCAGATCGCGAACTGCATGTAGGCGTTCTCGGCGCCCCATTCCGGCCGATAGTCGTACTTCTTCTGGAAGGTGTCGACGAACATCTTGGCCAGCGGGTATTTGTCCTCGAGCGTCCACCAGAAGTCGGTCGCGGCGAAGACGTCTTCGGTGAGTTCCGGACCGACTTCCTTGGCCAGGAAGGGAATCTGGTAGGGGATCACCATCTTCATATTCGGGGTCAGGCCGAATTGCTTGGCCTGCTGCACCGATAGCACAGCGTCACGTCCCCAATTCACGTTGACGATGAACTCTGCGCCCGAGTTGGCGATATTGGTGAGATACTGGCTGAAGTCCTGGGTGCCGAGCGGCGACACCTGATCCGTCACCTGGGTCCAGCCGCCCTGCGAGGTCAGGTAGTCGTTGACCGATTTCGTTACGGTGTGACCGTAGGTGTAGTCAGGCGTCATGAACGCCGCCTTCCGGTTCTTGCCGTAGGCCTTCACCAGCACCGGGCCGATCGCGTTGGCTGCGGTCTCGCCGTAGAAGCACTGTCGGAAACCGTAGCGCACGCAGTCCTTGCCTGTCGTGTCGTTCGAGCCGGAGATCGCCGCCGCGTAGAGAATCTTCTCCCGCTGAGCGAACTTGTTGAGCGCGACCGCGACCGCCGACGAGGTCGAGCCGGTCATCAGGATGACCTTGTTCTGGTTGATGAAGTTCTGCTGCTCCTCCACCGCCTGATTTGGCTTGGCGGCGCTGTCGGCGGACACGAGCTTGACCTTCTTGCCCAGCACGCCGCCATTGACCTTTGGCGCTATCGCCTTCATCAGCGGATGATTTTCATTGATGTGGTCGACCGCAAGCTGCATGCCCTTCAGCTCATCCTCGCCCTGCACGGCGTAAGCTCCGGTCAGCGGCACGCTGGCGCCGATGGTGACAGAGTCGCCCTCTGAGCCGGCCGGCCAAGTGCCGAGCGGCGGCTTGTCATCCGCATACGCCCTGCTGACCTGCCCGATGAGACTGGGGATCAGGGTCGCGCTCGCGGCGCCTCCCCCGAGCTGCAGCGCGCGGCGGCGCGAAAGACCGCCCGTTGCGTTGTTGCCCAATCTGAACTTTACCAAATCATCCTCCCATGGGTTTGGGCTCCGCGACATCGATCGTGATCGCGCGCCCGCCGCTCCGCCCTCCCCGCACATTGAACGCCGGCCGCTCGAGGCGTGTGGCGCCCGAGGCGGCCCGGCTATCCACTCACTAGCTAGGCCAAACCAAGACGGGAACGTCAATGCAACTTTCGTTCGAGACGAACCTTGCCCAGCCGGCGCCGGCGGCAATCGATCCAAGGGCGAAGTCCGACTACTTCGGCGGACTCTACGCCAAGCAAAACATTGTATGCGCCCTGCTTACGAGCCAGCGAACTGACGGCTTCTCTATCGTCGAGATCGTCGCGGAGACGCGATTCGACCTTACAGAAGTTCTTGGATGGAAGGGTCTCTCGCGTAAGCGATGCTAACATGAGGGTTGTGACGGCCTTGCCACATCCCTTCGGCGTTGCTGTTCTCCAAAGAATTGCAAAATCAGGAAAAATGGTGGAGCCAGACGGAATCGAACCGACGACCTCTTCAATGCCATTGAACATGTCATGGTCTCTCACATCGTCTCTGGCAGTCTATTATCTCTCGTAAGCGATTGTCATCGCGCGATTTTTAGAGTATATGGAACCTCTCTTCATCTCAACGCGTCTCAAGGCTTCTCATAGATTTTGGAACCTGAGTGGAACCTTTGAGGTTCATAAATGCCAAGACGAGTTAAACCGCTCAACGCCAAGCAACTTGAAAAATGGCGGCCCGATCCGCACCGCACACTGGAACTCGTTGACGGGGCAGTCGGCGGTTTATGGGTCCGGCTGGCACCAAGCGGCGATATGTCATGGTCGCTCAACGTCAGGGTCCAGGGGGTGCGGCGGCGCATCGGCCTCGGCAGGGGATTGAAGCTTGCCGAGGCCCGCAGGAAGGCCGAGGAAGCTCGGCTTTCGATAGCGAAGGGTGAAGACCCAAGCGAGGCGCGGAGGACATCAGTCGCCCGCCGCAAGGCCGCTCAAGCAGGCGTCGGCACGCTCGGGTCGGTCATTGCGTTTTACTATGAGCAAGGCCCTGGCGCGGTATTGCGATCAGGCGCATCTGCGCGAGCTCTAATCGAGCGCGTTTTTGTTGACCAACTCTCGCGGCCTGCGTTCGACGTTCGCACCGCTGAACTGCAGTTGTTGATCGACGGCTGGCGCTCCAAGACGTCGGCGTTGCGCACCGCCGCGTGCTTTCGGCCTGTGGTCCGTTGGGCGGCCAAGCGGGGTCTGATGACGAAAGGCGACACGCTCGAAGCGCCAGTACAAGGGGAAAAGAAACAGCGCGCGCTTTCCCATGATGAAATCGGGCGTCTCTTGAGAGACCTAGATGCACGCCCGCACGATAACGCTGCCCACTTTATGTTGCTGACGGGTGCGCGGCGCGAGGAGGTTTGCGGTGCCACGTGGCGGGAGATCAAGGATGGCGTTTGGATCATTCCAAGCGCCCGGAGGAAGGATACCCGCCCCAATGCGCGACGCTCGAAAGAGGACCACGTTATTCCGCTGTCGCGTCAGGCGATGGCGCTTCTAAACGGCCTAGGAGTCAACGGGCCTAGCGCGTTGGTCCTTGCCGGCGAGCGTGGTGCAAGATTGACCAATTGGCCTCGATGGTCTGCTCGCATGGAGCGGCGGCTTGGGTTTGAAGTGACGCCTCATGGATTGCGTCGGACCTGCGCGACGCTCGCGGGCGATCTCGGGCAGCCGCCGCACGTTGTCTCGGCCTTGCTTGGACATCGAAGCATCGGTGGCGGCTTGCACGCTGGCTACAACCAGTCGCGCTATCGCGCTGAGGTAGCCGAGGCTCTGCAAATGGTTGCCGACCTTCTGGATGCACTCGCCGCAGGCCAGGACAATATCGTCGCGATCCGTAAGCGCGCATAAGCCGCAGCATGTGAAAGCCGGCCGTTCGCGGGCCGCTGCAAAACCTCGTGACTCGGACGAGGTCGCTGCCTAAGCCTTATGCTGCCTAAGCCTTATGATGGCGTCTCTCCGTCACACAATCCGTTAGTGTCGAAGGGGCGGCCGCCGCCAACGAGGAAAGTCGTCGTAGGAACCGATTTGAAAAAGCTGCTGAAACTCAAGGACTGGCTGACTGTGCCGGACGCAGCGCGCCACCTTTCAATCCTAGTCGGTGACGTTGTTTCGGAGGCTGACGTTCTCCAGTTTGCCCTAGATGGGCACCTAGGAGCCTGTCTGGATAATAGCGGATTTTGCTGGCGGGGGTTGAGCGAATCGGATTTTGCTTGGGGATGAGCAAGACATTCCGCCCCTGGCAGATTGCCGAACCGCTGCTGTTTCCGCCGTGCGTGCAGGACTTTGTCGGCGCGGACCACTTGGCGCGCTTTGTCGTTGGGCTGATCCTCGATCATCTTGACCTTCGGGAGATCGAGAGAGCCTACGGGAGCGAGCGCGGACAGCCGCCGTTTGATCCGGCGATGATGACGGCGCTGTTGCTTTACGCCTATTGCAACGGCGTCTACTCGTCGCGGCGGATCGCCAAGGCGGCGCGTGAGCGGGTCGACTTCATGAGCGTGGTCGGCCTTGACCCGCCGGATTTTCGCACCGTCTCCGACTTTCGCAAGCGTCACCTGAAGGCGCTCGCCGGCCTGTTCGCCCAGGTTTTGAAGCTGTGCGAACAGTCGGGGCTGGCGAGGCTCGGCCATGTCGCTCTTGACGGCACGAAGATCAAGGCGAACGCCTCGAAGCACAAGGCGATGAGCTACGAGCGCATGGCCAAGCGCGCGGCGGAGCTCGAGGCCGAGGTGGCGCGGTGGATGAGCGCCGCCGAAGCTTTGGACGGCAAAC
>CAVVNR010000005.1:0-271639 GCA_963749715.1 uncultured Alphaproteobacteria bacterium
AATCGCCGCCAGATTGGAGATCCAGCCGGAGGTGAAGGCCAGCGCCGCCTTCTTGCCGTGCAGGTCGGCGAGCTCGGCCTCGAGCTCGACGATCGGATTGTGGGTGCCGGAGATGTTGCGGGTGCCCCCGGCCCCCGCGCCATAGGCGCGGGCCGCCCTGACCGAGGCCTCGATCACGCCGGGGTGGCCGCCCATGCCGAGATAATCGTTCGAGCACCAGACGGTCACTTCGCGCGGCCTGTCTTCCGCGCCCGCAGGGCGCCATTGCGCCATCGGGAACCGGCGCGCGTCGCGCTCGAGATTGGCGAAGGTGCGATAGCGCCCTTCCGCCTTCAGGCGCGCGGTCGCCTCCTCGAAGCTCCGGTGATAATCCATCCGCCTGTCCTTCTCGGCCCTGCGTCCTCTTAACCCGCCGCCGCTTTCCTCTTCGCTAACCGGACCGCCGAAACTTGTCCAGTGTCCCCGCCCGCGGAGGGCGGGCGGCGGATTGTCCCAGCGCTCATGTAGCGATAGCAGGCCCCCGCGTGAAAGCTGTGACGGGGAACACACCTCAAATTCCCACTCTCGTTGTGGCGCCGCGAGTTACGCCCGACGAGACTATCGCGAAGGAAGATCGACGCTCTATCGCACTAAGGTTTCATTTCCCATCGCCTATTGGGATGGCAGTTTAGCCTGGAGCCCTCTGCGCCGGGGGAGGAATCGACGATGGCCTCTCGCGCCCCCGCCCCCCTTTGTGGGGGCGGGCCGGGGTGGGGGATCGCGCCGACTGCGGAACGGCAGGCTCGGCGCCGCGTCAATCCGGTCGCAACTCGCATTGGACCGAGGCTCAATCGGAAGGGGTCATCCTCGCGGCCTGGATCGCGCCGGAAATCATCGCGCCGAGTTCGCCAGATCATGGCCCAGCAAATCGCCGATCCTCTCGATTGCAAGATTGACGGACGCCCCGTCGCGAGGCGGCTCCTGTAACAGCATAATGGCCCTGCTTCGGGAAGACGGTCGTGACCCGGTCGCCCCAGATCGCCTTGACCGCAGCGAGGATACGGGCCTTGTCGTCGATGAGGACGTAATGCGCGGCCGGATGCCAGCGCTCGACGTCGGCGAGCTCATTTTCCTTATGCACGTAGATCAGCACGTTGCCGCCGAACGCGTCCCACAGGCCGGAGCGGGCGATCTTGCGCGGCTGAAAGACGGCGTCGCCGTCGGAGAGAATGACGGCGTCGCCCCATTGCCGCACATGCTCGACGACCTGAAGCGCGTTCGGATAAAGCCGATCGGCGAACGGATAGTCGATGAGCCAGTTGGCCGTGGGCAAGAGCGTGGGATCATGCAGGCGCTCAATCCTCAGGCGCTCGAGCGCGCCGAGATAGTCGGCGTAGCCGAGTTCGCGAGCGCAACTCCTCGAAGATCGCCCAATAACGGTCGCAGGCGCGTCCGCCATGAGCGCGGGTGAGCTCTGTCGCAGGTCGTCTTGAATCCGGTCGTTGTCGAGGAGCGTGTTGTCGACGTCGAACAGAAAGACCGTGCCGGTCGCTGCGCTCATGGCGATGTCCTCCGTTTGCGGCCGGCGGCGAGCGCCGCGCGCGGTCGATCCGTCGCGGCCTCATTTCCAATGCGGCGGCCAGGCTATGTTTGACGATCGGCAGCGCCTGCATGCGCTCCATCCAGGCCGAAAGGCGAGGTCCGATGAAGTCGGCCTCGACGAAATCCGCTCTTTTGCCGGCGATCCGCAGGAAGAGCGCCATGAACGGAAAGACGGTGAGGTCCACCGCCGAAAGCTCGCCGGTCAGATAGTCGCCGCTCGCCGCGCCCTCCCAGTGCGCGAAGCTCCTGCTTGAGGTCGTTCGCGCGTCTCTTCCGAGGGAGACCGTCGCGATAGCGCGTGCCGGCGTTGGCGAGATAGTCGTCGGCTTCGCGCATCATCCGCCGCTGGATCGCGCGCTTGCGCGGTTCGTGCGGCGAAAAGCGCCGGTCCATTGGGCCAACGGTCCTCGATATATTCGACGATCGCCGCGGATTCGGCGAGCGCGAAATCGTCGTCGACCAGGACCGGCACGCGTCCGCCGCGGATTGAGCGCGCCAAATTCCGCCGTCTTCAGGTCGCCGGCGTCGAACGACAGGGTCTTGCGATGATAGGGAACGCCCTTGCGCTCGAGCGCGAGCCAGACCCGCCATGCGAAGGGCGAGCCCGAGGCGTAATAGAACCTGACCGCCATCGCTCAGACCTTGACGGTCGAAGCCTGTAGATCTCGTCGATCGCTTCGCCAGCGCCGCGTTGAACTCGGCGTCGCTCATCGAATGCTGGAGGCCTTCGACAAGCGCGCGCGAGAAGCTCGCGATCATGCCGTGATTAGTGGCGAGCCGCCCGCACGCGTCGTCTCGCGGGTAGCCGCCCGACAGCGCCACCACGCGGGCGACCTGCGGGTGCTTGACAGCGGCGTAGAGATCGGCCTCGGGGATCGTCAGCTTGAGCATCACCTTGCGGCCGGCCGGCAAGCGCGTCGAGCCCCTTGGTCAGTTCCTCGAGCAGATCTCGGCCCCGGCCTTTTCCGGGCAATGGATCGAGACTTCGGGCTCGATGATCGGCACAACCCCGTGCTCGAGATCTGCCGCCGATCTCGAATGCTGCTGCGCGATCGCGGCGATGCCGGTTTTCGACGCCTGGTTGATGACCGAGCGCATCTTGGTGCCGAAGACGCCAGTTCACCGCCCGGCGAGCAGCGTCGAGGCCCGGGATCGGCTTCATCAGGCTGACGCCGTCCTTCTCCGCTTCGAGCCCCTTGTCGACCTTCAGGAACGGCACGACGCCCCGTTCGTCCCACAGGTAGTCGGCACCGGCTTGCCCTTCGTCTCGCCGTCCATCGTGCGCTCGAACAGGATGGCGGCGATGACCTTGTCGCCCGTGAAAGCGGGAGAGGTCATGATGCGCACGCGCATCTCGTGCACGAGCCCGAACATCTCGGCGTCGTCGCCTGTAGGCGCTGTCCGGAATGCCGTAGAGGCGCAGCGCGCCCGGCGTCGATCCGCCGCTCTGGTCGAGCGCGGCGATGAAGCCGGGCTTCTCGACATCTGCGTCATCATCTTGTCATTGGCCATGATCGTCATCCTCGCCTGGTGAGATCGCCGCGCTGGAACTCTCTGGGGGAATGCAATGGGGCGGACGGGGCGCGGGCGTCAAGGCGGCAAAGTGACGCGCCGCATCGCCCGTTCGCCTCTACCGAAGCCGCCTGTGCCGCAGTCTATCACCGAACGGGCGACTGTCACGGCGCCAAATCCCTTCTCCCGCGTCGCGGGAGAAGGTGGATGCGCGAAGCGCAGCCGGATGAGGGGCGGCGCAAAGCGCCGGATGAGGGGTGGCGCGAAGCGCCGGATGAGGGTTCGCCTGCGCGCAAGATTTCTGGGCCCGCCCTCACCCTGACCCTCTCCCGCCGCGTGGGAAAGACGATTGCGACTGGCGAGATGGGCGTTCAACGGCCGGCGGTCAGGTCCCACAGCTTGAGGGTCTTGTCATCGTCGCCCGACAGCGCGCTGCGGGCGTCAGGCGAGAACGCGACCGATCGGACCGACTTCGAATGCCCAGTGAAGGCACGGACCTCCTTCCCTGTCGCGACGTCCCAAAGCTTCAGCGTCCTAGACTCTCCCCCGGACAGTGCGCTCCGGCCCTCGGGCGAGAGCGCGACTGATCCACCCACCCGGTGTGTCCGGTGAAAGTGCGAATTTCTTTTCCCGTCGCTACGTCCCAGAGCTTGAGAGTCTGTCGTCGCTGCCGGACAGCGCCGTGCCGCCCTCGGGCGAGAACGCGACCGAAGTGACCCACTCGGTATGTCCAGTGAAAGTGCGAATTTCTTTTTCCGTCGTGATGTCCCAGAGCTTGAGGGTCTTATCGTAGCTGCCGGACAGCGCCGTGCGCCCGTCTGGCGAGAACGCCACCGAAGCGACCCCTCCCGCGTGCCCCGAGAAGGCGCGGATCTCCTTCCCGTTGCGACGTCCCAGAGTTTGAGCGTGCCGTCTTCGCTCCCAGACAGCGCGGTTCGGCCGTCCGGCGAAAACGCGACAGAGAGGACCCAATCTGTGTGGCCGGCGAAGGTGCGGAGCTCCTTTCCCGTCGCGACGTCCCACAGCTTGAGCGTATCGTCCCAACTGCCGGACAACGCGGTTTGGCCATCGGGCGAGAACGCGACCGAACTGACCCAACCGGTATGTCCGGCGAAGGTCCGGATCTCCTTTCCCGTCGCGACGTCCCAGAGCTTGAGGGTCTTATCGTAGCTGCCGGACAGCGCGCTGCGCCCGTCTGGCGAGAACGCAACTGAACTGACCGCGTCCGAATGCCCGCCGAAGTTTCGGATCGATTGATCATAGAGCAACCGCCAGAACAGTCGTCCCGGCTGAATTTCGAAGACGGCGAAACCGCCGAGAGCCGCCGCGCAGGCGCCGATGCCGACCCCCTGCAGCAGCCGTCGTCGTGACGGCGTACCCTTGAGCTCCTTGATTCTTTGGCGCGCAGCGTCAGCATATTTGCTGTTTGGGCAATCCCTCTGAAAGTTCTCTAACGCTACAGCAGTTCCAGCAGCGCTGGCCGACGCCCACGCATCCATCTCGCGCTTCTCACGTTCCCCCGCCTCGCGCGCCGTTGCCGCTTGCAATTCGAGTTGCGAAAGCTCCGCGTTTGCCTCGCCTGCATGTGCGCCGTTCGGGAACTCCGCGAGAAAGCCCTTCAGCGCCTCGATATCGACTGTCTGGGGCAGCGCGGCCCAAACGAGCCCCTCGAGTCTGGCCCGAGCCCAGGGTTCGCTGACGCCTTTAGGAAAGCGCGCAAGATGGTCGCGGAAATCCCGGCTGCTTTCGCTGGCCTTGATGAAATCCCAGTTGGCCAGCTCCTCCGCCTTGGCGATCTGTTCGGGCGAAAGCCCGGCGATGGCGTCGAGCCTCGCCCGCTCCTTTTCCGCCCGCGCGGCCTCTTCGGCCTTGGCCCTCTGTTCGGCCGCATGCCGCGCCTCGGCGGCCGCAGCCTCAGTTTCGGCTTGGCGCCGCGACTTCTCCACTTCCGCGAGCGCTTCTTCCAGCGCTTTGATCAGCCCTTGCGCGTCGGCCTTGAAGCGCTCCTGCGTGAGCCCGACCGCGTTGCGTCGCGCGAGCGCCTTGAGCGGCTCCGGTAAGGCTTCAGCGCGCGGCATTTCGGTCTTGTGCACCAGCACCGGGATGACGCGCTTGCCGAACTTGAGCGCCGAGCCGACCTCGACGCGAACAAAGTCCTCTGGATTTTCGAGACGCCGCCGCCCCGCATCGTCGGTTACGGTCAGCCAATCGGGGCCGATCAGCGCGAGCATCACGTCGCAGGCGCCGACTTGCTCCTCGAGCACCCGCACAAAGTCCTGCCCCGCGCCGATGCCGCCCTCGACATCCATGAACAGGCTTTCTGACGGAAACGATTGCTCAAGCCGGCCAAACAGAGCCAGCGCGAACCCCGCCGTGTCCTCCCGCCGGTAGCTGAGGAAGATCTTGCCCGTCATCTGACCGCCAGCCGCTTGGTCTGTCCAACCATATCGCAGAATGGCAGATCGGTCAGGTCATTCGCGTCTCCATGGCTTTGGCTGGGAATATTGGCGCTGACCGGACGCGCGGCCCGCGCATCAGCGCCGCTTGGGCAAAGTGCGTCGTTGCGGACCGCTGTTGACATTGGGGACGTCTATGCCGAGCGCGGTCGCCAGGTCGATTTGATGATCCTGCTCTTGAGTGAGGATCTGGCGGATCTGTTCGGCAAGCGCATATTCTCCGAGCGCCTCGCATTGGCGGACCCGAGGTTCCCCCTGCCGGGAAGGGGACGGGCTCGCGCCTTCGACCGGGTGCGAATTGCCTTTGCGAAAATCAGAATTCGTGGTACCCTTGGTCTCGCCGGAATGATCGGGCGGCCGGGGTCGCGCGTCCCGCGGAGAGGAAGGAGCCGAGAAAGATTTTTTGCCCCGAGGGGTCGGCGCAGCCTCTTGAAAAGGCTCGATTCCGACAAGCGAATCCAAGGAATTCCAGGCCTTTTTCTTTGAGTTTTCTTGGCTCGGCTTGGCGTGGCTTTGCTCGGCTTGGCTAGATTTGGCGTCGGCTTGGACGATAACTCAGAACACAACTGTTAAATATCGCCGTCCCCAAGCCCTCATCCGCCCCTCGCCAACACCCCCTCCGGCAGGCGCGCCTTGAGGTCGCGTCCGGCCTCGCGCCCGAGCCGCTCGGCGTCGGCCGGCGCGCCCTCGGCGGAGACGTCAAAGCGCTCGGAGCCGTCCGGGCGCAGCACCTCGCCTCGCAGCCTCATCCTCCCGGCCTCGAGACGGGCGAGGCCGGCGATCGGGGTCCGGCACGAGCCTTCAAGCTCGGCCAGGAACGCGCGCTCGGCCGCGAGCGCCGATGCGGCCGCGGCGTCGGAGATCGTCACGAGCGCTTCAAGCGCGCGGGCGTCGGCGCCGCGCGCGGTGATCGCGATCGCGCCCTGGCCTGGGGCGGGCAGGAAGTCATCGAGGTCAAGCACGGCGCGGGCGCGATGCTCGAGGCCGAGCCGCTTCAGGCCGGCGAACGCGAGCAGGGTCGCGCCGACGTCGCCGGCCTCGGCTTTGCGCAGTCGCGTCTCGACATTGCCGCGCAGAAGTTCTGGCCTGAGGTCCGGCCTGAGCCGCAGCGCCTGGGCCTGCCGGCGAAGCGACGCGGCGCCGAAGGTCGCTCCTGGCGGCAGGCCTTGAATCGTGCCGGCGAAAGCAGAGATGAGCGCGTCGCGCACGTCCTCGCGCGGCAAAAAGGCCGCGATCGCGACGCCTTCCGGCAAGAGCGACGGCAGGTCCTTGGCCGAATGGACCGCGGCGTCGATCGCGCCGGCGAGAAGCGCGGCGTCGATCTCCTTGGTGAACAGGCCCTTGCCCCCCGCCTCGGCGAGCGGCCGGTCCTGGATCGCGTCGCCGCTGGTGCGGATGACCTCAAGCGCGATCCGCTCGATCTCCCAGCCGTGCGCCTCGGCGAGCCGGCGGCGCGCCTCGTTCGCCTGCGCCAGCGCCAAGGGCGAGCCGCGCGTGCCAAGGGTGAAGAGGACGGAGGCTGTCATCGCGTGGCTACGAGCATCAACGGTGGCGCCTTCTTCCCGCGGTCTGATCGGACTGAGCACGCACCGCCGCGGCGCGCCGTCAAGGGCTGGCGGAAGGAGTGAGATTCGAACTCACGGTGGGCTTGCGCTCACGGCGGTTTTCAAGACCGCTGCCTTAAACCACTCGGCCATCCTTCCCCACCCGGTGCTTTGCCAGATCGTCCCGACCTCGTCCAGCGAAGCCGCGCCGGGCCGCGCCCCACGATCGGGCACGAGGCTTGCTTGTGGGAATTCATTCGATTTCACCGGAGATTGCGATGCCGTCGCCGTCAGCCGCCGCGCCTGCCCGATGGGTTCAGCTTCTGCTCGGACTCATCGTCATGATGGCCATCTCGAGCCCGCAATATGTGTGGACTCTGTTCGTCAAGCCGTTCCAGGCCGCGACGGGCGCGGGGCTGCCTACGGTGCAGATCACGTTCTCGCTGCTGATCGTCTTGCAGACGCTGTTTTCGCCCGCGCAGGGGTGGCTCGTGGACCGGTTCGGACCGAGGGCGCTGATCGCCATCGGCGCGGCGCTGGCGGGGCTCGGATGGGTCCTCTCGGCACATGTCGACAATGTCTGGATGCTGTTCGTGACCTACGGGTTCTTTTGCGGCATCGGGACCGGGATCGTCTATGTCGGAGTCGTCGGCCTGATGGCGAGGTGGTTTCCGGACCGGCGCGGGTTTGCGATCGGGATTGTCGCGGCGGGCTACGGAATGGGCGCGATGCTGACTACATTTCCCATATCCTCGATGCTGGCCTCATCTGGCGCGCCAATGACGCTGATCGCGTTCGGAGTCATTCTCGGCGGCGTAGGCGTTCTCGCCGCGCTCGGCCTGCGAGAGCCTAAGCCGGGTGAAGCGCCCGCCCCAGCTCAAAGGCGCGGGCGGGGGGAAGACGTCGCGCCGGCCAACATGTTGAAGACCCCGATCTTTTGGCTGATGTTCGTCATGATGACGATGATGTCGACTGGCGGTCTGATGGTGACGTCGAACTTCGCCAATTTCGCCCACGACTTCGGCGTCGCCGACATCCTGGTGCTGGGGCTTGCGGCCCTGCCTTTCGCGCTGACCGTGGACCGCTTGCTCAACGGCTTCACCCGGCCGTTCTTCGGCTGGATGTCGGACCGGATCGGCCGCGAGAACACGATGGGCGTCGCCTTCGGACTGGAGGCGGCGGCGATCCTACTGCTTCTCGTCTTCCGGCACGACGCGCCGGCCTTTATCGTGCTCTCGGGTCTTGTTTTTTTCGGTTGGGGCGAGATTTTCTCGCTGTTCCCCTCCGTGCTGACCGACACGTTCGGCAGCCGCTATGCGACAACGAACTACGGCTTTCTCTATATCGCCCAAGGCGTGGGCTCAATCCTCGGCGGCCCGGCCGCCGCGGCGATGAGAGTTGCGACCGGAAGTTGGACGCCGGTGTTCGGCGTGGCGGTGGGAATGGATGCCGTGACCGCGTTGCTCGCGCTGTTTGCGCTGAAGCGGATGCGCGCCGCTTATTTGGGTGCGCGGTCGCCCGCGCCCTCGGGAGAGCTGGCGGCGGCGGCGCGCTGACGCGGAAGCGGCGCTCCATTTCAAGAGCGCCGCCGGCGAAAGGCCGCCGCTTCCAAGCCGCTAAACGAGCCGGCTCTGCGCCTTGGCCGCGGCGATGAAGCTCGCAAACAACGGGTGGGGCTCGAACGGGCGCGATTTGAGCTCCGGATGGAACTGCACCCCAATGAACCAGGGATGATCGGCGAATTCGATCGTCTCCGGCAAAAGGCCGTCGGGCGACATCCCGGCGAAAATCATGCCCTTCGCCTCTAGTCGAGCGCGGTAGGCGGTGTTGACCTCGTAGCGGTGACGGTGGCGCTCGGAGATTTCGGTCTCGCCATAAATGCCGGCGATGCGCGAGCGCGGCTTGAGATCGGCGCGATAGGCGCCAAGCCGCATCGTGCCGCCAAGATCGCCGGCCGCCTGACGCTGCTCAAGCTCGTTGCCGCGCAACCATTCGGTCATCAGGCCGACCACCGGCTCGGACGTCGGGCCGAACTCGGTCGAGTTGGCGTCGGGAAGCCCGGCCAGCGAACGGGTGGCCTCGATCACCGCCATCTGCATGCCGAAGCAGATGCCGAAATAGGGCACCTTGCGCTCGCGCGCGAACCGCGCCGCCAGGATCTTGCCCTCCGCGCCGCGCGCGCCGAACCCGCCTGGCACGAGAATGCCGTTGACGCCCTCGAGCCGCGGCGCGGGGTCGGCGCTCTCGAAAATCTCGCTCTCGATCCAGTCGAGCTTGACGCGCACTTTGTTAGCCATGCCGCCGTGGGTCAGGGCCTCGATCAGCGACTTGTAGGCGTCCTTGAGCCCGGTGTATTTGCCGACGACCGCGATCGACACTTCACCCTCGGGATTGTGGTAGGCCCGGGAGACGCTGTCCCAGCGGCGCATGTCGGGCTTTGGCGCGGGCTCGATGCCGAACGCCGCCAAGACTTCGCGGTCGAGGCCGGCGCCTATGACTCGGGCCGGCCTCGACCGCGAAGTCTAGGCGTTCGGCATCGAGCCCGCGCCAAAGCCCGACATGCGCCGCTGGAACAGCGTCTCCCGGGCCTACCACAATCCCGAGGGTGAAGTGTCGATCGCGGTCGTCGGCAAATACACCGGGCTCAAGGACGCCTACAAGTCGCTGATCGAGGCGCCTGACACACGGCGGCATGGCCAACAAAGTGCGCGTCAAGCTCGACTGGGTCGAGAGCGAGATTTTCGAGAGGCCGACCCCGCGCCGCGGCTCGAGGGCGTCGACGGCATTCTGGTTCCCGGCGGCTTCGGCCGCGCGGCACCGAGGGCATGATCCGCGCGGCGCGGCTTCGCGCGCGACGCAAGGTGCCCTATTTCGGCATCTGCTTCGGCATGCAGATGGCGGTGATCGAGGCCACGCCGATTCGCTGGCCTTGGCCGAACGCCAAGTCGACCGAGTTCGGCGCGACGTCCGAGCCGGTGGTCGGCCTGATGACCGAATGGTTGCGCGGCAACGAGCTTGAGCAGCGGCAGGCGGCCGGCGATCTCGGCGGCACGATGCGGCTGGGCGCCTATCCCAGCCGATCTGAGCCGCGCCAGCGCGATCGCCGGCATCTACGGCGGGACCGAAATCTCCGAGCGCCACCGTCACCGCTACGAGGTCAACATCAACTACCGCGCTCGACTAGAGCAGAAGGGCATGAGCTTCGCCGGCCTGTCGCCCGACGGCCTTTTGCCCGGAGACGATCGAATTCGCCGATCATCCCTGGTTCATCGGCGTGCAGTTCCATCCGAGCTGAAATCGCGGCCGTTCGACCCCACCCGTTGTTCGCGAGTTCATCGCCGCGGCAAGGCGCAGAGCCGGCTCGTTTAGCGGCTGGAAGCGGCGGCCTTTCGCCGGCGGCGCTCTTGAAATGGAGAGCCGCTTCCGCGTCAGCGCGCCGCCGCCAAGCTCCGAGGGCGAGGGCGACCGCGCACCCAAATAGGCGCGCGCATCTGCTTCAGCACAAACAGCGCGAGCAACGCGGTCACGACGTCCATTGCCTACCGCCACGCCGAACACCGGCGTCCAGCTTCCGGTCGCAACTCTGCATCGCCGCGGCGGCCGGGCCGCCGAGGATCGAGCCGACGCCCTGGCGATATAGAGGAAGCCGTAGTTCGTCGTCGCATAGCGGCTGCCGAACGTGTCGGTCAGCGTCGAGGGGAACAGCGAGAAAATCTCGCCCCAACCGAAGAAAACAAGACCCGAGAGCACGATAAAGGCGGCGCGTCGTGCCGGAAGACGAGCAGCAGCAGGAATCGCCGCCGCCTCCAGCCCGAAGGCGAGACCCATCGTGTTCTCGCGGCCGATCCGGTCGGACACCCAGCCGAAGAACGGCCGGTGAAGCCGTTGAGCAAGCGGTCCACGGTCAGCGCGAAAGGCAGGGCCGCAAGCCCCAGCACCAGGATGTCGGCGACGCCGAAGTCGCGGGCGAAATTGGCGAAGTTCGATGTACCATCAGCCCGCCAGTCGACATCATCGTCATCATGGACGAACATCAGCCAGAAGATCGGGGTCTTCAGCATGTCGGCCGGCGCGACGTCTTCGCCGCGCCCGCGCCTCTGAGCTGGGGCGGCGCTTCACCCGGCTTAGGCTCTCGCAGGCCGAGCGCGGCGAGAACGCCTACGCCGCCCAGAAGGACGCCGAACACGATCAGCGTCATCGGCGCGCCGAGGAGCCAGCATCGAGGATATGGGGAATGTAGTCAGCATCGCGCCCATTCCGTAGCCCGCCGCGACAATCCCGATCGCAAACCCCGCCGGTCCGGAAACCACCTCGCCATCAGGCCGACGATGCCGACATAGACGATGCCGGTCCCGATGCCGCAAAAGACCCGTAGGTCACGAACAGCATCCAGACATTGTCGACGTGCGCGGAGAGGACCCATCCGAGCCCCGCCAGCGCCGCGCCGATCGGCGATCAGCACCCTGGGCCCGAACCGGTCGACGAGCCACCCCTGCGCGGGCGAAAACAGCGTCTGCAAGACGATCAGCAGCGAGAACGTGATCTGCATCGTCGGCAGCCCCGCGCCCGTCGCGGCCTGGAACGGCTTGACGAACAGCGTCCACACATATTGCGGGCTCGAGATGGCCATCATGACGACGAGTCCGAGCAGAAGCTGAACCCATCGGGCAGGCGCGGCGGCTGACGGCGACGGCATCGCAATCTCCGGTGAAATCGAATGAATTCCCACAAGCAAGCCTCGTGCCCGATCGTGGGGCGCGGCCCGGCGCGGCTTCGCTGGACGAGGTCGGGACGATCTGGCAAGCACCGGGTGGGGAAGGATGGCCGAGTGGTTTAAGGCAGCGGTCTTGAAAACCGCCGTGAGCGCAAGCCCACCGTGAGTTCGAATCTCACTCCTTCCGCCAGCCCTTGACGGCGCGCCGCGGCGGTGCGTGCTCAGTCCGATCAGACCGCGGGAAGAAGGCGCCACCGTTGATGCTCGTAGCCACGCGATGACAGCCTCCGTCCTCTTCACCCTTGGCACGCGCGGCTCGCCCTTGGCGCTGGCGCAGGCGAACGAGGCGCGCCGCCGGCTCGCCGAGGCGCACGGCTGGGAGATCGAGCGGATCGCGCTTGAGGTCATCCGCACCAGCGGCGACGCGATCCAGGACCGGCCGCTCGCCGAGGCCGGGGGCAAGGGCCTGTTCACCAAGGAGATCGACGCCGCGCTTCTCGCCGGCGCGATCGACGCCGCGGTCCATTCGGCCAAGGACCTGCCGTCGCTCTTGCCGGAAGGCGTCGCGATCGCGGCCTTTTTGCCGCGCGAGGACGTGCGCGACGCGCTCATCTCTGCTTTCGCCGGCACGATTGAAGGCCTGCCGCCAGGAGCGACCTTCGGCGCCGCGTCGCTTCGCCGGCAGGCCCAGGCGCTGCGGCTCAGGCCGGATCTCAGGCCAGAACTTCTGCGCGGCAATGTCGAGACGCGACTGCGCAAAGCCGAGGCCGGCGACGTCGGCGCGACCCTGCTCGCGTTCGCCGGCCTGAAGCGGCTCGGCCTCGAGCATCGCGCCCGCGCCGTGCTTGACCTCGATGACTTCCTGCCCGCCCCAGGCCAGGGCGCGATCGCGATCACCGCGCGCGGCGCCGACGCGCGCGCGCTTGAAGCGCTCGTGACGATCTCCGACGCCGCGGCCGCATCGGCGCTCGCGGCCGAGCGCGCGTTCCTGGCCGAGCTTGAAGGCTCGTGCCGGACCCCGATCGCCAGCCTCGCCCGTCTGGAGGCCGGGAGGATGAGGCTGCGAGGCGAGGTGCTGCGCCCGGACGGCTCCGAGCGCTTTGACGTCTCCGCCGAGGGCGCGCCGGCCGACGCCGAGCGGCTCGGGCGCGAGGCCGGACGCGACCTCAAGGCGCGCCTGCCGGAGGGGGTGTTGGCGAGGGGCGGATGAGGGCTTGGGGACGGCGATATTTAACAGTTGTGTTCTGAGTTATGGTCCAAGCCGACGCCAAATCTAGCCAAGCCGAGCAAAGCCACGCCAAGCCGAGCCAAGAAAACTCAAAGAAAAAGGCCTGGAATTCCTTGGATTCGCTTGTCGGAATCGAGCCTTTTCAAGAGGCTGCGCCGACCCCTCGGGGCAAAAAATCTTTCTCGGCTCCTTCCTCTCCGCGGGACGCGCGACCCCGGCCGCCCGATCATTCCGGCGAGACCAAGGGTACCACGAATTCTGATTTTCGCAAAGGCAATTCGCACCCGGTCGAAGGGGCGAGCCCGTCCGCTTCCCGGCAGGGGGAACCTTGGGTCCGCCAATGCGAGGCGCTCGGAGAATATGCGCTTGCCGAACAGATCCGCCAGATCCTCACTCAAGAGCAGGATCATCAAATCGACCTGGCGACCGCGCTCGGCATAGACGTCCCCAACGTCAACAGCGGTCCGCAACGACGCACTTTGCCCAAGCGGCGCTGACGCGCGGGCCGCGCGTCCGGTCAGCGCCAATATTCCCAGCCAAAGCCATGGAGACGCGAATGACCTGACCGATCTGCCATTCTGCGATATGGTTGGACAGACCAAGCGGCTGGCGGTCAGATGACGGGCAAGATCTTCCTCAGCTACCGGCGGGAGGACACGGCGGGGTTCGCGCTGGCTCTGTTTGGCCGGCTTGAGCAATCGTTTCCGTCAGAAAGCCTGTTCATGGATGTCGAGGGCGGCATCGGCGCGGGGCAGGACTTTGTGCGGGTGCTCGAGGAGCAAGTCGGCGCCTGCGACGTGATGCTCGCGCTGATCGGCCCCGATTGGCTGACCGTAACCGACGATGCGGGGCGGCGGCGTCTCGAAAATCCAGAGGACTTTGTTCGCGTCGAGGTCGGCTCGGCGCTCAAGTTCGGCAAGCGCGTCATCCCGGTGCTGGTGCACAAGACCGAAATGCCGCGCGCTGAAGCCTTACCGGAGCCGCTCAAGGCGCTCGCGCGACGCAACGCGGTCGGGCTCACGCAGGAGCGCTTCAAGGCCGACGCGCAAGGGCTGATCAAAGCGCTGGAAGAAGCGCTCGCGGAAGTGGAGAAGTCGCGGCGCCAAGCCGAAACTGAGGCTGCGGCCGCCGAGGCGCGGCATGCGGCCGAACAGAGGGCCAAGGCCGAAGAGGCCGCGCGGGCGGAAAAGGAGCGGGCGAGGCTCGACGCCATCGCCGGGCTTTCGCCCGAACAGATCGCCAAGGCGGAGGAGCTGGCCAACTGGGATTTCATCAAGGCCAGCGAAAGCAGCCGGGATTTCCGCGACCATCTTGCGCGCTTTCCTAAAGGCGTCAGCGAACCCTGGGCTCGGGCCAGACTCGAGGGGCTCGTTTGGGCCGCGCTGCCCCAGACAGTCGATATCGAGGCGCTGAAGGGCTTTCTCGCGGAGTTCCCGAACGGCGCACATGCAGGCGAGGCAAACGCGGAGCTTTCGCAACTCGAATCGCAAGCGGCAACGGCGCGCGAGGCGGGGGAACGTGAGAAGCGCGAGATGGATGCGTGGGCGTCGGCCAGCGCTGCTGGAACTGCTGTAGCGTTAGAGAACTTTCAGAGGGATTGCCCAAACAGCAAATATGCTGACGCTGCGCGCCAAAGAATCGAGGAGCTCGAGGGTACGCCGTCACGACGACGGCTGCTGCAGGGGGTCGGCATCGGCGCCTGCGCGGCGGCTCTCGGCGGTTTCGCCGTCTTCGAAATTCAGCCGGGACGACTGTTCTGGCGGTTGCTCTATGATCAATCGATCCGAAACTTCGGCGGGCATTCGGACGCGGTCAGTTCAGTTGCGTTCTCGCCAGACGGGCGCAGCGCGCTGTCCGGCAGCTACGATAAGACCCTCAAGCTCTGGGACGTCGCGACGGGAAAGGAGATCCGGACCTTCGCCGGACATACCGGTTGGGTCAGTTCGGTCGCGTTCTCGCCCGATGGCCAAACCGCGTTGTCCGGCAGTTGGGACGATACGCTCAAGCTGTGGGACGTCGCGACGGGAAAGGAGCTCCGCACCTTCGCCGGCCACACAGATTGGGTCCTCTCTGTCGCGTTTTCGCCGGACGGCCGAACCGCGCTGTCTGGGAGCGAAGACGGCACGCTCAAACTCTGGGACGTCGCAACGGGAAAGGAGATCCGCGCCTTCTCGGGGCACGCGGGAGGGGTCGCTTCGGTGGCGTTCTCGCCAGACGGGCGCACGGCGCTGTCCGGCAGCTACGATAAGACCCTCAAGCTCTGGGACATCACGACGGAAAAACAGATTCGCACTTTCACTGGACATACCGAGTGGGTCACTTCGGTCGCGTTCTCGCCCGAGGGCGGCACGGCGCTGTCCGGCAGCGACGACAAGACTCTCAAGCTCTGGGACGTAGCGACGGGAAAAGAGATTTGCACTTTCACCGGACACACCGGGTGGGTCGAAATCAGTCGCGCTCTCGCCCGAGGGCCGGAGCGCACTGTCCGGGGGACAGTATAGGACGCTGAAGCTTTGGGACGTCGCGACAGGGAAGGAGGTCCGTGCCTTCACTGGGCATTCGAAGTCGGTCCGATCGGTCGCGTTCTCGCCTGACGCCCGCAGCGCGCTGTCGGGCGACGATGACAAGACCCTCAAGCTGTGGGACCTGACCGCCGGCCGTTGAACGCCCATCTCGCCAGTCGCAATCGTCTTTCCCACGCGGCGGGAGAGGGTCAGGGCGAGGGCGGGCCCAGAAATCTTGCGCGCAGGCGAACCCTCATCCGGCGCTTTGCGCCACCCCTCATCCGGCGCTTTGCGCCGCCCCTCATCCGGCTGCGCTTCGCGCATCCACCTTCTCCCGCGACGCGGGAGAAGGGATTTGGCGCCGTGACAGTCGCCCGTTCGGTGATAGACTGCGGCACAGGCGGCTTCGGTAGAGGCGAAGCGGCGATGAGCGCGTCACTTTGCGCCTTGACGCCCGCGCCCCGTCCGCCCCATTGCATTCCCCAGAAGTCCCAGCGCGGCGATCTCACCAGGCGAGGATGACGATCATGGCCAACGACCAGATGATGACGCAGATGTCGACGAAGCCCGGCTTCATCGCCGCGCTCGACCAGAGCGGCGGATCGACCCCGGGCGCTCTGCGCCTCTATGGGATTCCGGACAGCGAATATCAGGGCGACGACGCCAAGATGTTCGAGCTCGTGCATGAGATGCGGGTGCGCATCATCACCGACCCCGCTTTCAAGGGCGACAGGGTCATCGCCGCCATCCTGTTCGAGCGCACGATGGACGGCGAGGCGAAGGGCAAGCCGGTGCCGAGCTATTTGTGGGAGGAGCGGGGCGTCGTGCCGATCGTCAAGGTCGACAAGGGGCTGGAAGCGGAAAAAGACGGCGTGAGCCTGATGAAGCCGATGCCCGACCTCGACAAGCTCTGCGCCCGGGCAGGGAAGCTCGGCGTGTTCGGCACCAAGATGCGCTCGACCATCAACCTGGCGTCGAAATCCGGCATCGCCGCGATCGCCAAGCAGCAATTCGAGTTCGGGCAGCAGATCCTGAGCCAGGGGCTGACCCCGATCCTCGAACCGGAAATCTCGATCAAGAGCCCTGACAAGGCCGGGGCCGAGAAGATCCTGCTCGACGAACTGGCCAAGGGGCTGGACACGCTGCCGGCCGGCCGCAAGGTGATGTTCAAGGTCACGCTTCCGGAAGTCCCCGATTTCTATCAGCCGCTCATCAAGGACAAGCGGGTCGTGCGCGTCGTCGCGCTTTCCGGCGGCTACACGCGAGATGACGCCTGCGCGCGCCTCGCCAAAAATCACGGCATGATCGCGAGCTTCTCGCGCGCACTGGCCGAGGGCCTGAAGCGTTCAATGTCCGACGGCGAGTTCGACAAGGAGCTGTCCCGGGCGATCAACGAGATCTATCAGGCCTCGACGGTCAAGGCCTGAGCGATGGCGGTCAGGTTCTATTACGCCTCGGGCTCGCCTTACGCATGGCGGGTCTGGCTGGCGCTCGAGCACAAGGGCGTTCCCTATCATCGCAAGACCCTGTCGTTCGACGCCGGCGATCTGAAGACGGCGGAATATGGCGCGCTCAATCCGCGGCGCCGCGTCCCGGTCCTGGTCGACGACGATTTCGCGCTCGCCGAATCCGCGGCGATCGTCGAATATATCGAGGACCGTTGGCCCAATGGCCCCGCGCTCTTCGCCGCCGAACCGCGCGGGCGCGCGATCCAGCGGCGGATGATTCGCGAAGCGGACGACTATCTCGCCAAGGCCGGCACGCGCTATGCGACCGCTCCCTCGGAAGAGAGCGCAAAGGACCTCAAGCAGGAGCTTGCGCACTGGGAGGGCGCGGCGAGCGGCGACTATCTGACAGGCGAGCTTTCGGCGGTGGATCTGACCGTCTTTCCGTTCATCGCGCTCTTCCTGAGGATCGCCGGCAAAAGAGCGGATTTCGTCGAGGCCGATTTCATCGGACCTCGCCTTTCGGCCTGGATGGAGCGCATGCAGGCGCTGCCGATCGTCAAACATAGCTGGCCGCCGCATTGGAAATAGGCCGCGACGGATCGACCGCGCGCGGCGCTCGCCGCCGGCCGCGAAACGGGGACATCGCCATGAGCGCAGCGACCGGCACGGTCTTTCTGTTCGACGTCGACAACACGCTCCTCGACAACGACCGGATTCAAGACGACCTGCGACAGGAGCTCACCCGCGCTCATGGCGGACGCGCCTGCGACCGTTATTGGGCGATCTTCGAGGAGTTGCGCTCGGAACTCGGCTACGCCGACTATCTCGGCGCGCTCGAGCGCCTGAGGATTGAGCGCCTGCATGATCCCACGCTCTTGCCCACGGCCAACTGGCTCATCGACTATCCGTTCGCCGATCGGCTTTATCCGAACGCGCTTCAGGTCGTCGAGCATGTGCGGCAATGGGGCGAAGCCGTCATTCTCTCCGACGGCGACGCCGTCTTTCAGCCGCGCAAGATCGCCCGCTCCGGCCTGTGGGACGCGTTCGGCGGCAAAGTGCTGATCTACGTGCATAAGGAAAATGAACTCGCCGACGTCGAGCGCTGGCATCCGGCCGCGCACTACGTCCTCATCGACGACAAGGCCCGTATCCTCGCTGCGGTCAAGGCGATCTGGGGCGACCGGGTCACGACCGTCTTCCCGAAGCAGGGCCATTATGCTGTTAAGGAGCCGCCTCGCGACGGGGCGTCCGTCAATCTTGCAATCGAGAGGATTGGCGATTTGCTGGGCCATGATCTGGCGAACTCGGCGCGATGATTTCCGGCGCGATCCAGGCCGCGAGGATGACCCCTTCCGATTGAGCCTCGGTCCAATGCGAGTTGCGAACCGGATTGACGCGGCGCGAGCCTGCCGTTCCGCAGTCGGCGCGATCCCCCACCCCGGCCCGCCCCCACAAAGGGGGGCGGGGGCGCGAGAGGCCATCGTCGATTCCTCCCCGGCGCAGAGGGCTCCAGGCTAAACTGCCATCCCAATAGGCGATGGGAAATGAAACCTTAGTGCGATAGAGCGTCGATCTTCCTTCGCGATAGTCTCGTCGGGCGTAACTCGCGGCGCGCAACGAGAGCGGGAATTTGAGTGTGTTCCCGTCACAGCTTTCACGCGGGGCCTGCTATCGCTACATGAGCGCTGGGACAATCCGCCGCCCGCCCTCCGCGGGCGGGGACACTGGACAAGTTTCGGCGGTCCGGTTAGCGAAGAGGAAAGCGGCGGCGGGTTAAGAGGACGCAGGGCCGAGAAGGACAGGCGGATGGATTATCACCGGAGCTTCGAGGAGGCGACCGCGCGCCTGAAGGCGGAAGGGCGCTATCGCACCTTCGCCAATCTCGAGCGCGACGCGCGCCGGTTCCCGATGGCGCAATGGCGCCCTGCGGGCGCGGAAGACAGGCCGCGCGAAGTGACCGTCTGGTGCTCGAACGATTATCTCGGCATGGGCGGCCACCCCGGCGTGATCGAGGCCTCGGTCAGGGCGGCCCGCGCCTATGGCGCCGGGGCCGGCGGCACCCGCAACATCTCCGGCACCCACAATCCGATCGTCGAGCTCGAGGCCGAGCTCGCCGACCTGCACGGCAAGAAGGCGGCGCTGGCCTTCACCTCCGGCTGGATCTCCAATCTGGCGGCGATTTCAACCATCGCCGGCCTCCTGCCCGACTGCCTCATCCTCTCCGACGCGCTGAACCACAATTCGATGATCGAGGGCGTGAAGCGCTCGGGCTGCGAGAAGCGGGTGTGGCGGCACAATGACGTCGCTCATCTCGAGGCGCTGCTCGCCGCCGAACCGATCGACCGCGCCAAGCTCATCGTGTTCGAGAGCCTCTACTCGATGGACGGCGACATCGCGCCGATCGCCGCGATCGTGGCGCTGGCCGAGAAGTACAATGCTCTCACCTATATCGACGAGGTGCATGCGGTCGGCCTCTACGGGCCGCGCGGCGGGGGATTGAGCGAGCGCGAAGGGCTCGCCGCCCGCATCGATGTTATCGAAGGCACGCTCGCCAAGGGCTTCGGCTCGCTCGGCGGCTATATCGCGGCGAGCGAGGCGATCGTCGATGCGGTCAGGAGCTTTGCGCCATCGTTCATCTTCACCTCGACCCTGCCTCCGAGCGTCGCCGCCAGCGCCGCCGCCGCGGTGCGGCATCTTGAAACGGTCGACGGTCGAGCGCGAGCGCCACCAGCATATGGCCAAGCTCGTCAAGCACGCGCTGCGCGCCGCCGGCCTGCCGGTGATGGACAATCCTTCGCATATCGTTCCGGTGTTCGTCGGCGACGCGCGAAAATGCCGCGCGGCCAGCGAGATGCTGCTCGAGCGGCACGCGATCTATATCCAGCCGATCAACTATCCGACCGTCGCCAAGGGCACGGAACGGCTGCGCGTGACCCCGACGCCCGCGCACAGCGAGGCGCAAGTCGCGAGCCTGGTCGAGGCGCTGGTCGACGTGTGGAAGACGCTTGGCCTCCGCTTCGAGGAGGTGCGCGTGATTCCGCTCTTCCGCGCCAATGCGAACGAGGACGCGCACTGCGCCTACCCGGAGATGAAGCGCGCGGCGGAATAGGCGGGCGGCTTGCCCGGCCTGCCCTCACTTGAGCCCTCTCCCGCAATCCCCGGGTCGAGCCCGGGGAGGAGAGAGGGCGGGCCACCTCCTCCGCTCGCGGGAGAAGGCGGCCCGAGGGGCCGGATGAGTGCGTCGTCCGCGCTCGCTTACAAGCCCCTCCTCGCGGCGCTAGCGGGCGAGCGGGAGGCGCGCCCGCCGATCTGGCTGATGCGCCAGGCAGGGCGCTATCTGCCCGAATATCTCGAGCTTCGGGCGAAAGCCGCGACCTTTCTCGATTTTTGCTATGATCCGGTCCTGGCCGTCGAGGCGACGTTGCAGCCGATCCGGCGGTTCGGTTTTGACGCGGCGATCCTGTTCTCCGACATTCTGGTCCTGCCCGACGCGCTCGGCCAGCGGGTCGCCTTCGAATCCGGCGACGGCCCTCGCCTCGACCCGATCGGCGACGCCGAAGGCCTGGGGAAGCTTAAGCCCGAGCCCGACTGGCGCCGGCTCGCGCCGGTGTTCGAGGCTCTCGATCGCCTCAAGACCGCGCTGCCGAACGAGGTGGCGCTGATCGGCTTCTGCGGCGCGCCCTGGACGGTGGCGAGCTATATGATCGCCGGACGCGGCACTCCGGATCAGGCGCCGGCGCGCCTCTTCGCCTACCGCCACCCCGATCTGTTCGCGGCCCTGATCGACCGGCTCGTCGACGCCTCGGCCGAATATCTTGCTCGTCAATTGGCGGCTGGCGCGGAAGCGGTCCAGATCTTCGATTCCTGGGCGGGCGTGCTTCCGCCAGCCGAATTCGAACGCTGGTGCGTCGCGCCGATGGCGGCGCTCGCGGCCAAGGTCCGGGCCAAGGCGCCGCACGCGCCGATCATCGCCTTTCCGCGCGGCGCGGGCTCGCAACTGGCGAAATTCGCCCCTATGACGGACATCGACGCGATCGGCCTCGACACCGCCGTCGAGCCGAAATCCGCGATCGCCGCGCTGCCCGAGCGGCTCGCGCTCCAGGGCAATCTCGATCCGCTCGCCCTCATGGCCGGCGGAGCGCGCCTCGACGAGGAGGTCGAGCGGGTGCTGAGCGGGTTCGCGCCCCGCGCCCATATTTTCAACCTCGGCCACGGCGTCCTGCCCGAAACGCCGATTGACCATGTCGAGCGGCTGGTCGCCCGGGTGCGCGGCGAACGCTCGGCATGAACGTCCCGATGGCCGGAGCCGACGACCCGCGCTTCGCCCGCGCAAGCGATTGGTTCGAAACCATCCAGGGGCGGATCATCGAGGCTATGGAGGCCTTGGAGCGCGAGCATTCCGGCTCCGGCCCCGAGGCGGCGCCGGGCCGCTTCACGATCGAGCCCTGGGAGCGCAAGGACGCCAGCGGCGCGCCCGGCGGCGGCGGGCGCATGGCGATGCTGCGCGGCCGCCTGTTCGAGAAGATGGGCGCGCACGCTTCCCTCGTCCACGGCGCGTTCCCGGCCGAATTCGCGGCGCAGATTCCAGGCGCGGACGGCGATCCGCGCTTCTGGGCCGCCGGCGTCTCGGTGATCGCCCATCCATGGAGCCCGCACGTGCCGACCGTGCACATGAACACCCGGCTTGTTCGCACGACCAAGACCTGGTTCGGCGGCGGAGCGGATTTGACGCCTACGCTCGATGAGCGCCGAAAGCAGGACGATCCGGACGCAATCGCGTTCCACGCGGCGATGCGCGCGGCCTGCGAGCGCCATCCGGGAGCGGCCGACGCCGAGCGTTTCAAGACATGGTGCGACGAGTATTTTTATCTCAAGCATCGAGGCGAGCCGCGCGGGATCGGCGGCATCTTCTTCGACTATCTCAACAGCGCGGGCGACGCCGGCAATTCCGCGTTCGACGCCGATTTCGCCTTCGTGCGCGACGTCGGCGAGAGCTTCCTCAATGTCTATCGCGACATCGTGCGGCGCAACGCCGGCAAGCCGTGGAGCGCGGCCGAGCGCGAGGAACAATTGGCGCGGCGCGGGCGTTACGTCGAGTTCAACCTGCTCTATGATCGGGGCACAATTTTCGGCTTGAAGACCGGCGGCAATATCGCCTCGATTTTGTCCTCGATGCCGCCGCTCGCCGCCTGGCCCTGACGCGCTTCACCCAAAAACGGAGACTGTCCATGGTCAACGCCGCTCAATCCGGCCGCTTTCGCATCGGCGGCGCCTTCGACGTCAACCGTCTCGGCTTTGGCGCGATGCGGGTCGTCGGGCGCGGAATATGGGGCCCGCCCGCGGACCGCGCCGAGGCGCTCAAGACTTTGCGCCGCCTGCCCGAGCTCGGCGTCGATTTCATCGACACCGCCAATTCCTACGGCCCCGATTTTTCCGAAGAGCTGCTCCGGGAAGCGCTCGCTCCTTACGGCAAGATCCATGTTGCGACCAAGGGCGGGCTCGCGCGAACAGGACCGAACATCTGGATTCCGCTTGGCCGGCCGGAATATCTGATCCAGCAGGCTCATAAGAGCCGCTGGCGCCTCGGCGTCGAGACGATCGATTTGTGGCAATTGCATCGGATCGATTCGAAGGCGCCGGCGAAGGAGCAGTTCGACGCCATCGCCTCGCTCATCAAGGACAAGGTCATCCGCTGCGCCGGCCTGTCGGAAGTCAGCGTCGCCGAGATCGAAGCGGCGTCCAAGGTCTTCCCGGTCGCGACGGTGCAGAACCGCTATAACTTCCTCGACCGCGCGAGCGAGGCCGTGCTCGACCATTGCGAGCGGAACGGCATCGGCTTCATCCCCTGGGCTCCGCTCGACGCCGGCGCTTCGGCGCGGCCGGGCTCGGCGCTCGACGCGCTCGCCCGCAACCACAAGGCGACCCCCGGGCAGATCGCGCTCGCCTGGCTCTTGCGGCGCAGCCCGGTCATGCTGCCGATCCCCGGCACCGGAAAAGTCGCCCATCTCGAGGAGAATGTCGGCGCGGCGGCGATCAAGCTTTCCGACGAGGAGTTCGCGACGCTCGATCGCGCCGGGCGCGGGCGGCGCTAAAGTCGCGCGGAGGCTCAGCTCCTCAAAACAACACAGGCGCCGCCGGCGGACCTCAAGGCTGGCGCAGAGCTTCACCGCTTCGGGCCGCGACTGCGCTGGCAGACGCACGCGATAGAACGGGCGGAAGCCGCGACTTCTCACCACTGAACCCAGTACGAACGGGTTCTTTCCGCCAACGACCGAATAGAAATCGTGCTGCACGCGTTCAAACGCGCGCATCGCCGACGCGCGCGAGAAGCTGGCGGCGATCTGCACGCCCCAGGGCGCAAACCAGCCGGAGACGACGGGCGAGACGCTCGGGGTCGTGCGCAGGCCGGCGATGAGGCTGAGGCACGACGGGCCCTGGCTTCCGGCCAGCTCCGGCGGCGCCGGGGTGCGCCATTCGTCGGCGTCGTGGCCGGTGATCGCGATCACGTAGTCCTGGGATTCGAGCGGAAGCTGACCTTTGTCATCGAGCCACTTGTCGACCGCGGTCTCGCCGGCGTTGTAAGCCGCCGCGGCCAAGCCCAGATTGCCGAATTTCCGCGCGAGTTCCGCCAGGTACTTGGCCGACGCGGGGATCGCCGACGCCGGGTCGAAAGGATCGGCGAGCCCTCGCGCGGAGGCTGTGCCCGGCATGAACTGGGCGACCCCTTGCGCGCCCGCGGGACTGACGGCGTTCGGCTGGAACGAGCTCTCGCGCCAGATGAGCTTCGTGAAGTATCCGACCGGCAGCCCCTCGGCCTTGGCCGAGGTTTCGACGATCCCGCACAGAGTGGCGAGCGCATTGTCGGTCTCAGGCCCGGCATCGCCTCTGGCCGCGTCGCCGCTGAGCCAAAGGATGAACGCGGCGAGCGCGACTCTCCCGCCTCTGGCCGCGATCGAAGTCCCCATGCCGCCCCCGTTCGACGTCCGGCGGCCAAGCGCAACCAAGCGAGCGGCGGTCTGCGACAGCTCATCGCGACGCCCGCCAAGGGGCGGCTTTGCCTGCCAAGGCGCCGATGCTATAGGGGCGCAAAGCCGTGTGCGACGAGCTTCTCCCGCCAACGAAAGTCCCCCGCCGATGGCCAAGATCAAGGTGAGCAAACCGGTTGTCGAGCTCGACGGCGACGAGATGACGCGCATCATCTGGCATCTCATCCGCGACAAGCTGATCCATCCCTATCTCGACGTCGACCTCAAGTATTTCGACCTCTCGGTCGAGAATCGCGACGCCACCAACGACCAGATCACCATCGACGCCGCCGAGGCGATCAAGGCGCATGGCGTCGGCGTCAAATGCGCGACCATCACCCCGGATGAGGCGCGGGTCAAAGAGTTCCATCTCAAGGAGATGTGGAGGAGCCCGAACGGCACAATCCGCAATATTCTCGGCGGCGTCATCTTTCGCGAGCCGATCATCTGCAAGAATGTGCCGCGTCTGGTCCCGAGCTGGACCCAGCCGATCGTCATCGGCCGCCACGCCTACGGCGACCAGTACCGCGCCACCGATTTCAGGGCGCCGGGAAAGGGCCGTCTGACCATCCGCTTCGAGGGCGACGACGGCAAGGTGATCGAGAAGGAGGTGTTCAAGTTCCCCGGTCCCGGCATCGCGATGTCGATGTACAACCTCGATGACTCGATCCGCGACTTCGCCCACGCCTCGCTGAATTTCGGCCTCATGCGCAAGTATCCGGTCTATCTCTCGACCAAGAACACCATTCTGAAAGTTTACGACGGCCGCTTCAAGGATATCTTCCAGGAGGTCTACGAGGCCGAGTTCAAGAGCCGGTTCGAAGCGCTCGGCATCACCTACGAGCATCGCCTGATCGACGACATGGTCGCCGCCGCGCTCAAGTGGTCGGGCGGCTATGTGTGGGCCTGCAAGAACTACGACGGCGACGTGCAGTCGGACACGGTCGCGCAAGGGTTCGGCTCGCTCGGCCTGATGACCAGCGTTTTGATGTCGCCGGACGGCCGCACGGTCGAAGCCGAAGCTGCGCACGGCACCGTCACCCGCCACTTCCGCGAACATCAGAAGGGCCGCCAGACCTCGACCAACTCGATCGCCTCGATCTTCGCCTGGACCCGCGGTCTCGCCCACCGCGCCAAGCTCGACGGCGACGAGGCGCTGGCGAATTTTGCTTCGACGCTCGAGCGCGTGTGCGTCGAAACCGTCGAAGCGGGCTTCATGACCAAGGACCTCGCGCTCCTGGTCGGCCCGGAGCAGAAGTGGCTCTCGACCGAAGGCTTCCTCGACAAGATCGACGCAGAATCTCAAGGCGGCGATGGCGTAGAGGGTCGAGCTTTCTTCATTCTGCCCTTCGAGCCACCTTCTCACGCGAGCGGGAGAAGGGATCGGTCCCCCGTCCGGCAAGCGGGAGAGGACCGGGTCAGCCCAGCTCTTCCTGCACCAGGCTCACCCAATAGCCCGCGCCCAGCGTCAGGATGGCGTCGTTGAAATCGTAGCGCGGCGTGTGAACATCGTGGAATCGCCCGTCCGGACCGGCGCCGGCGCCGATGAATACGAACGCCCCAGGGCGGGCGTTCAGCATGAACGAGAAATCCTCCGAGCCGGTCACCAGCGGCGCTTCGGCCGTCACGTTGTCGCCGCCGACCAGCGCGCGGGCCGCCGCCGCGGCGATGTCGGTCTGCTCGGGATGGTTGACCAGCGGCGGATAGCGCCGGTGATAGTCGAACTCGACCGTGCAGCCATGCGCCGCGGCGGTCGAGCGCGCGAGGTCGCCGAGCCGCTTTTCCAATAGATCGCGAATCTCCGGGGCGTAGGAGCGCGCGGTGCCGCGCACGACCATCCGGGCCGGAATGATCGCCGGCGAATTGAAATCGCCGCCGGCGACGTGGCCGACGCTCACCACCGCGGTTTCGGTCGCCTTCACGTTCCGGCTGACGATGGTCTGGATCGCCATGATGAACTGCGCCATCACGATCGTCGTGTCGGCGGCGAGGTGCGCGGCCGCGCCGCCGTGGCCGCCCGTGCCGAGGAAGGTCGCGGTCCAGGTGTCGCTTGCGGCCATGAATGGACCCTTGCGCGTCGCGAATGTGCCGACCGGCCGGCCCGGAGCGTTGTGCATCCCGTAGACGGCGTCGACCGGGAAGCGCTCGAACAGCCCCTCCTCGACCATGACCCTGCCGCCGCCGAGCCCTTCCTCGGCCGGCTGAAAGATAAAATGCACTTCGCCCGCGAAGTCGCGGTGCTCGGCCAGATAGCGCGCCGCGCCAAGCAGCATCGCGGTATGGCCGTCGTGGCCGCAGGCGTGCATTTTTCCCGGAACCGTCGAGCGATGCTCGCGCCCCGGCGCTTCCTCGATATGGAGCGCGTCGAGGTCGGCGCGCAGGCCGATCGCGCGCTGGCCTGGCCGCGTCCCGCGCACCGTTCCTACGACCCCGGTCTTGGCGATGCCCTCGGCGACGTCGATTCCCCACCCGCGCAGCTTGTCGGCGACCACCCGGGCGGTGCGGGTCTCCTCGAACCCCGTCTCCGGATGGCGATGGATGTCGTGGCGAATGGCGATCAACTCGGGCTCATAGGCCTTGAGGGCGTCCAGGATGTCGCCGCGTGAGGTCTGCATGATTGTCGCCTCTCTTCTCTCTGGTTCGGCCCCCGCCCTCAAGCGCCGGCCGCGCGGCGCACTCCGGCTTCGACCGCCGCCAGCGCTTCTCGCGTCTTGGCGCCGTCCGGACCGCCGGCCTGGGCCATGTCGGGCCGGCCGCCGCCGCCCTTGCCGCCGAGCGCCGCCGAACCCAGCCGCACCAATTCGACCGCGTTGAATCGGCTGACCAAATCCGGGGTCACCGCGACGACGATGCTCGCCTTGCCGTCCTCGCTCGCGGCGGCGATCGCGACCACGCCGGAGCCGACGTTGCTCTTCGCCTCGTCGGCAAGCGACTTCAGGTCCTTCATGTCGACCCCGCTCACGGCTCTTGCGTAGAGCTTGACGCCGCCGACGTCGCGCGCCGCGCCCCCTTCCGCCGCGCCGCCGCCCATCGCCAGCTTGCGCCTGGCCTCGGCAAGCTCGCGCTCGAGCTTGCGCTTATCGTCGATCAGGGTTTCGAGCCGCTCGGCGGCCTCGCCCGCCGGCGCCCTGAGCAGCGCCGCGAGATCGGCAAAGCCGCGCGAATCGGCTTCGAGGCGCTTGCGCGCTTCGTCGCGCGTCTTGGCTTCGATGCGCCTCACCCCCGCCGCGACCGCGCTCTCGCCGACGATGGTGATGAGGCCGATGTCGCCGGTGCGGCGGACATGGGTGCCGCCGCAAAGCTCGATCGAATAGGTCCGCTCTTGGTTGGCGGCGTCCTCGATCTCGCCCATGCTGACGACGCGCACCTCGTCGCCGTATTTCTCGCCGAACAGCGCCCGGGCGCCGAGAGTCGCGCGCATCGTCGAGGCTCATGAGCCGCGTCGTCACCTCAGCGTTCTCGAGCACGACGCGATTGGCGATGTCCTCGACCGCTTCGATCTCCGCGGGCGTGATCGGCTTCGGGTGGGCGATGTCGAACCTGAGCCGTTCGGGCGACACCAGCGAACCCTTCTGCGCCACGTGATCGCCGAGCACGAGGCGCAGCGCCTCATGCAGGATGTGGGTCGCCGAATGGTTGGCGCGGGTCGCCGCGCGGGCTGCGCGATCGACTTGAAGCTCGACCGCGAGGCCAGGGCGCGCCGCACCCTCGACGATGGCGACGTCGTGCACGACGAGGTCGCCGAGCTTCTTGCGCGTGTCCGTGACTTCGGCGCGGAAACCGGGCGCGGCGATTTCGCCGATGTCGCCGACCTGGCCGCCGGCCTCGCCGTAGAACGGCGTCTGATTGAGAATGAGCGAGCCCCGTTCGCCCGCCTCGAGCCGCTCGACCTCGACGCCGTCCTTGACGATCGCGCTGACGACGCCCTCGGCGGTCTCGGTCTGGTACCCAAGGAAATCTGTCGCGCCGACGCGTTCGCGCAAGGCGTACCAGACTGCCTCGGTCGCCGCTTCGCCCGAGCCGGCCCATGCGCGGCGCGCCTCGGCGCGCTGGCGCTCCATGGCGGCGTTGAACCCGGCGACGTCGACCGAAAGTCCGCGCGCGCGCAACGCATCTTGCGTCAGATCGAGCGGGAAGCCGAAGGTGTCGTAGAGCCTGAACGCGGTCTCTCCGCTCAGGACGGCGCCGTCGCCAAGCGAGCGCGTCTCGTCCTCGAGAATGGCCAAGCCCCGCGCCAGCGTCGAACGAAACCGCGTCTCCTCGAGTTTGAGCGTCTCCGAAATCAGCGCTTCCGCCCGCACCAGCTCCGGATAGGCCTGGCCCATCTCGCGCGTCAGCGCCGGAACAAGGCGCCACATCAGCGGGTCGCGGGCGCCGAGGATCTGGGCGTGGCGCATCGCCCGCCGCATGATGCGGCGCAGCACATAGCCGCGGCCCTCGTTCGACGGCAGGACCCCGTCGGCGACCAGGAACGCGGATGTGCGCAAATGATCGGCGATGACGCGATGCGAGGCGCGCTGCGGACCGTCGGGATCGACGCCGGTGAGATCGGCGCTGGCGCGGATGAGGGCGCGGAACAGGTCGATGTCGTAATTGTCGTGCACGCCTTGCAGCACGGCGGCGATGCGCTCGAGCCCCATGCCGGTGTCGATCGACGGGCGCGGCAGATTGATTCGCTCGCCGCCCGGCAGGGCCTCGAACTGCATGAACACGAGGTTCCAGATCTCGATGAACCGGTCGCCGTCGGCATCGGGCGTGCCGGGCGGCCCGCCGGGGATATGGTCGCCGTGATCGTAGAAAATCTCCGAGCACGGGCCGCACGGACCGGTGTCGCCCATCGCCCAGAAATTGTCGGATGTGGCGATGCGGACGATCCGCTCCTCCGGGAGAGCGGAAATTTTCTTCCACAGATTGAACGCTTCGTCGTCGTCGTAATAGACGGTGACGGTGAGCTTCTCCGGCGGCAGGCCGAAGTCGCGCGTCAGCAGATTCCAGGCGTATTCGATGGCGCGGTCCTTGAAATAGTCGCCGAACGAAAAATTGCCGAGCATCTCGAAGAATGTGTGGTGGCGCGCGGTGTAGCCGACATTGTCGAGGTCATTGTGCTTGCCGCCGGCGCGCACGCATTTCTGCGCCGTCGCCGCCCGAAGGTAGGGGCGCTTCTCGACGCCGGTGAAAACGTTCTTGAACTGGACCATCCCGGCGTTGGTGAACATGAGCGTCGGGTCATTGCGCGGCACGAGCGAGCCCGACGGAACGACCTCATGCCCGTTCCGGGCGAAGAACTTGAGGAAGTTCGATCGAATTTCGTTGACGCCGCTCATCTACGCATATCGCCTGGACCCGATGCCGCCCCGCCGCGGGTTCTAGAGCAAGGTCGCCGAAAGCGCCAATCGAGATCAAGTCGAAAATCGCCGGCGGCTCGACGCCCGACGCCCGAGCGTCATCGCCGCGGCGTGCGCGCCGCCGCTGCGGGAACCCGCCATTCGCCGGCGGAGAGGAGGACCGGGATTGCGTCCATACACAAGCGCTCTTGCGAACGCCCTTTGGGACCGTGAGCCGATACAAAGACTAGCCTTTGCGGCGGTACGGCGTGGATGGCCGGGACAAGCCCGGCCATGACGATAGAGGCTGGAAGGCGCAATCGGAAGGACCCGACCAGCAGCCATCGCTATTGGAGCCAAAAACGCGGCTGAGCCGGAAGCGGCGGCGCGAGAACGGCGGGAGGTGGACCGCTCTCGCGCCGCCCCGGACGCGCGAAGGCTAAAAGATGCGCTTTCCTGGCGGATGGGCGCGCCGCCGAAGGCGGGGGACGCGGGGCGCGCGCGGCCCAAAGGAAAGCGGATCAGCCTTCGGCGTCGTCGTCCGCCGACGGACCGTCGTTTTCGAGAATGCGCTCGGCGATCAGGCCGGCGTTCTCCCGAATGGCGCGCTCGATCCTGTCGGCCATCTCAGGACTGGTCTTCAAGAAGGCCTTGGCGTTTTCCCGGCCCTGCCCGAGCCGCACGCTGTCGAACGAAAACCAGGCGCCCGACTTCTCCACCACCCCGGCCTTGACGCCGAGGTCGACGAGCTCGCCCGCCTTGGAGACGCCTTCGCCGTACATGATGTCGAACTCGACCTGCTTGAACGGCGGCGCGACCTTGTTCTTGACCACCTTGACCCGGGTCTGGTTGCCGACCACCTGCTCGCGCTCCTTGATCGCCCCGATGCGGCGGATGTCGAGGCGGACGGAGGCGTAGAACTTGAGCGCATTGCCGCCCGAGGTCGTCTCGGGCGAGCCGTACATGACGCCGATCTTCATCCGGATCTGATTGATAAAGATCACCATGGTGTTGGAGCGCGAGATCGAGGCGGTGAGCTTGCGCAGCGCCTGGCTCATCAGCCGCGCCTGCAATCCCGGTTGCGAATCGCCCATTTCGCCTTCGATCTCGGCTCTCGGCGTCAGCGCCGCGACCGAATCGATGACCAATACGTCGATCGCGCCCGAACGCACCAAGGTGTCGGTGATCTCGAGCGCCTGCTCGCCGGTGTCGGGCTGGGAAATCAGGAGGTCGTCGAGTTTGACGCCGAGCTTGCGGGCATAAATCGGATCGAGCGCATGTTCGGCGTCGACGAAGGCGCAAACGCCGCCCTTCTTCTGCGCTTCGGCGATCACATGCAGCGTCAGCGTGGTTTTGCCCGAGGATTCAGGCCCATAGATCTCGATCACCCGTCCGCGCGGCAGGCCCCCGACCCCAAGGGCGATGTCGAGGCCGAGCGAACCGGTCGGCACCGTGTCGATCTCGACCGCCTTCTGGTTCTTGCCGAGGCGCATGATCGAGCCCTTGCCGAACGCCCTCTCGATCTGCGAGAGCGCCGCGTCGAGCGCCTTGGTCTTGTCCACGCTGGTCCCTTCCACGAGGCGAAGATTGGGTTGGGTCATAACCATCGTCCTTCTCTCATGGGCAGCGTCCGATCCGCAATCACGGTCTTGCGCGCCCCCCTTTAATGGCGAGACTATGTACATGGTTTGTTCTCTCGCGCAAGTTCTATTTTTGTTCTCGCGGTCGATTCCCGCGGTCAGGGTTAAGGACATGGATTTCGCTTTTGCGGGCGGCGAGCCGCTTCGGGCGGGCAACCGGCCGCGCCGTCAAACCTGGAGGACCGCGGGCGACCCCGGGGCGAGGAGTCGCCGGCGCCGCGCTTCTCGCGCACTCGGCCCCGCTTCGTGCTAGGTGTGCCCCTCACAAGCTTGGACCGGTCATGATCTGGGGAACGTTCGCGCTCATCTTCGCCGCCGCTTTCGCCGGCGCCTCATTCTACGTCAATTGGGTCGAGCAGCCGGCGCGCCTCGAGCTCGAGGACGAAGCGCTGCTCAGCGAGTGGGGGCCGAGCGACAGCCGCGGGGTCGCGCTTCTCGGGGGCTACGCGCTCATTGCGGCGGTCGCCGGCTTCATCGCCTATTTCGAATCGCAGGACGTGCGCTGGGCGTTCGGCGCGATCGTCATCATCTTGAGCTGGCCCTACGCATTTTTCCTTATGACGCCGCTCGACAATCAGATCCGGGCGCTGCGCGGCTCCGACGTCGCCGCCGCGCGGGCGCTCGTCCGCCAGTGGGGTCTGGTCGAATCCGGCCTGACGGGGCTTGGGCTCGCGGCGGTCGCCCTCTTTGCCTGGGTGATTTGAGCGGCGACGCGCGATGTCCTGGCTCCTCTCTTCGCTCGAGCCGCGTCAAACGCCCCGCCGGGGCGAGCTCCGGACATGAGCGGCTTCGACCGGCCGCGCCGTTTCGCCCCTGCTGCGCGCGACGTCGCCGACGCTCTGCGCTTTTTCACCCGCGCTCCGGTCGGCGAGCCCGGCGTGGGCGCTCCGCTCGACATCAACCGCTTCGCCTGGGCGGCGCCGGTGGCGGGCGTCGCGGTCGGTCTCGCCGGCGCGCTGGTGCTGGCGCTGACGGCGCTGCTCGGCCTGCCCACGCTCCTTCGCGCGGGCCTCGCGACGGCGGCCCTCATCGCCGCGACCGGCGCCTTGCACGAGGACGGGCTCGCCGACGTCGCCGACGGCTTCGGCGGCGGGACGACGCGGGCGATGAAGCTCGACATCATGCGCGACAGCCGAATCGGCGCCTATGGCGCCCTGGCCCTGGCGCTCGCGCTCATCCTGCGCGTCGGTGCGCTTGCGGCGGCGCTCGACGGCGGCTTCTCACGCGCGTCGCTAGGCCTGATCGTGGTCGCCGCGCTCTCGCGCGCCGCCGCGCTGACCCCGCTCGCGCTTCTTAACCCCGCGCGCGCCGAGGGCGCGGGGGCGGCGGCCGGCAGGCTCGAACCTGAGGCGCTCGCCGCCGGGTGGGGCTCCGCCCTTATCATCGCGCTCGTCCTCGGCCTCGCGTCGCTAGGCTTCGCGCATGCTCTTGTCGCGGCGCTGGCGAGCGGCGGCGCCGCTTGGGCGATGGTCGCATTGGCGCGTCGCGCGATCGGCGGCCAGACCGGCGACGTCGCTGGCGCGGCGCAGCAATTGGCCGAGATCGCCGCCTGGTGCGGGCTTCTCATCGGCCATTCGGGCGCCTAAGTGAGGGCATGTCCGCGCCCACGCCGCTAACCCCCTGCGTCAAGGTCTGCGTCATCGATCCCGTTTCGGCGCTGTGCATCGGTTGCGGCCGCACGATCGCGGAGATCGGCGCGTGGACGGCGATGAGCGAAGCCGAGCGGAGAGCCGCCATGGCGGGGCTCGGCGAGCGCATGGTCCGGGCGCGCTCGCGTGCGGCGCGCGGCGGGCGGATCGCGGCGCGGAGCCGGATCCGCTGATGCGCTTCGTCCTTCCCGTTGCGGTTCTGGCGGCAGCGCTGGCGGCGCTGCTTCTTACCCCGCCGCAGTCGACCCTGCTCGGGCTCGACCATCAAAGCTTCGCCGGCGCCGCGATCGGGGCCTCGGTCCTGCTCTGGCTCCTCCTCAGCCGCCTGCGCAACGCGCGGCCGAGCGATGTCGCGCGCGTCGCCAGCGCGGCCGCGGTCTGGGCCGCGCTCATGATCGCGCTGACCGGCGTCTACGCCTATCGCTACGAAGCGTCCGACATCGCGGGGCGAATCGCGGGCGAGCTGTTTCCGTCCGAGCCGGAGGTCGGCAGCGGCGGGGAAGTGATCGTCAACCAGCGTCTCGGCGGCGAGTTCGCGATCGCCGGACGGGTCAACGGCGCGCGCGTGACCTTCCTGTTCGACACCGGCGCTTCCTCCGTGGTGCTCACCGCCGCCGACGCGCGGCGCGCCGGGATCAACGCCGCCGGGCTCGAATATGACGCGCCGGTCACTACTGCCAACGGCGCGGCGCTGGCGGCGGAGGTTCGGCTCGACCAGGTCGCCGTCGGGCCGATCGTGATGCGCAACGTCGCGGCCATGGTGGCGCGCCCGGGCGCGCTGGACGAGAGCCTGCTCGGCATGAGCTTTCTCGGTCGGCTCAAGAGCTATGCGGTCGAGCGCGGGCGCCTCGTCCTGACGGCGAGGTGAAACCGCGCCCGGCGCGTCCGCGCGATGGAACGCCCGACAGCCGCGGTCGGACGAGGGTATTTGCGCCCAGGCTCCTGGAACCCAAGGTCGCCACGTGCGTTAAGGTCAGGCGGACTTTCACAAGACAGGGGCCTTCGGATGGCGCCGGCGCCGAATGCTCAGAAATCGCCCGCCTGCGTATTGGTGGTTGAAGACGAGATTATCATCCGCGTCCTGATCGCGGATGAATTGCGGGCCGAGGGTTTCTCGGTGGTCGAGGCGGCGACCGCCGATGAGGCCTTGTCGTACTTTCAAGCCGGAGTTCAAGTGGATTTGGTGCTTTCGGACATCGAGATACCAGGCCTCTTGAATGGGCTCGAGTTCATACGGCGTCTTCGCACTGAGGCCCCCGGTCTGCCGACCGTGCTAACCTCGGGCAGTTCTCCAGGCGTTCACGAAGCTGACGCCTTCCTGCAGAAACCTTACGATGTCAGGCAAGCCGTGGTGCTGGTCGCGACGCTCCTGCAGAAGGAGACGAGATGAACACGCCCTGCGTTCTTCTTGTGGATGGCGACGAGCTGGTGCGGACGTCGCTAGCCCAGTACCTCAGGGAGTGTGGGTATCGGGTGTTGGAGGCGATCAGCTCCAACGAAGCCCAAGCGCTTCTTTCTGAAGGTTCTCAACGGATCAACATCGTGCTGGCGGATATCCAGACGCTTGGCGGCAGGCGGATTCGCTTTCGCGGCCTGGGTGCGGCGAAATAAGCCCGGCGTCAGGGTTCTTTCGGCGGGAACCGTTGCCGCCGCGACGCGCACGGCCGGCGATTTATGCGACGAAGAGCCGCCGATACGAAAGCCATATGACCACCAAATCGTGTTGGATCGCATTCGCCGCCTCCTCGCCGAACGGGACCGAAACCGAGATCGAGGATCCGGCTTGTGCCTGACGTCCCCTCCGGATCGTCGGTTGGTTCGAAGTCGAGCTTTTTCCGGAAACAGGAGAACAGGCGGCTAAAGATGGGTTGCCGGATCGAACTCGCGCCTTGCGGGCTTCTGACGGCGGGCGCGCTTCTACTCGGCGGCCGACATGCTTTCGAAGGACGAGCGGTCTTCCAAAGGCGTCAGGCCCCGCTCCGGCGCTCGCGCGACGCAGGCGACCGCGCGGTGCAGCACATCGAGCCCCGCGCCGGCGCGAATCGCCTCGCTCGCCAACACGCGCCGATAGGCGCGCGCTCCGGGGCGGCCGACGAACAGGCCATGGAGATGGCGGGTGTAGTCGTGCAGGCGCTCGCCGCGCGCGAGCCCTTGCGCCACGATCGGCATGAAGGCTTCCACCGCCTCGAAAGCGTCGGCGACCGGCGCATCCTCGCCGAACAGCACCGGGTCGACGCCGATCAGGAGCTCGGGCGTCTGATAGGCGGCGCGCCCGATCATGACGCCGTCGACATGCTCGAGATGGGCGCGCGCCGACCCGAGATCGGCGACGCCGCCGTTGAGAACGATCGGCCAGTCGGGATTGGCCCGCTTCAGCGCATGGACGAGCGGGTAGTCGAGCGGCGGGATCGACCGGTTGTCCTTGGGGCTTAAGCCCTCGAGCCAGGCTTTGCGCGCATGGACGATGAGCGCCGCCGCGCCGGCGGCCTTGACCGCTTCAGCGAAAGCCGCGAGGGCCTCTCGCGGCTCCTGCTCGTCGACGCCGATGCGGCACTTGACGGTCACCGGAACGTCGACTTCGGCGGCCATCGCGGCGACGCAATCCGCAACCCGCATGGGCTCGCGCATCAGGCAAGCCCCGAACCGGCCGCTCCGCACCCGGTCGGACGGGCAGCCGCAATTGAGATTGATCTCGTCATAGCCGAATTCGGCGCCGATCCGCGCCGCCTCGGCGAGTTGCCCAGGATCAGCCCCCCCGAGCTGCAGCGCGACCGGATGCTCGTCGGCGTTGAACCCGATCAGGCGCTCGCGCTGCCCGAACACGGCCGCGTCCGCCGTCACCATCTCGGTATAGAGCCGCGCCCGGCGCGTGAGCAGGCGGTGGAACGCCCGGCAGCGCCGGTCGGTCCAATCCATCATCGGCGCCACGGCGAAGCTAAGATATTGATTCGGAGACATTTTTTATAGTCTGGACTCGTTGGATCCGGTCGCGTGCACTCGTTTCTACGCTAGAATGGGAGACCTTTCGCGGTGGTGCGACGGGTCACTTCGCACGAAACGCATAGGTTTTGGCGACCTTCGCCAAGCTCAATTCGGGATCCTGGCGAATTCAGGCGCCACGAAAAGGAGAGCATGTCAACGAGACGTTTCCTCGGCGCAAGGACGCGGAGGAGTGGGGGCTTGAAGTCGAGCGGCGCATAGATCGCAGAGAGCCGTCAGTCGCGATACGCCGGCAGATCATAAGGCCGCCTGACGTCTGGTTTTGCCGAAGATCGGAATGCGCAAATGCGAACCCCGAACCTTAAGCTCGCAGCCGGGCCCGGCGGTGTCGTCGGATGCCCACGACCTGGCTCGGGACAGCCCGGTCGCACCTGACGGTTTGACTCAATTGAAGCGCCGTCCGGCGCGACGTCTGGCCAGATTCATTCCCTTGAGCGGGCTCAGTAGCAGGCGGATGACGTGACGGATTTCAATTGATCGGAGTGGACGTCCCGAAACCTTCCCTAACGTTTTTATTTTTGGACCATGCGAATTGACAGGCGTTCATCTGCTTCATTAATATCCGACTTGCGGCGCGCGCGATTTAGTTGGGGGCTGACCAATGCTTGAGAGAAATGTGAGGGGGCCGCAGACTTGGCTCCATCGTACGCGTGAGGGTACGTTTGTAATTAGACCCAGGAGTATTTCAGCTTCGTGGCATTTCGATCTATGGTTCAATGATACGCGGCTCGCAACCTATGAATACGCTTCGAGCGCAGCGGAAAGTATTTCGGAGGGAAGCCACGATCAAATCGTCGGGTTTCCCGCGTCTACCCTGGCGATTCCTCCCAATCCGCGAGAATGGAATGGCTTTGAATAACGAAAATTCTTTCAAGTCGCTCACAACGTCGCTATGCGAGATTTTCGCTTAACGCATCCTTGCCGCTTCGCCGGCAACTTGGACACTAAGGTTCGATGGCCGAATGCGACGGTTGCATCCTTTCACAACTCTTCATCGCCCTTTTGTCCTCACGCTGATAGCGAGCTTTGCCGCCGCGCTTTCTCCCGGCTTTTGCCAGGATGCGCCCGGCGTTGCCGATAGGCCGCAGGCTGGATTTCAGGTCTCCTTCACGCCCGGCTCGCTGGACGTCCGGCGCTATTTCATGGGCGGCACGGAGATCCGCGCGCTGGTGGGGCACGGCGGGAAGCTCTTCGCCGGCAACGGCTATTGGATGGATCAGCCCGGCGCGGAAGGGGCGATGAACGCCCAGATTTTGGTCTTGGACCGGCCAGGCGGGGCCTGGCGCGTGGACCATTCCTTTGGAGGATGGATGCCGAAGGGGCGTCCTCGAAATCTGGCAGTCTCCGTCATGGGCGACGCGAATTTCGCCGACGATGCGAATGGCAAGCCGTTGGCAAACCCCGTCTCCCTGTTGTTGGCCTCCACCTGGGACCTTACAGGCGAAACGAGCGTGTACACCCGCGACGACGCAAACGGCGGCTGGACCTCGGCCCCGCTGGCCTATACCGAGCGCATTCCCGGCAAGAGGCGGTTGGCGCAGGTAAGAAGTTTCGGCCACCACCGCGACCAAATTACTGGGGTCGACTATGTCTTCGCGGGAGAAGACCCGAATGGAATTTACAGCGGCGCTTACGACCCTGCCGTTCCGGGGCGTATTCGCTGGAGCCAGACGCCCGAGCTCGACATATCCGCTATCGCGGTGTCTGGGTTTCCCGGAATGGAGGATCACCTGCGCATCACCAGCTTCGCGGAAGCCAACGGGCGCCTTTACGCCGCTGTCGGACAGCAGATTTATGAGCGCACAGATGGGACGACTCCCCGATGGCGCCTGATCTACACGAATCGCAGCCCCGGTTTTTCCCGGAGCGGGTTGCGCGGCCTGACCGCGATCCCGAACCCCGCGGGCGATGGACAGGTGCTGCTCGCCGCCGTCGAGGGCACAGCATCGCGGATCGTAAGAATCGATCCACGCGACGGCAGCGAAGCCACCGATCTGGACCTGGGCGGTTTCCTCAGCAAAGCTTGGGGAATGCGAGTGGCGTATGTTATCGCCGCCTACAACGACATGGCCAAGATTCATGACCCGCAGGGCGACGATGTTTTGCTAATTGGACTCGATGCGTCCATCGGGCCGGAATCGCGCATAGCGGCCGGCCACAACATCGTCAATATGACCCCCGCTCGCCACGAGGGTGACGCTTGGTATCTGATCCGGCGCTCGAACGGAACTTATGACCTTCGTCGCATTCCCGCCCGCCCCGGCCTAGCCATGGTTGCGACGCGAGCAATCGTGAGTTCGCCATTCCCAGGCGACGGCGACGGAATCTATTTCGCTGGGTTCGATGCGAACTTCACCCCCGTCCACAACAGCGGCTGGATCGTCCGCTCGACCATTGCGGCTGCGGTTGGCGGCGCGCAATAGCAGGCGCGCCGCCCGTGAACTTGCGCTGTCGCTAATCGCCGCAAAGTGGCAATGACGGCTTCACGGCGGCGGCGTCAAACAACTCATTGCGTCGGTTGAGCCGCGCATGTCTTTACGAAATGTCTGAGCCCCTGGCCGGTCAAGCCCTTCTTGCGTCCCTGCCCGCGGCATGCCATTCGCTCAGCAACCTTCGGCCGCTGAGCGCCAACGCAGGCCAGAACCGACTTTTGGGAGGCCGCGCCTGTCAGGCCGCGGTTTCTCGCCTGAGCCCGGCAACTTGCTTTAAGCGCCTTCACGGCGGATTTGCCGCCCACAGGGCCTATCGACGCCGCGCCGGCGCCGGCGGGAGGCCCGCCCTCGGCGCCCGGAGGCGCCTGATCCGCCGGAGGCCCGCCTGGGGCGCCCGGAGGCGCCTGATCCGGCGGAGGCCCTTCCGTTTGCGCGGCCGCCGGCGCCACCGCAAGCGCAAGGAAGAGGAAACATGTCGCCGCAACCAGCTTGAACATGAGCGATTCTCCAGATCGATGCTTTGAACGCGGGCCCCGGCGGATGGGCGCGTCGACACCGTCGCATGTCTCCGCCCGACGCGTTGCACCCACCGAATGTAGCCGATCAGCCCAAGTCACATGAGGGTCGATCGACCGACATCCCCCGCGCGAACCCGCGCAAGGGATGAATCGTCAAACCGAGAATCGATCAGCAAAAATTTCGCCAATGGACACCGCCATAGGGTCCGACCACACGGCGCCAACATGGGCCTGGGCCAGAGCCAGCGACCGCCGCGCCGACAATAGCGCCCGCGGCCAGTCCGCCGACGACAGCGCCGGGACCCCAGAAGCCCCAACGCCCGCCGCGCCAGCCCCAGCCGCCTCCGCACCCCCAGCGGCACCATACTTTCTCGATCTGCGGCGAAAGAATCTTTTCTCCGCCAACCGACGAGGACAGGGTGAAGGCTGTTGCTGGACTGATCTGGACCGTCATCGTTGCAAGTAGGGCAATGGCGGCCAATTGCCGACCGATCGTTCGTGTCATGGCTATAGCTCCTCCGATTCGATGTAATATGTCCGACGTATAACCTGCAGCATTGCGAGATTGCTCATTTGGTGGAATCGGGCAACCAAATGTTTACGTAGCGAACATCTTTACGCGATTACCTGTTAGCTTGATAATACTAGTGTTTATATTAACGCCCGGTGAACGGCCCGTTGATCCGGCGTCCTAAAAAATTTGGACGACCGCCCGGACTCTCAAGCGCTCTTGCCAGTCGCGCGCAGGCGCCGAAATTGAGTCGCGCGAGAAGCGCCCGCCAAGAAGCAGCGGTATGCCACAACGGCGACGCGCCGAACAGCTTTTGAGGCGCCATTGGTTTGGCAAATGGGCGTTGAGCATATGGCCCACGATTTTGGACCGGCGACACCCGCGCGTTCGTTCGTATCGGTTGGCGTGCGCAGGCGTAGTCGGTGACGGTCAGCGGGTAGCAGTAACGCCGGGCTGTCAGGAATTTTTGTGTGCGGGGCCGGTTGCACCATCACGCTTGAACGAACCGTTCGTCGAACATCATAGCGAGAAACAGCAGCTTCGTCGCGGGGTCATCGGTTGGGAAATGACCTCTCGTGCGCACGGCGCGGCGTAATTTTGCGTTGGGCGCAGGGCGGTCCTTGCTAAAAACCTGCTCCGGATCGCGGCCGTCCAAGAGGTCATCCAAAGTCTCTTTCTTGATTGCATATCCGCCCTCCATCGGCGTCACTGTGGCCCCGCACACAAGATACCTGACAGTCTCAGGCGCTCGCCTCTGGCGCATCATGTTTGTCTCGGCCCAGGTCTCGCCGATGAAGACGAGCCGCCTCGGATCGATCGTCGCCTGGCGCGCCTTCCCTCGCTCACGCCGCCTGGCGACGTCCGCCAAAGCGCGTAATAGCTGACCACCAAGCCGTGATCGGCGAGCTCCCCGAGCAGAGCGCGCAGCGTCAGGCCGGGCTTCGCGACGATCCGGGCGAGAAGCCGGTCCTTCTCCCGCGCCAGAACATAGCGACCGCCCATGCTCAGCGCCGCGGGGCTTCCCATCGCACAATAGCGCTGCGATCACTTCACCACACTCGCCACGCTAACCATGAAGGTCTTGGCCACCGACCGGCAGGACTGGCCCCCGCCACCGCCGCAACCACCCGCTCCCCAAGTCCAAGGAATTGGCCCGCGCCATGCAGGCTGGCCCCCAAACCTCGCCGGCAGGTTGAATTTGACTCGCGCCCCCTTCGGGAATCCCCCTCGATTCAGCCAAAACGGATCGCGCTCTAGGGGTTCGCCTGGTCAGTCAATTGCACCGTCCAGCTCTTGGCGTCCTTACCGGTGTCGACTTCGAAGAAGCCGGTGCGATCGAAGCCGCGGACAAAGCAATCCTGCCGGCCCTCGATCTTGAACTCGCGATCTGACGTGCACATAAAGGCCTTGCCTTTCCATTCGCCGCCGCGCTCGTCCATCGCGTAGAGATAGTAGAATTGAGCCGCCAGCGCGCCACGCAGCAGCGTTACGCAATCAAGCGACTTCAAATTCCACCAGCCCTCGCTGACCCATGCTTGCCCATCGGTATACGCGAGCGCAATGCTGACCCGGCTGCCGGTGTTGTTGCACATGCGCAAATCGGCGCGTGCGGGCGCGACCGCAAGCAGCGCCGCGCCCAGCGCCGAAAGCGCCAACAGTCGTCTCGCAATTCTGTCCATGTCCATGCGGTGGAACGGTCTCTTTGCGCGCCATATTCGATGCGAACGCCGCACTGTCAACTCGACGCGCCGCGCAAGCATTTCAGCGACCGACGTCATCGGTTTCATCGGATTGTCGCCCGCACTAGGACGGCCGACCCGCATCGCCACCAGCGCGTGCAAAACGCGCCCGCCGTCCATCGGAGAAAGATATTGGCGATCGCCAGCCCGCTCAGCAGCAACAGGTTCGGATTGTTGATTTGCGCGAGGTCGCCGGGATACGCTGAGCCGATCAACACGATCAGCGTCAAACCGATGACGAGGTTGACGGCGGGCCCGGCGGGCCCGGCGAGCGCAACGACCGGCTCCTGCGCCGGGTCGCTTGGCAGGCGTTGCAGGCTCGCCACGCCGCCGATCGGCGAAAGCGTCACCTCAGACGTACTGATCCCGTAGCGGTTGGCGGCCGCGATATGGTCGAACTCGTGCGGCACGACACAGGCGAACAGCAGAACGATGAACAGCGTGCCGTCGAGCGCGGCGGCGGGGCCTCCTCTCGACCAGGCGCTGAAGGCAATCCAGGCGAGGAACAGGACGAAGGTAATATGGATCTTGACTGCCGTTCCGCCGAAGCGGCCAATGGTGATCGACAGCGCATCACCCCTCCTTTTGCGGCGCCGTTCTAACCCGGATCGCGCCGTCTCGACGGCAAAACGCGAATCGCCGATGATCGGAGCATGAAACGCCTCGCTCTTTCCGGCCTTGCGGCCTTTTCCGCCTTCGTCGGGGCCCCGCCGGCGCGCGCGGACTTCGCTGAGTGTGTCGCGTCCCTGAAGGCCGAAGCCTCGCGCGCAGGAATTTCGGCTAAGACGCTCGACGCCGCCTTCAACGGGCTTGCGCCGGACATGAAGGTGCTCGATTTCCAGAAGCAGCAGCCTGAGTTCAAGACGCCGGTCTGGGACTACGTAGACGGCCTGGTCGAGGACGAGCGCGTCGCCGACGGCAAAGCGGCGATGGCGCGGGAAGTGCGCGCGCTCACACGCGCCGAGGAGGCCTATGGCGTGAGCCGCTTCATGCTCGCGGCGATCTGGGGCGTCGAGTTCGAATTTCGGCGCCGAGATGGGCAAGCGGCCGCTGGTGCAGTCGCTGTCGACGCTCGCCTGCTTCGGCGAGCGGGCGAGTTACTTTCGCTCCGAATTGATGGCGACCTTGAAGATCATCGACCTGGGCGATGTCCCGGCCGAGAAGCTCAACGGATCGTGGGCGGGCGCGTTCGGACAGACCCAGTTCATGCCCTCGACCTTCCTGCGGCTCGCGGTGGACTTCGAAGGCGACGGACGGCGCGACATCGTCGATTCGGCGCCGGACGCGCTCGCTTCGACCGCCCATTATCTCGCCAAGTCAGGCTGGCGCTCGGGGCTCCCTTGGGGCTTCGAAGTCAAGCTGCCGCCGCGCTATTCCGGCCCGTCGGGGCGCAAGGCCAGGCAATCCATGTCTTTTTGGGAGGCGAAGGGCTTGGTCCGGATCGACGGGCGCCCACTCGGCGAGGGCGACGCCGCGCTGCTGATGCCCGCTGGACATGACGGCCCGGCGTTTCTGGTGACGCGCAATTTCGACGCCGTCTATTCCTACAATCCCTCGGAAGCTTACGCCCTTGCCGCCTGCGTGCTCTCGGACAAGCTCGCCGGCGGGGCCGGCATCGTCACACCCTGGCCGACTGACGATCCGCTGCTCCCTCTCGAGGGGCGCAAGCTGGTGCAGGCGCTGCTCGCGCAGCGCGGCTATGACGTCGGCGGGTCGCCAGATGGCGACATCGGCGCCAAGAGCAGGGCCGCGATCGCCGATTTCCAGCAGAAGAACAGGCTCGAGGTCAACGGCCGGGCTTCGGTCAAAGTGCTCGCGGCGCTGAAGAAGTAGAGCGGGGCGCCGTTCGCGGCGCAAAAGCTTCTCGATCGGGGAAGGCGGGCGGAACATGGACGCGGCTTTGATCTCGGCGACTTCAGCGCTTGCCGGCTCGGTGATCGGGGGCCTCACGACCGGCTTCACGACTTTGCTCAGCCAACGCACGCAAGCCCGGGCGGGCCAGATTGCCCACGACCTTGCGCGCCGCGAGGACCTTATCCGGGACTTCATCGTTGCGGCTTCGAAGATCTACGGCGATGCGATCGTCAACAGCGAGCCGAAGATGCCGGAGATCGTCGATCTCTACGCCATGGTCAGCAGGATGCGCGTTCTGGCGATGCCGCGCTCGGTGGATTGCGCGGAAAATGTCATGCGCGCGATAGTGGACACCTATTTCGCGCCGAACCGGACGATGGCGGATATTCGCGAGGTTGTGAAAGGCGGAGACGCGGTCATTGATCCCTTGAAGGACTTCGCCGACGCGGCGCGCGAGGAGCTTCGCCCGTTCAAGGCGCGATGAGCGAATGGCCTCGATGCGCAGACCGCGGACGAGATTCGCGGACGGTCCCGAACTCAGCTCCTCAGGTCACCACGGTGGGCGCCTTGCGCCCAGTTCGCTTCTCGATCTCGCCGAGGCTCCGCGACAGCGTGATGAGGTCAGCAAGCGCGGCCTGGGTCTCCCGATCGAGCTTACCGGACGGCGGCTCGTAGTGCTCGACATAGACGCGCAGCGTCGCCCCGACTGTGCCCGTCCCGGAGAGGCGGTAGACGATGCGCGAGCCGCCCTCGAACATGATCCTGACCCCCTGGTGGTGCGCTTCGGAATGATCGACCGGGTCGTGATAGGCGAAGTCGTCGGCGGCCTCCACTTTATGCGCCCCGAAGCTCTTGCCGGGTAGGCTCTTTGTCGCCACGCGCAACGCGTCCATGAGCCCGATCGCCGCGGCGAGGTCGATCTCCTCGTAATCGTGGCGGGTGTAATAGTTGCGCCCGTACGTGCGCCAGTGCTCGTTCACGAGGTCTTTGACGGAGATGCGGCGCTTGGCGAGGATATTGAGCCAGAACAGGACCGCCCACACGCCGTCCTTTTCGCGAATGTGGTTCGAGCCGGTGCCGAAGCTTTCCTCGCCGCAGAGTGTGGCGAGGCCTGCGTCGAGCAGGTTGCCGAAAAACTTCCACCCCGTGGGGGTTTCGTAGGAGCGGACGCCGATCTTCGCCGCGACCCGGTCGGACGCGGCGCTCGTCGGCATCGAGCGCGCGACGCCCGCAAGTCCGGCCGCGTATCCCGGCGCGAGACGCGCGTTGGCGGCGAGGATCGCAAGCGAATTGGACGGCGTGACATACATGTCGCGTCCGACGATCATGTTGCGGTCGCCGTCGCCGTCAGAGGCCGCGCCGAGGTCGGGCGCAGCCGGCGACATCATGAAGTCATACAGGTCCTTGGCGTAGACCGGATTGGGATCGGGGTGATGGCCCCCGAAATCGGGTAAAGGCGTGCCGTTGACGACCGTGCCCGCGCCCGACTTGAGGTCGCCCTCGAAGATGGCGTGAGCATAGGGGCCGGTAACCGCGTGCAAGGCGTCGAAGCGCATCCGGAACCCTGAGGCGAACAGGGCGCGGATGGCGTCGAAATCGAACAGGGTCTTCATCAGCGACAGATATTGCGTGACCGGGTCGATCACCTCGATTGCCATCCCCTCGACCTTGACCGTCCCAAGGCGGTCGATGTCGATGTCCGGCGCGTCGGAAATCTTATAGGCGGAGATCATCTTGCTCTTGGCGAAGATCGCCTCGGTGGCGTTCTCCGGCGCCGGACCGCCCGCGCCGATGTTGTACTTGACCCCAAAATCCCCATGCGGGCCGCCGGGATTGTGGCTGGCCGAGAGGATGATGCCGCCGAAGGTGCGGAGCGCCCGGATCAGCGCCGAGACCGCCGGGGTCGAGAGGATGCCGCCCTTGCCGACCACGATTTGGCCGAAGCCATTGGCGGCGGCGATCTTGACCACGATCTGAATCGCCTCGCGGTTGAAGAAGCGGCCGTCGCCGCCAAGCACCAGCGTCTGGCCTTGGAAGCCATCGAGCGAATTGAAAATCGACTGGATGAAGTTCTCAAGGTAGCCGGGCTGCCTAAACACCGGAACCTGCTTGCGCAAACCCGATGTGCCCGGCTTCTGGTCGGGAAACGGCTTGGTGGCGACGGTTCGGATCATCGGCGGCGTCCTCCTGCGCTCGCTTCTGGGCGACGCTTAGCCACTCTAGGCGCCAGCGCCGCCACGAGCAACGCTGCTCGGATCGTTAACGGGTAGCAACCATTTGTGAAACTTTATCCGGCAAATATGCGATATGAAGCCGGTCGCTCTGAGCCTGAGCTCGTTTCGGTGCGGGGAAACCACACGGATGGCGCGCAAGTATTTCGGCACCGATGGCATCAGGGGCCGGGCCAACAATAAGATCACAGCCGACGTGGCGTTGAAGGTCGGACAAGCCGCGGGCGTTGCTTTTCGTCGCGGCGAGCACCGCCACCGGGTGGTTATCGGCAAGGATACCCGCCTCTCGAGCTACATGATCGAATACGCGCTGGTCGCAGGCTTCACCTCGGTGGGCGTCGACGTGTTGCTGCTGGGCCCGGTCCCCACGCCAGCGGTCGCGATGCTGACGCGCTCGATGCGCTGCGATCTTGGGGTGATGATCTCGGCCTCGCATAACCCTTACGAGGACAATGGCATCAAGCTGTTTGGGCCAGATGGCTATAAGCTGTCGGACGAGGTCGAGGCGCGGATCGAGGCGCTGATGGATGGCGACGTCGCCCCAATGCTCGCCCGCTCCCCTGACCTTGGCCGCGCCAAGCGCATCGACGACGTCCAGGCCCGGTACATCGAATACGCCAAGCGGACGCTCTCCCGCGACGTCTCGCTCGAAGGCATGCGGATTGTCGTCGACTGCGCCAACGGCGCCGCCTACAAGGTCGCGCCCGAAGCGCTGTGGGAACTCGGCGCCGAGGTGATCAAGATCGGCGTCGAGCCGAACGGGCTCAACATCAATTTCGAGGTCGGCTCGACCGCGCCCGAGGCGCTGGCGCACAAAGTGCGCGAAATGCGGGCCGACGTCGGGATCGCGCTCGACGGCGACGCCGACCGGATGATCATCGTGGATGAGAAAGGCCACCTGATCGACGGCGACCAGGTCATGGCCGTGGTCGCCGAGAGCTGGCGGGACGAGGGCCGTCTCGTCAAACCCGGCATCGTGGCGACGGTGATGTCGAACCTCGGCCTCGAGCGGCATCTCTTGAGCCTGGGACTTTCGCTCGAGCGCACGGCGGTCGGCGACCGCTATGTGATCGAGCGGATGCGGGAAAAGGGCTTCAACGTCGGCGGCGAGCAGTCGGGCCACATCATCCTGTCCGACTATTCGACCACCGGCGATGGTCTTGTTGCGGCGCTGCAAGTGCTCGCGGTGGTGCATAAGCTCGGCAAGCCCACGAGCGAAGTCTGCCGGCGATTCGAACCGGTGCCGCAGGTTTTGCGCAATGTCCGTTTCAACGGCGGCAAGCCGCTCGAGCATCCGTCCGTTGCGAAGGCGATTGCTGAGGCGACCGCGCGGCTCGGCGACCGCGGGAGGCTCGTCATCCGCCCCTCCGGCACCGAGCCGGTCATCCGGGTCATGGCTGAAGCAGACGACAAAGCGTTGGTCGACGCCCTGGTCAGCGACGTCTGCGAGGCGGTCGCCAGCGCCGCTTAGCCGCCGACCTGAGCTGCGTCTTGGGCGATCCAGTAGGCAAGCGCTTCGGTCAACTGCTGGACGCGGTCGCGGTTCGACTGCTCGATCATCGTCTGGTCGACCGCCATCGGATAATAGGTCGAGGTCGCGCGGACCGGCGTCTCGATGCCGTTGATCGTCGCCACGCCTTGGATCGTGTCGTAGGACGAGCCAGCCGGCCCTAATCCGCCGGTGCTCGACCCAAGAGTCAGATAGTCGATACGCACGGACACGTTAGCGTGCGCCATCCGCCGGGCGAGATTTTGCACCAGTTGTCCGGGGAGATATTCGGCCACCCAAGTTGCGGTCGGGTCGCCGGCATTGGCACGCAAAGACTCGACATCGACATGAATGCCGGGCGGCGAAATCCTGGCGCGCGCAACCGCGCCGCGTGAAGCGCCAACCGCGCCAAAGATCGTCGCGCTGACTGCGGCAAATGCTGCCCGGCGCGAAATTACCGACGTCGACATGATCGAACCTCCTTGGAGAGACCCGCCGCCGAAGCGGTGCCGAGAGATGAGTGATAGCAGTGACCTCCAATTTGGGCGATTTTGGATCAGGCTCGGGGCGGAGCAGGCCGTGGAACGCTAAAGAATTCTTAACTTCGCGAAAAAAAAGCCGCTTTCAAATTTCGCGAATCACCGTAACATGCTTGATGTCGTCAACCAGCCGAAAGGAGGTGATCCAGTGTCTCATTGTCTTCCGTCCCGCGTGATCGACGAGGCCTGGGTTATTGTCCCCGCGAAGGAATTTCGCGCATAGCACTCGCTAGGCAAGAACTCTAGGGCGCCGGCGAGCTAGCGTGGGCGCGACAATGGAAGGGTCGTTCCGAACAGGAGCGGCCCTTCTCATTTCAGGGTGGCGCGTCGAACCGTCTCAATGAGCGGTCGCGACGCCCGCGCCGATGCCCGTCTGAGAGGGGACGTACTGCTCCTCGAACGCGGCCTGCTGCCGAGCCCTTCGGGTAGCCGAACACCGCCTCCCAAATGCCCGCACTGACGATCGTCAGCACCAGCGCGCTGATGAGGCGGACGAAGCCGCCGATCACCGCGCCCCGAGAGGTCAGCGCCTTCCATATGATGAGCAGCAGCACCGGAAAATCGGCGCTCGCCCCGACCGCGAACGCCAGACCGACCCATGAACGCGCGGCTGTCCTGGTTCAGATAGATGTGAGACGGGTTGATTGAGGGATGGGGTTCCCTGAGGCTCGGGTTGTCGAAGCTCGAATCACAGGAGAACCCGATGCAGGTTTTTGGCCTGCCCGGCCATCTTATCCGCTCCGCCGGGTCGGCGTCCAGTCTTCTCTGCGCGAAGACCCCCCATATCGAAGCGGAGAGAAGACGGGACGCGGTGGGTCGATGGCTCGAGGCGCCCGCGGCCGGACTGACCGCCGAACGGGCCGCGCAGGCGGTGGGCGCATCGCGCTCCACCCTCGACCGTTGGCGCAAGCGCGCCACGGCAAAAAGCCGGCGGCCCAAACGCCTGCGCGGCCCCAACCGTCCGCCGGGCCTGGCCGCCGCGGTCGAGCGCCTGCGGCTCGACTTCCCGATGTGGGGCAAGGCCAAGATCGGCCCGCTCGTGCGCGAACTCGGCTTTGCGGTCAGCGACGCCACGGTCGGACGGATCTTGAGCGAGCTGATCAAGCGCGGGCGCGTGCCCGCCGTGCCCGACCTCTGGCGCAAGATCGGCCCGCGATCAGCCGCGAAAAAGCGGCCATACGCCATGCGCAAGCCTGCCCATGTCGCCTTCGAAAAGCCCGGCGACGTGGTGCAGATCGACACCCTCTCCATCGCCATCCTGCCCGGCCGGACGATCATGCAGTTCACCGCCTACGATCCGTTCGCCAAGTGGATCGTCGCCAAACCCTATAAGCGCGCCACCGCCAAGAACGCCGCCGAGTTCCTCACGCGCGTGCTGGCGCAAATGCCCGATCCCGTTCGGGCCTCCAAATCGACGGCGGAAGCGAGTTCATGGCCGAATTCGAGCAAGCCTGCGCCGACGCCAAAATCCCCCTCTACCTCCTCCGCCCCGATCGCCCAGACTCAACGGCGCCGTCGAACGCTGCAACGGCGCCTGGCGATATGAGTTCTACGCTTGTTCCGACCTGCCCCTCGACATCAACAAAATCGCCGAACGCGTCGACGGCTTCCAGCACCTCTACAACAACCACAGACCCCACGGCGCCCTTGCCGGACTGACCCCAGCAAAGTACCTCTCAATCCGCCGAGCCAACGAAACCCCCCCGTCTCATATATCTTGAGCCAGGACAAAAGTTTGTGCCAGCGCCACCAATCAGCTAGATTGGCGAAAGGGGGCTGGCCCCCGGTCCGGACGAGTTCAATGCTTGGGTTTCGCGGTCCGAATCCCCATATCCCAGGCCGGCCATTGAGGCTTCACCGGGATAGCCACCAGAAAAGGCCACGAGTATGGATTTCCTCAAGCCACGGTCGCACCGCATGAACCGCCGCCGACGCATCTATGAAGGCAAAGCCAAGGTCCTCTACGAGGGCCCGGAGCCCGGCACCCTGATCCAGTATTTCAAGGATGACGCGACCGCGTTCAACGCCAAGAAGCATGAGGTGATCGAGGGCAAGGGTGTTCTGAACAATCGAATCTCCGAGTACGTCTTCCAGCGGCTCAACGACATCGGCGTGCCAACCCATTTCATTCGCCGACTCAATATGCGCGAGCAATTGATTCGCGAGGTTGAGATCATTCCGCTCGAGGTCGTGGTCCGCAACGTCGCGGCCGGCTCGCTGTCGACCCGCCTTGGCCTCGAAGAGGGCACGCAACTGCCGCGGTCGATCATCGAGTTTTATTACAAAAACGACCAGCTAAACGACCCGATGGTCTCGGAAGAGCACATCACCGCTTTCGGCTGGGCGGCGCCGCAGGAGATCGACGACATCATGGCGCTCGCGATTCGGGTCAACGACTTCCTTTCGGGTCTGTTCCTGGGCGTCGGCATCCGGCTCGTCGACTTCAAGATCGAGACCGGACGGCTTTGGGAAGGCGAGAATATGCGCATAGTGCTCGCCGACGAGATCAGCCCCGACTCCTGCCGGCTGTGGGACGTCAAGACCAACGATAAGATGGACAAGGACCGCTTCCGCAAGGACCTCGGCGGGATGATCGAGGCCTATACCGAGGTCGCCCGAAGGCTCGGCGTGGTCCAGGAGAATGAGTATGCCCGCGCTGGCGGGCCCAAGTTGGTCAAATAGCGGAGGCCCGCTGGGCTAAGCGCTTGCGAACATTGTGCGCGGCCGCCTCGCCGTAATCTCGCGGGGCGTCGCTCCAATCAGCAATCCAACGAGGCCCCATGACGGACATCCGGACTGCCGAGCGTCCGGCGACGTGTTTTGGCCTACGCGCCGGCGAGCCGTTCATCGGCAGGCAGGGATTCAGCTACGCGCCCGCGATCTCGACCGAAACGGCGCGGGCCGCGGCCATTCACATGCAGCTCCTGACCATTCCGCCGGGCGCTCGCGCCAAGGCGCACAAGCACGAGGCGCACAAGCACGAGGCGCACGAGACAGCTTTGTAGGTCCTGAGCGGGGAGGTCGGAAGGTATTGCGGAGAGCGGCTCGAGAGCCATATGGTCACGCGCGCTGGCGATTCGAATTCCCGCGACGCCATCTCACCCCTGATGGTAGCCAGACCGAGCCGGCGATCGCCGTCGTCGCCCGCTCGACCCGACAGGAAAGGTCTCATGCTCTCCTCGAAGCCCTACGCCGCGAGCTGCCTCAGCACATACGGCAGAATGCCGTCGTTGCGGAAATATTCGAGCTCGTCGAGCGTGTCGATGCGGCACACGAGCGGCACGCGGCTCATGCGGCCGTCGGCATGCTTAATCTCAGCGTGCAGCGTCTGGCGAGGCTTCAAGGTTTCGCCGAGGCCGTGGATGACGACCGTCTCGTCTCCCTTGAGACCGAGCGAGACCCAGCTCGTCCCCTCCTCGAACACCAGCGGCAGCACGCCCATGCCGACGAGGTTCGAACGGTGGATGCGCTCGAAGCTTTGCGCGATCACGGCGCGCACCCCGAGCAGCTTCGTGCCCTTGGCGGCCCAGTCGCGCGATGAGCCGGTGCCGTATTCGCGGCCCGCGAACACGACCAGCGGGACTTTCTCCGCCTGATAGCGCATCGCGGCGTCATAAATCGTCATGCGCTCGCCCGAGGGCTGATGGATGGTGTAGCCGCCCTCGACCACATTGCCCGTCTCGTCCCTCACCGTCTGGTTTTTGATCCGGATATTCGCGAAGGTGCCGCGCATCATCACTTCATGGTTGCCGCGGCGCGTGCCGTATTGGTTGAAATCGACGGGCCTCACCTGATGCTCGATGAGATATTGGCCGGCAGGGCTCGCGGCCTTGATCGAGCCTGCGGGGGAAATATGGTCGGTGGTGATCGAGTCGAGGAAGAGCGCGAGAATACGGGCGTTGTCGATGTCCTCGACCGGCTTCGGCTGTTTGGTGAGGCCGTCGAAATACGGCGGCTTTTGGACATAGGTCGAGCCGATGTCCCAGGCGTAGGTGAGGCCGGCTGGAACCTTGACCTTGCGCCAGTTGGCGTCGCCGTCGAACACGCTCCCATATTTGGTCTTGAACATCTTAGCGTTGATGGTCGCATCGACGAATTCCTGGATCTCGTCGGTTTTCGGCCAGATGTCGGCGAGAAAGACCGCCTTGCCCTGCTTGTCGGCGCCGACCGGCTCGCGGGTGAGATCGACCTGCATCGAGCCGGCCAGCGCATAGGCGACGACCAGCGGCGGAGAGGCGAGGTAGTTGGCGCGCACATCCGGATTGACGCGGCCCTCGAAGTTGCGGTTGCCGGACAGGACCGCCGCCGCGACCAGGTTGTGCTTGGCGACGGTCGCCGAAATCTCAGGCGCGAGCGGACCGGAATTGCCGATGCATGTGGTGCAGCCGAACCCGACAATGTTGAAGCCGAGCCTGTCGAGCGACTTCTGCAGATCGGCTTCCTTGAGATAATCCTGGACCACCTGACTGCCCGGCGCGAGCGAGGTCTTGACCCACGGTTTGACGGTCAGACCCTTGGCGACGGCGTTGCGCGCCAAAAGCCCCGCGGCCATCATGACGCTCGGATTGGAGGTGTTGGTGCACGAAGTGATGGCGGCGATGACGACGTCGCCGTGCCCCAGATCGTAGTTCGTCCCTTCGACCCTGTGGCGCTCCGCGATAGTCTCGCCCTGCCTGAATTCGTTGGTCATCGCAGCGACGAAGCCGGCCTTGGCGCCGGTCAAGACGACGCGGTCCTGCGGCCGCTTCGGGCCGGCGAGGGAGGCAGTCACCTCACCGAGATTGAGCTCGAGCGTCGCGGAAAAGACCGGATCAGGGGTGAGGCGAGTGCGGTAGACGCCTTGCGCTCTCGCGTAGGCCTCGACCAGAGCTAGCCGCGATGGCCTGCGCCCTGTGGTCTTCAGGTAAGTGAGCGTCTGGGCGTCGATCGGGAAGAGGCCGCACGTCGCGCCATATTCCGGGGCCATGTTGGCGAGCGTCGCCCGATCGGCGACCGTCATCGCATTGAGGCCCGAGCCGTGAAACTCGACGAATTTGCCGACGACGCCCTTCTTGCGCAGCATCTGGGTGACGGTCAGCACCAGATCGGTGGCGGTGACGCCCTCGCGCAATTCGCCGTGCAGCTTGAAGCCGACCACCTCGGGCAGAAGCATCGACAGGGGCTGGCCGAGCATGGCCGCCTCCGCTTCGATCCCTCCGACTCCCCAGCCGAGCACAGCAAGGCCGTTGACCATGGTGGTGTGGCTGTCGGTGCCGACGAGCGTATCGGGAAAGGCGACTTCAACTGTCTTGCCGTCGCGCCTCTCCTTCGCCGTCCAGACCGTTTGGGCGAGATATTCGAGATTGACCTGATGGCAGATGCCGGTGCCGGGCGGCACGACGCGGAAGTTCGAAAAGGCCTGCTGGCCCCACTTCAGGAACCGGTAGCGCTCCTGGTTCTGCTCGTACTCGCGCGCAACGTTCTGTGAGAGCGACTTTCCGGTGCCGAAATAGTCGACCACCACCGAATGGTCGATGACGAGGTCGACCGGGACCAGCGGGTTGATCTTGTCGGGATCGCCCTTAAGCGCGACCATCGCATCGCGCATGGCCGCAAGATCGACGACCGCCGGCACGCCGGTGAAATCCTGCATCAGGACCCGCGCCGGGCGGAAGGCGATTTCGTGCTCCTTTTTGCCGCGATTGACGGTCCACGCGGCGACCGCCTCGATGTCTTCCTTCTTGACGGTGCGTCCGTCCTCGTTGCGCAACAGGTTTTCGAGCACGATCTTGAGCGAGAACGGAAGCTCGGAGACGCCGGCAAGCCCATTCTTCTCGGCTGCCTTCAGCGAATAAATCTCATAGGTCTTGGCCCCGACGGTCAGCGTCTTGCGGCATTTGAAACTGTCGAGGCCGACCATGCGAGCGCTCCAGGGCAAGGCGTTTGTAAGGGATTGGGGTTTTATAGATATATTGGGCGGGGCAGGCTACACAAACTATCGTCTTAAATAGCGCGGGATCGCGACAAGGGCTTCAGGGGACGATGCGCCTCAGCGCATGGGATTTGACGATCGAGCGCGGCGGGCGGCGGCTCCTCGCCGGACTTTCGTTCGTTGCGGATGAGGGCGCGGCGCTGATCGTCACCGGGCCGAACGGGGCGGGAAAATCGACCCTGTTGCGCGCGCTGTGCGGTTTCCTGCCGCTTGAAGGGGGTGGCTTTGCGCTGGAAGGCGGCGACGCCGAGCGCTCGGTCGGCGAGCAGGCCCACTATCTTGGCCATTCCGATGGTGTCAAAGGCGCGCTGACCGCCGGCGAGAACCTTGCCTTTGCCGCCGCCATGCTCGGCCGCCAATCCTCGCGCGCTGCGCAGCGCGCGACGCTGGCCCAACTCGGCCTGGCGCATGCGATCGATTTCCCCGCACGCCTGCTCTCGGCCGGGCAGAGGCGCCGCGTGGCGCTCGCCCGTCTCCTGGCCGCCGACCGCCGTTTGTGGCTGCTCGACGAGCCGGCGACCGCGCTCGACGCCGCCGCGCAAGGCGCTCTCGCGGCCATCATGCAGGCGCATTTACATCGCGGCGGGATCATCGTCGCCGCCGCTCACGGGCCGCTGGGTCTTGAGGGAGCGCAAGAATTGAGGCTCGGCGCAGTCGAAGGACCGGCGGGGTGAACGCCGCCCTCGCCCTGTTCGTCCGAGAATGGCGCATTGCGCGACGGATTGGCGGCGGCGCGTCGGTCGGCGCGTTGTTTTTCCTCATCCTGGTCGCGGTCATGCCGTTCGCGCTCGGGCCCGACCTCAACTTGTTGGCGCGGCTTGGCCCGGCGATCCTATGGATTGCGGCGCTGCTGGCGACCCTGCTTGGGCTCGACCGGCTGTTTCAGGCCGATCATGAGGACGGCTCGCTCGATATTCTCATCAATGGTTCACTGCCGCTGGAAGTCGCGGTGCTCATCAAATGCGCCGCGCATTGGACGGCAAGCGCCGTGCCGCTCATCGTCGTGAGCCCTCTGTTCGGGCTGATGGTGGCAATGACGCCGCTGCCGCTCATGCTGGTGGCGACGACGCTCGCCGCCGGGACGCCGGCGCTCACCATGGTCGGGGCGATCGGCGCCGCGCTCACCGTGTCGTTGAGGCGCGGCGGCCTTCTGATGGCGGTTCTGGTGCTGCCGCTGACCATTCCTGTACTGATCTTCGGCGTCGCGGCGGCGTCGGCCGCAAGCGGCGGCGCGGCGCCCTTCCTCGCTCCGTTCCTAGTGCTCTGCGCGCTGTCGCTATTCGCCGTCGCCGCCGCGCCTTTCGCTGCCGCCGCGGCGCTGAGGCATGTGCGGGAGTAGAGGAATTCATCGAAGCGGCCCGCGAGCGAGCGAGCGCAAATGCCGAGATGCTCAGGCTCCAATCGATAGAACCCGTCGCTCAAACATTTCTTCATTTGCGTCAGAGCGACGGGAACCCTCCTTACGCCAGAGTGCAAACTGGAGGCCCTATGTCCTCAGCTCCTGCGCATTGTAGCCGCGCTGCATCTGCAACAGGGGCTCTCGAAGGTGTTCGGCTTTCCGGTCCCTCAGGAGGTCGCGGCGCGGTCAAAGGCGCTGCGATCATATTTGACACGCGGCCAGAAGCTCGCCTCTTTATGGCGCTCCGCGACCGAGGCGAGGAAACATGAACGACGGCGGAGCGGCGCGCGTCAGCGCGGGAGCGATTTCGGCCAGGATCGACCGGCTGCCGGCGACGCGCACGATCTGGACGATCGTCGTGCTGCTCGGCTTCGGCATGTTCTTCGAGCTCTACGACCTCCTGTTCTCGGCCTATGTGGCCCCGAGCCTGGTCAAATCCGGCGTGCTGACCGCCACGACCGCCGGCCTGTTCGGCACGACTGGGGTCGCGAGCTTCATCGCCGCCCTGTTCACCGGCCTGTTCATTGGAACAATCCTATGCGGCTTTCTCGCCGACCGGTTCGGCCGCCGGGCGATTTTCACCTGGTCGCTTCTCTGGTACTCGGCGGCCAACATCATGGTCGCGCTGCAGCACGACGCCGCCGGCCTCAATCTCTGGCGCCTCGTCTCCGGCATCGGCCTCGGCGTCGAAATGGTGACCATCGGCGCCTATCTGAGCGAGTTCGCGCCCAAGGCGATTCGCGGGCGCGCCTTCGCGGTCAACCAGGCCATCGGCTTCGTTTGCGTGCCGGTGGTCTCGTTCCTCGCCTATATGCTTGTGCCGACCGCGCCGCTCGGGCTCGAGGGCTGGCGCTGGGTGGTGCTGATCGGGGCGCTCGCCGCGCCGGTCGTCGTCTATCTCCGACTCGGCTTGCCGGAAAGCCCGCGCTGGCTCGCCAAGCATGGCCGGCTCGAGGAGGCGGATCGCGTCCTGAGCCAGATCGAAGCGAAGGTCGAGGCCGACTATGGCCGGCCGCTGCCGCCGCCCGGTCCGGAGGAGCCGGTGTCGCCGGCGAGCGGCTTTATCGATCTCTGGGCGCCGGGGATGCGCGGCCGCGTTATCCTGATGAGCGTCTTCAACATCTTTCAGACCGTCGGATTTTACGGCTTCAACAACTGGGTCCCCTCCTTGCTTGTCAAGCAGGGGATCACGGTCTCGACCAGCCTCGGCTATACGACCGTGATCGCGCTCGCGGCGCCGGTGGGCCCGCTGCTTGGGTATTTTCTCGGCGACCGGCTCGAGCGCAAATGGATCATTGTCGCGGCGGCCGGCGCCATTCTCGTCAGCGGCCTCATCTTCGGCCAGGCGCGCGAATCCGCGCTCATCATCGCCATGGGCGTGGCGTTGACGCTCGCCGCCAACATCATGTCGTTCAGCTTCCACGCCTACCAGCAGGAGCTGTTCCCAACCGGCATTCGCGCCCGCGCCGCGGGCTTCGTCTATTCCTGGAGCCGGCTGTCGGTGATCTTCAGCTCCTTCGTCGTCGCCTTCATCCTGAACGCCTTCGGCGCGTTCGGCGTCTTCGTCTTCATCGCCGTCGCGATGGGCGTCGTGATGGCGACGATCGGCGTCTTCGGACCGCGCACGACCAATCTGGCGCTGGAGCAAATTGCGCAGTGAGATGCGAAGGCCGAGCGTCTCTTGCCTAAACCGGCCGTTTGCCCAGATAGGTGAAGAAGCGCAAGAGGTATCCATCCGGATCGGCGACGACGAACTGTCGGTTTCCGTTCTCGAGCCGATCCTGCCTATACCAGCGGTCCTCGAGCGGCAGATAAGGAACGAACCCCGCCGCTTCGACGCGCGCGCAAAGCGCAGATGCGTCAGCGACCTTGATCATGAAATTCGCGCCGCGGCCATAGGGGCGTTCAAGCGGCGCCGTGCGGAACCGCCGACCCGGTCCGACCGCTTCTTCGAGCATGAGATGAGCATCATCAAGGATCAGATAAGCGAAGCGCTCCTCCGGCCTGTCAAACCGGACGCGGAAACCGAGCACGTTGCAGTAGAAATCCAGCGAGCGGGCAAGATCCTGAACGTCAAGTTCGGGGACGAGGCTCGGCATTGTCATCGTCGCCTGCGATCCATGAGAAAGTCGCGCGGGACTTGGTCTCGCGCGACTTTGATTGCGTACAGTTGGACGGATAAACGCCGGACGCTTACTCCGCCGGCATTCGGGCGGGCTCGTCGCGGGTGACGAGATCGTAGCGATCAAGCTCCATCACCTTGGCCCATGCTTTCGCGAACTCCTTGACGAACTTCTCCTTCGAGTCGGCGGTCGCATAGACCTCCGCGATCGCCCTAAGCTGCGAGTGCGAACCGAAAATGAGGTCGACGCGGGTCGCGGTCCACTCGACCCTTTTCGTCTTTCGATCGTGCCCTTCGTAGACCCCCTCCGAGCCAGCCTTCGGCCGCCATTCCGTTCTCATGTCGAGCAGGTTGACGAAGAAATCGTTGGTCAGCTTCCCGGGCTCTTTGGTGAAGACGCCGTGCGCTGAGTTGCCCGCATTCGCGCCGAGGACGCGCAGGCCTCCGACGAGGACCGTCAACTCGGGCGCCGTCAACGTCAGCAATTGCGCCCGATCCACCAGCGATTCCTCAGGCAAAAGGCGCTGCTTGCCGCGGAGATAGTTGCGGAACCCGTCAGCGATCGGCTCAAGCGGCTCGAAGGATTCGACGTCGGTTTGGTCCTGCGACGCGTCCGCCCGTCCTGGCGTGAACGGGACTTTCACCTCCTGCCCGGCGTCCTTCGCCGCTTTTTCGATCGCCGCGCCGCCGCCGAGAACGATCAGATCCGCGAGCGAGACTTTCTTCCCGCCGGACGCGGAACCGTTGAACTCCTTCTGGATGGCTTCGAGCTTCTGCAACACCTTCGCGAGCTGAGCCGGCTCATTGACCTCCCAATCCTTTTGCGGCTCAAGCCGAATGCGCGCGCCGTTCGCTCCGCCGCGCTTGTCGCCGCCGCGGAAGGTCGACGCCGACGCCCAGGCGGTCGAGACGAGCTCGGATACGGCCAAGCCCGAGGCGAGGATTTTCGCCTTGAGCGCGGCAATGTCCTTGTCCCCGATCAGCGGATGGTTCACCGCCGGGATCGGGTCTTGCCAGATCAGCGTCTCTTTCGGAACGAGCGGGCCGAGGTAGCGCACGATCGGACCCATGTCGCGATGCGTCAGCTTGTACCAGGCCCGGGCGAACGCGTCCGCGAGTTGATCCGGATGCTCGAAGAACCGCCTCGAGATCTTCTCGTAAGCTGGGTCGAACCGCAAGGCGAGGTCAGTGGTGAGCATGGAGGGCGAGCGGCGCTTCGACTTGTCGTGCGGATCCGGCACCGTTCCGGCGCCCGCGCCATTCTTCGGCGTCCACTGGTAGGCGCCGGCCGGGCTCTTGGTCAGCTCCCATTCGTAGCCGAACAGGTTCGAGAAGAAGTTGTTGCTCCATTGCGTCGGCGTCGCGGTCCAGATGACTTCGATGCCGCTGGTGATCGCGTCATCGCCCTTGCCGGTCCCGAATGTGTTCTTCCAGCCGAAGCCCTGCTCCTCGATGGTCGCGCCCTCGGGTTCGGGGCCGACGTATTTCTTCGCGTCCGCCGCGCCGTGGGTCTTGCCGAAGGTGTGGCCGCCGGCGATCAGCGCGACCGTCTCCTCGTCGTTCATCGCCATGCGGCGGAACGTCTCGCGAATATCCTTGGCCGCAGCGACCGGATCCGGCTTGCCGTTCGGCCCTTCCGGATTGACGTAGATGAGGCCCATTTGGACGGCGCCGAGGGGATGCTCGAGCTCGCGATCACCGAAATAGCGCTCGTCGGCCAGCCACTCGCCCTCGGGACCCCAGTAAATGGAATCGTCCGGCTCCCAGCTATCCTTGCGCCCGCCGCCGAAACCGAAGGTCTTGAAGCCCATCGACTCGAGGGCGACATTGCCGGTGAGGATCAGAAGATCGGCCCAGGAGAGCTTGCGGCCGTATTTCTGCTTGATCGGCCATAGCAGACGGCGCGCCTTGTCGAGGCTGGCGTTGTCCGGCCAGCTGTTGAGCGGCGCAAAGCGCTGCTGGCCGTATCCGGCGCCGCCGCGGCCGTCGTGGATGCGGTAGGTGCCGGCGCTGTGCCACGCCATGCGGATGAACAACGGCCCATAGTGGCCAAAGTCGGCCGGCCACCACTCCTGCGAGTCGGTCATCAGCGCTTTGAGGTCCTTGATCACGGCGTTCAGGTCAAGGCTCTCGAATTCCTTGGCGTAGTCGAAATCCTCGCCCATCGGATCGGCCAGAGCCGAGTTCTGGTGGAGACCCTTGAGGTTCAGCTGGTTCGGCCACCAATCCCGAAGCGAACGGGCGCGGCTGCCGCCCGCGACCGGGCACTTGCTTTCATTTTCCATGTCTCTCCTCCTCCATTCGGCCGGCGATTTTGGCTCGCGCGACGCATTAGCCCGCGGTTGACCATTGTTCAAATCGATTGTTTCTTATAGCGCCATCGTTACACCCTATCATGGCGTCATGAACCTCAGAGACCTCGAATATGTCGTCGCCGTCGCCGACCACGAGCATTTCGGCCGCGCGGCGGCGGCCTGCAACGTGAGCCAGCCGACCCTGAGCGGACAGATCCTCAAGCTCGAGGGCGAACTCGGCCTTCGCCTGTTCGAGCGCGAGGGCCGGGGCGCGCGGGTCAGCGACCGGGCGGCGGCGGTGATCGCGCAGGCGCGCGCGACGCTCGCCGCGGCGGCCGGCGTGACCAGTGCGGCGCGGGCCGCGCGCGACCCGTTCGCCGGGCCGCTGAGGCTTGGGATGATCGCAACCGTCGCACCCTACCTCTTGCCGATCGCGCTGACCGGCGCGATCGAAGCGCTGCCGCTGACGCCCCTCCACCTCGCCGAGGACCTGACCGATCGCCTGCTCGCGGCTCTACACTCCGGCGCGCTCGACGGCGCGGTGATCGCCACCGATCCACAGGACGCCAAGCTGACCGAGATCGCGCTCTATGAGGAGCCGTTCTTTCTCGTCTCCGCCCGCCGCCCCGACTGGCGCCCGCGCGCTTCGATCCGGGTCGACGAAATCAATTCCGCCACGCTCCTGTTGCTCGCCGAAGGCCACTGCCTGCGCGATCAGGCCCTCGCCCTGTGCGGTGGGGCGCAAAAGGCCGCGCTCCGCGCGGACGTTCGTGCGACCAGCCTCGAGACGCTGCGCCATCTCGATCTCCGCCGGACAGGGCGAAACGCTCGCGCCGCTACTCGCCTATGCTGACTGGCGCCGCCTGGGGACCGGGCTCGACGGATGGAAGGTGGTCGGCAGCGGCGCCTCGCGCCAGGTGAGACTCGTCTTCCGCCGCGGCTCGCCGCGCCGCGCCGCGCTCGAGGCCCTCGCTCAGTCGTTGCGCGGCTCGGTCGAGCCCGCGCTGGCCGCCTCGCTGCGCGACCGGCGAGACGGCGGATGACGGTCGAATTGGTGCTTGATCGCGCCCGCGCCGCCGTTCTTTTCTCGTTGCGAAACTCGGGTTGGTCGAAGTCTTGCAGATTCGGAAACAGGTTGGTGACGTTTCCTCCGCATCGTGTTCGAGCGGACCCGTTACGGCGAAAACGCCGCATTGCCCGTCCCCTCGCCCGGCGCTAAAAGGCGCTTCCCATGGCCAATATCGCCAATCCGACTTTGTTCGTCGATCTCGCCCGCCGCGTGCTGCCGTGGCTCGCGGCGGCGACCGCGGCGTTGTTCATCGCCGGCTTATCGCTCTCGTTCGCGGCGCCACCCGACTATCAGCAGGGCGAGACGGTCAAGATCATGTACCTGCACGTGCCGGCAGCCTGGATGGCGACGTTCGTCTACGCCGTGATGGCGGCCGCCGCGCTCGGCACGCTGGTCTGGCGCCATCCTCTCGCCGATGCGGCGCAAAAGGCGGCGGCGCCGCTCGGCGCGGGATTCACCTTCGTCTGCCTCGTCACCGGCTCACTCTGGGGCAAGCCGATGTGGGGGACGTACTGGGTGTGGGACGCGCGCCTGACCTCGGTGCTGGTTCTGTTCATCCTCTATCTCGGCCTGATCGCGCTCGCCCGCGCGATCGACGATCCGGGCCGCGCCGCCCGGGCGACGGCGATCCTGACCCTGGTCGGCTGCGTCAACCTGCCGATCATCAAATTCTCGGTTGACTGGTGGAACACCCTGCATCAGCCGGCCTCGGTGTTCCGTCTCGGCGGGCCGACGATCGCGCCCCCGCTGCTCATGCCGCTGATCGTTATGTCGCTCGCCTTCACCTGCCTCTTCCTGACGTTGCATGTGATGGCGATCAAGAACGAGATCCTCCGCCGGCGCATCGCCCGGGTGACGATGCTGGCCGCTGCCGAAGGCGACCGGCTTGAGCCTGAATTCGCTGCGAGAGGCGCGTGATGGTCGATCCGCATATCGGTTTTGTCATTGCGGCTTACGCTGTCACAGCGGCGACGATCGGCGTGATGATCGCTTACGTAGTCGTGGACGCCCGCCGCCTCAACGCGCAAATGGAGGCGGCGGCGCGCTCGCTCGACGCGGCGCGCGGCGAGGCCAAGGGCGCCGGGCGCCGATGAGCGCGGAGGCCGAGACCGCCCCGCGCCCGCGCCGCTGGCTGGCCTATGTGCCGCTGCTGGTCTTCATGGCCCTCGCCTGGCTCTTGTTCCAGCGCCTCAACGCCGGCGATCCGGCGAGCATTCCCTCGGTATTGATCGGCCAGTCCGCCCCGCGGCTCGACCTGCCGGGCCTCGATGGCGCGATCGGCCTGATCGACGCCGACTTGCGCTCAGGCCACGTGAGCGTGGTCAACATCTTCGCCTCGTGGTGCGAGCCCTGCCATTTCGAGCACGAATATCTGATGGCGCTCGCCGCCGATCCGTCGCTCAAAGCCAAGGGCGTCGCGATCTACGGCGTCGCGCAAAAGGACTCGACCGAGAACATTCGCCGCTTCCTTGGCGCCAAGGGCGACCCTTACGCCAAGGTCGGCCTCGACGGGGATGGACGCGCCGGGATCGACTGGGGCGTCTATGGCGTGCCGGAAACGTTCATCGTCAGGGGAGACGGGTCGCTCGTCTTCAAGCTCGTCGGCCCGATGACGGCCGCGACCCTGGAAACCGAAGTCAAGCCTCAGATCTTGAAGGCGATGAATTAGAGCGTCGGCGAGAGCGCGGAATTCTACGGCCGCTACCCCATTCGCACGGGCGGACGTCGCCCGGCATCAAATCCGTGGCTCTCAAAAACGATCGCAAGTTCATCGCCGGCCCGCGACGTCATTCGTTCGGAAGCGATCACTTCCCGGCGAGGGCGATGCGGATCATTTGGTAGGAATGGGGCGGCAGCCTTGCGGTCAGGCGCCCGTCCTTGACCTTCGCGTCCGAGCCTGCTTTGGGCGCCACGGTCATTCGCCTCTTCAGCGTGTTGACGGCTTCGAGGTCGGCGCCGGTCATCGCCCGGTGATCCGTGATCTTGGCGGCGGCAAATCCCTGTAGGTCGACGTCGATGTCGAGAGCCTCGGCGCCGTGGCGGTTGACGGCGAAAAACGTCAGCGTTGCCGCGGCTTCGTTGTGAACGCCGGAGATGTCGAGGTAAGGCACGTTGTCGGCGAATTCGGCGTCATAGCCGGGGGACTTGACGCTGAGCCTAAGGGCTTCGCCGCGCCCATAAACCGAGGCAAAGAAATAGGGATAGAAGATCGTCTGCCGCCATGCCGCGCCGCCGGGCTCGGTCATGATCGGGGCGATCACGTTCACGAGTTGGGCGATGCAGGCGATCCTCACCACGTCGGAACGGCGGATGAAGGTGTTGAGGATGCAGCCGACCTGGAGCGCGTCCTCGAAATTGTAGGCGTCCTCGAGCAGCCGCGGCGCGTGCGGCCAGCCCTTGGCCCCGCCCAGGATCTCGCGGTCCTGGGCGTTGGAATGATACCAGACATTCCATTCATCGAACGAGATCGTCACCCGCTTCTTGCTGCGCTTTCGCGCGCGGACGAATTCGATCGTCGAGGCGACCGTGTTGATATAGGCGTCGAGCTTGGCGTTGAGGGCGAGGTATTCGTCGGTGTTTTTGCCGCGATTGGCGAAATACATGTGCAGCGAAATATGATCGACGGCGTCATAGGTATGCTCGAGGACGATCCGCTCCCAGTCGGGATAGGTCTTCATGTCGGAATTCGACGACCCGCAGACGATAAGCTCGAGCGAGGAATCGAACGCGCGCAGCGTCTTCGCCACTTCGTTGGCGAGGCGACCATATTCGTCGGCGGTCTTGTGGCCGACCTGCCACGGCCCGTCCATCTCGTTGCCGAGGCACCAATGCCTGACCGCGAACGGCTCGACGCGGCCGTGTTTCTTGCGCAGGTCGCCCCAGGCGCTGCCGGTCGGGCCGTTGACGTATTCGACGAAGTTTCGCGCCTGATCGAGCCCGCGCGAACCGAGATTGATCGCGAGCATCATCTCAACGCCCGCGGCTTCGCACCACTGAGCGAACTCGTGTACGCCGACCGCGTTGGATTCCGACGTATGCCACGCGAGGTCGAGGCGCGTCGGCCGGTCCTTGCGCGGACCGACCCCATCTTCCCAATTGTAGGCGGAAACGAAATTGCCGCCGGGATAGCGCACGATCGGCACTTTCAGCTCCCGGACCAATTCGATGACGTCCTTGCGCATCCCGTTCCCGTCAGCGCTTTTGTGGTCTGGTTCGTAGATGCCGGTATAGATCGCGCGCCCCAGGTGTTCGAGAAACGCGCCGTACAGACGATCGTCGATTGTCGCGATCCGGTAATCCCGATTGGCGGTGACCGACGCGCGCATGTTCCCTCCGGTTAATATCAATAAGTTCGATATATAGGAGCTGCTTCGGCGCGCCGCGTCAAGTCGCCCTCGGAGCGACAGAAGCGCATTTCTGCCAGGGAAATGCTGAAAGACTTGCCGACCGGATCGTCGCTCGCGGGGGCGGCTTGAAGGCTTGATCCGCGGTTCAATATCAAATTCGTTGATGGAAAGCGCTTGGCGCCTCGCGTTTTCCTCGCTACCATTCTGAGGCAAGGATTTCCGAAGGCGCAACTCCGGAACCGAGCGCCTGAAGCGCGGGAAGCCGCTAGGTCATTTTTGGGAGGAAGTCGAGATGATCCGCAAAATCTTGTACGCGACCCTCGCTGGGGTTGCTCTTGGTGCCGTCGTCTTCGGCGGAGTCGCCCGGGCGGAAGAGACCATCGTCTGGTGGGACTTTCTAAGCGGCGGCGATGGGGTCCGCATGAAGGCGATGCTCGACGAGTTCAACAAGGAGCACGCCGGCAAGGTGAAGATTGACGCCACCACGTTCGAATGGGGCGTGCCGTTCTACACCAAGGTGCAAACGTCGGCGGCCGTCGGCCAAGGCCCGGATGTCATGACCTATCACGAATCGCGCATGCCGCTTGGTATTTCGACTGGCTCGCTCAGCGTAATCACCCCGGAAGAACTCGCCGCTTCGGGCATCAAGGCGAGCGACTTTGGACCGGCCAACTGGAAGGCGGCGCAAGGGACCGACGGCAAACAATATGGCGTGCCGCTCGATATCCATTCCATCATCCTCTACTACAACAAGGACCTTCTCAAGAAGGCGGGGCTGCTCGGCGACGACGGCAAGCCTAAGGGTCTCGACGGCGCCGCCAACTGGGACGCGGCGCTCGCCAAGCTCACCGCCAACGGCGTCACCGGTCTTTCCGTGCCGAACGACGGCGGCTCCGGCTGGCGCATTTTCTATACGCTGTTCAACCAACAGGGTGGCCAGTTCCTCAAGGACGGCAAATTCCTCGACGGCGACAACCTGAAGAAGGCGGAGACCGCTCTCGCCGAGATGCAGAAATGGGTCAAGAGCGGCTGGGCGCCAAGCAACACCGAGTACCCAGCCTCCATCGCCCTCTTCACTTCGGGCAAGGCCGCGATGCACATCAACGGCGTCTGGGAGGTTCCGACCATGGTCGATCTCGCCAAGAACGGGAAGCTGTTCGACTGGGGCGCGATCCAGATCCCGGTCATCTTCTCGCAGCCGGCGACCTGGGCGGATTCACATTCGTTCGCGATCCCTGATCGCAAGGGCAATCCGGTAAGCCCGGAGAAGCGCAAGCTCGTGCTTGACGCGGTGCATTGGTTCAATCAGCACTCCCTCGAATGGGCGGGCGGGGGTCATGTGCCGGCGTTTCTGCCTGTGCAGGACAGCGCGGAATTCAAGGCGCTCAAGCCGAACTCCGACTATTCGTCGCTTGCCAAGACGGCGGTCTTTGATCCGGTGTCAGTCTACGCGGGCGTCGCTTCGCCCGTCTACGACGCGGCTGGCAACTACATGATTCCGGCCTTGAACGGCGAGATCGCGCCCGCTGAGGCCGCCCAGAAGATCCGCGACGACCTGCAGGCGTTGACGAAATAAAAACGAACCTGCGCCCCGCTCCGGCCGGTTTTATCGGCTGGCCGGAACTGGTCGTGGAATGCGAAATTGCCCGCCGCGATGATCCGAAGCTCGCGCCACGAACATCTGACAGCCGCCGTTCTGATGGCGCCGTTCGTCGTCATCTATGGCGTGCTGTTCGTGTACCCGACGATCAAGATGGTGCAGCTGAGCCTTACCAACGCGCCGCTGATTGGCGCAGGAAAGTGGGTTGGCTTCGATAACTTCTACAAGCTCGCCTCTGACCACCTGTTTACGACCGCGATCTGGAATACCCTCTATTTTGTCATCCTGTCGGTGTTTCCGACGACGCTTCTCTCGCTTGTCGTAGCCCTCGGGGTGAACCGTCTTAAAGGCTGGATGCAGAGCATCGTGCTCGCGGCGTTCTTCCTGCCCTACATTCTGCCGGTCTCGGTCGTCATCGAGATCTGGAACTGGATGCTCGATAAGGACTTCGGCATCGCCCAATATGTGATCATGCCGCTGAATGGCGGGCAGCAACTCTCGATCTTCCGAACGCTGCCCCTCTTCATGCCGGCCGTTGCTTTCATCACGATCTGGTGGTTGCTCGGTTTCAGCGTCCTCCTGTTCATCGCCGGCCTTCGCAACATTTCCAGCGAAATATACGAGGCCGCCGAACTCGACGGCGCGGGCCGCTGGACCCAATTTAGCCGCGTCACCTGGCCGTTGATCTGGCCGGTGACCGTACTCGTGTTCACGATCCAGCTCATTCTCCAGCTCAAGATCTTCGATCAGGTTTACCTGCTCGCCGGCAGACCCGACGCGACCATGGTCATGGTCCAGTACATTTTCAAGCAGGCGTTCCAGATGAACCACGGCGGACTTGCTGCGGCCTCGGCGGTCGTTCTCTTCGTGCTCATCGTCGTGCTCTCAGTCCTGCAGTTCCAGCTCCTTCGCGCGCGAGGCGCGCGTTGACGGCCTCGGTTGAGAGCGCCGACCTTGTCGCTCCCGCGGCGGCGCGCCGGCTTTCGCGGCTGCGTCATCTAGATCTCGTCGGCCTTATCATCACGCTAATCACGGTCGCGGCCGCGGTCTTATGGGCGTTTCCGATATATTGGGGAGTGGTGACGACGTTCAAACCCGAAAGCGAAGTCGTGCGCGCAGGCATTCATCTCTGGCCCGAGAACTTCACGATCGAGAACTACGTCCATGTCGTGCTTCAGACGAAGATCGGCCTCTGGTACGTCAATTCGCTTGTCACTTCGGGCGCGGTGACGATCATCGTCGTAATCATGGCGGCAGGAGCGGGCTACGCGATCTCCCAGCTCAATTTTCCAGGCCGGCGCCTGTTCTGGTGGATGATCCTCGCGAGTTTCATGGTTCCGATCCCGGCGCTGATCGTCAACCATTTCATCCTGATGAGCCAGTTCCATTGGATCAACACATGGGCGGGCGTCATCGCGCCGCAGCTCATCGCCCCGGTGACGGTCATCATCTACAAGCAGTTCTTCGATTCCGTACCCAAGGATTTTCGCGAGGCGGCGGTCATTGATGGGGCCAGCGACTTCCAACTGCTGTTTCGCATCTACCTGCCGATGAACTGGGGCATCACCACGGCTCTGGCGATAATCACTTTTATTGGGGCCTGGAACCTTTTCCTGTGGCCGTTCCTGGCGGTGACCGAGCAGGACAAGATGAATATCACCGTCGGCATTACGCAAGTGCATGACGCATTCGGCGTGCAATATGCGCGGGAACTTGCGGTCGCAAAGCTCGCAGCGTTGCCCGTCGCGCTCGTCTATTTGATCTTCCAACGTCGCGTCACCCAAGCGATCATGCTGTCGGCAGGCATAAAGGGATGAGTCGAGCGAACGGGCAGATGAGCGACGGCGTGGCGCCGCATGTCGAGCTCAGACGGGTGACGAAGCGCTACGGCGCGGTCACTGCGATCAGCGATCTCAGTCTCACGGTTGACAAGGGCTCGTTCACGGCCCTCCTTGGACCATCCGGATGCGGGAAGTCGACGCTGCTTCGGATGATCGCCGGCCTCGAGGCGATCACCACAGGGCAATGCTTCATCGACAGCCTCGACGTGACCGACATTCCGCCGGCCCAGCGGCGCATCGCGATGGTGTTCCAGTCGTACGCGCTCTATCCGCACATGACGGTCAGGCAGAATATCGCCTTCTCGCTCTCGGTCGCCGGCCAGTCGAAAAAGATCCAGAACGAGCGGGCGTTTGAGGTCGCCCGGATACTGCAACTCGAGCCTTATCTTGATCGCCGTCCCGCCGAGCTTTCGGGCGGCCAGCGGCAGCGGGTCGCGATCGGCCGCGCGCTGGTGCGCAAGCCCGAGGTCTTCCTGTTCGACGAGCCCTTGTCCAATCTCGACGCGAAGCTGCGCGTGCAGATGCGCCTCGAGCTGGCCAAGCTTCATGCCGATCTCGGTACGACCATGATTTACGTGACTCACGACCAGACGGAGGCGATGACTCTCGCCGACAAGATCGTCGTTCTCGACAAGGGAGTGATTTCCCAGGTCGGCTCGCCGCTCGAGCTTTACAACGCGCCGGCGAACAAGTTCGTCGCCTCCTTCATCGGCTCGCCGGGCATGAACTTCTTCGGGGTCGACATCGCCGCTATCAACGGTCGAACGGCGAGCGTCGTCCTGCCCGGCGGGCGAACGGTAGAAATCGGCGTTGCGGCCGGCGCCGGCGCACGCTCGGCCGAGCTCGGCGTGCGGCCCGAGCACCTGGCGCTCGTCGATCCGATGGACCCGGCCGCGGCCTTCGCCGGCGAGGTCGCGATCATCGAGCATCTCGGAAATTCGACCATCCTCTACGTCGAGACGCCCGTCGGGCAGCTCATCGTCGAAGGCGAAGGCAATCTCGGTGCGAAATCGGGCCAGACGGTCGGCCTCAAGCTCAACCAAGCCCATGCGCATCTCTTCGGGGCGACGGGGGCGGCGCTCTGACCTCCGCGACGGCGAAAACCTCCCTTAAGGGCTCACGCCTCGGTCGTGAGCCTGAGCAAGATGTCCTGGTCGTAGTTGCCGAATCCGCGGCCGAAGATGTTGACGCCGCCGGGATGGCGCGCGTCTGGCTTGACCTCGATCCGGAGCCTGATCGAATGGTGGGCAGATATGTCGAGGTCCTTGGGCGTCAGCGGCGAGATCTTGACGCCGTCGACGAACGCGCCGTCCGGTCTCACCCGCCAGCTCTTCAGCATGCCGTATTGGCTGCCCTTGAGCTTCCACCAGTCGGGCGTATAGAGCCCGCGCTGATCGCCGAAATCGCCGGGACTCGTCCATACGCCGAGCTCTCGGCCGTTCACCGCAACCGTGATGTCGGACGGCCAGTCGGCGGCGGTCCCAGGCACCTCGGACGAGAGCTCGAGCGAGAATTCGATCCCGGCTACGGCCCTGCCGACCAGTCTGGCGTTGTTGGGGAACTGATATTCGACGAAGCCGCGGGTGAACCACATGAGGCCCGCATTCATCCGGTCCGGATCGAGGAAAGCGCCGGGCACGTCGAGGAGCCCGATGATTCCCCGCGGCGAGCACAGGCCGCAAGGCGCGCTCACCTCGCAGCTCGTATAGAGCCCGATCGGCATCGCGACCTCGATGGCGTTGGCGTCGACGCCGCTGACGTCGTCGCGGAACATCACCAGCACCTCGTCGAAGGCGGAGAAACAGAGCTTCTGATTGCCTTTCCGCCCCTTCTGCGTCTCGGTCCGAATGAGGCCGGCGCTCGCGAGGATTTGCAGGTTCGACGACACGGTCGATTGAGGCAGGTTGAGCGCCTCGGCGATGTCGTTGACGTTGACGCCGGGGCGCCGCTGCAACAGGCGCAGAATTCGCGCCCGCGCCAGCGAAGCCAGTCCGCGAACCACGTCCGGCCGCTCCACGGGATCGATCACCAGGAAATTGCGCGACATTCTCGGCCCTTAGCGCCCTCGCGGCTTCTGTATCAGTTTTTCGGATATTTGGATAATGCGACTCGCCGGCGCCGCGAACGCCGTGCTCGCCCCGCGACCCGGACTGGAGCGTCCCCCATGCACGCTGACGCCGCCGGTCGCCGCGCCATTTTGACGCTCGATGGGCTGTGGGACTTCGAATTCGAGGGTCCGACTGGCACGGCTTGGCGGCGGCCAGACGATCCGCTCGCCCGGGATTTGGCAGGCGCAGTTTCCCGTGCTGCGCGGCGCGCAGGGAACGGGACGATACCGGCAGGGCGTGCACATCCCGCCAGGCTGGGCGGGGAAACGCATCGTTCTGGTGATGGAGGGCGTATTCCACGAAACGGTGGTCCTGGTCGACGAGGTCGCGGTGGCGGTCCACGGCGATGGCTGGACCCCGATCGAGGTCGACCTGACCGATGCGCTCGACGGCAGGACCTCGTTCATGCTCGGCGTCGACGCGCGCGCGCCCGACGACCGCAACGGCGGCCGCTTCAGCCAGTCGCTCGCCGGAAAGCAGGACTGGTACGGGGTCCAGGGTGGGATCTGGAAACCGGCGCGGCTTGAGGCGCGCGATCCCGTCCACCTTGGCGAGCTTCAGGTTCAATCGGCTTACGACCTTGCGCGCGGAACCGTCCTTGTGAAAGGAACGCTTTCCGGCGTCGCCCAAACTGTGGTCCGGCTGACGCTCTACCGCTCGGGCCAGGCGGTCGCCCAGCACGACCTCCCGCTGCGCTCGGCCGAGTTCGAAGCCAGGCTCGACCTTGCAAATCCGGACCGTTGGTCGCCCGACGCGCCCAAGCTTTATGATCTCGCCGTCGAGCTCGTCCACGGCGGACGGGTGGTTGACAGAGCTGATCGAACGATCGGCTTCCGCCGGTTCGAGGCCAGGAACGGCTGCCTCCTCCTGAACGGCGAGCCGTTCTATATGTTCGGCGCTCTGGACCAGGACTGGCATCCCGAGGAGGAGTGCCGCGCGCCCGGCCCGGAGTTTCTCGAGCAGCGCTTCGCCCGCGCCAAGGCGATGGGGCTCAACACCCTGCGCTGCCACGTCAAGATTCCAGATCGGCTCTATTTCGACCTCGCCGACCGGCTTGGGCTCATGGTCTGGCTCGACATGCCCTACATGCAATTCCTCGCGCCGGCGACCCGCGAGGCGCTGCGGCGGGTCTTCCGGACCTCGGTCGCCACCCACGCGCACCATCCCTCGATCTGCATCTGGACGCTGTTCAACGAGGGTTGGGGAATCGACCTCGATGACAATCCGGACGACCGTCGCTGGCTCATTGAGACGTTCGATGCGGCCAAAGCATTGGTTCCCGAGAGCCTGCTCATCGACAACTCCCCCTGTTTCCCGCGCAACTATCACCTCAAGACCGACGTCGAGGACTTCCACTGGTACAACGGCTTCCCCCATCAGAACGAGGCTTTCGCCGCGACCGCGCACGCCTTCGCCGCGCGAGCGCCCTGGACCTTCTCGCTCCACGGCGATGCTGAGCGGCGCGGCGACGAGCCTTTGATCTGCTCTGAGTTCGGCGTTTGGGGGCTGCCCCATCCGCGCGAAATTCTGGAGCCCGATGGACGCGAGCCGTGGTGGTTCGAAAGCGGACACGACTGGAACCTGGGCAGCGCCTATCCACATGGGATCGAGACGCGCTTTCGCGACGCGCGGCTCGCGCCGGCGTTCGGCGATGTCGACGGCTTCGTGAGCGCGGCGCAGGAGCTTCAATATCGCGCGCTCAAGCGCCAGATCGAGACGCTGCGCTGGGAGCGGTCGATCTCCGGTTATGTCATCACCGAGCTCAATGATACGCAGTGGGAGTCGAACGGCCTGATGGACGTTCAGAATCGCCCGCGCGCTTTCGCCGAACGTCTGGCCAAGCTTCAAAAGCCGTGGCTCGTCATCGCGCGGTCGTCTCGCGCGGCGGTTCGCGCCGGCGAGCGCTTCGATGTTTCGGTGCGGCTTGCGGGCGCGGGCGAGCCGCCGGAGGGCGCGAGGATCATCTGGCGCTTGGCCGACAAGAAAGGCGAGGCTGAGCTTGGGTCCGAGTCGACGACGATCGCCCTGATCGCGGGGGCTGTGGAGGCGATCGCCATCGTCCCGCTCGAGCTCGAGGCGCACGACGGCCACGGGCGCCTCCTGTCGCGCAATGAGTTGGAACTCTGCATCGTCCCGCCGCTTGGCGGCGCGGCGCCGTCGCTGTTCGCGATGGATGGCGCGGCCTGGAGCGCGCTCGCTGCAATCGACTGGCCGAATCGCGCCGCGACCGCCGAGGAGGCGGAGATCGTGCTCGCAACCCGGCTCACGGCTCCCGTTCGCGCCTCGCTCATCGCCGGCCGCAAGGCGCTGCTGATCGCCAATACCGCCGACGCCCTGATCGATCCGGAGCGGAAACTGCCCTTGAATGACCGGCACAACTTTCCCTCGATGCTGCTCAGGGCGCGTAAGGGAACACCCTGGGACGGGCAGTGGATGGGCGCGTTCGCCTGGCGGCGCACGGATGGAGCGTGGTCCGGCCTGCCCGGCGGCCCGATGCTCGACGAGCACTGGGCCGGCCTTCTGCCCAATTACGTGCTGACCGGCTTTCCCTCGACCGCCTTCGGCGGACTGGTCGATTCCGGGATCGCTGTGGGTTGGCTGCACCACGCCGCGGCGCTCGCGAAGCGCAGCTTCCTCGGCAGGGCCTGGCTCACCGTCTCGACCTTCGACCTGACCTCGGCTGAGGCCGGGGACAATCCGCTTGCGCCGCACCTCCTGGCGGCGCTTGCCGCGAGCTGAGGGGTCGAGCAGATATATCATATCTAGTACGTATAAAGGCCAAGCCGCAGCAAAATCTACCCAAGCGCAGCCAAGCCTCGCCGAGGAAAATCAAAGGGAAGCAAAGGAAAAGGCCTCGGATTTCCTTGGATTTTCTTGTCCGAATTGGGACGTTTCAACGGGTTGCGCCGACCCCCCAGGGCAAAAAATCTTTCTCCGCTCACTTCACCGCCCGTCGCCCTCGAGCATGGGCGCGCCGGTCCAAACCTATTACCACAGCCTTCTGATTTTAGCAAAGGAAAGTCGCAATCGTCGTGATGCGTCGGATTTTCCTGCTTCCGGCGGATCGGCCTTGCTGTCCGGCGAGGGGCGCGCTAGAAAAATTGGGAAAAGCTTTTCTCAACCGAGGCCGGATGGGGAGCTTTTTCAATAAGCACAGGCAGTCGCCAACATTCCCGGGAGGAACTCATGGCCATTCGGACGACCCGCGGCGCGCTCGCCGTTACGCTGATCGCCTCATCGGCGCTTACGACGGCGGCTTTCGCCGACACCATGACGATGTGGGTGCGCGCGAGCGGCGTCAACGCCGCTACCCATATGGTCGATCTCTGGAACTCGACCCACCCCGACAAGATCGAGCTCACCACCATTCCCGACAACCAGATGGTCACCAAGCTCGCGACCGGCGTTCAGGCGGGCGACGTGCCCGACCTCGTTTCGTTCGATCTCATCTACATGCCCGATTTCATGAAGGCCGGCTTCCTCGTCGACCTCACCGCCGACCTCAAGGCCGACCCGAATTACGCTTCCGTCGCCCAGGCCTATAAGGACATCGCGACTTACGAGGGCAAGCTTTACGGCGCGGGCTTTACCCCGGACGTGTCGATCCTCGTTTGGAACAAGGATCTGTTCAAGAAGGCAGGGCTTGACCCCGAGAAGCCGCCGCAGACGGTCGGCGAGATTCATGACGACGCGAAGAAGATCCACGCCCTTGGATCGGACATCTATGGCTTCTATTTCTCGGGCGCCTGCCCCGGCTGCAACATTTTCGCCACCTCGCCGATGATGGTCGCCGCCGGCTCGAAGATGCTGCCCGCGAACGCAAAGGACGACGCGCTCACCGGCGAGGGCGTCAAGGACGTGCTGGAAGCGTTCAAGGAAATGTGGAGCGAAGGCCTGGCGCCGAAGAGCGCGCAGACCGACAACGGCGCGAACTTCACGGCCGAGTTCAAGACCGGCAAGATCGGCATTCAGGGCACCGGCGGCTTCCTGCTCTCGGACCTCAAGAAAGAGGTGCCGAACCTCAACTTCGGCGTCACCTTCCTGCCTGGCGTCAAGGCGGGGCAAGTCTCCTCGTTCGTCGGCGGCGACGTCGTCGCGATCCCGATCGGATCCAAACACGTTCCGCTCGCCAAGAAGTTCATCGCCTGGGAGCTGACCGACGAAGCGCAGCTCGAAGGGCTCGCCAAGAACAACATTCTGCCCTCGCGGCCGGCGCTTGCCGACAACAAGTACTTCGCCGCCGATCCGCGCGTCGTCGTGACCGCCAAAGCGCTCGGCGTCGGCTACGTGCCCTGGGTCTTTCATTTCGCCGACATGGTGAACTCGGACTCGAGCCCGTGGATCAACATGCTGCAGCGCGCGATTTTCGATGGCGACGTCGATGGGGCGATCAAGGAGGGGCGCGAAAAGATGAAGGAGATCGCCGGCCAATAGCAGGCTTGCTTCCATCGATGCGACGAAGTCGAACCCTTCCGCAATGGCCGGGCTGGCTCTTCATGGCGCCAGCCCTGCTGTTCGTCGGGGTGTTCGTCATGATCCCGCTCGGCCAGCTCGTCGCGGTATCGCTGACCGATCGATCGTTGCTTGGCGGCGGCAAGTTCATCGGCTTCGCCAACTATTGGCGGATCTGGAACGACTCGAGCTTCTGGCGCGCGCTCGAGTTCACCGGCAAATACACGCTGGTGCTGACGCCGATCCTGATGGGCCTCGGCTTCGCGCTCGCGCTGCTCACCGTCCAGAACACGCCGCTCAAGCGGCTCACCCGCACCATCGTGTTCCTGCCCGTGGTGATCGGCCTGTCGAGTTCGAGCCTGCTCTGGTTCTGGCTGCTCGACGAACAGGTCGGGCTCTTGAACAAGCTCCTCGTCGACCTGCGTCTGATTCGCGAGCCGATCGTCTGGTTCGCCACCGCCGATCTCGCCTTCTGGGCGGTGGTGATCTCGATCACCTGGAAAGTCGTCGGCTTCGGCATGGTGCTGTTCATCGCCGGAATCCAGTCGATCAATCCCGACATTCTCGAAGCCGCATTGATGGACGGCGCGAGTTATTGGGGGCGCGTCCGCTTCGTCATCCTCCCCTTGACCCGCCGGGTGCTTCTTCTCACGACGCTGGTCAGCGCCATCGGCTCGATGCTGGCCTTCGACCAGTTCTACATCATGACTTCCGGCGGACCGCGGGGCCAGACGTTCACCGCCGTCTATTGGATCTACCAGAACTCGTTCATCTCGTTCAAACTCGGTTATGGCGGCGCGCTGTCGATCGTCTTGATGCTGATCATCCTCGTCTTCTCGACCATGCAGATTGCGCTCACCGCGCGGAGCGCCGAGACATGACCGTGGCCGCGCTGACGAGGGAGGCCGACCGGGCGATTTCCGCGCCGCGCGGGGGCCGCGCCGCCCCCGGCGCCTACCTCGCCACCGCCGCTTGCGTCGCGGCGATCGCGATCATGGCCGCGCCGATGGCGCTCTCCTTCCTCGCCTCGATCAAGACGGCGGCCGACGCTTCGGCGGTCCCGCCGCATTATCTGCCGCAGGCGCTCAGCCTCGAGAACTACGCCAAGGTCGTCGGTTTCCAGGCGGGCCTCGCGGCCTATGTGAGCAATTCCGGACTTGTCGCGCTGATGACGATTGCGGCCTCTATCGTGCTCGCGGCGCCGGCCGGCTACGGGCTTGCGCGCTTCGCCATGCGCGGCAAGGAGGTCGCGTTTCTCGGTCTGCTCGCGCCGATCATGATCCCCTATCAGGCGCTGCTCACGCCGCTCTATCTCGACTTCGCCAAGGTCGGCCTCGTCAATAGCCATCTCGGACTCGCGATCGTGCATACGATCTTGCAGCTGCCGTTCTCGATCTTTCTCATGCGCAACAGCTTCGAGGCGATCCCGCGGGAGATCGAGGAGGCGGCGATGGTCGACGGCTGCTCGGCCTGGAAGCGCTTCTCGCGCGTCGCTCTGCCTCTCGCCGTCCCCGCGATCGTGACGGTGGCGCTGTTTGCGTTCATCAATTCGTGGAACGAATTCCTCGCCGCGCTGATTTTCATGAACCGGGAGACCTCCTTCACGGTGCCCATACTCCTGGTCAGCGTGCGCATCGGCAATCACGGCGCCGTCGATTGGGGCGCGTTGCAGGCGAGCGTCATCATTTCGATCATTCCCTGCCTCGCGGTCTATCTCGCCTTGCAGCGCTATTACGTCTCCGGCCTGCTGTCGGGCGCGGTCAAATGAGCGACGGCGCGGACGATGCGATTGCGCGCGGCGACGAACGTCCCGGACGCCAGGCGCCCACCATTCGCGACGTTGCGCGTCTCGCGGGCGTTTCGATCGGCACCGCGTCCAAGGCGCTGAACGCCAACGGGCGCTTGAGCGCGGAGACGCGCGGAAGAGTTCTTCGCGTGGCGGGCGAGATCGGCTATCGCCCCAACAGCCTGGCGCAAAGCCTTCATCGCGCGCGCTCGATGACCGTTGGCATTCTCTCCAACGACAGTTTCGGCCGCTTCGCATTTCCGATCGTCGAGGCGCTCGAACGCAGGCTGTTCGATCACGGCATCGCGGTCTTCATGTGCAACGCCACGGACGATCCGTTGCGCGAGCGGCGTCACATCGAGCAATTGCTGAATAAGCGCGTCGACGGCCTGGTCGTCACGGCCCGGCGCGCCGACAGGCGCGAGCCGATCGAGCCCGTGGCGCGCGGTTTGCCGGTGGTCTACGTCTACTCTCAGGTCGAAAGCCCCGACGCCTTGTGCCTGCTTCCGGATGACAGGGGCGGAGCGGCGCTTGCGGTGACCCATCTCGCCCTGCTCGGCCGCAGGCGCATCGCCCACATCACCGGGCCGCAGCGCTTCGAGGCCGTGCGCCTGCGCGAGGAAGGGTATCGCGACGCGCTCGCGCAATCCGGGCTTACCGCGCGGGCGGAAGAATGCCTGGCTGGCGAATGGTCGGAAGACTGGGGGCGCGAGGCAGTCGAGCGGCTCTTCCGGCACGGGCGGGCGCCGCCGGACGCGCTCTTTTGCGGCAATGACCAGATCGCCCGCGGCGCGATCGAGGCCTTGCGCGACCTGGGCAGGTCCGTGCCCGGCGACGTCGCGGTCGTCGGCTTCGACAATTGGGAGGTCATGGCCAAGGGCGCCCGGCCGCCTTTGACCAGCGTCGACATGAATCTCGACGCGCTCGGGCGCGCGGCGGGCGAATGTCTGCTCGACATGATGTCGGGCCGGGCGCTTGCCGGCGTCAGGCGGCTGCCCTGTTCGCTGGTCGTCAGAGAATCGTGCGGCGCGCGCGCGAGGAGAAGCCCGGTGGGAGAATTGAGCGCATGACTCGTCTCGGCTACTCGCCCGTTCCGTTCGCCAATGTGACGCTGACCGGCCCTTTCTGGCGCGAGCGCCTCGAGACGGTGCTGACCCGCACCATCCCGAGTCAGCACGCCAAGCTTGCGGACGCCGGCATCCTTGAATCGCTGAAGCTGCCGCAGCCGCCGCCGCCACTGAGGATCCCGCGCAACAGCCATGGCACGACCATGCAGGTGTTCTGGGACTCCGACGTCGGCAAGTGGATCGAGGCGGCGAGCTACGCCCTCGCCCATCGGCGCGACGCGGATATCGAGGCGAAGATCGACGCCATCGTCGACGACCTCGCGCGCGCCCAATCGCCCGACGGCTATCTCAACTCATGGTACAACGGACGCGAGCCGGAGAAGCGCTGGACGAACCTGCGCGACAACCACGAGCTCTACAACGCCGGGCACCTGCTCGAAGGCGCGGTCGCCTACTTCCGCGCCACCGGGCGGCGCAAGATGCTCGACGTCATGGAGCGCTATGTCGATCACATCGCCGCGATGTTCGGGCGCGACCCCGGACAGAAGCGCGGCTATCCGGGACATCAGGAAATCGAGCTCGCGCTGGTCAAGCTCTACCGTCTGACCGGCGACAAGCGCCGCCTCGATCTTGCGGCCTATTTCATCGACGAGCGAGGCCGCGAGCCGCACTATTTCACCCAAGAAGCGCTGGCGCGCGGCGACGATCCGGCGCGCTATTGGGCCGGAACTTACGAGTACAACCAGTCGCACATCCCCGTCCGCGAACAGACCCGAATGGTCGGTCATGCGGTACGCGCGATGTATATGGCCTCGGGCATGGCCGACCTTGCGCTGGAACTTGGCGATGAGGGTCTGAAACGCGCCTGCGAGGCGCTGTGGAGCGACGTCACCACGGCGCAGATGTATGTGACGGCGGGGCTCGGGCCGAAAGAGACCAACGAGGGCTTCACCGAGCCCTATGATCTGCCGAACGAAACCGCCTATGCCGAGACCTGCGCCTCGGTCGCGCTCATCTTCTGGGCCCAGCGGATGCTGCATCTCGATCTCGACGGCCGCTACGCCGACGTGATGGAGCTTGCGCTCTTCAACGGCGCGCTGAGCGGTCTCGCGCGCGACGGGACGCACTATTTCTACGCCAATCCGCTCGAAAGCCGCGGCCAGCACCGCCGCTGGGTCTGGCACCCCTGCCCCTGCTGCACGATGAATGTGTCGCGCCTGGTGGCGTCGGTCGCCGGCTATGCGCTCTCGGCGAGCGAGGACGGCGTCGCCTTCCACCTCTACGGCGGGTTCGAAACGACGGTGGCGCTGGCGGGGACGAAAGTCGCGCTCAGCGAGACGAGCGGCTATCCGTGGTCCGGCGAGGTCCGGATCGAGATCGGTCCCGAGGCGCCGGCGGAATTCGATCTCAAGCTGCGCATTCCCGGCTGGGCGAGAGGCGCGACCGCGGCCGTCAACGACGAGCCGGTCGCGCTCAAGCCGGAAAACGGCTACGCGACGATCCGCCGGGAGTGGCGCAAGGGCGACGCGGTGACGCTCGGCCTTAAGATGCCGGCCGAACGGCTTTACGCCCACCCGAACGTGCGCATGGATGTCGGCCGCGTGGCGCTGAGGCGAGGTCCGTTGATCTATTGCGTCGAGGAGGCCGACAATCCGGGCGGACCGGTCCAGGCCCTTGCGCTGCCCCGCTCGGCGCGGCTCGACGCCGGATGGCGGACCGACCTGTTCGGCGGCGTCATGACGCTGGACGCGAGCGCCAAGCGACTTGTTCCCGGCAAGGGCTCGGGCGCGCTCTATTCGACCGAGCCACCCGCCGTCGAGGACGCGGCGCTCGTCGCGACCCCCTACCATCTCTGGGCCAATCGCGCGCCGGGCTCGATGCAGGTCTGGGTCGCCGAAACCGACGGCTGAGCGGCGTCGGCTTGCCCGCGCTGACCTGCGGCGCGAAGTTCGACTTAGCGCCCCCGCGTCTTTCCGAAGCTGCCGACCGCCACGGCGGCGATGACGATCGAGCCCGTGAGGATGTCGCGGACATAAAGTCCACGTTGAGTTGCGTCAGTCCATTGCCGAGCACGCCGAGAATCAAAACGCCGGCGAGAGTGGCCAGAACCCCCGGCTCGCCCTCCTCGGTCATGGTCTGCCCGAGGAAGACCGCCGCGATCGCGTCAAGCATCAGGCCGGCGCCCTGGGTCGGATTGGCCGAGGCGACGCGGCTTGCGTACATGAGCCCGGCGCCGGCGGCCCCCAGGCCGGCGATGGCGAACGCCGCCAGTCGCAGCGGCCGCACGCTTACGCCCGCGAGCCGCGCGGCTTCCGCGTTGTCGCCAATGGCATAAAGCCGGCGCCCGACCACGGTTTGGCCCAGGAGGCCCCAGACGGTTAGCACAGTCGCGACAGCAACGAGCGTGAGGTTGGGCAGGATCAGGCCGGTCGAGGGAATCGGAACTCCACTCCGCGCGAAGTCCGAAAAGCCATGCGGGATTGCGGCTCCGAACAAGGTCTGGCCGCCCGAAAGCTTGAACGCCAACCCGCCGTACACGGTCATCGTCCCAAGCGTCGCGATGAACGGCAGGATGCCGACATACGAGACGAGGAATCCGTTGATCATGCCGCCCGCGAGCCCGCAAAACAGCGCCGCGGCGATCGCCGTCGGCGCGGACCCGCCCGAGACGAAGACGAGCGCGGCGACAATGCCCGACAGGCTTGCCGTCGAACCGACGCTGAGATCGAAGTCGCCCATCGCCATCACCACCGTCATCGTGCCGGCGACCACGGCGAGCATGCTCATTTGCTGGGAGATGTTGAGGAGATTGCGCCCGGTGAGGAAGGTGCCCGGCAGCTCGAGCCAGAAATAGGCGATGACGATTGCGATGCCGAGCAGGGTTCCGTATCTTCGGGCGACCGCGGCCATGCTCAAGTTGATATTCTATATCGCCGAGCGCGTCCGTCCCTGCCTGCGTCGGGGCTCGAAATCATTCGTCCCGTCCGCCGTAGCAGAGCGCGAGCAGCTCGGCCGGAGCGAGCCCATGGGCCGAGACGGCGCCCGAGATCCGCCCGTCCTTGAGGATCATGATCCTGCTGCAAAGCGCGAGCAGCTCCTCGTGATCGGATGAGGCGATAAGGATGGCGGCGCCGCCGTCTGCGATCTCGCGCAGGAGAGCATGGACATCGAACCTGGAGGCGATGTCGACGCCGCGGGTAGGCTCATTGAGCAGGAGGACGCTGGGCGCGCCAGCCACCGCGCGGGCGAACATGACCTTCTGCTGATTGCCGCCGCTGAGCCGCCAGACAACCTGGCGCGGTCCGGTGGCCCTGAGCCGCACGCGCCGCCCGACAGCCGCGACCTCGGCGAGCTCCGCCGGTCGATTGACGAAGGCGCCGAGGCGCGCGAGCCGTCCGAGATGAGGCAGAGTGACGTTGCGCAGAATGTCGTGAGAGAGAAAAAGCCCCTCGGACCGGCGCTCGCCCGGGACAAAGGCGAGGCCCCGCCGCCACGCCTCGGCGGGACTGCGCAGGCGGGCGCGGCTTCCCGCGATCGAAATGTCGCCGCCTCGCGCTCCGCCCATCAGGCACTTGAGCAGACGATCGCCGCCCGCTTCGCCGAGGCCGGCGACGCCGACGATCTCGCTCTCTGAGACTTCGAAGGACAGATCCTCGAGCCCGTTGCCGGCCATGCCCTGGACCGCGAGGGCGACGCGCGGCCGCGACGGAGCCCGCGCGATCGGCGCCGCCCCGAGGCCAGTGCGGCCGGTCATGCGTTCGATCAAAAGGGCGCGGGTGGCGCTGCTTGTCGGGATGGGCGCCTCGGCGGCTCCATCCCGGAGCACGGTGATGCGATCGCTGATCCTCAAGACCTCGTCGATGCGGTGCGAGACATAGATGATCGCGCAACCGCGCCGCTTGAGCTCGCCGACGATGCGAAACAGCCGCTCGCGCCTCCTCGCTCGAAAGGGCGGCGGTCGGTTCATCCATGACGAACAGCCGGCCGGACCCGGAAGCGTCCTCGAGGAACATCGCGGCGATCTTGACGATCATGCGATCGCCGGTCGGCAACCGGCCAAGGATGGTCCCGGGGGCGATGTCGGCGACGCCGAGCCCCGCCAACGCGGCGCGAGCGCGCTCGTGGAGCGCGGGCCAGTCGATCAACCCGCCAAACCGCGTCGGGTAGGAGCGGCCAAGAAACAGGTTCTCGGCGACGCTCAGTCGCGGCAGGACATTCAATTCCTGATGGAGGAAACGCAAGCCCAGGCGGTGAGCCTCGCGGGTGCTCGAAATCGAGACGGCGACCCCGTTGAGCCTGATCTCGCCCGCGTCCGCCCTGACCGCTCCAGCGAGAATCTTGATCAGGGTCGATTTGCCCGCGCCATTCTCTCCCATGATGGCATGCGCTTCGCCGGCCTCGACCTCGAGCGAGGCGTCGCGAAGAGCGGCGACCCCCCCATATGTCTTGGAGAGGCGGACGATCGAGAGCAGGCTCACGGCGGCGCCCGGGACATGCCGCAAGAAACTCTACAGTCGCGGGACCGGCGGTCCGGCCTCACTCCTTCACGTTCGCGGCCGTGATCAGTTTGGTCGGGACGTAGATCACGCTCTGTTTGATCTTTTCACCCGCGAGATAGCGCTTGACGGCGTCGGCGGTCGTGTGGCCGATCCCTTTGAAATCCTGGGCCATCGAGGCCTCGAAATTGCCTCCCTTGGCGATCGCCTCGCGCGCTTGCGGATTGGCGTCGATGCCGGTGATGACGATGCCCTCGTCGGCGCGGCCGGCCGCGTCGATCGCCTGCATGGCGCCGAGCGCCGGCTGGTCCCACGCCGCCCAAACCGCAGCGATGGCGCCCTTGGCCGGATTGGCGGCGAGAATCGCCTCCATCTTGGCGCGCGAATCGGCGATGCCGCCGTCCTTGACGTCCGGAGTCACGCGAGCGAGCACCTTGATGTCGGGGTTGTTCTTGAAGATCGCGTCGGCGATCACGTCGCGCGAATGCACCGGCGGAAACGCGTCGTACACGAACATGACGACGTCGCCCTTGCCGTTGATCCGGTTGGCGACATAGGCGGCGGTGTCGGCGGCCATCGAATAGCCGTTGCTGGTGACGTTGGTGACCAGCAGCGGATTGGCCCCCGCGTCCATCCCGAACACCGGAATCCGCGCGCTCTTCGCGGTCTCGAGGCCAGCCGCGACTTGTCCGGGATCGACGTTGATGACGATCGCGTCCACCTTCTGGTTGGAGACGTCCTCGATCCTGCTGATCACCGCCGCGACGTCGCCCTTGGTGTCGATCACGTTCACGTCCCAGCCGTTCGCCTTGGCCGCCTCCTGGAACGCCTCGACGTAAAACTGCGTGCCGGGCTGGGCGAGATAGGGCGTGATCACCGCGATCTTTGCCGCGGCAAGAGCCGGGCCCGCGGCGGTCGCAAGCGCGAACGCCATCGCCGCGGCGGCCCCCGCACGCAGAAAAAGAGATTTGTTCGCCAAGTCATGCCCTCCCGCTCATTTCGGTCCCGGTTCTGCTGACGCGAGCCTAGCATTGCGTCTACAAACTGCAACCGGGGCGCTGGAGCCTGAAGCGAGAAGCATGGCCGGTCCGTTTCTCATCGGCGTGGATGTCGGGACGACATCGGTCAAGACGGCGCTGCTCGACGCCGATGGAGTCGTTTGCGCCGAGCGGGCGAGTCCGGTCGCCACGCGGCGGCCTCAACCGGGCTTTGCCGAGCAGGCGCCGGAAGACTGGATGGCGGCCACGCTGTCGGGTCTGGCGGGAGTGCTGGACGGCGTTCCGCGGGGCGCGATTGCGGGAGTGGGGCTCTGCAGCCAGGTCAACACGCACGTGTTCGTCGACGCCAACGGCCAAGCGCTGGCGCCGGCGATTGTCTGGCAGGACGGGCGCTGCGCCGAAGACGCCGCGAGGCTCGATCGCCTGGTCTCCGAGGAGGCGCGCCTGAAATGGTGGGGCGCGCCTTTGCCGATCGACGCCAGCCATGTGTTGAGCCGCATGGCGTGGATGGCGCGCGCTCACCCCGATATCTGGCGTCGCACCCGCTGGGTCATGGCGCCCAAGGACTATTGCCTTCTCCGCCTGACCGGCGAGCCCTGCGCCGACCCACTGTCTTCGTACGGCGTTGTCGATTCCTCCCTTCGCTATGTCGATGAGCTTATTGCTCTCGTTCCCGGCGCAGCCTCGCGACTGGCGCCATTGCGTGGCCTAACCACTATGGTTGGTCGGGTTCGCGCCGGCCTGCCAGGCGCCGGACTGCCGATGGCGACGGCGACCATGGACGCCTGGGCGGGCATGCTCGGCGCGGGCGCGGTCAGGGAAGGCGACGCCGGCTACCTCAGCGGCACGAGCGAAGTCGTGGGCATCGTTTCCCGGCGACGCGCGCCAACGCCGGGAGTGATTGCGTTTCCCGATTGTGAAGGGATCATGCTGCATACGGGGCCGACGCAGGCGGGAGGCGCTTCGGTCGCCTGGCTCGGCGAGCTTCTGGGCCGCAGCGCCGAGGAAATTTCAACGCTCGCGGCAAAGACCATGCTCGAACGCCCCGCGCCGATCTTCCTGCCGCATTTGCAGGGCGAGCGCGCGCCGCTTTGGGACATCGCCGCGCGCGCCTCGTTCGCCGGCATCGACGCCTCGATGGGCGCAAGCGAACTCGCCCGCTCCGTCCTCGAGGGCGTCGCCTACTCCGTCCGGCTCCTGATCGGAGCGCTCGAAGCCTCATCAGCCGTGACAGCGACGCGGCTGCGCCACGCCGGCGGCGGGGCCCGCTCCGCCGTCTGGTGCCAAATCCGGGCCGACGTTTTGGGCCGGCCGATCGATCGGGTCGAAAGCCTCGACTCCGGGGTCGTCGGCGCGGCCATGTTGGCCGGCATAGCGGCGGGCGTCTTCGCCTCCATCGAAGAGGCCGCCGGCCGCATGTCGCGTCTCGAGCGCACGTTCGAGCCGAACCGAGCCTTGAAGACCCATTATGACGAGGGATTCAGCCGGTACGCCGACCTCTACGCGCGGCTCAAGGGCTTCGGCGGCCGCGAGGGGGAGCGTCTCACCCCTCCCTGAGCCTTGCGAACGGATCCGCGCATCGAGGCGCCCTGTCGCAGAACAGGCAGCGCATGGATCGACGGCTTGTCCGAAACACGCAGTTGAGGGGACGTCTTGAGATCGATAGCCGCGACGATGTCGCCGCCAACAATGACAGGCAAGGCGAAATAGCCAAAGAGCCGCCTTTCAAGGGGGGTTCAAAATGAGAATCTTCGCGCGCCGCCTGGACCTGAGATGTGCGACCCTCCCCAAGACGCCGCGCTTCACTCCGGCGTCACAGACCGGCAATGCAAAGGAGGAGACGTGAGCGCGGCTCCTGACGCACCACGGATTGGTTGGATCGGCCTCGGCAAAATGGGCCTGCCGATCTGTGAACGTCTTGCTGCGCAAGGCTTCAAGGTGACGGCGCTGACGCGAAATCAAGGAGGTCGCGACCGAGCCACCCGCGCGAACCTTCCCGGAGAATCGTCAATTCGCGATGTTGTTGACGGCGCGCAAATCGTCGTGTCGGCGATCAGCGACGACGCCGCGCTGACGGACATCGTGTTTGGAACCGGCGGACTGAGCGAAACTCTAAATCGCGACCAGATTTTCGTCGAGATCAGCACGGTCTCGCCGGACGTCTCTCGACGCGTCGCCGCGGCGATGTCCGCGATCGGCGTGGACTACGTCCGCTCGCCCGTCTCCGGCTCGACAACGTTCGCCTCTCAAGGAACTCTGACCGCAGTCCTCTCCGGTCCGCCGAAGGCGATCGAACGCCTGGCCGCTTTCTACGAGGCCTTCACCCGAAAGACGTTCGTCGTTGGCGAGGCGGAGGAGGCCCGTTATCTGAAGCTCGTGCTCAATACGCTGGTCGGCGGAACATCCGCGCTGTTGGCGGAAGCGCTCGCGATGGGGCGCAAGGGCGGTCTCGGCGAGGCCGCGATGATGGACGTCATCGGCCAGAGCGCGGTCGCTTCTCCGCTGTTGCAGTACAAACGCGACACCGTGGTGAACGGGACTTATGCGCCCGCCTTCGCCGTCCAGCAGATCATGAAGGATTTCGACCTCATCGCGGAAGTGTCACGGCAGGACCATTGCCCCATGCCGCTGGTCGCTCAGATCCGCCAGCAATACGAGGCGGCGTTCGCCAACGGTTGCGGCGATCTCGACTTCTTCGTGCTCGTCCGCGAGGCGGCGCGGATTGCCGGGCTTCGACAGGGTTGAGACGGATCGAATCGAGTGGCGGTTCCGCGGGACTGGACGAAGGGCCGCTGCGGAGAAGGCGAAGAGGTCGACGGCTTTCGTCGCGCGGGAGCAGCGCCGCCTCGACCGCCGCGCGCCCGTGGACGAGGCCTTGATCGCAAGCGCGGCCGAGGATCGAGAGCGGGGTGTTGGCCGCCTTGCCTTCGGACCCCGGCCCCCTGAAGTCGGCGCCCGGGGGCCTGGGGAGGTTTATGCGAGGATGCGCCGCAGCGATGCACGAGGAGGACGAAGGCGATGGCCCGGCTTGAGAACACAGTCGTCATGATCACCGGGGGCGCGCAGGGCATCGGCGAGGGCATCGCCCGCCGTCTCGCCTCCGAAGGCGCCGCGGTCGCCATCGCCGACCTCAACGCCGGCAAGGCGAAAGCCGTGGCCGAAACCTTGAAGGGCGAAGGGGCGGCCGGCGCGATCAGCGTGCCGGTCGATGTGAGGGATCGCGGCCAGGTTCAGGCGGCGATCAAGGCGGTCGTGGACAGCTTCGGCCGGCTCGATGTCCTGTTCAACAACGCTGGCTTCAACAAGCCGCTTCCGTTTCTCGAGGTCGACGAGGCGAACTTCAACAGCATCATGCGGATCAACGCATGGGGCGTCATGCTCGGCATCCAGGAGGGCGCCAAGCAAATGATCGCCCAGGGCGGCGGGGGCAAGATCATCAATACGGCTTCGATCGCCGGCCGGCAGGGCTACGCGGAGTTTGCGCCCTATTGCTGCAGCAAGTCCGCGGTGATCTCGCTGACCCAGGCGGGCGCCCGCGAATTCGCCAAGCACAAGATCACGGTCAATGCCTTCGCGCCGGGCGTGGTGGTGACGCCGCTGTGGGACGGGCTCGAGCAGGACATGATCGACAGGGGCGTCATCAAGAAGAAGGGCGAGTTCATCGAGAGCTTCTCGGCCAGCATCCTGCTCGGCTACCCGTCGAAGCCCGACGACCTCGCGGGGGTCGCGGCCTTCCTCGCGTCACGCGATTCCGACTATATCACCGGGCAGGTCATCATGTCGGACGGCGGCATGGTCCTGGTCTGACCGGCGGCGCAGCGGGTTATTGAGAGTCGCCGCCCCGACGCGCCGAAGGCCGCCATCGAATGCCTCGTCATCGGCGCCGGTGTGGTCGGCATGCGCGGTCGGACGCTCGCGCCATCGACGGCCTTCCGCCGCTTCTCGCCAAGGGCAATTCCTTTTCGCTCGCCGTTTTCGCGGCTCGCGCACCCGATGCCGGCGCCAGAGCGAGTCGGCGTCGCGTCTCAGGGTGCTTCACGGGCGACTCGAACACCGCGCTTCGACGATCGCGCCGGCTGTCTGGCGTCGTCGTGGAGCCCTTTACTTTAGCCTCTCGTCCAGCACTTCGTCATGAGCGGTCAGCGCGTTCGCCCCATCCAGCGCGTGGGCAAGAAGGCCGCGGCCGTCCGGCAGCAAACTGGCTTCATGCGGTCCTCGCTGACCCTTTGGCCTCTCATCCCGAGCCTGCTCATCGGCCGCCTCCGTTTCCTTCTCAACCATCGCGTCCATTTCCCCCTCGGAGAATCCAGCTTCATATTGGGGGTTATTTTGGAACGGCAATCTTGACGAGTAGGAGTGGCCATCATAGCCGTCACGGTAGCCAAAATCGTAAGCGTCCGACGCGCAGGAGTTGCCCCCGCAACGGTCATTGGAGGCGGGATCGTAAGGGTTTTGCGTTTGCGCGTACGCGGAATATGCGGCGACGAGATACGCGGCGCATGCGATTGACGGCAACTGCCCGATCATATTGTGCCTCCGAACAGGTCGAAATGAGGGCGCCGCTGCCGCATTCGAATCCAATTGCAGCGCGACAAGGGCGAGGACAGACGGCGCGATCCGGCCGCCGCCATCGCCAGACGAGCCCTCCTGGCCGCCGCCTCGCCTGGGGTACGCCTCCTTCGTGGTTGGCGACCGCCCATTCTCATCCTCAATATCGCACGATTTTCGCCCACATTGTCGGGCGATGTCCGTCAACATGGGTCCGGCAGGTTTACCAGCGGACATCGAGCTTCCGAGATGTTTCTATCATGGGTAGCCAACCCATGCTACATTCGACGGCGAATTCATGGTTGACGGGATAGCTGATGAAATCTCGACGCGCAGTGTTTGCGGTATTGATTGTCGCCGCGCTTGGGGGACTTTACGTCTGGACGGAGGACCCGTCCAGACGAAGTTCGATCGCGACTTTCGCCGGACCAACCGCGACTCGAGCTTATGGTTGGGCGGTGGATAAAACCACGGGTGCGTTTGCCTTCGCCAAACCCACGGTCTCGTCCATTCGGAGTTCGATCGCGACGTTCGCCGGGCCAACTGCGGATTGGGCGATCGACAAATCGAGGGGTTGGTTTGCCTTCGCCAAGCCGACCGCGGCAGGCGATTCGGGCGAACCGGAAAGCAACCCGCCAGCGGTCCGCGTTGTCGCCGCGCCGGTCGTCGAAGCAACGGTCCCGATCCTCCTCTCCGGAATCGGCACTGTCATACCTTACAATACGGTTGACACCAAAGCTCAAGTCGATGGCGTAATTATGCGATTGAACTTCGTTGAAGGCGACGACGTTAAAATCGGGGATCCGCTAGCGACGATCGATCCAACCCCGTATGAGGCGCGCGTCGCGCAGTGGCAAGCGAAGAAGCAGCGGGCGACCGCTCAGCTCGAAAACGCAAAAGTGAACCTATGGCGCGATCAACAACTGCTGGCCAAGGATTTCGCCACGCAGAAACAGACTGACGCCGAAACGGCGCTCGTTGGACAATATACCGCTGATATCGCCGAGGCCGAAGCGCAAATCAAATTCTCCCAAAATCAGCTCGATAACACCATAGTCAGATCGCCGATCAATGGGCGCACCGGAATTCGCCGCGTCGACCCTGGCAATTACATACGCGCAGCGGACAATACGAACATTGTCACGGTCGTCCAAACGCAGCCGATCTCTGTCATAATCACGGTGCCGGCGACGGCGCTCGCCGAGACCGGCGTTTCGTCTGGAATGATCGATCTCCCGGTCACCGCGTATGCGCAGGACGGCACGACGCTTCTTGATCGCGGCAAAGTCGAAGTGGTCAACAACGTTGTCGATCCCGCAACGGGCACAATCAAGCTGAAGGCAATTTTCACCAACACGCGGAATAAGCTTTGGCCGGGTGACTTCGTTGATTGCAAGATCGCGGTGGAAAGCCGCCACGAAGGACTCACGGTCCCCTCGGCGGCGATCCAGCACGGGCCGAGGGGCGATTTTGTCTGGGTCGTCAACGCTGAGTTTGTGGCCGAGCCAAGACCGGTGCGTGTGAAGCAGGTGCTCAGCGATGTTGCGCTAATCGATCGCGGGCTGCAGGCGGACGAGACAGTGGTCACCGAGGGCCAATACTATCTGAGAACTGGGAGTAGGGTCGCGGTTGTTCCAGAGCTTCCCGGCGGCCGGCCGGAGGCGCTCACTTCGGAATGAACGTTTCCGCTCCATTCATCGTCCGGCCGATAGCGACAACTCTGCTGCTCGTCGCGGTCGTGATCGTCGGTCTGATAGGCTACCGGATGCTGTCGGTGGCCGCTCTGCCGACAGTGGAGTTTCCAACGATTTAGGTCGTCACCCTTTACCCAGGGGCCGAACCTGACGTTGTGCAATCATCCGTGGCCGCTCCGCTCGAATATCATTTGGGCCGCATTCCCGGCCTTGTCGTCATGACCTCGTCGAGCTCATACGGCACGAGCGAAATCACCCTTCAGTTCAGTTTGTCCCGAGGCCTTGCAGCGGCCTCTCAGGATGTACAGGCCGCGATCGACGCCGCCGGGGGATGGCTGCCCCTGTCTGAGCTTCCCGCGCCGCCGATGTATCATTCGGTCAATCCGGCCGACATGCCGGTCATTTCGCTGGCTCTCACATCGGACACGATGCCGCTTTACGCGATTACCGAATACGCATCGGAGGCGTTCGTTCCCAAATTGTCCCGGGTCGATGGGGTCGGGGAGATCACCCTCTTGGGCGAGCAGGCTCGCGCGATCCGTCTTCAAGTGAATCCGAGGAGACTGGCGGCTAACGGCCTTACGCTCGAGGACGTTCGCAAGGCGGTCGAAGCCAACACCGCGGATCTGCCAAAGGGCCAGATCGAGGGGCCGCGACAGGCGTTTCAAATCGGCGACAATGACCAATTGTACGACGCCGAGAAGTATCGCGACGTCGTTCTGGCTTATCGCAACGGCTCTCCCGTTATGTTCAAGGACATCGGCGACGCGGTCGAGGGCCTCGAGAACGAGAAGATCGCAGGCTGGTACAATGGCAAGCCCGCAGTCATCCTCAAAGTCCAAAGACGACCCGGCGCAAACATCATTCAGGTGGCGGACGCGATCACGGCGATCTTACCGGAAATCGAGAGATCGGCTCCAAAGTCTCTTAACATTGACTTGGCCAGCGACCGCACGATCACGATTCGCGCGGCGGTTCTCGAAGTTCAACACACGTTGGCGATCACTGTCGGTCTCGTGATCCTCGTCATCTTCCTTTTCCTGCGAAAATTCTGGGCCACGGTCATTCCCGCAATCACATTGCCGGTGTCTCTAATCGCCACCTTCGCGGTTATGGCGGTGGCGGGTTTCAGTCTCGACACCCTGTCGTTGATGGCTTTGAGCATCGCGTCCGGTTTCATCGTCGACGATGCGATCGTGATGATCGAGAACATCGTCCGCTATATCGAGAAAGGCGAAACGCCGCTGAAAGCCGCTCTGCTCGGATCGAGGCAGATCGGGTTTACCATTGTTTCGCTGACCGTTTCCCTGGTTGCGGTCTTCATACCGCTTCTCCTGATGGGAGGCGTCGTCGGCCGATTGTTCCGAGAATTTGCAATTACCCTTTCCGCCTCGATCGTCATATCAGGAATGGTGTCGCTTATCCTGACTCCAATGATGTGCGCGCACTTACTCAAGGCCGAGGAGCAGCAACAGCAGCGCGGTCGACTGTTTCGAGCCAGTGAACGGTTCTTTGATGCAATACTTTATCTATACAGGGCCGGGCTCAATTGGTCTTTGCGGCATCAGACTATTATGCTTGCCTTTACTCTAACAACGATTGCCGCGAGCTTCTACCTCTACGCGGTCATTCCAAAGGGATTTGTGCCGACGCAGGATACCGGCCTTATTGTGGGGGTTACGGACGCCCCCCAAGATATCTCGTTTGAGAGAATGTCAGCGCTTCAGAATGAAATCGCGGACCTTGTCAAGAAAGATCCCGACGTCGTCAGCGTCATAAGTTTGGTGGGAGTTGGGACGGAAAACGCCACCATAAACAGCGGACGGCTGTATATAGATATCGGCTCGCCCGCCCAGCGTCAGACCCCTCTGAGCGAGATCATGGATCGCCTCAAGCGATCCGTCGAGCAGGTGGGGGACATTCGTTTACATTTGCATCCTGTCCAGGATATTCAGATCGAAACGCGACCCACCCGCACGCAGTATCAGTATGTTCTTCAAGACCCAAACGAGAAAGAACTCCGGTACTGGACGGGCAAATTCCTCGGAGAGCTTCGCAAGCGCCGCGATTTTTCCGATGTTGCGAGCGACCAGCAGGATCTCGGTCAGCAAGTGACGTTGAACGTCAACCGGAGCGCGGCGGCGCGGTTGGCGATCAATATGGCGGCGGTTGACGAAACTCTCTACGACGCGTTTGGTCAGCGCCAGATCACGACGATCTACTCTCCGGTCTATCTGTATCACGTGATCCTGGAGGTAAGCCCCGAATTTCGCAATACGTCCACCGCGTTAGACAGCATCTACTTCACGAGCGCGGACGCTCTCCTGCCGGATCAGAGCCAGGCGGCGAGCGGCGTCACCTCCGATTTCGCCCACGAAGGAAAATCTGTGCCGCTTGGGGCGTTTGCGACTCTCGAGCGGCGCCTGGCGCCCCTCGTCATCACGCACGAGGGGCAGTTTCCCGCAATTACGATATCCTTCAACATGCCGCCGGGCGGTTCTCTCGGCCAGGCGCTGGAAACCATGCGGGCAACCCAGCGCGCCATTGGCCTCCCTGATACGATCGAAACAAAACCAGTCGGAAGCGCCGCCGAATTTGCAGCGTCGCTCGATAGCGAGCCGATTCTGATCGCTGCGGCGGTCATCGCGGTGTACATCGTGTTGGGGGTATTATACGAGAGCTATATCCACCCGATCACAATTCTGTCGACGCTGCCGTCGGCGGGGGTCGGCGCGTTGCTTGCGCTCATCTGGTTTCACCAGGACCTGAACATAATTTCGCTGATCGGGATCGTTCTGCTCATCGGGATTGTCAAGAAAAACGGGATCATGATGGTGGACTTTGCGCTCGCGGCCGAGCGTGAAGAGGGGTTGGCGCCGGAGGACTCGATCTATCAAGCCTGTCTCCTCCGGTTTCGCCCGATCATGATGACGACGATGGCCGCTCTCCTCGGGGCTCTTCCCCTCGCGGTCGGCGTTGGGACTGGATGGGAATTCCGCCGTCCGCTCGGGATTGCAGTGGTTGGAGGCTTGCTCGTCTCGCAATTTCTGACGCTCTATACGACGCCTGTGATCTATCTCTTCTTCGCTCGTCTGGAGCGGCGCCTCAGCTGGCGTCGGCGAACTGGCCGGGCGTCGCCCAAAGAATCGCCCGCCCTCCCGGCGACTCTGGCGCCGCGTCCCTAGCGCGGGACGCGGAAGCGTGAATTTCTCTGAGCAATTCATCCGTCACCCGGTTGCGACGACATTGTTGACGCTGAGCATCGGGCTGCTTGGAATCGTCGCCTACCTGAACCTTCCGATTGCGTCTCTGCCCAATATTGAACGACCGACGATCCATGTCGTAGCGTCGTTGCCAGGCGGCAGCGCGGAGACAGTGGCGTCGTCGCTCACGACCCCTTTGGAGCGTGAGCTCGGGCTGATTTCTGGCCTGAAGGAAATGCACGCCACCAGCATTTATGGCCTGTCCAGTATTATTCTTGAGTTCAGCCTGAGCACAGACATCGATGCGGCAGCGACGGCTGTCCAGGCGGCGATCAATCAGGCCAGCAGTTCGTTGCCCAAGGGCATGCCGGGGCCGCCCATCTACATCAAGGCCAACCCGAACGGATTTCCGATCGTCGCAATCGCCCTCACCTCGGATGTCATCACGGCTTCCGACTTGTACATGTATGCGGAGACGGTGCTGGCCGGAAAATTGTCGCAGATAAATGGGGTCGCCAAGGTCGCGATCAACGGAGCTGCGACGCCTGGCGTTCGCATCGAGGTCAATCCGCGGGCGCTAGCGGATATGCACATGTCGACGGCGGCGATCAAGAGCGCCGTCATGCTCGCTTCGTCGGACTTACCCAAGGGCTCTATCAATGACGGCGCGCGCTCTGTGGCGTTGTCCGCGAATGATCAACTAACCAACGCAAACGACTATAAAGACGTGGTCCTCGCTTGGAAAGACGGCACCGCGATCAAATTGCCAAGTGTCGCCGAAATATTTGACAGTACGATCAATGACTACACCGTTGGCTGGTTCGACAGCGACTCGGCTGTTGTTCTATATGTCCTCAAGAGCGCCGATGCTAACGTTGTCGACACTGTAGATGAAACGATAAGGTTGCTGCCACAATTTCAGCGATGGATGCCCGCTGGAATCAAAATGCATGTGCTATACGATCGAACGTTACTTATACGTTCAGCAATCACAGATATCAAATTCACGATCGCAGTGTCTGTTTTGCTTGTTGTCATGGTATTGTTTATATTCCTAAGACGAATCTCGATAACCTTCATACCGGCCTTAACTATACCAGTGTCTCTGGCCGGCACAATGGCGGTGATTTACGCGCTTGGATACAGTCTGGACAACATTTCGCTCTTGGCTGTGACGATTGCTGTCGGATTTGTCATCGACGATTCCGTCATCATCGTCGAAAATATTGCGCGCCGGGTCAAAGAGGGAGAATCCCCGCTCGAGGCCGCCGTGAACGGCACGCGCCAAATGGGATTTACAGTGATTTCGATCGCTGTCGCTCTGGTGGCCGCTCTTATTCCAATCTTGTTCATGCCCGATGTCATCGGGCGCCTGTTTCGAGTGTTCGGCTTGACTTTGGTCACGGCGATCTGCGTGTCCGCGGTGGTTGCGCTCACGCTAACGCCGATGTTGTGCGGCCAGCTATTAAACAGACAAGCGCAGCAAACGACCGGGCGCGCCCGCTTCGTTGAATGGTGCGTCGATTCTTATGCGCGCAGCTTGAATGGGGCGCTTCGGCATTACTGGCTGACCTTGACGGTCGCCCTGGCGCTGGCGGCGGCCTCCTTTGGCCTCTACGATCGTCTGCCCAAAGGTTTGTTGCCGACGCAGGACACCGGGATATTGGCGGTCCGCACCCTTAGCCGGGCGAACATCTCTTACGAAGCAAAGGAAAAGTCGCAACTGCGAATTGCCGAGGCGATCCGATCGGATCCCGCGGTCGACCATGTTGGCTCCTACGTGGGCGTTGGGCCCATGAGTATCGGATCGATGTTGGTCAGCCTCAAACCTCTTGAGGTCCGAAAGCAATCCGTCGAGCAAGTGATTGCGCGACTGCGCGCGAAGCTGGCGAATTCCTGGGACGCGAAAGTCGTCTTTGTGCCCCTTCAGGACCTAAAAGTGGGCGCGAATAGATCCGCATCGCGCTACCAATATACCCTGTCCGGATTCGATCAGCAGGAGGTCATCAAGTGGACGCTGCTCATGAAGGAACGAATCGCTGCGTTGCCGGAAGCGACTGACGTCCAAACAAACTACGAGAAATCCGGGCTCGCGGTCAACTATCGCCTGGATCGCGAGCGGGCGGCGCGAGCGGGCGTGACAACGAGGGATATCGACAACATTTTTGATGACTGGTTTGGACAAAGGCGGCTGGACCTCATTCGGTTTCCGATTTATCACGCTCGCGTCGTGCTGGAGGTGAAGGCGAATGCGCGAAACGATCCCTCCGACTTGGACCAGGTCTTTCTGACATCCGGCCTGCCGACGGAAATCCTGAGCAAACGGCGCCGGGCTCACGCGTCGATGTGGATTCCGCACGAGGACGGGGCGCCGGCTTTCACGGTTTCGTTCAACACGCCACCGGGCGTATCGATAGGCCAAGCGCTGGAGGCTATCCGCAAAGCGGAGGTCTCCGCTGGACTGCCCGACTATGTCCATACTGGGTTCCGGGGCGAGGCGAAACTGGCTGATGAAACTTCCAATTCCATGCCGATATTGTTTCTTGCTGCCGTAGTAAGCATTTACCTAATATTAGGCGTTCTCTACGAGAGCTTCGTTCACCCGTTAACAATTCTATCAACCTTGCCGTCCGCCGCGTTCGGGGCGCTTCTCGCGCTCTGGCTGACCCATACGGAGTTCACCCTCATCGCCGCCGTGGGTTGCGTCTTGGTGGTCGGCATCGTGATGAAGAACGCCATCATGATGGTCGATTTTGCCCTGGACGCCGAGCGGAATAGGAATTTGTCCGCTCGGGATGCGATACTTGAGGCGGCGCGACTGCGCTTTCTTCCTATCATCATGACAACCTTGGCCGCCCTCCTTGGGTCGCTCCCGTTGGCGCTGGGCCACGGAGCTGGCTTTGAACTCCGACAGCCCCTCGGCATCGCAATTGTCGGAGGATTGCTTTTGTCCCAGTTTGTTACGCTATATACGACGCCCGCGTTCTTTCTCGCGCTCGACCGGCTCCGGGTGCGTCGAGCGAGGACGAAACAACCTCTTGACGGCGCGGCCGGCGTCGACGCGATTGTTCGCGGATGAGAGGTCACGAATCCAGGGGAAGGCTCGGGTCGGTCGCCACTTGCGAACCGTCACGCGAGTTTTCGAATACGCCGGATACCCGGCGATATATTCTGTTTAGTGTAGAGTACGAGGGAAGCCCACAAATACCTCAAATACAATTGTCGCGGCCGCCAAGGCCGTCATCATGCCCGCGATGATGGTCGACCAAAACATGTAACGCGCATTTTTCTCCATTGCTCGAGCCAACTGCTTTTGAGCCTCGGCGGTTTGAAAGCGGGCATCCAATCGGCGCTGTATTTGGCGCTGACGGGGGGTTTGCGTGGATTCAACTTCCTCGGAATCCAAGTCATCAAATTCCGGGTCAACGAGTGTGCGTGGCAAGTCTCTATATTCCATCTGCTGGCGATCAGTTCGCCAAGTTTACCGCAGGCCAGCAAAAACGCAACGGACGGACGCCATCCCGCGGCCGGTAGTTACCCAGGCTTGGATAAACCAAGTCGCTATCGCGGCGTCGGGACGAGATTTGCGAAGGATCGACGACAGTCGCAGGCGAAGCAGCGATCTGTGATCAGCGCGGGTTTCGGCCCCAGAACCTGGAGGACCGCAGTTCTGGGCCTCCATATCGAGCCTGGAAGGTAATTAAGCTTCCCGCTTGGCGTGGCGCGTATCCTCCGCGCCACGCCAATGTGTCAGGAAAACCTTAGGGTAAGCTGGCTGCGCCGCCTGAGCGTCGACGGCGCATCATCTGTTCAACTTCGATTCACAGGAGCCTCAGCCCTTGGCTCCGGAAGTTTGTTGACGAGCCTTCCTCCGCTCACGCCTCACTCTTAAGCCTTCGCGCATCAATTGTTTGATCACCTTGCCACGCGGCGGCTTGGGGTCGGCCTGCGCCGCGACAATCGCGTCAACGCGGGCCAACAACTTTGGCGGCATTCTCAGACGTACGGGTGTCCCTCCGCCAACCGCCTTTTCTGTCGCTGCCTTCTCATTCATATATTGACTCCCCTTCGCTAAACGCAGCGACCATACAGAATATCCCTCCCGAGCAAAAGCGGTATCTCATCGGCTCATCAAGTTCAGTTTTTGGGTTGGGGCAAAGGCGGCTTCGCAGCTGGACTTGCCGCAGCCGGCGGGGGAGCCGGAGGCGTGGCCGAAGTTTTCAACGCGTTGCCAAAAGCTGCGAGAGCCGCGGTTTCCTTGGGAAAGGAAGACGCGTCGCTACGCCCCATCAATTCGACATACATGCTATCGCTGTCAACAACGGTGACCAGATAGCCTGCTCTCATCCCGCTGGCCTGGGTCCCCAATACGCTTGCACGCACCGCGGGTTTCCCGCCAATTTGAATATCTTCGAATTTGATGCCTTCGTCATCCGAAAGCTTCAGTTTATTGATTGAAAAGTTCGCAACGGCCTTGGCGTCCTTAAAATCTTCCTTTGGGTAAACCCGCACAACAACGCGCGACCCATGGCCATTGGTCGCGGCGATTTTCGTTGTCGGACCATCCGGCTTAACATCGTGCCAGCCGTTCGGCAGAGCGAGCTCCAGAGAACCGTCCGCGCTCTTCGCAATCATGTCGGCGTAGGCGGGAAAGGAACCCAACATCAAAGCCGCCGAAGCGACCCACCACAACCGAGACTTCCTCATAACGCCCTCCTTCGAATTTCCCTTCACAAGAAGAGATGACTGACAATACCGCCAAGCGGAATGCCTACGCGAGACCACTAAGCGGAACACAAAACGAAACACTTCGAACTTGCGCGCCCGGGACGTCGCGCCAGCAATCGGGCGATCGAATGGCGCTATCTGATACCGCGCTCGGGCCGCCGGTCGCGCCACTGAAACGTCTGCGGTCTTGTTTAATCCTGTCCAAGTCGACATCTTGCTGCAAATCCCTCCATGGTCGTTGGGAACTCCTACCCTTTATTCTGAGCGTGCGCAACGAGCTTGGCAATGGTTCGGAGCGATGTCGCAAATCGTCAAGCGACAAACAGCTTGGTTCGGAAGGTTTGGTCGACGGCGGCCCTTAGGCGCTTTCGGCGCGGCGAGCCGCCTGTGTTGTCGGCTTTGAGGAGGCTGTAAGGGGTGTGCCGGATGACGGCGAAGTTCAGCGGAGAGGGGTCTTTTCCGGTTGTGCGCCGGTTCTCGTCGAAGGTGACGTCCAGCGCCCAATGCGGCGAGAAAATGACCTCCGGGTCAGGTTCGAGGACGTGATCGAGTAGCGGGTCTCGAGGCTTTCGCGTCCGCTTCTCTTGCCGATGCGCCGAACGGTGACGGTGGCGGTGAACGCAGATTTTTCCAGTCGGGGGGCGTTGAGCGAGCCAACTGGCTTTGCCGGCGCGGCGACCGCGCTCCTCGACGCGGCCGTGACCAGCGTCGGTGTCGGCGCTCGCGGAGCCAATCTGTGGCGCAGACCGTATCGGCGAAGAGCTGCGCTGCGTCCTCACGCAGGCTGGTCTGATTGCCTTTGAGCGCGAGCACATGATCCGCGCATCGGTCGGCGATGCGCCGAGCGATCTCCTTTTGCCTCCCGAGCGAGTCGATCGGCACGATCGCCCCCTTTGAGGGGCTCGTCGCCAAAGCGCCCTCCGGACGATGGCGGACCCTCACGTTCCTGGCGGCGCTGCGCGCTCGGTTCTTTTTCCCGCGATCGGTCGCGGAGCGGTGACTTGCGTCCGCCACGCGGTCATGCTCAGGAACAGATCGGCGCGCCGAGTCTCGCGACGTGACGAACAGCGCGATGCGCCCGATGTTCGATCAGGGGCGGAACGCGTGGCGGCGAACGCCGCGATTCCGTAGGGAGAAACGCCATTGCAGGCCCGTCGCCGCCGCGTCAAGATCATCGCCACCCTCGGCCCCGCCTCGAGCGACCGCGACACGATCGCCGCCCTGTTCGCCGCCGGCGCCGATGTCTTCCGCATCAACATGAGCCACGCGTCGCATGACGCCATGCGCGAGCGGGTGAAGACGATCCGGTCGCTCGAGGAAGAGATGAACCGCCCGATCGGCATTCTCGTCGACCTGCAGGGCCCGAAACTCAGGCTCGGCGCGTTCGACGGCGGTCGCGCGGACTTGCACAAGGGCGACCTTTTCGTCCTCGACGGCGACCCGGCTCCGGGGGGAGCTTCGCGCGTCTACCTGCCCCATCCCGAAATCTTGAGCTCGCTCGCGCCCGGCCACCGCATTCTCATCGACGACGGCAAGGTCTTGCTGCGCGTCGCCGACGCCGCGCCCGGACGCGCATCGACCGTCGTCGAAGTGCCGGGGCGCGTGTCTGACAAGAAAGGCGTCAGCCTGCCCGACACCACCATTCCGACCTCGGCGATGACCGACAAGGATCGCGCCGATCTCGCAGCGGCGCTCGAGGAGAACATCGACTGGATCGCGCTCTCATTCGTGCAGCGGCCGGAGGACATCGACGAGGTCAAGGCGATCGCCAAGGGCCGGGCGTTGGTGATGGCCAAGATCGAAAAGCCTCAGGCCGTCCAGCGCATCGACGAGATCATGGCGGTCGCCGACGCTCTGATGGTGGCGCGCGGCGATCTCGGGGTCGAGATGCCGCTCGAACGCGTGCCAGGCATCCAGAAAACGCTGACTCGCCTGGCGCGGCGGATTGGCAAGCCGGTGGTGGTGGCGACCCAGATGCTGGAATCGATGATCACCGCGCCGGTGCCGACCCGAGCCGAAGTGTCGGACGTGGCGACCGCCGTGTTCGAGGGCGCGGACGCCGTCATGCTGTCGGCTGAGAGCGCTTCGGGTCAGTACCCGCGCGAAGCGGTCACGACCATGAGTCGGATCGCGGAAGCGGTGGAATCGGAGGGGATCTATCCCTCGATCATCGAGGCTCAGCGCGCGGCGCCCGAGGCTACGGGAGCGGACGCGATCGCCGAGGCGACCCGCGACGTCGCCGAAACGCTGAACTTGAGGGTGATCTGCGCCTGGACCAGCTCCGGCTCGACCGGCCTTCGCATCGCCCGCCAGCGGCCACGCTCGGCAATTCTTGCGCTGACCCCGCGGGAAGAAGTCGCGCGGCGCCTCGCGGTCGTCTGGGGCTTGCACCCAATCGTCACCGACGATGCCCGCGACGAGCGTGACATGGCGGAGCGCGCCTGCCGGCATGCCTATATCGAGGGCTTCGCCGGCGAGGGCGAGCGCATCATCGTCGTCGCCGGCGTGCCGTTCGGGACCCCCGGCGCGACCAACAACCTGCGCATTGCGACGGTTGGGGCGTGAAGCGCCGAGAGCCGCTCATTTTGGCGCGGCCGCGCCGCCCCTGAACCAGACGCCCGACCAGATCGCGATCCCGACGATCGCGCCATAGGACGCGAGCGCGGCGCCGAGCATGGCGAACACCAGGGTCAACGAGCCGGTCGCAGTCAGCGCGAGCCAGCCGCCGCCGACCGCGATCACGAGCCGGGCGAATCCCGCCAATAACGGCCAAAGAAGCTTTCCCGCGCCCTGCGAGGCGAAGTAGAGAGCGAGACCCAAGCCGAAAAATCCATAGAGCGGGCCGACGAAACGGAGATAATCCTTCCCAGTCGCCACCATCACAGGGTCGTCGCCGAACAGGTTGAGCCATGCCTCGGGCCAGATCGCTGCTGCAAGCCCGATCGCCTCGGTCGCCGCGAAGGCGATCGCGCCGCCGATCATGGCGATGCGCAGCGCGCGCCGGTTCTGCCCTGCGCCGATGCTCGTGCCAACCATCGCGACCAGCGGCGCGCCGAGGCCGAACACCAGCGGGATGAGCAGGTATTCGAGGCGCGAGCCGGTTCCATAGCCGGCGACGGCCTGCGGGCCGGCCGCAGCGCCAACGAGGCCAGTTGTCAGCGCGACCGTCAGGGTCGTCTGCAGCGTACTGAGCGAGCCGACGCCGCCCACGCGAAGGATGTCGGCGAAGAACGCGGGCCTGAGGCGGGCGATGCGTAAGCGCACGAGCGAATTGCCGCTGAGGATGTACCACGCGAGGATCGCCGCCATCAGCGCCGTCGTCGCCACGACCGCGACCCCGCCGCCGGCGATCCCCAGGGCCGGCATCGGTCCGAAGCCGAAGATGAACAGCGGCGACAGCGGGATCAGCAGCGCGACTCCGACGCAGACCACCATTGAGGGGAAGAGCATGTTGCCGGTTCCGCGGACGATGCTGGCGAGCCCGTTCATAAGCCAAACCAGGATATTGCCGGCAAAGACGACGTTCGAATATTGCATCGCCGCCTCGAGCGACCCGCCGCGGCCGCCCATGGCGGCGTAGAGCTGCCGTCCGAAAGCGAGGAACAAGGCCGACGTGGCGACGCCGAGCGCGAGGTTGATCAAAAGGGCGTGGGCGACGAGCGCGTCGGCGTCCGCCCGCCGGCCAGCGCCGAGCGCGCGGGCGACCGCCGACGAAATGCCGCCGCCGACCGCGCCCGCCGACAGCATTCCCATCATCATGAAGCCTGGAAAGACAAGCGCCATCCCGGTCAGCGCGTCGGCTCCGAGATGCGACACCCACCAGGTCTCGATCAGGCCGGTCGAGGCCTGCGCCAACATCACCAGAACGTTCGGCCAGGCAAGCATGAGCAAGGTCGGCACGATCGGGCCGGTCAACAGCATCAGCGTGCGGGCGCTCATCGGCGCCGCCGGCCGGGGCGTCTTGTCGCCCAGGCGCGCAACGTTCAGGACTGGCGCGTTCATTGGTCGGCCTCCGTCAGGGTGATCAAGTCAGATGCGGCTCTTGGCAAGCCTGGCGGCCCGCGCCGCCATCCTGACCTTCGTCGCCTCGCTCGCCGCCGGGCCGGCGACCAGTTCGAACTCCGAAGAGACGAGCGGCCGGCCGGTCAGGCGATCGATCAGCATCGGCTCGGCCGGAGCGCCCGACCCGACGTCGCTGATCGTGACGCTCGCCCCTTCGGGCGCGAAGTGGCGATTTCCGAAAGCCAAGAGCGCGATCAATACCGGGCGGAAATCCCCTCCCCGCTCGGTGACGATGTATTCGTGTCGGGGCGGATGCGCGCTGTAGCGCCGCCGCTCGAGAAAGCCCGCGTCCACGAGCGCGTTCAGCCGGCGGGTCAGTATGTTGGGGGCGATCGCCAGGCTCTTCTGGAATTCCTCGAACCGGGTCATGCCGCCGAGCGCGTCGCGCAGGATGAGGATGCTCCACCACTCCCCGACGCGGTCGAGGCTGCGAGCGATCGGGCAATCCATGACGCTGAAGCGGGTGCGTTGCATTCCCGCCCTGTATAGGAGTTACTTTCATTATGCAAGTGACTCTCTTGCGGGCGGCGGGTCGGCTCCGGCCACTCGCCTGCGGCTATCCGCTCCTGCCTGAGGCGCGGCCGTTGAAACCCGGTTACGGCCGGCGTGACGGTCCAGCGTTCTTTGCCTCGGATCCTTGAATGTCGCGGGCCTTGGAGCCCGCCGATTTGGACAGGATTGCCGCGACCCTGGCGGCGAAATCATCGAGCGCGAATGGCTTTCGCAAAATCTCCATGCCGTTCGTGAGCTGAGCGTCGTCGAGCGCGGTCCCGGCGTAGCCGGTGATGAACAGGACCCGCAGAGCTGGCATCGCCGCGCGGGCGGCGTCGGCGAGCTGGCGCCCGCTTGAGCCCGGAAGCCCGACGTCAGTGACCAGAAGATCAAAATGACGCCGCTGATCGATGAGGCGCAATCCTTCGGATCCATCCGCGGCTTCGATGACCTCGCATCCCATATTGTCGAGGACCTCGACGATCTGCGCGCGCACGTCCGCCTGGTCTTCGACGACCAGGACGGCGCCGCGCGCCGACAACGGCGCCGCCCCGCCGCCGACGGGTTTCGACCAGTCCTTTCCTCCGTCTTGCGACCGGGGAGCGCCTGGCAGGGAAATGAGGATCTTGGTTCCGCGTCCCGGCTCGCTCTCGATCCTGAGGAAGCCGCCGGACTGGCGGACAAATCCGTAGACTTGCGACAATCCAAGGCCGGTCCCCTGGCCGGTTGCTTTCGTCGTGTAGAATGGCTCGATGGCCCGGCCGAGGATTTCAGGGGTCATGCCTACCCCGGTATCCGACACCGCGACTTCGACGTAGTCTCCGGGCTTCGCCTCTTCGGGATCGGCAAAGTCGCGGGCCGTCACTTTGCGGTCGGCGACCGAGATCGTCAATTCGCCTCCGTCCGGCATTGCGTCGCGGCCGTTGATCGCCAGATTCATGAGCGCGCCCTCCAGCTGGTGGGCGTCACAGATGACGTCCGATTTGCCGTCGCCCAATTCAAGCTTCAATCGAATTTCAGGACCGATCGTTCGTTGGAGAAATTCGCGCATGCCGCCGATAAACTGGTCGGGCTGCACGCGCTCGGGCTGCAGCGCCTGGCGGCGGGAAAACGCCAGGAGGCGGTTCGTCTGCGCTGCTGCGCTGTTGAGCGCGCGCCGCATTTCGTTGACGAAGCGCCCGACCTCGTCGAGCCGCCCGGCCGCAATCCGGCGCTCCAGCAGAGTCAGGCCGCCCGAGACGGCCTGAATCATGTTGTTGAAATCGTGCGCGATGCCGCCGGTCAGCTGGCCGACGACCTCCATCTTTTGCGATTGATAAAGCCGTTCTTCGGTGGCTCTCAGGGCCGCGTTGGCCTCGCGAAACTGCGATGGCGAGGGCAAGGTCAAGGCGGCCGGAATGAACTTCCATAGGACGACGGCGGTGAACAGAGACACCAACGCAGTCGCGACTTTGACCACCGCTCCCAGGCCGTAGACGGGAACCCAGAGGGTCAAGACATCGATCCAATGGGTCGCGCCGCACAGAAGGATGAATGTCGCAAAAAGAAAGAGAAGCGGCCGAAACACCAAATCGCGCCTTCGACGGGCGATAGCGCCGAGGGCCACCGGAATGGAAAAGTAGGCCAGCCCGATCCCGGCGTCCGAGAGGGCATAGGTCCAAATGAGTCCGGGCTGCCAAAGCAGACAGAAGCCATGCGCGGTCAAACCGGAAGGATTGAACAGCCAATCGCCGAGGTCGTTGAACATGTCATCCTCCCAGCCGCTCCAACGACGCCCGGCTGACCGATCGGGCGAGCGAGATCGCTCCATCGGCCTGACTATGCCGCGATAGGGGCCGCGGGGGCAAAAATTGCGCAGGCCCGCTCTGAGCGGCTCGGCCGACGCGGTCAGCGACGGCGTCTACCAAGGGCGTCATTGAAAGTGCGCGCCGAAACCGCCAGATGAAGCGGGCCCGGCTCGCTTGGCGAGACGGCGCGTCTCGGGGCAAGGCCAAGCGCCAACAGGAGGATTCTCGACCATGAGCCGTGTCACCTACGAAGTCGTCGAACACGACGGCGGATGGGCCTACAAAGTCGGCGGCGTCTTTTCGGAAACCTTTCCGACCCACGAGGCGGCCCACGCCGCCGCCGCCCGGGCGGCGCGCGAGCAGCGAGCTCCGGGCAGCGGCGGCCCGATCGAATTCGAGGACAGTTCGGGGCGCTGGCGCGAGGAAGTCGAGCGCGGCGACGACCGCCCGGACACCGAGGTGAAGGACTGAGGCCCTATTGGCGCTGTAGCCGGGGTCGATGACCCCGACCGATACGGCCTGCGACCGCGTCGGTCGGAATCGTCCAAGGACGCGGCCCGCCCTCTGCATTCGCTGGATCGATGAGCTTAAGCGGCCCGAACAATACCTCGGAGAAAGCCTCTGGGTCGAATGCGGGCCCGAGCGGAGACCCGTTCGCTGGAGGCGCTGATCACAGAATCTTGCGGAGGTATGAATCCATCGTCGCACTGTCGTCCCATTGTCCTGGGTAGCCGAGCGACACCTCATGAAAACGCACGTTGTCCTGAAAAAAATCGCGCCGGATATGGAGGTGGCCGTAAACCACAGCCAGGGCGCGAAACCGGCGGTGCCAACCTGAAGTAAGGCGCGTCCCGCACCACGGAGTGAAACGTGGTATGCGCGGCAAAATCGCGTGCATTTGCTCGAGCGGATAGTGGTTGACCAAAATCGAGACATAGTGGGACGGAAGGGCGGCAAGTCGAGCAGCGGTCCTAGCCACTCGAGATGCACACCAGGCGATTCGGTCGGGAAAGGGCGCCGGATCGAGCAGCAATTCGTCTGCGCTCATCACTCCCTCCAACTCCGCCCATTCCAACACATTGGCGGCAGCTAAAGAATCAGGCCGAAAACTATAGTCGTACAGGGTGAAAAGAGGGGCGATGGCAATGGGCGGGTTGCTCCCTGGCCAAATTGGGTAGGGGTCCTCTGGCGTCAGAACTTCAAATGACCGGGCAAGAGCGACGAGCGCCAAGTAGCGCGCTTCGCCGCGCACGGCTTGCAAAGTGCCGGGAGCGCTATCCCTCGCCCAGAGTTCATGATTGCCGGGAACCCAGATCAAACGCGCGAAGCGTTGGCTCAAGAACTTGAATGCGTCCGCCAGCTGCGACTCCGAATCAGCAACGTCTCCAGCCAAGATGAGCCAATCCTGCGGTCGTCGCTCAATAGACATAAGGGCAGTTCGGTTGCCTTGGTGTCCAATGTGAAGGTCGCTAATGGCCCAAAGATTCATGCATCGGTCCCGTTATTGCCTCGGCGTCGTCAACACTGTGAATCCCTTGCCGACTGCGTTGACAAGAGCGCTGGCGCCGATTTCGAGTTCGGGCGAAGGTCGCGTCGCGTTCACGCCGCGTCATGAATCGTCGAGCTTATAATTGATGGCGCGGATGACGCGTTCGGCATTGTCGAGCGTCCACTCGAACTCGTGGTCCGTTTCCGTCAAGCACGTCTGGATTGCGCATCAGCCAGTCGGCAGGGGTGAAGCGATCAAATTTGGGCAGATTTAGCGGCAGAAACTTGAATGCAGCCTCGACCCGCTTGATCAGTCGAGCCGCCGCGGGGGCGGCCGCGTCGAGCTTGGCGGTCGTCAATCTGTCGGCGGCGGGCAGTTGATAGGCTTGGTTTACTATTCTCAGATAGACCTCGGGGTCGAAGATGTCTTCAACATCCGCCTCCGGTAAGCCTAGCGCGTCCGCGAAAATCAACAGCCGGCCAGCTTTGACCACTTGCGACCTACGCAATCTTTCGAGCAGCTTCTTGTGGTCGGCGATATCATAGCCGGTGATTACCGCAACTTCCGATCTCCCCCCGGAGAAGAGCGAAACGAAGGACTGGATCTTCTCGATTCCGCCGGCCGGACAAATTGTCCACCGCCGGTCGAGCGCGGTGCGATTGCGCCGGCGGAGTTGTTGGGAAAAGCACTGGAGGAAAAGCACGTCTTCCGGTCCTTCGACAAGAAGCGTGTTGCGGCCTTTGAACAGGGTCTTGGTGACTTCATACCCGAGCGCGCCCTGCAGAGGGAGCAGCGTATCCGGGTCTGTCGCCAGAACGTCCTCCCTCACTTTTGTCCCCATGGTCGTCCACCGGCCGCCCGGCCCAAGAACGAGCTGATCTTCGACGATCCGCGACTTCGTCAAATCGTCCGCGGGCACCATAAACGGCGAATGAGTCGAATAGATAAGCTGGTGGTCGGGCGTGATCTTGTCGGCAAAATATCGAAGCAAGTCGGCCTGTGCCTTGCCATGAAGGGTCAACCCGGGTTCGTCGAGCAGGACGACAAGGTTGCCGCCGAGCTCGCGCACCTGCGCGAATTTAACGAGGAACGAGAAGAACCAGATGAAGCCGGCGCTCCGCTCGGAGAACGGAACGCTGACCCGGTTGACTGTGTTCTTGACCCTGGCGCGGGCGATCGTCCCGGCGTCGAGCGGCCGCGGATCGCCGCTTTCCGCTTTGGTCACTCGGATGTCAACGTCGAGATGCGGGTTCTGAGCCCAGTATTCTCGCAATTGATCGGTGATTGCGATCGAGGCGGCTTCGCACTTTGCGTTGAGAGACTCGTAGGTCTTCGATTTCCGGATTTCCTCGATCGACGCTCCGGCAAATTCCAGGAAATCGAGAAACACGGTTTCACCGGCTTCGAGCGGCCGCAACTGGCCGTCTGGCGGCGAATGAACCCTGCCGATGTGGGATCCGGTGATGTCGTCAACTCGCATTTCCCCGGCCATCCGGTCGTAGTGGGTGAAGAACATGAATTGGGGCAGATGGTCCTTGAGGATCGAAATCGCGAGCCCGTGAACGCTTTTTTCTGGCATCGCGTTCAGGCGCTCCAGCAACAGCTTCTGGCGGTCCGTCGGCTGCTCGAGCGATTCAAGCGATTTGCGTAGACCCTCGCTTGATTCGGTCTTCAGGCCTCGGCGCTCATGGTCATTCAACCGCTCCCGTTCGATGAGGAACTCGACCGCCTTCGGGTCGTCTATCGGCACGCTCCATTCGACATCGGTTCCCTCGTAGCGTCTCAGGACCATGACCGGCTGATCCTTGAGACCTTGAGCGCCGATTTCTTCCGATATGAGCTTGAGGCAATCTGCTTCCGGTCGCCACCAGGTAGTCGCAACAACCGCCTGTTCGTGGGGATGACGCTGGTCGTATTCGGTCAGGAAACGGCGCGGATAGTCTCGTTCCCTGTTGTAGACGACCTGCGTCAGCGGGTGCGGGTTGATCCCGGCAATCGCCTGCAATACCGCGGTTTTCCCCGCCTCGTTCTTGCCGACGAGACACAGCATGTCGTCGACGCTGAACTCCTCCGAATTCTCGACGCTGCGGTAGTTCGTGACCTGCGCCCTAACCAGCCTCATGCACGCCACCCCCGCCACGGCATTCGCCGACAGTCGTGGAATGACCCGGCTTAACTGTCAAAGATTGCTGTTTTTGGCGGGCTTTGGCAAGCTTGCGGCGTTGCCGTGCAGGGGCGGTTCGTCTGACGGCGCGCCGACAAACGATCGCCCGGATCGTGCTTCCGGCATTACAAACTTATTGATTCTCCCGGTTTACAGGATGATCGGGGTGAAGATCGCTGATCGCGAGGAACCACATGCCGAAGTCCACGATCTTCTGTCCGCATCCGCAGCGCAAAGCCGCAACCTAAATGGCTGTCGACAGACTGCAGACGAACACCGTTCTGTTGCGGTGGCTGTCGCTTAGCGCGGCCGATGGCGCCCATTGGTCGTCCTGGCGGCGCATACTTGATGACGGCGAGCGGCGGCAGGCCGACAAATATCGCTTTGCAGTTGATCGGGAGGCATTCACCGCGGCCCATGCGCTTAGACGCGTCATGCTGAGCGAACTGACGGGTAAGCCAACAGCCGCCTGGCGCTACATAGAGGGCGAATTTGGCAAGCCTGAACTGGCCCCTTGTTGCGCCACGCCCACACTCCGGTTCAACATCAGCCACACGAGAGGAATGGTCGCCTGTGCGATTGGGCGTCATCAAGTGGGGGTGGACGTTGAGTCCGCGGACCGCGCGATTGATTTTGGTCTGGCTGACACCGTCTTTGCTCCCGAGGAAGGCTTGATTTTGAAATCGGCGTCGCCGGACCAGATTGGCTGCTTGTTTTTCCGTTTCTGGACGCTGAAGGAGGCCTTTATCAAGGCCACCGGCGAGGGGCTGAACCGGCCCCTGACTTCCTTTTCCTTCACGCTTGATCCGGTTCGCATCAAATTCCACCCCGAACGCAACCGCGCGCCGCAGCACGATGACCAGGCAACGTGGCAGTTTGCCGAGTACCGCCCGTCAACAAATAAATATTTGGCGCTTGCGGTACGCCGCGCGCGGTCACAGAAGATCCGGCTTGATGCCCGGGCTGTACGACCGGAAGAGATCGTGTCGACTAAAGAGACAGGGTAGCTGCCCGGCGGAAGAGAATCGCTCAATGCCGCTGTGAATTTGGAAGAGATCGCGCGGCTTCCGCTCGCCCGATTTTCTCGTCAAAGCCAACACTTTTTCGTCCTAAGAGACTTTATTCGTTTCCTTGTTTTTCAATGCGCAGCTGCCATTCCCTGGATAGTGACGGCGAGACCTGCCAAGACGATGCGGATCTAGCTTCGCGCCGGAAACGGGCGGCCCACTCAACGTTGACCCGGTCGCCGAGCTTCTCGACCGATGGCGGATGATTTTCGCAGCTTCCCGCTTGCGAAACTTCCAGAAACTGTTTAACTTTTTCAATTGCGCCGTCGGTTTTTGCAATCAAGTCTTCATAATTCAAGATAAGCGGCGTCACGCTATTCAATTCGAACCATCTAAGCCAACCGATCTTTTGACGATGAATGTCTTCCAGGCACCGCCGGATGAGGCCCCCGTCGTATCTCATAACGGTTCGGGCCTCAGGGTCCATCGACGTCCATCGATCGGTTTGCATCGCTTTGGCCATCGATACGGCCTGAGCGATATGGTCGTGGCGAGTAAGGTAAATGTACGACACCGGGGACAGCAAATCGAGCATCGATGGGCACCAGGCGAGCGCCTGCTCAAAGTGATGGTAGTGCGCCTTCATACCGAATACGCCGTTGCTTGACGTCCGGCAGGCCAAAAGCTTCTTGAAATAATCCTCCGGAGAAGTCGGCTGAAGCCGCGTCGCCATAACTTCGCGCAACTGCCGACCATCTCCTGTATTTACGTACTCCGCCGGCGCCCCAAGCGCGCCGGTTTTCCAGAGGAGCGAGCAGAAATAAGTGCTGCCGCTGCGATACGAGGAGGCAACAACATAAGACTTCGCAAACGAACTCAGGACCGGGAAATCGAGTTGAGGGTCCATCCAGTTTCGAATTGAGAGCCCGCCCCGCGAGACGTTGTCTCCCTCAGGAATTCCTCTATCGGCCGACCGAGTTAGCACGTACCACCTGTTCCTATCTCACCTGTTCCTCAATGAGAGAGCTCAATTCTTCCCACTGGCCGAGACGCCGGCCAAATAGAAAACCGGGAATCAAAGCCCTCGCCCCTCCCGATAAGGCGAAACTCTAGCCTCTAAATCAACCTCTCCGACCGCTCAAATCGTTCTAAGTCCATACGAGAAGGCTTACGGCCCGATGGGGGATCGCGCAAGGGCGCGGATCCTGGGAGTTCGACGCTTTGTCCTTTCGGGCGCGAGCGGAAATGCTGAACGAACGACTAACGGCAATCTGGGCCACTCCGGCCGTCAGCAACGATGCCATGCTTAGCGTACCAATTCGCCATGTAAATTTCGCAGAGTTGACGGACGGCCCTGGAGTATCGCAGGCTGGCCTCGTTATCCACCGCGCCGCGTCCGGACAGGTGAGGGGGCCAGCGGACTTGGGCTCATCGGCTTGGAGGGGAGACCAGATGATCAGGGATGAGGGGGAAGACAGCCGGATTTACTCGGTTGTTTGCAACAGAGAGGGGCAATATTCGATCTGGCCCAACCACAAGGCGGTTCCTCGCGGATGGCAATCCGTAGGCAAGGAAGGATTGAAGGCCGAGTGCCTTCGGTATATTGAATCCGTCTGGACGGACATGCGGCCGCTAAGCTTGCGAGGATTAGCTGAGCAGATATTTTCTGAGAAAAATAGTTCACTTTAGGGTAACCGATTTTCTACCCGTCGCCGAGAGGCCCGGAACGGGCACGGATGTTGCATGATTGGGCGGATGTCGCAGAAATAACAAGATGTGGCGCCGATCGATCACAGCCAGCGGGACGGGCGGGATAACGCTCTGCGTGACGGAGTGGAGCCGTCGTGGATCGCCACTCGTGATGGTTCACGGACTTGGCGACTCCGGCCGCATCTGGAACTACCTGGCGCTGAGGATTGCGCAGCAATTCCACGCCGTGGCTGTTGATCTCCGAGGCCATGGGGATTCTGATTGGGATCCGGAATCCAGATACGATACGAACACCTTTGCCGCGGATCTCGCCAAGGCCGTCACAGCGCTTGAATTCGAACGAATGATCCTAATTGGTCATTCCCTCGGAGCCGACGCGGCCATTCGGTTCACCGCCGACCATCCTTCCCGGGTAGCCGGTTTGATCATCGTCGATTTCGGTCCCGAACTGCAGAAGGAAGGAATTGACGAGATCCTGCGAAATTTCGCCACCATGCCGCGAAATTTCGCGACCGTGGAGGACTACCTGCAATGGCTTGTCGAGCGCCGTCCGTTGGCGGACGCGGCGGCGCTGCGACAGTTCGCTCGCACGTGCTTACGCCCTTCCGCGGCAATCGGGTGGACGCATAAGGCGGACCCTACACTCGCCGCCTGTTCCGAAATCAGCCGGCTTGTCGCGAGCGATGGCCGTTACAGCTTACCTGAGCTCTGGCCTGTCCTCGCTGCAATACATTGCCCGACTCTCATCGTGCGCGGGCAAGCTTCCGGGGTCTTCCCCTTCGACGTCGCAAATCGCATGGTCGAGCGAACGCTTTGGAAGGGTCAGCTGATCACCGTCGCCGCGGCAGGCCACGCCGTGATGCTGGACGATCCCGGCGAATTCACCGCGAGCGTCATCCGCTTTCTGTCGAGGATTTCCAAATGAACCCAGAGAGCGCGCTCCTGATGACGCCTACCGGGTTCGTCGCCGCATGGCTATCAGAGAGCAGATGCACGTGGGTCATACATCTGATAACGTAGACTGGGGAGGTGACGGAAAGACACGGGTCGCCGTCCGCCATTGTCACCGGTGATAAACTCGAAAGGTTCGTTTGAAGCAACTCGCCGCTTGAGATTACCACGGAGTTTCTCGACCCAATGAAAGACAATAGCGCAACGACTGAAGATAGACGAACTTTATTCACTGACGCGGCTCTGGATTTTGCTCATTCGACCCCGTTGCGAAGATCCTATGTAGTCGCATCTTCGCCTCGTTGCGGCAGCACGTATCTCTGCCGCCTCCTGACACAAACTGGCTTGCTGGGAGCGCCGAGCGAAATCTTCAACCCGGGATCCGATCTGCGCGCCTTTAGGAATCGGTTCAAATCGTCAACGCCCGCGGAATACGTCGCCAGCCTGACTTCGCGGCGAACGTCGAGAAGCGGCGTCTTTGGACTAAAATCGCACTTCAATGATTTCGAGAAGTTTGTCGATCAATACCCTGCTTTACTCGAAGTCTTGTCGCCGGTCACTTACATCTACATCAGTCGTCGGGACAGGGTGGCGCAAGCAGTATCCATGGTGCGGGCGCTGCAGACAAAGCAGTGGGTTTCTCAACAGCAGGGGACAGGAAAGGCCCAGTTGCGATACGACCGGGAGCTGATCGCCAAATCCATGAAAGCGATTGACGTGCTGGAAGCAGGTTGGCTACGCTGGTTCGAGGCGAACGACATCCCCCCTTTCCATGTGACCTATGAGGACCTCTTAGCTGATCCTGAAGCCACGGTCCGCAGCATCGTCGAACTGCTCGAGGTGCAAGACGCCGAACGCGACGAAATGGAAGAAGTCCCGTTTGTGGAGAAACAAGGGGACGAAACCAATGAAGAATGGATAGAGCGCTTTCGACGGGAGACGGAAGGCGACGGACGACGAAGCGGGGGCAATGGGGACGGCGCCGCGAGAGCCGAGGCCGAGACCCGGCGCCCGGAAGCGCCTACGCACTTCTTCGATCGCAATCCCGGTTTGATCCAGGCGCTTCCCACGTTGAGGGTCGCGCAAGATTTCCTGGACGTTCTCCGCTTGCGCCACCGCTACGACGCGATCATTGGGCAGAGCATCGATCTTTTTCGCGGCGCGCGGGTCCTCGACATAGCCAGTTACAGTGGCTTTTGGAGTCTTGCCGCTCTCGACGCGGGGGCCTCCAAGGTTGTCGCCGTCGAAACAACTCGGAAGAGAGCGGAGAGCGCTCGAAACAATTTCGCCGCCAACAAGATAGAGGCAAGTCGTTACAGGGTTGTAAAATCAAAAGTTTCAGAGATACTCGACGCATCGAAACCTGGAGAGTTTGATGTCATCCTCTGCAAGCGGTATTTTGAACACTGCTTCTTACCGGAGTTCTTTGACGAACTGTCTCGGCTTCAACCAAAGCACGTGATCATTGATACTACCATTTCCCTCGGCGAAGGTCCTGTGTGTCGGTTCGCGGTGCCAGGAATGGGCTGGAAGGGAGCGCACAGTAGAAAGATTATTTCAGCCCCTACCCTTGATCTTATCAAATTTCTATGCGGATCGGAATTCGGTTTACGCAAGATCGATTGGAATTCAATGAATATCTTCGAGTGGGCCAGTATCCACGATTACGCTAACGAGAGTAGCCAAACATACGTACTTGAGCGGCACTAGAACGGCGAGGCACAGACGGAAAGGTGGGGGAAATGAGTTTGAAAATCGATACCGACCAGCGGCCAATCTCGTCAAACACTGATGAGCGTCTGGATTTCCCGGCAGCGACGGGACTCCGCAAATCGTATTTCGTCGCATCGTCCTATCGTTGCGGAAGCTCGTATCTTTGCTGGCTGCTCTGGAACACCGGGCTTCTCGGGGCGCCGAGCGAGGTCTTTAACCCGACCAGCGAGTTGCCGTTGCTAATTAACCGCTTTAAGACTTCGTCGCCTGAGGACTATGTCACGAAGCTTCTCGGTCGTCGGGTTTCGAGGAACGGCGTTTTCGGCGTCAAGGCTCATTTTCATCATTTCCAAGCCTACCTCGGGCAATATCCGGCGCTGCTCGCGCGATTGGCGCCGGTGACGTATATCCATATCAATCGGTCGGACAAAGTGGCGCAGGCGGTGTCAATGGCCAAGGCGTTGCAGAGCAACAGGTGGCACTCGCGGATGGAGGGGGGGCCAAAGCCGACTTTGCATTACAACTCCGAAATGATCTCCAAATGCCTCGCAGACATCGAGCAGCAAGATTTGGATTGGAAGCGGTGGTTCAAGGCGCACAGAGTCTCGCCGTTTCATGTGACCTATAATGACTTGACGACTGATGCGACCGGCGTTGTCCGTAATGTCGTCGAGCTCCTTGGCGTCGCCAATGATGAGCCCGATCATATTCACGTTCCTTCAGTGGCTAAGCAGGGCGACGAAACAAACGATGAGTGGATTGAGCGGTTCAAGCGGGAGAGAAGGCCTCGCCGCGCGGCGGCCGGCAAGACGAAGGCCCGCGGTCTTTCAAAACCAAAAGAAAGCTCGAGCACATCGCGCCCATTGACTGGATTTCCGTCCAGCGGCCATTTTTTCGACCGCTACAACGAGCTCGCCGGAAGCCTTCCATCCGGGGCAGCGTCCGCGACGGGTTTCTTTGACCTGATACGTTTGCGCAGGCGATACGACGTGATTGTCGGGGGAAATAGGGACCTCTTTCAAAACTCGAAGGTCCTTGACATTATGAGCGGCCATGGTTTCTGGAGCCTGGCGGCCCTCGACGCGGGCGCCGCGCATGTCGTGGGCGTGGAAGCCGGGGCCGGGCTCGTTGAATCGGCCAACAAGTACTTTGCCAAATATAAGATCGATCCCGGTTCGTACCGGTTTGTCAATTCTGAATTGTTTGACGAGTTAGAGGCCGCTGACCCCGAGACGTTCGATCTCGTCATCTGTCAGGGTTTCCTTGAGCATTGCGATATCAACCGCTTTTTCTTTCAAATGAAAAGGCTTCGACCGAAACGGGTGATTTTGGATACTGGAATGGTGAGCGGCGAAGGTCCAATCTTCCGGTTCTCACTGGGACTCGACGGGATCCTAGGCCTTCCGAGCCATCAAGCGATCATGTTTCTTTCCGACGCCGCGGGGTTTCGCTGGCGCCTGATTGACTGGCGCGCGCAAGGTCTCTCCGACTGGACTGGCATCCACGAATATGAGCGCGACTATAGGCGAACCTACATCCTCGATCTCAGCTGACGCGGCAGCACCGGCGCCCTGTCCGTCTCAGTCCGGAGGAGCAGCGAGCCGCTTCGGCAGTTTCGGCGCGGGCCCCTCGACAACCACCGGCGACAGCCGCTCAGGAACACTCGCCTTGGGGTCGGAGAGAACATGATGATCGCCGCTCGACGGTTTGCTCAGCAAATCCGCATCGAGGTCGCCGTTGGATTGCACTTGAAGGCAGGTCCATATTTCAAGGTAGCTCAGCTTCGCATCGCCCGCATGGGTGCACAATTGCCGTGCGTCGGGCGAAAACCGGCCCCAATTTTCTGAGAGAAGCGTCCTCGACCTCTCCTCGTCGCGAACACAACTATCGAGGGATTTTGCGCGCTGCTGGGTGGAAGTTTCCGCCGCCTGAGCGGCAAGACAAAACCGTTGAACGTCAACCGCCGGAAGCGACGCAGCCAAAGCCGCGGCAAGGAGAATCGCCGCCACTTCATGTTCTCCATTTTTTCAATTCCGCTCCGCCCTGTGATAGAGGACCTCGTCGCGGATTCAAAACGGCGCTTTCGCTTCCCGCCTCAGAGCGCGCAACCGCAGCGCTCTGAGCCAGAGATGGACCAGCCGGGGTATTCAGAGTCAGAGGTGAACCGTTCTCCGACGACACGCAAAACGCCGCAGACCAACTCTGGGCTGCGGCGTACTTTGCGTTGAACGCAAAAAATCTGGCTGATGAGCGCCGCGATCGATCAGACCCGAGCGGCGCTAGCCGAGGCTTTCCTGGAGCGCATTCCCATGAACCCCAAACCAGCGAACCCCAACGCCATCATCGCCCAAGTCGAGGGCTCAGGCGCTCCCGTGAGAGTCCACGGCGCGCTGTACACAGTGTTAGGCGTATTGGAATTGCCATGTATGACGCCGTCCACGCAGATTTCGTAAAGCCAACCTGGCTGATTTGCGGCCAAATCGATCTGAGCCAAACTGCCCGTTTGGGGCAGCCCAGGCGGGTTCGTGAGGTCATCAACCTCTAGGTTGATATATCCGGGATTTTGTGCGTTTTGCGGGGGGCCATGGAACACGCAGGTGTTCGATGCGCCAGTACCGTTGTTGTTGCAGAGCGTCAGAGTGAACTGCCCACCGAACAACTTATTGAAGGTCTGGGTAACTGGATTACCCGTAATGCTGATGGAAGCCGAGAATAAGGCGTCTTTTGTAAGGCTGAAATAGTACATATTTGTACCATTTATTAAATTCGACGGAGGCACGAGAGAAATCGTATTCCCCAGAATGAAATCCAGGGTCTGATTAATTCCAGGGCTGAACTCGACCGCATCCCCGGGGTTGTTTGGGCTTACATTGGTAGAAGCCTGGGCCGCCCCTGAGAGGAGACAGACGACAGGCGCAACCACGCACATGGACCGGAACAGTGTGTTAGGCATAAAAACCCCTCCCCCAAGATCGCCGCATCCAAACAGTTAGCTTAGTGTTTCCGCAGTGTCAACCATAAACTCTCTGTCCCATGGTGATGCAGCGTTGTCAACCGCAATATTTTCGTACAGCAAATTCATAGACTATAGGCGAGTAGCACGCAATTGGAAGCCTGGGCTGTCTCGCTGCGCGATGCCGAATCCGGCGTAGGCCAAGCGCGGCGGGCGCTTCCGCGCCTCATTCTCGCGCCATTGCCTGTGATGCCGGCGAGGCGGTTCTTGCCTCGATTTCGTCAGCGAGCGACCTCTGCGCAAGGACCTTGCCACCTTCGTCCACGATGCGAATTTGGCTGGGAATTTTGCTGTCAGGCATGATGATGCGCGGCGTTGCGGAATTGTCCTCGAAAAAGCCGCCGACAATCTCTCTTGCGTACTCAAGAAAATTATCACGCGAACTCATAGACTTATATCGAAAATACAAGTCATCTCCGCGCCAGAATTCGATAAAATATATCACAGAAGCGGGTCCCCATCTCGGTTGAGCATGATACCTGGCGACGAAGAGTCAATCCCTATGTTTTGTTCAAAGCGAACACTCGCCTCGCAGCGGTTGGCGCCTTCAATTCGCTTGGCGAACGCACCATCAAAACCGGGACAAAGGATCCAGCGTCGCTACGCGAGCATTCGCGCTGCTGAATCGACGTTGTCCCGCGCCCTATATCTATCTAAGCCTGGCTCAAACAGCGCTTCTGGAGGACGCTCGTGGCGAGACCCCTGATCGTAATCGATCCGCAGCCGCGCGGCCTCGATGAGATCTTCGAGCCAAAGGTCTGGGCGCAGCTCGAGAGCCTCGGCGAGTTGGCGATCCACGATCGACCCGGCCGCATGCCTGCGGAGCGCTTCGAGCCCCTTCTTCCCGAGGCGGCGCTCTTGATCGGCCAGAGCGACATGCCCAAGACCCGGCTCGACCGCGCGCGTAAATTGCGCGCTATCGTCAACGTCGAGACCAATTTCCTGCAGAACATCGACTACGAGACCTGCTTCGAGCGCGGAATCCATGTGCTGGCCCCCGGCTCCGCCTTCGCGAGGCCGGTCGCCGAGATGACGCTTGGGCTGGCGATCGACCTCTGCCGCGGCGTCACGGCGGCGGATCGCGCCATGCGCAGGGGCGATGAGAAATGGCTGCTCGACGGCGCCGAAGGGTGCTTCTCGCTCTATGGCGCACGAGTGGGCCTGATCGGCTTCGGCGATCTCGCGCGGGCCTTCGTTCCGCTCCTTCAGCCTTTCGGCTGCCCGATCAAGGCCTACGATCCCTGGATTTCCGATCATCTCATGGCCGGATTCGGCGTTGCCGCCGCGTCGCTCGAAGAGGTGCTCAAGACCAGCCAGGTCATCGTGGTCTTCGCCGCGGCGACCGACGACAATCAGGGTTTCCTGGGCAAGCGCGAATTCGAACTGGTCGCGCCGGGTTCGGTCTTCCTGCTGATGAGTTGCGCCGGCGTCGTCGATTTTCCCGAATTCCTGCGCCAAGTCGAAAGTCGGCGATTCCGCGCCGCAACCGACGTCTTTCCCCAGGAGCCCGCGCCGCCCGGCGACCCGGCGCGCAAGCTTGCGGATCTGCTCTTGTCGCCGCACCGCGCCGGCGCTTTGCCCGATTCGCTTTACGAGATCGGCCGGCAGACAGTGGCCGACGCCGGCCTTATCCTGCGCGGCCTGCCGCCGCTCTCCTGCCGGCGTGCGCAGCGCGAAACAGTCGCGCGGTCGCGTTCGAAGCCGATCGAAAGCACGTAAAGCGTATCTGGAACGATACAGATGCATGGGCGATTGAGAGGGCTTGCGGGGGGCCACCCGCGCGGACGAACAGGAATCGATCGCGGAGGCCACGGCGACACGAGGCCGAAATTCTCGCCAAGCGAGGGGCATCGGGCGTTACAAGAGCAGATCGTAGTCCCCTTTCGCTTCGCCGCCGGGGCGACCGGCAAGGGGCCGGTTCGATCTAGCCAACGACAAAGGCATAGCACGGATTCTGATTTTCGCAAAGGAAGGGCACGATTCTTTCTTTGCTCCAGCTCCGGTCTCCGCGGTTCGCCGGACGGGTCGTGCTTTGGCGCAACCAGCGGCGGCGCCGATTGTTGCGCTGCGGCGGCGGCCGCGTTTCAACGATGAGATGAGCCTGAGGTCGAGCAACCACCAAAGAATTCCCAATAGCAACTGAGCCCTCGGCGCCAGATGCGCCGCTGCGGTTGTAAAATCTCGCATTTGCGAGAAACGGGTGTAAACAAGCCAACGGCAGTCAAAGCGAACGAGGCCGCAAGAGATTGACGGCCGCTTTGCTTTGGACTAGCATCCGCTGCCGACTAGCGCTGTCTTTATTCCATCCGACGGCGGAGTTCCAACAAGGAAAAGCGTCATGAGGCACAGAGCGGCCCTCGCGGGTGCGCTGGCCGCGCTGGCGTGCGCGCTTACGGGCGGGCCATGTTCGGCGGCCACGGTCGGGATCGTTGCCTTCGCCGATCCGCCCAATTGTTGCTCGATCGCCGATGGCTCGAAGCTTCAAACGGAGCCCGCCGGGCGCGAGCCGGTTGCGGCCCTGAGAAAATCGGCTGAAGAGCCGATCCCATACCCCGTAGAGCGGCTGAGCCAGTTCGACGATCCCGAAACGCTCAATGAATTGGCGAGCGGCTCCGAGCGAGCGGGCGATTCGCTTGGGCCCGAGGCGATGGCGCTGAAGGACGGCGGCGAACTGGGCGATAATTCTCCCGACACCGTCAGCTCTGTGGCCGATCTGCAACCATCGATCCTCACCAGGCTGCTCGTCGCGTTCGCCGACTTGCGCGCGACAATATTCCGCAGCCCCTAGATTTAAGCCGCGCGAAGCGAGATCATTTCCTGCTCGAAGTCGTCATTCCCGCGTGGGTATTTCACCTTCGAACCGAGTATCGCAAAATCTTGGTTCCTGGCGTTTCGCCGCCGCCTGTCCGTTGGACGGTGGGGCGTTGTCAGTCTTTCGCGGCCCCCGGCGGGCACGGCGGCGGCGCTGGATTTATTGGCGAGCTCGCGCAGCCGTCATGCATTTGGAATGTTCTGCGCCAGCGCTTCGAGCACCGCCATGCGCACCGCGACGCCCATTTCGACCTGCTCGCGGATGAGCGACTGGGCGCCGTCGGCGACCAGCGTGTCGATCTCGACGCCGCGGTTCATCGGCCCCGGATGCATGACCAGCGCGCCGGGCTTGGCGTAGCCGAGCTTTTGCTCATCGAGACCGAAATAGCGGAAATATTCCCTGGCCGAGGGCACCAGGGCGCCGCTCATCCGTTCGCGCTGCAGGCGCAGCATCATGACGATGTCGGCGTCCTTGAGCCCGGTGCGCATGTCATGGGCGACCTCGACCCCCATGCGCTCGACGCCGTCCGGCATCAGCGTCGAGGGACCGACCACCTTCACACGGGCGCCCAATTTGCCCAGGAGCAGGATGTTCGAGCGGGCCACGCGCGAATGGAGGATATCGCCGCAGATGGCGACGGCGAGGCCCTCGATGCGGCCAAGATTGCGCCGGATGGTCAAAGCGTCGAGCAGCGCCTGGGTCGGGTGCTCGTGAGCGCCGTCGCCGGCGTTGACCACCGAGCAGTCGACTTTTCGTGCGAGCAGATGCACGGCGCCCGCCTGATGGTGGCGAACGACCAGGATGTCGGGCCGCATCGCGTTCAGAGTCATGGCGGTGTCGATCAGCGTCTCGCCTTTTTTGACGCTCGACGCCCCGACCGCCATGTTCATCACGTCCGCCCCGAGCCGCTTGCCCGCGAGCTCGAACGACGACTGGGTGCGGGTCGACGCCTCGAAGAACAGGTTGATCTGCGTGCGCCCGCGCAAGCTCGTGCGCTTCTTCTCGACCTGGCGCGAAATCGTCACCGCCTGGTCGGCGAGATCGAGCAGCGCCACAATCTCTTCGCGCGTAAGATGCTCGATGCCGAGGAGATGGCGCTGGGCGAAGACGGGCCGGGAGGCGATCATCAGGGCCGCCTATAGGGCGATTCTCGCGGAAGGTCGATTGAATCCGGACCGCTAAAGCCTTTCCAGGGTCGCGGGGTCCGGCAGGCCGGCGAAATATTTCTCAAGGCAGCGTTGGTAGACCGGAAATTCAGGGGCCGCGGTGGCGAAAAGCGTCATCGACGATCGGAACTTCATTGCGTCAACGGGCCCGAATATTTCGCGGGCGCTCCATCCCTCGACTTCGAGCACGAGCGTCGCGCATTCTCCAAGCCTTGGGCCAAGGACCGGATGCGCCAGATACGCCGCCGCCTCCTCACGCGACGAAATCGCGAATCGCAATGACGTTGGACTCTGTCCCAAGCCGGCGATCTGCGGAAAGACGAACCACATCCAGTGGGCTTGCCTTCCGACCGGCCCGAAGCTCTCGGCGGATCTGTTCGTAGACGGGCTCCTGAGCCTCGACAAAGCGCCGCAGGTCAAACGGGTCGGTCATGGTCGCGCCCGCACGCGGCCTCGGGCAGGTTCGCTCCGGACTCGTTTTGGTTCGCACGAGCACGCCAGGCGCCGCAATCCCTCCGGGCGCCTCGCTGGACAGCGGCTGGCCCTTGCTTGGACGGCCGATCCATTTGACATGCGCCCTCGGGGTCTCCATATCCCGCGCCCGAACAGCCGGGGCCAGCAGCCATTGGGAAAGCGCGTCTCGCGCGAGCGACGCCGGGCCGGCCGCTCAAAGGAAGCCTGAATGAAAGTCGTGATCGTCGAGTCGCCCGCGAAGGCGAAGACCATCAACAAATACCTGGGCAAGGACTATGGCGTCTACGCCTCGTTCGGCCATGTGCGGGATCTGGCGGCCAAGGACGGCTCGGTCGATCCGGACGACGATTTCGCCATGCGCTGGGAGGTCGATCCCAAGGCCGCCAAGCGCATGAGCGACATCGGCGGGGCGGTCAAGGAGGCGGACCGGGTGATCCTGGCGACCGACCCGGACCGCGAGGGCGAGGCGATCTCCTGGCACATCCACGAAATCCTCAAGGGCAAGAAGCTGCTTGGAGACAAGCGGGTCGACCGGGTGGTGTTCAACGCGGTGACCAAGGACGCGGTCCAGGAGGCGATGCGCCATCCGCGCGAGATCGACGAAGCGCTGGTCGACGCCTACCGGGCGCGCCGCGCGCTCGATTATCTGGTCGGCTTCACCCTCTCCCCGGTGTTGTGGCGGAAGCTGCCGGGCGCGCGCTCGGCGGGCCGGGTGCAGTCGGTGGCCTTGCGGATCGTCTGCGACCGCGAGCTCGAGATCGAAAGGTTCGTTCCGCGCGAATATTGGTCGATCGTCGCTCATTTGCTGACCGAGGCGAAGGCGCCCTTCACTGCTCGCCTCGTCGGGGCCGACGGCAAGAAGATCAACCGGCTGGACATCGGCTCGGGGCCTAACGCCGAAGCGTTCAGGACCGCGCTCGAAAAAGCGCGCTTCTCGGTCTCGTCGATCGAATCGAAGCCGGTCAAGCGCCACCCCTACCCGCCCTTCACCACCTCGACCCTGCAGCAGGAGGCTTCGCGCAAGCTCGGCCTCGCGCCGGCGCGCACCATGCAGATCGCCCAGCGCCTCTATGAAGGCGTCGACGTCGGCGACGGCGCGGCCGGCCTCATCACTTATATGCGCACCGACGGCGTCGATCTCGCGCCCGAGGCGGTCACGGCGGCGCGGCGGGTCATCGCCAAGGATTTCGGCGACGCCTATGTGCCGCCCGCTCCGCGCAAATACACGGCCAAGGCCAAGAACGCGCAAGAGGCGCACGAGGCGATCCGGCCGACCGACATGACGCGGCGCCCGCGCGACGTCGCCCGCCATCTCGAGCCCGAACAGGTGAAGCTCTACGAGCTCATCTGGACGCGCACGATCGCGAGCCAAATGGAAAGCGCCGAGCTCGAGCGCACGACCGTCGACATTTTGGCGGAAGCGGGCGCGCGCCAGCTCGAATTTCGCGCCAGCGGCCAGGTCGTGCGCTTTCCGGGCTTCCTCGCCCTCTATCAGGAGGGTCGCGACGATGAAGAGGATGAGGAGTCCGGCCGCCTGCCAGCAATGCGCCAAGGCGAGAGGCTGGCCAAGGAGCGCATCAACTCGACCCAGCACTTCACCGAGCCGCCGCCCCGCTTTACCGAGGCGACGCTGGTCAAGCGGATGGAGGAGCTCGGGATCGGGCGCCCCTCGACCTACGCCTCAACCATCGCCGTGCTCAAGGATCGCGCCTATGTGCGGCTGGACAAGAAGCGCCTCTTTCCCGAGGACAAGGGGCGGCTGGTGACGGCGTTTCTCGAATTGTTCTTCGCCAAATATGTCGGCTACGATTTCACCGCCGATCTCGAGGAGAAGCTCGATCAGGTGTCGAACAGCGAGATCGACTGGAAGGCGCTGTTGCGCGACTTCTGGAACGATTTCTCGAGCGCCGTCGACGGCACCAAGGATCTCGGCACCCGGCAGGTGCTCGACAGCTTGAACGAGCTCCTCGGGCCGCACATCTTCCCCGCGCGAGGCGACGGCGCCGACCCGCGCCTCTGCCCGCTCTGCGGGGAGGGGCAATTGTCGCTCAAGCTCGGCAAATACGGAGCTTTTATCGGCTGCTCGCGCTATCCCGAATGCAAGTTCTCCCGCGTTCTGGCGCCGAGCGGGGCCGAGAGCGCGGAGGGTGAGAAGCCGGGCGTGCGGATATTAGGCCAGGACCCGGCGACCGGGGACGAGATTACGTTGCGCACCGGCCGCTTCGGCGACTACGTGCAGCAGGGCGAGGGCGAGAAGCCCAAGCGCTCGTCGCTGCCGCGCGGGTTTGAGCCCAACGATGTCAGCCTGGAAAAAGCGCTCGCGCTTCTGTCGCTGCCGCGCGAGGTCGCGCGCCATCCGGCGAGTGGCGAGCCGATCCTCGCCGGCATCGGCCGCTACGGCGCCTATGTGCAGCACGGCAAGACGTACGCCAACCTCGGCCGCGACGACGACGTACTCGAGATCGGCGCCAACCGGGCGATCGACCTCATCGTCGCCAAGGAGAGCGGTGCGGCTTCGCGTTTCGGGGGAGGTGGAGCGGCTCGCGTTCTCGGCGAGCATCCCGGGGGCGGTCCGGTCAGCGTCAAGCAGGGTCGGTTCGGGTCTTATGTCAATCACGGCAAGATCAACGCCACGATCCCGAGGGGAACCGACCAGGCCAGCTTGACCCTCGACGAGGCGGTGGCGCTCCTGAAAGCGAGGGCCGAGGGCGGCGGCGTCATCGGGCGCCTCGTCGGCCAGCACCCGGACGGCGGCCCGGTCACCGTGCGCGATGGACGCTACGGCGCGTACGTCAATTGGGGCAAGGTCAACTCCACGATCCCGAAAGGAACCACGCCCGATTCGATCACGCTCACTCACGCTCTCGAGCTGATCGCCGAACGCGAGGGCAAGCCAGCAGCGACGAGCCCGCGCAGGTCGGCGAAAACGGCGCCGGCGAAGGCCAAGCCGCAGCCCGCGAAACCGGCGGCCGCCGACAGCGCGAAGGCCAGAGCGAAACCCGCCTCGCCGCACCGGCCCGCAGCCAAGAGGGCCGCGACGAAACCGTCCAAGGAGCCCCTGGCGGCCCCGAAAAAGCCGGCGGCGAAGAAACGCTGAATTTCGCCCCTCGACAAGCGGCAAACGTTACGCGACCGACTGGATGAGGCAGCCCTTCAGACCGCGGCGGAGCGACCGGAGTTCCGCAAGACAGCGCGCGCCGTCTTGAGCGCGTCGAAGGCGTGGATCCAGCCGAACTTTTCCGGGAAGCGCGCGACCAGCGCGTCCCTCCGGGCGGCCTCGGGGCCGTCGGCCAGATGGAGTCCGCGATTGCCCATCCAGGAGGCGCGCTGGATTGCTCGCGTCCTTGGGCGGCGCAGGGCTTCGTAAGCTGCGAACGCGACGTCGAGGTCGTGCGGATCGGCGGCGATGAGTTCGGCTAGGGTGACGGCGTCCTCGATCGTGGCGTTGGCGCCCTGGCCGTGGTGGGGCAACATCGCGTGGGCGGCGTCGCCGAGCAGCACCACACGGCCGCGCCGCCAGCGCCGCAGCGGCGTCGCGAGAAAAAGCCCCCAGCGCACCTCGTGGCGCACCGCCGCGATCATCTCGGTGACGGCGGGATGCCACCCTTGAAACAGGGCGAGCGCCTCCGCGTCGTTCGACGCAGCGAGGCCCTTTTCCGGATCGGGCCAGTCGCGCGGGCCCTCGACCACGGCGAGAAAATTGACCTGGCCGCCGTCGGCTCCGATCGCATAGTGAAGGAGGTGCGCCGAAGGACCCATCCAGAACTGAATTGCCTGCGGGTCTGGAAGAGACGGCAGTTTCGCGACCGGGACGATGCCACGAAAGCCGCTCGTTCGGGAATAGAGCAGCCCACCGTCGCCGGCCACAAAGCGCCGCACGACGGAACGCACGCCATCAGCCGCAATCACTCCGTCGGCTTCGACGGTCCCGCCGTCGGCGAAGCTCAGTGTAATCTTGTCGCCGTGTTCGGCAAGATCAACGAGGCGCCGGCCGAGGCTGAGCCATTCTCCATCGACGCCAGAACTGAGCGCCCGCTGAACGTCCGCCCGATGAATGCCGCAAAGGGCGCGCCGAAACGCGCCTGGTAGGCGCCGCCCAGCCGGACAGAGTGGGCCGCGATCCGTCCGCCGGTCCGGCCGTCGCGGTAGACAAGCTCGGTCGGCTCCGTCGACGCGGCGACGATTGGATCGAGAACCCCGAGGCGGCCGAGTTCGCGTGTCGCGTTGGCGGACAGCGCGACCGCCGCGCCGATTTCCGCGAGCTCGGGCGCCTGCTCATAGAGGTCAGCGGAAAGGCCGCGCTGCCGGAGCGCAAGCCAAAGCGTCAGGCCACCGACGCCGGCGCCGACAATCGCGATCCTGGGTTTGCGACCAATCACACGAGCCTGCATGTCGACCTAATCATGGGCAAGTCCGAGTTCGCGGCCAGTCCGTTAAGGCTGTTCATCCCGGCCGGTGGCACACGGCTTCGACATTGTTGCCGTCGGGATCGAAGACGAAGGCGCCGTAGTAGTGCGGGTGGTACTCGGGCCTCAAGCCCGGCGGGCCATTGTCTCGGCCGCCGGCAGCGATCGCCGCCCGGTGGAATGCGTCGACGTCGGCGCGCGTTCCCGCGGCGAACGCGACATGCGTCCCCCCTTTGGGCTTAGCGCCCGTGCCGATCCAGAAGAACGCCTTGTTGTCGGCGCCGAAGCCGGCATGCGCGTCGGCCCCCGTCTGCTCCGCCGTCACTTCCATCAGCACACCGATGCCCAGCGGCTTGAGGGCGTCTATGTAAAAGGTCTTCGACCGCTCCATATTGGAGACAGCAAAGCCCATGTGGTCAATCATGAGCAGACCTCTTACAAGGCTCCGGCCTTTGGGGGGATAGCTCGTCGCGGCGGATCACATACGTGGTATAGTGCGTTAAACCGGTCCGGGCGAGGGGCAAGCGGGCAAGAGCCTGTCGGGAGGGCTCGTCGATGAATCCGATCAACGCGACGCAATCTTACGCGGGGCATGCGGCGGAAGCGGCCTATGGCCGCTGGGCGCCGGTCTACGACCTCATTTTCGACCTGCCGTTCCATCCGGGCCGGGCCGCGGCGGCGCGCGCGGCGGCGGAGGCCGCTGGTCCAGGCGGCGAGATCCTGGTGGTTGGCGTCGGCACCGGGCTCGAACTGCCGCTTCTGCCCGGCAACGTGCTGGTGACCGGCATCGACATCTCGGCCCCGATGCTGCGCGCCGCGCGCGCCCGCGTCGAGCGCAAGGGGCTGGCGCAGGTCAAGGGCCTCCATGTGATGGACGCAGCCAGGCTGGAATTTCCCGACGCCGCGTTCGACGTCGCGCTTGCGCCCTACGTGATCAGCGTCGTTCCCCATCCAGAGCAGGCGCTCGACGAAGCTTGGCGGGTGTTGAGGCCGGGCGGCGCCCTCGTCGTGATGAACCATTTTGCCGCGTCGGGGGGACTTCGCGCCGGCGTCGAACGGCGGATGGAGAGGGCCGCCGCCTGGCTCGGCTGGCATCCGAACTTCCCATTTTCGACGGTCGGAGACTGGATCGATTCGCGCCCCGACGCGCGGATCGTCGAGCGCAGCGAACTTGCGCCGATGAAACTGTTCACGCTGCTCAGGATCGAGAAGACCGGGGGACGCTGAGCGGCGCGGCTTGTTTCCTCCGCCGGTCGAACTTACCTTGGCTTGGAGCGCGTCCGCCGCTTATGAGAAGTGGAACCCTTGCAGAATCAAAAATCGCGTCGGCGCGCGCCGAAGGTCGACCGCAGCGCGGCTGAACCGCGAGGCGCGGCGCCCTCGCGCGAGCAGGTCATGGCCTTCATCGGCGGAGCGCCGGCGCCCAACGGCGAGCGCGCGCCGGCCCGGGTCACCAAGCGCGACATAGCCCGCGCCTTCGGCGTCAAGGGCGAAGCCAAGTCTGAACTGAAACTCATCATCAAGGACCTTCAGGCCGAGGGCGCGGTCGCAAGCGGCCGCAAGGCGCTGATCGTCCAGGGCCGCCTGCCCTCGCTCGTGGTCGCCGATATCGCGGAGCGGGACCGCGACGGCGAACTGATCGCCAGGCCAGCCGAATGGAGCGGCGACGGGACAGCACCGCGCATCGTCGTCCGCCGCGCCCGCGCTCGCGCCAAACGCGAGGGCGCGCCGGCGCCAGCCTTGGGCGCGCGGGTGCTGATGCGGGTCGAGTTCGACGCCGGCGCCGGCGCCGGCGCGCCGGCCTATTCGGGCCGCGTCATCAAGGTTCTCGACAAGCTGAAAGCGCGCGCCTTCGCCGTCTATCGCGCCGCTGCCGACGGCTCTGGCCGGGCGCTGCCGGTCGAGAAGCGCGGGGCGGCGCGCGAATATTTCGTGCCCGCGGCCATGGCCGGCGACGCGCGGGACGGCGATCTTGTCGCCATCGAGCCGTTGCGCGAGGGGCGGCTCGGGCCGCCGCATGCGCGCGTCGTCGAGACCATCGGCTCGGTCAAGTCGGAGCGCGCGGTGAGCCTCATCGCGCTGGCGACGCATCGCATTCCGCACGTCTTCTCGCCCGCGGCGCTGAAGGAAGCCGAGGCGGCGCGGCCCGTTCGGCTCGCACCCCCGCGCGAGGACTGGCGCGCGCTGTCGCTCGTCACCATCGATCCGCCGGACGCCAAGGACCATGACGATGCGGTCCACGCCGCCCCCGATTCCGATTCCGCAAACCCCGGGGGATTCGTCGTCACCGTCGCCATCGCCGACGTCGCCGCCTATGTCCGTCCCGGCTCGGCGCTCGATCGGGAGGCGCTCGAGCGCGGCAACTCGGTCTATTTCCCCGACCGGGTCGTTCCGATGCTGCCGGAGCGGATCTCGAATGATCTTTGTTCGCTGCGCCCGCTCGAGGACCGTCCGGCGCTCGCGGTGCGCATGATCCTGAGCGCCGACGGACGTAAGCGCTCGCACAAGTTTCACCGCGTCATGATGCGCTCCGCCGCCAAGCTCTCCTACGACCAGGCTCAAGGCGCGATCGACGGCCGGCCTGATGAGGCGGCGGCGGCGCTTCTCGACGGCGTGCTGAAGCCGCTTTACGCCGCCCATTCGGCGATCAAGATCGAGCGCGAGCGGCGGGACCCGCTCGATCTCGACCTGCCCGAGCGCAAGCTCGTTCTCGATCGCGAGGGGCGGCTCAAAAACGTGCGCTGGCCGGAGCGGCTCGAGGCGCATCGGCTGATCGAGGAATTCATGATCCTCGCCAATGTCGCCGCCGCCGAGACGCTCGAGGCGGCGCATTCGCCGCTTCTTTATCGCGCCCATGACGCGCCCAGCGTCGAGAAGCTCGATGACCTGATTGAGTTCCTCCGCACCATCGGCGTCAAATTGGCCAAGGGCGAGCGGGTCCGCCCATCGCATTTCAACGGGGTTTTGGGGCGCGTACGCGGTCAGGCGGTTGAGGCCCTGGTCAACGAGGTGGTTCTGCGCGCCCAGGCGCAGGCCGAGTACAGCCATGAGAATTATGGCCATTTCGGTCTCAACCTGCGGCGCTACGCTCATTTCACCTCGCCCATTCGCCGCTACGCCGATCTTGTCGTCCATCGAGCGCTGATCCGGGCGCTCAATCTCGGCGAGGGCGCGCTCAACGACTTGGGCGCGGGCGAACTGGCGCAGATCGCCGAGCATGTCTCCGCCGCCGAACGCCGCGCGATGGCGGCGGAACGCGAGACGGTCGACCGCGTTGTTGCGGCGCATCTGGCCGATGAGGTCGGCGCCGTGTTTGAAGGCCGCATCGCCGGGGTGACCCGCGCCGGCCTGTTCGTGAAGTTGAGCGAAACGGGGGCGGACGGCTTCGTGCCCGCTTCGACGCTCGGGGACGACTATTTTCGCTTCGAGGAAGGGACACGCGCTCTCATCGGGACCCGAACCAAAGAGGCGTTCCGCCTCGGCGGGGCGGTGACAGTACGGCTGGTCGAGGCCGCGCCGTTCGCCGGCGCGCTGCGATTCGAAATCGTGCGCGCCGGCGCGGAGCCGCGCGGCGTGCGGAGGACCGGCAGGCCCGCGCCATCGAAGGCGGTCCGCAGGGACATGCGGCGATGAACGACATGACGCGCTTTTGGCGCATTCCCACGCCTCGGCCCGAGCGTCCGCTGCGCACCGCGATCGCCCGCGGCTTCTTTGGCCGATGCCCAGCCTGCGGCCGCGGCAAGTTGTTTCGCTCCTATCTCAAGGTCGTCAACACCTGCAAGATCTGCGGCGAAGACATGAGTCACCAGCGCGCTGACGACGCGCCGGCCTATTTGACGCTTCTGATCGTCGCCCATGTGGTCGGCGCGGGGATCCTTTTGTCCGACGAGCTGTGGCCGCATTCGTCGCTCATCGGGGTCGCCGCCTTCTGGTTGATGGTGACAGTGGTCGCGAAGTCTCATCATCTTGCCTCGGGCCAAAGGCGCCGTCGTCGGCCAGCAATGGGCCATGTGCATGCACGGCTTCGGGGCCGAAGGCGACCGGACGTGACCGAGGCCAACCGATCGGCCCGCGCGCTCCGCCCGCGCGACGCGGCGACGCTCATCCTGGTCGAACGGCGGGAGCGCGGCGGGGCGCGGGTGCTGATGGGCAAGCGGCACGCGGGCCACCGGTTCATGCCCGGCAAGTTCGTCTTTCCCGGCGGCCGGGTCGAGCCGGAGGACCGGCGGATGGTCGCGGCTGGCGCGCTCGATCCCGATGTCGAGGCAAAGCTCAACGTCCGTGTGCGCCGGCCCTCGCCCGATTTCGCCCGCGCCCTGGCGCTCGCGGCGATCCGCGAGACATTCGAGGAAACCGGCCTTGCGGTTGGCGTCCCCGACCACGGCGCGCCGGAGAATCCGCCGCCCGGCGCCTGGACCCGGTTTGCGGCGACGGGCGTCTTTCCCGCGCTCGACGCGATCGACTTCCTCGCGCGCGCGATCACCCCGCCCGGGCGCTCTCGGCGCTTCGACGCCCGGTTCCTCATCGCTGAACTCGAGCTCAATCGCCAGGCGCGTCGAGGGCGCGGTCCATGCCGAAGCGGAACTGGTTGAGCTCGTCTGGACGCCGCTCGACGAGGCGCTGAATCTCGACCTCCCCGACATCACCCGCGCCGCCCTCGCCGATCTCACGCTGGCGCTTGACGGCGGCCTCGACAAACGCCGCCCCCGCCCGTTCTACCGCCAGCTGCGCGGCAAGCGGCTCGTGGAGCAGCTTTAGACGAGGCGCGATTGTTACCAAAACGGCGCCGCCGCCGTGACGAGGAGCAAAGCGACGCGGCCGATCCAGGCGTTGTCGGACGCCCGGCCTGCTTGGCGCGGGACTTCAGGCCGCAGGCAGGCTTGAGGCCGGTCGCGTGCTTGCGCCAGCGCCCGGCCGAGGGGCGATAGACTGGCGACCGGAAGCGCATTCGCTCGCCAGCGGCGCGCAGCAAATTGAACCGAACCGGCTCGTTGCGAGAGGCGGGATTTCCTTACGCCGCCAGCCGCGCCGGCCGCAATCGGCCGGCGAGTTCCATCAGGGCGAGGTGGTAGGCTCTCGCGGTGCGATGCGAGCCTTTGTAGCGCGCCATCACCACGTCCAGGAGTTCGATCATGATCTCGCCGTCGACCTCGGCCAAATGGTCGAGGGTCAGGCTGCAAGGCGCGAGCGCGCCGACCAGGGCTTGGCGCATGTCCCCGAACTCGGCCATGTCGCCGCGGATGAGGGCGCGCCAGACCCGGGCGTGAAGGCGCGTCAGATTTCTGGAAAGCTCGTGGTCGCTGATGAGTTTGCGGTAGGCGGCGATCAACCGATCGTAGATAACCGGCTCCGACCATTGCTTGAGACCGGATAAGCCCTCGGACAGGTCGGCCAACGCCATGGCGGCGACTCCTTAAGCGGCTTGTTTCGCATCGCGAATCAGGAGGTTAGCCAACGCGAAACGACACGCAAACTGATTCACCATCGTTAACATAGTATGAATGCCCTGAACAGGTTTTCCACAGGAAATATGCCCGGGAAGTCCAGATTTTCCTTGACGTAGCGGAACTTTCGAAGGTTTCGCCGCCCTTCGGCCGAGACGCGGAGCGACAAACGCCTTCGGCGCTCTCCTTTCTGATAAGCGGACTATCGGGCGAGGCCCGCCTCTCGCCACGATCGCGGACCGCCGCCGCGGCAAACTCCGCGGAAGCAGTCGGCGCATCCGACGCTATTCAACCAAGCGACCGCCCGGCGGCGAACTCGGCCGGCCGGGTCTGGCGCGCGAGCGCGTCGAGCACTGCGTTGATCATGCCGCTCTCCTCCGGGCCGAAGAAAGCCGCGGCGACGTCGACATATTCCGTCACCGCCACGCGCGCCGGCACGTCGGGGCGGTTGCGCAATTCATAGAAGGCGGCGCGCAGGATCGCGCGCATGAGCGCTTCGACCCGCTTTAGCGGCCAGCCTTTGGCCAGCGCGTCATCGAGCCCGCGGTCGATCGGCGACTGATCGCGCAGCACGCCGGAGACCACGTCGCGAAAGAATGCGAGCTCGGCGGGCGTGTACGAATCTCCCTCAATCTCGCGGCCAATCCAGTGCGCCTCGAACTCCGCCAGGATGTCGTTCAACCCCTTGCCGGCGATCTCCATCTGATAGAGCGCCTGCGAGGCGGCCAGGCGTGCGGCGGAGCGCCGTTCGGACCTCTTCATTGCCGGGCGAGCCGGCGTTGAAGATCGGCAAGCCCAATCGCCGCCCGCGCCGCCTCGCCGCCCTTGTCGCCACGCTCGGGATCAGCGCGCTCCTCGGCCTGTTCGATCGTGTCGGTGGTGAGTATGCCGTTGCCGAGCCCCAGGCGGCGCTCGACCGACATGTCCATCAGCGCCCGCGCCGACTTGCCGGCGACGATCTCGAAATGAAAAGTCTCGCCGCGCACGACGCAGCCGAGCGCGACCGCGCCATCGTACGGCCTCCCCGCCGCCTTTGCCGCGTCGAGCGCGATCGCCATGCCGGCGGGAATCTCCAGCGCGCCGGCGACGCTCACGAGGTCGTGGGTTGCGCCGGCGGCCTCAAACGCTCGGGTCGCGCCGGCGACCAGACCGGCGCCGATCGTCTCGTAATAGCGCGCCTCGACGATGAGGAAACGGCCGCCCTCAATGCGAGGCGCAGATGCGGCGGCCCGGCGCGGCTCGGCCATGGATCATGTCTCTCGAGGGCTGCCTTTGGAACAGCGCCGTCCATAAAGGCCGGGAGCGGGCGAGGCAAGGCTCAACGGGGAGAACGCCACGTTCCATAGCGCCACGGACGCGCCCAGGAAGCACGCAGGGCAAGCCGGTCAGGCGGCGGATCGTAGCCCGAGCCGCCCCACGGGTGACAACGGCAGACGCGCGCCACCCCCATCCAGGAGCCGGCCCACAGGCCGTGCAACTGAATCGCTTCGTCCGCGTAGGCCGAGCAGGTCGGCAAATATCGGCACTGCCGGCCGACCAGGCCAGAGAGCGCGAGTTGGTAGAAGCGTATGAGCGCGTGGGCGGCGCGGCGCGGCGCGAGAACGGGCGCGCTCACGGCGCGGACGCGGTCTCGTGCACAGCCCGGCCAGCGACGATCTGAGCCAGCGCATCGGCGACCGCATCGAACGTCAACAGCGTGGACGCATGGCGAGCCTTGTAGCCGCGGACAGGCTCAAGCACGGCGAAATCGGTCCATTTGCCTTGAGGCGGCGGGCCGTCGGCCTTCAGCATCCGCGTCATCTGATCGCGCAGCGCATTGAGTTCCTCGGCCGTCGCGCCTACGATATGGCGAGCCATCAACGACGATGAAGCCTGGCCCAGCGCGCAAGCTCTCACGTCATGGGCGAAATCGACGACCCGTCCATCTCTCACGCAAAGGTCGACGACGACCGTAGAGCCGCAGAGCCGCGAATGCGCCTTGGCGCTGGCGTCCGGATTTGCGAGCCGCCCGAGCCGGGGGATATTCGCCGCCAGTTCGAGGACACGCCGATTGTAGATCTCGTCGATCATGCTAGCCCGATCTCACGCCTCTCTTATATAGGTGGCGGGAAAGTTGAAATCGAGGGCTTGGAAAGGCGCGGCCCAGAGCCATGCGCCGACGGGCGACGCGGATGGACGATAGCGCAAAATCAAAAGCCGGGCTTGGCCTCGCGCCGGTCGAGACGAGCGATCGGGAGGAGGGCCTGGCGTTCCAGCCGAAATTCGGCGTGGATGGCCTTGCGACTTGCGTCACCGTCGACGCGTCGCGCGGCGACGTGCTGATGGTCGCCCACATGAACGATGCCGCGCTGCGGGCGACACTCGCGACTGGCATCCTCCACTATTGGTCGCGTTCGCGCGGCGCGCTGTGGCGCAAGGGGGAAACGTCCGGCCAAATCCAGACGCTGGTCGAATTGCGCGTCGACTGCGACCAGGACGCCTTTCTGGCCCTGGTTGAGGTCGGCGGCGATGGCGGCGCTTGCCATACGGGCCGGCGTTCCTGCTTCTATCGCCGGATCGAGGGGGACGGGGACACAGCCCGGCTGGCGTTCATCGAACCGTCGATATCACGCGGCTGAGGGCGGCCGCGCGACATGGGGAACCGGTCCCGGCCGCGCCGAGTTGAACGACTTGACGTTAATTCTCTGGCGATATCTGGCGCGCAAGCTTAAGTTTCGCAGGGGAAAGCGAGAGGCGAGGCCATTTGCAGGCGGGTTGGGCGATGTTCCGGGCGGCCTATCGCAGAAACGATACGGAGCCTGCGTCGGGCGGCGGGCGGTCCCGGCGGGCCAAAGTGGGCGTCGTGCTCGGCGCGGGGGCGGCGCGCGGTTGGGCTCACATCGGCGCCATGCAAGAGCTTGAGGCGCTGGGATTGAGGCCGGATGTGGTGGTCGGCTCGTCGATCGGCTCGCTGGTCGGAGGTTGCTACGCGGCCGGACGGCTCGACATGTTGGAGGCCTTCGCCCGATCGCTGACCAGAAGGCGGATGCTGGGCTTCCTCGATCTCTCGTTCACGGGCAGCGGCCTCATCGGCGGCGAGCGGCTGCGCGCACGGCTCGAAGGGGCGCTTGGAGCGCTTCAAATCGAGGACCTGCCGATCCAATTCGCCGGCGTCGCCACCGAGATCGGCGACGGCCACGAGATCTGGCTCAGGCGCGGCTCCCTGGTCGAGGCGATCCGCGCCTCCTACGCGCTGCCGGGAGTCTTTGAGCCGGTCAAGGTCGACGGGCGCTGGCTGTTCGATGGCGCAATCGTCAATCCAGTTCCGGTCAGCGTGGCGCGCGCGCTCGGCGCCGAACGCGTCGTCGCGCTCAACATCTCGAGCGACAGCGTCGGCCGCGGTACGGCAATTCCGGATCCGTTCGGCCGCGCTCAGCCGACGGCCGAGGCGGAGGGACCTGTCGCCGACAACAGCAGCCTGATCGCGCGCTGGTGGCGCGGCGGAGGTGTTTGGTCCCGCGCTGACGGCAACGCCGACGCGTCCGCCCCCGGCCTGCTGACCTCGATGGTGAGCGCTTTTGATATCCTCCAGGACCGGATCATGCGCTCAAGACTCGCCGGCGATCCGCCGGACGCGCTGGTGCAGCTCAAGGTCGGCAAGATCGGGATGTTCGAGTTTCATCGCGCCGACGAACTGATCGCGCTCGGCCGGGAGGCGGTTCGCAAGGCGGCCGTCGAAATCCTCCTCCAGGCCGAACCGACGCGGATCGACGCCGCCGGGCCCTGACGAGTTAGCGGGCCGCCCCGTTCAGGCGGTCGCGATATATTCGCGCAACGCCTGACGCTCGCTGTCGAGGGCGTTGACGTGGCGCTTGACGACGTCGCCGATTGAAATGATGCCGATGAGCCGGCCGTCCTGCACGACCGGAACATGGCGAAACCTGCCGTCGGTCATCGTCTGCATGACATGCTCGATCGTGTCGTCGCGGGTCACGGTGATGACCTTCGGCGTCATATAACGAGACACCGGGTCCTCGAGCGCTGAGGCGCCGTGCCTGGCGATGACGCGAACCACGTCGCGCTCGGAAAGAATGCCGAGCACGCTCAACGAAGCGTCCGAAACGACCACCGCGCCCACGCCCTTCGAGGCCAGGAGCTCGACGACCTCCTTCAAAGTACGATGCGGCTGTGTGGTGAAAACGTCGCGCCCCTTGTCGGCGAGAATGCGCTGAACCGTCATGCTTCTCTCCCCTTTTCGAGCGGTCTGATCGCGGGCCGCCGCGGAAACGCGAAGATGCGCCGCCAATCGGGCGTTATCAAGTCCCTCCTAAAGCCAAATTTAACGCAGTCCGCCATCGATGAGGAAACATTGCTTCGTGATCATCGCGCTGTCGTCCGAAGACAGGAACAGCGCCAGGCGCGCCACGTCCTCTGCGATGAGCGAGCGGTCAAGGCATTGACGGGCGCGGAAGTCGGCGATGTCCTTCTCGCTCATCCATAGACGACGCTGCCGTTCGGTAATGACCGCGCCCGGCGCGATGGCGTTGACGCGGATGTTGTCGGGCCCGAATTCGCGCGCCAGACTCTTCGTCAAGCCGACGATCGCCGCTTTGGCCGCGGAATAGACCGACATTCGGGAGTTCCCAACCATCCATGCGGTCGAGGAAAAATTGACGATCGCGCCGCCGCCAAGCTCGCGCATCGATCGGCGAGCGATCTGTGCGGCGAAAAACTGGTGCTTAAGATTGAGCGCCATCGCCCGGTCCCAATCCTCTTCGCTCGTGCCGTCGACGTCCTGGCGCTGGTCGTTGGCGGCGTTGTTGATGAGCACGCCGATCGGTCCGAGCCTCTGCCGGACCTCCTCCATCGCCGCCTCGAGCGCGGCGATGTCGGCGATGTCGCAGGAGAGAAACAACGGCGGCGGCCCCGACGCGCCGATTTTCGCGACGAGGTCCTTGGACGGCTCGACGGCGATGTCGACAAAGGCGACATTGGCCTTCTGCGCGGCGTAGGCCTCGACCATGGCGGCGCCGATCCCCGAGCCGCCGCCGGTGATGAAGACGACCCGGTCGAGGAGCGAGGGGTAGCGGGCAAAGAGCATTGGACGACCTTTTCGTTTGCGCCACGGAGGCGCCAAGTTAGAACGCGACTTGATTTGACGGAAACGACGTTGTCACCCCGGGCGAAGCCGAAGCGAGTCCCGCGCCGGACCTGGCTCGGCGGCCAAATCCGCCCAAGCAAAACCAAGCGAGATTGGTTGGATTTGCATGATTTTGTTCGTCCGGATCGGAACTCTTCAATGGCTTACGGCGGAAAAAAAAACAAAAATTTCTATGCCTCCAATGTGTGAGCCACTTGTCGGAACCCGCCCACAGACCCTTCCAGCGTTCGGAATTCCCCCCGACCAACAGACAGCGCTCCGAGGGCCATAGCTGTCTCCCTTAGGTTCGTCGCCGGGCGTCACACAAGGCCCGGGGTCGATGGGCAGGGTATATCACGCAATTCTGATTTTCGCAAATATAATGCATACTCTGACTCTTTCGTTGGGCGAAAATCGCTTGCGGTTTGGGCTGATTTGGATTCGGCTTAGGCATGATTTCGCGGCGGTTTCCTTTCGCCCCGGCAGCGCGCGGAGTTGATCGCGCTTCTGCGTGACGGCCATACCGAGCAGCGTTTGGCGCGACGGGCCAACGCGGTGCTGCTTGTTGACGACGGGTGGAGTTGCGAGCGGGCCGCCAAGGCGCTTTATCTCGACGACGACACGATCAGAGGCTGGCGCAAGACCTACGAAGAAGCGGGCGTCGAAGGGCTGCGGCGCTTCGAGGCCGGGGGCAGCGCCGGCCTTCTCTCCCAAGCGCAAGAAGAGGAACTGGTCGTTTATGTCTCGCAAGCCTTGCCGCGTTCGACGCGGGAGGTGGGCGTGTTCATCGAGCAGGTGTTCAGCGTCGTCTACGAGAGCCGCTCCGGTTTGATCGCGCTGCTGCATCGCTTGGGCTTGGTCTACAGGAGGCCAACTCCGATTGGGCGTGGTCTGGATGTGCTCAAGCAGCAAGCGTTCATCGATGCTTACGAGAAACTGTTGAATTCGCTTGGCCCCGACGAGGCGACGCTGTTCGTGGACGCCGTGCATCCCACCTATGCGGCGCGGTCTGTCGGTTGCTGGGCGCCGCCCGGAGAGACGCTGGCCGTCCGGCAGACGTCGGGTCGCGAGCGGCTCAACATTCACGGCGCGCTCGATCTCGAAACCGGCAAGACCGCGATGATCGAGGTCGAAAGTGTCGATGCGGTCTCGACGATCAACCTGCTCGAAGCCATCGAGGCGAAGTATCCGCTGTCAGCCAAGATCCACGTATTCCTCGACAATGCGCGCTATCACCATGCTGTCCTCGTGCGGGAATGGCTGGCGCACCCAGGCCGCCGGATCAGGCTGCGCTTCATCCCCTCCTACAGCCCGCATCTAAACCCGATAGAACGGCTGTGGGGAGTGATGCACAAGCATCTCACGCACAACAAATGCTGGCGCGACTATCCCACCTTCGCCCAAGCCGTGCTGTGGTTTCTACGCGACAAAGTCCCAAGATGCTGGGAAATGTTCCGCGACTCAGTCACCGACAACTTCCGCGTCATCAATCCCAAGGATTTTCGGGTTGTCGCATGACGTGAGTACAGGGAAAATGATTGCGCCATTTCCCGTTCGAAGTCCCGGCCGGGACGCCAAGACAGCGGCCAGAACGGATGAAACGGCGCCAGTTTGCGGCGACGTCGGTCCGGGCGCGGCGTGCCGTTCGCTCGGGAAGGCCAGAGGTCCGGAATCGCCCCGAATTGGGCGCACCTCTCGCGCTGAAGGCCCTCTCTCTCCGAATACTCTGTGCTATGCGATAGTCTTTGGTTCAGGCGGGCATGGGCTTCGTGAAGTCCCCCGGGTTCGAAGTCCTGCCTTGGCGCTTGAACGCGCTGAGTCGGCCTGGGTCGGTAAGCCCGAAATAGCTGCCGGTGTCTCAGTTATGCCGATTTTGGCTCGCATGAAATCATTCACGCTGGGGTGCAGACCACCATGGCCGTTCACGTCTGGCCTAGATTTTATTATCTCGCCTGGGAACAAAATCATGAGTCGCCCGTTTCTCATGACGGCGGAACTCTGTCCGAGGCATGTCATCGCGTCCGCAGCGGGGGGCATTCTTCCGGAAATCCCGTTGCCTGACTTAATTAACCCCAGACGAACCTCTCCGGGCAAGGAACCAGCGCTCGATCGCTTGTGACCTGAATCGCTGATCACAGGAGGAACATCATGTCGGTCTCAGACGCTGTTGCGCCACACATACCTTTCTTGCGTCGGTTTGCACGAGCGCTCAGCGGAACCCAGGCCGGTGGCGACGCCTATGTAGCGGCCACGCTCGAGGCGATTCTGGCGGATCCTGATTGTCTTGACGCCGAGCTCGATCCGAAAGTCGCGCTCTACAAACTATTCTTGCATGGCTGGCGCGCCGTGCCGGCGAACGGTCACGTCGACAGCCCGGTGTTCGGCGATGAAGCCTCGGCGAATAGAAATCTCGCCGCCATCTCGCTCGAGCCGCGGATAGCTTTCCTTTTGAGCGCGGTCAAGTCTTTCCCGCCGAAGGAGATCGGCCAAATGCTGGACTGCTCAAAAGCCGAGGCGGTTGACCTCATTGCCCGAGCCGGAAACGAAATTTCCGAACAAATCCGTACGACGGTGCTGATCATCGAGGACGAGCCCCTCATCGCCCTGGACATACAGACGCTCATCGAACAATTGGGGCACGGCGTGACGACGATCGCGCGCACCCACGCGGAGGCGGTGCGCTCGGCGCTCAAGCGCCGTCCGGGGATCATCCTCGCCGACATTCAACTTGCGGACGGCAGCTCGGGGCTCGACGCAGTCAATGAAATCCTGGGATTGCAGGAAGTGCCGGTCATTTTCATCACCGCCTTTCCCGAACGCTTTCTCACCGGGCTCGCGCCCGAGCCTGCATTCCTGATCACCAAGCCGTTCAGCGCGGATTCGGTCAAGGCCGTGGTCAGCCAGGCCTTATTCTTCGATCGCAAGTCGCAAAAAGCCACGGCGAAAGCGGGGGCCGGCTGATCGAAAATCCCGGCCGGCGATTGACCGCCGCTCCGGTTTGCCTCCCTGCTCGTCTTTTTGACTGACCAATCGCGAAAAATTCTCCGTCCGGCGCGGAACTTTTGGTCTTGTCGGGCGTTGCGACACTGAGCTCTCGGACAAGGAAATACCGTGCCGTATTATGAAATCTGCCTGATTGGCGGGGACGGCGCGCCGCTGTGCCGCGAACGTCATGAGGCGTCGGATCTCGATACGGTTTGGGGTCGGGTCTTCATCATGGCTGAGCTTGAGAGCGAGCGGGGAATGCAGATCCACGTCTTGGACGACGAGGGGAGGATCGTCATCGGCATGGGCGCAAACGCGGCTGCGCTTTCGGCTCAACAATTTCGCGCCCTCGGGGGCCGCTCCGGCGGCGCATAGCGCGAATGGCCGCGGCGCGTCCGCGGCCGTAGGTGTGAGAGAGCAGGCCTCGTCGGCCGGCGAACCAAATCAGGGCGCTAACTTGGGATCGACCGGTTCGATTTTGCGGCTCGACGAATGGCGCCGACGTCGTGTGGAGGGGCGGAGCGCCCGGGACGCCTCCCGAAGGGGGAGGCGTTCACCTTTCTTAGGGATTTGGCTGATAGGGCGGGGGTCATGGTCAAGACCCGTTCGCTGAGCTGGCGTCTAGGCATGCTGACGCTTGTCATCGTCCTGCCCCTGGCCGCCTTCGCGCTGATCATGGTCGGATGGATCGCGCATAGCGAACGCGAAGCAGAAGAGAGCATGTTGATTGGCGACGCTCATCAGCTGGCCGACGCGGTCGGTCGCGAATTCAATTCGTATTCCCTGCTCTCGGCCGCGCTCTCGCATTCGACCCTCCTTCAGCACGGCGATTTGACCGGCTTCGCCGAGCAAGCCCGGGATATTCTTGCTGAAGCGCCCGGGGCGACGCTGATCGTCTCCACCGCAAACGGCGATCCTGTGTTGAGCGTTCCTTCGCTGCCTTCGGATTCGCCTCTGCTGCGAGACCGAGAAGGCCCTGTCCTTCGGGCGATTGGATCGGGCGCCGCCTTTCTCTCGGACGTCAGCGCCGACCCCGTTTTGAGCGAGCCGCATGTTTCGATCGAAACTCCGGTCTTCGCCGATGGCAAGCCCATCTATGAAATCGCGATGTTTCTTCCTCTGAGACAATTCGCCGATCTTTTGCAGCGTCAGAACTTTCCGCCACACTCGCTGTCCGGGATCGTCGATCACAACGGCGCTTTTGTGGCCCGGTTCCCCAGCGAACCTGGGCGGCCCGGGACGCTGGCGAGCCGTGAGTTTCGCGATGCGACGCGCCGCCCGCCCGATTCAACCATTAGGCACACATCGATCAGCGGACAAAAGATCATCTCCGCCTACGCGCCCGTGGTCGGCGGTTGGACCGTCGGCGTCGCCGCGGGCGCAAGCGAGCTCGGACTCGGACCCAGCGCGTTTCTCCTCACGTCGATCCTGGCGGCCCTGGCAATAACGGGCAGCCTCGTTTTGTCCTATCTCAACAGCCGCGCCCTTTCGCAAAAAATCCGGGAATTGGAATCGAAGACCGAGAATGTATTCACCGGCGCGCCAATCGCCACGACCTCGAGCGGCGTTCGCGAGTTCGACAGCCTGGCTCAAGCCTTGGCCCGGGCTTCGGAGCTTCTCTCCCTGCGAACAGAGCAACAACGCCGCGCCGAGCAGAAACTGCGAGCGAGCGAAGAGCATTTTCGGCTTCTGGCCGACAGCCTGCCTCAACTGGTTTGGATGGCGCGGCCCGACGGCCGCATCGACTACACCAGCGCCCGTCGCGAAAGGTACGGCGCAATCGGCCGGACGGATTGGGAGGGAATCATCCATCCCGACGATCGGCGAGCGACGGCGGAAGCGTGGCTTCGCGCGAGCGAAGCCGGCGTCCCCTACGAAATGGAGCACCGCCTGTTTGCGATCGGGAAGGGATACGCGTGGCACCTGAGCCGCGCGTCGCCGCTGCTTGACGCGCAGGGAGCGGTTGTCAGGTGGTATGGCACAACCACCGATATCGATGATCAAAAACAGCGCGAGGACCACATCGGAGACCTCTTGGCCGAGGTTAATCACCGTTCGCGAAATCTGCTCTCTGTCGCGCAAGCCATCGCACGCAATAGCGTCGCGACCGCAAAAACGGTCCACGATTTTGAAGAACGATATTCTGACCGGTTGCTTGGACTGGCGGCCAGCCAGGATTTACTGACGGATTGGAATTGGAGCGGTGTGCCGCTCGACGCGCTGGTGCGGGCGCAAGTGGTGCTTCGTTCGAATGGTCGGGCGGAGCGCTTCGCAAGCGAGGGACCGGTGGTCCTGCTAAGCCCAAATGCGACCCAGACGCTTGGCCTTGCGCTGCATGAGCTTTGCGACAATGCTGTCACGCATGGCGCCCTTTCGAACGATGTCGGCAGCGTGTCTCTGGTTTGGCGGATCGACAACGGCGTCGCCGGGCCGAATCTCGAAATGATATGGCGCGAACGCGGGGGACCTCGCATGAATTTGACGCCGATCTCCGGGTTCGGCAATGTTGTTCTCGAACGCCTGACCGCCGTTGGCCTGAACGCTTCCTCCACACTGAGTTTTGATGTTGAAGGCGTCACCTGGCGGCTGGTTGCGCCCCTGGAGGAGATCGTGAAGACCGGAACCGCCAACTCATGGCCCCAAGCGTGCTCGGGTTGAGGCGCCTCGCCGCGAGCGGAGACTGGGCAATTCGTCGCAAGCCCCATTGCTTGTCCGAGCCAGATTTCTCCTGTCGAATGGGGTGAGCCTATTGAGACACGAAAAGCATAACGATACCTGCCAATGCCGAAGAAAACTGCTGGAAGGCCGGCCAAGAAAGTCGTGAAGGCCTTCGCGCCCGCCGCGGCGCCGCGGCGCGAACCGCCCGGGGGCGTGACTCAATACATCGCCGGCCGGTTAAAGGGCATGTACGACGATCTGGTCGCGGAGCCAATTCCAGATGGGATTCGCGACCTGCTTCAGCGTCTCGACAGCGGCGCGAAGAAATAGGCAGGCGGAGATTTCTCAAGGTCGGTGGAAATCCGACGGTTTGGGCTCCCCGCGTCGGCTTCACGTCGAGCTTCGCGCACGAGGCTTCTGGCGTCCAATGACAATAAGATCGCGCGTCTACGGAGCGAGCGGCGCGGTCAGGATGAACTCGGTCCCAGGCTCGTGCGCGACGATCGCCAACGAGGCGTTCAATTGTTCTGCGAGCGCGTGGACCATGCGGGCGCCCAGCCCCTTACCCCTATCGATTTGAAAGCCTTCGGGAAGTCCGCCGCCTTCGTCGCGAACCGAGATTGCAAGGTTGCCGTCGCCGGTGGCAGTCACGTTGACCCAGATCCGTCCCGCGCCCTGGTCCGGATAGGCGTGCTTCGCCGCGTTCGACACAAGCTCATTGACGATCAGCGCGGATGAAATCGCGCGATCGGTCGAGATCACGATCCCGGGCTGCGCTTCAATGAGAATCTCGGATTGCGAAAAGCTGGCGCCCAGGTCTTTGCAAATGGCTTCAATGTATCGTCCCACATCGAAATGCTCGATGTCCGAGGATTGATACAATTGCTCATGCACCCTGGCGATGGCTCCCACACGGAGCGTAGCGTCTTCGAGATGTTGAGCGAATTCTGGCTCGACTTTCTCCCGAGCCTGGAGGCGCAGCATGCTCACGACCAGCGCGAGGCTGTTCTTCACCCGATGGTTCATCTCCTTGATGAGAAACTGATGGCGCTCCAGCGCGGCCTTCATATTGCGCTCGTGCCGCTCGCGCTCAATCGCCATCCCCAAGATGTTGGCTGCGCCCTGCAGGAATGCGAGATCATGTTCGACGAACTTGTCTTCCGATCGGCTGTCGACCTCCAAGACGCCGAACGGCCGGCCATCTCCCTGCAGTATGACGTTCATCGCGCGATGAACGCCGTGCCTGACGAGAATCTCGGGCGTCCTGAAACGTTCCTCGTCTTCGAGATGATTGGAAATCACCGGCCTGCCAGTTTTCAGCGCGAATCCGGCGGGTGAAGCGAGATCCGCGCCAACGCTGGCGACGCCGACAACGCCGGGCTCCCACCCGACCCCGGCCCGGACGAGAAAGCGATTTTCGGGAGGAACATATTCCAGCACCTTGCAAAACTCAGTGCGAAGACCCTCCGCGGTCAAGCGCGCCGTATCCGCGAGAAGCTGCTCGAACCCGGCTTCCTGCAATGCGCCAACCCCGAGCTCGGCGAGTATTTCCTGCTGCCGAATGCGCTGATGCAACGCGCGCAGGGTCAGATCCAACTCTTCGTTTTCGGATTTGGATTCGACGACGGGCGGAACCGAACTATCGGGCGGCGGCATCGGATCGGCTTTGCGGCAAGCTGCGCCTCCAGGGGACGTTTGGTTCTTGCCTGACAGTCTAGGTTGTTGCGGGCTACCGCGCCAGTCCGGTGCAACCTGAGATGCGACGACCAGCGAAACGGCTGGCCGTCGGGATCGCGTCACTCCCTTCGCCAGCGGGCGAGATGGACCGGATCGAGAATCAAACCACGCGAAAACCCCGGGCGCGCCATACGCTCCCGGGGAAGCACGTCTCCATTCCAATCTCTCGCTGACTAGCTCAATGATGCCACAACACCGCGATCAGCAAAATGATTGGAATGGGAATCCCGATCAGCCACAGCAGCACTCCTTTTCCGAAGCCCATGTCGATGTCCTCCGTTTGGTCGGCGTCCTAGCCGGCTTAGACACAAACATTTGCCGGGCCCAAGGGTTCCCCGCGCGAAATTAAGGCAGCGGGACTCGACCGGCGGAGGTGTTCCACGGAGGCGAACACGCCGCCGGAAGCCCGGCTAAAGCGCGAGGCGCGATCGAGGGACGGAGAGGCGGATCGCGAGTCCTTCAGGCTTCCAGTCGCGGGTGATTTCGCCGCCGAGCTCGTGGGTGGCGGCGATGCGCGACAAGACGCCGCCGAATCCCTCGCCGCCCACCGGCTCACTGACCGGAGGTCCGCCGCTTTCGATCCAGTCGACGACGACGGCGTCGCCCTCTTGGGCGAAGACGACCTTCACCATTCCGGTAGGTGAGGAGAGGGCGCCGTATTTGGCTGCGTTTGTCGCGAACTCGTGAAGCAGGAGGGCGATGCTGGTCACCGCGTCGCCGGAAACTCTGGCGTCAATTCCCGAGAACGCGATACGCCGGTCATCGGGTTCGTCGAATGGAGCGACGATGATGCGAACCAGCGCCTGTAGCGTCGTCGGCTGGGGCTCGGATTTATCCACGCCGTGCAAGAACGTGAGTGCGTGGGCTCTCGCCAGCGCGGAGAGGCGGTGGCGGGTGGAGTCCGCAAGCTCCTGCACTGATTTCGCCGAGCGCGCGCTCAAACCTACGATGCTGCCGGAGAGGGCAAAAAGGTTCTTGACCCGATGACTCATTTCTCCGAGCAGCAATTGCTGGCGATCGCGCGCCTTTTTGAGTTCGGTGATGTCGCGCGCGATCTTCGAAGCGCCGACAATCTTCCCGCTCGCGTTCCTGATCGGCGAGATTGTCAGCGAAATGTCGACCAGGTTTCCATTCTTGCGCTGCCGCACGGTCTCGAAGTGGTGAATTCGCTCGCCGCGATGTATCTTCTCAAGGATCACCGGCTCTTCATCGCGACGGTCGGGCGGGATGATGATCGTCACCGAGTTGCCGACGGCCTCCTCGGCCTTGTAGCCGAAAAGCCGCTCCGCCCCGTTGTTCCAGCTGAGGATTACGCCGCTTAGATCCTTCGACAGGATGGCGTCATCGGAGGATTCGACAATCGCTTGATAATGTTGGGCTACGGGATCGTCGTGGTCGCGGGCGGGGCGGTGTCCCGGCGCCTTGCGCGCTGGCGCCCGGTTGCTAGGCGGCTGATTCGCGCGCGTCAAAGACCCGTCCCCGACAGGAGGCCAAACCCGGCCCGACAGCCGGGCCAGTTGGTGGCGGCGTACCGGTTTCCGCCCATTACACTCCCAAAGGCGGCTTGTCGACGCTGTTGCAGGCGCGCTGCTCGGGCGGCGGACGGAGGCCGTCCCGCCTTGTCGGGATTTCCCGGCGTCTGGCGATTTGGACTTCAAACCGCCCAAACCAAACCGCCGTAGGGCTATGTGGCGACGGAGCCGAGCCGGGACCTCGCGCGGATCGACGGGAGCGTCATTGGTCCTTCCCAGACGGGGCGCCGCGCCGTCGAAGGATCGGCGACGTCGCGCCTGGAGGGCCAGAAGCGGTCTGGGAATGATCCTCCGGGTCGCCCGGCGGCGCGCCTTCGACGTGCTTGCGTTCGAGGCGCTCAGAGTTCGAAGAGGGATTCGGCGGCTTGCCAATGACGCTCCGCCTGGTCCTCGGGGCAGCCCTCCTCAAGCCAAAGGAAGTAGGCGAGCTCCCGGATGCGGTCGTTGCGGTCAGTCATGATCGCCCCCAGCTCGGGTCGCCGTGCGCGCGGCGTTGCGCCTGCGCGTGGCGGCGCCCTTGCCGGCCGCTTCGGCTCGGCTTGCTGGCGATCGCGCCGCCGACGCGGCCCCGCCAATCTTCCCGCCCTTGTGAGCTGCGGGATGGCCCGTCGACCTGCCTCGGCCCGATCCGCCGACGCGTTTTCCGCCGCCGTCGTCCTTGTTGACGGTCGCCCAGGCGCGACGCTCGGCCTCCTTCTCGGAAACGCCGCGGCTTTCATAGCTCTGCTCGATATGCTCCGCTTTGCGCTCTTGCTTGCCGGTATATTTCGACTTGTCGCCGCGTGGCATGAACTTTCTCCTGCGCTGCGCAATAAAATCCCGTGCGACAAACCCGCGACTGCCCCGAAGGTTCCTCGCATTCGTTGCATCGCTGCCGGCTGATGGCGACAAACCAAAGCAGAACGATCGCCAATCAGCGAGCCTGCGATCATGCGTAAGACCTCAAATTGGAGCGGCTCCGGACCCGTCACGGCGAACCCTCCGGGAGGAGACGACGTCAGTCGCTGCGAACAACACCGCAGCCCGAGCTGCGTTCCAACGCGCGGTCCGCGTTGTTTCGCCGCGGCGGAACACGAGCGCTCGCCGCTTGTTGGGTTGCTGAGGGTGCTCGCGGACGGCGCGAATGAGGCGGACATCCATCTCCGTCAGCAACGGAGGGCGATGATGCAGTCCAGGAACGATCACGACAAACTGACCGGCGTCACAGTGCTCGTCGTCGAGGACGATCCGCTGCTGGCCATGGATCTGGAGACGACGCTGGCTGAGGCGGGCGCGGTTGTCGTTGGCCTCTGCCACACCTTGGACGAAGCAATGCTGCGAGCGGACGGCGCCGATTTCGTTGTGGCGGTTCTCGATTTCGGTCTTGGTTCCGACACCGTTTCGCCGGTCGCGCGCCGGCTGTTCGACCGGGGCGTCCCGTTCGTTCTCTATACCGGAAAGTCGCGCCACGAGCCGAGCCTGGCCGAATGGAGAGACTGTTCGATCGTTGAGAAGCCTGCATCGCCGCGCACACTGTTGTCGGCGGTCAGGACCGCTCTCGCGCGCTGACCGTTATCCCACGGGTCGGACCTTGGACGCAACTGGGCTCCGAAGACGCGGGAATCCGGCGGCTCGAAGCGGCATAGAGCCGCTTGCCATTCGCGTCATCGGCCGCGCGCCCTTCCCCACGCTTCGCGGCAAGGGAGGATCGAAGCGGCGGCCGTCGCGGCCCGCCAACTCTAAAAGCTCGGACTCGATAGCCTGTAGCAGGCGGAAGCGCAGCTCGCCGCTGTCGCCAGCGAGCGAGATCACGAAATGGACCCGCCCATGGCTCGAAGTGTCGGCATAGCCGGCGAGCGTGCGGACCCCGTCCATGGTGCCGGACTTGTTCAAGCCGCCGTCATGGCCATGCAGCAGATCGGCGTGAGGTGCGAAGAGCTCAAGCACCTTGGCGAGGCCGCGGGGGGTGAAGTGGTCGTCGCGGCTGATGCCCGAGCCCTCCTCGAGATGGATGGCGTCAGCGAGGCCCTGCGCGGCGAGCATCTGATTCGCGACCTCAAGCGACTTCTCAAGACTGACCGGCCCGCCCAGCCGGCGGCCGCCGATCTCCAGGAAGACTTGATTGGCGGTGAAGTTGTTCGAATCGAGGAGCAGCTCGGTCAGGATCTGCGACAGGGAGCGCGACTGCCGGTGAACGTAGACCGGCTCCAGTCCCTTGGGCACGGTCCCGATCGAGATCTTGCCATGGACGGCGCCGCCAGCGCGCGTGATGAAGGCGGCGATCAGCTCGCCGGCATATTGAAGGGCGACCGCGGGATCCTGGCCAAGGCTGATGCGGCCAATTCCCTCCGGGCCCTTCTCGCGGTACAGAGCGATCGCGAGCGGAGTGATCGGAGTTCTGGTCTTCGGCGGAGCGCACCTTATTGCCGCTGCGCGTAGCGTAGACAGTGTTGAAATTCACCGCGAGCGCCGAATTCAGCGCATCATAAGCCTCGCCGTCATCCTCGATGCCCGGGATGCGGAGGTTCGAGGGGTAGTAGCTCGAAGTCGAGCACGACGCCCGTGATCGGCGCCTTGCCGATTTTCGCGATGAGATCGGTGGCGAGCGGCTTGAGCTCCTCCGAGATCAGGAAGGGATCGCCGCCTCCGCGCACGTAGAGCAGCCGCTTGTCGTCGAGGTAGAAGCGGGTCTCGAAGCGGTAGTCGGCGCCCAGAACCTCCATCGCCAGCCAAGCCGTCACAATCTTGGCGACCGAGGCCGGGACGAAGGGCTCATCGGCATTCTGCGCCACCAACTCCTCGCCTTTGGCGTCCACGACGAGCACCGATCCCGATGGTGCGAGCGCCGCGACTTTCTCCTTGACGCCGGCCAAGGCCGGGGCGGGTAGCAGGAGCAAAGCGAGGGCGATGAGGCGAGACCGCATGGCAACTCCTATCATTCCCGCAACCCGCCGACCCGCAGCCGCTGCGGTGGATACCCGCTTTCGCGGATGTTTGCGCAGACTCTACCCATACCCGCCCCGGCGGGATGAAACCTGCCGAGCGCTCGTTGCAGCCGGCGGTTTCAATGACGGTTAATGGGAATCGCTTCTCGGCCGGTTCGTCTTGCGTGTCCAAATGCGGACCGGAACGACCCTGCCGCGCAAGTTGTGCTCGCCCAGATCCTCCAATTGTTCGATGAGCTTGGCGGAGACATCGGTGTGCAACGCCTCAACCGCCTTGACAACCGGATCGCCGACGACCAGCGACGTTCCGAGCGCGCGCGTCAGCGTCTGCAGTCGCGCGGTCGTGTTGACGGTGTCGCCGATCACCGTGAAGGACATGCCGTGTTTGCTGCCGACATCGCCGACGACGGCTGGCCCGCAATTGAGGCCAATACCGATGGCGAGCCGAGCCTCTCCCCTTTGCTCGCGCTCGTCGTTCCAGCAATCGAGCGCCTCGAGCATTTTCTCGGCGCAGACGAGAGCATTGGCTGCGTCCTTGGAACTCGCCGTCGGAACGCCGAATACAGCGACGATTGCGTCCCCGACGTACTTGTCGATGGTGCCGCCGCAGTCGAAGATCCGCGCCGTCATGCGCGCATGGAATTCGCGCAGCATCGTCATGACCGCCTCGGGTGGCATTGCCTCGGCCATTCGGGTGAAGCCGACAATATCGGCAATCAGCACCGCGATTGTTTCACGACGGACTACCCCGAGGGGCGCATCCTGGGCGGCCAGCAACTCGACAATGTTGGGCGAAAAATAGCGAGACAAGTTGTTGCGCGCCCGCTCCGCCGCGTGGCGCCGACGCTCCATCTCGCGCATTTTGGTGATGTCGTCCACCGCCTTTCGGATGGTGATCTCGAGATCGGCCAGATCGACCGGCTTGGTGACGAAATCGAAGGCGCCGCAATTCATCGCCGTTCGCAAATTGGTCATGTCGCCATAGGCGGAGACAATGATCGCCCGCACCGGAGACTGCTGCTCGCGCAACTCAGTCAGGAGGCTCAGCCCGTCCATCACCGGCATGTTGATATCGAGCAGCATCAAGTCGATCTCGGGATCCGCGCCGAGCAAGGACAACGCCTGCTCGCCATGACGGGCGAAGCGGAACGCAAATGCTTGCTCTTTGATCTCACGTCGAAACCGCCGCCGCACCAAGACCTCAAAATCGGGCTCGTCGTCGACGACGAGAATCTTGGTTGGATGGACGGATGCAGACGTACCGTCGGGGACCTCGGCGGCTCTCATCTAGCGGCTCGTAGCGGCCGTCTGCTTATTGCGCGGCAGGTATATCGCGAACTCCGTGAATTCGTCCACGCTGCTGTCGAAAACAATTCTGCCCCCGTGCTCATGGGTGATGATGTCGTAGCTGATCGAGAGACCGAGCCCCGTGCCCTCGCCCGCCGGCTTGGTGGTGAAGAAAGGCTGAAAGAGTTTGTCTCTGATCTCCGGCGAGACACCGACGCCATTGTCCCAGAAGCGCACTTCCACCGCCTCGCCGAGCTCCCTGGTCGTCACCTTGAGAACCGGGCGAAAGTCGCTCGCGCCAGAGGCGCGCCGGCGCCTGTTGGTCGCATAAAATGCATTGCCGCATAAGTTTAGAAATACCCGGCCGATGTCCTGCGGAACCACTTCAATCGGGCCGATCGTCTCGTCAAAGTCTCGCACGATGGTGATGTTGAAGCTCTGATCTTGGGCGCGCGCGCCGTGATAGGCCAGGTTCAGGGTTTCCTCGACCACCCGATTAATGTCCGAGCTTTGTCGTTCGCCGGCGCGGCCTCGCGAATGGGCGAGCATACTCTTCACGATGCCGTCGGCGCGTCGCCCGTGATCGGCGATTCGCTGAAGATTGTCGGTCAGGATCTCGACGACCTCGTCGATTTCGGCGCGCCTGTCGCCATCGAGCGCGCCGATCGCCGGCGCCGCCTTCTCCTTCAATTCCTGCAGAAGTTCCACCGAGAGACTCGCGAAGTTGTTGACGAAATTGAGAGGGTTTTTGATCTCATGCGCAATGCCTGCGGTCAGTTGCCCGAGCGAGGCCATCTTCTCGGCTTGGATAAGGTTGCCTTGCACCGCTTTGAGTTCGGCCAGCGCGTGTTCCGCCGACTCGCGCGCGGCTTGAAGACGCTCCTCGGCGCGCTTGCGCTCGGTGATGTCGGAGTAGATGAAGACGAAGCCGCCACCAGGCGCCGGATTTCGTCGGACCTCGAGCACGCGGCCGTCCGGACGTTTGCGCTCGAAGCGGGCCGCAAGAGTGTCGCCCCGATCGACTCGGCTGAGCTCAGGCGAAGGGCCGAACTCTCCTCGCGCCGTTAGATATTCGATGAGCTCGGTATAGTTGCGGGGACTTGATAGCCACCCCTCGCTAATGTCCAGGATCTGCTCGAAGTTGCGGTTCCACGCCGCGAGGCGCAGCGCGCTGTCAAACATCGCTACGCCGTCGCCCATGTTGTCGAACGTGAGGCGCAATTCCGCTTGTCGTCGATCGAGCTCCGTCATCAGCCGCGCATTCTCGATCGCGATCGTCGCCTGATCGGCGAAGGTCCAACCGAGCGCGATCTGCTTTTCGGTAAAAGGGCGCACGTGCGTGCGCATGAGAACGATCACGCCGATCGGAACGTGAGCAAGCAGGAGCGGAACGCCGAGAATCGTTCGAAATCGGCCGACTTTCTGCGCTTCTCCAAAGGTGTATTCCGGGTCGAGCTCGATATCGGGAATATGGACGGGCTTGCCCTCGAGAAGAGTTCGGCCGACCACCGTTCCCCGCCCCGTTCGGATCGGGTGCGTTTCCATGAAATGCACGAACTCGCGCGAGTATCCGTGACTGGCGGCATATTGGAAAACGTCGCCGACCGGCCGAAGGACGCCCGCCATATCCGCTTCGCATAGCCTCGCGGCCGACGTAATCAGTTCGTCGAGCACAGTGTGGAGATCGAACGTGGAGCGGCTGATCACCTTCAGCACTTCGCCGGTGGCCGCCTGCTGCTGATAGGCTTCGTTGAGTTCGCGCTTGAGCTTTGCGTTTTCGCGAATGAGGTCGACCGCAGTCCCCGGAGCCGTCCGGGACGCCGGAGTCTTGTAATTCGCCCGCGCGCTCTTCGCCATTAATTCGCAGCCAATTCCCAATTTCCGATAGCGGACGGCGGGCCCGCGGCAACGCGCCTCACAAGCCTGTCGCGTATCTTATCGGCGTTCGACCGTGGCTCAAAGCGAAACCCGGCGCCTGAGCCCGGAGCCGGAAGTGTCGCAACGCCGGCGGCGGATCGATGTTTCGCTGGAGCGGGCTTCTGAATCGGCGGCCTGGTCCTCAGATCGCGCCCTTGAAGATCCCCGGCCGCGCGATCGAGAAGGGGCCGATGTCATAAGAGGTCTTGCCGCTCGTCGCGAGCTCGACCAGAATCCGTCCGAACAACGGGGTGAATTTGAACCCGCGCCCCGACGCCCCGGTGAAGATCGATACGTTGTGATAGCCGGGCAGGCGATCGAGGATCATCTGGGCGTCAGGCGTCATCGTATAAAGGCACGTGGAAGCCTGCGCCGGCTGGGGCGAAACCCCGTTGAAACGCTGCGCCAGGAAGGTTCCGAGGGCAGAGAGAATCTTCGGATCCGGTTGATAGGTGCAGTCGTCCGGGTTTGTGTAAATGTTGTTGGTGAAGTCCGCGCTGACCTTGAGATGGCCGGGAACCTCGTCGGGCGGGAAGCCGTAGAAGAGCTGCTGCTGAGCATTCGGCCCCGCGGCCGGACCAAATTCGTACCACATCGGGTACTTATATTTGCTGACGTCGGCGCGGAAATAGGCGACCGTCATCTGCCAGATGGTCAGATTGAGCTGAATGTTGAACGGCTTCAAGAGCTTGTTGGTCCAGGCCCCGGGGCAAAGGATAAGCTGCGGAGCCGAATAGACGCCGGCCGGACACTTCACCTGGTAGGGTCCCTCGGTCGAAATGGTCGTAATGCTGGTCGGCTGAGCGCTCACCAGAACGGCGCCCGCCTTTCTCGCCAGGCTTTCGTAAGCGAGGATCGACCTCTCGGCGCGAATGACCGCCGAGTTCGGCTGCATCAGCCCGACATAGTCCGACGGCATGCCTTTCTGGAATATTGGATAGTTCCGCATCAAGGCGGCGACGGTCGGGTACCAGGCGAACGGCACGCCAAGACTGGCCATGATTGTCTTCAGCTCGCCGAGGTTGCCCTCGACGGTCGCTTCCGCGTCGCCATAGAAGAGCAAGGGCTGCTGCAACAGGATTTCGACGTCGGAGGCCACCTCGATCTCCTTCCAGAGGCCGAGCGCGGTCTCGGCGAGGCGGACCATGAATTCCGGGGAATACATGATTCGGAACATTCGGGAGGCGCCGCTCGAACTGGCGAAGCGGTTCGCGAAATCAAACTGTTCGAGCAGGAGCGTCTTAAGGCCGCGCGCCGCCGCGTAATAGGCGGCGGAGAGGCCGATGGTCCCGCCGCCGATGACGATGACATCGAAGTCGCCGCCCGAAGGTGGGGCCACCGCCTTCCCGAGGGGAGACTCCTCCGTCCCGCCGCTTCGCTGCCCAGGCATCGGGCTCCCGCTCCAATATTCTCTGACGATTGCAAGGACCATAGGCCGATGCGGCGAGAACAATCAAACTTCGTTGGGCTCGTCGTCGGCGACCACCGATGTTGCTCGTGCTGCGTTTGAGCGCGCGCGACCCTAACATGTTTGCGCTTGCCGGAAACGCCGCGCCGTCACAGACTTGCCACGCGCGGTCGTGGATCTGCCCCGTCATTGCGGGCGGCGAAGGCAAGGAAGCGAACGGTCGAGCGCGGCCGATCGGGACCGAAGAGCCGCAACCGGACGTTTTCAGGTGGGCGGAAGGAATGGGAGGAACCGATGACCAACCATGTGATCGTCGGCGCGGGAGCCGCCGGACTCTACACCGCATACCGCCTGTTGAAAGATGGTGCGCTGGCCCCCGGCGACACGGTCAAAGTGTTCGAATGGAGCGACCGGCCCGGCGGGCGCATCTATACCTACACCTTCCCCGACAGCGTCTATCCGCCCGGGGTCAAGCCGAATGGGCTCTATTGCGAATTCGGCGGCATGCGCTTTGCGACCGACAAGGACAATTTCCCCGGCAAGCCGTCCGAGATCAAGGAAGGGCATGTCCTCGTGCAGCAGACGATCCTCGCGCTCGGCTTGCAGAACAAGGTCGTGACGTTCCAGCAATCCGACAACCGTCTCTATTATCTGCGCGGCGTCAACGTCTACGAAAATGACCTCGACAGCATTCGGAGCCTCTCCGGGGTTCCGTACCGATTCAACGCGGAGTTTACGAGTTTTCTGAAAGCCAACGTGAATCCGCAACCCGATACCCGCTACACCGCCGACACCATCCTCGGCGCGATCGCCGCGCTATTCGCGCCGAGTCTCGGATCCGACAATGCGGATCGCGCCAAGTGGTGCGATTATTATGCCCGGGGCCCAGTCCCCGCCAAGGCGGCCACGGCGAGTTTCCCAGCCGGCAGGCCGGTGCGCGATATCGGCTATTGGAACCTGCTTTACGATCAGCTCGGCGACGAGGGGTTCGATTATTCGTCTGACGGGACGGGCTACACGTCCAACGTGATCAACTGGAGCGCCGCCGATGCGATGCAGGCCAACAATGATTACGGCTCCAGCATCGCCTACAATCGACTGGACGGCGGTTACAGCCTGCTGTTCGAGGCGCTCGCCGCCGAGATTGCCGGGATGGCGGCCAAATATCCCGGCTCGGGCATTTTTTACGGACAGAGGCTGACCGCCCTGAAGGAATCGTCAACCGACAACACGACGATTTGCACCTTCGTCCGGCACGGAGGCGTTGAGACTTCCACGTCGACAATTGCCGCCGACACGCTGTTCCTGGCCATGCCGCGGCGCTCGCTGGAGATGGTCGCGGAAGGCTGTGGTCCGGACTACATGCTCAACAAGAAACCAGTGAAATATCTGCTGGAATCATCGATCGACCAGCCGGCGATCAAGGTGGTGATGATATTCGATCGGGCTTGGTGGACGAGCCCGAATTGCAAATATCCGCCAATCCTGGTTCCGCCGAACGTACGGCCAACCCCGCCGGCTTCGCAGTGGGTCGGCGGCGCCACGATCACCGATCTCCCGTTGCGCATGGTCTATTATTTCGCCAACAACATTCCAGGCGGTCCGGGCACGACCGGCGGGCCCTATATCCTGCTGGCGAGCTACGACGACATGAATTATTCGAGTTTCTGGCGAGAGCTTGAACTGACCGGCGACTATCGGGAGGCGCCGTCGCTGATTCGCCAGCCGATGACGGGCCCGACCTCCGTCCCGGTCACTTCGTCCATGGCCGGAGTGCTGGTGAAGCAGCTCGCCGATGTTCACGGCGTCGCGGTTGGCAAAGTGCCGACGCCGACCGCGATCTATTTCCAGGACTGGGGCCAGGATCCCTTCGGCGGCGGCTATCACGGCTGGTCGGCTCACTACGACATCTGCCGCGCGATGGACTGCATCCGCGCACCCTACCAGAGGGTGCTGAGCGACAGCGCGCGACGAACCTACATCATCGGCTCATGCTATTCGTTCGACCAGGCTTGGGTCGAGGGCGCCTTCTGCGTCGCCGAATCGGTCCTGCGCGACTTTATTCATCTCAACCCGTTTCCACCCAAGAACCCCAACCCCAAAGTCCCTGACTATGTGTTGGTATGCAAAGAGAGTTGCGGTTGACCAAATTTGGAAATCATCTTCGATCCGCTTCAGCGCTGGCGGTGAATCCAACGAAGGCGCCGCCTACCCCAAATCCGGCGAATCGACCGGCTTTCGTCCGGTATGGTCGGTAGTAGAATTTGCAACGCCGCTAGGCAACCCCGCGTAAGAGCGCGAGCAGCTCGCGATGCATCGTCTCGTTGCCGCAACAGATTGAGCCGGTCTCGAGGTAGTTCGCCTCTCTGTCGGCGCCTGTGACGAAGCCGCCGGCTTCGCGGACCAAGCAGCGCCCCAGCGGCGATGTCCCAGGAATTCAGGCCCCGCTCCCAGAACGCGTCGAAGCGGCCGGCGGCGACATAGGCGAGATCAAGGGAGGCGCAACCCATCCGGCGCACATTGACGACACGCTCCATCACCGCCGCCAGCTCGGCTAAGAATCGCGGATGTTGCGCCATTTTGCCGAGATGAGGAATCCCGCAGCCGAAAATGGCCTGCGACAACTCGCCGCGCCCCGCCACTCTGAGGCGGCGATTGCCGCCGAACGCCCCCTGCCCTTTCTCGGTGACGAACATGTCGTCGTTGGCCGGATTGTAGATGACGCCGGCCACGATCTGCCCATCGCGCTCGAGCGCAATCGAAATCGCGAAAAGCGGGATCGCATGGAGAAAGTTGGTGGTCGCATCGAGCGGATCGATATGCCATGTGTGACTCTTGTCCGATCCTTCGACGCGCCCGCTCTCCTCCATGACGAAGCCGTAGCCGGGACGCCCCTTGACCAATTCCTCGTAGAGCGTCTTTTCCGCGCGCCTGTCAGCGAGGCTGACGAAGTCGCCCGGCCCCTTCATCGACACCTGCAGTTCGCCGACCTCGCCGAAATCGCGCTTGAGCCCGCGTCCGGCCTTGATCGCGGCGCTCGTCATCACGGTCATCAAGGCGGAGCGGATCATGAAGTTTCATGCGCCGAAGCGAGAAAAAGCGGAAGCAGGTTTATGGGAGGCTCGACGCCAACGCAACCTCGCGCCGCAGCCAGCCGCTCGAATTGGCCTAGTAAACATAGGGGACGACGCGCCAGGTGCGCGCGCGATAGGCGTCATACTCGGCGCCGAAGGTTTCGTTGAGGAGCCGCTCCTCCGCGTCGATGCGCGCAAGCATGACGATAAGCATCAACACGGCGATCGCCACGCCAACGCCAGAGCGGAACGCGCACGCCCAGCCGAGCACGGAGACAATGAGGCCGAGATAGCTCGGATGGCGGATGACCCCGTAGAGGCCGTTGGTCACCAACCGATGTTCGCGCTGGATCGCGACGAGGCCGCTGAACCGCCGACCGAGCACGAAGACCGGCGCAAGGCGTAGAACGCCTCCGCCCGAGTAAAGGAGAAACCCAACCCAGCGCACGCCTTCGCCGCCAAAGGTGAGAAAGTCGATCCGGTCGGTGTAGGCAGGCAACCACGCGTCGATGAAGCTGAGCACGCCGAGCGCCCCGATCACCCAGCGATTGGACCGATCTTCCCTTACGCCGGCGCCGAGATGGCCCTCGGTGAATAGCGCAGCAAACCCAAGCACGATCGTCACCGCCGTCACCGCAATGAGCGGCGGATGCGAAAAGAACCGGGTGGGGCCTCCTGCCCCCGCGATCGCCAGGCCGAGAAAGACGGCCAGACTTACAATTGTGAGTGCGGCGAGCCGCAGCTTCGACATGGTTCATTCTCTCGCGCAAGTCCCCAGCGCAGCGCATCGAAAAGCGATGATCAACCGCCCGACAACCTATATATAATTCTCGATCGCAGCCGACAGGATTCGAGCTTGCAAATCGTCGCGGGCCAGCTGATTCGTTGCTTGGCGTCCGCGGCCGTCCGGCGAAGAAAATGCGGAAGGGGATTAGTCCATGCGGTCCGACATCGAAATTGCTCGCGCCGCCGCTCTAAGGCCGATCGCCGAGATCGCCGCGAAGGTCGACGCGCCCGAGTCCGCCCTGCATCCGTTTGGCCGCTTCATCGCCAAGCTCGAGTATGACTTTCTTCGCAGCCTCGGCGAGCGGCCTGACGGCAAGCTTATTCTCGTGACCGCGATCAGCCCGACGCCGGCGGGCGAGGGCAAGACGACGACCACCGTCGGCCTCGGCGACGCGCTCAACCGGATCGGCAGGAAAACGATCATCTGTCTGCGCGAGCCCTCTCTCGGTCCGTGCTTCGGCCTGAAGGGAGGCGCGACGGGCGGAGGCTACGCTCAAGTTGCCCCAATGGACGCGATCAACCTTCATTTTACCGGCGATTTTCACGCCATATCGTCGGCGCACAATCTTCTTGCGGCGATGATCGACAATCACATGTATTGGGGCAATGCGCTCGGCCTCGACCAGCGGCGGATCGCGTGGCGACGCGCCCTCGACATAAACGACCGATCGCTGCGCGAGACCGTGATTGGGCTCGGCAGCGGGAACGGCTTTACGCGCGAGGACGGTTTCGACATCACGGTCGCCTCGGAGGTGATGGCGGCTTTCTGCCTTGCATCGGGCCTCGAGAATCTCGAGGAACAACTCGGCCGCATGGTCGTCGCCGCCAACCGGGAAAAACGGCCGATCACCGCGGCCGACCTTAAGGCCGCAGGCGCCATGACTGCGTTGCTGAAGGACGCGCTCAAACCCAATCTCGTGCAGACGCTCGAAGGTTCGCCCGCGCTCGTGCATGGCGGCCCATTCGCCAACATCGCTCATGGCTGCAACTCCGTCATTGCGACGCGCGCGGCGCTCAAACTCGCCGACTATGTTGTCACCGAAGCAGGCTTCGGGGCCGACCTCGGCGCGGAGAAATTCTTCGACATCAAGTGCCGAAAGGCCGCACTGAAGCCGGCGGCGGCAGTGCTCGTCGCCACGATTCGGGCGCTCAAAATGCACGGCGGCGTCGCCAAAGACGCCCTCGGCGCCGAAAACCTTCCCGCGCTAGAGGCCGGGCTCGCCAACCTAGCCCGGCATATCGCCAACTTGCGCAAATTCGGCGTGCCGGTCGTGGTCGCGATAAACAGGTTTGAGACTGACTCTCTGATAGAACTCGCCTTCGTCGAGAACGGGGTCGCCCGCGAGTTCGCGGTCAAGACGATCGTTTGCGACCATTGGGCGCGCGGCGGCGCCGGGGCGGAAGATCTCGCCTATGTCGCCGCGGCGCTCGCAGACGCGGGGGAAGCGGAGTTTCGGCCCTTGTATCCGGACGAGATGAGCCTTTGGGACAAGACGCGAACCATCGCGCGCGAAATCTACGGCGCCAACGACATCGCCGCCGACGCATCGGTGCTAGCGAAATTCCGCGAGCTTGAGACCGCCGGCTGGGGCCGCCTGCCAGTTTGCGTCGCCAAGACCCAATATTCCTTCTCGGACGATCCGTCCCTGATCGGCGCGCCGACCGGACATGTTCCGAAGATCCGTGACGTTCGCCTGCGCGCCGGCGCGGGCTTTGTCGTCGTGCTGATGGGGGACGTGCGCACGATGCCTGGCTTGCCGCGCATCCCTGCCGCAGAGAGAATTAGGGTCGTCAACGGCGAAATCGACGGCCTCTCCTAAGCGAATGCGAAGCCGCGCTCACCGCGGCGTTGGCGCATCCTCGCGCACCAGTTTTTCCGCTTTCAGGGCTCGCCAGAACGCAACAGGCACCTTGGCGTTCATCATTGCCGCGTTTCTTTTGACTTCGCTCGCCCGCTGCGCGCCGGGTATGACGCTCACGACCGCGGGATGGCCAAGCGGAAAGCGTAACGCGGCTTCCGGCAGCCTGACCTTGAAACTCTTGCAGATATGCTGGATTCGGCGCACCCGATCCTGCACCTCGTCCGGCGCGGGGGCATAGTTGTAGTGGGCGTCAGCCTTGACCCCGGTCGCCAGTATGCCGGAGTTGAAAGGACCGCCGATCACGACGGCGATCTTCTTTTCCTCGCATAGCGGCAGAAAGCTCGTCAGCGCCTCCTGTTCAAGAAGCGTATAACGGCCAGCCAACAAAAAGACGTCGAAGTCGCCGGCGCGCGCCAATCTCTCGGCGATCTCCGATTCGTTGATCCCCGCTCCGATCGCTTTGATGGCTCCGGACGCCCGCAATTCGTCAAGCGCGCGATAGCCCCCGGTCATGAATTCCTTGATCCGCGCATCGGCGGCTTCCTTGTTTCCGTGCGTCACAACGTCGACGTCATGAGCGAAGACAATGTCCACCTGATCAAGACCGAGCCGTTCAAGCGAGAACTGGAGCGAGCGCATGACGCCGTCATAGGAGTAATCGTAGCGCTCCCGGCGCGACGGCGTCTCAAAAAAAGCGCCCTGCCGCGAGCGTTCATGGGGTTTGCAGAGATCAAGCAGCCGGCCGACCTTGGTGGAGATCAGATAGGAGGCGCGCGGCTTAGCGCGCAGAAGCCCGTTGAGCCGCGTCTCCGAAAGCCCGAGCCCATAGAGCGGCGCGGTATCGAAATACCGGCAACCTGCGGCCCAGACAGCCTCCAGCATGAGGCGTGCTTCTTTTTCCGTCATTGGCCGATAAAGATTGCCGAGCGGCGCTCCGCCGAAACCAAGCTCGGTGAATTGCAGCTCCACCCCCCGGCGCGTAACGAACTTACGTGCTCGTGCGCTCCGCGCCTTCGTGGACGCCGCCATCGAATCTGCTCCTCCCCAGCGAGCGTGACGACGCGCGCGGTCGTTGTCAGTGTGACGCGCAGGCGCAGGCGCGATCCCGGCGCCGCCCCCGCCCAAATGCCCCACACGACGAACGCGACGCCAGCGAGGGGGATTGGGGCACGCGCAACGGCGCTGTTTGCCTATTGAATACGTAAATCTTCAGCAGTCCCAGCGACAAGTCAAGCATCACGAGCGACCCGAGACCTTCCGGCGTCCATGGCGCCTTGACGGCTGCTCAACGCAGGTTATCGATTCTCTCGCAACCATGCGCGATCGTTCGAGGCGATGAAAGCGCGGAGACGCGGCAGGCTCGGAGTGTCTGGCGAGTGCGACTCCAGATCGGCGAGAATCTGCCTAAGCGCCCTGCGCACGACCGGCCAATCGTAGGCGCGCTGCCTCAACATCTGCCGCGCGTGGCGGATCGATCGGCGCACGATCGCATCTGTCAAGCGGTCCATCGCGGCGCCTGCTGCCTCTCCGTCGACGACTTCCTGGACAAAGAGAGGCAAATGCGGCGCCGTTGACGTCATGAGGCGCATGTCCCGATTTGGCGCAGGGGCCGTAGCGGTCTCACCTTAGGTGACGGCGGCCGCGCTCGAGTCGCGCGCGCCAACATGAGGCCATGCAAAGGGGCCCGCGCCGTGCCGGAGAAGGGACGGACCGCCGCCAGTTACGCCGGGGCGCGCTGGCTATAGCCAAGTCGTTCGTTGAGCCGCTCGATCAGACTTTGCGCGGCCTCGGCAATGATGGTGCCGGGCGGAAAGATCGCATCGGCGCCGGCGTCGCGCAGCGCCGCAAAGTCCTGGCTCGGGATGACGCCGCCGACAGCGACCATCGTTTCGTCAAGGCCGAGCTTGCCGAGCGCCCTCTTCAGAGCCGGCACGAGCGCGAGGTGGCCGGCGGCGAGGGACGAGACGCCGACGATATGGGCCTGCTTCTTGGCCGCCAGCGTCGCCACTTCCTCCGGAGTCGCAAAGAGAGGTCCGATTTCGACATCGAACCCGAGATCCGCAAACGCCGAGGCGATGATCTTCTGCCCGCGATCGTGTCCATCCTGGCCCATCTTGGCGACCAGAATCCGGGGAGCGCGACCTTCGTTCTCAGTGAAAGCGCGGGTCATGGCAAGAACGCGCTCGTTCGCCTCCACGCCTGGCCCCGCCTCGGAGAGATAGACGCCCGAGATCGCCCGGATTTCGGCGACATGCCGGCCGAAGGCCTTCTCCAGCGCCAAGGAGATTTCGCCGACAGTGGCGTTCGCCCGCGCCGCGTCGACCGAAAGCTGCAAGAGGTTGGCCCGGCCTCGGGCGCCGCTGGTCAGCGCCTCCAACGCGGCTTGCGTCGCCGCCTTGTCACGCTCAGCGCGGAGACGCCTCAGTTTCTCGATTTGACGCGCGCGCACCGCCGCGGTGTCGACCTTCAACACGTTGAGGTCTCGCTCGATCGTCGGGGCAAAGGCGTTGACGCCGATCACGGTCTGCCGGCCCGAATCGATCCGCGCCTGCGTGCGCGCCGCCGCTTCCTCGATCCGGCGCTTCGGCAGGCCGCTCTCAATCGCCTTCGCCATCCCGCCGAGGCTCTCGACCTCGTCAATGTGGACCCGCGCGCGCGCGGCCAGTTCGGCCGTGAGGCGTTCGACATAGTAGGATCCGCCCCAGGGATCGATGATTTGGGTCGTCCCGCTCTCTTCGATCAGAAAAAGCTGAGTGTTTCTGGCGATCCGCGCGGAGAAGGGCGTCGGCAGCGCCAGCGCCTCATCGAGCGCGTTGGTGTGCAACGACTGGGTATGGCCCTGCGTGGCGGCCATCGCCTCGATTTGCGTGCGCACGATATTGTTGAAGGGGTCCTGCGCCGTCAGAGACCAGCCGGAAGTCTGGCAGTGCGCCCGAAGGGGGAGCGACTTGTCGGAACTGGGTCCGAAGCCCTTGACGAGGCCGGCCCAGAGCTTGCGCGCGGCGCGCAGCTTGGCGACCTCCATGAAGAAATTCATCCCGATCGCCCAGAAGAACGACAACCGGGGCGCGAACGCATCGACGCTCATTCCGGCGCCGACGCCTGCGCGCAGGTATTCGACGCCGTCGGCGAGCGTGTAGGCGAGTTCGAGATCCTGCGTCGCTCCCGCCTCCTGCATATGATAGCCGGAAATCGAGATCGAATTGAATTTTGGCATGTTGGTCGCGGTGAACGCAAAAATGTCGGCAACAATTCGCATCGAGGCGGCGGGTGGATAAATGTACGTATTGCGGACCATGAACTCTTTCAGAATGTCGTTCTGAATGGTGCCCGAGAGACCGGCCATGGGCACGCCCTGTTCTTCCGCGGCAACAATGAACAACGCCATCACCGGCAGCACCGCCCCGTTCATCGTCATCGAGACGCTCATCGCGTCGAGCGGGATGCCGGAAAACAGCGTGCGCATGTCATAGATCGAATCGATCGCGACGCCCGCCATTCCCACGTCGCCGGCGACGCGGGGATGATCCGAAGTCGTAGCCGCGATGGGTCGCGAGGTCGAAAGCGATAGACAGGCCTTTCTGGCCGGCGGCGAGGTTGGCGCGGTAAAAGGCGTTCGATTCCTCGGCCGTCGAGAAGCCGGCATATTGCCGCACTGTCCAGGGCTGCTTGACGTACATCGTCGGATATGGACCCCGCAGGTAAGGCGGGAGCCCGGGCCACTCATTCGAGAGCTCGAGCCATTCGCGGTCGCGTGGCCCATAAAGCGATTTGACGTCGACGCCCTCGGGGGTTGTCCAGATTCTCGGCGTCGCTGCGGCCATCGGATTGGAGGGAGTGGCGAAGGGCGCCGTCGAGAAATTGGGAATCTGGCTCATGACTTCGTCATTCCCCGGCCTATGTCCCGAGACGGCGATAGAAACCCTCGAGGCTCAAGACAACGTCTCCGCCAGCGAATATGAAATCGTCAACGCCCGCGGCTCGCCATCTCGCTTCGTGATCCCCCGGCCGGCCCGCGAGCGCCAAGCCCTTCGCGCCCGCGCCTTTGATCGATTTGGCGAAGGCTTCCGCCAGCGTCGCGTAAACCTGGTCGTCGCCGCACAGACAGGCAAGCGGCGCGCCGCTCGCCCTCACGCGTGCGACAGCTTTTTCGGGCGTCACGGTCTCGCCGTCGTAAACGGTATCGAATCCGCCGCTCTCAAACCATTCGCGCACGAATGCGACGCGACGCCGATGCGCAGGCTCCGGCCCCAGCGCAGCGAGATAAACACGCGGCCGCAGACCTGTCTTCCGAAAAACGCCGTCGGATTTGTCACGCAAGCGTTCGAACGGCTCGGCGAACCGAAGCGGCGCGAGCGCGCCTTCGGCGGGCGTCAACGTTTCGCGCTCAGGGGCGCCCGGGAAAACCTCGACCGGTCGTTCGGCAAGATCGGCATGCGCGCTGACGCCGGTGATCGGCGATTTGGCGCTCGCGACATCGCGCGCCAACGCCGCCGCGTTGACCGCGACCTGGCGTTGGAATGCGCCACTTGCCAGCGCCGGCGGCAGACCGCCCTCATCCTCAATTTCCTGAAACAGCGCCCATGCTCGCTCGCACAGCCCTGAGGTCAGCGCCTCGAAAGCCCCGGCGCCGGCCGCGGGATCGGCGACAAATCCGAGATTGGATTCACGCAACAGAATAAGCTGAGCGTTACGGGCGAGCCGCCGGGCGAGACTGTCCGGAAGACCCAAGGCCAGAGTGTGCGGAAGCACGCTGACGCTATCCGCGCCGCCAAGGCCTGCCGAGAACGCCGCTATCGCTCCGCGCATGACGTTCACGTAGGGATCCCGCGCCGTCATCATGCGCCAAGCGCTCTCGGCCTCAACATGGGCCGCGCGAGTCTCGAGACCGCAGGCTTCCTGGACGCGCGACCAGACGATCCGCAACGCGCGGAACTTCGACAATGTCGCGAATTGATCGGCGTCGGCGGCCAGACGGAACGCGATCAGCTCGCGGGCATCGGCAGGCGGCGCCCCAACCGCCTCGAGCGCGCGCAAAAAGCTGACTGCGGCCGCGAGGGCAAAGGCAAGCTCTTGCGCCGGGCTCCCGCCGGCCGCGTGAACTGCGCGCGCGTCAGCCACCATCAGGGACGCGCCAAAACCCATGCGCCGCAACGCGAGCGCGCTGTCGACGTAGGGCGCGGCGTGAGCCGTCCAATCGCCCGGAAACGGTGCGAGCGTCGAGGCCGCAAACGGGTCGAGCCCAAAGGACACCGCGCAGTCGGCGCCCTTTACGCCCGAGCGTTCGATCAGAGCGGCGAAACCCAACGCTTGACCCGGCCCGTCGTGGCCCAGGTCGAGCTTGAAATCCGCGCCCGCGTCGAAACGCACGCCGTCGAGGGCCTTGTGAAGGGTTGCGGGATCGAATCGTCTGAGGCCGAAGCCATGGGCGCCAATCGCGCCTGAGAACACCACCTGCAGACCGTCCGCGCCGCCGGCGAGGTCGTCGAGCGCCTGGGCGTTGGCCTCGCCGGGCTCGGGGTGATCGAGACGCGCGATAACGCGCCAGGGCCCTTCGCGCCCAAGCGCCCCTGGGCCCTCTCCCGGCTGATAGACGGGTTCGATCCGGATATTGTCCGCAGTCTTGGAGACGAGCGTTTCGAGGCTTGCGCCGTTGAGGGCCGCTTCGGCGGCCGTGCGCCAGTCGGATTCGGTGAAGGCAGGAAAAAGCCTCTTCGCCGCGCCCAATACGGGTCTCCGCTAGATGAACTGCGATATCCCGGGAATTGAGGCGGAGATCTCCCCTACCACCTGGTCGCCGGCGACTTCGCGCGCATAAGCGAAGACTTCCTTGCCCACGGTCTGGATTTGCTCCATGCCGAGGCCGAGGCCCATCAGTTCCGTGCCGAGCGCCATCAGCCCGCCCCCGCCCATCGCCCCGGCGGAGACGCCCATCAACCCCCTGAGGCCGCCGCCCATCCCTTCGCCTCCGGTCTGCGTGCTCGAGGCGATAATCGCCGGAAAGGCCGGCGCTTTTTCGAACAGGTCGCGGACGGCGTCATCGGGCGCCTCGCGCTGGATGAAATCGCCGATCAGGGCGACCGCCTTGCGCGCGACTTCCGGGGTGATGCCCGCCGCCGTCGCGACGCGCGCTATCAGGTTGTCCATTTCACGCTCCTTGGTCGCGCGGAAAAGGCCCGCGGCGCCAGTTGCCTCGCCGCTTGCGGCGCCGAAATCAAGCGCGTTCGAGGCATAGTAGTGGTTCGGCGCGCGATGGGAAACCGCTAATGCCGTTCGTATCGCCGAAAGCGGCTGGATAGGCGGCGGGCGGGGTCGAGACATGTCGGCGGCAATTCGCCTGTGGCGCCGCATCATGATTTAGCCATGAAAATATCACATATATAAAGCCACATTAACAACCGATTCGACGCTAATTCGTCGAAAATACCGGCGTTTATGCGACAATCTCGAAAACTAGCAATGCAGAAACTGCATATCTGTGCTTCGAGGACCGAGCCTACCGCTCTCCCGATGCGGGCACTATGTTGCAGTGCGGCAGGCGGAAATGCCTGCCAGAAATGGAGTAACCAATGACCTCTCTCAAGACGATTTCGGAGAAGCTGAACGCTTGGCGCCGATATCGCGAGGCGGTGCGTGAATTGTCGCAGCTCTCGGATCGCGAGCTCAACGATATCGGCATCCGCCGCGGAGATATCGAATTCATCGTTCGCCGCTCGGTTGCAAGCAAGGCCGAAGCCTGATCGCGATATTCTGACCAGCCGAGACGCGCCGCGCAAGCGGCGCGTCGGCCCCCGGGCGGGCTCGAACGCGGCTTTCGTTCCCTGACGACGCCCGAAATGCAGGTTGACGCTGGCCTGGAGCTTTGTGACAAGCTCGCCCATGCGTCCGATCCACATCATTGGCGGCGGACTGGCCGGCTCGGAGGCCGCGTGGCAAGCGGCGGAATCCGGCGTTCCGGTCGTCCTGCACGAAATGCGCCCGGTTCGCTCGACCGCCGCCCACCGCACCGCTCATCTCGCCGAGCTCGTCTGCTCGAATTCGTTCCGCTCCGACGATGCCTCGACCAACGCCGTCGGGATCCTGCATCGCGAGATGCGCGCGCTTCGTTCGATCGTCCTCAAGAACGCCGACGCCTGCCAGGTGCCGGCCGGGGGCGCGCTCGCGGTCGACCGCGACGGCTTCTCGCAGGGCGTCGAAGCCGCAATTCTCGGCCATCCTCTGATCGCGGTCGAGCGCGGCGAGATCGCCGGCCTGCCGCCCGACGAGTGGGACAACGTCATCGTCGCCACCGGGCCGCTCACGTCGCCGGCGCTGGCCGAGGCGATCGCCCGGCTGACGGGCGAAGGCGCGCTCGCCTTCTTCGACGCGATCGCGCCGATCGTCCATCGCCATACGATCGACATGGACGTGGCGTGGATGCAGTCGCGCTACGACAAGGAAGGGCCGGCCGGCGGCGCTCAAGCTTATGTCAATTGCCCGATGACCCGCGGCCAGTACGAGGCCTTCATCGACGCGCTGCTCGCGGCGGAGAAGACCGAGTTCCGCGAGTTCGAGGGCACGCCCTATTTCGACGGCTGCCTGCCGATCGAGGTGATGGCCGAGCGCGGCCGCGAGACCCTGCGTCACGGGCCGATGAAGCCGTTCGGCCTCACCAACGCCCATGATCCGAAGATCAAACCCTACGCCGTCGTCCAGCTCAGGCAGGACAATGCGCTCGGCACGCTCTTCAACATCGTCGGCTTCCAGACCAAGCTCAAATACGGCGAGCAGGGGCGCATCTTCCGGATGATTCCGGGGCTCGAGCAGGCCGAGTTCGCCCGGCTCGGCGGCATGCACCGCAACACCTATCTCGATTCGCCGCGCCTCATCGACGCCCGTCTCAGGCTCAAGGCGGCGCCCACGGCTGCGCTTCGCCGGCCAGATCACCGGCTGCGAGGGCTATGTCGAGAGCGCCGCGATCGGCCTCGTCGCCGGCCGATTCGCCGCCGCCGAGCGGCAGGGCCTGGACCTCGAGCCTCCGCCGCCGACGACGGCGATCGGCGCGCTCATGAACCACATCACCGGCGGCCACATCGAATCGATCGACGCCGGACCGCGCTCGTTCCAGCCGATGAACGTCAATTTCGGCCTCTTTCCGCCGATCGCCGAGCCGCGCACCGATGAGGCCGGCAGACGCCTGCCTGGGCCGGAGCGCGGCCTTGCGCGCAAGCGGGCGCTCTCCCAGCGGGCGGAACGCGACTTGGCGCGATGGTCGGAAGCGGCGCACCAGCGGGCGCAGCTCAGCCCCGTCTAGGGCGGCGGCGGGAGCGCCCAACTCAGTTGCGGCGGAGCGGCATTTCCAAGCCAATTCCAAATCCATCCCAATCTACCCAAATCCAGCAAAGCCGGCGCAAAGGAAATCAAAGAAAAAGGCTTGGATTTCCTGGGATTCTCTTGTCCGAATCGAGCCTTTTCAACGAGTTGCGGCGACCCCTAAGGCAGAAAATTCTTGTTCGCTCCGTTGTCTACGCACACGCGGGGTTCAAGTCCCCGACGTGAGGCGAGCCTAACATAAATTCTGCTTTTCACAAAGAGAATGTCGACCGCTTATCGCGTGAGCTATTGGCGGTGAGGAATTCGGAGCATGGCGGAATTCGCGGGACGGCTCTCATGGCGTCTTGGCCTGGCTTGTCCCGGCCATCCATGCGGTTCGGTGAATCGAACGTCCGCAAGCGAGCAGCAAGCGCGAAAAGCCTTGCAACTGTCTGCCTTTACGATTGGTCGCGCCGATGCGGGACGCGTTTGCAGCGGCGCGGCGTGGATGGCCGGGACAAGCCAGGACAAGCCCGGCCATGACGGCAGGGTTCGCGGGCAATTGGCGGAATCCGCCAACCACCGGCTAACGCGATAAGAGCCTTAATATTCGTAGGGCGCCCGGCAAGTCGGCGAATGGATCGATCGTCTGAAGGCGTGCTCAGCGACCCTTCTCGCAATTCTCCCCGTTGCTCCATGGCCGCCTCCCGAGCTATCCGAGCAGCGGCGGTCCAGGGCAGAGCCTGTGGCGCGCGAGGGATATCATTGATGGCCGATCGCGTCGCGCGTCTCATCGCCGAGACCTATCGGTGGCAGCGGCGGCTTGGCGCTCGTGTCTTCGAGACTCCGCATTGCTGCGTCGTCGCCAGCCCCGAACATGCCGACGTGCGGGAGGCCAATCACGCCGACGACGTAACCGCCAAGAGCGAAGCGGAGTTTGAGGCCGTACTCGCGGCGATGGACCGCCATCTCGGTCATGCGCCGTGGCGCGTGGTTCATACCGATTGCTTCACCCCCGACCCGTTTCTCGCCCGTCTGGCGCTCAACTTCGATGAGCGCTTCGTCGCGATCCAGATGGCGCTCGAGGGAGACCTCGCGGATCGCGGCGCGCCGGTCACGCTACGCCCAGTCGTCGACGACGCCGACTTTGAAGCGTTGCTGCGGCTGGTGATCGTGAACCACGCGGAGCGGCGAGACCGCGACGGGCTCGACTTGCCGCCCGAATTCAGCGCCGCGATGGTCGACGTCTATCGGGCGAAGCGGGAGGCCTACCGTTTCCATCTCGCGATCCAGGGCGGCGCTCCGATCGCCTATGGCGGCTGTGCCGCTGCGCCCAACGGCGTCGGCATGATCGAGGACCTGTTCACCCTTGCGTCTGAGCGCCGGCGGGGGCGTCATCACCGGGATGATCGCCGCGTTTGTGGACGAATTGCGCGCCACGGGCCGCCACACGATCTTTCTCGGCGCGCTCGCCAACGACCGGCCGAAGCATCTCTACGCGCGCCTGCCGCGAAAAGTCGCGCCTCAGGGTCCGGCCCGAAGCAGGCCGCTTGCGCGTGCGCGGTCATGGACATTGCGTCCGATCAGTTCTATGGACAGAGCCAATAGGAAACGCGACCAATGGACGTCGGTGATTGGCTGCGAAGCCTCGGGCTCGCCCAGTACGAGTTCGCCTTCCGAAACAATCAAATTGACGAGCAAGTCCTTCGCGACCTCACCGTAGCCGACCTGAAGGAGCTCGGCGTGGTCTCGGTCGGGCACCGACGCCAGCTCTTGTCCGCGATAGCGGAGCTTTCGAGGCCGTCCCTCCGGGCAGACGCTGTCGCGAAGACGCCCGGGGCTGAACCTGCCGCCCACGACGCAGCCGAGCGCCGTCAGCTGACGGTCATGTTTTGCGACCTCGTCGGCTCGACAGCGCTTGCGTCGCGGCTTGATCCCGAAGACATGCGCGGCATCATCGCGGCCTACCATAAGTGCTGCGCGAGTCTGATCGCGCACAATGGGGGCTTCCTCGCTAAGTACATGGGCGACGGCGTTCTTGCCTATTTCGGCTATCCGCAGGCGCACGAGCACGACGCTGAGCGCGCGGTTCGGGCGGGACTCGCGATCGTCGACGCCGCCCCGAAGCTGGAGACAGCCGCAGGCGCGCCCTTGCATGTGCGGGTGGGGATCGCGACCGGGATCGTGATCGTCGGCGATCTTCTGGGGTCAGGAGAATCGCAGGAGCGTGGGGTCGTCGGCGACACGCCGAACCTCGCCGCCCGACTGCAGGGGATCGCCGAGCCCGACAGCGTCGTCATCGCCGAGAGCACGCGCAAGCTGCTGGGCGACCTGTTCGAGTTCCACGACCTCGGCGCGCAAGAGCTCAAGGGCGTCGCCGGGCCGACGCACGCATACGCGACAGCGCGGGAAAGCGCGCAGGAGAGCCGCTTCGAGGCGCTGCATGCGGGTGGCCTGAGCGCGCTCGTCGGGCGCGAGGAAGAGATCGAACTTTTACTTCGGCGCTGGGCGAAGGCGAAGGCGGCCGAGGGGCAGGTCGTTCTTCTCTCTGGCGAGGCCGGCATCGGCAAGTCAAGGCTGTCGGTGGCGTTCCTCGAGCGTCTGGTGGGCGAGCTGCATACTCGTATGCGCTATTTCTGCTCGCCGCAGCACGCCGACAGCGCGCTTCATCCGATCATCGGCCACATGGAGCGCGCCGCCGGGCTCTCGCGGGAGGACGACGCGAAAACCAAGCTCGACAAGCTCGATGCGCTTTTCGCCAAATCTTCAACGTCTCCCGAGGACGCCGCGCTTCTCGCCGAGATGCTGTCCTTGCCGAACAACGGCCGCTACCTCGTGCGCGAACTCACCCCGCAGCAGCGCCGCCAGAAGACGATCGAGGCGTTGATCGGCCAGGTCGAGGAAATCTCGCGCCAGTCACCGGTGCTGATGATCTTCGAGGACGCCCACTGGGCCGATCCGTCGAGCCTCGAAGTGTTCGGTCGGATCGTGGACAAGATCGACAGCTTGCGGGTGCTGCTGTTCGTGACCTTTCGGCCGGAGTTCGTCGCGCCCTGGGTCGGGCGACCGCATGTGACCGCGCTGACGATCAACCGGCTTGCTCAGCGCGAGGTGATGGCCCTGATCGAACAGGTCGCCGGCAACAAGCCTCTTCCCGGCAACATCCGACAGGACATCGTCGAGCGCGCCGACGGAATACCGTTGTTTGTGGAGGAGATGACCAAGGCGGTGCTGGAGGCGGAGGGTGAGGGCGCGGCCGACCACGCGATCGCCGCAATTCCGTCCCCGGCCCTAGCGGTGCCGGCAAGCCTGCATGCATCGTTGATGGCGCGGCTCGACCGGCTCGGTCCGGCCAAGGAGGCAGCGCAGATCGGCGCGGCGATCGGGCGGGAGTTTTCGCACGCCTTGCTCGCGGCGGTGGCGCGCAAACCGGACGCGGAGCTGAATTCGGCCCTGGACCGGCTCATTCAGGCGGGTTTGCTGTTCCGGCAGGGCCAGCCGCCGCACGCAAGCTACCTTTTCAAGCATGCCCTGGTGCAGGATGCAGCCTATGGCACGCTGCTGCGCGAGGCGCGGCGCGCGCTGCATACCCGTATTGCGCAAACTCTCGAAAACCAGTTTCCGGAGATTGCCGAGAATCAGCCTGAGTTGCTGGCGCGTCACTGCACCGAGGCGGGCCTGATCGAGAAGGCCGCCGGCCTTTGGGGCAAGGCCGGGCAGAGATCGCTGGAGCGCTCGGCGCTGGTGGAAGCTGCAGAGCAGGTCACACGCGCCCTCGGCCAGATTGCCGCCTTGCCGGCAACGCCTGAGCTCCGTCGCGAGCAGATCAAACTTCAGGTCGCGCTTATAACTCCACTTATCCATGTCAAAGGGTATGCCGCGCCGGAAACCAATGCGGCTACGGAACGAGCGCGTCTGCTGATCGAACAAGCTGAAGCGCTCGGAGAGCCTCCCGAAGACCGGTTGCTGCTGTTCTCGGTCCTCTACGGCCTTTGGGCCGCGAACTTTGTGGCGTTCAACGGCGACGTGGTGCGCGATCTCGCGACGCAAGTCTTGGCGCTCGCGGAGAAGAACGGGGAGACGGTCCCGCTCATGGTCGGGCACCGCCTTATGGGCAGCTCGCTGCTTTATGTGGGGGACATCGCGGAAGGCAGGGCGCATCTCGATCGGGTGGTAGCACTTTACGATCCCGCCGAGCATCGTCCCCTGGCGGCGCGATTTGGCCAAGACGTTCGCATGTCAGCCCTAACCTATCGGTCGCAGGCCCTTTGGTTTCTTGGCTATCCCGAGGCTGCGCTCGTGGACGCAGACCATGCGATGAGCGATGCGCGCGAGATCGGTCAAGCTGCCACTCTGATGTTTGCGCTGGTCTGGACGAGTTTTAGCCATATCTTCTGCGGCAATTATTCCACGGCAAAAGCGCAATTTGGTGAAGTCTTCGCACTGTCGGACGAAAAGGGCGCAGTGTATTGGAAGGCGGGCGGAATGGCGTTACGAGGTTGCGCTTTGGCCTTGACCGGCAAAGCCTCGGACGCGGTCGACCGGATCAGCTCGGGGATCACCGCATGGCGGTCAACGGGCGCGACATTGTGGGATCCATGGTTCCTATCAAATTTGGCGGGAGCCTACGCGGAACTCGACAAGTTCGATGATGCTTGGCGCTGCATCGACGAAGCGATGAACGCGGTGGATGCGACCAAGGAAAAATGGTGCGAGGCCGAGGTTCATCGCATCGCCGGCGAAATCGAACTGATGTCGCCCGAGCAAGACGCGGCCAAAGCGGAAGCCTATTTTGAACGCGCGCTGGAAACCGCCCGCGCCCAACAGGCCCGCTCGTGGGAGCTCCGCGCGGCAACGAGCCTCGCGCGGCTAAAGCGCGATCACGGCCGACGCGCGGAGGCCCGTCACCTCCTCGCGCCCGTCTACGGCTGGTTCACCGAGGGCTTCGACACACTCGACCTGAAGGAGGCGCAGGCGCTACTGGAGGAGCTGGCGTAGGCAAGGTCGAGGCTCCCTCGGTCGCATCCCGCTTTCCTTATTGGAGCGAGGGCTGCGGCCGAGGAGTGGCTCGCGCCGAGAAATGCGCTTGCCTAATCCGGGCGAAACCGGCAGCTTCGGCGGCAAGGCGCGGTGCGCGGTCAGACGGAGGAACACGAAATGGCGCGATATCAATTCGCTGCGTCGCGCGCGGCAGGCTTGCTCGGCGCGGCGTCCGCCGCTCTCCTGCTCGCGCTCGGCCAGCCGGCCTTCGCCGAGGACCAGGGGCCGATCAGGATCGGCGTCATCGCCGAAGCGCAGGCGGTCGCGGGCTCGTCGATCCCGCAGGCCGCGCAGATTGCCGCCGACGAGATCAACGCCGCGGGCGGCGTCGACGGGCGCAAAATTGAGATCGTGTCCTACGACAATCATTCCTCCTCGGCCGAATCGGTGCGCGCGTTCCAGCGCGCGGTCAGCGAGGATCACGTCAACGCGGTGATCGGCAGCTACATCAGCGAGGTGGTGCTGGCGCTCGAGCCGTGGGCGGGGCGTCTGAAGACCGTCTTGATCACGCCCGGCGCCGCGTCCGACGTCATCACCCAAAACATCGCCAAGGACTACGAGCACAACAAATACACGTTCCACGGCTACCTGACCTCGAGCGCAATCGCGGGACTCGTCTGCGACGCCGCCAAGGACATGCTGGTCGACGGCCTCAAGATGAAGACGGCGATCGTCATGAGCGAGGACGCCGCCTGGACGACGCCGCTCGACGCCAGCTATGAGGCGTGCCTGCCGAAGATCGGGCTCAAGGAGCTCGACCACATCCGATTTTCGCCCGACACCACCGACTTCACCCCGATCTTCAACAAGATCGAGGGCGAGAAGCCGGACGTGATCATCACCGGAATCTCGCATGTCGGGGTGCAGCCGACGGTGCAGTGGAAGAGCCAGCAGGTGCCGATCCCGATGTTCGGCGTCGCCTCGCAGGCGACCAATTCGACGTTCTGGAAGGACACCAACGGCGCGACCGAAGGCGTGATCTACCAGGGGGTTTCCGGTCCGGGCGTCGCGGTCACGCCGAAGACGCTGCCGTTCGTCGACGCGTTCGTGAAGAAATTCGGCAACGACCCGTCCTATTGCGGCTACACCGCTTATGACGACGTCTACATCCTCGCCGATGCGATCAAGCGCGCCGGAAGCCTCGACAGCGAAAAGATCGTCGATGCGATGGAGGAGACCGACTATGTCGGCACGATCGGCCGGATCCAGTTTCTGCCGCAAGGCGATCCCCATGTGCATGGGCTCAAGACCGGTAAGGGCTTCATCACCGGTCTGATGCTGCAATGGCAGGACGGCAAGCAGGTCAACATGTGGCCGGCCGATCTCGCCAACGGCAAGCTCGAATTCCCGTCCTTCGTCAAGATCGCTTCGGGCGGCAATTGACCGATCCGGGGCGCGCTTCCCTTCTCCGCGCAGCGGGGAAGGTGGCCCGAAGGGCCGGATGGGGTGTGGAAAGCGGGGCTGGATCGTTGCTAGTTCGCGAAGACGGCTGTGCAACCTGGCTTGCGTGGCGGCAGCGGTGCACACCCCATCCGGCCTTCGGCCACCTTCCCCAGCGAAGCTGGGGAAGGGATCGCGGCCCGCTTTCTTAGATGCTCATCTGGCAGATCCTGATCGACGGCTTCGCGATCTCCTCGCTCTACGCCCTTGGCGCGACCGGGTTCACGCTGATTTTCGGCGTCACCGGGGTCTTAACCTCTCGCATGGGGCGATCATGGTCGCGGCCGCCGTCGCCGCCTGGGCCGCGTCGGGAAATCTGGGGGCGGGCGCCTATCTGGGCGCGGCCTTCGGCGTCCTTGTCGCGCTCGCGCTTGCGCTCGCGACCTATTATCTCGTCGTCCGGCGGCTGCAAATGTCGCGCGCGGTGCGCGAGGAGGAGAAGGAAATCTTCATCCTCACCGCGACGCTGCTCTGGGGCATCATGATCCAGGAGGCGATCGCCTACCTCTTACACCAACAACGCCAAGACCGTGCTGCCGATCGTCGAGGGCGTGGTCGCGATCCTCGGCGTCCGCACGCCGGCGAACGAGATTTTCACCGCGCTCGTCTGCTGGGCGACGATCGCGGCTATGGCTGTTCGTCAATCGCACGCTTGCCGGCAAGGCGGTGCTCGCCGCCTCGATGAACCCGCGCGGCGTGACCCTGCTCGGGATCGAGCTCGGGACGGTCTATGTCGGGGTATGGGCGATCTACGGCGTTCTCGCCGGCGTCGCAGGCGTGCTGCTCGGCATGTTCCTCGGCGTCTCGTCCTATAGCGCCGGGCCGTTGACCGCGAGCGCGTTCTCGATCGTCGTGCTCGGCGGCCTCGGCAGCGTCTCGGGCTCGCTGATCGCGGCCTATGTCGTCGGCTATCTCGAGACGCTGACCGCTTATCTCGTGTCGCCAGCCTATCGCGCCATTCCCGCGCTGCTGCTGCTGGTCGCGGTGATGTACGTGCGGCCGCGCGGCCTGATGGGCAGGCGGTAGATGATGGTTCGCCGCGCGCTGCTCTCGCCCGCCGGTCGCGATCAGCCTGATCGTCCTCATCGTCGCCTCGACGCTGCCGCTCTACGTCTCCGGCTACGTGCTCGGCCTGCTCACCATCGCTTATTATTTCGGCGTGTTCTCGATGGCCTGGGACCTGCTGTTCGGCTTCGCCAACGAAGTGAATTTCGGCCCCTCGTTCCTGATCGGGCTCGGCGCCTATACCGCCGGCATCCTCGACAGTCTCTACCAGCCGCCGATCGCGCTCTGCTATCGCCGCGGGCGTGCTCGCGGCGATGACCGGCGGCCTCGTGCTGGCGTTGCCGGCGCTGAGGGTGCGCGGACCCTATTTCGGCCTCACCACCCTGGTCGCCGTGCTGATGCTGCAGAACTTCGTCGTCGTGGCGGCAAGCCTCACCGGCGGCGAAATCGGCCTGACGGTGCCGGACGTCATCTCGATCGACGACAAGGTCGAATTACTGGATCGCGCTCGGCTTCATGGGGGTGAGCGGCGCCATGCTCTACGGGCTCTCGCGCTCGCCGGTCGGCCTGATCCTGCAGGCGAGCGGGCAGGATCCGGTGCAGGCCGGCGCGCTCGGGTTCAACGTCGTGAAGCACAAGCTCGCGGCTTTCCTGGTCAGCGCGTTCTTCTCCGGGCTCGCGGGCGCGCTGATGGCGTTCTATCTCGGCGCGGCGTCGGTCGGCACGTTCATCGACGTCACCGTCGGGGTGCAGGTGATCATCGGCGCGGTGATCGGCGGACGGCGCACCATCCTCGGCGGCGGTCCTGGGCGCGGTGTTTCTGGTCGTCCTCGGCGAGAGCTTGAGGCCGCTCGGCGATCTCGCGACCTTCATCGTCTCGGCGGTCGCGCTGTTCGTCGTGCTCGTCTTCCCCGCCGGGCTCCTCGGCATGGTCAAGGGCGTCAGAGAGGCGACATGAGCGCCCGCGCGCCGAAGCTCGAGGTCGAGGGCCTGCGGAAACGGTTCGGCGGCCTGACGGCGGTGAGGGAGGTGAGTTTCTCGATTCGCGCCGGCGAGATTCTCGGGCCTGATCGGACCGAACGGGTCGGGCAAGTCGACGGTGATGAAATCGATCCTCGGCGTCGAGCGGCCCGACGCCGGATCGGTCCGGGTCGACGGCCGCGAGGTCGCCGGTTGGCCGCCGCACCGGATCGCCCGGCTCGGCGTCGGCATGGTGTTCCAGCATTCGCGCCCGCTGCACCGGCAGACGGTGCTCGAGAACATCATCCTCGGGCTCCTGCCCGACCGGCTCATCGATGTCCTTCCCGTCGCCGCCACGACCGCGCGTGCGCGGGCGATCGCCGAGCGCGTCGGGCTGACCGCGGTTCTGGACCGCCGCCCCTCGACGCTGCCATTCGCGGACTTGCGCAGAATCGAGATCGCCAAGGCGATCGCCCGCAATCCGCGGGTCGTGCTGATCGACGAGCCGTTCGCCGGCTTGACGGCGCGCGAGACCGCCTCGTTCGCGACCCTGATCGCCGAGATGCGCGGCGACGGGCGGGCGGTCCTCATCGTCGACCACAACGTGAAGAGCATATCCGCGCTCGTTGACCGCATCTACGCCATGCATGTCGGCGAGCGCATCGCCGAGGGCACGGTTGAGGAGGTGATGGCGAACCCGACGGTGCGCAAGGTCTATCTCGGCGGCGCGCTGGAGACCGCGGCGCGCCCGGAGACGGCGTTCGGCGACGCGAACACGCCCTTTCTCGAACTTGAGAACGTGAGCGTCGTCTATGACAAGGCGCAGGCGCTGGAAATGGTTTCGCTGCACTTGCATCAGGGCGAATTCGTCGCGGTGGTCGGACTGAACGGCGCCGGCAAGACGACCTTGTTCAACGCGATCTCGGGGCTCGTTCCTTACACCGGGGACATTCGCCGGCAGGGCCGATCGCTGCGCGGCAAGACGGCGGCGACGATCGCGCGCGAGGGGATCGTCCAGTCGCCGGAAGGGCGCGAACTGTTCGGCGCGATGACGGTCGGCGAGAATCTGGACATGGGCGGGCACAGGCTCAACGACAGCGCGCGAGCCGAGCGCCGGGAATGGCTGTTCGACCTCTTCCCGGTCCTCAAGGAGCGGCAGAGCCAGACCGCCCAGACCCTCTCCGGCGGCGAGCAGCAGATGCTGACCATCGCCCGGGCGCTGATGATGAAGCCCGACCTGCTCATCCTCGATGAGCCGACGCTGGGCCTCGCGCCGGTGATCATGGAGCAGATCTCGAAGGCGCTCGCGCGGCTGAGGCAAACGACGCAGATGACGGTGCTGCTGGGCGAGCAGAACGTCACCTTCGCCTTGCCCCACGCCGACCGCGTCTATGTGCTCGAACACGGCCGGATCGCCTGGGAGGGAAGTCCAGGCAGGTTCGCGATCGAGGCCGGGGCGCAATATTTGTAGGCGCGAGGTCAGTCCTCGGCCCCCATCCCCCGGAAAGCCTCGGTGAGCTGCACGCTCATCGGCAGGTCGAGGAATTCGCCGGTCGGCGTCGGCTCCAGGAACCATTTGCGATAGGCGCCGGCGAGCATCCGGCTCCGCGCCATGGTCGAGAAGGCGCGCGTCACCGCCGCGGCCATCAGCGGGTCGTCCTTGCGGAACATGATGCCGTACGGCTCGTAGGTGATGAAATCGCCGACGACCGCCATGGTCGCCTGGGCGTTCTTCGCCGCGATGAACCCGTAAAGCAGCACATCGTCGGTCGCGAAGGCGTCGGCCTTGCCTTCCGCCAGCATGGCGTAGCTGTCGTCATGGTCGCGGGCGGAGACAATGGCGATGCCGAGCTGGTATTTCTCGTTGAGGCGCTTCATCGCCGTCTCGTTGGTGGTGCCCGAGGTGACGACGAGCGTCTTGCCGGCCAGGTCCCTGTAAGAGGCGATGCCGGAGGAGCGCTTCACCAGAAGCTTGGTTCCCGCAACATAAATGACCGGCGAAAAGGCTACTTTCTTCTGCCGTTCGACATTGCCGGTGGTCGACCCGCATTCGAGGTCGACCTTGCCCGAGATGACCGCATCCATGCGGGTGCCGGCCGTCACCGGCGCGTAGGCGACCCGTATCGGAGCGCCGTTCAGCTCGCGCACGATCTCGTCGACGACGCCGAGGCAGAGATCGATCGAATAGCCCATCGGCGTGGACGAATCCGGCCGTACATAGGAGAACGGAAAAGACGCGTCGCGATAGCCTATCGTGATCGCCCCCGTATCGCTTGCCTTTTTGAGCGTTCCGTCGAGGATGGCCGGCCTGTTCTCCTCGCTCGCCGGCGGCGGCGCCGTGAGGTCCGCGCCATTGGTGTCCTCGGCTGCCGCCCGAGGCGCGGCAACCGCCATTCCGATGAGGGCGAACGCGACGGCGAGAGCGTTGCGCATGCTAAAACTCGGGCTCCAAAGAAAAAGCCGGACCTCGCATGGGCCGGCGCATTCAGGCGATGGCCGGTTGCGGCTCCGCGACCGGGGCGCCGATATCGTCCTTCGCCGGACCGAGATCTCCTCTCGAATTTCGCCACCACGGCCGCGGCCAGCGAATTGCCGATCACATTGGTTGCGCTGCGGCCCATGTCGAGGAACTGGTCGATGCCGAGGATCAGCAGGAGCCCGGCCTCGGGAATGCCGAACTGCTTGAGGGTCGCCAGGATCACCACCAGCGAGGCGCGCGGCACGCCGGCCACGCCCTTCGAGGTCAACATCAGCACCGCCGCCATGGCGAGCTGCTTGCTCAGCGGCATGTCGACGCCATAGGCCTGCGCGATGAACATCGTCGCGAAGGTGCAATAGGCCATGGTGCCGTCAAGATTGAAGGAATAGCCGAGCGGCAGAACGAAGCTCGCGATCTTCCTTGGAACCCCGAACCTCTCGAGCTGATCGAGAATCTTGGGATAGGACGCTTCGGAACTTGCGGTCGAAAAGGCGAGCAGGAACGGCTCATACATCCTTTTGACGAGGTCGAACATGCGCGAGCCGAGCATGAGATAGCCAACGACGATGAGGATCGCCCAGAGGATGATGAGGGTGAGATAGAAGCCGCCGAGGAATTTCGCGAAGTTCAACAGGATTCCCGGCCCGGATTTGGTGATGACCGAGGCGACCGAGGCGCAGACCGCGATCGGCGCGAGCTTCATGACGTAGCCGGTTATCACCAGCATCATGTGCGAGACATTGTCGGCGAGATCGATCAGGGGCTTGCCGCGTTCGCCGAGCGCCATGATGGCGACGCCGGCAAAGATCGAGAACACCACGATCTGGAGAATTTCGCCGTCGGCGAGCGACTTGAAGATCGAGGACGGCACCACGTGCTCGACGAAGTTGTCGATGCTGAAGGCCTGGGTCGAGAGGTTGGCCGTCTGCGCGCCCTGATCGGCAATCACGATGCCGACGCCCGGCTGCAGCAGGTTGACCATGAACAGGCCAAGAATAAGCGACACGATCGAGGCGCACACGAACCACCCCATCGTCTTGGCGCCGACCCGCCCGACCGTCGCCGCGTCTCCCATATGGCCGATGCCGACAATCAGCGTCGACAGCACCAACGGTCCGATGATCATCTTGATCAACCTGAGGAAGATGGTGCTGATCAGCGACATATACTTCGCCACTTCAGCCGCCGTCGCCTTGTCGGGAAACGAGTAGTACGAGGCGATGCCGAGCGCGACGCCGATGAGCAAGCCGGTCATCACATAGAGGAAATTTCTGTTCAAGCTCGTCTCCCGGTAACTCATGCGCGCCGGCCGTCTGGTCGGTATTCTGTCCGGGTCGCCGCGAGCCGTCCATCGCCCGCCCGGAGACATTCGAGTTTCCGCGCAACTCGCGGCGCAAGTCAACACGTCCAGACGGGGCGCAACGCCTCGTGAAAAGTTGAGGAAGGGATCACGAGCCCGCGCGTTTGATCCGTTCCTCCTCGCCGATCGCCTCGAGGCCGAGCTCGCGCGCTTTGGCGAGTTTCGAGCCGCCTCCGGGGCCAGCGACGAGACGAGGTTGGTCTTGGCCGAGATCGAGCCCGAGACCTTGGCGCCCAGACGCTCCGCGAGGGTCTTGGCCTCATAGCCGGAAAGCGAAATAAGCGACGCCGTTTCGAGGGCGATCCCGAGACGCTTAGCGGCTGAAGCCAGCGCGCGCTATCTCTAGGGTCGGGGCGAAGCCGTCATAGCGCTTCCGTCAAAGCAATCCCCTCGCCGCGGCGACCGTCGAGCAGAACGATGGCGACGCCGCTGCCAGCGATGAGCGCGATCCCGGCAAGAGCGAGGGCGTTCGGCAGCGCGCCGAAGACGAAAAGGCCCGACAGCACGCCCCAAAGCGCGAAGCTGTAGAAGAAGGGCGCGACCGCGGCTGTTCGACCAAGCCGATAGGCGAGCAAAATCCCGACATGCCCTAAGGTGACGAACAGGCCGGCGAAGCCGAGAAAGGCGAGATGCCGGCCCGTCGGCGCCCGCCAGCTTTCGAAACCGAGCGACATCGCGGCCGCCGTCCCCATCACCAGGACATTGGTGGCGAAGGTCACAACCATCACAGGAATCCTGGCCGGCACGCCGCGCCCGACGAGATCCCGCACCGCGATCAAGACCGCGGAGGCGAAGGCGAGCAGAGCCGCAGACGACAGGCCGGCGGGACCAGGCTGAGCGACCAGGAGCCCGCCGGCGAAGCCAAGCAGGACAAGTCCGACGCGCGCCGCCCCGACCGGCTCTCGGAGGAGAAAAGCGATAGCCAGAATCAAGAACAACGGCGCCGTCTGCATGATGGCGATCACATCGGCGATGGGCAGACGAGACAGAGCCACGATGTAGCAGAGCACGCTGAGCGTCTCGGCTATGGCGCGCAGCAACGGGCGAAGGTGGAGAGCAGAGGAAATGGCGCGCCAGTCTCCGAGCGGGATGAGCAGGACGCCGCAGGCGAGACTGGCCGCGACGCCGCGCAGGAAGAGCACCTCGAAGGGCGGCAGATCGCTGGTGACGAGTTTCATGAAGGTGTCGCAGACGACGAACGAGGCGGTCGCGGCGAGCATGGCCGCGATGCCGCTGAGATTGGAGGTTTGGCGCATGGAGGGCACTGTAGGCCGCTCATTTTGCCGCGAACAACGGTCGAAAGGGCGCATTCGCCGGATTGACCGCTTTTGTCCACGACAGTGCGAGGCGGTGGCCGCCGCGTCGTCAGAACCGCCGCGCCCAGCGCCAGATCGCCCATTGTCGGCGTAGCGGTGAGACCTCGTCCACGGCATCGAACGGGCGGTTCGCGCTGCGGTCGAGCCGACCAAGGTCGAGCAGCAGGGGCGCAAGCGGTATGAACGCCGGCAAGATCGTCGGGCTTGAGCCTTTAAGGCGGCGCTCGGCTTCGGCGAGCTCCTCGCGAGCACTTCCCCGTAACTCGGCGCAGGCCGCAATGACGCTCTGGCTCGCGCGGCGGACGTTGAAATCGGCGGCGCTCGCGCCGTGGCGCGCGGCGACGTCGGCGGGAATGAGCGTCGGGGCCGAACCGGCCTTGAACGGCAGTTGGCCGATGAGGCGGGTCAGCGCCAGCGCCATCCCGGCCGGCGCGTGTGCGTCGGCCTGGTCAAGCTCGTGTCCGCCGGCCGCGATGAGCGATGCGAGGCGCAGGCGCGCGCCCTCGCTCTCGTCGGCGAAGGCGCGAAAGGCGGCGAGGTTGAAATCGTCCTGCGGCGCGACCTCTTGCAGGCGCGCGTCGAGCATCGCCTCGAAAAAGACGCGGGGCAGCGCGTAGGCGTCGATCGCCGCGGAAAGGGCAAGCGCGACCGGACTGCCGGCCGTCTCGTCCGGCCGTTCGCCGGCGACGATCGCGCGCCACCAGGCGAGCCGCATCGCCGCGAGATTGGGATCGCGGGCCCGGATCGCCGCCTGTCGGATCTCGTGGTCGAACGCCGCAAGAGCATGGAGAGCGTCGCGGGCGCCTGCGCTCGCATAGAGGGCGCCAAGCCACTGGTCGCGGCTTTCAGCACGCGCAAGCGCCGCGCAATATCGGTTGGCCTCGCCGAGCGCGCCCGCGTCCGGCGGACGGCGCGCGCTCACGGCGCGGCGATCAGCGCCGCCGCGACGCGCCGGTTTTCCGCTTGCATGACGTTGTAGACGCGGAGCGCCGGGCCGGTCGCCATCGTTTCGAAGCGCAGACCGGCGCGGCGGAGAGCGTTCCGCAGCGGCCCGCCGATCGGCGCCATCCGCGCGCCCGTCCCGACGACGAGCAGCTCGATCGCTCCGGGCCGCTCGGCGCATTCGTCGAGGAGCGGCGCGAGCGTGGCTGAATTGAGATCGTCGATGCTCGTCGCCTCGATCGCCCTTATCCCTCGAGGCGTCGCCAGGATCGAGCCCGCGTGCGACATGCCGGCGAAGGCGAACGCCGCCAGCCCCATGCGCCGCGATCGGGTGGCTGCCGGGCGCGAAGGCGGCGTTCGAGAGCGCCGCGGTCACGCCTTCTCCTTTGCCTTCACATCCGCGCCGGCTTCCTTTTCCCGCATCCGGTCGAAGGTCTCGGCGCGCACGCCCATGTAGATCAGCATCGGCGAGCAGATGAAGATCGAGGAATAGGTGGCGACGAAGATGCCCCAGATCATCGCCGCCGAGAACGAGCGGATGACATGGCCGCCCAGGAAGAACAGCGCGAGCAGCGCGAGAAACACGGTCGTCGCCGTCATGATGGTGCGCGGCAGCACGGCGTTGACCGACATGTCGATGATCTCCGCGGTCGACAGGCGCTTATATTTGCGCATCACCTCGCGGATGCGGTCGAGCACGACCACCGTCTCGTTCAAGGAATAGCCGACGATGGTCAGGATCGCCGCGATCGAGGTCTGGTTGAATTCGAGCTGGGTGACGCAGAAGAAGCCGACGGTCAGCAAAAGGTCGTGCATCGTGCCAATGATCGCGCCGACAGCGAACTGCCACTCGAACCGGAACCACAAATAGGTCAGGACGGCAATGATGGCGACGACGACGCCAAGCGTGCCGCGCTGCACGAGCTCGCTAGAGACGGTCGGGCCGACAGCATCGACGCTGCGGAACTCGTAATCCGCGCCGAAGGCGTCCCTCAGCTTTGTGATCGCGGTCTGCTGGCCGAACTCGCCGCCGGGCTGGACGTTGAGCCGCAGCAAGACGTCCGACACGGCGCCGATCTGCTGCACTTCGACCGGCCCCAGGCCGAGGCTCTCGGCCTTGGCGCGAATCTCGGCGATGTTGGCCTCGCCGCCCTTGGCGCGCAGGTCGACCTGGGTGCCGCCGGCGAAGTCGATGCCGAAATTCATGCCGACGAACAGGAACATCAGGACCGAGACGATCGACAGCGCCGCCGACAGCGGATAGCTCACGCGGCGAAACCGCATGAAGCTGATCTTGGTGTTCTCGGGGGCGAGGCGAAGCAGTTTCATGCCGCGGAATCCGGTTTGCGCCGAGGCGCGCTCATATCGGCAGCCTCTTCGGCCGCGCGCGGTGATACCAGAGCGCGATCATCATGCGCGTCATGGTGACCGCGGTGATGATCGAGGTCAGAATGCCGAGGCCGAGCGAGACGGCGAAGCCGCGCACCGCGCCCGACCCGAACAGATAGAGGATGAGCGCCGCCACGAACATGGTGACGTTCGGAATCGATGATGGTGGCGAAGGCGCGCCGGAATCCGGCGTCGAGCGCGGAAATGACCGAGCGGCCGAGATGCGCCTCCTCGCGAATGCGCTCGTAGATGAGGACATTCGAATCGACCGCCATGCCGATGGTGAAGACGATGCCGGCGATGCCTGGCAAGGTGAGCGTCGCGCCGAGCAGGACCATCGACGCGAAAATGAAGAGAATATGCACCGCGAGCGCGAGGTCGGCGAACACGCCGAAAATGCCGTAGGTCGCGATCATGTAGACGACCACCAGCGTCGCCCCGACATAGGCCGCGCGCTTGCCGGCGTCGATCGAATCCTGACCGAGGCCGGGACCGACGGTCCGCTCCTCGATCACCGTGAGCTTGGCCGGCAGCGCGCCCGCGCGCAGGAGAATCGCCAGGCTCGAGGCCTCCTCGAGCGCGAAATTGCCGGTGATCTGGCCGGTCCCGCCGGTGATCGGCGACCGGATCACCGGAGCCGAAATGACCTTGCCGTCGAGCACGATCGCGAACGGACGGCCAACGTTCTCCGACGTGACCTGTCCGAATTTCTGTCCGCCTCGCAGGTTGAAGCGGAAGGTGACGTCCGGCTCGCCGGTCTGCTGGTCGAAGCTCTGCTGAGCGTCGACCAGATCCTCGCCGTCGACCATCACCCGCTTCTGCACCTGGATCGATCCGCCGCCTTTCTGCATCGGCAACGTATCGACCTCGTTCGGCGGGTCTCCGGGATCGGCGACCAGGCGAAACTCGAGCTTGGCGGTCTGGCCGATCATGTTCTTGAGCGTGGTCGTATCCTGGCTGCCGGGCGCCTCGATCAGCACGCGGTTGGGACCCTGCTGCTGGATCACGGTCTCCTTGGTGCCCATCGCATTGATGCGGCGGTTGAGCACTTCGATCGACTGCCCGACCGCGTGACGCACCTTGTCGGCGATCGCCGCGTCGGTCAGCGCCAACCGCACGCCGTCGGCGGTCTGGGACACGTCGAGGGTGCGTCCGTTGCCCGCCGCCAGCGGGCCGCCGATCGGCTGGCTCAACGACTGGAGAAGCTCGGACGCCTTGGCGCGTTCGGCCGGATCGGCGATGCGGACCAGGACGCCGCGCGGCTCAGCGGCGATGCCGCCGGAGATGGCGATCTTGCCGTCGCGCATCTTCTGCCGCACGTCGTCGCGCAGGGCGTCGACCTGGCTCTTGGTCACCGAGGCGGTGTCGACCTCCATGAGAAGATAGGCGCCGCCCTGCAGATCGAGGCCAAGCACGATCTGGCGCAGCGGAACGAAGCCCGGCAGCCGGGAGGCGAGCGCGTCCACCGTCTGAGCGGGTATGAAGCTCGGCAGGATGACCAGCACGGCGGCTGCGACAAGCGCGAGGACCGAGGCCAATTTCCAGGAAGCGAAACGGAGCATCAGGCTTTCAATCCAGGAAGGGACTTCACTCGCGCCCAGGACCGGGCAGTCGCGCCATCCTCAAGAGTTCGGCGCGTCCTTCTTGGCCGGCGGCGACTTGGCGGGCGGCGTCGGGTCCTTGACCGGTTCGCCCTTGGCGCGCACCTCGGCGATGCCGGAACGGGCGAGGCGCGCCCGCACGTTCGGCGCGATCTCGAACTCGACCTCGTTGTCGTCGACCGACTTGGTGACCTTGCCGATCAAACCGCCGGTGGTGACGACAACGTCGCCGCGCCGCGCCGCCTGCACCATCTCACGCTGCTCCTTGGCGCGGCGCTGCTGCGGCCGCCAGAGCACGAAATAGACGATCGCGATCATCGCGACGATCGGCACCAGCTGAACCAGCGTGTCGCTCCCCCCGAATAGGGCGGAGCCGGCGGCTTGTGCGTAGGCGGCGGTGATCAGCACGGGTGGGGTGGGCTCCGGAGACGCGAAAGCCGCGCCGTTCATCGGGGCGTCATTCGAAAAGGCGACGCTTATATAGCGGCGGGCGGTGCGAAAGCAACGGCGCGCGCATGGGTCGAGGCGGCTGTCTGGCCTCGCCAAATCTTGGCGCCAAGCCCCTTGCCGGGGCGAGGGCCAGTGCTGTAAGGCCGTTTCGCCGTTCTTGCGGCAATGGGAGGGGACGGGAATGAATAAGCAGATCGCTGAGTTTGTCGGAACTTTCGCCCTGGTGTTCTTCGGCTGCGGGGCGGCGGTGGTCGGGGGCATGGGGTCTGGGTCGACGGCCGTCGACCTTCTGGGGATCGCGAGCGCGTTCGGCTTCGCCATCGTCGCCATGGCCTATGGCATCGGGCCGATTTCCGGCTGCCATGTCAATCCGGCGGTGAGCTTCGGCGTCTATGTCGCCGGGCGGATGAGCGTGGCCGACATGGTCAGCTACTGGATCGCCCAGGTCGTTGGCGCGATCGTCGCCGCGGTCGTGCTCTATCTGATCCTGTCGGGCAAGGCGCATGGGTGGACCGGCTCACTCGGCCAGAACGGCTGGGGCACGGGCTATCTCGGCGAATACAATGTGGTCTCGGCCTTCGTCTTCGAGGTGGTCGGGACATTTCTCTTCCTTGTGTGCATTCTCGGCGTCACCCACCCGTTCGCGCCGACCGGCTTCGCCGGCCTCGCCATCGGGCTGACGCTGGTCGCCATCCATCTGGTCGGCATCAACATCACCGGCACGTCGGTCAATCCGGCCCGATCGATCGGCCCGGCGCTGGTCGGCGTCGGATCGAACCCCGGCGCGCTCGCGCAGCTCTGGCTGTTCATCATCGCGCCGTTGATCGGCGCCGGCGCCGCGGGCCTCCTCTACCGCACCGGGGCTTTCCTGGACGCGCCGAAGAAGACCTGAGCGAACCCGTCGCGCGGTCTTGCCAGCGCGAGCATGGCGGGCGAAAAGCTCGCCATGCTGCATCTCAGCGCCCTCACCTACCGGATCGGCGAGCGTCTCCTGATCGACAAGGCAACCGCGGCGCTGCCCTCGGGCGCGCATGTCGGGCTCGTCGGGCGCAACGGCGCCGGGAAAACCACGCTCTTTCGACTGATTCGCGGCGACCTCACGCCGGAGGGCGGCGCTGTCATTGCCCCCAATGGCGCACGCTTCGGCAGCGTCGAGCAGGAAGCGCCGGGCGGGCCCGAGAGCCTCATCGACTTCGTGCTCTCGGCCGACGCCGAGCGGGCGGCGCTGATCGCCGAAGCGGAAGACGCCCGCGACCCGGAACGCATCGCTGAAATCCATGTTCGCCTTGTCGACATCGACGCCCATACCGCGCCGGCGCGGGCCGCGCGAATCCTCAAAGGGCTCGGCTTCGACGAGGCGGCCCAGAATCGCCCGCTCGCCGAATATTCCGGCGGCTGGCGGATGCGCGTGGCGCTCGCCGCGGTGCTGTTCTCCGAGCCCGATCTCCTGCTGCTCGACGAACCGACGAATTATCTCGACCTCGAGGGCGTGCTGTGGCTCACCGACTATCTGAAGAATTGCCGGGCGACGCTCCTGGTCATCAGCCATGACCGCGATCTGCTCGACGACGTCGCCGATCAGATCCTTCACCTCGAGCGCGGCAAGCTGACCTTGTGGAGCGGCGGCTATTCGAGCTTCGAGCGCCAGCGCCGCGAGCAGCAGACGCTTGCCGGCAAAGCGATCAGGAAGCAGGAGGAGCGGCGCGCCCACCTCAGGGCCTTCGTCGACCGCTTTCGCGCCAAGGCGTCGAAAGCGACGCAAGCCCAGTCTCGCCTCAAGATGCTGGCCAAGATGGAGCCGATCGCGGCGATCGTCGACGAGACGGTCCAGCCGTTCAAGTGGCCGCCGGTCGCCAAACGCCTGAGCCCGCCGATCGTGACGATGGACAAGGTCAGCGCCGGATATGACGGGCGCGCGGTGCTCGCGCGCATGGACCTAACCCTCGCCGACGACGACCGCATCGGGCTCCTCGGCCCGAACGGCAACGGCAAATCGACCTTCGCCAAGCTGATCGCCGGCCGGCTCGAGCCGATGGCCGGCAGGATGACGCGCGCGAACAAGCTTCAGGTCGGCTATTTCGCCCAGCATCAAATCGACGAGCTCGAGTCCGGCGGCAGCGTCTACGCCCATGTGGCCGAGCGGATGCGCGGCGAGCCCGTATCGAAGATCCGCGGCCGCGCGGCGATGATCGGTTTTTCCGGCGCACGCGCGGACACGAAGGTCGAGGCTCTGTCGGGCGGCGAGAAGGCGCGCCTGATGATGGGTCTCGCCGCTTTCGACGGGCCGCAGCTCCTCATACTCGACGAGCCGACCAACCACCTCGACATCGACAGCCGCGGCGAATTGATCGAGGCGATCAATACTTATGAGGGCGCGTGCATCCTGGTCTCGCACGACCGGCGTCTGCTCGAAGCCTGCGTCGACCGGCTGCTGTTGGCGGCGAACGGAACGGTGAAGCCGTTCGACGGCGACCTCGCCGACTACGGCCGCTTCGTTCTCGGCGCCGACGCACGGCCGGCGCAGGCGCGCAAACGCGAGTCCGCTTCGCCGCCGCCGGAAGCAAGGGCGAGGCGCGAACCGACGCCGCTCAGGCGCGAGCTCGCGGCGCTCGAAGACAAAGTGAATCGCTTCCAGGATCTCTTGCGCCGCGTGGACGCGGCGCTGGCTGAAGCGAGCGCGCGCGGGGGCGATGCGGCGAAGATCGCCGATCTGGCCGAAAAGCGCGCCGAACTCGAACGCGCCCTGACCGCAAGCGAGCAGGCCTGGCTCGATCTGTCGGTCGAGGCCGAGCGGGCGTGAGCGGCGTGGCGTTGAGACAGCTGGCGACCGCGGCGGGAATTTGGCTCATCGCGGCGGCAAGCGCGCCGCTCGGCGCCGAGTCGCCGCCCTGGCCGGCGAGCTTCGTCGGCCGGCTCGAAGCGCTGGCGTTGATCGAGAGCCTCAACGCCGACCTCCTCGCCCATGACAGCGCGACGCTGACGCTCGAACGCTGGTGCGCCGATCACCGGCTGGCCGATCCGGCGCTGATCGTCGCCGAACGCGTGCATGACGTCGACAAGTCCGCGACCGCAGAGGTGCGCGCCGCGCTCGACGTCAAGCCGAACGAGCCGCTCGGCTATCGGCGGGTCAGGCTCAAGTGCGGCGACCGGGTGCTGTCGGAGGCCGACAACTGGTACGTGCCGGCGCGGCTCACGCCGGAGATGAACCACGTTCTCGAGACGACCGACACCCCGTTCGGCAAGGCGGTCGCGGCGCTCCACTTCCGCCGCCATACGCTCAAGGCGGACCTGCTGTGGCGACCGCTGCCGCAGGACTGGGAGACGGGCGCGCCGCCGCCCACAGGGGAGGCGGGCGCGCTTGCCGTGCCGGAGCATGTGCTGGAGCATCGCGCGATCCTGTCGACGCCCGACGGCGAGCCGTTCAGCGAGGTGGTCGAGACGTATAGTGGCGGGGTGCTGGCCTTCCCGCCGCCAAAATGAGAGCGGAGGCGCTGGTGGGATAGCCATGGCCTCGAAAGCATGGCCACGTTTGGTAAAACCAGTTGTCGTTGCAAGCGGAGCGAAGCAATCCGGGGAACGTCGGGCGCTACCAACTCCCGGATCGCCGCGTCGCTTCGCTCCTCGCGATGACGGTTCAACCGTAAGCGCACCCTACGAACGCGCGTCCTATTTTCGGAAACCCGGGAGCGATCTATGCAAAACGGTTCATCTCCCTCCAATCAGCGTGTAACCGTCGACGTCTCCGAAGGAATCGCCGAGGTCACCCTCAATCGCCCGGACAAGCTGAACGCGCTCGATCCGGCGATGTTCGAGGCAATCATCGCGGCGGGCGAGAGGCTCGGCCGGATGGCCGGCCTGCGGGCGGTAGTCCTTACCGGCGCGGGCAAGGGCTTTTGCGCCGGCCTCGACAAGGAGACGTTTGCAACGATTGCGACGAGGGGCGCGCGACCCACGCTCGGCGATCTCGCAAAGCGCACGCATGGGCTCGCCAACGACTTCCAGCAGGCGGCCTATGTCTGGCGCACTCTTCCGGTTCCGGTGATCGCGGCGATCCATGGCGTTGCGCTCGGCGGCGGTTTCCAGATCGCGCTCGGCGCCGACATTCGCTATGTCGCGCCGGACGCGCGGCTGTCGATCCTCGAGATCAAATGGGGCCTCGTGCCCGACATGAGCGGGATTGCGCTCATGCGCGATCTTGCCCGCTCGGACGTCATCCGCGAACTGAGCCTCACCGGCCGCGTCTTCTCGGGCGCCGAGGCGCTGACATACGGCTTCGCCACCAGCCTCCACGCCGACCCGCTCGCCGCCGCCCGCGCGACCGCCAAGGAGATCGCCGCCCGCAGCCCCGACGCGGTGCGCGCGGTCAAGCGGCTCTTGAACATGGCGAGCGACGCCGATACGGCCGCGATCCTGATCGCCGAGTCGAAGGAACAGGCGGCGCTGATCGGCTCGCCGAACCAGATCGAGGCAGTGCGGGCGGGGGTCGAGGGGAGAGCGGGGCGGTTTGCGGGTGAGGGGTGAGGCGCTTTCCGGCGCCGGCCGGTCGCCCCCCGCGCGGTTCGTCCCGCTCACCAGATCGAGAACGTCGCCTCGACTTTTCGCAGGAAAGCCGCGCGGTTGTCCGGGTGGGTGTGGTCCATGTCGTAGTGCGCGAGATAGTCGACGCGCGTTCCCGGCGCGCAGTTAAATCGCATCGATCGGGTAAGGAAGCGGCGCGGCGGGTCGCCGGCGAGATAGGTCTTCCATCGCGAGCCGCCATAGGTGCAGACGACGCCAAGCCGTTTGATGTTGAAGAGGCGCGGCGCATAGGCGCCGTCCTCTTTGATTTCGAAGCTCACGCCCGGCAGGAACACCTTGTCGACGAAGCCCTTGAGGACCGCCGGGAACCCCATGTTCCAGACTGGGAACGAGAACACCAGCGCTTCGGCCGCGAGCAGCCGATCGACGTAAGGAGCGACGCGCCGGCGATTGACGGCGAGGTCGTAGTACTCCGTCCGGTCCTGACGGGTCATGACGGGATCGAAGCCCTCGGCGTTGAGATCGCAGTCGTCGACCTCATGGCCGCGCGCATTTAACGTTTCAACCGCCCTGGCGTGCAAGGCCGCCCCAAAGCTGGTCTCGACCGGATGGGCGAAAAGGACGAGGACACGCACGGCCGATCAGCTTTGCGGCGCGAGCGCCCGTCCCGCGAGGCGGCGGAACGGGAGATTCTTGGCGTCGGTCAATGCGCCCTCCGCGGTCGTTACGATGCTGGTCGAGACGGCGCCCCGAGCGCCTGACGCTCGGCGATGATCGCCCGCAATCCGTCGCCGGCCGCCCTTCCCTAACCCGCCCGAACCGCGTACCCATTGTCAACCATCGATGCTGAGCCGCCACCCCGCGAGCCCGGTTAAACGTCGAGCCCGGAGGAAGCGTCCATGTTCGTCAACAGCCTGTTCGCCGGCAAGAAGATCCTCGTCACCGGCGGCGGCACCGGTCTCGGCAAGGCGATGGCCGAGCGCTTTCTCGCCCTTGGGGCCGAGATCGCCATCTGCGGGCGGCGCAAGGGCGTCTGCGACGAGACCGCCGCCGAACTCATGAAGGCCCATGGCGGACGCGTCTCAACCTATGGCGTCGACATCCGCGACGCCGCGGCGGTCGACGCGATGGTCGAGGAGATTTTTCGCGAGTCCCCGCTGACCGGCCTCGTCAACAACGCCGCCGGCAATTTCATCTCCCGAACCGAGGACTTATCTCCGCGCGGGTTCGACGCCATCGCCAATATCGTCATGCACGGCACCTTCTATGTGACGCAGGCGGTGGGAAAGCGGTGGATCGCAGGCCAGCACAAGGGGGCCGTGGTCTCGATCGCGGTGACCTGGGTGCGGAACGGCGGCCCGTTCACCGTGCCCTCGGCGATGAGCAAATCGGCGATCCAGGCGATGACCATGTCGCTGGCGCAGGAATGGGGCCGCTACGGGATTCGGCTCAACGCGATCGCGCCGGGCGAAATCCCGACCGAGGGGATGAGCAAACGCCTCATGCCGGGCGCCGAGCCCGGCGGGTCCGCCGCCCGAAATCCGATGGGACGGGTCGGCCGGATGGAGGAATTGCAAAATCTCGCCGCGTTCCTGATGTCCGACGGCTGTGAATGGTTGACCGGGGAGACGATCGTGATGGACGGCGCGGAGGCGCTCGCCACCGGCGGCAATTTCTACGAATTGCGCCGTTGGGGCGACGGGGAATGGAAGGCGGCGCGCGAGGCGATCCAGGCGCTCAACGCGCGCGACAAGGCCGCGCGCGGCTGACCGACAGGAGGCGGAACATGGCGGGCGCAATGCGCAGTTGGAAGCTTACGCAGTTCAAAGCCTCGCTGGCGGAGGTCATCGAGTCGCCGCCCGCGCCGACGGCGACGCAAGTGCTGCTGCGCGTCAGCGCCTGCGGCGTCTGCCATAGCGACCTTCACATCGCCGACGGCTATTTCGATCTCGGCCAAGGGCAGAAGCTCGACCTCGCGCCGGCAGTCAAGTTGCCGCGCATCCTGGGCCATGAGATCGCCGGCGTGGTCGAAGAGCTCGGCCCGGAGGCGACCGGCGTTCGCGTCGGCGACCGACGCGCGGTCTATGCCTGGGGCGGCTGCGGCCAATGCGCGCAATGCCGGGCAGACCGTGAGAACCTGTGCGCGAAGCCGAGGAACCTCAGCATCCATCGGGACGGCGGTTTCAGCAATTACATTCTCGTCGATCATCCGCGTTACCTCGTCGAGTACGAACCGCTGCCCGCGCCGTTCGCGGCCACTCTCGGATGCTCCGGGCTGACTGCATTCAGCGCGCTGAAAAAGGCTGCGCCTGTCGACTCGGAGAACCCCCTCATCATCATCGGCGCGGGCGGACTTGGCCTCGCGGCTGTCAGCCTCTGTCATGCGCTTTATCGGGTGAGCCCGATCGTCGCGGACATCGACCCGGTGAAGCGACAAGCGGCGCTCGACTGCGGCGCATCGGCCGTCGTCGATCCCGCCGATCCAGACGCGCGGAAAAAGATTCTTGCCGAGACAGGCGGCATGGCCTCGGCGATCGATTTCGTCGGCGCGGAGACGAGCGCCGCTTTTGGCCTGTCCCTCCTGCGCAAAGGCGGCCAGCTCATCGTTGTTGGCCTGTTCGGCGGGTCGATCGCCCTCTCGCTTGCAACCTTGCCGCTGCGGGCGGTCAGCATGGTCGGCGCTTTCACCGGAACGCTGCCGGAGTTCCGGGAGCTCATGGCGCTGGCGCGGGAAGGCAAGGTCAAACCGGGGCCGATCGAGACGAGACCCCCGGACATGGCCCAGCAATCGCTGGACGATCTGCGCGCCGGCCGAATCCGGGGGCGCGTGGTCCTGACGGGCTGAAGGCTGTCCACGGCATGGCGGCGGCCAATGCTCCGATCCTGGCGACGATCCCGCCGCCGGCCCAATTCGCGCTGACGTTTCTGGCCGGGGTGGGGTTCGATCGGCTCGCGCCGTGGCGACCGGGGTGGCTGTCGATGGCGAGCGTGCATTGGGCGGGCCTGGCCCTCGCGGTCGCCGGGTGCTCGCTCGCCGCGGCGGCGGCGGGGCGGTTCGTGCTCCGGGGTACGACGCTCCATCCGACCGGTAAGCCCGCGCGCCTCGTCGTCAGCGGCGCGCACGCATGGTCGCGCAATCCGATGTATCTATCCTTGACGGTCGTATACGTCGGCTTGGCGCTCGCGCTTGGAAGAGCCTGGCCGCTGGCCCTGGTCGTTTTGCCGTGGGCTTCCATGAACTGGATCGTGGTCCCGTTCGAGGAGGCGCGCCTGCGCGAAATCTTCAGTGGGGACTATGCCGACTATTGCCGCAGGGTTCGGCGCTGGATTTGAGGCGCTACCATTCCGCTGCCCCACGGGCAGCTTCGACGAGCAGAGCGGCGACGTGGGGCGCAAACGAGCGCCAGACCTCGACGTGAAACGTGGCCTGAGCCCGGCGCCAGAGCACGACCTCCGCCTTGTCGAACAGCGTGCGCGTCGTGAAGCCGATCGGAAAGGCTCTGAGATCGAGATCGAGCGGGCAGCCGGCGTTGAGCGCGCGCGCCGCGGCCGGCCCGCTGACGACAAGGCCGATCTGGCGATGCGAAACGTCGACGAGGCTATGCGCGGTCCCGTCGAGCACGGATTCGAGCACTTCGCCGAGCGTCGCCGGATCGGCGCCCTCCGCGATCAAGAGCCATTCGTCCGGGCCGAGCCACAAAGCCACGCGCCCGGCGCCCTCGCCCGCCGGCCCGAGCCTCGACGGCGGCTCGGCCCCGAAGGCGATCCCGCAGGCGACGCGAGCGCCCTCGCCGCCGCGCAGGATGAAACGCGCGACCGCCGGCGCCTCGGACAGGGTGAACCGCGGGCTCGCGGGAAGGGCGAGGCCTTCGAGCGGCGAGCGCGAAGCGAGGGTCGCGTCAGACATGCAGGCGCGCTCCCGGCTTGTCGTAGAAGATCGGCGCCGTGACGGTCGCGCGGATCGCGCCTCCCGGCATCGGCACATGGAGCTTGGCGCCCGTGCGCGAACGCCCCGCCGCGACCATCGCCAGCGCGATCGAGCGGCCCAGGGTCGCGCTGCGATAGGACGAGGTGACATGGCCGAGCGCGGAGGAGCCGGTCGCCGGCGTTCGCGCTCTCGATCACCTGCGCGCCTTCTTCGAGGACGACCGCCGGATCGTCGGTCAGGAGCCCGACGAGCTGCTTGCGATTCGCCGCCAGCATATCGGGACGTGTGAGCGAGCGTTTGCCGACGAAATCCTTTTTCGATTTCCCGATCGCCCAATCGAGGCCCAGGTCGTCGAGCGTCACCGTGCCGTCGGTCTCCTGGCCGACGATGATGTAGCCCTTCTCGGCCCGCAGCACATGCATCGCCTCAGTGCCGTAGGCTGAGCCGCCCTGCTTTTGAACCTCGCCCCATGCCGCCTCCCAGACGGCGCGGCCGAAATGCGAGGGCACGTTGATCTCGTAGCCGAGCTCGCCGGTGAAGCTGACCCGCAAAGCCGCGCCGGAACGCCGCGGGCGCGGACCTCGCGCACGCTCATGTGCGGCATGGCGTCGTTGGCGAGATCGACGCCCTCGACGAGCGGAGCGACGCAATCCCGCGCCTTCGGTCCCTGCACCGCGATCACCGCCCATTGCTCGGTCGTCGAGGTGAGCCAGACCTTGAGATCGGTGAACTCGGTTTGGAGATAATCCTCCATGTGGGCCAGCACATGCGGCGCGCCGCCGGTCGTCGTCGTCACATGGAAGCGGTCGGTCGCGAGGCGGCCGATCACGCCGTCGTCCATGCAGGAACCCGGCTTCGCTCAGCATCAGGCCATAGCGGCAGCGGCCGACCTCGAGCTTCCGGAACGCGTTGGTGTACATGCGTTCAGGAATATCAGCGGCGTCGGGGCCGACGACCTCGATCTTGCCGAGCGTCGAGGCGTCGAACAGGCCGACGCTTGCCCGCATCGCCAGGCATTCGCGCGCGACCGCGTCGTGCATGCCTCGCCGCCATGCGGGAAATACCAGGCGCGCTTCCATTGGCCGACGTCCTCGAACGCGGCGCCGTTTTCGGCCGCCCAGTCGTGGATGGGCGTGCGGCGGACCGGATCGAACAGGTCGCCGCGCGCGGCGCCGGCGAAGGCGCCGAACGTCACCGGCGTATAGGGCGGGCGGAAGGTCGTCAGGCCGACCTCGGGGATCGGCTTCGCCAGCGCGTCGGCGGCGATGGCGAGCGCGTTCATGTTCGACGGTCTTGCCCTGGTCGGTCGCCATGCCGGTCGTGGTGTAGCGCTTAATGTGCTCGATCGAGCGGAAGCCTTCCCGCACCGCGAGATGCACGTCCTTGGCGCATGACATCGTTCTGGAAATCGACGAACGCCTTGCCGCGGCGGTCGGCGGCAACGGCGAGCGTTGCGCTAAGCGCAGCGCCAGGCAGAAGCGCGCCGGCTTACGGCGTAGACCCGCGCATTCGGCGCGGCGAAACCGGCGGCGGCCGCCGCCGCGCGCCCGGCCACGTCGCCCTCCGCGAGCGCGCCCGCAAGATCGAAGGTTGCGTTGCACGCGCCGGCCGACCGCTCGCGCTGGGCAGATGCGCCCGGCAGGAAGACTTGCAGCGCCTCATCGAACACAAGCTTGCCGCGCGATTGCGAGAAGAGATGCGCCGTAGGGGTCCAGCCGCCCGACATCAAGATCGCGTCGCAGGCCACGCGTCCGCCTGGCGCCGGAAACGCTCACGCGCACGGCCTCGACCCGCAGACGTCCGTCGACGCCGAGGATCTCGGCCCCGGCCGCGACTTCGAAGCCGGCGGCGCGCGCCGCCTCCGGCAGCGGTCCCTTCGCCTCGCGACGCAGATCGGCGATCAGCCCGACGTCGACGCCCGCCCTCTTCAGGTCGAGCGCGGCGCGGTAGGCGCCGTCGTTCGCGGCCGCCACAACAATGCGCTCGCCGACCTTGGCGCCATATTGATTGCAATAGCGCCGAGCGGCGTCGGCGAGCATCACGCCAGGACGGTCGTTGTTCGGAAACACCAGCGGACGCTCGATCGCGCCGGTCGCCAGCACGACCTCGCGCGCGCGCACCTGCCACAGCCGTTCGCGCGGCAAGTGCGGATCGGCGACGAGGTCGGATTCAGCGATGCGCTCGTTGAGGGCGACGAAATTCTGCGCGTAATATCCGAACGCCTGGGTTCGCGTCATCAGGCGCACGTTCGGGCGCGGATCGAAGCTCGGCGATCGTCCTGGCAAGCCAGTCGCGCGCGCTCAGTCCCTCGATCTGCGAGCCTGTTTCGGCGAGGAGCGAGCCGCCCGGCGCCGGGTTTTCGTCGCAGACGACGACCCGCGCGCCCGTCGCGCTCGCGGCCAGCGCCGCCGCGAGACCCGCCGGGCCGGCGCCGATGATCAGGATGTCGCAGTGAGCGAACGTCCGCTGATAGCGGTCCGGATCGGGCTCGCGCGGAGCGACGCCGAGCCCCGCGGCGCGACGGATCGCCGGCTCATAGAGGCGCGTCCACGCCCAGTTCTTGCCGAACAGGTTCGGCCCCATGAAGGTCTTGTAGTAGAAGCCGGCGCCGAACAGGGGCGACAAGAGATCGTTGACCGCGCCAAGGTCGAACTTGAGCGACGGCCAGCGATTCTGGCTCGACGCGACGAGGCCGTCATGGAGCTCGACCTGGGTTGCGCGCAAGTTGGGCGTCCATCGGCCGGGCCCGCGCGACAGGCTGACCAGCGCGTTCGGCTCCTCGGCCCCGGCGCTGAGCATCCCGCGCGGCCGATGATATTTGTACGAACGGCCGACCAGATGGACGCCGTTGGCGAGAAGGGCTGACGCGAGCGTGTCGCCGGCGTAGCCCTGATAAGGAATGCCATCGAAAGTGAACGCCATCGCGCGCGAGCGGTCGACCGAGCCGACGCCGTCGACGCGAAAGGGCTGGGTCATGCGGCCGCCCTGCCCGATCGGGGAGGTCCGGCCGCGCTTCGCCCGTCTTGTAGACCGCCAGGATCTTGTCGCTCAGCGTGTCGCGCAAGCAATTGAAAAAGCGCCCGCAGCCGAACGTGTGACGCCAGCGTTCAGCGGTCACGCCCTTGGGGTTCGAGCGGAAATAGAGGAAGTTCGCCCATGCCTGGTCGGCCAGCGCGGCCGGATCGGCGGGCCGTGCGATATGCGCTTCGCCGCCGTAGCGGAATTCGATTTCCGGCCGCTCCATGCCGCAATAGGGACAGGCGGATAAGCAGCATGAATTTTTTTTTTTTTTTTTTTTTTTTTTTTTTTTTTTTTTTTTTTTTTTTTTTTTTTTTTTTTTTTTTTTTTTTTTTTTTTTTTTTTTTTTAAAAAAAAAAAAAAAAAAAAAAAAAAAAAAAAAAAAAAAAAAAAAAAAAAAAAAAAAAAAAAAAAAAAAAAAAAAAAAAAAAAAAAAAAAAAAAAAAAAAAAAAAAAAAAAAAAAAAAAAAAAAAAAAAAAAAAAAAAAAAAAAAAAAAAAAAAAAAAAAAAAAAAAAAAAAAAAAAAAAAAAAAAAAAAAAAAAAAAAAAAAAAAAAAAAAAAAAAAAAAAAAAAAAAAAAAAAAAAAAAAAAAAAAAAAAAAAAAAAAAAAAAAAAAAAAAAAAAAAAAAAAAAAAAAAAAAAAAAAAAAAAAAAAAAAAAAAAAAAAAAAAAAATCAAGGAGCCTCAGTGCGCCACCGCAGCCGCCGCCGCTTCGTCGATCAGCCGGCCGGAGCGGAACCGGTCGAGCGTGAAGGGCGCCGCGAGCCGATGCGGTTCGCCGCGGGCGATGGTGTGCGCGAACACATGGCCCGAACCCGGCGTCGCCTTGAATCCACCGGTGCCCCAGCCGCAATTGACGTAGAGCCCCGGAACCGGGGTCAAGCCAATGATCGGCGAACGGTCGGGCGTCACATCGACGATGCCGCCCCAGTTGCGCAGCATCCGCATGCGTCGCACCGTCGGAAAGAGCTCGCAGATCGCCTCGAGCGTGTGATTGGCGATGTGCAGGCCGCCGGTCTGCGAATAGGAGATGTAGGCGTCGGTGCCGGCGCCGATGACCAGCTCGCCCTTGTCCGACTGCGACATATAGGCGTGGATGGTGTTGGACATGACGACGCACGGCATCGTCGGTTTGACCGGTTCGGAGACCAGGGCCTGAAGGGGGTAGCTTTCCAGCGGCATCCGGACGCCGGCCATCGCCATCACGACCGACGTATGGCCGGCCGCGACGACCCCGATCCTCCTGGTCGCGATCGGGCCGCGTGTCGTCTCGACGCCCGAGATTGCCCCCGAAGCGTCGCGGCGAATGGCCGTCGCCTGGCAATTCTGGATGATGTCGACGCCGCGCGCCGAGGCCGCGCGCGCATAGCCCCAGGCGACCGCGTCGTGCCGCGCCGTGCCGCCGCGCCGCTGCAGCGCCGCGCCGGCCACCGGATAGCGAATGTCGCGGGCGACGTTGAGAATGGGGCAGAACGCCTTGGCCTCTTCCGGCGTCAGCCATTCGTTGTCGACACCGGCCAGGCGATTGGCATGAACGTGGCGCTTACCGACCTGAACGTCGTGGGCGTTGTGGGCCAGCATCATCACGCCGCGCGGCGAGTACATCACGTTGTAGTTGAGCTCCTGAGACAAACCCTCCCAAAGCTTCAGCGCATGCTCGTAGAGCGCGGCCGATTCCTCCCACAGGTAGTTGGAGCGGATGATGGTGGTGTTGCGCCCGGTATTGCCGCCGCCGAGCCAGCCCTTCTCCAGCACCGCGACATTCGCGAGGCCGTGCTCCCCGGCGAGGTAATAGGCGGTTGCGAGCCCATGTCCGCCGGCGCCGATGACGATCGCGTCATATGCCCCCTTCGGCTCCGGATTGCGCCATTGCTCCGGCCAGCCTGAATTGTGCACGAACGCCTGCAACGCCACATTGGCGAAAGAAAATCGCACCCGACGCGCCCTGAGCTAAGTTGGGGGGCGACGATTGCCCGCATTCAAGGGCGATTGCGAGAATAATTTCGCGGGGGCGGCGAAACTTTCTTGCTCGCCCGCGCGTTCGTCCTGTGCCAACTCGACGTGAGCCGGCGATAGGGGCAAGTGGGGGTGACGGGCAGCCCCGATGCTGCTAACATCAGCGGGTCGGGCCAAGCCCGGCTGGAAACGCGTACTCTAAGGAGAAACCCATGAGCTGGACTGCTCCCATCGTTGTCGAAATCTGCGCTGGCATGGAAGTTACGGCTTATCTCACCGCCGAAATGTGAGCGCTGGCCGGCGTTTCCGCCCGATCGGCGGAGCGCCGGAAAGCTCGCTGAAGACGACGATCCGGCGGCCCATTGCGCCGATTTGCGGGCCGCCTTCGGGACCGAGGCGGGGCGTTTGAGGCTTGGCCCAAATCTCCTGGCCAACGGGTCCCATATCGCAAATTTGATCTAACGACTTGCCCCTGGTCTTTCGCCGAAAGCGCCGCCGGCAGGGCTCGTTCGGGCGAGCGCCTCGGAGAGCGCGGACCTTTGAGCCGCAGGCGATCTCAGCCTGGGTCAGCGCGCGCAGCCGTCGAGATCCTTGTCCTCGATTGAGAACGGCTTCCCCGTTTCGATGTGCACGGCCTTGGCCGTACACACCCGTCCATCGGCCAACTTGAGCCGAGCGTCATATGCGCCCGTCGTTACGCCGGTAACCTTCACCCGCTCGTCGTGGTCGACGGCGCCGTCGGGATCATTGGCGCATTGATTGGGACCGAAGGCGGACGTGCCGGAAGGCGCAAGCTCGAGCGATGTGACGGTTGAGGACGTCAAGTTCCAAAAGCGCGTATCCTTCGCCGCCGCCGACTGGGCGAGAAGGATCGCCGCGACGCTGAGCATGATTGCGCGTTTCATCGTCCCTTCCCTTGCGCGGGCGCACACCGCGCCCGCGTCCGTCCTCCGACGATCATGGCGCCCGGCGTCGGCCAGGACAACAAGCGCGAGCCATCCAAATCCGCCTCGCTCCCCGTCGCCGCCGCGCGCGGCCGTATTTCTCGCCCGCCAACATCGCCTACGACCCGGCGCGCGGGATGCCGATGCGCGAGGAGGGTGGACGACCTCGGCGCGGCGCCGTCTCTAAACATCACGATTAATCTGGCAATTATACAGTAAATCCCAGTTCGCTCTACTGAGCAAACGAGCAATCACTAAGCATATGCCCAGAACGATTGTGACGGTGGGAGAACAAAAGTCCAAAATCATGCTGCAGCGCACACACTGCAATGTGACAATTCCTTGACGTTGCGTTGTCTCAACATTGACCATCTCAAATTCGAAAGATTTTTTTTGCCCGATGACACGTTGAGGACAAATTCACTGGCCATAAAACCCTTCCGGCCCACGACTGAGAGAGGGAGCCTGCCCATGATCGTGCGCGAGATCGTTTTGACCTGCTCCAATCCTCATGTTGCGCGCGCGGCGGTAGCTTCAATCGGGGGCGATTTCGCCCGACGCTTTTCACGAGACGCGGCCAAGCGCAATCTGACCAGCGGCGTTTTCGCCGCGGGCCTCGTTCGCCGTTTCTCGCGCCAGGCGGGCGACGGCGATTGGGAGGGAGTTGGCGAAGCGACGCGCGGCGCCGACCAGCCGATCCTTTCGGGCCTCAGGTATATTCTCGAGCGCGGCCGCGAACTGGACGAGGACGATTTCGACTCTGTGGACGGCTGGCGCCCCCCTGCGCCTTCGTTCGCCCGCTGCGAAGCCTGGCGGCACTGAGACGGGGGGCGCCCAATCGCATCCGTCCTCTGTGGGAGACGGAGTTGCAAATCCGAAGGTCGCGGTTGTGAATCCTTCCGCCGCGGCGCAGAATTTGCGACATGTATCTCGGGCTCGACTGCGGAACCTCCGGACTCAAGGCGCTGCTGACCGACGAGCGCGGCGCGCCGCTCGCCAGCGCCCAGCGCGCCTATTCGCCCGACCGTCCGCGCGCCGGCTGGTCGGAGCAGGATCCCGACGTATGGGTCGCCGCCATGGCCGGCGCAATCGCCGACCTCGGAAACTTGGCCGGCACGGCGCTCGGCGCGGTGAAGGCGATCGGTTTCTCGGGCCAGATGCATGGCGCGGTCCTCCTCGATCGCGCCATGAAGCCGGTCCGTCCGGCGATCCTGCACAATGACGCGCGCGCCCACCGCGAGGCGCGCGAGCTCGCCTGCGATCATCCGGAGCTCGCCCGCGTCGTCGGGGTGAAGCCGATGCCCGGCTTCACCGGGCCGAAGCTCAAATGGATCGCACGGCATGAGCCCGAGAATCGCCGCCGCGTCGCCTCGGTTCTGTCGCCGAAGGACTATCTGCGCCTCAAGCTCGGCGGCGAACGGGCCACCGACATGAGCGACGCCGCCGGGACCTGGCTCCTGGACGAGGCGGCGCGGGCCTGGTCGGCGGAAGCCTTCATGGCCTGCGAGGCCGATCCGGCCTGGGCGCCGAAGCTGATCGAGGGATCGGCCGCGGCCGGACGCATCAGGCCCGAGGCGGCCGACGAGCTCGGCCTGCCGCGCGACGTTCTTTTGGCGGCCGGCGGCGGCGATGCCGCCGTAGGGGCGATCGGCCTTGGCGCGATCGCGCCCGGCGAAGCGTTTATCTCGCTCGGGACCGCGACCCAGCTCATCGTCACGACCGACAGTTACCTGAGCGCGCCTGAAAAACTCGTACATTGTTTCGCCCACGCGCTGCCGAACCGCTGGTACGCGATGGCGGCGATGCTCAACGGCGCCGGCGCGCTGGCCTTCGCCGGGCGGCTGCTCGGCTCGCCGCCGGAGGCGCTCGAGCGCGAAGCCGCGGCGGATTATCCTGGGCCCGGCGCGCTTCTCTTCCTGCCTTACCTATCCGGCGAGCGCACGCCGCTCGATGATCCCTATGCGCGCGGCGTGCTGTTTGGCCTGAGCGAGACGACGTCGCGCGCCGACGTCGCGCGCGGGGTGATGGAGGGCGTGGCGCTGACGCTAGCGGACGCCCGCGACTGTCTAGCCGCCGCGGGCGCTTCGATCGAGCGCGTCGGCCTCATCGGCGGCGGCGCGAAGAGCAGACTATGGACCCGCATGATCGCCGCCGCGACCGGATTTGCCGTCGTTCGCATGAAGGGCGGAGAAACTGGGCCGGCTTACGGCGCCGCGCGCCTCGCGCGAATGGCCGCGACCGGCGAGCCGCCCGAGGAGGTCTGCCTGCCGCCCGAAATCGCCGATGTGACCGAGCCCGAGCCGAAGCTCGCCGCCGTGTTCGCCGCGCAGCGGGAGCGCTTCGCGGCGCTTTATTCCGCCGCAAAGGAGGAATTCAGGCGGCCGGCGCCGGGCGCATAAAGGGCTGCTTGGCGCCGCTCCTCATTTTCAAGCGGAGCCTTGGGCGCCCTTCCCGCCGCACATTTGACCGCCTTGCCTCATTGCGGCGACAACGGGGCATGATCCGTGGCTTCTTCATTCTTCTCGTTTTTCAGCTCGCCGGCGAAATGGCGGCGCGCGGACTCGCGCTTCCAGCCCCCGGTCCGGTCATCGGGCTTGTGCTGCTCGTCGTCGCGCTTGCCCTCTACCGCCGCTGGCGGCCGTTCGGCCAGGAAGCGCTCGCGGCAAGCGAGCTCGGGCAAGCGGCGCGCGGACTGCTCGCCGCGCTTCCGCTTCTGTTCGTGCCGGCGGGCGTCGGGGTGGTGCAATATCTCGGGCTCTTGCATGATCAGGGCCTGGCATTGGCGGCGGCGCTCGTCGTTTCGACAGTGGCGACGCTCGTCGCGACTGTCGGGGTGTTTCTCCTGGTCAAGCGCCTTGCGGGAGCGCGGGAGGAGGCATGACCCCGTTCCGCCTCTGGGTCTATCTGCAGACGACGCCGCTCTTCTGGCTGACGGCGACGCTCGCCGCTTTTCTCGGCGCCGACGCTCTCGCCAGTGCGGCGCGTCGCCACCCGCTGGTCAACCCGGTGGCGATCGCCATTGCCCTTCTCGGCGCGCTGCTCAAGCTCGCCGGCGCCGATTATCAGACCTATTTCAACGGCGCTCAGTTCGTTCATTTCCTGTTGGGGCCGGCGACGGTCGCGCTCGGTGTGCCGATCTATACCAACCTCGCGCTCATCAAGCGGAACTTCTGGCCGCTCGCAGCGTCGCTCATCATCGGCGCCGTCGTCGCCATCGTGTCGGCGGTTCTGGTCGCCAAAGGGCTCGGAGCGCCGCGCACTGTCCTGATCGCGCTCGCGCCGAAGTCGATCACCGCCGGCGTGGCGATGGCGGTCACCGAGGCGCTCGGGGGCGCGCCTCCGCTGACCGGCGTTCTCGTCATCGCCACCGGCATCCTCGGCGCCGTGATCGTCACGCCGCTCATGAACATTCTCGGCGTCACCGACTACGCCGCGCGCGGCTTCGCCGTCGGCCTCGCCTCGCACGGCATCGGGACGGCGAGGGCGTTCGCGGTCAATCCGGTCGCCGGCGCTTTCGCCGGCCTCGCCATGGGGCTGAACGCCGTCGTCACCCCTGCCGTGATCCCGGTCCTGCTGCCGTGGCTCGTGGGGTGACAAGGGCGCGAAGCGCCGCCCCTTACCGGCTCGGGTAGCGTTCGGTCAAGAGTTCGAACAGCGCCCGCGCCGCCTGGATCTCGCCGCCCGCCGGCCCATAGGCGCGCGGCTTCGGGTTCCAGGCGTAGACGTCGAAATGCGCCCAAGCCTTCGCCTTGTCGACGAAACGCCGGAGGAACAGCGCCGCGGTGATCGAGCCGGCCATGCCGCCGCCCGAGCCCGAATTCGAGATGTCGCCGACCGTCCCCTCAATCATCGCCTCATAAGGGCGCCAAAGCGGCATGCGCCATACGGGATCGCGAGCGCGCCCCGCGTGAGCCGCAATCGAGCCTGCGAGGGCCTCGTCGTCGGTATAGAAGGGCGGGAGGTCGGGGCCGAGCGCGACCCGAGCCGCGCCGGTGAGCGTTGCGAAATCCAGCATCAGCTCCGGCGCATCTTCGTCAGCAAGCGCGAGCGCATCGGCTAGGATGAGCCGGCCCTCGGCGTCGGTGTTGCCGACCTCGACCGAAAGACCCTTGCGGCTGATGAGGACGTCGCCCGGCCGCATCGCCGGCGCCGAGATCGCGTTCTCGACGATCGGGACCACGACTCTCAGGCGAAGATCGAGCCCCTCCTCCATGACCAGCCGCGCCAGGGTCAACGCCGTCGCTGCCCCGCCCATGTCCTTCTTCATCAGCTCCATGCCGGACGCCGGCTTGATGTCGAGGCCGCCGGTGTCGAAGGTGACGCCCTTGCCGATGAGCGCAACCTTGGGCGCGTCCTCGCGTCCCCATGAAAAGTCGACGATCCGCGGCTCTTCGGCGGCCGCGCGCCCAACTGCATGGACGAGCGGAAAATTGGCGGCGAGAAGCGCGTCGCCGCGAACCATCCTGACGCTCGCGTCAAAGCGCTCGGCGAGCTTTACGACCTCCTGCTCGAGCGCGTGTGGCCCGAGCGCGTTGGCGGGCGCGTTGACGAGATCGCGTCCAAAGCCGACCGCCGCGGCGATGCGCTCGAGCCGCCCCGCGTCGACGCCATCGGGCGCGATGAGGCGGGGCTTCGGCGCCGAATTGGCCTTGAAACGGTCATAAGCATAGAGCGCGAGCAGGAAGCCGAGCGCGGCGAGATCGGCGTCTTGAGGCGGATTGGCGAGCCGGTAGACGCCTTCGGGCAGCGACGTCGCGAGCTTGCCCAGGGCCAGCGGATCGCGCGCGGGCGCGCTCTCCGCGTCGACCCCGAACAGCGCGCCAGCAAGCGCCCCGGCCTCACCCGGAAGAAGCTGCATCCGTCCGGCCTTCGGCTTGAAGCCGCAGCGTTCGGCGAACGCCGTCGCCGCCGCGCCGATCGACGATTTGACCTCCTCCCAGTTGGCGCTACTGACCAGCCAGACCGGCGTCGCGTCGCGCGCTGGGGAAGCGAATGCGGCGCAAAGGCTCAGGTCTCCGTCGGACCGGACAAGATCCGAGGCGACTTAACCTCATTTCGCCGGGGCGGCATAGGCCGTGGCGCGTACTTGCCCGATGACGCGAAGATTGAGGCCGCGCCTCGCAGGGGCGCGAGGCGCGGCCTTGAGCGCCGTTCTCGCCGTGGTCGCTGGAGTGACCATGACGCGGCGCTGATGCCGGTCGAAACGTTAAGCGACCGGACGCCCGCTGGCGGCGTACAGCGAGCAATTGTTCTGAGCGAGCTGCTGAATCGATTCGGTGAAGGTCATCGCCAGCGGTCCACTGTAGGCCGAATTCCACGGATTCCGGATCGTGAACGTATCGGTCGCGGCGTTGACGCCGGTGATCATGTACATGTGGTCGCCGACGAGATTGCCGTTCGAGTTCGCGGGCGTCGACATGAGAACTTCTTCGCCGGCGTTCCAGCCGGAGGCGACGTTCGACATGATCGAGGCGAGCGCGCTCGCCGAATCCTGCGGGTTCAGCGCATAGCCGGTCTCCGATTGACCCGTCAGGAGCGTAATCGCCGAAGCGGCGCCCGCCGTGATTCCCTCGTAGGAATTGGATGCGCTGTTCAGCTCCATGCCGTGCGGCGCTTTGGTCTGGGCATTGAGCTCGGCGTAGGCCTTCTCGATGAGCCCCACCCAGTTGTCGGCATTGCCGTTGGCGAATTCGAGCGTCGAGCCGTTGGCCCACTGATAGCCTGCGCCCATGACCGGAAGCTCGGAGTTGACAGTCACGTAGTCCGGTTGGCCGTTGACCATGAAGCGGACGCCGTAGGTCCCATTGCCGTTGCTCGAGATCATGCTCTCGATCGCCGAGGGGTCCTTGAGCACGATCTCCCCCAGAGACGACAAAAAGTAGCAGTCGCCCAGATACCCCTGGTTGACGTCCTGGTAGGTCGGGGCGCCGCCGGGGCCGTAAAGCGGCAAAGTCGAGTTCTTGATAGGTCGGCTGAAGGTTCGCCTGCCCGACCGCAGCGAGACTGAGGCTCGGCAGATTGGCGCCGAGGAACCACTCGCCGATCAGGTCGTCCGCCTGCGTCTGGCTCGACCCCGCGGCCAAATCGCCGAGCCTGGTCGCCCTCGACGCTCCGCCGTTCCAGGTCGCGTTGGCGGAATTGCCGTCGATCACATCGTCGGCGATCTGCTGCACGTAAGCCGACACGCTGACGCCGCCGGGCGCGTCGAGCTCGGAGGCAAAACTCTTGAGGGCGGCAAACTTGGACGCCGTCATGCCGCCCGTCACGGCGTCGTCGAGGATGGCGAGAACCGAATTGTAGCTGAGCGAGCCGTTCTGCTCTCGGCTCGCGATATCAGCCGCGAGCGCGGGGTCGGGCGACGGCGTCCCCGAGGCGCTCGAACCGCCTGGCGAAGCGGAAGCAGGCGACATGAGTGGCGCGGCGAAGCTCCACTGCCGCTCGACCCGGGCCGAACTGGGCCAGGCGGCGTTGACCGCCCACCGAGGGCCGCCGCCAAGGTGAAACGCTTCGCCCGCGTCGAGCCAGCCGGCGAACGATCCGGTCGGCGCGCCATCCGTCGATGGCTGGCCCTCGTCAGGAGTCTCCGCGTGGGGAGCGAACCTGCGGAAGAACTTGGCCATGTCGGAAATCATCTCGGACAAAGAATCCCCCGCTTTGGTCTGCGCGCGCGTCTCGCGTCGCGGCGCATCGGCGGCTTTTGCCGACGCGCCATCCTTGGCTGCGGCCGGTTGAAGGCGCGTAATGGAATCGGGTAAAGTTGCGTCCACACCGCGATTTTTCCGCCCCGGCCGCCGCCACGCGTCAAAGCCCTCGCCTGGCGTCGAAAGAGCGCGATGTTCTGGCTTGACTTGCCGGCGCCCTTGCGTTCGTTAGGGCCGCGCACTCAAATCACGGCGCTTCGGGCGGGATCCCGCGAGCGGCGCCGGGGAGGATCGATTGTCCGAGCCCAGCGTGAATTCGAAAATTCGCCTGCTCGGCGGGATAGGGGCGAGCGATAAGCCGTCTATCCCGCTGCCCCCCCGGGGGGCTCCCGCGCCAACGGCTGCGCCGGCCGTATCGATCGCGCCGCCGCCAGCCGCGCCGGTTCAGACGGAGCCGATCTTCCTCGGCGATTCGGCAGAAGGGGCCGACGCCCTGAACGCCTTTCAATTGGTGCTGCCGCTCGCTCAGCTTTGCGTGACCCCGCAGGTCCAGACGCCGTTTCTCGCTGCGGTCGCCGGGGCGTCGGGCGCGGGCAAGACGTTCACGCTGAGGCTCCTGGCGCGGGCGATCGTTGAGCTCAGCGGTTCGCCGGCAGCCGCAGGCGTCGGCGCGCTGGCGCGAGTGGCGCTGGCCCATGTCGACGCCGGAACCGGCGTCGAGGCGCCGGTGGCGATCGCCAGCGCCGCTTACGCCGCGCTCGATCATGAGCCCCGCGGCGTCGACTATTCGGCCTTGCTGGACGAGACCGGCCATGCCGGCGGCGACCCCCACCGGGCGGCGAGGGCCGCCTCCGACCGTCATGACGATCTGGTGGGCAAACTCGAGGCCGAGCGCTCGCATCGCGACGACGTGGAGGCCAAGCGCGCCCGGCTCGCCGACACTCTTTTGTTCGAGACCCCCGGCTCGCGCATCGACATATTCGCCCGCGCCCGCCGCGGCACGATCGAGGCGCGGTTGCGCCGGTTCGGCCTATCCGGATCGGACGCCGACGCCAGTTTCCGCAATCTGGCTCGCGACATGTCGACCCTCGGCGCGGGCGCTCGCACGGGGATCGTGATCCGCTCGATATGGGCCTACGGCAGCCAGGCCCGCCTGTTGCTGTGGGCGATCGTCGCCTTCGTGGTCGCGTTCGGCCTCGGCCTGCTGCGCGGCGAGGCGGCGGTTGCCGCGATCGGGCGCTTGAACGCCGCGCTTGAGCCGGTCGCCGGCTGGATCTCGGCGCACGGCGACTGGTTCGGCCGAGCGTCGCAGGTTTTATACGTTCTCGGCGCATTGGCGATCGCGGTCAACCTATGGCGCGCGCTGGGTTTCTCGAACCTGCTTTTGCGCGGCGCGCGGCTCTTGAACCTTGAGGTCCGCGAGCGGCGCCGCGACCTGGATGCGCGCGCGGCGCGGCTCAACCAACGGGTCGCCGCGTTGACCGCCGAGGCGGAAGCAGCCGCCAAGCGCGCCGAAGCGGCTAGCCAGCGCGCCGGCGGCAGGCCGTCCGCTCGCGCGCCGGGGCCCGAATTTCTCGAATTGAGCCATGCGCACTCATCCGCGGCGCGAGCGTTTCTCTCCGCCCTCGGCGCCAGGATCGGACATCCGAACGTGGCTGCGCCGGCGCCCGATCGGCTCATCTTCACAATCGACAATCTGGACGCCCTGTCGCCCGGCGCCGCGATCGCGTGGATCGACGCCGCGCAGAGCGTAATCGGCCCGGGCTGCATGGGGGTGTTGGCTCTCGATCCCGCCCGCCTTGGAGCGACGCTCGGCGGCCCACGCGAAGCGCGCCGGCGGTTCGGAAAATGGCTGCAGGTCACGCTCAACTTGCCGGCTCGGGACGCCGCCGATAGGGGGCGGGTGGTCGCGCGCCTCTTGTCGACCGGCGAACAGCCGGCGGCGGCGCCGGACGGAAAGCTGGCGACGGCGCTCGTTGAGCCGCTGACGAGCGCGGAAGCGACGCTCCTCGCGGCGCTCGCGCCCCTCGCCGCCGATTCGCCCCGCGACGCCAAGCGTTTCCTCAACGCCTATCGGCTGGCGCGCTGCTCAGGCTCGCCGCGGCCGGCGATGGCGCTCATGCAGGCGGTGGCGTTCGCCGACGAAGACGCGCAGGCGGCGATGCGCGACCGCCTCGCGAAGGGCTCGGGCGAGCTCAGCGACGTCGGCGGTCCGCCCGAACTGGGCGAGGCGCTGAAGGCCGCCCGGGCCGCCAACAACGGCCCGATCTCGATCGATGAGGCGCGTGCAGCGGCCGAGATCGCCCGCCGCTACGCCCTGCCGGTCTGAACGCTTGCGGAAAACCACACGATGGAACAATGAGTTAGGTCGAGACGCGGAGACGCGGTAACTGGGGCAGATTCCCGGGCGAGGTTGTTCAGGTCGAGTTAGGTTTAACGAGCGAGGCGAGGCTGGGGATGGCTTGTCCGGAGATGCCGAGGCGGGCTCCGAGGTAGTCGAAGAACGGGATTTTGAGTTTCTTGCAGGTTTTGGCGAGGCCGAGCATGACGTCTCGGGCTTGGCGTCCTTTTTCGCTGACGGTTCCGCCGGAGATTTTGCGTTTGATGACGAAGGCGCGGATGTCGTTTTCGGAGGCGTTGGTGTTGAGAGGGATGTTGGGCCGGTCGAGGACGCGCAAGAGTTCGTCCTTGCGCCCGAGCAGGCGTCTCAACAGACGGTCGAGCGTGGCGTAACCGGTCCGGCGCTTGAAGATGCGGTCGAAGCGGGCGCTCAGTTCGGCGGCCTGCCTCGGGTCGGGCCTGCGCTTGAAGTCTTTGAGCTGTCGGTAGAGCCACCAGACCATCCGCCTGGCGACCTCGACGGCGTTGCGTTGCTTGTCGTTGGCGGGGAGGAGCTTGTGAATGAGCCGCTCGGCGTGAACCCAGCACAGCGCATGCTCGCCAATGCGGAACTGGCCGGCGTCGTCGGAGACGACGACCGCGCCGCCGAGCAGGCCTGCGTCTTCGATCGCCCCCCACAGCGCGGCTTCGCTGGCGACCCGCACCGGATCGGGCGTGACCCTGAAATCCGTCAGGCCGAGGGCGCGCAAGTGGCTCATCCATTGCTCGTGGGTGGGAAAATCCCGCGAGGCATGGCCGGCCAGCCGGTTGATGACGTCACGCGGCAGGTTGCCGTCGCGCATATAGGCGATCGCCGCGGCGTTGATCACATAGCGCGCCGCCCCGCCGAGCAGACGGCCGAGAAAAGCCAGGCGCGATTTGCTCGGCCCGGTGCGGAAGGCCGCGAACCGGTCGGAGCCGATGTGGGTGGTAAAGCAGCCCTTGCCGGCGTGGCGCGCCCCGGTGTCGTCGACGGTGACGAACGGCGCGCCGGCGAGCCCCGCCCGCAACACCGCCTCGTCCTCCTCTCTGAACCGCGCCAGCTTCGCGCTCAGGAGCCGAACCACCTGCCGCTTGGAGATCGCAAGGCCAATCCCCGCCAGGAGCGCCACGATCCGTTCGCAGGTCATCTGGCCCTCAAAATAGAGCATCAGCACGAGCCGATGCAGATGCGGGCCGCAGCCGCCGATGATCCCCGCATCAAGCGGCGCGATCAGCCGCTCTCCCGCCGGGGTCTCCCAGCGCTCACGCCGATAGAGCGTCGTCTCGGCCCTCAGCATCAGATCCTGAACGATGATCTCCTCGTATCCCTTGCGCTGCGACCCCGCCGGGGCCTCGACCGTCAGCGTCACCGTCCGATCAATCGAAAGCCTGGAGACGCCCGGACCCCGCCGCCGCTTCGACCCCTCGCCCTTCTCCCCCTCGGTCCGATCCGTCGCCTTCTCCATCCCCGAAGGCTGGTGGGGCGGACGCGGCGGCAAATGCTTCAGCCGCGCGACCTCGTCTTTCAACCCCTGGTTCTCAACCCGCAGCGCCGAAACCGTTTGGCTCAGCTTCTCGTTCTCCGAACGCAGACGTCCCACCTCCCCTATCAAATCCCGAACCACGCCGATCAACTCGGCCGCGCTCATCCGTTCAAGCAAATCAGCCGGGAAAGACGACATTCCCCGCTTGAATCACCCTTCCGTTAACGCTTCCTTTCCGCCCGGGAATCTGCCCCAGTTACAAGACGCGAACAGGGGATTTGTTTGCGACAACAGGGCGGTTTGTTTGCAATAACAGGGATATTTATTCGCAATAACAGGGAAGTTTTTTGCGTCAAATCGGCAAAATCAGTCGCCGGGGCCCCGCGCAGTTCATGTAATGCATTAGCGCGCGCCGGCCATCGGCGCGGAGCCGGCGCGGAGGTAGTAGGGGCGCCAGAGCCCGGCGAGCCATTTACCGAAACTATCCAGATGAATGAACATCGCCGGGGTCGTGTACAGCGTCAGCGCCTGACTGACGATCAACCCCCCGACGATGGTGATCCCGAGCGGATGCCGGAACTCCGAGCCTGGGCAACACCCAATCGCCCGTTACGCGGCGACCGCTCAGGACGTCAGTATTGCCCTTCCAGGGAGGCTTCCAACAAGCTGATCTCGTCGGGCGTGAGGTCGAACAGGCCGTAGACGATGCGATCGATTTCGCGCTCGGCGGAAGCGATGCGATCCGACAGTTCGCGGACATGCATGGCGTTGTCGCGCAAATAGCTTTCCCACTCGCCGCGCTCCCGCAGCGCGATGTCGGCGTGGAACGCGCGCTTGACCTCTTTACGGAAGGCGGCGAAGTCGAGTTCGTGCCAGTCGTTGAGCTTGCCGGTCAGCTTGGCCCGCTCGGGCGGGGCGAGGTCGAGGATGCGGCGGCGAACGCCGGACTGGATGGCGAACCGTTCGTGAGCGGCGTCGGTGCAAGTTCGGCTGAGGGCGGCGAGGCGAGAGCGCGCGGCATCGTCCATCTCCGGGATCGGAAGCTTTTGAATGTATATTGCTTGCAATAAGATGCGCCACTTGCCCCCGCGAAGAGCGGTTGCCTCTCCAAAGAGGAAGAACCACGCAGGCTTTGAATTGAGGATAGCTAAGAGGACAGAATCGTCAGTTGGAATACAAAACATAGTTTTATTTATCAAAGCCCCAGATAAGTCTACTGCGAATTTCGGGCCTTGAGAAATTTCCGGATATACAATTTTAGACTGTCGATAATCGAGGCTGATAGTTCATTTGTGCTTGCTGTAATTCGTACCACTCTTGAACGGTTGCCCGCTCTTCAAGCTTCTCCTTGCATCAAGCCAGCCAGTCTCGGAGTGCTTGATAGTCATTGATATGAACCGCTCCCTTCGGGATGTTAATCAGGAAGAGACCTTGCGGTTCAACTCGCCAACGGGCAATGTCGTCGCCCTCAATGAATTTCTCAATCAGCTCCGCCGACTTCGGGTCCGCCGCGATGAGCCGGTCGCGCGTCGGCGTGTCGATGATGAACGCCTCGTTCAGCCCGGTCTTGATGCCATAGAGAGGCGCCCGTAAACCTCGCCGAGCGTCTTGCGTCCCGCAACGATCTTGTCGCGTAGCGTGGCGAGCGGCTCGTCCTCGAACTGCCAGGAGCCCGCGCCTAACCGCGCGCGTGGCATCGGCCGGGCGCGTTCATTGAAGGCGAGGCCCAAGTCTGTCGGTAACGCGCCCAGTTTCAGAAACGACAGAGTCCCCGCCTTGCCGTCGCCGCCTTTGCGCAGCGTCAGGATCGCGGGATAGGTGGTGACTCCCTCGAACACTTGCACATCGCCGAAGTCGATCACGCTTTCGACCTGAACGCCGTCGGTCAGGAAAACGCGCAGGTTCTCGCCCGACCCGGTTCGGAAGAAGGTCGAAGAGGAGATGAACCCGAGCCGACCGCCGTTTCTGAGGAGCTTGACGCTACGCTCGTAGAAATAGGCGTAGAGATCGGTCCGGTCCGCCGCCACGATGTAATTGTCCGCCAACCATGGCTTGATTGGCTTGAGCAATTCCATCCGCACACCGAGTGGCTTTTGACGTTAGCGTGCGCGGGCCATCGGCGCGGAGCCGGCGCGGAGGTAGTAGCGGCGCCACAAGCCCGCGAGCCACCCGCCGAAATTGTCGAGATAGATGAAAACCACTGGGGTCGTGTACAACGTCAGAGCCTGACTGACGATGAGACCGCCGACGATGGTGATCCCGAGCGGATGCCTGAGCTCCGAGCCTTCGCCGGTTCCGAACGCCAGCGGCAGCGCGCCGAACAGCGCGGCGAAAGTCGTCATCATGATCGGCCGAAAGCGCAGGAGGCAAGCCTCCTCGATCGCCTCACGCGCGTTGCCTCCAGCGCGCCCTGCCTCGAGCGCGAAGTCGACCATCATGATCGCGTTCTTCTTGACGATGCCTATCAACAAGAGAACGCCGATCGCGGCAATGATCGTGAATTGAACGTCGAACAGCCAAAGCGCCAGCGCCGCGCCGACGCTGGCTGAGAATAGAGTCGAGAGGATGGTGATTGGATGAATCAGGCTCTCGTAGAGAATCCCGAGCACGATATAGATCGTGACGATTGCGGCGCCGAACAGGAGCGGCATGCTCGACTGCGATTGCTGATAGGTCGCGGCGGTGCCGGCGAAGGCCCCGCGGACGGTCGACGGCATGCCGATGCGCTCAATCGCGTTGTCGATCTCCGTCTTGGCCTCGCTGAGCGAGCGGCCCGCGGCGAGGTTGAATGAGATCGTGGTCGCCGCGAACGGTCCCTGATGATTGACGCTAAGCGGCGTGTGGCCCGGAGCAAAATGGGCGAAGGCCGACAGCGGAACCATCGTCTCAAGCGAGGTCGTAACCGCCGCGCCAGTCGAAGCGGACGAATGACCGCTCGACGCGAGCGCGTTGGTGGCGAGGTTGCGCGCTGAAGTCGGCCGCGATCGACGCCGCCGTGCTTTGCGCACCGGTCGAGGAGACGTAATCGCCGGCCGCGATTCCGGTCTGCTGAACGCCGGTCGGAACGGCGCCTGAGGTCGAGACGTAAACTTGATCGAGCGTGCGCGGATCCTGCCAATAGCGCGGCGCGACCTCCATCACGACATGATATTGGTTAAGCGGGTTGTAGATCGTTGACACCTGGCGCTGGCCGAAAGCATCGTAGAGCGTGTTGTCGATCGAGCTCAGCGTCAGGCCGAGGCGCATCGCGGTGTCGCGATCGATCGTGACGTTGGTCTGCAGGCCCCCCATCTGTTGATCGGAATTGACGTCCTTGACGATGTCGCTCGCCATCAGCGCCTGGGTCAGCTTGGGCGCCCACGCATAGAGTTCCGCCGTATCGTCGGAGAGAAGCGTATATTGATAGGTCGAGTTGCTCTGCCGCCCGCCGGCTCTCAGGTCGGACACGGCGACCATGAACAGCCGCGCGCCCGCGACTTGCGCCAGCTTCGGGCGCAGCCGGGTCACGACCTCGTCGGCGGTGACTTTGCGTTCGGAAAACGGCTTCAGCGACGAGTAGAGGAAGCCGGAGTTGGTCGACCGTCCGCCGGTGAACCCGACGACGCTCTCGACCGCGGGGTCCTCCTGCACGATGTCCTGCAATTGGGTGAACTTCGTCTTCATCGCCTGGAAGGAGATGCTTTGGTCGGCCTGGATCGAGCCGATGATGAGGCCCGTGTCCTGCACTGGAAATAAGCCGTAGTTCATATGATAGCGGAACATGTAGTAGTTGAGCCCGATCGTGGCCAATAGGGAGAGCGCGACGGTCCCCGGGTGGCGAAGCGCGATGCGCAATGTCGATCGATAGAACGCAAGCATCGCATCGAAGATGCGCTCCGTCGCCCGATAGAGACGTCCGTGCTCGACGTTCGGCCCCTGCGGCAAAATGAGCGCGCACATCATCGGAGTCGTCGTCAGCGAGACGACCATCGAGATCATGACAGCTACCGACAACGTCAGGGCGAATTCGGTGAACAGGCGCCCGACGATGCCGCCGAAGAACAGGAGTGGCGCGAACACCGCGATCAGCGACAGGCTGATCGAGATGACGGTGAAACCCACTTCGCCCGCGCCCCGGATCGCCGCCTGAACGCGGGGCATGCCCTGTTCGAGATAGCGCGAAATGTTCTCGAGCACGACGATGGCGTCGTCCACCACGAAGCCTGTCGAAATCGTCAGCGCCATCAGCGACAGGTTGTCGAGGCTGAAGCCGAGCAGATACATTACCCCGAACGAGCCGATGATCGAGGTTGGCACCGCGACGCTCGGGATCGCCGCCGCCCGCACGCTGCGTAGGAACGCGAACACCACCAGAATGACCAGCACGACAGCGATGACCAGCGTTTTCTCGGTGTCGTGCAATGACTGCCGGATGGTCTTCGACCGGTCGACGGCGACGGTGAGGTCGATATCGCCCGGCAGCGACGCGATCAGGCGCGGCAGCTCGGCCCGGACGCCGTCGACGGCCTGGATGATGTTCGCGCCCGGTTGACGCGACAGAATCACCGCGACGCCGGGCTTGCCATTGACCAGCCCGGCGTTTCGCAGGTCCTCGACCGAATCGACGACCTCGGCGACGTCCGAGAGCCGGACCGGGGCGCGATTTCGGTAGGCAATCACGAGATCGCGATACTGCGCGGCGTGCGACGCCTGATCGTTGGCGTAGATCTGATAGTGGTTGTCGTCGTCTTCGATCGCGCCCTTAGGGCTGTTGGCGTTTGCGGACGCGAGCGCCGCGCGGATGTCCTCGAGGCCGATGCCATAGTGGAAGATCGCCCCGGGGTTGATCTCGACGCGCACCGCCGGCAGAGCCGCGCCGGAAATGTCGACCTCGCCGATGCCGGAAAGCTGCGACAGCCGCTGCTGGAGGACGTTGGAAGCGAGATCGTAGAGCTGCCCCGCGGTATGCGTGGTCGACGACATGGCGATGACCATGATCGGAGCGTCGGCCGGATTGACCTTATGATAGGTCGGATTCTGGCGCAGGCTGGTCGGCAGGTCGACCCGGGCGGCGACGATGGCCGCCTGGACGTCGCGCGCCGCGCCGTCGATGTCGCGGTCGAGGCCGAACTGGAGGGTGATGCGGGTCGAGCCGAGCGTGCTCTGCGACGACATCTCGTTGACGTCGGCGATCTGACCCAGATGCCGCTCGAGGGGGGCGGCGACCGAAGTCGCCATCGTGTCGGGGCTCGCCCCAGGCATGGACGCCTGAACCGAGATGACCGGAAAGTCCACCTGCGGCAGCGGCGAAACCGGGAGTCGCGAATAGCCGAGGAGTCCGCCGAAGACGATGCCGATCGTCAACAGGATGGTCGCCACCGGGCGGCGAATGAAGATCTCGGAAAAACGGTTGTTCACGGCGCTTCGGTCGCCAGCGCCGAATCGGCGGCGCCCATGCCGAAGCGCTCGCCGAGCCGCTCGAAGAAGAGATAGATGACTGGCGTCGTATAGAGCGTCAGCACCTGGCTGAAGGCGAGGCCGCCGACGATGGCGAGCCCCAGCGGACGTCGAAGCTCGGAGCCGACGCCGGTTCCCAGCATGAGCGGCAGCGCGCCGAAAATCGCCGCCACTGTGGTCATGAGAATCGGCCTCAGGCGCAGGAGGCAGGCCTGATAGATCGCCTCGCGCGCCGGCAGGCCTTGCTGGCGCTGCGCCTCGAGCGCGAAGTCGATCATCATGATCGCGTTCTTCTTGACGATGCCGATCAGGAGCACGATGCCGATGACGCCGATGATGTCGAGCCCGGCCCCCGCCGCATTGAGCGTCAACAGCGCGCCGATGCCAGCGGACGGCAGGGTGGTCAAGATCGTGATCGGGTGGATGAAGCTCTCGTAGAGCACGCCCAGCACGATATACATGGCCGCGATCGCCGCCGCGAGCAGGAACACCTCGTTCGACAGCGCCGACTGGAAGGCTTGCGCCGCGCCCTGGAAGCTGACGGCAAAGCTCGGCGGCAGGCCGATCTCCTTGAGCGCCCCGCCGATCTCGTCAACCGCCTCTCCGAGCGAAGCCCCCGGCGCAAGATTGAACGAGATCGTGGTAACCGGGAACTGCTTCAGATGCGAGATCTGCAGCGGCGCGGTCTTGACGGTGAAATTGGCGACCGAGTCGAGCGGCGTCTGGCCAGTGGTTGACGCGGCCGAGGGCAGGTAGAGCGAATCGAGCGACTTCGTCGACCGCGCCATGTTCGGATCGACGTCCAGGATGACCCGATATTGGTTGCTCTGGGTGAAGATGGTCGAGATGATGCGCTGGCCGTAGGCGTCGTAGAGCGCATTGTCGACGATCGCGGGCGTAATGCCGAAGCGCGCGGCGTTGGCGCGGTCGAGATCGACCATCACCGAGCGCCCGTCCGGCTGAAGGTCGCTTGCGACATCGACGATCGACTTGATCTGGCCGAGACGCACGAGCACCTTGGGCGTCCAGGTCTGCAGCGTCGCCAGATCCTGGTTCTCGAGCGTGAACTGATACTGGGTCGCGCTGACCGCGGTGTCGATCGAGAGGTCCTGGACCGGCTGCATGAACAGCGATATTCCCGGCACGCTCGCGGTCTCCTGCTGGAGCCGCCGGATGATCTCGCTCGCCGTCGCCTCCCGCTGGCTATGCGGCTTCAGATTGATGAGGAAGCGGCCGGAGTTGAGGGTGACGTTCGAGCCGTCGACGCCGATGAAGGAGGACAGGCTCTCGACGTCCGGATCCGCGAGGATCGCTTTCGCCAGCGCCTGCTGATGGTCCGCCATCTGGTCGAACGAGATCGCCTCCGCCGCCTGGGTTACGCCCTGGATGACGCCGGTGTCCTGAATGGGAAAGAAGCCCTTTGGAATCGTCACATAGAGGTAGCCGGTGAGCAGGAAAGTGCCGAGCGCCACCAGCAGCATGACGCCCTGATGATTGAGCACGACGCGGAGCGTCGAGGCGTAGAAACGGGTCAGCGCGCGGAAGAACCGCCCGCCGCTCGCTTCGCCGCCTCCCCCATGCGGACGCAGGAGCTTGGCGCACAGCATCGGCACCAGGGTCAGCGACACTATGGCGGAGATGATGATGGTGGCCGCAAGCGTGATCGCAAACTCATGGAAGAGGCGCCCGACGACATCGCCCATGAAGAGAAGCGGTATCAGAACCGCGATCAGCGACACGGTGAGCGAAATGATGGTGAAGCCGATTTGAGCCGACCCTTTCATCGCCGCATCGTAGGGGCTGTCGCCTTCCTCGAGAAAGCGGGCGATGTTCTCGATCACCACGATCGCATCGTCGACCACAAAGCCGGTGGCGATGGTCAGCGCCATCAGCGACAGATTGTCGAGGCTGAACCCGGCCTGGTACATGATCGCCAGCGCCCCGATCAGCGATAGCGGCACCGACAGGCTCGGAATGATGGTCGCCGGGATGTTGCGCAGAAACAGAAATATGACCATCACAACGAGGCCGACAGCGAGCGAAAGCTCGAATTCCACGTCCTCTACCGAGGCCCGGATGGTGACAGTGCGGTCCGTCAGCGGCGTGACCGTGATCGCCGCTGGGAGCGACTGGCTGAGCGAGGGCAATATCTTCTTGATGCTGTCGACAACCTGGATGACATTCGCGCCGGGCTGGCGCTGGATGTTGACGATCAGCGCCGGCTTGGTGTTCATCCACGCTCGCAACTTGCTGTTCTCCGGCGCGATCTCGACCCTCGCGACGTCGGACAGCAAGACCGGCGCGTTGTTGCGGTAGGCGATGACCGACTTCGCATAGTCGTTCGGATCGCGGATCTGATCATTGGCGTTGATTGCCGAGGATTGCGCCGGCCCGTCGAAATTTCCCTTCGGCGTGTTGACGTTGAGATTGGCGATCGTCGTGCGCAAGTCGTCGAGGTTGATGCCGACGCCCGCAAGGGCGAGAGGATTGACGTGGATGCGGACTGCGGGGCGCTGCCCGCCGGAGATCGAAACCAATCCGACGCCGGGCAATTGCGACAGTTTCGGAACCAGCCGGGTCTCGATCATGTCCTCGACCTCGGTCAACTTCATCGAGTCCGAAGCGACGCCGAGCGTCAGGATCGGCGCGTCGGCCGGATTGACCTTGGCGTAGATGGGTGGCGCCGGCAGATCGGCGGGCAAAAGATTGCCGGCTGCGTTGATCGCCGCCTGCACTTCCTGCTCGGCGACGTCGAGGCCGATGTCGAGGCCGAATCGTAAGGTGATGACCGACGAACCGGCCGAGCTTGCCGACATCATCTGGCTCAGGCTCGGCATCTGGCCGAATTGCCGCTCGAGCGGCGCCGTCACCGACGAAGTCATCACCTCCGGGCTCGCCCCGGGATAAAAGGTCTGGACCTGGATCGTGGGATAGTCGACTTCGGGCAGGGCCGAGAGCGGCAAGAAGCGGAAGGCCACGATCCCGACGATCATGATCGCGATCATCAACAGGCTGGTCGCGACCGGACGATCGATGAAGATGCGGGACGGGTTCACCGCCCCGCCCCGAAGCGCGGTAGAGTCATTGCGCCGCGCCTTGCGTGGTCGCCCCGCCCGCCGCCGGACGCTGGGTCGTCGTGCCCGCCGGCGACCCGCCCTGCGTCGATGCGCCGGCCGTCGGCGCGCCCGGGGTCGTCGGGCCGTCTGGAGGCGTTTGGCTGGCTGGAGCGGCGGCGGGCGCGCGAGGTCCGTCTCCGGTCCCGGGCTGGTCCTGGCGATGCCGATGATGCTGGCCGCCGCCGTTGGCCGATCCGGCCTCGGGTCCTCCGGCGCCTTGCTCGAGCCCCTCGCCGGCCGCGGCTTGCGCGCCAGGGCTCGGAGGACCGTCGACGACCTTGACTTTCGCGCCGTCGCGCAGACGGTCGACGCCGTCGATCACCACCTTGTCGTCCGCCTTGAGGCCCGTCGTGATCACGGTGTTCTTGCCGTTGCCCGGCCCTGTGACGATGTCGCGTTTGGAGACCGTCGAATCGTCATTGAGCAGATAGACGAAATTGCCCGATGCGCCGAGCTGGATCGCCGCGTTGGGGGCGAGCGTCGCTCCGGTCATGGTGTCGACCAGGAGGCGGACGTTGACGAACTGTTGCGGGAACAGAACGGCGCGTGGGTTGGCGAACGTCGCCCGCATCCTGATCGTGCCGGTGGTGATGTCGATCTGGCTGTCGTAGGTGGTGAGGGTCCCGGTGGCGAGCGCGCTGACATTGTCGCGGTCGAGCACCGTGACCTTGAGTTCGGCGCCGGAGTTGAGCCGGGCCGAGATGCGCGGGAGGTTGTCCTCCGGCGTCGTGAACACGACGCTGATCGGATCGATCTGGGTGATGACGACGATGCCGGTCGTGTCGGATGGCTGCAGGTAGTTGCCGGGGTCGACCAGCCTCAGGCCGACCCGACCGGTGACCGGCGAAACGATATGGGTATAGGCGACGTTGAGCTCGGCCGTCTTGACCATCGCCTGGTCGGTGGCGATCGCCGCCTTGTCCTGGGCGACCAGCGCCGCCTGGTCGTCGACCTGCTGGTGGGCGATCGAATCCTGCTTGACGAGCTGTTGATAGCGGGCGAGGTCGCTCTGCGCCTGGCCAAGCAACGCTGTATCCTTGGCCAGTTGTCCCTGCGCCTGCGCCAGCGCTGCCTCGTACGGGCGCGGATCGATCTGGGCCAGGAAGTCCCCGGCCTTGACGATCTGGCCCTCGGTGAAGCCAACGGTCTGCAGGTTGCCGGCGATCTGGGTCTTGACGGTTACGGTCTCGAACGGCGTCACCGTGCCCAGGGCGTCGATGGTGAGCGGCATGTCGCCCAGGATCACCGGCGCCACGCGCACGGTTTGCGGCGGCTGCGCTGGACGGCCGGAGTCTTGCCCTTCGTTCGTGGATGGTTCGGTGTTCTCGAATTTCTGCCAGCCGAACACCGCCGCCACGGCCAGCGCCGCGACGATCGCGATCCTCAAACGCAGGCTCCGCCGGCGCGGCGGCCCCGCTTCCACGGTCGCGGGGGCCGAGCGTTGCGTGACCTCGTCCGGTTTCAGGGCCTCGTTCATCCCTAAAGCTCACTTTATCATCACGCCTTGCACGGATAAACGGGCGAATTCAAATCACGCTAGCGTGCGCGCCGCGGCCCGACTCTGACAATTATGTGTCCGCGTCTAACCCAGGGCGAGGTCCTAAATCGTTAAGCGGCGAACGCCGAGCGATGACGGTGGCGGTGGAACGCAGATTTTTCCATGTCGGCGATGCGCCAGGCGATCTCCTTTTGCCTCCCCATGCGTGGCGCAAGCCGAAACCAGATGCAGCTCTCTTTCCGTCGGGCGACCTCTTCGATCCGCAAAGCGTCTTGCCGTCCACGGCGATGACTTCCCGCGCTTGGGCGCGCGGCGAGGCGGCCCAGAGAGCAAAGCCGCGCTGCAAAGCCTCAGCGTCCAGCAGCCGTATCCTTAGCGGAGGCTGCAACGCGAGGAGCGATTGACCACCGACTTCGCAGGGCTTTTTTCCTTGCATATGCGATCCTCGCGTTGCATCGCCGACACCCGGCGCGCGGGCTTGACAATGAAAGACGTCATGCCGAAGGGTTGTCGATGGATCGACACCGATTTTATTCGATGCTTGCGAGGAGGCGAGGGGAAAACAGCGAGCTACATTCCTTCGCCAACGCTCGGCTGCATGAATACCGATGAAGAGAATGCAGAAATGGTTGTTGCTGCCTTGGAGAATCGCGTTCTCCGCGAGCCTCGTTGCGGGTTTAGCGTCGTCCTCGAATTCCCAGGACGCGAGCGGCCCCACCGGCTTGCAGCGACAAGGGTTTGAGGTCGCATTCTCGGCTGGCTCGCGGGACGCGGCAGGCCATTTCTTAGGCGGCACGGAAATCCGCAGCCTCGTTGCGCACGACGGAAAACTCTTTGCTGGCAATGGCTACTGGATGGACCGGCCCGGCCGTGAAGGGTTTCAAGGCGCTGAGATTCTCGTATTGGACCGACCAGACGGGCAGTGGCGTGTGGATCATGCCTTTGAGGGGTCGATGCCAAGCGGCATTGCCCGCAACCTAGCTGTGGGAGTTATGGGAGAGACCAACTTCGCGACCGACGCAAGCGGCAAGGCACTGGCAAGACCAATATTCATGCTGTTGGCCTCCACTTGGGACCTGACGGGTGAGACGAGAGTGTTTGCCCGAGACGATGCGACCGGCGAGTGGGCCGCGTCGACGCTGGCCGACCCTCAGAGGATTCCCGGCGACCGTTGGCTGCCGCAGGTGCGAAGCTTCGGCTCACACCGCGACCGTATTACCGGAATTGACTATGCCTTTGCGGGGCAGGATCCGAACGGGATCTATGCGGGCGTCTACGATCCGACTGTTCCAGGGCGCATCCGTTGGACCGAGAGGCCCGAGCTCGATGTCTCCGCCATCTCGACGGCCGAATTTCCGGGGATGGAACGCCGCCCCCGGATTACCAGCTTCTCGGAGTGCAATGGACGCATTTACGCCGCCGCGGGCCAGCAAATCTACGAGCGCATCGATGGGCCGGCGCCGACTTGGCGCCTGATCTACACCAATCGCAACCCGGGACGTTCCGAGACCGGGTTGCGGGGCCTGACCACAGTTTCGCGCCCCGGGGGCGCTGGGCAGGTGCTGCTCGCAGCCGTCGAGGGCACAGCTTCGCGCATCGTTAGGATTGATCCGCTCGACGGCAGCGAGGTTACCGAGCTTGATCTTCAAAGCTCGCTCGATAAATCGTGGGGAATGGAGGTCAGCTACACAATATCCGCTTATAACAATATGACTAGGATCCACGACGTCCAAGGTAACGACGTCTTGTTGATCGGGCTGGAGGCGTTCATCAAGCGGGATTCGCCCGTACCTGCCGGCCATACTGTATCCAATTTCGGTCACGGCCAACTCGAGGCCAATGCCTGGTACCTAATCAGGCGGGCGAATGGAAACTATGATCTTCGTCGAATCCCTGACCGTTCAGAGCAATCTATGGTTTCGACGCGATCAATTGTGGCGTCACCCTTCCAGGGCGACAGCGACGCGATTTATTTTGCCGGGTTCGATGCGAACAAAACGCCGGCGCATAACACAGCCTGGATTGTTCGCTCTACCATCCCGGCAGCGATCGGAAGCTTCAATTAAGCTCGAATGCTCTCGAGCTTACCTTTACCTCAGAGCCGTCCCTACCCCGTCAGCGTCCGCGGAAGTCTGGCGCTAAGTTGACCCGTACCTTCCACCCCGCATTACGCACGGACTTTCCAACCTCCTACTTTGTTTGGACGTGTGCCACAAGTTTGGATACGGTTGGATTCGCGAACAATTCTCGTGGCTCGAGCGCAATCTGAAATTTTTCGCGAATTCTCGGCAAAAGCTGCAGAGCGAGGAGAGAATGACCCCCGAGCTCGAAAAAATTGTCGTCGAGACCAATCGGTGCGATCAACAGGAGCGACGTCCACATTTCGACGAGCTCCGTTTCCATCTGTGTCGAGGCCTCTCTGAAGGGTTGAGCCAGAGCGGGGCGCGGATAGCGTTTCTCCTTTGGTTTGGCCGCAGGCTGCGCCGCGCCGCCCGGAGCAGCGCGCGCTCCCGGTTGAGCCTTTCGCTGAGCGGGCGGGGCGGCTCGAACAATCACTTGAGAATGTCTCGCCGCCAACGCGGCCTCAAACGCATGAAGCCCTTCCGCGGTGGTCAGACCGACGATCGGAGCAGGCTTGTCTTGTCCGGGGGCGGGTCGGGCCGTATTCACGGCCATGCCGACTTCCCGCCAATTGTCCCAATTTATCGAAATAATCGGCCACAATTGTCCGTCGCGGCGGCCGATTGCGCGAGCGTCGAGATAAGCGTTCGCGGCGGTATAGTCGACTTGGCCAATTCGTCCCCAAATCGCGCTGGTGGAGGAGAAAAGCGCCAGAAAGTCCAATTTTCCCTTTGCGAAGATCTGCTCCAACACCGCGAGTCCGATGACCTTGGGGACCAAGACTTGATCGACTTCGTCCTGCGTCTTGAGACCAATCGGCGTGGTGCCGGAAACGCCAGCGGCATGAATGACGCCGTGGATCTGCCCAAAAGCTGCGCGAGCCTCCTGGACCACCTTTTTCATTTGCTTCAGGTCGCTCACATCCGCGGAGCCGACCATGACCTTGCCGCCAGCAGCTTCGATTCGCTCGATCCCGCGGATGATCCGCACGACGCGGCTGTTTTCCTCGGAGGAGGAGAGGATCTTGCTCCATTGCTTGCGCGGAGGGGCCGGCGTTCGACTGAGCAGGACCACGGAAGCGTGATATTTGCTGGCGAGGTGCTCGGAAATTGCCAAGCCCAAATCTCCGAGTCCGCCTGCAATAAGGTAGACGCCGCGATCGCGAAGCGGCGGCCGCGGATTCGCGACGAGAAAGGACGGAACCGGATCGATCGTGCGAGCCCAGCGCACGCCGCCGCGATAGGCGGTGAGAACGTTGGGGGCCGGCTCGACGATATCCGCAGCCAATCGAACTCGACAGTCTATCGATATCCGGCGCCGTCGCGTCGACATCGACCAGCCGGCAACGCAAGTCGGGGTATTCGTGCATCCCAGCGAGACACGGTCCGATCGGCAGCGCCATCATCGGATCCAGTGCCTCCGTACCTGAAATGAATTGGCCCTCCTGGGTTACGATGGTCACATTGACGCTCTTGGCGTCTGCGTGGCGCATGAGCGACCGCACCAAGGTGATTGGGGCGTTGAGTTTGTCGTCGATCTCCTTTCGATACTCGGACGCAACTTTATTCGCCGTAGCGGGTTGCGACGGATCGCAGAAATAGACGACCTGGAGCCTCGTCTCGGGCCTAATCCGTTTCACGGTCGAGGCACACAGCTTGTCGAGATCGCCTTCGTTAACGACGCTGAGAGCGAAACGACCTTTCCCAAGATCCCGATACTTGTCGGCCTTTTTGGCGACGACCGCCGTCGCGCCGCTTGCGTTCAATGCGCGGATAAAACTCCCAGCGAAGGCGTTGCTATCTGACGCAAACACCAGCCAGTCCTGTTTCGGCCATTCTTCGCCGCTTTCGCTCGAGTATTGCACTCGCTTCCAGCTAACGGTCTCCATTAGGTAGTTTGGTTCGGCTGGCGCGACGAGTTGGGCGCCGGTCGAGCCCGCCGCGCCGACAGCGCCAACCGGACGATCTGCGGCGCTCGCGGCTTGAACCGGCCCTGGTGGATCCTCGATAGCCCAATATCGCTGCCGGGCAAACGGGTAGGTCGGCAGGGGCCGCTTGCGACGCCGTTCCCCCTGGTAGCGCCGACTCCAATCAATCGGCGCGCCTGCGAGCCAAAGCGCGACGCCGGCGTAAAGCAGCGCCTTCATTTCCCCGGCCCCGCGCGCCGATGCGTGCGGCAGCGAAGATTGAATTGAGTTGCTCCTTGGGTCGCTCGAAAGAGATCGCGCCAGACTTCCAAGCGCTCTGCCAGGCCCCACTTCGAGCAGAACCGTATCCGACTGCTCCTGAATAGTCGACAGCCCTTTGTGAAATTGCACTGGAGACCTCAAGTGGAGGCCCCAGTAGGCCGGATCGGTGGCCTGCTGATCGGTGATCCAGTCGCCCGTTACATTCGAAATATACGGAATCTGAGGCGGATGCAGCGCAATGCCGCGCATGACGTCGACAAAAGGACCGACAGCGGGGTCCATCATGCTCGAATGGAACGCGTGCGACGTGTGCAGCGGAGTGGACGTAATTCCCTTACCCAGCAATTGGGCGCTGAGCGCCGAGATAGCTTTGGTGGGGCCCGCTACGACGACAGATGTTGGCGAATTGATCGCGGCGACCGAAATAGATTTCGGAAGCCCCGGCTCAACTTGTTCCGTCGAGGCCATGACGGCCAACATGGAGCCTCGCGGCATGCTCTGCATCAGACGGCCTCGCGCCGCCACAGCGCGAAGCGCGTCATCAAGCGAAAAAACCTCCGCGATGCAGGCCGCGGCGAATTCGCCGATACTGTGGCCAAGCATCATCGACGGAAGCACCCCAGTTTCCTTCCAAAGCTTCGCCAGGGCATAAGAAATCATGAATATGGCGGGCTGCGCATATTGGGTGTTTCGCAGGGACTCCTCGGCCTGGCTTTCTTTCTTTGGCGGCGGAAAAATCAGAGTTCGTATGTCAATACCTATATGCTTTTTCAGCAATTTCGCGCAGCGATCGATTGCGGCGCGGAAGATCGGCTCCTCGCGGTAGAGTTCTCTGCCCATGAAAATGTGCTGCGAGCCTTGGCCTGAAAATAGAAAGGTGACCGGTTGCGCGACGACTTTGCTCGTCCCCTCGACGACGGCGGTTGGATCGCCTGACTCCAGCGCATCCGCGGCGCTTTCCGTGTCGGCGCAGACCACGGCGCGTACATAGTGATGAAGCGTTCGGCCAACAGCCAGCGTATGACATATATCAGCAATGTTTTCTTGAGGATTGTTTCGAAGATGCTGAACCAGATTCGTCGAGGCCGCGTCCAGAGCGACTGCATTCTTGGCGGAAATGATTGCTACATGCATCGATCGAGAGGTTGGTTCGGAGATTGGAAGCGGCGGCTCTTCAAGGAGGACTACGCTATTCGTACCCCCGATGCCAAAAGCGCTAACCCCAGCTCTTCGCGCGCTCGGACTTGTCCATTTGGTCAGTTTGGTGGGGACGAAAAAAGGGGAATTGGGGAAATCGATTTTTGGGTTCGGCTTCTTGAAGTGAAGACTGGGAGGAATTTCCCCGGTCTTGACGCAAAGCGTCGCCTTTATCAACCCAGCCAAACCGGATATTGTATTGAGATGACCTAGATTGGACTTCAGCGATCCTATCCCGCAAAATTGTTTCTTGTCAGTCGTTGTTCGAAACACTCGCTGGAGCCCTTCGACTTCAATGGGATCTCCAAGCCCGGTGCCCGTGCCGTGCGCCTCGATGTAGCCGATCTGCTCCGGCGAAATCCCTGCGACCGCCAGCGCCTCCGTGAGGACTGCGGACTGACCTTCGACGCTGGGCGCGGTGTAGCTTATTTTCGCTGAACCGTCATTGTTGATGGCGGTGCCGAGTATGACAGACTGAATGTCATCGCCGTCAGCGAGCGCGTCGTTCAACCTCTTGAGAACAACAAGACCCACGCCGTCCGCGAATACCGTTCCGCTGGCGTCGGCGTCGAATGCGCGCGTATGACCGTCCTGAGAAAGGATGCCGCCCTGGACAAAGTGATAGCCGCCCTTGCCGCGCAGCCACGACACCGATACCCCACCGGCCAACGCCACGTCGGATTCGTGCGACAGGAGGCTCTGCATCGCGAGATGCACTCCGACCGTCGAGGTCGAACACGCGCACTGAATGGTGAAACTGGGACCGCGCAACCCAAGCTTGTACGAGGCCCGCGTTGACAGATAATCCTTGTCGTTCCCGATGACCGCCATTTGCCGATCGACGCCGACGACAGATCTGTTCGGCAGTATTTGGTAGCCGTAGAGGGTCTGCCCCTCGCCGGCGAAGACGCTTATGGAGCCGGGATGGCGGGCCGGGTCGATGCCCGCATTCTCAAGCGCCTCGACCGCGCACTCGAGAAAAACCCGATGCTGCGGATCGATAAATTCGGCCTCCCTCGCGCTGTAGCCGAAGTACTCCGCGTCGAATAAATCAAGTCCTTTTAGCGGCGCGCCAGCCTTGACAAAGGTCGGCAGCTTCAACACGGCTTCCGAAACCCCAGCATCGCGCAATTCTTGGTCGGAGAAGAACGTGATCGAACTCGACGGAGTTCTTCAAGTTCGACCAAAATTCATTGACGTTGTTGGCTCCAGGACAACGAAGCGCCATTCCGACGACTGCGACGCGCGTCTCCAAGCCGATGTGTTCGCTTTTATCCACAATTCCCCCTATACATCACGGCGCGTGTCGCGCCCGTTTTGCGCTGCGATGCACAATAGCAGCCTTACGCATTTGCCCGCGCTTCCTCGACATATCAAGACCATCGCCCCGAGGCTCGCCAACGGTGGAGGAGGCCAACGCTCGGTAGGAGCTCAACGCGCGAATTGTCGGGTATTGAATAAGCGTCACAATTGACACGTCCCGGTGCATCCGTTGCGTGATCAAGCTCTGTATTTCGACAAGTGTCAGAGAATTACCTCCAATCTCGAAGAAATTGTCATCGATACTTATGAGATCGACTCCGAGGACTTCTCGCCAAATACCCTCCAGTTGTTTCTCCAAATTGGATCTCGGTGGAACATGAACTCTATGCGATTCCTTTCTCAGTCGCGGCGGCGGCAATTGACTTCGATCGACTTTGCCGCTCGGCGTAAGCGGCAGCCTGTGAATGAAGACGAAGTGGAGGGGCTTGGCGTGGCTTGCTAATCTATCGCCTAAGAACTTTCGAACCGACGCCTCGGTTATTCCTGGGGTCGTTGCGACCAGGTACACGACCAACCCCGGCTGGCCGGTCGAGAGGTCCTCGCGCATTTCCACTATCGCCCGCTGAACCCCAGGACAGTCTTCAAGCGCCAACTCGACTTCCGAAAGCTCGACGCGATGGCCTCGCAGCTTGATTTGATGATCTCGGCGGCCGACGAATTCGAGAACTCCATCGGATCGCCGCCGCACAATATCGCCCGTGCGATAGAGGCGGTCGCCGTCTCGAACTCGGATCCGGGACAAATCTTTCGGCAGTGACGCCGGGGCGCCCAAGATAGCCACGCGCCAGCCCTGCGCCGCCGATGTAGAGTTCGCCCGCGACGCCGGCTGGAACAGGCTCAAAGTTGGCGTCCAAAATAGACGCGCGCACATTCGCGATCGGCGTGCCGATCGGAACGTTGGGGCGGCCGGCGGCGTCCCCGGCCGAGCACCAAGTCGCATCCCAAAATTCGGTCGCGCCATAAATGTTGAAAAGATGCGCCTCGGGAAGCCGCTCGGCGAATAAGCCAGCGAGCGAAGGCGTCAATATTTCGCCGCTGACCGCCCAGTGAGTCACGTGCCGAAGACGCTCACCGAGATCCTCCGAGCTGATGAGAATGCTGCTAAGCAACGATGGCGCGAGCGATATCCGAGTGGCCTTTTCTCTGGCAAGCAAATCGATCAGTTGCGAGGGATCCGTGGACGCCGCTTCGGGCGCGACAATCATTGTCTGCCCTCGCACGAGCGGCATGAATATTTCCGAAAGCGCCTCGATGAAGCTCAGAGACGTCTTATAGATGTACACCTCCTCCGACTCCGATCCCGGAACGTCCCAATAGAGGCGATTCGCGATCGCTCGGTGGGTTCCCATCACTCCCTTGGGCCGCTCCGCCGAACCGGAAGTATATAAAATATAGGCAATATTTTCGCCACAAGTCGTTCCAGGAGGAGACGTCGTCGGCTTGCTTTCAATGGCGGATGTTTCCGAGTTGATGTTCAACACCGCGCCCCGCACAGCCGGCAATGCCTCGACCAGAGTCTCGTCAGTCAACACCACCTGAGGTTCGGCGTCGCTTAATATGTATACCAATCGAGCAGGAGGACAAGCTGGATCGAGTGGCAAGTATGCTCCGCCCGCCTTGAAGATTGCGAGTATGGCGACGATCTGCGAGGCAGACCGGCGCATGAAAAGTCCGACAATCGACTCTGGTCCGATCCCCAGCCCGCGAAGCCGCCACGCCAACCGGTTCGCCCGCTGATCCAGCGAGCGATAATCGATCTCTTCGCCAGCGCAGCGCAGTGCCACAGCGTCAGGCGTGCGCTGGGCTTGATCGGAGACAAGGTCGTGCAGACACAGTTCGGGGCGAGGGGAAGTTGCGTCGTTCCAGCCAAACAGCGCTTGCCGGCGCTCTTCATCGTCGAGCATCCGGAGCCTCGAGATTCGCACGCTCGGATCCGCAGCGACCGCCTTCAATAGCGCCGCGTAATGACGAAATACGTTATCAATCGTCGATTGCTCGAAGAGATTCGCGTCGTAATCAATGAAGCCGCTAACTTCACCGAATTCATTTTCCGATAAACATAAAGTGAAATCGAACTTCGATCCGGGTGGCGCGAGTTCCGCCGAGTTGACTCCCAACTCGGCGAAAACTGACGCCGCCCTCGGCGGCTGCATCACAAACATCGACTGAAACAGCGGCGACTGTTGGCCTTGCCGTCGGGCGCCAAGTTCGCTCACGACGGTTTCGAACGCCACGTCCTGGTTTTTGAACGCGTCGGTCGCGACCGCGCGGACATTGGCCAAGAACTCTCGAAACGCGGGGTCTCCGGCGAGATCAAACCGACACGCGACAACATTCATAAAGGGCCCGATCAAGGGCTCAAACACCGCACGGCTCCGATTTGCGACGGGGGTTCCAATTATGACGTCGGTCGCGCCGGAATATCGTTGAAACAAGGCCGCTAACGTCGCAATCAGGACCATGAAAAAGGTGGTGCGTTCTCTTTGGCAGAGCAACCTCAGCTCTTCGACAAGCGAGCGTTCGAGCGCAACGCTCAACTGGGCGCCTTGACGCGACCGACCGCGCCGCCGCGGTCGGTCCAACGGGAGTGAGGTTGTTTCAGGCGCATTGGCCAGCCGATCGCGCCAAAACGAAAGCTGTTTTGTGATGTTGTCAGCGTGCAAAGCCCGACGTTGCCACGCAGCATAGTCGCCGTATTGCAGAGGCAGCTCAGGAAGCGCATGCGGTTCATTTTCCAGCATCGCGTCGTAAATATTTCTGACCTCGCGCAACAATACGCCGAGGGACCATCCATCACAGGAGATATAGTGCAAGTTAAAAAAGACGATTTCTTCGTCTTCACTTAGACGAACAAGGTCCGTTCGTAACAATTCTCCGTTCGCAAGGTCGAAGGGTTGCGAACTTCTCATCCGCAACCACTGCACTAACCCCGTCCTGCGCTCGGAGGACGGAAGATGGCTAAAATCAGCCAGCCCAACCGACATTGGCTCCGGGGGACGAATCACCTGCATGGGACGTCCGTCGATTATGCGATAATTGGTTCGGAGAATTTCATGTCGACGAGCAATCTCGGTCACGGTTTGCTCGAGCATGTCGTGAACCAGAGGCTTGGCCGCGCGCAAAACTCGGAAGAGGTTCAGCGTAGTATTATCAGGGTAGCACTGTTGAAACAACCAAACGCCCTCCTGCCCAAACGACAGAGGGGCGACGCTCGGATCGCTGCGTCGAGCAATTTCCGGGAAATCTTTGGCGACTATCACTGTAGGTCCCCCCGCCAGAGGTTAATTATTTGACAATATAGGAGCGGGTGTCAAGCCCGCGATTTCGAGCCACGGCTTCAGTCGCAGCGTCAGCTCCTAGAATTCAGGAGTGGAATTGGTGCTTTCTCGCACAGGTGTAAAGGGAATTCAACGGAACTAAATGAAGTAACCTGAATTGAAAGCCGCCGGTATTCGCCAGGGGAAAGACCTGTCCGGACCGGGATCGCCACCACAGCAACGTCCGTCGCTTTAAGGAGGAGACGATTGTTGGCGGCCTAAAAGGTCGCGGCAGGACGGAATACGCCACCTGAGACGTCGGGTATGACGATGGGGAATTCGGGTATGATGATGGGGAAGAAGTCCGAGCGGCTATGCGTCGTATGTGCTGGGAGATCGGGGACGGGGCGTCAGAGATAGAGTCGGGCGCCTCGCGGACAAGCGCTCCGTCGGGTCTTGAATAACGGGGCAAGTCAAATGTTCAGACCGATTGGGTGTGATTTAGCCAACACTTTCGACTGACAAGACGGTCACCGCTGCGGCGGGACGGAAACGAAACTCCTCGACAGTAACGCCAACGACGCGCACGCGTGCTCAGCATCCAATTCCGGCGGCTAGGAGTGAAGAAGATATCTAGTTACATTGCTGACCGGCTGTCGCGGGCTATTCCACCCAAGTACTGCGAGTCAAATAATCTGGCTTCGGCTGAAATAGGCGCCAGTTTAACCCCCTAAACGGACGGCGCGAACGGCGTCCGTTGGTTTCCGGCGAGCGAAAAAGCGCCGCTTGGTCGCAATGAATGCTTTACTTTTTGTTCGAAATCAGTTAGTAAAATTTGCGGGCGTTTGCTTACCGACAGGGGAAGTTTCATCGCGTGACCCTCGTGAATGACGTAGCGTCTGCCAAATGTAGGCGGAGGCAAACCCCGACTGGGCGCTCTTCATCGTCGATTGGGAATCGTCTTACAATGTTGCCCTGTCAGTGTCGGCGTCTGTTGGGCGGCCATGGCCTCGCGCTATGTTGACCGAGTGCATGAGAGTTGAGTAATCTGCGTCATTCAATTCGGCGCCCACTGAAGTTGCGGCTCTGTGAATTTCCTACGCCGCATCGAATCTGCTGAACTATAAGAACGAGAACGTTGATGTCGCTCGATCCAAATGGCGCCCCTCCTGGTTACTACTACCAAGCCGGGGCAACTGCCTACATCGAGGACCCTGTCGGGACTTATAGTACAGGCAGCGCGACCGCGCCGACGATCGACCCGGGCGGCACTTACAGCGGTCCTGGGGCGAGCGCTCCGACGACGGATCAAGCCGGCGCCTACAGCAGTCCCTACGCGCTGAATCGACTGTTTTTGGATAGCAACAGCATTATCCCCGTCGGCGAGACGCTCTCGTTTCGGAGCGTGGCGGCCGTCGCGAACTACTTCGGCGCATCGAGTTCGGAAGCGGCGTTGGCCGGCGAATTCTTTGCCGGTTACGGGCCCACTCCGTTGCAGATGTTGTTCGCGAACTATCCCTATGCCGGGGAGCCGTCGCAATTGTTGGGCGGCGACGTGACGCTGAGCCAGCTGCAAAACGTCAACGGCCCGCTGTCGCTTACCATCAACGGAACGACTTACACGGCCAACGTCAATCTGTCCGGCGTTCAGAGTTTCTCCGACGCCGCGACCGCGATTGCGAAGGCGTTCAATTCGAACTTGCCGATCCAGGCCAACACCGCGGGAGACACGATCACCCCCGTCTCGGTTTCATTCACGGGAACGATCAACGGTGGTTACCTGGAAGTCACCTCCATCTCCAAGGGGGGCAGCATTCAGCTTGGCTCGATGATTTCCGGGACCGGCATTCCGACCGGCGGCGGCGCTCAAATCGTCAGTCAGCTCAACGGAACGCCGGGCGGCGTAGGATTGTACGCGCTGCTCGGGGGCCAAGAGGTTGTTTCTTCCGAGACCATGACGGAGAGCTATGGGGTGCTCACCGTCGGCACCGTGCTCTCCGGGCAGATTGCAGTCGGCGAACAAGTACACGGCGCCGGCATTGCGTCGCTTACGGCCATCGAGGCCAGCGACAGCATAGCGCGCGGACCGGGAAGCCAGTGGATCGTCGACATCGCCCAGACTGTCTCGAACGCAACCGCGCACATACTCGCCACGCCGCTCGTCGTCCAATCGCTTACAGGCCAGACGCTGAACAGCGGTTATTTCGTCATCTCGGAAAACCAATCGTTCGGTTACGACAACCGCTCGTCGACCATCTCTTACGCCGGAGGAGGAACGGCCGCCGGTCAGCTGGGCCTGACGCAGGGCTCGGGAGCGACGCTCTCCAATCCAGGAGGGCAGACGACGAACGCGGCCCAGTTCATGAACAACCTGGTCCAGAACGAAAACGATCAGTTCGGCTCGTTCCAGGTGACGCAATTGCCCGCGCTGGTGGCGCAATACGACCCCGCATACCAAGGCGATTTGGCGAACTGGGCTCAGTCGACTGACGGTCAATATCCCTTCCTCTCTCAGTATACCACGACCACTCCGCCTGCCGGTTCGAGCACTGCGAACGCCGATCCGGCGGGTACATACAGCGGCTCGGGGGCGAGCGCGCCGACGCCCGCGGACCCGGGCACCTACATTCCCGTGACCGGCGCGACCTCGGCCGCAGCGGAAATTACGGACTCAGCCGGCGCCTACAGCGCGGCCGGCGCGAGCGCGCCGACGCTCGATCCGGCGGGGACGTGGAGCGGCCCTGATGCCGGCGCGCCCACGCCCTCGGACCCGGGCACTTACATTCCCGTGACCGGCGCGACCTCGGCCGCGGCGGAAAGGTTAGATCCAGCGGGCACTTACAGCGCGGCCGGAGCGAGCGCGCCGACGACCGATCCGGCAGGCACGTACAGCGCCGCCGGCGCTAGCGCGCCGACCGTCGACCGAGGAGGATATTACAGCGCGGCCGGCGCCAGCGCGGCGACGATAGATCCGGCGGGCACGTACAGCAGCCCATATGCGCTGAATCGTCTTTTCCTAGACATGGAAGAACACAACGCCGGACAACGCTGTCCTCTCGTTTCACAGCGCAACGGCGGTGGCGAACTACTATGGCGCCGCTAGTAATGAAGCCTCCGAGGCAAACGTATTCTTTGCCGACTACGGGCCTTCCGCGACGATGATGTTCACCCGAATTGGCATCGGGCGCAGGCCGCACTTGCTCGGGGCCAACGTCAGCAACCTCACTCTCAGTCAGCTACAAAGCATAAATGGGTCCCTCGCCATTACGTTGCAGGGATGGAAGTACTCTGGCGAGGTCAATCTTTCCGGGGTCACGAATTTCTCAGGCGCCGCGCAAGCGATCCAGGCGGCGCTCGACGCGAACTTGCCGGTTGTCGCCGTGACGACGGGAAGTTCGATCACGTCGGAAACAGTCTCGTTCACGGGAACGATCAATCACGCAAGTCTTGTGGTCTCGACGGTAACATCAGGCAAATTGGAAGTCGGCGCGAAGATCTCCGGACCGGGCATTAAGCCAGGCAGCGAGATCATTTCGCAAGCGTCCGGAACGCCTGGCGGCCCTGGAACTTATATTCTCTTCTCAAGCTCAGGGACTGTTCAATCGGAAGCGATGACAGCGTCCTATGGGTTGCTCACTGTCGGCGGCGTGACTTCCGGCACGGTCGGAATCGGGGAGCAGGTGACCGGCGCCGGAGTTCCTCTGAACACGGCGATCCTCGGCAATGTGAGCGGCAGCGGCGCGGGAAGCACCTGGGTTGTCAATAACGCCCCGACGGGGGTCACAGGCGAGAGCCTGACGATGACGGGGCCTCCCCTTACGGTCTTCCTGGACTGGGTCAACCGGTCTATCGTCGGCGCGACGCAGAACAACGACTTTTTCAGTGTCTCGGTCGACGGCCAGTACAACTACAACGAAAACCCAGCGACGCTGAGTTACGCGAGCGGCACGGCTGCGGCTGCGTTGGGTCTGACGCAAGCATCCGGAGCGATCGATACGTCGCCGGGCGGCCAGCACCCGACGGTGCCAGATTTCCTGAACAACCTGGTTGAAAACGAGACCGGTCAGTTCGGCTCGCTTCAGACCACCTCTCATGCCGGAGGAGTGGCGCAGTGGGCTCAGTCGAATCCCGGCTTTTCGTACTTAGGGGATACTAACACCACCACGCCGGCAGGATCGAGCCTGCCGACCGTTGATCCAGCGGGCACATGGAGCGCCGCCGGCGCGACCGCGCCGACCTTGGCGGCGGCGGGGACTTACATACCGAACGCCGGGGCGACCTCTCTCGCGGCGCAGGTCACCGACTCTCCCGGTTACTACAGTCTGGCGGGCGCGAGCGCTGAGACGATCGATCCGGCGGGCACATGGAGCGCCGGCGGCGCAAGCGCGCCGACGCTGGCGGCGGCGGGGAGTTATATACCGGGCAAAGGAGCAACGTCTGCTGCGGCGCAAATCGAAGACCCTGCCGGCTCTTACAGTCTCGCGGGCGCCTCTGCGCCGACTCTCGCGCAGGTCGGATTTTATGTCCCGACGGCCGGCGCCAGTAGCGAGACGCCGGACGATCCTGGCTATTACACGCCGCAACGCGGCGCGACGGCGGAGATCTTGGCGCTGCCGCCGATCATATCGGGCACAGTCGCGGGGCAGTCTCTCGCTTCCGGACAGACCGACACGCCGTTTTCCGCGGTCAAGATCGACGATCCAAACATCTCGACCTCAGAAACCCTCTCGATCCAGCTCACGGGCGGCGGCGGCGTGCTGTCCGACGGCCCAGGTTTCAACGGGCTCACGGAGAGCGCCGGCGTCTACACCCTGTCCGGGAATGCGGGAGCGGTCACCAAGGAACTCGACGCGCTTGTCTTTACCCCGAACACGTTCGACGCCAAGACGACGTTCGCCTTGGTCGACACGACTTTATTCGGCACGACCAGCCTCGCTACGAGCCAACCCAACTCAAACACGACCGTCATCGTGACGAATGGCGAGCCGGTTGTCGCCTCCGTGTTGATGTACTTGGCCGATCCGTCGAACTACGACGGAACGCCGGGCGGCTTCGACATTCTTGGCACGGCAGCCGCCATCACCGCGAATCTCGATCCTCTCGATGATCCAAACATCGACGCGATTACGATTTGGGACAATGGCGCCGTCGGCGCTGCCGTTCAGCAATTGACGAACGACGCGACGGCGATCAGCAAGCTGCAGAACGCCAACTCTTCCCCGGTGCTGCTCGCAATCAATGATACGGCCACGGATATTGAAGCCGGGTTCTCGGCGCTAATTGCGGATGCGGGCGAGATCGCCTCGATCACCGCGTCCAATGGGCCAATTGTCGTACATGCGGCCACATTCCTGGCCGATCAGTCGGCGCTCGATAAGATCGTGGGCGGGTTCGACGTCTCGGACAAGGCGGCCAATCTGGGGCCGGACCTCGATCTGCTCAACGATCCGAACATCTCTGCGATCACGGTTTCTGACAACGGCCAGATCAGCGCTTCGGTTGCGCAACTGACGACCGATGCGATGGCGATCGGCAACCTGCAGAACGCCAACTCTTCGCCCGTGTTGCTCGCAATCGATGATACGGCCGAGCATATTGAAACTGGCTTGCCGACGCTCGTCGCCGACGCGGGCGAGATCGGCTCGATCGCTGCGTCCGACGGGCCGGTCGTCGTTTCGGCTGCTACAGCCCTCTCCGATCAGTCGACGCTCGATAAGGTCGTGGGCGCGGTCGACGTTTCGGATACGGCCGCCAATCTGGTGGCGAACCTCCCGGCGCTCAACGCCGATTCCACCGTTGCCGCCATCACGGACTTCGTGGGCGACGCGACGCTGGGCGGCGGCGTCGGCGTGAACGCGCCGAGCTTCTCCGAGGCCTTTGGGGCGAATCTGACCATCGGCGAGGCTCTCACCTATGCCGGGGAATTCAGTCAGGACTCGGGTTCGGAGACGGCGATAAATGTCGGTGATACGTTTTCGCTGACGGGCGCAGCCAGCCTCAGCGGGGAGACGGCCGGGGCCGGAACGCTGGCGCTGGCCGGCGGGAGCGCAACGATCGAGAGCGGCGCGACGATTACGACCTCCACATGGATGATCTCCGGCGCCGGGACGGACGTGACGCTCGACGAGAACCTAACCTACGCGGGATCGTTCAGCGAAGGCGCGGGCGACACGTTCGCGCTCTCGGGAGGCTCTCTCCTGTTGAGCGGGGCCGCGAGCTTCGCCGCCGGGACGGTCGACGGCTCGAATGTCCTTGAGACCGAGGGCACGACGACGGTCTCGGGCCTGACGATCGGCGGGACGGTGGAATGGGAAAACGCCGGCGCCGTGAATGAGAGCGGCGGGTCGGCGACGATTGGCGACACCAACCCCGCCGATCAGGCGTTCCTTTTCAACACTCCTGGGGCAGCCTACGACATTCTCGATGACAGCGGGATCGGGGTGGGCGCTTCAACAGCCTCCTATCTCAAGAACGGCGGCCTGCTTGAGAAGACGGGCGGGACCGGGGCGAGCGCGATCGCGTCGATCGTGTCCAACAACGGAACGCTTGAGGTCAGCTCAGGCACGCTCGATTTCCAGGCGGGGATATTGTCAGGTACCGGATCGGACATCATCTCGGGCGCCGCGACGCTTGAGTTCGATAAGCGGGTCTCGGCCGGACAGACCACCTCTTTCACTGGCAGCGGAGGCACGCTGGACCTCACCGCCCCGGCGACGTTCGCCGGCGTGATCGGCGGATTTGACACCGGCGCCGGATCAAACGACACAATCGAGGTCGGCGGACCCTTTGTCTTCACCGGCTTCACGGAAAACGCCGGCGGCACGCAGGGCTCCCTTGGGTTCACCAATCCGAACACGAGCGCCCAAATCAGCCTCACCCTGCTCGGCGATTACAACCCCGCCAATTTCGTTCACCAATCGGGGCCGCACGGAAGCACGCTGATAACCTATACCTGAGACCGACCCGCCAAAATTCTGAAACAGACGGTCGAAGACAAGGCCGTCATCGTCGCCTTCCGTCGGCAGACGATTACCTCTATTTCTTCCAGGCCACGATCCCCCATTTGACGCGATCAGGCCTGCATCGCTGCCTTCAGCGCCACGGGATCGGCCGCTTGCCGGACCTCGAAGGCGACAAGACCACAAGAAGAAGTTCAAGTCTTATCCGATCGCCTTCTTCCACGTCGACATCGCCAAAGTGCAGACCGCCGAAGGGCAAACGGGACTGTCAGGAATCTTGTGCGGGGCCGGTTGCACCATCACGCTTGAACGAACCGTTCGTCGAACATGATAGCGAATTGGGTCTTTGTCTCGAACCACTCGCGCGGCGGCATTTTCCACTCTCCAGCGGCGGCGAGGCCCTCTGTTGCAGTCCACCCGTGGCGCGATCTCAGACCTCCCTGCGTGCGGAACTGCGGGTTACGACGGCTCCGACGATGTCGAACGTCGTCGAGAGCATGCTCGATTGCGCTTTGTGGTGCTTCCCCCATGCATCCCAGGCGCTGACGTATGGGACGGCGAAGCGACAAACCGCCCCGAAGGATCGTTCGAAGTCATTGATATACTTAAGACAACTTGGAGAGGACTAAGGGATTGGAACCTTCGACCGAAACCTTGGCGAGGCTTATGGAGCGCATCTGGTGCGGACGGCGGGACTCGAACCCGCACTCTCAGAGAGAAACAGATTTTCTTACCACTTCGGCTTTCGCCGCCGCCAGTCGGCGTTCGTGGCCTGGACTGTCCCTTCACCATGGCTTCTCGGCCGAAGGCGCCGCCCGTCCAGTCTCTACACCTTCCCTCAATCGAGGGCTTGGCTCGGGATTGGCTTGGGGCTCGAGCCCGTTAGCGTTCCCCGACTTTGAGCGGTTCTGCTCCACGAATTTCCCCGTGGGCACTCCAATTGAAAGTCTGTTGCGTCTACCGATTTCGCCACGTCCGCATTGCCATATAAGTGCCATAACGCGCGTCGTCGCGCGATAGCCAACCTTCGGCCAGTGCCAGCACTTGGATCCTGCGCGGCTCCTAGCCTCGATTCCCTCAACCTTCCTTCCTGGCTACCGCTGGGGAATAAGCCCATGTTCTCTATATGGAAAGTCCTCCAGAAAGAAAGTTACTCGCGGGGCGCACAAAAGGGTTTTTAAGTCCCTTGCGTCTACCGGTCTCGCCACGTCCGCTTGAAAGCCGCTTCTTTCACAGTTTGGGACGAGAATGAACCTCGCGAGCCAAGCCGGCTTACCCGGCCCCGTCCGTTGCGATCGGCGGCTGGAAGGCGAGGCCCATGTCCCAGGGGAAATAGATCCAGGTGTCCTGGCTGACTTCGGTGATGAAAGTGTCGACCATCGGGCGCCCGAGCGGTTTGGCGTAGACCGTGGCGAAATGGGCTCGCGGCAGCATCTCGCGCACGACTTTGGCGGTGGCGCCGGTGTCGACGAGGTCGTCGACGATGAGGATGTTCGCCCCGTCGTTGAGCCTCGACACTTCGGCAGCGATCTTTTTGAGGACCTTGAGGCCGCCCTGGGTCTTGTAGTCGTGATAGGAGGCGATGCAGACGGTTTCGATCACCCGGACCTCGAGCTCGCGGGCGACGATCGCCGCCGGGACGAGGCCGCCGCGAGTGATGGCGACGATCGCATCGAACGGGCCGGCCGAGGCGAGGCGCCAGGCGAGCGCGCGCGCGTCGCGGTGGAACTGGTCCCATGAAACCGGAAAGGCCTTGTCGCGTGCAGCGGTCAAAAATCGGCTCCCTGGCGTGAGATCGCCTTCTCCATAGCAAGGGCGAGCGAGAGGGGCGAGCGGCCCAAAGCCCTGCGTCAACACCTTTCGCTTTCGCGGTCGCTCGCCGCGCCTCAGCGCGCCGCGGCGTCGCCCGAAAACGCGGCGATCATCGCCTCGACCGCCGCCTTCGCCGCGGCGATGGCGCCTTCGTCCTTGCCGCGCACCACGATCTGGTTGTTGAACCGCCCGTCCTTATAGGACGGATAGGAGCCGATCGAAACATCGGGATGGGCGGCGGCGATCGCGCCGAGCGCGTCGCCATACCGCCCCTCGGGGATGCTTCCGGCGGTAATGATTTCGACCAGCATCGCGACGCCGGTCTTCATCGTCTTGGCGGCGAAATCGAGCATCGCCTGCATGACCGCGGGCACCCCGGCGAGCACGATGACATTGCCGAGGCGGAATCCGGGAGCCTTGGAGATCGGATTGTCAATGAGCTCGGCGCCGGCCGGAATGCGCGCCATGCGCCGCCGCGCGGCGGTCAAGTCGGCGGGAAGATAGCGCTCCATCATGATCGCCAGCGCCCGCGGGTCTTCGCCGATCGGGACAGCGAACGCCCGCGCCACCGCGTCGGCGGTGATGTCGTCGTGGGTCGGGCCGATGCCGCCGGTCGAAATCACATAATCGTAGCGCGCTCGCAGGGCGTTGAGGGCCGCCACGATCTCGTCCTCGACGTCCGGAACCACCCGGGCCTCGCGGACGTCGACGCCGATCTTCGCCAGATACTCGGCGACATAGCCGAGGTTGCGGTCCTTGGTGCGGCCGGACAGGATTTCGTCGCCGATCACGAGCACGGCAGCGGTCACGGTCGTCGGTTTGTCCATCGCCAGGTCCCTTCGGCGCGCCAAGCGGCAAAGGGCAAGGCTATCACGAACCCGGGGAAAGTCCGCCGCCGGCGCCCTTTGGCTCGGGAATTCCCGCGGTCCCGCGCGGGCGCCTTGTGTTCGGCGCGAAGCGGGGCATATGTGTAGTTATTCCGGCAAAGGAAAGCTCTGGTGGCGACGTCGACGACATTCGTGCAAGCGGGCGACAAGGTCGGCCGCCGCAACGGGCAGATCCGCCTGCATGGGCCGGAGGACTTCGCCGCGATGCGCAAGGCCGGAGCGCTGACCGCGGAAGCGCTCGACCTCATTGGGCCGCTGATCAGGCCGGGGGTCACGACCGCGAGCCTCGACCGGTTCGTGTTCGAATTCGCGCGCGACCACGACGCCTATCCGGCGCCGCTCAATTATCGCGGCTACCGCAAGTCGATCTGCACCTCGATCAACCATGTGGTCTGCCACGGCGTCCCCGACGAAAAGCCGCTGCGCGATGGCGACATCCTCAATATCGACGTGACCCTGATCGTCGACGGCTGGCATGGCGACGCGAGCCGGATGTTCGTCGCAGGCGAAGCGCCGCGGCGCGCGCAGCGCCTGATCGACGTCACCTACGAGGCGATGATGCGCGGCATCCAGGCGATCAGGCCCGGCGGGACCACCGGCGACATCGGCTACGCCATCCAGACCTATGCCGAGGCCGAGCGGTGCGGCGTCGTGCGCGACTTCTGCGGCCATGGCCTCGGCCGGCTGTTCCACGACGAGCCGAACATTCTGCATGCCGGCCGGAATGGGGAAGGCGCGCCCCTTCGCCCGGGCATGTTCTTCACCGTCGAGCCGATGATCAATCTCGGGGGCTATGGGGTGAAGATTCTATCCGACGGCTGGACCGCGGTGACGCGCGACCGATCGCTGTCGGCGCAATTCGAGCACACCGTCGGCGTGACCGAGACGGGCTACGAGATCTTCACCCTTTCGCCGACGGGAGCCGACCGCGCGCCGATCCGATGACCGAGAAGGGCGACGAGGCGCTTCACTACACGGGGCATCGCGAGCGGCTCAGGTCGCGCCTGAGGGAGGCCGGGCCCGCGGCTCTCGCCGATTACGAACTGCTCGAATTGGTTCTCTTCCGCGCGATCCCCCGTCGCGACGTCAAGCCGCTCGCCAAGGCGCTCATCGATCGCTTTGGCTCCTTCGCCGAGGCGATTGCGGCGGAGCCGGCGCGACTGGTGGAAGTCGAGGGGATGAGCGCGGGCGCCGTCTCCGAGTTCAAGATCGTCGAGGCCGCCTCCCAGCGCTTGGCCAAGGGCGCGGTCAGGAAGCGGCTGCCGATGGGCTCATGGAGCGAGGTGATCGACTATTGCCGCACCTCGATGGCGTTCGAAGCCCGTGAAATCTTTCGCGTTCTGTTTCTCGACCGGAAGAACGGGCTCATCAAGGACGAGGTTCAGGGCTCGGGCACCGTCGATCACACCCCCGTCTATCCGCGCGAAGTGATTCGGCGCGCGCTCGAATTGTCGGCGACGGCGATTGTGCTTGTGCACAATCACCCCTCGGGCGATCCGACGCCGTCGACCCAGGACGTGAAGATGACGCTGGAGATTATCGCGGTCGCCAAGACTCTGGGCGTCGCCGTCCACGACCACATCATCGTCGGTCGCGACGGCCACGCGTCGCTGCGCGGAATGAAATTGATCTGAACGCTTGCGGCGCCGGTTCGGACCAATTCGGCCGGGATCCGCTGAGCGCATGACGCGTCGGGTAACGAGCCATGCTCAAACATCGCCGCTTCGCGACCGCCGGGCCGCCGCCAAATCCTCAGGCGTGTCGATATCGACGATGACGCCGGCGTCCGCAGCCTCGACTTCGATGAGTTCGCCGGCGCCGAGCGATCTGATGAGCCGGCGCGCGCCCTCGTCGCCTTCGAGGCGCATCGCCGCCTGGAACAAGCCTCGGCCCAGAAGCACCGGGTTGCCTCGCCGGCCCCCGCGTTTGGGCGCTGCCGCGAGCGCCCCCTCGCTCGCCAGGAAGGCGTCGATCAAGGCGTCGATGAGCCGCGCTTCGACCCAGGGCATGTCGCCAAGCAGCACCAGGGCGCCGGCGACGTCGGGCGGCATCGCGAAGATCCCGGCCTTCAGCGACGAGGCGAGGCCGGTCGAAAACTCCGGATTGAAGGCGATTTCAACGCCAAGGCCCGCGAGCGCCGCCTCGACCGGGGTTCGAGCATGGCCGGTGACGACGACCACCGGACACCCCTTGGACGCGAGCGCCGCTTCCGCCGCCATCCGCACAATCGGCTTGCCGCGAAGTTTCTCGACGAGCTTCGTTGCGCTTGCGCCGCCGGCGGCGCGAAAGCGCGACGATTGGCCCGCCGCAAGCACAATAGCGGCGACCCTATTCAACGGGCGCGCGAGGTTGCGGGCGCGTGCCGATCTCCATCAGGAGGCCGCCGACGCCCATCGCCCGAATGTCCGCATCGCGGATGGGCACGCCGGCCAAGACGCGGTTGAGGACCCAGTCGAAGCCGTTCTCCTTCGGCGATCGCGCGCAACCCGGCGCGCCAATGATCGGAATTCCGCCGCGTTCGGCGAGGAGGAGCAGATTGCCGGGATCGACCGGCATGCCGAACCGCTCGATCCGCCCTCCGATCGCTTGGATTGCGGCCGGAATGACATCGCGGCGGTCGGTGATGGCGGAGGCGCCGAACGCGATCAGCGCATCGCTGCCGTCGATGAGCCGCCCCAACGCTTTCGCCAGAGGCCCGACCTCGTGCGGGACGATCTCCTGCGCCACGATGCGCGCTTCGGTCGGCGCGAGGCGGGCTTCGAGCACCCGCAGCGTTTTCGTTACGACGCTGGCCTTCAGCCCCGGGAGCGTCGTCGAGACCACGCCGATACGCATTGGCCTGAACGGCTGAACCGCGACCGCGCCCTCCGCACCCATGGCCGCGAGCGCAGCCTCGAGCATTCGAGCGGGAACTGCAAACGGAATGATCTTGACGGTCGCGACCATGTCGCCATCGGCGACGGCGCGATATTGCGACAAGGTGGCGACGGTGATCGCCTCGTCGACCGCATTGACCCGATCGATCGCCTCCGCCCCGATGATCGCCAGCCCCGCCGTCTGCGCGAACAGGTTGACCCGCCCGGTGAACGGCGCCGAGCTGCGCAGATTCGCGCCTGCGAGACGCGCGGCCAGCGCAAGCGCGGCGTCGTTCTCGCCGACGTCGCCATCCTCGAGTCGCGCTGCAACGACGCTCGTCACGCCCGCGGCCGCCAGCGCCGAACGGCGCTCGTGGTTGAGGACGTCGCCCTTTCTCATCGCGGCGCCGTCAATGCGCACCCCGTGCGCGAGAACGGCGCCCTCTGCCTCCTCGATTGGCGTTAAGCCGAATTTCATGCCGCCGCGCTTTCCGCGCGCAGCGGCTTCTTGCGCAGCGCGGCCACGATCTCGCCGATGATCGAGACGGCGATTTCAGCCGGGCTGACGGCGCCGATGTCGAGCCCGATCGGCGCATGAATCCGCGCCAGCGCCGCTTCATCGAAGCCTCGGGCGCGCATGCGCTCGATCCGCTTGGCGTGCGTCTTCCGCGAGCCAAGCGCGCCGATGTAGAAACAATCGGCATGAAGCGCGATCGCCAGGGCGGGGTCGTCGATCTTCGGGTCGTGGGTCAGGAGGCAGATCGCGGTATAGCGGTCGAGCGGCGCCTCGGCGAGCGCCTCGTCTGGCCATTTGGCGATGACCGGAGCATCGGGAAAGCGGTCCGGCGTCGCGAAGGCAGTGCGCGGATCGATGATCGAGACGTCGAGATCAGCGATCCGCGCGATCGGCGCCAGCGCCTGCGAGATGTGCACGGCGCCGATGAGGGTGAGCCGCGGCGCCGGCGCCTGAATGGTGAGAAAATAGTCCTCGCCCTCGACCGAGACAGCGGCGCTTTTTCCCATGCGTAGGGCGGCCTCCAATTGGGGGCCGAGGGGATCGGCGTCCAATCGTTCAGCCGCGACGAATCGCTGCTCGCCGTCGGCAAGGCGCGTTACAATGGCGCCCGCGCGCCGGCCGGCTCGCGCCGAATTCATCGCCTTGAGGACGTCGAGGCGCATCAGGCGAGCTTCTCGACATAGACCTTGATCCGGCCGCCGCAGGAAAGGCCGACCCGCCAGGCCGTCTCGTCGGCGACGCCGAACTCGAGCAAGCGCGGCGCGCCGTTGGCGATGACGTCTCCCGCCTCCTCGACGACCGCGCCCTCGACGCAGCCGCCTGACACCGAGCCGAGGAAATTTCCCTCGCCGTCGATGACGAGATGCGAGCCGACCGGCCTTGGCGCCGATCCCCAGGTCTCGACCACGGTCGCAATCGCAACGGCGCGCCCGGCCTCGCGCCACGATTCGGCGGCGGCGAGAACGTCTTCGTCTCGTGTCAGCATCGCATGGTCCTCCATCTGGTCCCGGCCGCCTAAGGGGCAGTGAAACCGATCCTGGCGTGCGTGCCGTCGCAAAACGGTTTGCGACCGGAATGTCCGCAGCGGCAGAGCGCGGTCTTCTCGACGCGGTCGATCGTACGCCCCGTCCCCGAAATGATCTCGACCGCCCCGGCAAGGCCGAGCGGCCCGTTTGGATAGGGCGTGACGGTAAGCGCGCCATCGCGTTTGGCGAGCGGGGCGCTCGCGCTCGTCGGCGGCTCGCCGGTGGCCACGAACGCGGCGGCGGCGTGCGAGCCGTCGCAGTAGGGCTTGTTTTTCGATGCGCCGCAGCGGCAGAGCGTAGCGCGCGTTCCTATCGCGGCGCCGGCGAGCACGATTTCGGCGCTGATCGCCAACGGCCCATTTTCGCGCACCGTAATTGTGTTGACCTTCGGGTTCGCCTCGTCGGGGCCACCGTCGTGGCGGGACACGTGGATTGCGCCGGACGGGCAATTCGTGGCGACGTGGAGCAATGCCTCGGCGCTCGCCGCGTCCGGGTCGATCCACGGTCCTTCGACGTTCGCCTTGAACACGCCCGGCTGCGAGAGCACGCACCGGCGCGCGTGGATGCAAAGGCGGCCGTCGAACTGGATCGTAGCGGACTTGCCAGTCGCCGTTTCAATCGCCCCACCGCTCATTTTTGCTTCCTCTCGGGACCCGTGGCGCTAAGTTCACTCGAAAATGGCCCCATCCGGGCTGCTGTTCAAGGCTGGTGCGCTCACTCACTCGACCACTCGACCGCAAGGAGCCGCTCTTTCCGGCAGTTGAATGACCCGTCCTCTCCAGACAGCGCCCGGCAGAGGTCGGCCATGCTGGCCAGATTGTGGATCGGCCTGAACGAATCGACGTACGGCAGCATGGCGCGAATCCCTCCCGCCTTGGCGGCGAAGTCGCCGAACCGCAAGAGCGGGTTGACCCAGACGATGCGCCGGCTCGATTTGGCGAGCCGCTCCATCTCGGCTTCGAGCCGGTCGAGGCTGTCCCGCTCGAGCCCGTCGGTAATGAGGAGCGTAATCGCCCCCTGGCCGAGCACGCGGCGCGACCATTCCCGGTTGAACCGCGCCAGCGCCTCGCCGATACGGGTGCCCCCCGACCAATCGACCGCCAGGGCCGAGCATCGCGCCAGCGCGTCGTCGGGATCGCGCGCCCGCATCGCTCGGCTCACGTTGGTCAGACGCGTGCCAAACAGGAACGTCGAAACTCGCCGCGTCTCGCCCAGCGCATGCAGGAAATGCAGAAAGAGACGGGTGTATTCATTCATCGATCCGGAAATGTCGCACAAGGCGACGACCGGCGGGGCGCGATCGACCGGCGAGCGAAACTCGAGGTCGATCACGCCGCCGGGCTGCAACGAGCGGCGGAAGCTGCGGCGCGCGTCGATTCGAACGCGCCGTCCGCCGGGCGCGAATCGTCGCGTCCGGCGCTTGTCCTCTGGCATCGAAAGTCGCTTGATCGCCTTGCGGGCTTCCTCGATTTCGTGAGCGCTCATCTGGGCGAAATCCTTCGACCGCAAGATCTCCGCGCCCGACATCGTCAGCCGGGCGTCGAGGTCGATCGACGGAACCGGCTTGGGGCCGTCTTGCGCCGACTTGAAGAGGGCGTCTGCGACGCGGCTCGCCCCCGCCTCCGCGGGCTTCGAATGGGGACGGCTCGGCGCCCGCGGCGACAGCATCGCAATCAGTTTTTCGATCAGACCCTTTCGCTTCCAGAAGATGCGGAACGCCTGGTCGAACAGCAGGCTATCCTCGTGTTTCTTGACGAAAACCGCGTGCAGAATCGTGTAAAAGTCCTGCCTATCGCCGATGCCGGCAGCCTCGACCGCGGCGAGCGCGTCGAGCACCGCGCCCGGCCCAAGCGGCAAGCCGGCTTCCCGCAGGGCGCGGGCGAAATGGACGATGTTCTGCGCCAGGAGCCCGCCGCTTGCGGGCTCGACCTCGGAAAGCGCGCTCATTCCGCTGGTCAAAACCTCTTGGCCGATTTCCCGGCCGGCTTCCCCGTGGACCTCTCGCGGCCGAAATAGGTTTTCATCGGCGTAAAATAGAAATCCTGCCAGCCGCCGTTCTCGTAGCCCGTCTGTCCGTCCGGAACGCCGCTATGATTGAGGGTCAGCCGCGTTCCGGTCTTCGTCGGGGCGAGTTCGACGGTGATTGTCGAATCGGGGTCAGCGGTGGTGAATCGGGTCGTGCGCCAACTCTGCACGATACGCTTGGCCGGAATGAGCTCGAGCGTCCGACCGGCGATATAGCCGTCCCAGGCGGTGTGGACGCCGCCAACGCGTTTCTCGACCTTGGCCTCGGCGCCGGTCATGGCGCTGTGAGCGGCGCTGTCGAGCCAGGCGTCGTAAACGGCCACGGGGCTGGCGGGGAGCGTGCACGACAGCTTAAAGTCGTAGGTCATGGCTCCGGCCTCCTCTTCGCTTCGCGCCAACTCTACCCGATCTCCAGCCGGCGAAGCTCGGCTCGAGTCTCCTCGATCAGCAACTGCGCCTTCGCGCCTTCGATCTTTGCGATGTCGTCCTGATATTTGAGCAGCACGCCGAGCGTGTCGGAGACCTGCGCCGGGTCGAGCGCGACCGCGTCGAGTTCAGCCAGAGCCGCCGCCCAGTCCAGGGTTTCGGCGACACCCGGCAACTTGAACAGGTCCTGCTTGCGCAGCCGCTGAACGAAGGCGACGAGCTCGGCGGTCAGGCGCTCAGGCGCGCGCGGCGCCTTGGCGCGCACGATCGCCATCTCGCGCTCAAGGTCGGGGTAGCCAAGCCAGTGGTAGAGACAGCGGCGCTTGAGCGCGTCGTGGATCTCGCGCGTGCGGTTGGAGGTGATGACGACGACCGGCGGCTCGGGCGCCTTCAAGACGCCGATTTCCGGGATCGTCACCTGAAAGTCCGACAGGATCTCGAGCAGATAGGCTTCGAACGCCTCGTCGGCGCGATCGATCTCGTCGATCAAGAGCACCGGCGCGCCGCTGGCGTCGGGCTCCAGCGCCTGCAGCAGCGGCCGCTTGATCAGGTAGCGCTCGGCGAAGATGTCGTGCTCGATGCGGTCCTTGTCATGTTCGCCAGCGGCCTCGGCGAGCCGGATCGCCATCATCTGCGCCGGATAGTTCCACTCGTAGACCGCGCTCGCGACGTCGAGGCCTTCGTAGCATTGCAGCCGGATCAGCTTTCGGTCGAGCGCGGCGGCGAGAACCTTGGCGACCTCGGTCTTGCCGACGCCCGCCTCGCCCTCAAGAAAGAGCGGCCGCGCCAGCCGCAGGCTGAGAAAAATTACGGTCGCGAGCGGGCGGTCGCCAACATAGGAGGCTCTGCCGAGCAGGGCCAAGGTGTCGTCGATCGAGCCCGGAAGGGGCGACGTTTGCAGGGTCAAGACCAACTCCGGCTCGAAAATCCGCCGCCGCACCCTGCAAAAAGGCTCGCGGCCGGGTCAAGCCCAGCCGCGATGAGGCGCGCCCCTTCTGCGCCGTCAGCCTGCCGCTGCGACCGCGCGCCTCGCCATCACCCCGATGAGGTGAGCGCGATAGTCGGCGTCGGCGTGGAGGTCCGAATTGAGGCCGCTCGCCGGCACGGAGACGCCGTCGAGCGCGGCCGGAGAGAAATTCGCGCCGAGCGCCGCTTCAAGCGCCTCGGCGCGAAATACCCCGTTCGAGCCGGCGCCGGTCACCGCGACGCGAACGCCGCCGGCCGTCTTGGCGACGAACACGCCGACCAGAGCATAGCGCGAGGCCGGATTGGCGAATTTCATGTAGGCCGCCTTCTGCGGGATCGGGAAGCTTGCCTGCGTGATGAGCTCGTCTGCCTCGAGCGCCGTCTCGAACAGGCCGGTGAAGAAATCCTGCGCTGGTATGCGCCGCTTGTTGGTGACGATCGTCGCGCCGAGCGCGAGCGCGGCCGCCGGATAGTCGGCGGAAGGGTCGTTGTTGGCGAGCGAGCCGCCGATCGTGCCCATGTTGCGCACATGCGGATCGCCGATGCCACCGGCGAGTTTGGCGAGCGCCGGGACCGCCGCCTGCGCGACGTTGCTACGGGCGACGTCGGCATGGCGGCTCATGGCTCCGATCTGGAGATTGTCTCCTTCCCGGGCGATGCCGGCGAGCTCGGGCACGTTCTTGAGATCGACGAGCGCGGCCGGCGAAGCGAGGCGCTGCTTCATCGTCGGCAATAGCGTCATGCCGCCGGCGAGCGCCTTGGCGTCGGCCTTGGCGAGATCGGCGAGGGCGCCGGAGAGAGTGTTCGGACGATGATATTCGAATGCGTACATTTCGATATGTCTCCCAAAAGGACGTCGGGCAGCTCAACGCCGCCGCCGGCTGATGTTCATTCCGCGGCGCGCTTGGCGACGGCTTTCTGCGCCGCCCGCCAGACAACCTGCGGGGTCGCCGGCATGGCCACATCCTCGTGGCCGAGCGCGTCGGTGATGGCGTTAATGACGGCAGGCGGAGAGGCAATGGCGCCGGCTTCCCCGCAGCCCTTGATGCCGAGCGGGTTGGATGGGCAAGGCGTTTCGATCGTGTCGACCGTGAAAGAAGGCACGTCGTCCGCGCGTGGCATGCAATAGTCCATGAAGCTCGCGGTGAGGAGCTGGCCGTCGCTGTCGTAGCGGGCGCCCTCGAGCAGCGCCTGGCCGACCCCTTGCGTGACACCACCGTGAATCTGGCCTGCGACGACCATCGGATTGATGAGCTTCCCAAAGTCGTCGACCGCCGTCCAGCGTTCAATGGTAACCACGCCCGTCTGGGGATCCACTTCGAGTTCGCAGATATGGACGCCGGCCGGGAACGTGAAGTTGGGCGGATCCCAGAAGGCGGTCTCCTTCAGGCCCGGCTCAAGTTCCTGGCCGTTGAACTTGTGCGCGGTATAGGCGTTGAGCGAGACCGAGACCCAATCGATCGACTTGTCCGTGCCCTTGACCGTGAACTTGCCGTCCTTGAACTCGATGTCCTGGTCGGAAGCTTCAAGCAGGTGGCCGGCGACCTTCTTCGCCTTGGCCTCGACCTTGTCGAGCGCCTTGACGATTGCCGCCATGCCTACGGCGCCGGAGCGAGAGCCGTAGGTGCCCATCCCCATCTGAACCTTGTCGGTGTCGCCGTGAATGATGGACACGTTATCGATCGGAATGCCGAGGCGGTCGGAGACGAGTTGCGCGTATGTCGTCTCGTGGCCCTGTCCGTGGCTGTGGCAACCGGTCAACACTTCGACCGTGCCGACCATGTTGACCCTCACCTCGGCTGATTCCCACAAGCCGACGCCCCCGCCCAGAGCCCCGACCGCCTGTGACGGCGCGAGGCCGCAAGCCTCGATATAGGCCGAGAAACCTATGCCGCGCAGCTTGCCTTTCGCCGCGGACGCCGCCTTGCGGGCTCCGACGCCTTTGTAGTCGGCGAGTTCCAGCGCCTTGTCGAGCGCTCTCGAATAGTCGCCGACGTCATAGGCAAGAATAACCGGCGTCTGGTGCGGGAATGACTTGATGAAGTTCTGCCGGCGGAATTCGGCCGGATCGCGTCCGATCTCGCGCGCCGCCTTCTCGACGATGCGCTCGACCAGATAGGTCGCTTCGGGACGTCCGGCGCCGCGATAGGCGTCGACCGGCGCCGTGTTGGTGTAGACCCCGTCGACCTCGCAGTAGATCGCGGCGATGTCATACTGCCCCGACAGCAGAATTCCATAGAGATAGGTCGGGACCGACGCCCAGAACGTCGAGGGATAGGCGCCGAGGTTGGCAATGGTGTGGACACGCATCGCCAGGATCTTGCCGTTGGCGTCGAGCGCAAGCTCGGCGTGCGAAACGTGGTCGCGGCCGTGCGCGTCGGCGAGGAACGATTCCGTACGCTCCGCCGTCCACTTGACCGAGCGATCAATCTTCTTCGCCGCCCAGATGCAGACGGTCTCTTCGTTGTAGATGAAGATCTTGGAACCGAAGCCGCCGCCGACGTCGGGAGCGATAACCCGCAGCTTGTTCTCGGGCGCGACGCCCTGAAAGGCGGACAGGACAACGCGCGCGACGTGAGGATTCTGACTTGTCGTGTAAAGCGTCTGGACGTCCGTTCCTGAATCGTATTCGCCAAGGGCTGCGCGCGGCTCCATCGCGTTCGGGATCAGGCGATTGTTGATGAGGTCAAGTTTGGTGATGTGCGCTGCTTTGGCGAAAGCCGCATCCGTCGAAGCCTTGTCGCCGACATGCCAGTTGAAGACGGTGTTCAACGCCGCATAGTCGTGAATCTGCGGCTGGCCGGTCTTGGGGGCGCTCGCGGTGTCGGCGACCGCAGGCAGCACGCCGTAATCGACAACCAGCTTCTCGGCCCCGTCCTTGGCTTGAGCATAGGAGTCAGCGATGACGACCGCGACGGGATCGCCAACGTAGAGCGCCTTGCCGTGCGCAAGCGCCGGGAACGATCCGACCTTCATCGGCGATCCGTCCTTGGAATGAACGGTCCAGCCGGGAATATGAGCGCCGATCTTGTCGGCGACCGTGTCGGCGCCGGTGAACACAGCAACGACGCCTGACGACTTGAGCGCAGCCGCAGCGTCGATCTTGTCGATCGTCGCATGCGCGTGCGGCGAGCGCAGGAAATAAGCGTAGGCCTGTCCGGGACGGTTGATATCGTCGACATAGTGGCCCTTGCCGGTGATGAAGCGGATATCTTCCTTGCGTTTGACGGAGGCGCCAATGCCTGTCGCGCTCATGTTTCTCTCCCTTGGAACGGCTTGAAACTCGCTGTCACTCCGCGGCCCGGGGCGTCGCGGCGACGCCCATCTCTCGTGCGCCTTGGGCGACTGCCTTTACGATGTTGTGATAGCCGGTGCAGCGGCAGATGTTGCCTTCAAGCCCGTGGCGGATCGCGGCCTCGTCGAGACGCGCGCCCTCGCGATTGACGAGGTCGATCGCGGCCATGATCATGCCGGGCGTGCAAAACCCGCATTGCAGACCGTGATTGTCCTGAAACGCTTGCTGCATCGGATGCAGCTTGCCGCCGACAGCGAGCCCCTCGATGGTCGTCACCTGCGCGCCCTCGCAACTCGCAGCCAGGATGGTGCAGGACTTGATGGCGCGCCCGTCCACATCGACGACGCAGGCGCCGCATTGCGAGGTGTCGCAGCCGACATGAGTGCCCGTCAGGCGCAGGTTCTCGCGGAGGAACTGCACAAGCAGCGTCCTCGGATCGAGCTCGGCCGACTGAGGCCGGCCGTTTACCGCCATAGAGACATGAACCATTCCCATATCCTCCTGAACCAAGACCTTGTTGTCGGGATTGCTTGCGCCGCCGGGGCCGCGGACGGCGCGGCGCGGGCGGGGGCCGGCAATTCGACCGCCGGCGCGGGGATGGATGGGGCCGCCGGCTGGGCGGCGGCGCCCGGCGCCGCGCCCGCCGCCGCGATCGCGGCGAAGTTGGCGAAAAACTTATCGGCCATGTTCTTGGCGACGCCGTCGATGAGACGCGCGCCGAGCTGGGCGATCTTGCCGCCGACATGCGCCTCGACGTCATAGTGCAGCAGCGCGCCGCCCGGCGCGTCGGCGAGCGACACTTTCGCCCCACCTTTGGCGAAGCCGGCAATTCCGCCCTCGCCCTCGCCCTTGATGGTGTAGCCCACGAGCGGCACGAGGTCGGAGAGCTCGACCTTGCCCTTGAACGTTGCCGACACCGGTCCGATCTTGGTCTTGACGACCGCGGCGAAGCCGCCGTCGCCGGTTTTCTCCAGCAACTCGCAGCCCGGGATGCAGGCCTTGAGCACTTCCGGGTCATTAAGCAGCGCCCAAACCTTCGGCCGGTCGGCGGGCAAGGACACGTCGCCCGTCATCGTCATGGCCATCGACGTTTCCTTCCTCCGCGGACTTGAGCGATCCGCCCTAACATTGCTGTCCGCGCGCTTGGCCTTCGCGAGCGATGCGAGACAGCTTTTCGCATCGCGGGACAAAGATCAAGACGTCGTGGTTTGCTCGCCCGACTTACGACGATGCTACACTTCCGACAGCGCCGCAATCTGGGCAAGGCTCGGCGAAGAAGCCTCGCACGACTAGCGCGATATTCAACTGAATATGACGCCTTCGGCCCAATACTTGTCGGACCGGCCCGCGGCCCAATGGAGGATTGCGGACCGCCCCTCCAATCGTTGAGTTGCCGTGCGCGCGCACGGCGGCTAGGCTATTGAAATCAAGACGCGCGGCCACATCGCCGAAAAGCAGATCGGCGGGTCGAGGTCGGATCAAGAACGGGGCGGCCGGACTTTGATGGCACGTTTCCTGCGAAGCCGGGAGAAACAAGAGGGGCAGGTTGGCGCATGTCGAATTTCCTGCAGCAGTTGATCAACGGCCTCACGCTGGGGTCGATCTACGAACTCATCGCCATCGGCTACACGATGGTTTTCGGCATCATCGGCATGGTCAATTTCGCCCACGGCGACGTGTTCATGCTGTCGGCGTTCATCGCACTGATCATATTCATGATTTTGACCCAGATCCTCGGCCTGGGCTCGCTGCCGATTGCATTTGTCGTGGTCCTGGTCGGGGCGATGGCGCTGACCGCATTGTGGAACTGGACGATCGAGCGGCTCGCCTATCGGCCGTTGCGAGGATCGTTTCGGCTGGCGCCGCTGATTTCGGCAATCGGCATGTCGATCTTCCTGTCGAATTTTGTCCAGGTCGTCCAAGGGCCGCGCAACAAGCCGGCGCCCGCATTGCCCAATCACGTCTTCAATCTCACGGTCGGGGGCACGTATGACGTCACCTTGTCGGTGCGTCAGATCCTGATCATGGTCGTCACCGCCGTTCTGCTCGCGGCCTTCTGGTATCTCGTTCAGCACACCTCGCTCGGGCGGGCGCAGCGAGCCTGCGAGCAGGATCGCAAGATGGCGGCGCTGCTCGGAATCGATGTCGATGCGACGATCTCGATCACCTTCGTCATCGGCGCCGCCCTGGCCGCGGTCGCCGGCGTGATGTTCGTCATTTACTACGGGGTGGTGAATTTTGCCGACGGCTTCGTTCCGGGAGTGAAGGCCTTCACCGCGGCAGTGCTGGGCGGGATCGGCTCGTTGCCGGGCGCGGTGTTGGGCGGTCTCTTGATCGGGCTCATCGAGGTCTTCTGGTCCTCCTATTTCACCACCGACTACAAGGACGTGGCGGCGTTCATGATTCTCGCCATCACCCTGATATTCCTGCCGTCGGGCATTCTCGGGCGCCCTGAAGTGGAGAAGGTTTGAGAATGAGCGCGCCCTCGCAAACCACTGAGCTCGCCGAAAGCGGCGCCGCCGCCGGGCAGCTTGTTCCCGCGCTTCGCAACGCGGCGGCCGCGGCGCTCGTCGCCTTCGGCCTCTCCTTCCCGATCATCAGTTACCATGCCGAATCGAACATCGAAAACGAGCTGGTTCTGATCGGGCGCTGGCCGCTCACGTTCGGGATCGCGGCGATCGTCTTCCTGTTCGTCCTCCTGCGCCAGATGTCGCGCGCCGATTGGCGGGTATGGTTCGACCGCGTCGGCTCGATCGCCGCCGGCGGCATGGGCGGGGCGCTGGTGCAGGCGGCGCGGGAGGGCGAGGGCGTCGCCCCGCCGTCGGCCGCCCGGCTGGCGTTTTCGCGCTATTTCGGCCCCTTCGCCCTGGGCCTCGTGATCCTGTTCCCGCTGATCGCCCTCGGCCTGCTCGGGCCCGGCGGCTCGCTCAAGTGGATCAACAATTACGGCGTCCAGATCCTGATCTACGTCATGCTGGGCTGGGGATTGAACATCGTGGTCGGCCTCGCCGGCCTGCTCGATCTCGGATATGTCGCCTTCTACGCGATCGGCGCCTATTCCTACGCGCTGCTCTCGACCACTTTGGGCCTGTCCTTTTGGATCTGCCTGCCGCTGGCGGGCGTTCTCTCCGCGATGTGGGGGGTCGTTCTCGGGATTCCGGTTCTCAGGCTGAGGGGCGACTATCTGGCGATCGTCACCCTGGCGTTCGGCGAGATCATCCGTCTCGTCCTCATCAACTGGGTCGATTTGACCAACGGCTACGCCGGCATCGCCAGCATTCCCCATGTTTCGTTCTTCGGCATTCCGTTCAATGATGACGACAATGGATTCGCGGCGATCTTCCACCTGCCCTTCACCCCGATCTACCGCACGATCTTCCTTTTCTATCTGATCCTCGCCCTCGCGCTTCTCACCAATTTCGTGACCATCAGGCTGCGCCGGCTGCCGATCGGGCGGGCCTGGGAAGCGTTGCGGGAGGACGAGATCGCCTGCCGGTCGCTCGGCATCAACACCACCAACACCAAGCTCACGGCCTTCGCGCTCGGGGCGATGTTCGGCGGCTTCGCCGGCTCTTTCTTTTCCGTGCGCCAGGGGTTCGTAAGCCCGGAAAGCTTCACCTTCATCGAGTCGGCGACGATCCTCGCCATCGTCGTGCTCGGGGGCATGGGCTCCCAGCTTGGCGTCGCCATCGCCGCCGCGGTGATGATTGGGGTTCCCGAGCTGATGCGCGAACTCGACTGGATGAAGAAGATCTTCGGCGAAGACTTCGACCCGACGCAGTACCGCATGCTGCTGTTCGGCGCGGCGATGGTGATCATGATGATCTGGAAGCCGCGGGGTCTCGTGTCGACGCGTTTACCCTCGATCTTTCTCAAGGAGCGAAAAGCCGTGTCTGCTGACCTCGTCAAAGAGGGGCACGGTTGATGAATTGGGTCAACAGCACGCTGCTTGCAGTCGAAAACCTGACCATGCGGTTCGGCGGCCTGGTCGCGGTGAACGCTTTCAGCTTCTCAGTCGGGCGCGGCGACATCACCGCGCTCATCGGTCCGAACGGCGCGGGCAAGACGACCGTCTTCAACTGCGTCACCGGTTTCTACAAGCCGACGGAGGGGCGCCTCGCGCTTGCCCGCGACGGCATTGCGACGCCTGAGGACGTCGCGGCCGTCACGCAAACGAGCGGCCGCCACGCGACGACCGCGAACGGCGAGCTTTTCCTGCTCGAACGCATGCCCGACCACGAGATCGCCCGCAAGGCGCGGGTCGCCCGCACTTTCCAGAACATCCGGCTGTTCCAGGGCATGACGACGCTCGAGAACCTCCTGGTGGCTCATCACAACGCGCTCATGCTCGCGAGCGGCTTCACCATCCTCGGTCTGGTCGGAGCGCCGAACTATCGGCGGAAAGAAGCCGAGACGATCGAGCGGGCGAAGTATTGGCTCGAAAAGATCGGGCTCACCGACCGGGCCGATGATCCGGCGGGCGAATTGCCTTACGGCGCTCAGCGGCGGCTCGAGATTGCGCGCGCGATGTGCACCGATCCGGTGCTTCTCTGCCTCGACGAGCCGGCTGCCGGGCTCAACCCGCGTAAATCCGCCGACCTCAATGCGCTCTTGCGATCGATCCGCGCCGACCATAAGACGTCGGTGCTGCTGATCGAACATGACATGTCGGTCGTCATGCAGATCTCCGACCACGTGGTGGTGCTCGACTACGGGGTCAAGATCGCGGACGGCACGCCGGCGGAGGTGCGCGCCGATCCGAAGGTGATCGCCGCCTATCTTGGCGTCGCCGACGAGGAGGAGGTCGAGCAGATCGAAAAGGAGCTGGAGCAATGAGCGTCGCGGCTGCGGCCGCGCTTGCGGCCCCGCTCCTGCAATTGCGCGGGATCGAGACCTTCTACGGCAAGATCCAGGCGCTTCGGGGCGTCGACATCGACGTCAACAAGGGCGAAATCGTCACCCTGATTGGGGCCAACGGCGCGGGCAAGTCGACGACCATGATGACGATCTTCGGCGCGCCGCGCGCGCGCCGCGGCCGGATCACGTTCGACGGCGCCGACATCACCAACTTGCCCACGCACATGATCTCACGCCTCTCGATCGCCCAGTCGCCCGAGGGGCGGCGCATCTTCCCGCGCATGACCGTGTTCGAAAACCTGCAGATGGGCGCCTCGATCAACAATTTCGCCCATTTTGACGAGGACCTGAAGCGGGTGTTCTCGCTTTTCCCGCGCCTCAAGGAGCGCGCGCCGCAACGCGGGGGGACGCTGTCGGGCGGCGAGCAGCAGATGCTGGCGATCGGGCGGGCGCTGATGAGCCGGCCGCGGCTCTTGCTTCTGGATGAGCCCTCGCTCGGGCTTGCGCCGCTCGTGGTCAAGCAGATTTTCGAAGTGATCGCCGAACTGAACAAGAGCGAGGGATTGACCGTCTTCCTGGTCGAGCAGAACGCCTTTCACGCGCTCAAGCTCGCCCACCGCGGCTACGTGATGGTCAACGGCGCGATCACCATGCAGGGCGGCGGCGCCGAGCTCCTGGCGCGCCCGGAAGTGCGCGCCGCCTATCTCGAAGGGGGCCATTGATGGGCGGCATCCTATGGTCGGACGAGCCTTACGGCCTCTTCACCTTCGTCCTGTTGACGCTGGTGCTGGGCGGGCTGGGCGCTTGGGCGACCGGGCGGGCGATGGCCCAGACCTGGCGGCCGCTGGCGATGCTGGCGCTCTACATGGTCTTTCTCACCGCCGGCGTGCGATTCCTCCACTATGCTCTCTACGCGAGCCGTTGCTGTCGCCGATTCTCTTCATAACCGCGTACATCTGGACGATGGCCGTCGGCGTACTCGGTTATCGGGCGATGCGGGCGACCCAGATGGCGACGCAATATTCCTGGGCTTATGAACGCGCGGGGCTGAACTGGCGCGCGAAGGACAAAGGCTGAATGACTTGCCCGCGAGAGCGGAGGCGCATGGGCGTTTTTTAAGGTGACTCTTGATCAAAAAAGAGAAAGTATCCGCGCCCAAGGTGGAATTGCCTTCTGCCGACGGGCGTCAGGGAGGGCCGGGCGCCCGCAACACATGGGAGTAACTGAATGACTAAACATTGGTTGTCAGGCGTCGCGCTTCTCGCGGCCTTGGCGTTCTCGGGCGCCGCCAGCGCCCAAATCAAGATGGGCGTCGCCGGCCCAATCACCGGTCCGAACGCGGCCTTCGGGGCTCAGCTCGTCAACGGCACGCAACAGGCGGTTGACGACATCAACAAGGCCGGCGGCATCCTCGGCCAGCAGATCACCCTCGAGCAGGGCGACGACGTCTCCGATCCCAAGCAGGGCGTGTCGGTCGCCAACAAGTTCGTCGGCGACGGCGTCAAATTCGTGGTCGGCCACTTCAACTCCGGCGTGACGATCCCCGCCTCCGACGTCTATGCCGAGAACGGCGTCCTGTTCATCACGCCCTCGGCGACCAATCCCAAAGTCACCGACCGCGATGCTGTGGGACGCGTTCCGCACCTGCGGCCGCGACGACCAGCAGGGCATGCTGTGGGCGGAATACGCGCGCGACAAGCTCAAGGGCAAGAAGATCGCGGTCGTGCATGACAAGACGACCTACGGCAAGGGCCTCGCCGACGCCGCGCTCGACAACATGCACAAGTTCGGCATCAAGGAAGTGCTCTACGAAGGCGTCAACACCGGCGAGAAGGACTATTCGGCGATCGTCTCCAAGATCAAGGAGTCCGGCGCAGACTATCTGATGTGGGGCGGCCTGCACACCGAAGGCGGCCTCATCATCCGCCAGATGCGCGACCAGGGCATGAAGACCGTCATGGTCTCCGGCGACGGCATCACCGACAACGAGTTCTCCCAGATCGGCGGCCCGGGCGTCGAAGGCACGCTGATGTCGTTCGGTCCCGACCCGCGCAACAATGCCGCGGCGAAGGACGTCGTGGCCGAGTTCAAGGCGAAGAACTTCGATCCGGAGGCCTATACGCTCTATTCCTACGCCGCGGTCCAGATCATGAAGCAGGCGGCGGAGGAGACAAAGTCGCTCGATCCGAAGAAGATCGCCGAATCCATGCACTCCGGCAAGACCTTCCACACCGTGATCGGCGACATCGCCTATGACAAGAAGGGCGACCGCACGAGCGTCGACTACGTCTGGTACACTTGGCAGAAAGGGCCCGACGGCAAGATCACCTACCAGCAGAACAAGTCGTAACGCGACTGGCTGCGGGGCGAGCGACGTCCCGCGGCAGGCTTGCTCTTGCAATCAAGGAACCCGCCGGAGACGGCGGGTTTCTTTTGCTTTCGCCTCATCATCCGATCTGCCCGAACTGCGGGAAGGTCTCGATCAGCCAGATGGAGACGTTCTGGAAGCCGCCGGTCAGGAACGCGACGCCGGTCGCGACCAGAAGGACGCCGACGGCCTTCTCGATTCGTCCGAATTGCTGGCGCAGATGGCGCGAGGCGCGCATGAACGGGCCGATCGCGGCGGCGGCGAGGATGAAGGGCAGGCCGAGCCCGAGGCTGTAGACGGCGAGCAGCGCCGCGCCGCTGGCGACGGTCTCCCGACTGCCCGCGACCGCAAGAATGGTGGCCAGGATCGGGCCGATGCAGGGCGTCCAGCCGAGCGCGAAGGCGAAGCCCATCGGATAGGCGCTCCAAACGCCCGCCGGTTTTTCGATCTCAAGCCGCTTCTCGCGCAGCATCGCGCCGATCCTGAACACGCCGAGAAAGTGCAGGCCCATCAGGATCACGCCAATCCCGGCGGCGATCGACAGCGCATGACTCCATTGCCTGAGCACCCCCCCGAGCGCCGACGCGGTAGCGCCGAGGCCGACGAACACGGTCGAGAAACCGGCCACGAACAGGAGCGCGGTGACCAGGATGTCGCGCCTGGCCTTCGTCTCGCTCTCATCGGCCAGCGCCTCGACGCTCGCGCCCGCGAGATAGCAGAGATAGGGCGCCGCGAGCGGCAGCACGCAGGGCGAGACGAAGGAGATCAGGCCCGCGCCGAACGCGGCCGGGAAGGAGACGTCAGCCATGGCGCCACAAATGGTCGTTCCGCGCCGGCGCGTCAAATCTCACCAATGAACGACGTCTCCCGCAACGGCGCGATCCAGGTCAAGCGAGCCCTGAACGACCCCTCATCCGGCCGAGGCTGCCGCCCTGCGTCTGGCCGCCCGGCGGCGCGCCGCGACGCCCAGTCCGGCGAAGCCGGCAAGCATCATGATCCAGGTCGAGGCCTCCGGCACCGAGAGAACATGGCCAGCGATCCCGAACTCGGCTCGATCCTCGATCGCGTTGTTGATGTCTTCGATCGCCGACGCGTTGAGGGTGAATACGAGGTCCTGACGTTGGCTTCGTTCTGTTTTCGTGAATCAGGAAGGAGCCATAGGGCGTCCCGGTCACCATCTCTTGATAGAGAGTCGCGTTAGGACTGCCCATCGCGATTTCGGAGAGCCAGTTGGTTGCCCCGAACAGACTGTATTGCAGATTGCTTGTGACTATGCCGGAATAAACAGTCAATGTTGCCGACGTGACCTTGAAACTCGAGGACACATCCTTCAAGTTGAAGGCGAAATAGTCGTTAAAAAAACTATTACTTGTATAGCCGGCAAGATAGCTCGTGTTGATACTGCCCGGGCCCCCAATATTCAACGTATTGGTGCTTACCCAGCCTTGATCGCCATTGGTAAACAATTTAGTTTGGGTGGAGCCCTCGACAAGAGTCGAGCTCCGCGCATCCATTAGTCCGGGCTGGGCTGCAGACATAGTTCTGAGTATAGCCAAATGCGTAGTAACCCGCCTGCGCAGGTTGGGAAACCAGCGCCTGGCACAGGACGCCCCCCGCGATAGCGCCTGCCAGCGCGAAGGAGCGCGCTATGGACATGTTCATAGAATGAACCCAAAATCAGTTTTTTGCCACTCAGTCATTGCCGCCGACGACCTTGCGGAAACCCTATTCCGCTGGGAAGGTCTGGTCAAGGCGGCGGCCGGCGCCGTCCCGCGGCGTCATGCAAATCGAGGTATGGGCTCGGCTACTCGGCCGGCGCCGCGGAGCCGAGCCCCATCGGCAAGGCTGCTCCGCGCGCACGGGCGCCGATGTTCTCGCGTCCGAGCGACCGGCGATGCCAGAGCGCATAGATCGACGGCAGCAGGAAGAGCGTCAGGACCGTGGCGACCGACAAGCCGCCCATAATCGTGAAGGCCATCGGACCCCAGAACGCGCTGTGGGAGAGCGGGATCATCGCCAGGATCGCCGCGAGCGCGGTCAGCGCCACCGGCCGCGCCCGCCGCATCGTCGAGAAAACGATCGCTTCCCGCCGCGTCATGCCCCGGTCGCGGACGTCGGCCTCGATTTGATCGATGAGGATGACGGTGTTGCGCATATCCATTCCGGCAAGCGCGATGAGCCCGAGTAGAGCGACAAACCCGAACGGCTGTCCCGCGAGGCTCAGCGCCAGGGAAGCGCCGACGATGCCGAGCGGCGCGGTGAAGAACACCATGGCCAAGCGCGAAAAGCTCTGCATCTGGATCATCAACAGCGTCAGCATGGCCAAGATCATGACCGGGAAGAGGATGAAGATCGAGCTGTTGCCCTTCTGCGATTCCTCGACCGCCCCGCCCATCTCGATGCGGAAGCCGGGCGGCAGCGCGTCGCGGATCGAGGCGAGCTTCGGCCACAACGACCGCGAGACGTCCGGGGGCTGGACGCCGTCGACGACGTCCGCGAGCGCGGTGAGGACGACTTCGCGATCCCTGCGCCAGATGATCGGGTCTTCGGTCGCGCGGATGACGCGCGCGACCTGGCCGACTGGCACCGCCGCCCCGTCGCGGGTGGCGATCGTGAGATCCTCGAGCCGGTCGAGCGCCGCGCGCTCGCTTGGGATCGCGCGGGCGACGACGTCGATCCGCTCCTCGCCGACCCGGAGCGTCGTCACCGTCGCCCCGCCGACCAACGTCTGCAGCGTTTCGCGATGTCTTGCGGCGTGAGGCCCAGCGCCCGGGCGCGCGACTGGTCGACCTCGAGGCGCAGCGACGGCATTTTCTCGCCCCAGTTGAGATGCGGGTCGACCAGTCGAGGATCGGCGCGCATGACGTCGCGCACTTGCCGCGCGGCCTCGCGCACGACATCCGGGCCAGGTCCGACGATGCGGAACTGAACCGGAAATCCGACCGGCGGCCCGAAATTGAACCGGTCGAGCCTGACCCGCGCGGCGCTGAGCGCGCCCTTGGCGACGGCAGCCTCGATGCGCGCCTTGATGCGCTCGCGCGCTTCCACGTCGCGCGCGACGATGACGATCTGGGCGAAGATTCGTTCGGCTGGACCGGCTGAAGGCCAAGCCAGAACCTCGGCGAACTCTTGCCGATATAGGAGGTGTAGGACCGCGCGTCGGCGTCGCCGGCGATCAGGCTCTCGGCCTCCTTCACCGCCGCCTCGGTCGCCTGGATCGAGGAGCCTTCCGCGAGCCGCAGCTCGAAAAACAATTCTGGCCGTTCGGACAGCGGAAAGAATTGCTGCTGAACCGTGCGAACTGGGTGAGGCCCAGACCGAGCATGGCCGCGGCGATCGAAATGACGATGATCGGGCGCCTAACGCAGAATTCGAGGGCGCGGCGAAAGGCCCGATAGAACGGCGTGGCGTAGATTGCGCCCTCGTTGCGCGCATGGCCGCCAGAAGCATAGCTCGGCAAGCAGCTTGAAGCCGAGATACGGCGTAAACAGCACCGCGACGAACCACGACGCGGCCAATGCGATGCCGACGACCCAGAATATGCCGCCGGTATATTCGCCGACCGCCGAGTTGGCGAGGCCGATCGGCATGAAGCCGGCGGCGGTGACCAATGTGCCGGTCAGCATCGGGAAGGCCGTCGAAGTCCAGGCGAAGGACGCGGCGCGCTCGCGGTCCCAGCCCTGCTCGAGTTTCACCACGATCATTTCGGTGGCGATGATGGCGTCGTCGACCAGGAGCCCGAGCGCGATGATGAGCGCGCCCAGCGTCACCCGCTGCAAGTCGAGGCCCAGGAACGCCATGGCGACGAACACGATCGCCAGCACCAGCGGAACCGAGGTCGCGACGACGAAGCCGGCCCGCCAGCCGAGCGACAGGAAGCTGACGGCGAGCACGATCGCCAGCGCCTCGACAAAGGAGCGGGTGAACTCGCCGACGGCGCGATCGACGACTTCAGGCTGGTCGGCGATGCGCGAAATCGTCACGCCGCGCGGCAATTCCGTTTCGAATTCGGCGAGCGTCGCGTCGAGCGCCTTGCCGAGGGCGAGGATGTTGCCGCCCTTCTGCATGACGACGCCGACCTCGAGCGCGGGCTGGCCCTGGGCGCGGATGAGGAACGACGGCGGGTCCTCGTAACCATGCGAGACCTTCGCCACGTCGCCGAGCCGAAAGCTTTGGCCGCCGGCGAAGACCGGCGTCTCCGCCACCGCCTCCGCGCCCTCCTGCGCGCCGGTCACGCTGACCGGCAGGCGCTGCGCGTCGGTCTGGAATTCGCCGGCGGGGCTAAGCGCGTTCTGCTTGCCGAGCGAATCGAGCACGGCCTGCAGCGGCACGCCGAGCGTGGCCAGTTTGGCGTGGCTGAACTCGACGAAAACGCGCTCGCGGCTGGTCGCCGTAGAGATCGACCTTGGTCACGTCGGCGATGCGCTGCAGCCGCTTGCGCAGCGCCTCGGCGACATCTTTGAGCTGCGCGTAAGAGGCGCCGTCGCCGGCGATCGTATAGAGGACCGAATCGACGTCGCCGAACTCGTCGTTGACGAACGGGCCGAGCACGCCGCCGGGCAGGTCCGGCTGAAGATCGGCCATCTTCTTGCGCAGCTCGAGGAACAGCATCGGAACGTCGCGCGGCGGCGTCGAGTCGCGGAAGCTCAGCGAAATCGAGGCGAAAGCAGGCTTGCTATAGGTCTCGATCTTGTCGACCCACGGCAGCTCCTGCAGCTTCTTCTCGATCCGGTCGGCGACCTGACCCTGCATTTCGGCGGCGGTCGCGCCCGGCCACTCGACGCTGACGACCGCCGTCTTGATGGTAAAGGCGGGATCTTCCGCCCGGCCGAGCCGCGAATAGGCGAAAGCGCCGCTGAGCCCGATCACAAGAATGAGGAAGGCGAGAAGCTGGGGGCGTCGGATGCCCCAGTGCGAAAGGTTGAAGGAGCGCATCTAAAGCCCCGCCAGGCTGTCGACCGCGCGCACCTTTTCGCCCGGGTCGAGCTTGTGCACGCCAAGCGCGACCACCTTCGCCCCTTCGGGCACGCCCGCGCCGATGAAGGCCCATTCGGCATTGTAGCCGGCCAGGACGACGCGCGCGACGCTCAAGGTCGCGGTGACCGGATCGACCACCCAGACGCTCGGCCCCTGCCCGATGTCGAACAAGGCGGAGATCGGCATCCGCGCCACCTTCGCCGAATCGGCGTCGAGGGACACGGTGACGCTCATCCCGAGACGCACGCCGGCGGGCGCATCGGCCAGGGTAAAGCGCGCGGGGTAAGTGCGCGTCGCCGGATCGGAGGTCGGCGACAGCTCGCGCAGCCTGGCGGCGACGGAAACGCCAGGCAGGGCCCAGAACTCGACCCGCGCGGAATTGGTCCGCGCGCGATCGACCATGGTTTCCGGGACCGAAACCGCCGCTTCCCGCTCATCCGCGTGCGCGAGGCGAACGATCGGCGCTCCCGCGGCGACGACCTGGCCGGGCTCGGCCGAGACCGCGCTGATGACCCCGTCCGCGTCCGCCCGCAGCGTCGCATAGTCGATGGCGTTGCGCGCCAGCGCGACCGCCCGGTCGGCGCGTACGACCGCGGCGCGCCCCTGGTCGGCGGCCGAGCGGGCCTTGTCGAAATCGGCGTTCGCGGTCCAGCCTTGCTTCGACAGCGTCGTCAGCCGCCGCTCTTCCGCCTCCGTCTGAACGAGCGCGGCCTTGGCGGAGCTCTGTTCGGCTTCCGCCTCTTCGAGCTGAAGCCGAAAATCCGCGTCGTCGAGCTCGGCCAGCGCATCCCCCTTATGCACGAACGCGCCCGTATCGACGAGCCTCGTCGCCATCTTGCCGGCGATGCGGAAGGCGAGATCGCTCTCGATCCGCGCCTTGACCACCCCAGCCAGCACTTGCGCCTGCTCGCGCGGCGCGTAATGCGCTTGCGCGACCAGCACCGGTCTCGTCGGCTCGGCTCTCGAGGCCTCCGTCTTCTGATCGCAGGCGGAGACGAGGAGCGCGGCGGCGAGCGCGGCGAGCGGCGCAAGCGATTTCATGGGCTCATGTCTCCGGGATGGGAGCGGGCGGTCGCGGATTGGCGAGCGCGCGCAGGGCAAAATCGATCGCGTGCTCGGGACGCGCCTCGGGGCGGATCGCCGGACACTGCGCGATCATGGTCGGATCGTGGATGATGACGCAGGCTTGCAGCGTCTGCCAGCCGAGCTCCTTCGGGTCACCTGGGCCGAATTCGCCGGCCGCCTGTCCGTCGGCGATCGCCTCGGCCAGCATCGCCGCGCAAGCGCTCAGGTAATCGACGATCGGCGGCCAGATCTCGTCGACCGCGACCTTCACAATTTCATGCGCGCGCGCTTCGCCAGTCATCTGGTCGCGCATCAGCCGATGCAGCGTCACCATCATGCCGGCGATGCGCTGGGCGGCCGTGCCCGGGGCGTCGAGCTCGCGGCGCGCAGCCTTCAGCATCTCGCCAAGCAGGCCCTGGCATACCGCTTCGCTCAGCGCCTGCTTGGACGGGAAGAAGCGATAGACGTTGGCGCTCGACATGCCGGATTTGCCGGCGATGTCGGCCACGGTCGTGCGCGTCCCGAGCTGGCGGAACAGGTCCCAGGCGACGGCGAGAATGCAGCCGCGGGTTTCTTCGGGGGATCGGCGTTCGACAATGGCCATTTTGTGACGAGTTATGACTGATGATTTTCATCTTTTATCATAATTCAGTCTCAAGTCAAGAGCGGGCGCCTCGGCGCCAAGCTCGGCCCGCGCTTCGCGCCGATTGCGCCCTTGCCGCAAACATCCGACAATGCCGCCGACTTGGGGACATCGCCTGGTGTCGGATTCTGCTCCCATTTTCGATCTCGTCATCGCCGGCGCCGGAGCATCCGGCCTGGCGCTGGCCGCCGCGGTCAGCCAGGCCATGGGGAGCGGCGTCTCGATTGCGCTCGTCGATCCGGCGTCCCCGCCAGGCGCGAGCGCGACGCGGCTGCGCACGGTCGCGATCGCCGACGGGCCGCGGCGCCTGCTCGAGCGGATCGGCGCCTGGGAAGCGATCGAACCGAAGGCGCAACCGATCCTCAGGATGGCGATCATGGACGGCAAGACGCGCGACGCCGTCCGCCTTGCCCATCTCAATTTCGAAGCAAAAGACGGCGGTCCGCTCGCCCATATGGCGTTCAACGACGATGTCGTCGCCGCGCTCGCGGCGGCCTGCGACCGCCTCGGGGTTGAGCGCCGCGCGGCGTCGGTCGTGCATTGGTCGCCCGGCAAGCGCGTCGCGGCGCTGGGCCTGTCCGACGGCCGCTCGCTCAGCGCGCGCCTCGCGGTCGCCGCCGACGGCGCGCGCTCGAAGCTCGCCGCGCTCGCCGGCATCGCCGCCATCGGTTGGGACTACGACCAGGCCGGCATCGTCGCCACCATCGCGCATGAGCGCGATCATCAGGGCCGCGCGGAGCAGCATTTCCTGCCCGCGGGCCCGTTCGCGATCCTGCCGCTTCCAGGCCGCTACTCGAGCATCGTCTGGAACGAGCGGCGCGCCGACGCCCGCGCGCTTCTCGATCTCGATCCCGAGGAGCTCACGCGCGAGCTTGAGCTTCGCTTCACGCCGAAACTGGGCGAAATCAGCCTCGCCTCGCGCGCCGAGGCTTTCCCGTTCCGCTTCCAGGCGGCGCGGCGCTTCGTCGGCGAGCGGCTCGCGCTCATCGGCGACGCGGCGCATGTCGTGCATCCGGTCGCCGGGCAAGGCCTGAACCTCGGCCTGCGCGACGTGGCGGCGCTCGCTGAGACCATCGTCGGCGAGATGCGGCTCGGCCTCGATCCGGGCGCGCCCGCGCCGCTCGCGGCTTACGAGCGGCGGCGGCGCTTCGACGTCACGGCCAGCGGCCTTGGCCTCGACGCGCTCAATCGCTTGTTCTCGAACGACTTCACCGCCGTGCGCTTTCTTCGCGATCTTGGGCTGCGCATCGTCGATCGCGCCCCTGCGCTGAAGGACTTGCTGATCGCCGAAGCCGGCGGCGCCGGGATCGCCGCGCCCAGGCTCTTGCGGGGCCTTGCGCTATGAGCGAGCCGCGGCCTTTGAGCCCGCGCACCCTCGCAGCCCAAGCCCTTGGGCGCATCGACCCGAGCACCCGCGCCATCGTGCCGCCGATCCATCTCGCGACGACCTTCGAACGCGATCCCGACAACCTCTATCGGAGCGGCAATGTCTATGGCCGGCCCGACAATGAGACGGTGCGTGAGGCCGAGGCGGTGATCGGAGCGCTCGAAGGTGCGGCGGCGACGCTCGTCTACGGCTCGGGGATGTCGGCGGCGATCGCGCTCTTCTTGAGCCTCCGGCCGGGCGCCCATGTGATCGCGCCCGCGGTCATGTATTGGGCCTTGCGTGCGTGGCTCGCCAACGAAGCGGCGGCGTTCGGGATCAGCGTCGATTTCGTCGATACCGAGGATTTGCCGACGCTGGCGCGGGCGGTGAAGCCGGGCGCGACCAGGCTCGTCTGGCTCGAGACGCCGAGCAACCCGCTCTGGGGCGTCGCCGACATCGAGGGCGCCGCCCGCATCGCTCACGCGGCGGGCGCGGTTCTTGCGGTCGATTCGACATGCGCGACGCCGGTTTTCACCCGGCCGATCGCGCTGGGCGCCGACGTCGTGATGCACTCGGCGACCAAATATCTCAATGGCCATTCCGACGTGATCGCCGGCGCGCTGTGCTTCGGCGAGGACGACGCGCTATGCGCGCGGGCGCGCAAAATCCGCCAGTCGCATGGCCTCATCCTGCATCCGTTCGAGGCGTTCCTTTTGACCCGGGGCTTGAGAACCCTCGACTTGCGGGTGCGCGCCGCCTCCGGCAATGCGATGGAGCTGGCAAATCGCCTCTCCAATCATGCGGCCGTTTCCGCCGTGCTTTATCCCGGCCTGCCGCATCATCCGGGCCACGCCGTCGCCCTCCGGCAAATGAAGGGCGGCTTTGGCGGCATGCTGTCGATCCGGCTCCGTGGCGGCGCCGAGGCGGCGATCGCGACCGCGGCGCGGGTGCGCCTGTGGAAGCGGGCGACCTCTCTCGGCGGGGTCGAATTGCTCATCGAGCACCGCGCGTCGGTCGAGGGCGCGGGCTCGCCCTGCCCGCCGGACCTGCTCAGGCTCTCCGCCGGAATCGAGGACGTCGAGGACCTGTGGCTCGATATCGACCGGGCGCTGACGGGTTAGGTCGCAACCGGCGACGAGCTGGTCGCCTCACCCTCGTCATAAAATCGTCGAAACAAAACCTTTTCCACGCGTTCAAGAACGGTTCAGCGGCGCAATGATTCTCTGCGCCCGCTGTAAGAAGAGTTTTTCGGGCGAGGGCGCCGAGCCAAAGATACCTCGTGATGAGAATCCGAGATTTCTTGCAACGGACGCCGGCTCCTCGGACGAACTCTTTTCTTGGGCGCCGCCGTCGACGAGTCGAAAGGATTTTTGGGATGCGTCATGTTGGGCACGCGATCGTCGGATTGCTCCTTGGCGCGTGCGCGCCGGCTGCGCTCGTCGCGCCAGCGCTTGCTCAGATTGCGCTTGCGCCCCGGGCGGCGGCTACGTCATTCAGGCAGACGAGCCGCCTCCGCCGCTGCCCGAGTACGATCAGCCGCCACTTCCCGCCCCCGGCTACTATTGGACGCCGGGCTACTGGGCCTGGAACAACGTCGACTATTATTGGGTTCCGGGCGTCTGGGTCGAGCCGCCCCAGCCGGAATTGCTGTGGACGCCCGGCTACTGGGCGTTCGTCGGCGGGGTCTACGCCTTCAGGCCGGGCTATTGGGGGCGGCAGGTCGGATTCTACGGCGGCGTCAACTACGGCTTCGGTTACACTGGGGAAGGATATCAAGGCGGACGCTGGCAAGGCCAGAACTTCTTCTACAATACGGCGGTGAACAACATCAGGACGACGCGGGTGACAGCCGTCTATAACAGCCCGGTCGTCAACAACGTCACGACGATCAATCGCATGAGCTTTAACGGCGGCGCGGGGGGAATCGTCGCCACTCCGACGCCCCAGCAGCTGAGCGCCGCGTCGCAGCCCCATATTCCGCCGACTGCGCTCCAGCAGAATCAGATCCGCGCCGCCAGCGTTCAGCCCAAGCAGTTTTTGAGCACAAACCGGGGCAAGCCCGCTATCGCCGCGACGCCCCGTCCCGGCGCTTTCAACGCCAGGGAGGCCGTGCCGGCGAAAGCGGCCGGTTCGGCGCAAGCCGTCCCGCAGCCAATACAGAACCCTCAGCCGCCCGCGCCGGCGGTTGCGCCTAACGCCCAGCAGAAGCCTTCCCCCGCCGCACAGCCGCCGGTCGCGCCAGCGCCATCGGCCGCGCCGCCGAAGCTTGAGCCTGCGCCGGCCGCTGCGCCGAAAGCGCAGCCCGCTCCGCCCCCGCCCGCCGCGCCGCCGAAGCCCGAGCCTGCGCCGGCCGCCGCGCCGAAACCGCAGCCCGCTCCGCCCCCGCCCGCCGCGCCGCCGAAGCCTGAGCCTGCGCCGGCCGCTGCGCCGAAACCGCAGCCCGCTCCGCCCCCGCCCGCCGCGCCGCCGAAGCCTGAGCCTGCGCCGGCCGCCGCGCCGAAACCGCAGCCCGCTCCGCCCCCGCCCGCCGCGCCGCCGAAGCCTGAGCCTGCGCCGGCCGCTGCGCCGAAACCGCAGCCCGCTCCGCCCCCGCCCGCCGCGCAACCAAGGCCGCAGCCCGCGCCAACCGTCGCGCCGCGGCCGCAGCCCGCTCCGCCCCCGCCCGTCATACAGCCGAGGCCGCAGGCCCCGCCGCGGGTCGTCCCGCCCAGGCCTGCGCCTCCGCCGCCCGGCAAGCAGCCGCTCCCGTGCGGACGGCCCGGCGAGCCGGCATGCCCAAAGTGAGGGCCGGCCCAGGAGGGCTTCGGCCCTCCTGGAGGCCGAGCGACCTCGCCTGCGCTCCCTGACGGCGGCTCTTTTGCCGCGAGGCGGCGAATCCGGCTAAACCGGACGCAATGTATCGAAATATCTTCCTGGTCGGCGGCTGGACGATCGCCTCGCGGCTGACGGGCTTCCTGCGCGATATCGCGCTTGCGGCGCTCATGGGCGGCGGCGCGCTGAACGACGCCTACGTGGCGGCGATCAAGCTTCCCAACCAGTTCCGCCAGATCTTCGGCGAGGGATCGTTCAACGCCGCCTATCTGCCGACCTACACCCGCGTGCTCGAGGCCGCGGGTCCCGAGGAAGCGAGCCGGTTCGCGAGCCAGGTGTTCACGCTGCTCATCCTGTCGCAGATCGCCCTGCTTGGCCTCGTCTATCTCGACATGCCGCTGCTCGTCCGGCTGACCTCGCCGGGCTTCGTCAGCCAGCCCGACAAATTCGCGCAAGCGGTGGCGATGTCGCGCATCATGTTCCCCTATATCGCCTTCATTGCCGTGTTCGCCCTGCATCAGGGGACGCTCAACGCCAACAACGCCTGGGGAGCGCCTGCTTCCGCGCCTGCGGCGGCCAACGTCTGCATGATCGCGTTTCTCGGCTTCGCCGCCTTCTTTCCCCAGGCATCGCCCGGCGTGGCGAGCATGGCGAGCTGGGGATTCCTCGCTTCCGGCGCAACCCAGCTTGCGATCGTCGTCGCCGCGGCCCGGCGGCGCGGGCTCCTGGAGCGGCTGACCTGGCCGCGCTTGACGCCGGACATCCGGCGATTCTTCTGGATGCTGGGTCCGGCGATCGGCATATCGGCGAGCTACCAGATCGGCGCGCTCGCCGACCAGATTGTCGGTTCGCTCTTGCCGACCGGCGGCCTCTCCGCCATCAGCTACGCCGACCGGCTTTATCAGTTGCCCGGCGGCGTCATCGTTATCGCCACCGGCTCGGTGCTCTTGAGGGAAATGTCCGCCCTTGCCGCCGTCGGCGACGAGCGGGGCGCGCTCGCCGCCCAGAACCGCGCCGCTTCGCTGACTCTGGCGCTCGGCGCGCCGTTCGTGGTCGCCTTTCTTCTCATTCCCGACCTCATCATCGCGGTCGCCTTCGAGCACGGCGCCTTCAAGGCGAACGCGACCCATGAGGCCGCGGGCGTGCTTGCGGCCTACGCGCTTGGCATGCCGGCGCTCCTGGTCGACAGGATTGTGTCCGCGAGCTTTCTGTCGCGCGGCGACACCGCGACGCCGATGAAGGTCACGCTCATCGGCGTCGCGGTCAATGTGGCGCTCAAGATCGCCCTTTTTCGGCCGCTCGGGGCGCCCGGCCTCGCGCTCGCGACCGCCGCCGGCTTATGGATCAAAGTCATCGGCGTGTTCGCGCTCGCGAGGCGGCGCGGCTGGACGGCGCCCGACGCGCGCCTGCTCGCGACCTTCGCGGCGACGCTCTTTGCCGCCGGAGCGCTTGCGCTTGCGCTGACGCTTGCCGACGGACTGCTGGCCGAGCGCGCCGCGCATCTCCCCCGCTTCGCCCGCGAAGCAAGGCTTCTCGCCCTGACCGCGATCGGGGTCGCGGTCTACTTTCCTGCCCTCGGCGCGGGACTGTGGCTGACCGAAGCCATGCCGGCGGCTCTCCTCAAACGGGCGCTGGGCGCGCTTCGGCTCGCGCGATGAGCCTTGCGAGGCCCGCCGCATCGAGCGGCGCTCGATCGCGCTTGACGCGCGCTGCGGCAGAGGTTCCTGTTCGGCGATGGGAGGAACTGAGATGAGCGTTGCGGCGCGCGATCTGGCGGTGGAGTTCGCCTACCGCTTCGGCCGCGTGCCGACGGTCAGCCGCGCGCCAGGCCGGGTCAATTTGATCGGCGAGCACACCGACTATAATGACGGCTTCGTCATGCCGGCGGCGCTCGAATTCGCGACCCTGACCGCCGCGTCGCCGCGGCCCGATCGGCGACTTCGCGTCTATTCGATGATCATGGACGAGACGCGCGAATTCGATCTCGATTCCTCATCCCAAGCCGCGAGCGGCGACTGGTCCGACTACATCCTCGGCGTCGCGCTGATGTTGGAGAGGAGCGGTGAGCCCTTGACCGGCGCCGATCTCGCCGTCTGGACCGACGTTCCGATCGGCGCCGGCTTGAGCTCCTCGGCCGCGCTCGAAGTCTCGTGCGCGCATGCGCTCCTCAGCGCGGCCGGCCTGCCGTTCGAGCCGATCGAGATCGCCAAGATCTGCCAGCGGGCCGAAAACGATTTCGTCGGCATGCGCTGCGGGGTGATGGATCAATATATTTCCTGTCTCGGCGTTGCCGGCCATGCGCTCCTGATCGACTGCCGCAGCCTTGCCTCGCGCAACGTCGCCATCGCCCGGAACCTCAGGCTTCTCGTCGCCAACAGCATGGTCCGCCACCAGCATGCGGGCGGCGAGTACAACGCGCGGCGGGAAGCCTGCGAGGAAGGGGTGAGGCTGCTCAGCCGCACGCTCGGGCCGATCAAAGCTTTGCGCGACGTGACCTCCGATCAGCTTGAAGCCAGGCGCCGCAAACTGCCCGATCTCATCTACCGCCGCTGCCGCCACATCGTCACCGAGAACGCGCGGGTGCTTGAGGCGGAGCGCGCGCTCATGAGCGGCGACTTTGTCGCCTGCGGCCAGGCGATGAACGCTTCCCACGTCTCGATGCGCGACGACTTCGAAATCACCTGCCCGGAGGTCGATACGCTGGTCGGTCTCGCCCAGACGGTCGAGGGCGTCTATGGATCGCGCATGACCGGCGGCGGTTTCGGCGGCTGCACCGTGAGCCTGATCGAAGCGTCCGCGGTCGAGCGGGCCTCGCGGACCATGATCGACGGCTATCGGGTCGCGACCGGACTCGACGCGGAAATCTTCGCCTGCGCGCCGTCTGACGGCGTCCGCTCGATCCCGGTTTGAGGAGCATTCGTCGTGGCGATTTCGACGCCGCTCCGCGATTCCTCCCATCGCCGCTTCAATCCGTTGACCGGAGAATGGGTGCTGGTCTCGCCACACCGCACTCAGCGCCCTTGGCAGGGACGGCGGGAGCCTGAAACCGCGCCGGACGCGCTCGCCCATGACCCGAACTGCTATCTCTGCGCGGGCAACCTGCGCGCGAGCGGCGCTCGCAACCCGGATTATCCGCACACGTTCGTGTTCGACAATGATTTTGCGGCGCTCAAGGCCGATGCGCCGACTAGGAGCGAAGTCGACGGGCTGCTTGTCGCCGAGGGCGAAACGGGACTGTGCCGGGTCATCTGCTTTTCGCCGCGCCACGATCTGACGCTCTCGGGAATGGCGGTCGCCGACATCGAGCGCGTCGTCGATGTTTGGGTCGAGGAAACGATCGCCCTCGGCGGCCTGCCGGACGTCGGCTCGGTGCAGATTTTCGAGAACCGGGGCGAGATGATGGGCGCGTCGAACCCCCATCCGCACGGCCAGATCTGGGCGACAAGGCATCTCCCGAACGAACTCGAGAAGGAGACCCACCGCCAGGGCGAGTATCTCGTGCGGCACGGCCGGACGCTGCTTATCGACTATCTCGAAAAAGAGATTGAGCTTGGCGAGCGCGTTGTCTTCGCCAACGACGATTTTTGCGCGCTCGTGCCGTTCTGGGCGATCTGGCCGTTCGAGACCATGATCCTGCCGCGGCGGCGCGTCGGCGGCTTCGACGAATTGAGCGCCGGCGAAAAGGCCTCGCTCGCGGCGGCGCTGTCTCAGCTGACGAGGCGCTACGACCGGCTGTTCGACGTTCCGTTTCCCTATTCGATGGGCTTCCACCAGAGGCCGACCGATGGCGCCTTGCACGCCGAATGGCAGATGCACGCCCATTTCTATCCGCCGCTCCTGCGCTCTGCGGCGATCCGGAAGTTCATGGTCGGCTTCGAGATGCTGGGCTCGCCCCAGCGCGACCTCACGCCCGAGGCGGCGGCGGAACGGCTCAGAGAGGCGGCGGGCTAATCTCGCGTGCGTCAGCCAGTCAGAAGAGGCTGAGGTGATGGCGGCGCATATATTCGGCCCCCGCCCGCGCCCGTTGCTTGCTCTCGTTCAGCATATGTCCGACGTGATACCGGTAGGAATCCGAGCGCTTCGGGATGTAGTCGTTCTTGTAGGCCGTCGCGGCGGCGGGCGTCGCGATAGGCGCAAGCATGAGAACGGGCGCGAGAGATATCAGGGCGCTGAGGCCGATCGAGGCGATGTTGAGGCGCATGGGCTTGCTCCAATGGGGCGGTGTCGGGCGATAAATCGCCGCCCGGCCCGGAATGTTCCCTTTCCGCCATGCCGCAGGCTCCGCCAAAGCAAGCCCGCATCCGAGCGAGTATCGAGCAGCAACCTCACTCGTCGACGCCGAACATGCGCTCGATCTCAGCTTGAAACATCGTGTCGAAATCGTCAGGCACGGTGAACTCGCCCGCCAGGAAATCAAACCGCTTCGGCGCCGCCGGCGCGTCGATCGGCACGATCTTGACCATCGGCTTGCCCGCCTTGGCGATTATGAACGGCTCGCCTTTCGCCGCCGCGTCGATCAGCCGGGAAAGACGGGTCTTGGCCTCGTGGATGTTGACTGTCTTCATCGGCCCAATCCGGACTAAGTCTCGTCAGTTTGGTTAACTCTCGTCGATCGTCAAGACGCGATCGGCCCACCCGCCGCTCGTAGTCCACGAACGCAAAATCAGCCTCGTCGCGCGGGCCGCGTTGGCCGTTCTCGCGCCGGACCTCCCGCCATTGGCCGGGATCGATCGGCGGGAAACGGGTTTCGCCCTTGGCCTCGATCGCGACTTCGGTGACGAAGAGCCGCTCGGCGCGCGCGATCGTCTGGGCGTAGATCTCGCCGCCCCCGGCGATGACAATTTCGGCCGCGCCCATGGCGCGAGCGCGGATGGCGGCGAGGTCGAGCGCGGCGTCGAGCTCATGCGCGACGAAGACGTCCGCGGCGGCGAAGCCGGGGTCGCGGGTCACGACAATTGTTTCGCGCCCAGGCAGCGCGCGGCCGATGGTGAGATAGGTCTTGCGTCCCATCACCATGGGCTTGCCCCAGGTCAGCGCCCTGTACCGTTTCAAGTCGCTCGAAAGCCGCCAGGGGAGCCCTTTATCGCCGCCGATCACGCCATTCCGCGCTATGGCCGCGACCAGGACGAGCGGCGGGCACGCTCACACCGCGACCTTGGCCTTGATCGCCGGCCAGGGGTCATAGCCCTCGAAGGCGATCGCGTCGGCGTTGAGATCGAAGATCGAGCCGATGTCGCCGAGCACGAGCTTCGGCAGCGGGCGCGGCTCGCGCGCAAGCTGCTCGCGCGCCTGGTCCTCATGATTGCGGTAGAGATGCGCGTCGCCGAACGTATGCACGAACTCGCCCGCCTCGAGCCCGCATTCGCGGGCGACGAGATGAGTCAGAAGCGCATAGCTCGCGATATTGAACGGCACGCCGAGAAAGAGGTCGGCCGAGCGCTGGTAAAGCTGGCACGACAGCCTGCCGCCGTTCACATAGAACTGGAACAGGCAATGGCAGGGCGCGAGCTTCATGTCTTCGATCTCGGCGACGTTCCAGGCCGAGACGATGAGGCGGCGCGAGTCGGGGTTGCGGCGGATCTCCTCGATCACCTAGGCGATCTGGTCGATCGTGCGGCCGTCGGCCCTGCCCACGCGCGCCACTGCTGGCCATAGACGGGGCCGAGGTCGCCATTCGCGTCCGCCCATTCGTCCCAGATCGTCACGCCGTGTTCCTTCAGATAGGCACGTTCGTGTCGCCGCGCAGGAACCAGAGCAGCTCCAGGATGATCGCCTTCGCGATACAGCTTCTTGGTCGTCATCAGCGGAAAGCCGTCCGGCGAGGTCGTAACGCGCCTGGTGCCCGAAGATGGAGAGCGTGCCGGTGCCTGTGCGGTCCGGCTT
>CAVVNR010000006.1:0-630772 GCA_963749715.1 uncultured Alphaproteobacteria bacterium
TACATCGATCTCTCAATCAAGCGGCACAAAGCCCTCATTAAATCGCCCGAACCAAGTTTTGGACCGTTCCCCTTTCCGTCGCCGTATGAAGGAAGGTGGACACGGCGGGGGCAACACTCGAACGGGCCTCAACTTCGAGAACGAGCGCGATCTTCTAGCCGCCATCGCCAAAGCGCCGGGTTACAGCGTTTCCGGTTCGATCATTTCCTATGAGGGCCGGGAGGTCGCTCGCAGCTATCGCAAGCACACCCTCTACGTAATGCTTAAGCGGCGCGGGATCGACTATCGGGATCATCTTTCGAAGAAGCTGCTACCGGACGACGCCATTTATGTCATCGTCAATAACACGATGTTCATCCTCGAACTCAAATTCCAAAAGATCGCGGGATCGTCGAGATCGAGAAATTGCAAACCTGCGATTTCGAGAGAAGCGGTATGCGTAAGCTGCTCGCTCCGCTCAACTACGAGGTCGAATACATATACATTCTCAACGATTGGTTCCGACGTCCGGAATACAAGGACGTGCTTGACTACGTGATTTCCGTCGGCTGTCAGTACTACTTCCACTATCTCCCGTTGCAGAAGCTCGGACTGCCGGTGCCACCTGAAAGTTACAAGCGGGAAACCGCGCGAGCGGCGTGAGACCAATCGGTCTGGCTCAACCAGTGTCCGATATGCTGATCGACGACGTGTCCGATAGAGGCGGTCCTCCTTAGACCCCGCCTTTAGGGTAAGGCGGGGCAACGGGCAAAAAGAAGCCGAAAGCACGGGCCGCGCGCGTAGGGCTGCTCCGCCCGACCCCGTGTCTTTTTCGGGTCGCGTGGTCGCAGACCCGACTTCGGCTGTCGCGGAAATCCGCGTGGGCGCATTTCGCTCCGCCTCCGCCCTCGCCTCTTGTGGGCAAGAGTCTCGGGAAAACCCACGGGGTCGGGCGGGGACGCCGAGAAAGCGATCGATGCGCGAGCGAGCCGGAGCAAGCGTTCGCGACCGAAAGCAGCGCCGACGCGCGCGGCCCTACGACAAGCGTGGCTCAGGGGTGCGAGGATCACGACGAGGGCGGTTCTCTCCCCATCGGTCATTAACTGACACCCCAATTGTGGCGCTCGGCAGCGCTGCCCTCAAGGCGACCCCTCCGGGGCGGCCTTCGGCCGACCTTGACCGCAGCGCGGCCGAGCGCGGACGCGTAAGCGTGTCGGCTCCGGGGAGAATGTCGCTCGTGTCTCACCAGGGGGAAGCTCGAAGGTCTCCCTCTCCCGCTTGAGCGGTATAATTCTGATGGCCACCATCCTCGAAAGGATCGTGGCCGGAAACGAGCCGGCAGTGAGCGGGGGGTTCGGCAGTCAAGTCATCAACGCACAATGACGACGACGCCATGTAGCCCCGGCGCACCCTTATGGGAACAGGGTGCTGCCCGCACCACTTCCCAACTTGCGGTGCGCACGGCACACCGGCTCCCTTCCGCCCATGACACTGCAACCACAGGAGCTTTGCATCGGCGCCCGCATCTCGGGCGACTTCGTCATGCTCGATCCCGAGGAGCGCCGCCGGCACCTCTACATCGTCGGCCAGACCGGCACCGGCAAGAGCACGCTGCTGCTCAATCTCATCGCGCCAAGACCTCGCGGCCGGCGAAGGCCTCGCGCTGCTCGATCCGCACGGCGATCTCGCCGAAGCCGTGCTCGACGCACGTGCCGCGAGCCCGCACCAACGATCTCGTCTACATCAATCCCGCCGACATCGAGCGGCCGATCGGCTTCAATCCCCTGTCGCGCGTGCCCCGACGACCTCAAGCCCATCGTCGCCGATGGCGTCGTGTCCGCCTTCCGCCACGTCTGGCCGGAGAGCTGGGGGCCGCGGCTCGATTACATCCTCACCAACGCCGTGCGCGCGCTTGCTCGACGTGCCCGGCGCAACGCTGCTGATGCTTCCCCGCCTGCTGATCGACGAGCCGTTCCGCGTGCAGCTCGTCGAGCACCACGTCGGCGATCCCGTGGTGCGCTCGTTCTGGCTCAACGAGTATGCCGGCTATGGCGACAGCTTCCGCACCGAGGCCATCGCCCCGATCCAGAACAAGATCGGCAAGGCGCTCATCGAGCCGCGGCTGCGCAACATGCTGGCGCAGCCGAAGAGCACCATCACGCTTGCGCCGGCTGATGGACGAGGGCGCGATCGTCATCTGCAACCTGTCGAAAGGCGGCTTGGCGAAAGCACCGCGCATCTGCTCGGCGCGCTGCTCACGACCGCGATCGCGCAAGCCGCGCTCTCGCGCGCCGACACTCCGGCCGCCGAGCGCCGCACCTTCCATCTCTACGCCGACGAGTTCCAATCCTTCGCCACCGAGAGCTTCGCGCTGATCCTGTCGCGAGGCGCGCAAGTACGGGCTCACGCTGACCATCGCGCACCAGTACCTCGACCAGCTTCCCGACCGGCTGCGCGCCGCCGTGTTCGGCAATGTCGGCTCGATCATCGCCTGCCGCACCGGCGCGACCGACGCCCCGATCCTCGCCGAGCAGATCGGCCTCGGCGGGCGCCGACGCGCTGCTCGACCTGCCGAACTTCACCGCCTGGGCGCGGCTGCTGCACGGCGGCGTCGCCCACGTCCCCGATCCGCCTCGACCTCTACGACGCTCCGCCGCCCGCGCCGGCCGGACGCCCACCGGCTGATCGAGACCAGCCGCATGCGCTTCGGCCGGCCGCGCGCCGAAGTCGAGGCGCGCATCCGGCGCTTTTTGGCAACTTAGACGCCGCGACTTCCCCCCTTAACTAGGCCGTCGCTTCGAATTTCCTATTGACATGGAAAGCGCGCAGCCAATTCAATATCCAAAAAGGGGGCGTCCATGCGTGCTTTTGTTGAGCACCGCGGCCGGTACGGGCTCTTGGGTTTAGCCCGAAATACACCCTTTATCTTTCTATTGAGTTCTCTAATGAAGAGCGGGCCATCATCCAGCAACGCGCGTTACAAAATTACATATTCGATCTTTCGCCTGGATATCTCGCGACGTCCGAAAGTCGTTTTTCCCCTGATGCGCTTTGGGCAATGACGCTATTCAGCATCGGCCTCTTCCTCCTCGGCTTAGTCTTCATATTCTTGTCGGCAATCGCGGCTTTTCGGACCCTTGGCATTGCTCACGCTTTGTGGAGGAGTCGCTCTGTTTTGGTACGCTCAGTTTGCAATACGGCGTGAACAGACCGCGTTCACCAGGACCTGACTGTCGGCTATCTCTTGGAACATCCGGAAATCTCGATCCAAACGATCAATCCGGGACAGGCGACCACGCTCGACGAAAACATCCGCGACCAAATCGCACGTCTCAAGTTGTTCCTTAGTCAAACACATACGCTTTCAAGCGTGCGCACGTTCGAGTTCTAGCATGCCCTTTCTTGCCATCGCTCTGGGCATTCCGCTGCTGGTGCTGTTTTTGCTCGTCAGTGGTATATTGCTGATTCCCTTCTTTGCGATCCGGGCCGGTATCCGAGCCAAAAAGCGCATTGCCGATCGCCCGCCGTCCACGCGTGTCCTTCGCCAAACTCTGGAAGAAATCTCGGACCCGTTTCCGTCGACTGAAGCGTTCATGCGAATTAGTTCCGAGCAGTTGATCGAAGCGTGGAAAGATCGGCTTCCGCATAGACCTCTGTTCAATCGCATCGTCGGAACCGCAGGCACCCTCTATTCTGCGGAGGGTTTCGATCCCCTAAAACTTCGCCGCCGCCGCTGACGTCGGACGCCATCGCGTACGGTCGCTTCCGCGACGACCTCATCGCCGGAATCCATACAGCGCGCGAAGCGCCGCAAATTCTCGCGACCATCCACGCGACGCTCAGAGCGTCGTTTAGCGAGCTTGTCCGAAAACTTCCGCCGTCGTCCCTCACGAACCCGGACGCGCTTCGCAGAAACGACGATTCCCCGCCGCTCTTCGCAGCGGCCCTCATCGATATGGTGCGGACCCCCAAGCAGGCGGTCGCTGACATGATCGTCCCCTTTCACGCTCCCGAGGTTGTGAGAGCAAAGCTCTTTCGCGGCTTGCGCGATCAACTGAACCGCAACCTCTACGAGGCGTCAGGCCAGCACGATCCCGCGCCGGCGCATAAACTCGTCCATCCCTATGAACACCCCGGCACGGCGCACCAGGTCGTCAAAGCCTATCTCGGTTACACCCCGCTCCAATATCTCTTCGACGTCGAAGTCCCCTTTCCTATCACACGCGCCCGGCGAATGGAGCACTGGCACCTTATCGGCTCTTCGGGCTGGGGAAAGTCGCAGACGCTTCAGCATATCACTCATGCACGACCTCACGCGAGCCCGATCCGCCAGCGCTCGATCGTCATCGACAGCCAGGGCGACATGCTCGCGAAGCTGCAACGGCTGGAGCTCTTCGCCCGCGACCCGGACCGGCTTGATCATCATCGATCCTGAACACAACCCGTCGCTCAACATGTTCGACGTGGCGACCGCGCGACGTGCCGACTACTCGCCGATCGTCCGCGAACAGGTCGAGGCCAGCATAATCGAACTCTACGGCTACATCTTCGGCGCGCTCGCGTCCGAGCTCACCGCCAAGCAAGGAACCGCTTTCACCTTCGTCGTGCGGCTGATGCTCGCTATACCCGGCGCTACATTGCATACGCTCCTGGAGTTGATGGAAGACTTCGTCGAAGAGTTTCGCGGAGAGCCCGTTCGTCCAGCACGGCGCGCGCCTCGATCGATACCGCCCGGTCGTTTTTCGAAAATCAATTCTTCAACGAGCAAGCGTTCGGCACGACGCGCCAGCAGATCGCGCGCCGGCTTTACGCCGTCCTCTCGGTTCCCGCGTTCGACCGCATGTTCTCTGCCCGCGCAACAAGCTCGACATGTTCGCCGCGATCCAAGGCCAGAAGGTCGTCCTGGTCAACACTCGAAGGCCTTCTGAAGACCGACGCGTCGGCGCTCTTCGGCCGCTACATGATCGCGCCAGTCATGGCGGCCGCCTTCGAGCGCGTCGCGGTCCCCTACAACGAACGCAAGCCCGCCTATCTCGTCATCGACGAAGCGGCCGAATATTTCGACGACAGTCTGGAGAGCCTGCTTGTCGCAGGCGCGCAAGTTCCGGCTCGGCGTCCTGTTCGCCCACCAGCACATGGAGCAGCTGCACACCGGCGCTGCGATCGTCGGTCGCGTCGAACACGTCGATCAAGATGGCCGGCGGCGTCTCCGACCGGGACGCCCGGCTGCTGGACGCCGACATGCGCACGTCCACCGAGTTCATCGCGTCGATGCGCGAAGGGCGCAAAGTCGACCGAGTTCGCCGCCTACGTCCGAAACGAGACGCCGACGGCGGTTCGCATCGAAGTGCCGTTCGGGACCATGGAGGCCGCGCCGCGCATGTCGCCGGAGCAGCACCGACGTCTAGTGGCGCTAAAATGGGCGCGATATTCGACCGACCCCGAGGACGTCTCCAACGAAGCAGAACATGCTCCCGACCGCGACGATCTCGCTTCAACAATCCGCGATGACGATATTCGTCCCTCAAAGGATTGGTGGCGATTTTGTCACTCGTCTTGGTGCGTCGCATGTCAGCCCCTGCGACCACATCGCGAAACATACCGCACGTTGACGCGCAGTCGTGACCTCCTACAACTCGCCGAATGCAGACGGCAGCCGTCCCCAGGCCCTATCATGCGCTCGGCCGGTGGAAGCGAGGGCTTGTTCGTCCTATCGAATTCAGGCCTCGCGACTACGACTATCTGTTCGCACTTTTCATCCATGGCGTGCTGTCGACCGCGACAATTCAGAAGATAACGGTTCCGGAACAGACGCAGCGGACGGTCACTGACCGCTTCTTTCTCCTGAAAAATCCTCCGAACGAGTATGTCGCTCAGCCTGTCGGTCAACAGCGGGCGAAGAACGCCAATTGCTCGGACCTCGCGTTCGAGATCAGCGACGGGAGTCGCCGCCCTGGTCGATTCGGGTCGCATTTCGTATTCGGACTATGTTCTCTGGAAAAAGTTACAGACCAATTTCAAACCGCAGCACTTCGGTCACGATTTTGCGACCGCCTTCGCCACCGCATCGGTCAGGCCTCGCCACGCGGGCGCATGGTCTTCGTTTCATCGGTTGGCTTGAAATCTTGAGCCGCGCGAAATGTCCCTTGAACACCCGCGAGGCCAATAATCCGTTCGCCATTCGCTACCAGACGAGCGACGGGAGAAGGTCGCTGATCCCCGACGCACTATTCGGCATCGAATACCCGACCGGCGCATGCTTCTTTACCCTCGAAATGGATATGGGGACTGAGCCGTTGAAAGAGAGCGAGATTCGCAATTCGACAATTGACCAGAAACTGAAAGCCTATCGCACGATTATCAACGACCGGTTGCTGAAGTCGCAGTTTGCTCTGCCATCCCCTATCGTCCTCATCCTGACCCGCAGTGCGGTGCGCATGGGCAACTTGATCGACCGCCTACGTCGGCTCGCCGATAGCGATGGCAAGGGAGCGACCGCCTCTATCCTCTTCATAAGTCTTCCTCTAAGTGTCTGTCCGGGAACATGTTAAATCGGATGAGTCATTTGTGATTCAAGAGAGGCGGCCTGATTCTATGGGGAGCCGCCGCCGATGTGGACAAACGAAAACCGCGCACGCTACGATCGCAGCCGCTTGCGCTATCCCTCTGACTGACCGACGAGGAATGGGCCTGGTCGCGCCCCGTATCCACCAGCCAAGCGCGGCGGCAACAAACGAACCGTGGAGCTGCGCGAAATAGTCAACGGCCTGATGTACATCCTGAGCGCCGGTTGCCAGTGGCGGGCGATCCCGAAAGACCTGCCGCCACGCTCGACGTTGTACGATTATTTTGATCTGTGGGGTTGGGACGGCACGCTCGATCGGATCCATCCCGCCCTCTATGTCGAATGCCGCGAAAGAGCAGAGCGCGAGGCTTCTCCGACAGCGGCCATCATCGACAGCCAGAGCGTGAAAAGCGCTGAAAAAGGGGGGCTCACGACCCGCATGGCTACGATGCGGGCAAGAAAATCAAAGGCAAGAAGCGGCATATTCTCGTCGACACGCAGGGCCTCCTGATGCACGCCATCGTGCATGGCGCCGATGTTCAGGACCGCGACGGCGGCGTGCTCGTGATGGCGACATTGTTCGGCCTCTATCCCTTCCTTCTGAAGCTCTACGCCGATGGCGGTTATCAAGGGGCGCGGTTCCAGGATGCGCTGGGGGTCATTCTCAAGCGTGTGAACGTCGAGATCGTCAAACGCTCCGATCAAGCCCAACGCTTCATCGTCTTGCCCAAACGATGGATCGTCGAGCGAACCTTCGCCTGGCTCGGACGATGCCGAAGGCTCGCTAAGGATTGGGAGTGCCTCAATCGCAAGGCCCTCGCCTTCCTCAAGCTCGCTTCCATCCGCCTCATGACGCGAAAACTATGCAATTCCAGATGATGTTCCCGGACAAACTCTAAGCGCACATCGAGCTAGTGGGCAGTCTAACTTAGCCAATACACTACTCGCCCCTTGAGCTTCGCGCCCATCATACGGACGTAGATCTCAGTTCCTTGTAAGCGAGGTCTAAATCGAGAATTTTGGTCCGCTCTGCTGTAATTTAGTCGCCAGATGAATCTCTTTGGATTTCAGTAGACCAAAAACAACCTTTCAATTCATAAGTTCCCGGTCCCAAATTTAGGTCGAATTGCGTGCACGGCATGCTGTGTGAGGATAAAAACGTGTATTCTCGAGTTCTATACCGCCATTCTTAATGTGTACACGAGCGTGTAAACCGCTAGAGATTTCCAAAGTGTATGCTTCGTCATGGAAAAATTGTATAATTTCCGGCTGATTGCCTAATAAAATGTAATTTGACGCCGGTTGCTCACTTGGAGAATGAATGCGGGGCCTGGTTGGTGGGACACTATCTTGCAAAGCGGTCCGGATGGCCGGTTCTTTAGGCTCGATATGCTCAACGATTGGAGGACGGTGGCTAGTCGGCGGGACACTATCTTGCAACGTAGTCTGGATCGCCGGTTCTTTAGGCTGGACATGCTCGACAATTGGAGGAGAATATCTGGGCGTAGCGATGTATAACAAGAGAGCGATGCAGCCGAACGTTCCAACAACGCCAGCCAGTTTTCCGTATATAGTGAAGACAGAAGCAAGTATTATTAGTGAGATAAACTCAGCTATCGTTACAAAGTGCTGACTAACAAAAGCAGTCGCTATTGAGGCCATTAAACTACTAGTGTTATACATTCTGTTGCCGAATGGCTCACCCAATCATGGACTTGCGGGACAAGCGCGAATGTTGCGGCCGCCAGGCAGAAATAGAGCAGTACGACAACGAATGTTCGCGTCGGAATTGCGCCGATCCGAGCACCAAAGAAGGTTCGGACCGGGTTAGCAATTTTGTCCCGACCGGTGATTTGCGGCGGTGTTGTGCCGCTCCGTTCCGGCCCGTTTCCTGGGGCCCTCAAACGGAAAACTCCTCCGACTGCCTCTTCTAACCTCTCATCAGGAGCAGCTCGATACTGCGCCAACAAGGCTGCGTGGTCTTTGCGAATTCCGATGTTTTCAGACGGTCCGCCTGATGCAACGGACCGGGCCCTTGCCGGGGTACTATCCTGCGGCGTTTGACCCAGAGCATCGGCTTCGGGCGCAGGTCGACCCCAACTCTGCCGTTCCCTTTCTGCCCGGTTATTCCGTCACATGGATCCCTAGGTCCCGCGACAGGCGACACTTCTTCGAACTGGCTATCCGGCTCGCCCAAAGCGCGGGATTGCACTTCAAACGGGCGGGGGGCGTCGCTTTGCTCGCCTCGCCCTGGAGCTTGAACGCTCACGACAACAGGAGCCGGCTCCGCGGGTCTGCTTGACTTTATCGCCTCAGCAAAACGATCCATTTTCTTGTCGCCGTAGTGTCGGGCGACGGCCGTGACCGACCAGATAACGGCCGGAAGCCATCCGATGAAAGTCCATTGCAGGAGGAAACAGAAGAAGGCTTGGAATGGCTTCCCTATCGTTAGCAGCCCCAGCCACGGAACGAAGATCGCTAACATTAAGCGCATCTGCCCCTCCCGCGTGAACCTCTATTTGCGGCCCACTTCTCCAATCACTCGCCCGTAGGCGGCGCGTACAATTCCACAGAAACGAGTGATCGAAAATAGGTTGATTGAGGGGCACGGCTGAAATCGCGCCAGCCGTAACCGCCGAACCTCGCGTCACGCTCGGTAACAACAATTTCGACGGATATCCAACGCCGTGCTAAGCTTGCGAGCCCGCTAGCTTAGGCGCACGGGGCATTCGCGACTGCTCCCTTTTCAGGGAACAATCGAAATGTCTCATACGCTCAAACTATGCACGGTCAAGCAGCTCAAGACGGATTTCGGCATCCCCTACTCAAGACAGCACCTCTGGAGGCTGCAAGGCTCAGGTCAGTTTCCCCATGCGGTGAAGCTCGGCCGTTGCCGCGTCGCTTTCAAGGTCAGCGATATCGAGGAATGGATCCAGGCTCGCCTTGAACAATCGAACCGGCAGCAGAGAGCAAGACCTCTCTGAACAGGGCGGCCCCTCGCCTTCCACAGCGAGGGGCTTCTTCGTTTTGCCCCACGGTTTCCGTAACCGCGACCCTAAACGAAGGGCAAAGCGTCTAGTTCATGGAGCGATCGCAAAGGGATGCAGAAAGTTTGACAGAAGGCCAGCGGGTGCATTTCCGCCACGACCTCCTCCCATGGTCGGATTCGGCGCGCCGGACGGATTTTCCTTTCAGAGCTGATTTCCTTCCGATGTCCTGCGCCTCGCGACTGCGCAACGAGGATCGTCGGTTCTCGACAAGGCCCGAGCAGACGCGCCAGTCCGCGACATGTCGCGACCTGTCCACCTGGCCGCCGCCAATCCCCGCTGAGACCGTCAACGTGACCGCCGTGGTATTCGTCCTGCTACAATTAGGTGATGAGCGATATTGCGTCGTCGCTTTCAGTTTGCCGCCGACCGCGGTTTCGCCGCGCGCCTCATTCGCCGGCTTTCAGATTGACTGACGACGATGTCGCGATCGTCAGGCACGTCGCAGAGAACCGATTTCTGCGATCGATTCACATCGCCGCCCTTGTCGGCAGGTCGCTCGATCGGACCAACGATCGCCTTTGCCATCTATTTCATGCAGGCTACATCGATCGGCCGCGCGCCCAGCTCGACTATTATCCGAGCGTAGGCTCTGCTCCGATCGTTTACGCGCTCGCCGATCGCGGAGCACGGCTGTTGCGCATGCGAGCAGGGATCGACCTCAGGTCCGCCGAGCGCTCGCGCCGAAACCGGGAGGCAACTCGGCCGTTCATCGAACATCAACTCGAAATCATCGATTTCAAATTGGCGATGCGCACCGCGGTTCACCGCGCCGGCCATCGTTTCATCGACGCCAACGAAATCCTTCGCGAGCAGAGTCACGACGCTCGTCATGCATCGTCCCCTTTTGCGATGCGCGTGACGATTGCGCATCGTGGCGCTCGACGTGACATAGGACTCGCGCCCGACCTCGCGTTTGCCGTTGAGCTATCAAACGGAGGCTGTCGCAACTTTTTCGTCGAGATTGATCGCGGAACAATGCCAGTCACTCGGTCATCGTTTTCGCAAACGAGCGTCGAGCGCAAGGTGCATTGTTATTTCGCCGCCACGCCGTCGAAAACCTCCGAGCGGTTCCTTCGCTGGAAGAACTGGCGGGTGCTGGTCGGTCACCACTCGACAATCGCCGCATTGAGGCGATGGCCCGACGGTGCGGTCCTTCGACGCCGCAATGGGAGCCGAATCCACATGTTTCTGTTTGCAACGCGCGACGAACTCCGCGTCTCAGATCTGTCAACTCATCGCTGGCACGACGCTCTCGGAGCCTCACGACAATGGCTCTAATCCACATCCGTCTGCGGGTGAGCCGTCCTTCAAGAACTTGTGAAAACAAACACTGGCATTCGTCAAATACCACGTCAACGAAATCGAGAATAATCGTTGCTGGTTTCGAGAATTTGATGTCGGATTGTGAACTTCACAGGTCGATCGCTTGGTACGAGTTCGCCTTCGAAACTTTGAGGGATCGGAAGGAAGACCTGATTTTTCAACACAAGTGGCACTTCCTCAAGCACAATCCTTCCCGAACGTTCGCGCAACTCATTCTCGAAGAGAATGTACTCGAATTGAATATCGTAGTAAACTACAGCGGATCCTACGCTATAAAAGAGGTAGCCTCCTCGATATCCCCCCCAAGTAAAGTCCGTGGAAGGCTTCCTCTCTAAGAAAATTCTCCGATACAAGATGTGCGCATCGCTGGTCAGCGCGAGGTAGTATCTGGACAGCCCGAATTCCGGGCTCGCTTCTCTTGCATCCAGAATTTTCGCGTCGACGTCCGTGTCCAAAAGACGCATCTCGAGCTCGCATCTCCGTTCCTCGATCGATTGCCCCTTTGTCTGCTGGACTACTTGGTTGATCTGGGGAGCAACGGCCACCACATCGCTTGCGCGAATCGACGTCGGCCGCGATATTCCCGAGCCACGCCGACCGAAAACGGCGGCCACCGCCTCCGGCGACATGTGCGTTATGGACGCAAGTTGATTTATTCTACCGATGTCCGCCGGATCAATCTCGAAGTACTCGACGGTAGATTGCAGCCTGCGAAGCAGAGCGTCGAAATCGCGCTTTTTTAGTTCCGGAAAGCAGGATTCGAGGCTCGGTAAGATAAAGTCACGTATGAAGATATCGAACACGGCATCGAAGGAGTAGGTGTCGCGCAACGCGATAAGCCGCTTTATCTGAGGATGTCTAAAGTCGATGAATAGGACTTTTCCACCCGCCGCAGACGAACTTGGGGACGGCCACAGCATCGCTCCATGAGTTAGCTCCCCGCCTTGATATAGAGGTCATCGACGAGAAACTGGATTCGCAGCCGGTCCATCAACTGAAACTTAAAGGCTTCCTCCGCGATGGAGAGCCGCGATATCGTACGAAGACACGTAACTCGGTCTTCCAACGGGGACGCGTTGCAATAGCTTGTCAGGTAGCTACTCTCTACTCGCTGGCGTTGTCCATCGGATGACAGGAGCACCACCGTCTTTCCCTGCTCGCTGAAGGCCTGAACGATAGATTGATCGTGGCCCTCTCTTGCGAAGAATACCTTGTTAGGCAACTCTGATCTCAGGGAAATCAAGGCGCCTTCTCTGGTTCGACCCGTGAATGCGCACCGTCGTGGCGTCGGCAAGCTCCCATAGTTTGGTCTGCGATAGATATCGATAAAATGAGGAAAAGCGCTCCGGCAAGCCGGGGGTTACGGAGATGTGCTCAGCCAAGCCCCTTTCGATCGCGGACAGGAGATTTTGGACGAGACGGCGGCTTTCATCGGTGACGGCTTCGCGGCCTGCGGTCGGTCGGAGGACCGAGCTGTTGATCTTGCCTCCCAAGCCAAAAACTGTAGTGACCGGAACGTTCGCGAGCATGAAGCCGTATTGGTAAGCGGTGACTACATTTTGTGTCGTACCGAAAACGGCGGCGACGTTCGTTTCCTTTCCTTCCCAATGAAACCCGTCCACTTCGATTTCGGCTTGGCCTTCTGCAGCGCGCGAATCCATACGTTCGCCTGCGCTGGTCCGGCGCTGACTTGCCAAGTTGCACCCTCTTCCCGGTCAACCTTCGGAAAGCTCTTCATGGTCAATAGGCGCTCGCCGATGCGTAATGGCACGTCGAGGAACTGGACGATAGGTGCGAGATAGCTAGCTATTTGATCGAGGAAATACCGTCGATCAGCGTTCCAGTAATCGTAGTACCCCACGTCGTTCCCTTCGACCCGACCTTGTAAAATACGCAATCGTCTTTTGCTGAAAGTTGAGACCTCTCAGCGAAGCTGATAATCGCTCGGTCTGCGGATCGCGTTTTGGTTGTTACCTCTAGGCGCGAACAAACGCCGAAATTTGCCATGCCGCCAATTCCAAAAGTGCCTACCACTCCGGCTGACTTCGCTTCCAAGGTATGCTTGCCGCTCTTTCCGATACCCCAGAAGAAATTTGCTAAATCCTCCCGCGTCATTCCTATGCCAGTGTCCGTGATGGAAAGACGGCTGCCCGCGAGCGTTATGGTAATCTCGTGCTTTTCGCGACGCCCTTCTTGGCTTTCGCGGTATCTCTGCATCCTTATTGCATCGACGGCGTTCTGCACATTCTCGCGAAGAAACGCAAATGGGGAAGTATAGATCTCACGCGCGAGCAGCGGAAGGATCCGTTCGAGATCGACCTCGATGGGATGTCCTTGTCCTGTCATGGATTCATTTCCGAACTGATTTGAGCCAAGGAAATTTCCGGATGATATCTTGGCGGAACAAAGCGGCCGCCGCGTCGGCGAATTCTTCAATATGACGCGACAACATCTTTTCGACCACGTTTTTCTGCCCCACAAGCGCGCAAGCGAACATTCCGTGCTCCAGTTCGAGACGCGTTAATTGCGGTACCCCGACAAACTCCGTCAGCGCCATCACGGTCTCCGTATCTCCGATAGCCACCAGAGCGTCGACGTAGCGCTCGCGAACGAGCCAACTCGTCTCAATGTGGTCTTTCAGGAATGCCACCACCGCTAGCGGTCCAGCGTCTTCGTCGATCTTGTCAGCCTTAAGCAAGATCGGTCCTGCTTCATCGTCTGTGCCTGCGGGGAAAATCATCTCCATCACAACAGCGTCGAAGTCCTTTATCAAGGCTCTCGCAGCGGTCGAAGCCAATTGCTCCTGATAGCGGGTAACTAATTCAGTGACGCGATCCGCCACGTCTTCAAACGCGACCCTCCCGAACTGATCCCTTAGGGGCTGAACCTCCTCCATCATTGTACGGAACCTAAGATCTGACATGCGGAGTCTTGTGACGTCTATTGGTAACGCGTTGCCTGACGCCGCGATGGCAGGTCCGTGCGAATGATTCCACAACACCACTCCGACCACCCAAGGTCCGCCGACGCAACCTTGGAGTTCGTCCACCAGGGTTCGAATGAAATCTTGGATCGTCGCATCCCTGGACGTCTGGGTCAGCCCCGTTGCGTCCAGAAATCCGTCCCAACTGAGCAGGCCCAAGAGCAACGTCGTCGCGTTGCGCACGCTGTATCGCCGCCACGCGTTCTTGCTAGCCTTGTCCAATTTCTTCTTATTTTCATCACCAAGATCTGAGATGCCCCGTATTACCACGTTACAAACAGGGTGGATACGTTCGGACGCTGCGTACGCGAACCCAGCAGCTTCCATGTCGATGGCTATGAACTTCCGATCGACCTTCTTGACCTCGGCCGCGAATACTTTCGATGCCACGACCACGTTGCCGGAAGCGATGTTGCCCAGATGCAGTGTTGGTGGCGTCGCACAGACGACGGATTTATTAGAGATCTGCATGTCATTATAATAGCGCGTAGCGGTCGCCTGCCATGTTTCGAACGCCTGCCGACCGGCAAACTCGAAATTGCCGACGGACTGTCGGATTCGGAACTCCATGGGCCAGTGACGCCCGGAATATCGAAATTCATAGTGATCGTCAGCTGTCTCAGCCCTGGAATTCGCTTGAAACTCATTGATTTCGGTGGCGATGGCGACATCCCCGACGGCTAGATCTTCGTCGAGCGCCCCGGCCGTTCCAAGCATTGCAAGAAGCGTAATTTCGGCAAAGTCCAGTAACTTCTGCGTCGCATGTTGCGCGGCGAGCAGTCCCATGTCGCCCACTAGGCAAGCTACTGCGGAAAATCTTCCAAAATCTAGGACATGAAAGTGGCTGCCGCCGTGAGGTATTGACCTTAGTAGCGGCGTGACATCGATAACATATTGAAATTCCTCTCCTAACGGCACGACGATTCCGAGATCGAAACGAGGTTTTGTGTCCATATCCCCGGGACTCAGCTATTAGATCCGAGTCTAATCGTAGCCTTTGCGATCGAACGTGGGAATGACCAACCGGCAGTAAGCGGCGACCTTCCGCAACGGATCGAGATTGGCCGCGACGCTTCGCAGAAGCGAATGTCCGCTCGCATTGTCGCCATTGCGCGGCCGCGTCGAACGATGGGAATCCGCCCTTTCGCGGCATCTTCAAACAGAGGATGCCCGGCTTGACCTTCCGAAATCGAAGCGTAGGCTATCGATAGCTCCCCAAACATGCCTTCAGCCGAGCGCCCGTGAGCGGGCCGCGGGGCCGTGCGTGCCTCGCCGCCTGCTCGCGCAGGGCATCGAAACCGCTCGAAGGGAGATACCGGATGGCGGAGAATAGAGATCAACCGAAACGACCGACGCACAGGGCCTATTCCGTGATCCGACGCGAGGGCCAGGACGACTTCTGGCTCAACCTCCGGCTCGCGGCTCCCCACAAAGCCGGCGGCGGCTTCAACGTAATCTTGCAAGCCTTCCCGCTCGATGGAAAGATCGTTTGTCGCGAGATCGCTGACGATGACGCGGAACTCAATAGACCTGCTCAACGTCGGGCCGAAGGAGCGGGCTCGCGCGAAATCGGATGGGGAGCACGTCCGCTCCCGGCCCTCGCGACACCGATAGTGTCGTCTAAGGCGACTCGGACAACACGACCCAAGCTGGTCTTGCTCGTATGCAGCGCCTCGCATTCAAAAGCGAGGGGTCTTTCGTCAACGACGAGGCGGCCGCTGCTTGCGTGAATGCTATACTTGGCGAATGAACACGGACCAATTGCCTGACACCGTGTGTGCAGGCCATTAGCGCGAGAGCTGACGCCTCAGCAGCACGAGTGGCTTGACCAAACGATCTACCTCGCCGAAGCTGAGAATGACGGGAACGGGCTTCAGTCCGTAGGAACCTGAGTTGTTCGAAGAGCGGTGACCACGGCTAAAGAGGCTCCGTGAGTTCCGCCCGCGGCATCGAACCAAAGTGCAATTCTTTACCTGGGGCACAAATATGGGTCACGATATTTTCTGTAAGATAAGATAATCATTGCTATTTCAATAACTTACAAGCAAAATGCGAGTACGGCTAGGAACATGGAGACACATTGCGCAACATTATTTCGCGCAACTTCGCCTACATCTCAACGGCGTTGTCGCTGCGCGCTTTCTCCGCTCCAGGAAGTCGGCCCACCATTGCATCATCCGGTGCGCTCGTCGAAATATTCGGCCCGATGATACGCGGCGCGCACAGCATTTTGTTCTTTGTGCGCGAGCTGCCGTTCGATGCATCCGGCCGCCAAGGCCGCTCTCGTTGAGGATGGTCGACGCGAGCGCGCGAAAACCGTGCGTCGTCGCTCGTTGATGGTAGCCGATGCGATAGAGGGCATAGAGCAACGTGTTCTCGCTGATCGGTTTGTCGACGGTCCGATCGGCCCGGGAAACGAGCATCGTGGCTGCCCGAGATCGACTTCAATTCGTCGAGGACGCGATCGCCTGCCGTGACAGCGGCACGAGTGCGGCGCGCGCATTTTCATCCGCTCCGCTGGGATCGAGCCAGACTTGCGCTCGAAATCGAACTCCTCCCAACGTGCGCCGCGAAACTCGATCGTGCGCACCATCGTCAGGATCACGAGCCGCAGCGCCAGCTCGACCATTCGGTCGCCCTTGTGCGTCCGCAGCTTGCGCAGAAACGCAGGCAGCTCGTCCGCCGGCAGCATCCTCCGCGGCTCTTTCCTCCGCGTGACGAAGACGCCTTTCATCGCCGCGACCGGATTGTTTTCAGCGACCCCGCCCCGATCGCAAAGGCGAAGACGGCGCTGCAACGCTGACGAACGCGTTGGGCGATGTCGATTGCTCCGCGCTTCTCAATCTTGCGGATGGCGTCGAGGATTTCAGGGGCTTTCAGTTCCGCGATCGGCCGCGCGCCCAGGAGCGGAAAGATGTCCTTCTCCAAGCTCTCGATAACGTCGTCCGCGTGCTGCGGCGTCCACCTGGCTTCATGAAGGCGTGCCAGTCGCGCGCAACAGCCTCGAACGAATTCACGGCTGCGACCTTCGCCTCGCGCGCGCGCTCTTTCTTTCGTCGCCCGGATCGATGCCGTCATGCAGAGAGCTGCGGGCTCGAGCGCATCATCGCGTGCGCGAGCGAGCGTCACGACGGGATAGACGCCGAGCGCCAGGCGCTTCTCCTTGCCGTCGAACCGGTATTTCAGCCGCCAATAGCGCGAGCCATTCGGCGCGACCTCAAGATACAGGCCATGGCCGTCGGAGAGCCTGTATGGCTTCTCCCTGGGCTTGGCCATGTCGAACGGACGTGTCGGAGAGCGGCATTGGGGGCATCTCGCGCAGGACGCAAATCGATGCCCCCTTTATGCCCCCAATTTGCGCGAGGCAATGTGCACACTAGACGAACTCCGTGAGCACCGCGGAAGGTGCGAGTAGCGGCTTGAAATATCGGTGAAATGAGGGCTATGTAGTGCCATTGCGGAAGGAAAGTGGTGGGGGAGGTAGGACTCGAACCTACGAAGGCTTAGCCAGCGGATTTACAGTCCGCCCCCTTTGCCGCTCGGGACACTCCCCCACGTCCGCGAGGCCGTGGCTCGAGGACGAAAACGCCTCGGTCAGGCCGAGGCGAATGGCGGGCAGGCTTATGTTGCCTAGGCGGCGGCCTGTCAACTGGAAAGATGTCGGGACCGGTCGGCGCGCTTCGGCCTGGCCAAGGCGCCCGAAGCCATGTCCCGATTCGCAGCGGAGAGCAATCCGCTCTAACGATGGACGACGAGCCAAGACGCCGATGGACGTTCCAGCCGATGACCCGCAAGCGCGACCGCCGCTCAAAGCCGCCGTTTGGCGTTCCCGCCAGCCGCCGCGGGCCGCCGGCGCTCCCACGAGGCGGCCGGCGGCCGGCCGACGCCGCCGCCGGCGCGGCCCGCCACGTTCGTCCGGACGAGCGGCGGGAGACGAAGGTGTCGCGCATCTATGGCTTTCACAGCGTCGCAGCGGCGCTCAAGGCGCCGCGGCGCGAGCTGGTCCGCCTCTACGCCACAGCCGCGGCGGCGGAGCGGCTCGAGCGCCGACATCGCCGCGCGCGGGCTCGAGATCCGGATCATGAGCCTCGAGGAGATCTCCGCCCGCGCGCCGCGTGAGGCGGTCCATCAGGGCGTGCTGCTCGAGGCGCGGCCGCTTGCGCCGATCGACGTCGCGGAGATGCCGGCGAACGGCCTCGTGCTCGTCCTCGACCAGATCACCGATCCGCACAACGTCGGCGCGATTTTGCGCACCGCGGCCGCCTTCGCGGTCGACGCGCTCGTCACCACCGAGCGCCATTCGCCCGAATTCGCCGGGGCGCTGGCGAAGTCCGCCTCGGGCGGGCTCGAGCACGTGCCGATTTGCAGCGTGACCAATCTGGCCCGCGCGCTCGACGAGATGGGGGACATCGGCTACTGGCGAATCGGGCTCGATCGGAGGCGCCCGTCCGGCTCACCGACGAAACGCTCTCCCGTCCGCTGGCCTTGGTCCTCGGCGCCGAGGACAGGGGCTTGAGGCGGCTGACGCGCGAGCGCTGCGACCGTCTCGCGCGCCTCGAGCTCCCGGGCCCGGTCAAGAGCCTCAACGTCTCCAACGCTTGCGCCATCGCGCTCGCGCTCGTGTGCGAGCGGTTGCCCGGCGAAGCGTGAGGCCCCGGCTTTGTCGGCGGTCTCGCCCTATTGCATTGCCGGCACGACCTTGGCGTAGCTCAGGTCGTAGGTCTTGTTGAGGAGCGGATCGAGCCGAGTGCCTTCGGACGCGTCGAAGATGCGCGGCCGTCCGGAAGCCGTGGGCGGCTGCGGCGAAGCCTGAGCCGGCGCGGCAGCGTTGGCGGGGACGGATGCCAACGGCGCCGTCCCGTATTGGCTTCGCGCGCCCGCTCATCCGCGAGCATGGCCGCCGGAAGGGGTACGGAGGCGACGGGCCCAGTTCCTGCCGCTCCCCTTGCATCTGCCTCGGCGAAAGCCTGGCCATCCGCCGGCCCGTCGTTCACCCCGGTGATGACCATGCCAAGCTCTTCGATCGACTTGACGCCGGGGGCGACGAGCGACGCAAGCGCCGCATCCTTCGCGTTCCGGTCTGCGCCGATTTTGCCGAGACGGGCGAGAATCGCTGCCGGCGCGGGTTGTCCCTGCGCCGGCGCGGCGAGGGCGCCGAACTGCGACGGATCGACGGGGGCGATCGAGCCGCGGATCGCCGGCACGGGCTGCGGTGTCACGTCAGGCCCCAGTTTGTCTTTAACGTCCTTCTCGATCTGGCGCCAATGGGCGACGTTCTTTTGATGCTGATCGAACGTTTCGGCGAACACGTGCCCGCCGGTTCCGTCGGCGACGAAATAGAGGTCCTTGCTCCGCGCGGGGTTGGCGACCGCTTCGAGCGCCGCCTTGCCGGGGTTGCAGATGGGACCCGGCGGCAGGCCGTCGACGATGTAGGTGTTATAAGGCGTCGACTGATTGAGGTCGGCCCTGGTGATGCTGCGCCCGAGCGTACCTCTGCCCAGGGCCAGGCCGTAGACGATCGTCGGGTCGGACTCGAGCCGCATGTGCTTTTCGAGGCGGTTGACGAACACCCCGGCGACGCGCGGCCGCTCATCGACCTTGCCTGTCTCCTTCTCGACAATCGAGGCCAGGGTGACCATTTCGCCCGGCGATTTGATCGGCAGATCCGGCGCCCGCCCCTTCCAAACGTCTTCGACCGCTTTCGTCTGCATCTTCGCCATGCGCGTCAGAACGGACAGGCGCGTGTCGCCTCGCTCGAAATAATACGTGTCGGGCATCAGCGAGCCCTCCCGCGGAGGCTCCTTGATATCGCCGATCAGAACCGTGTCGTCGCGCAGCCTTTGGACGATCTGCTCGGTCGTCAGCCCCTCGGGAATGGTGAGCTTGTATCGCACCACATGATGCGCGACGAGCTCGTTCTCGATGTCGTTCATGCTCATGCCCGCCTTGAACGCGTATTCGCCGCGTTTCAGCGCGCCGCGATTGCCGTCGAGCAAGGTCAGAACGTTAAACCACATCGCGCTCTCGATGACGCCGGCGCGCTCGAGCTGATCGGCGATGCTGCCGCCGTCGTCCTCACGCACGATCATGACGACCTTGTCGGCATCGAGCGGCCCGGGGCTGCGCAATTCCTTCAATAGCCATGCGAGCGCTCCGACGGTCGCCAACGCCCCCAAGAGCACAAATGTGAGCAGTCCGCTGATGCTGGAGAGACCCAATCGCCGCGGCTTGCGCGGCGGTTGCGGCGGCCCGGGCGGCGTGGGGCCGCTCGCCGCTGGCCTGCTCGCGCGCCCAAACAGGCTCACGCGCGGCCTGCGAGGCCCTCCGTCGCCGGATTCAAGTTCTCCGCTCATGTCGCCCGCCGCTTTCGCACCGCCGCCGCCGACCCTCATGTCTCAACCCCGCGCGGCGCTGGACGCGCCGGTCCGCGGGCTTGGACCAAGTCTAGCCGACGCCGCCGCGCGGGGAAATACCCAATCGACACACCCAATCGACCCACCCCATCGGCGCCCACCCAATCGGACAGGGCCCGGATTCGCACTTGAAATCGCCTCGTAACTTTCCGTAACCTGCCGCATCGACCGGAAGGGAACGACCGGCGCGGCCGGGACCGCCGAGCCCCGGCCAACGGGATGCGAGTGGTGCGTTATGAGTTCGGATTTCAGGGCATATTTGCGGCGACTGGTCCGAAAGGGTCGCCTCGAGGTGGTGTGCGCCGACGGCGTCATTGAGACATTCGGCGACGGCGAAGGCCCGCTGCTTGGCGTGAAGGTCGCGGATCGCCGGGCCGAATGGCGACTGATGGTCAATCCGGCGCTGTCGCTCGGCGAACTCTACATGGACGGGCGATTGGTCGTCACACAAGGAGACCTCTACAGCTTGCTGGATCTCGGCGCGCGCAACCTCGCCGAAATGCGCGGCCTGCCGTGGGTGCAGGCGCTGCATGAGAACTCGCGTCGCCTTTCGCGGCCTGCACCAGCGCAACGACCGGCGGCGCGCGAGGCGGAACATCGCCAGCCACTATGACCTCGACGCGCGCATCTACGATCTCTTCCTCAATTCGGACCGCCAGTACAGCTGCGCCTATTTCGAATATCCAGGCCAATCGCTCGACGACGCCCAGACGGCGAAGAAGCGCCACATCGCCGCCAAACTCCTGCCGAAGGACGGCGCGACGGCGCTCGATATCGGCTGCGGTTTCGGCGGCATGGGGCTCTATCTCGCCGGGGTCGCAGGGGCCAAGGTCACCGGCGTCACCCTGTCCAACGAGCAATTCACCGTCGCGACCGATCGCGCCCGCCGGGCGGGCCTGGCCGACCGGGTCGAATTTCGGCTCCAGGATTACCGAGACGTTGACGAGACCTTCGACCGCATCGTGTCCGTCGGCATGTTCGAACACGTCGGCGTCAGCCGCTACGACGAATATTTCGCCACCGCTCGACGTCAACTCAAGGACGACGGGGTGATGCTGCTCCATGCGATCGGCCGCAACTCCATTCCCGGCGCGACCAATCCCTGGATCCGCAAATATATTTTCCCGGGCGGCTACATTCCAAGCCTGTCCGAAGTGCTGCCGGCAGTCGAGCGGGCGGGTCTGTTTGTCACAGACATCGAAATCCTGCGGCTACATTACGCGGACACTCTGCGCGCTTGGCGCGAGCGTTTTATGGCGAGGCGGGAAGAGGCCGCCAAGCTCTACGACGAGCGGTTCTGCCGGATGTGGGAGTTCTATCTCGCTGGTTCGGAGACCTCATTCCGGGTCGACGGCAACATGGTGTTCCAGCTTCAGCTGGCCAAGCGTCAGGACGCTGTTCCCTTGACCCGCGACTACATCGCCGAGCGCGAGGCGGAACTCCGCCGTCGTGAGGCTACGCGCGTATGGGTCCGTCACGCCGCGGAGTGACGTGCGTCAAGCGGCGCGCGCGAAACGCATCGCGAGGCCGGTCGCGGTCACTCGCTGAAGGTCGACGCCCTCGACGTCGGGGCCCTTGACCCCGTCAACCTCGAACCGCACGTCGACGACCGCGTCGGCGCCGTATTCCTCGGCTTCGCGGGTCAGGGCCTCGATCGCCGCCTGACGGTCGGCTTCGGCCCCCGGATCGCCTGCGGCGCGCCACCGCGTCGCCGCCCGGATCCGTCCAATCGCAGTCATTGGCCGGCCGCCGTCGAGGTCACTCGAAAAGCTCACGTACATCAGGTTCAAGTCCATGCTGAAGCGCAAACTCCATAGCGCATTCGGCCTTTCCGGCCCGTTAACGAGCCGTTACGGCTTGGAAATTTGGCCAGCTGCCGTAGCGGCCCCTGGCATTGCGCCTCTGCGCAACGCAAAACGCGGCGCCGGAGAGGCGCCGCTCCCTTGTCGGATCGAAATCGAAGCGGGCTACTCGGCGGTCGCGGCGGGCTCCGCGGCGGGCGCCTTTTCAAGATCGGCGCCGGTCTGCTGGTCGACGATGCGCATCGACAGCTTGACCTTGCCGCGATCGTCGTAGCCTACGACCTTGACCTTGACCCGGTCGCCTTCCTTGACGACGTCGGTCGTCTTGTTGACCCGGGTCTTGGCGAGTTGGGAAATGTGCACGAGGCCGTCCTTCGAGCCGAAGAAATTGACGAAGGCGCCGAATTCGACCGTCTTCACAACCGTTCCGTCGTAGATCTGGCCGACCTCGGGCTCGGACGCAATCGACTTGATCCAGTTGACAGCCGCCTTGATCTTCGCCCCGTCGCTGGAGGCGATCTTTACCGTGCCGTCGTCCTCAATGTTGATTTTGGCCCCGGTCTTTTCCACGATCTCGCGGATCACTTTGCCGCCCGAGCCGATCACTTCGCGGATCTTGTCGGTTGGGATCTTCATGGTCTCGATGCGCGGCGCGAACTCGCCGAGCTCGGCTCGCGCGCCGGTGATCGCCTTGCTCATCTCGCCGAGGATGTGCATTCGGCCATCGCGGGCCTGGGCAAGCGCATGACGCATGATCTCCTCGGTTATCCCGGCGATCTTGATGTCCATCTGCAGCGAGGTGACGCCTTCGCCGGTCCCCGCGACCTTGAAATCCATGTCGCCGAGATGGTCCTCATCGCCGAGAATGTCGCTGAGCACGGCGAAGCGCGAGCCCTCGAGAATGAGGCCCATCGCAATGCCGGCGGTCGGCCGCTTGAGCGGCACGCCAGCGTCCATCAGCGCCAAAGACGAGCCGCAGACCGTCGCCATCGACGACGACCCGTTCGATTCGGTGATCTCCGACACGACGCGGATCGTGTAGGGAAACTCGGCCGCGGTCGGGAGCATCGGATGGATCGCCCGCCAGGCGAGCTTGCCATGGCCGATTTCGCGCCGGCCGGGCGAGCCCATGCGGCCGGTCTCGCCGACCGAATAGGGCGGGAAGTTATAGTGGAGCAGAAACCGCTCCTTGTAGGTGCCGTCGAGAGAATCGACATATTGCTCGTCCTCGCCGGTGCCGAGCGTCGCGACCGCCAGCGCCTGGGTTTCGCCGCGGGTGAACAGCGCCGACCCGTGGGTGCGGGGCAACACTCCGACCTGCGCCAGGATCGGGCGGACAGTGGTCAGATCGCGGCCGTCGATGCGGCGCTTGTGGTCGAGGATGTTCCAGCGCACCACCTTGGCCTGCGCCTTGTGAAACGCCTCGGCGATTTCCTCGTGCGGGAACTTGGGCTCCGCGCCCTCCGGCGCCAGCGCCGTCGCGACCTTGGCCTTGACGGCGTCGACGGCGGCGTAGCGCTCCTGCTTCTGGGTGATCGAGTAAGCCGCGCGCAGATCGGCCTCCGCGAGCTCCAACACTGCCTTTTCGACCACCGAACGATCGTGCGCGGGCAGCTCGCGGGGTTCCTTGGCGGCCTTTTCGGCAAGCCGGATGATCGCGTGGATGACCGGCTGGAACGCGGCGTGGCCGGCCATCACCGCTTTCAGCATGACGTCTTCGGAAAGCTCCTGGGCTTCCGACTCGACCATCAGCACGGCGTCAGCGGTGCCGGCGACGACCAGATCGAGCGTCGAGTCCTTCATCTCCTCGACCGTCGGGTTCACCCTGACTTCGCCCTTGATGACGCCGACGCGCGCCGCTCCGATCGGGCCCATGAACGGCACGCCGGAAAGAGTGAGCGCGGCCGACGAGGCGATCATCGCCAGAATGTCCGAGTCGGTCTCGAGGTCGTAGGAAAAGACTGTCGCGATCACCTGGGTGTCGCAGCGGAAATCCTCCGGAAAGAGCGGTCGGATCGGCCGGTCGATGAGGCGGGAGGTCAACGTTTCGCGGTCCGAAGGGCGGCCTTCGCGCTTGAGATAGCCGCCGGGAATGCGACCAGCGGCGAACGCCTTCTCCTGGTAATGGACGGTCAAGGGAAAAAAGTCCTGCCCGGGCTTCGGCTCCTTGGCCGCGACGACCGTCGCCAGCACCGTGGTTTCGCCCCAGGTGGCGAACACCGCCCCGTCCGCCTGGCGGGCCAGACGGCCGGTTTCGAGGACGAGCCTGCGCCCGCACCAATCGAGTTCTTCGCGTTGAATATCAAACATCTTTCTTCATCCTGCATGAGTTGAGGATGCGAAAGCCTGCGGTCCATGCCGCCCGCATGTCGGGCTCGTCATCGGCAAGACGGCGAGAGGCTGCGCGGACGGCAGCCCCTCGCGATCCTGCCATGACGCCAGGCTCACGCATCGGGTTTGCGGGCGCCGGCCGACGCCGCCGCCCGGTCGTGAGGTCGAGACGCGCGAGTCGCGCGCCCGTTTGCGTTAGCGCCGTCGTCAGCGGCGGATGCCCAGACGCTCGATAAGGGTCTTGTACCGCCCTTCATCCTGCTTCTTGACGTAGTCGAGCAGCGTTCGCCGCTGCGACACCATCTTGAGCAGGCCGCGGCGGGAATGGTTGTCCTTGACGTGGGTCTTGAAGTGACCGGTCAGGTTGGCGATCCGCTCGGTGAGAATCGCAACCTGCACCTCAGGCGACCCGGTGTCGCCGACCTTCAAAGCGTATTGATTAATGAGCGCAATCTTGCGCTCGGCGCTGATCGACATCGATTTTTCCTTAATTCTGCGGCGGACCGAAGCCAGCCTCATCGTTTTGAAAAGCGGCCGAACCGGGATGTCGTCCAGGTCGGTCGCGACGCTGCTCCCCGCGCGTTCTGAGCCGTCGCGGATCGCGCGCTTATACAGATTTTGCGGCGAGGCGCCAGACCTTTCTTGGAGGTTCGAGCTTCTGCCGGATGTTGCGGGGCGCGCCGCAAGCGTTTACCAAGCCGCCGCCAATCCCTGTGGCGCGCCCTATGCCGATCTCGCCCGAAGACCTGCTCAAATACCTCAGCTCGTTGTCGATAGCGACGCAAACCCTCGACCATCCGCCCTTGCATACGGTCGAGGATTTGCAGGCGTTGCGCGGCGATATTCCCGGGGGACACACCAAGAACCTGTTCGTCAAGGACAAGAAGAATCGGCTGTTCCTGCTGGTCCTGGGCGAGACGACCGCGATCGACCTCAAGCGCGTGCATGAGAAGATCGGCGCCCAGGGCCGGGTCTCCTTCGGCTCCGCGGAACTCCTGGAGGAAGTCTGGGGCGTGCGCCCAGGCGCGGTCACGCCGTTCGGCGCGATCAATGACGAAGGCGTCAAGGTCCGCGTCGTCCTGGACGAAGCGATGATGCGCCATGAACGGCTCAACTTTCATCCGCTGGTCAATACGCGCACGACGGGTCTTGCCAGCGCCGACTTGGTCAAATTCCTGCGCGCGACCGGGCACGAGCCGCTGGTCGTGGCGTTGGGGCCGGATGGGCCGGATTGAATAACAAACCCGGCGCCTCCATCTAGGGCGGCAAAAGTGGGAAGCGCGCGGGCCTCGTCCGCGTCTGGGCTGGAGATGAATGGTATGGCGAATGTCAGCGGCGCGCTCGCGCCCCAAACCAAGGCCGCAACAGTCAAAGAGGTGACGACCGCTTCGTTTCGGGCCGACGTTCTGACGGCCTCGACCCGCCAGCCGGTGCTGGTCGACTTCTGGGCGCCGTGGTGCGGCCCGTGCAAGCAGCTCGCGCCGGCGCTGGAGAAGGCGGTCGCCGACGCGGGGGGCAAGGTCGCGCTGGTCAAGATGAATATCGACGACCATCCTCAGATCGCCGGCCAGCTCGGCATCCAATCGATTCCCGCCGTCATCGCCTTCGACAAGGGCCAGCCGGTCGACGGATTCGTCGGCGCGCTGCCGGAAAGCCAGATCCGAGGCTTCATCGAGCGGCTCGTCGGCCCGCTCGAGGGGGGATCGGCGGCGCTGATCGCGGAGGCGGACGAATTGGCGGCCAAGGGCGATGCTGCGGGGGCGGCGGCGATCTATTCGGAGGTTCTGGCCGAGGATCCTGGCGAGGCCAAGGCGATCGGGGGTCTGGCCAAGCTGCATGTCGCCGCCGGCCGGCTTGACGAGGCGAAAGCGTTGTTGGACACCGCGCCGCCGGTCCCAGCAGGCAAGGAGCCGGATCCGGCGGTCGCCGCCGCGTCGGCGGCGCTGCGCCTGGCCGAACAGGCCTCGAGCGTCGGCGAGCTCAAGCCGCTCGAGCAGGCGGTCGCCGCCAATCCGGACGATCACCAGGCGCGCTTCGACCTCGCGGTCGCGCTTTCGGCGAAGGGCGACCGGGCGGGCGCCGCCGACCAGTTGCTCGAACTCATCCGGCGCGACCGCAAGTGGAACGACGAGGCGGCGCGCAAACAATTGTTGCAGCTGTTCGAAGCCTGGGGTCTGATGGACCCCGAGTCAGTCGCGGCGCGGCGCAAGCTGTCGGCGATCTGGTTTTGACAGCGAGGCGCCGCCAACCGCGCCCCAGAGTTGAGAAGAGGCCATGAAGCTCAACCGCACCTTCGCCGGACCGGCCGAGATGCCGGCGACGATCCCGCTGTTCCCGCTCGCGGGCGCGCTTCTTCTGCCGCGCCGGCCGATCCAGCTGACCGTGTTCGAGCCGCGGTATCTCGAGATGCTCGACGACACGCTTTCCGGCGAACGGCTGATCGGCGTCATCCAGCCGTCGGCGGACGAAGAGACGTCGGACCCGGCGCCCGAGCTCTATCCGCTCGGCTGCGCCGGCCGCATCGTCCAATATGCCGAGATCGGCGACGGGCGCTGCTTCCTGACGCTCATGGGGGTCGCGCGGTTCCGCCTGGCGGCGGAGGCGCCGAGCCAAGGCCCGTACCGGATTGCGGTCGCCGACTATTCGCCGTTCGTCGAGGACTTTCTCGAGGGCGCGGGCGAAGCCGCGGTCGACCGCGACGACCTGCTCGAGACGCTCAAGCGGTTCGCCGAGGTCAACGAGATCAAGGTCGCGTGGGGCGACATCAAGAAGGCGTCGAACGAGGCCCTGGTCAACGGCCTGTCGATGATGAGCCCGTGCGGCCCGAAGGAAAAGCAGGCGCTGCTCGAGGCGAAGGACCTCAAGTCGCGGGCGGAGATGCTGGTGGCGATCACCGCCATCGAGCTCGCCCGCGGTCCGGACGCGGCGACCAATATTCACTAGCCTCAGGCGCTATAAGATATATCATCAGGCGCGATATGTCTTATAGCGGCTTTTCCAAATCGACCCAAAATCCGCCAAAATCCAGCAAAGCCGGGCCAAGCCGGAGCCAAGACAATCAAAGAAAAGGGCTTGGATTTCCTCGGATTCTCTTGTCGGGATCGAGCCTCGTCAATGGGTTCGGCCGACCCCCAAGGGCAAAAATTTCTTTCGCTCCTTCCCCCCGCCGCTGGCCTCCGGCGCAATGCCGCGCCTCTCATCGGCGACTGGGCCAGTATAGCGACATTTCTGGTTTTCGCAAGGGCAATTCGCCGCGTCGCGGTCCTTTTCCCTGATTCCCGCGACGCCCGAGAGGATTGCGCTTAAGGCGCGTCAGGCCCTGATGCGGGCCGGCCGGCGCATGCTCTCGGGCGCCTCCTCGAAGCCGACGGCGCGCTCGACGATGTAGAGCGGCCGGCCTTTCACCTCGGCATGAATGCGACCGACATAGAGGCCGACGAGGCCGGTCATCATCATGTTCGCGCCGCCGAGACCGGCCAGGATGACGATGGTCGAGCTCCAGCCCTGCGCGAGGCTCGGGTCGCCAAGCGCCCAGCGCCCGATCACGATGAGCCCGAAGACGAAGGCGAGGCCGGAAACGAGCGCGCCCGCCCATAGCGCGAGCCTGAGCGGGATGTCGGAGAACGACACGAGGCCATTCGCCGCGAGACGCGATCATCTTGCCCAGCGAATATTTGCTTTTTCCCGCGGCGCGCGGCTCGCGGTCGAAGGTCACGGTTCCCTGGCGAAACCCTATCCAGGCGAACATGCCGCGGACGAAACGGTCGCGCTCGGGCATGGCGAGGAAGCAGTCGAGCGCCTTGCGGTCGATCAGGCGGAAGTCGCCGGCGTTGCGCGGGATCGGCGCTTCGGCCAGCGCGCCGAGGAGGCGATAGTAGAGATCGGCGGTCAGCCGCTTGAACCGGCTCTCGCCGCCGCGCGACGCCCGCTCGGCGCAAACGACGTCGTAGCCCTCCTTCCATTTGGCGATCAGCGCGTGGACCACTTCGGGCGGGTCCTGGAGATCGGCGTCCATCACCACGACGGCGCGGCCGGCGGCGTGGTCGAGCCCGGTGGTGATGGCGATCTGATGGCCGAAATTGCGCGAGAGCTTGATGAAGCGGTAGCGCCGGTCGGCCCGCGCCTTGCCCTCGAGCACGATCGGGCTCGTGTCGTCCGACCCGTCGTCGACGAAGATCGCCTCGCCCGGCGCGTCGAGCGAATCGAGCAGGGCGTCGAGCCGCCGGATCAGGATCGGGATGACGGCTTCCTCGTTGTAGATCGGCACGACGAGGGAATAGGTGGGCGAGATTAAGGGGCGGTCCTGGTCCATGACCGCCGACTGTTCCGCAAATGCCTGAACAAACACTTTGCGGTCATTGCATGCCGCAACGCTACTCAGGCCGCGGGCGTTCTGCTAATATGGTAAAAGCGCATTAACCGACGTTCGCTTCGCCTTGGAGTTGGACATGGAATACGAAAACATGCCGCAATCCTCGAACATCGAGGATCGCCGCGGCCAGGGCGGAGGCGGCGGGGCGGTGGGCGCCGGCGGGCTCGGCATCGGCGCGATCATCGTCATTTTCGCCATCAGCTATTTTACCGGCATCTCGCCCCAGGTGCTGATGAGCGGCGCCGAGATGGTCGGCGTCGGGACCAACAGTCAAGCGCCGACGCAGAGCGCTCCCGTCGATCCGAACGACCCGACGCGCGTCTTTCTCGCCAAGGTCGTCGGCGGGACCGAGGGAGTCTGGGCGGAGGTGCTGCCGGCGCAGACAGGGGTGCAGTACAAGCCCGCGCCGCTGGTCATCTATGACGGCGCGACGCGCTCGGGATGCGGCGGCGCGCGCTCGGCGATGGGGCCGTTCTACTGCCCGATCGACAAGAAGGTCTATCTCGACACCTCGTTCTTCCGCGACATGAAGACCAAATACGGCGGCGGCGGCGACTTCGCCTACGCCTATGTCGTCGCGCACGAGATCGGCCATCACGTCCAGGACGTGCTCGGCATCCTCGACAAGGTCGACGACCTGAAGCAGCAGGGGAGCCAGACCCAGGCCAACGCGCTCTCGGTCAGGGTCGAGCTGCAGGCCGACTGCCTCGCCGGCGTCTGGGCCAACCACGCCAACGACAAGTGGCAGATTCTCCAGCCCGGCGACATCGAAAAGGCGCTGGCGACCGCGCAAGCGATCGGCGACGACCGGCTGCAGACCGCCGCGCGCGGCTACGCCGTGCCCGACAGCTTCACCCACGGCTCGGCGGCGCAGCGCCAGCAATGGCTGACCGCGGGCTTGAAGAGCGGCGACATCAAGGCCTGCAACACCTTCTCGAATTGACGGGGTCCGCCCTCATCCGGCCCCCATCGCGAAAACGGCAGCGCTTGCGACTCCCTATGTGCTGTCGCAACGGCGGTTCTTGGAGGGTAAGTTTTGGTTTCCAATCGGGGCGAGGCGGCGCCTTTCTTCCCTGGGTTCAGATCCCACTCGGTTGACTGCCTCGGCGCCTCCATTCACGCTGTCGTTGGCGGAAAGGGGCCGCCGCTTCTCCTTCTCCACGGCGCCCCGCAATCGCACATCATGTGGCGCGAAATCGCCCCTGCTCTGGCCGAGCGCTTCACCATTGTCGCCTCGGATTTGCGCGGATATGGATCATCGGCAAAGCCGCCTGGAGGGATAGATCATTCGGCCTATTCGAAGCGTACGATGGCCGCGGATCAGGTTGAGCTGATGCGTAAGCTCGGGTTCGATAAGTTTTGCCTGGCAGGACATGATCGCGGGGCGCGAGTCTCACGACGGCTTGCCAAGGACCACCCGGAAAAAGTCCTCCAGCTCGCCCTCCTGGATATTGTGCCAACCGCGCACATCTATGCAAACGTCACACGCCAGGTCGCCACCAATTTGTGGCACTGGTTCTTTTTCATCCAGCCTGCGCCGCTGCCCGAGTTGTCGCTGGGACCCAACGCCGAGGTGTGGGTCAAGGGGATGGCGCGATTGCTGAAGTCGCCTCCCGAGATCGAGGCGGCGTATGTAAACGCCGTCCGGGACCCGAACGCCTTTTCTGCAATGTGCGAAGATTATCGGGCCGGCGCCTCGATCGACCTGGAACATGACATGAGCGACGCTGAAAAAATGATCCGATGTCCGGCGCTAATCTTGTGGGGAAGCAAGTCGCCGACGACCTCCGCGCTCTTCGACGTTCAGGCGGCGTGGCGAAACGAAGGCGTAAGCATGCAATTCAAAGCGATTGATTCCGGTCATTTTCTGCCCGAAGAGAATCCACCCGAAACGCTTGCCGCACTGAGCGCTTTCTTCAAGTCCTGATTCCTGAGGACGCACCCCTTCGCCTTTCGCGTGCCGTGTCGCTTGGCGGTTGGCGCTTCATCTGCTTCGCCCATTGGTTCTGATCGCGCGGGCGCTTGGCGCTCTCAGTCCTCAGCGATCTTGCCAAATAGCGTTGAGCCTCCCAAGGAATTTATCCGCGTCGGCCTGCGCTTCCCGCCTCGTCGCAAACGAGTACAGGGACTTGTCTCGCACCCTCTCATTTTCGCGGATATTCCAGCGGTAGCGTCCGGGACGCTGGGCATCAGCCATTATCGCGGTCGTGAACGAAGGGTTCTCTGTCATCATCGCATTATGCGCCGATGGCGACATGGTCGCCAGAACGAAATTGGCGCGCCTATTCAAACTGGCCGCGCTGTTGATCAATCGACTGCCCAAGCGAGGAGCCGCCATATAGCAGCGACAATCCGGTCGTCGACTTTGACCGCCGCGCGTGGGCTGTCCGATTCGAGGTGCTCGAAGATCGCGTCGCGGTCGGCCAGGGCGTGCTGCGTCCAGACCAGCCTCAGCCTCACGGCTCAGGCTTCGTTTTGCGAAGCGCTGCGGCGCGCCGCTCAGCAAATTGCGCCTCAACATGAGCGTCGTCGAGGTCGGGGCGCTCGTCTTCCTGCGCCTCTCGCACCTTTGCCCGAAACCACGTGTCGTGGGCCTCGCTGTTGCTGAGGAGTTCTATCGGCAGCGCCCCCTCTTTCGCCGTGCGCGTCAATAAAATGCGAACGGCGTCAGAGACGGTCAGCCCCATATTTTCCGGGACTTGGGTCGCCTGCTCTTTCACGTCGACGTCGATCCGGGTCTGCACCAACGCCTTCGCAGCCATGACGGATTCTCCCTGTTCGCAGATCGTGGCCGACCTTACCAAGCACTTGCCTGACGCGACCTGCACCCAGCCCTTCGGCCGGGAATATGACGTGTTCAAGGTGAAGGAAAAGGTCTTCGCCATGACTACCGAGGTGCCCGGCGAAAAGATCGTCACGCTGAAATGCGATCCGGAACGCTCGATCATTCTCCGCGAGGTTCTCGATACGGTGACGCCGGGCTATCACATGAACAAGCGGCACTGGATCTCCATCGCCTCCGCCCCGGCATCACGCAGAAATTCGTCAGCGAACTGGTGACCGACGCTTATCAACTGGTGGTGGCAACCTTGCCCAAGCGTGACCGGCCTAAGTAGCGGCTCTTGAAAAAGAGGCCGGGCTCTTGGACCGCAGGCTCGGCAAGGCGTCGGGCAAGCGGGTTCCGGTCGACCGGGCCGAGGAGGTGGAGCGGCTCTATCGCGAGCGCTACCAGGGCTTCACGGTCAAGCACTTCCATGAGCATCTGGTGAAGGACCATGGCTTCGGCTGGGGCTACACCTGGACGAAGCTGCACCTTCAGTGGATGGGGGTGGTCGGGAAGGCGCCGCGCAAGGGGGCGCATCGAAGGAAGCGCGAGCGGCGGCCCCTGCCGGGGATGATGCTGCATCAGGACGGTTCGCGCCACGCCTGGCTCGCAGGCCAGCCCCCGCTCGACTTGATCGTGACGATGGACGACGCCACGGGGGCGATCTACTCGGCGTTCCTGACCGAGGAGGAGGGCACGGCCTCGACCTTCCGGGCGCTCAAGGAGGTGTTCGGCAAGCACGGCCTGCCGATGAGCCTCTACACCGACCGCGGGGCGCACTACTTTCACACCCCCAAAGCCGGCGGCGAGATCGATCGCGGCCATCCGACCCAGGTGGGGCGGGCGCTTGAGCAGCTTGGGGTCGAGCACATCGGGGCTTATTCGCCGCAGGCCAGGGGCCGCTCGGAGCGGGCGTTCGGGACGCTTCAGGATCGTCTCGTCAACGAGCTCGCGCTCGCCGGCATAACCGATATCGAGGCGGCCAACGCCTTCATCCGCGAGGTCTACCTGCCCGCCCACAACGCCCGCTTCGCCGCGCCGCAGGCTCAACCCGGCTCGGCGTTCACGCCGATCCCCGGCGTCGACCTCGACGAGATCCTGTGCGTCGAGGAGGAGCGCCAGGTCGGCCATGACAATTGCGTCTCCTATCGCACGCTGAAGCTCCAGATCCCGGAAAGCCCGATGCGGCCGCATTTCGTCAAGGCGCGGGTCAAGGTCCACGTCTACCCCGACGGCTCCCACGCCGTCTTTCATGGACCGCGCTGCATCGGCCGCTACGACGAAAACGGAACGATCAGAGATGCAAAAAACGCCGCCTAAATCCGCTCGGCGGCAAGCCTGTGGAAATGTGGACAACGCCCCGCGTTGCCCACAGTCCCACAGGCAGAACAAAAGCAGAAGAAGCGGACATATGACGTGCTACCAAAACCGGACAACTTAATTCGCTATCGACAGTGGATATCGCCAATCGGCGCCGTTCGCGACGAGGGCTTGTAGATGTGAGTTCAGGGGCGAATCGCGGCATTTCGGCATTAGGTCATCAGCACGGGTTCGCGCTGCTCGCCGAGTGGCTGTTGTAGGAACGGCAGGGGACAGTCGGGCTTCGGCTCGAAAGTCGCCTTCGGATCCGCAGGCGAAAATCAAACTGACCATACCCAGACGGTCTTGACGGACGCTCGACGCGGCGCTATCTGTCTGTTCATGATTTGTTCTTAGGAACGCCGTCATGAACGCCATAGTCCGACCCGCCGCCGATCCCCGCCATAGGCCGGAGGCGATCGCCGAGCGCATCCTGCCGGCCGAGCTTCGGCGCGGGCGCGGCGCTGCGACCAACGTGTCCGGCCGGTTCGAATCCGAGCGGCGCGAGGACTTCGACGACGGCTGGACGCGGGACGAGGCGCCCGAGCCGCTCGCGACCGAGGTGACCTGGGAGAAGCCCAAGGCGATCATCGCCCGCAACGAATCGCCCGACATCCCGTTCGACCGCTCGATCAACCCTTATCGCGGCTGCGAGCACGGCTGCTTCTATTGCTACGCGCGGCCGACCCACGCCTATATGGGCCTTTCGGCCGGGCTCGATTTCGAGACCCGCCTGTTCGCCAAGGAGGGCGCGGCCGAGCTCCTCGAGCGCGAGCTGGCGTCGCCCAAGTACCAGCCGGCGCCGATCGCCTTCGGCGCCAACACCGATCCCTATCAGCCGATCGAGCGGCAATACCGCATCACCCGCTCGCTGATCGAGGTCCTGAAACGCGCCAGCCACCCGCTCACCATCGTCACCAAATCGAACCTGATCCTGCGCGATCTCGACCTCATCGCGCCGATGGCCCGGGACGGCCTGGTCAAGGTGTTCGTCTCGGTGACGACGCTCGACCGCGCGCTCGCCCGCCAGATGGAGCCGCGCGCGCCGACGCCGCAGAAACGGCTCGAGGCGATCGAGGCGCTCAACGACGCCGGCGTGCCGGCGGGCGTGATGGCCGCGCCGATCATTCCGGCGATCAACGACGAGGAGCTCGAGACGATCCTCATGCGAGCCTATTCCGCCGGCGCGCGCGAGGGGAGCTATGTCGTCCTGAGATTGCCGGGGGAATTGCGCGACATGTTCCGCGAATGGCTGCAGGTCCATTATCCCGACCGGCTCAAGCGCGCCGTCTCGCTGATGCAGTCGATGCGCGAGGGCAAGGACTACGAGGCCCAGTGGGGCCGGCGGATGGCGGGCTCGGGACCCTACGCCTGGATGATCGGGCGCAGGTTCGAAACGGCCGCGCGGCGCCTCGGCTACCGCGAGACGTCGCGGGCGCTGCGCGTCGACCTCTTCCGCAAGCCCTCGCTCAAGGCGAGCGGCGCCGGCGCGCAGCTCAGTCTGTTCTGACGGCGCGGCCGGCTGGACGATGACGTCGACCGGTTCGCCGGTCGCCGCCTCGGCGAGCCCGGCGCGGACGGCGCCGAGCGGGGCGCCGAACAGAAGATCGAGGGCGGCAACGCCCTCGTCGAGCCACCGCCGCGAATCGAACCCGCCCACGGCTTGCGCGGGACGCGCGAGACGGGCATCGCTGAGCCGCATCGAACCAGGATCGACGATCAGCGTGGCGACGACGGCGGGCGAAGGCATTGAGCTCCCCTCGCCCCTGCCCCTCTCCCACGCACGGGAGAGGGGCAGGCGGGCGCTCCTCATCGCGGGCCCGACGGCGAGCGGCAAGTCGGCGGCGGCGCTTGCTCTCGCGCAACGGTTCGGCGCGACCATCGTCAACGCCGATTCGATGCAGGTCTATGCCGACTTGCGCATCCTGACCGCGCGCCCGACGATCGAAGAGGAGCGGCGCGCGACCCATCGCCTGTTCGGAATGATCGACGGCGCGGTGAATTATTCGGCGGGGCGGTGGGCGCGGGCCGCGCGCGGCGTCCTCGACGCGATCGGCGAGCGGCCGGTCGTTTTTGTCGGCGGCTCGGGGCTCTATTTGCGCGCGCTGACCGAAGGGCTGTCGGACGTGCCCGCCGTGCCGGAAGCGGTGCGCTTGGGGATTCGCGCGGAGGCCGAGGGGCGCGTGAGCGGCGATCTTCATGCCGAGCTCGCGGCGCGCGATCCCGCGACCGCGGCGCGCCTCAACGCCAGCGACCGGCAGCGGATCTTGCGCGCGCTCGAGGTCCTGGCCGCAACGGATCGCCCGCTCGTTTCGTTCCTCGGAGCGCGGGCGGCGCCGGCCCTCGCGACAAGCGAGTGGGCCGGCCTCTATCTCGCGCCCGATCGGGCCGAGCTTTATCGCCGGATCGACGCGCGGTTCGACGCCATGCTGGCCGAAGGCGCGCTCGACGAGGTCGCGGCGCTGATGAAGCGCCGCCTCGACCCCACGCTCCCGGTGATGCGCGCGCACGGCGTTCCCCACCTCATCGCTTATCTCGAAGGGCGGATCACGCTCGCCGAAGCCGCCGAGCGCTCGAGGCTCGACACCCGCCACTACGCCAAGCGGCAGTTCACCTGGGCGCGGCGACAGATGGCCGGCTTCCGGTGGGTGGCGCCCGAGGAGGCGGTCGAGGCGGGAGCGCGGGAATTGACCGCAGGGCGCGATTTGTAGGGCCGGCTCGTCGAGCCGGCCGCGGCGCGCTCAGCGAGCGCGCCCCACAGGGCTTGCGCGCGGTTTTAAGTTTCCGCCGCCAAGGGTACCGTGCTCGTTCAACCCCTGCCGGGAGGGCCAAATGCCGCAAGCGCGAGCGAACGGAATCGATATCGAATATGAGAGCTTCGGCCGCGACGGCGATCCGCTCGTTCTCCTGATCATGGGTTTGGCGGCCCAGCTCGTCTTCTGGCCGGAGCCGCTGTGCGAGGGCCTGGCAGCCAAGGGATTCCGGGTCGTGCGGTTCGACAACCGCGACATCGGCAAGTCGACCCATCTCGCGGGCCGGGCGGCGCCGGACCCTCGCGCGATCCTGGCGGTGGCGATGTCAGGGGGACGGCCCAATGTTCCCTATACGCTCGACGACATGGCCGACGACGCTGTCGGCCTCATGGACGCGCTTGGCGTCGACCGCGCCCATGTCGTCGGCGCCTCGATGGGCGGGATGATCGCGCAGCTCGTGGCGATCAACCATCCGGAGAGGACGAAGAGCCTTGCCTCGATCATGTCGACCACCGGGCGACGCGATTTGCCCCCGGGCAATCCCGAAGTCCTTTCGGTGCTGTTCCGGCCGCCGAAGAGCGCGAGCCGCGACGACCTCATCGAAATGAGCATTCTCGTCCAGCATGCGCTCGCCAGTCCGGGCTTTCCGGCGACGGAAGAGGAAATTCGCGCAACCGCCGAGCGCCGCACGGATTATGCGCCATACGATGCCGCCGGGCTCGCGCGTCAGTCGGCCGCCTTGATCGCCGCCCCGCCCCGCGACGCGCGCCTCAAGGCTAGTGCGCTGTCCCGCGCTGGTCCTTCACGGCGGCGACGATCCGGTCATACCCGCAGCCGCGGGCAAGGACACCGCGGAAAGCATCCCCGGCGCCGAGCTGATCATCGTGCCCGGCATGAGTCACGACTTCGGCCTGCCGCTCGTTCCGGTCTACCTCAAGCATATCGGCGATTTCGTTATTAAGGCGGAAGCGCGGGCGCTTATTGCCGGGTGAAGCCGCATTCCTTGTCGACGTACTTGCTTTCCCAACAGCCGCTTTTGAGACAAGACTGGAGGTATCCGCTGCATACCGACATGCATGCGGGCGAGCCGCCCTCGCTCCGGACGCAGAATTTCTGGCAGACACTGAGTCGATCGGAGCAGGTCTTCGCCGCTGCCGGCCCGATGAGCGCGAGCGCCAGCGCGCCAATCACGCCCGCCGCGACGCTCCAATGCGACAGCCTTCGCACTCGCTCCCCCCGCTTTCAGAAAATGCCACGGGCGCAAAGTTAGGCGGCGGATCGGCTATTGGCAAACGAGCCGTCCAATCGGCTGCAGCCGGGCCCAACCGTCGCCTTCCGCCGGCCCCGGCGCTAAGCTAAATTTGCCTAATGACCACGCCTGAGAAGGAACCGGCCAAGCTCACCCTCGCCAAGGCGCGGGCCGAGCATGCGCGCCTCGGGGCCGAGATCGCCGAGCACGACCGGCGCTACCACGGCGAGGACGCGCCGGCCATCTCCGACGCCGAATATGACCAATTGCGCCGGCGTTATAGCGCGCTCGAAGCGGCGTTCCCAGAGCTCGCCGGCGCGGACTCGGAAAACCGCAAGGTCGGCGCGGCGCCGAATGAGAAATTCGCCAAGGTGCGACACGCCGTGCCGATGCTGTCGCTCGGCAACATCTTCGCCGACGAGGAGGTCGAGGAATTTACCGCCCGGGTGAGGCGCTTTCTGGGATTGAGCGAGAGCGCGCCGCTCGACGTGGTCGCCGAGCCCAAGATCGACGGGCTTTCCTGCAACCTGCGCTACGAGAACGGGGAGCTCGTCAAGGCGGCGACGCGCGGCGACGGCTACGAGGGCGAGGACGTGACCGCCAACGTTCGCACCGTTCAATCGATCCCAAGCCGGCTCAACGGCGCGCCGAGGATTTTCGAGGCGCGGGGCGAGGTCTACATGCGCCTCGCCGATTTCGCCGCGCTGAACGCCCGCCAGGCGGAGGCGGGAAAGCCCGTCTACGCCAATCCCCGCAACTTCGCCGCCGGCTCGCTGCGCCAGCTTGACCCGCGCATCACCGCCAGCCGGCCGCTCGCCTTCTTCGCTTACGCGTGGGGAGAAATCAGCGAGCCTTTCGCCTCGACCCAGCTCGGCGCCATCGAAGCCATGCGCCGCTTCGGCCTGCCGACCAATCCCTTGACCAAGCTCTGCCATTCCAGCGCCGAGCTGATCGCCCACTATCACACGATCGAGGCCGAGCGCGCGACCCTCGGCTACGACATCGACGGCGTCGTCTACAAGGTCAACGATCTTGCGCTCCAGGGGCGGCTCGGCTTCATCTCGCGCTCGCCCCGCTGGGCGACAGCGCACAAGTTCCCGGCCGAGAAGGCGATGACCATCGTCGAGGCGATCACGATCAACGTCGGGCGGACGGGGGCGCTGACGCCGCTCGCCAAGCTCAAGCCGGTGACGGTCGGCGGCGTCGTCGTCTCCAACGCCACCCTCCACAACGAGGACGAGATCGCGCGCAAGGACGTCCGGGCCGGCGATACGGTGGTGGTGCAGCGCGCCGGCGACGTCATTCCGCAGATCCTCGAAGTTGTCCTCGACAAGCGGCCGCCGGGCGCCGAGCCCTATCAATTCCCGCATGTCTGCCCGGTCTGCGGGTCGGCGGCGCTGCGCGAGATCGACGAGAAGACCGGCCAGGCCGACGTCGTGCGCCGCTGCACCGGCACGCTCGTCTGCGCCGCCCAGGCGGTCGAGGGGCTGAAGCATTTCGTCTCGCGCAACGCCTTCGACATCGAGGGGCTGGGGGAAAAACTGATCGAGCTCTTCTTCGCCGAAAGCCTGATCCGGACGCCGGCCGACATCTTCACGCTGAAGACGCGCGACGGGCAGGGGCGGCCGCGCTTGAGCGAATGGGAAGGCTTCGGCGAGACGTCGGCGCGCAACCTGTTCGACGCCATCGACGCGCGCCGCACGATCGCCCTGAACCGCTTCCTCTATTCGCTCGGCGTTCGCCATGTCGGCGAGACCAACGCGCGGCGCCTGGCGCGCCATTTCGGCGACTGGGCGGCTTTGCGCGCCGCCGCGCGGGCCGAAAACGCCGCCGAAGAGCTTTCGGCGATCGAAGGCATCGGGCCGGTGGTCGCCGAGGGGATCGCCGATTTCTTCGCCGAGCCGCGCAACGAGGCGGCGCTCGACGCGCTTCTCAAGGAAGTGACGATCGAGCCAATGGAGGCGATCGCCGCCGGCCATCCGCTCGCCGGCAAGACCATCGTCTTCACCGGGTCGCTCGAGCGGATGACCCGCGACGAAGCCAAGGCGATCGCCGAGCGGCTCGGGGCCAAGGTGTCGGGCTCGATCTCCGCCAAGACCGACCTCGTCGTCGCCGGCCCCGGCGCCGGCTCGAAGCTCGCCAAGGCGCGCGAATTGGGGGTCGAGACGATCGACGAGGAGGAGTGGGTCAGGCGCTCGGGGCGGGGGTAGGGCGCCCTTCGCCGCGCGCTGGCCCTCGCCCTAACTCTCTTCCGCAAGCCAAGCGGGAGAGAGGGATCATCGGTACCAGCCCGCCCGGGTGGGGGGCAGGCCGCTCGGGGTCTTCACCCGCTTCATCGCCAGCGTCTGATAGATTCCGACGCTGTTGCGCTCGAAGGCGATCGATGAGGCGGCGAGATAGGCGAGATAGACCCGCGCCGTCGTCTCGCCGACCGCGGCGGACGCCTCGTCCCAGCGCTCGAGCAGGCGGTCGTGCCACAGGCGGCAGGTGCGCTGATAGTGTTCGCGCCAGCCCTCGACGTCGCGGACCTCGAAACCGTGGAGCTCGAGATTGGCGACCGTACGGCCAATAAAGTCGAGTTCGCCGCCGGGGAAGACATAGCGGGTCAGCGCCTCGAATTCCGGCCGCTTCTTCCCCGTTCGCGCCGAGCGGCTGCCGCCCGGGCGGGTGATGGCGTGGTGCAGATAGAGCCCGCCGGGCTTGAGCAGGCGCCGCACGGTCTTGAAATAAAGCTCGAAATTCGCCGCGCCCACATGTTCGAACATGCCGACCGAGGCAATCTTGTCGAACCGGGCGTCGCCCTCCATCAGCGTATAGTCGCGCTTTTCGATCGTGACCTTCTCGCCGAGACCGAGACGCTCGACCTTGGCGCGCGCGTAGGCGATCTGCTGATCGGACAGCGTCACCCCGGTGACGCGGGCGCCGTAGTTCTGCGCCGCATGGCAAGCGAGCGCGCCCCAGCCGCTGCCGATGTCCAGCAGCGCATCGCCGGGCTGAAGGTCGAGCTTGCGGCAGATGATGTCGAGTTTTTGGCTCTGGGCGGCGTCGAGGTCGTCGCTCCAGGCATGGAAATAGCCGCAGCTATAGGCCATCTCCTTGTCGAGCCACAGCGTGTAGAAGGCGTTGGAAAGATCATAGTGATAGGCGATGTTGCGCTGGTTGCGGGCCTCGGAGCCGTCGCTCTCGTGGTCGCGGCCGATATGCTCAAGCGGCCACGGGCCGCCGCGCGGCACGAAAAGAAACGGCGCCAGGACCCGGACGACCGAGATCGAGGCCAGCGATTTGCGCAATTCCCGGGTGCGCCCCTTGGGCCGCAAGGCGACGAGGTCGAACAGGGCGCCGTTCTTGAGATCGATGCGCCCGGCCGCCCATAGGTTTGCGAGCGTGGTCACTTTCGGCGCTCTGAGGAGCCCGGCGATCGCGCCCTCGTCGGCGATGGCGAGGGTAAGCTTGTCAGCCGGCCAGTCGCCGGGCACAGTCGATCCGTCCCAGAGGCGAAAGCCGAATCCAAGCTCGAGCCGGGTGTGGATATCCGCCAAAAGCCCTTTCAGCGAGGCCAGGCGCGATTGGGCCCGTGTCATGGTCATAGTTCCTTCATGGCGCTCAGCCGCGCTCTCTTACCCGCCCCTGAGGCGGGGGGCGACCCCGCCCGCCCGGGCGCGCCGGCTCCAGGCGGCCGGGCAGGGGAGGCGGTCCTTTCCGGCATGAGCCATTGGCGCCAGAGCGGCATCGTCGTTCGCGAAGCCCGTCCGCGCGATCTCGACGCCATCGCGAGGCTCGAGAACGAGTCGTTCGAGGCCGACCGGGTCTCGCGCCGATCCTTACGCGAATTCCTGCGCACGGCCCACCGCCCAGTGATCGCGGCGACCATCGACGACGAAATCGCGGGCTACGCGCTGGTCGCGCTGCGCAAGACCTCGCGGGCCTTGCGCATCTATTCGCTCGCGGTCGATGCGCGCTTCGCCCGCCGGGGCGTCGGCCGCGCGCTGCTTCAGGCCTGCGAGGCCTATGCGCGGCGCCACCGCCGCGCCGCCCTCACGCTCGAGGCGCGCTATGACAACGCCCCGGCGATCGCGCTCTACGAGAGTTGCGGCTTCCGCCAATTCGGCGAGCACGCCCACTATTACGCCGACGGGGCGACCGCCTTGCGCTACGAGAAGTCCCTCATGCCCGCTCCCGACCGCGAAACCCGGAACAATCCGCCGCCTGAGCGCGTTCGGACGTTGCGCGGCGCATCGCGCCCGCGCTAGGGAGGCGAGGAAGCGCGGCAAGCAAGTCGCGCCCTTCATTGTCGAACCCGCCTAACTCAGGAACCATTCCGCCCTTCGCCATGCAGACGTCGTTGCGACCAACCGCGCGGCCGAAACGGCGCGCGTCATGACCGGCTGGGTCATTCTCGTCGATCAGGCGCGCGATTTCCCCAACGCCGACACGCCGCACAAGGTGATTACGACGCGCGACTATCTCGCGCGGCCGAAATTGTTCGCCATGCTCGAGCGGGCGAAGATCATCAATCTCTCGCGCTCCTATAACTATCAGTCCAAGGGCTATTACGCCTCCCTGCTCGCCGAGGCGCGCGGCCACCGGGTGATTCCGACGGTCGAGACAATGCTCGATCTGCGCGAGTTGAAACTCTACGAGCAGTCGCTGCCCGAACTGCAGGAGACGCTGACCGCCGCGGCGCTCAAGGCCCAGGCGACCGAGGACACGACCTTCGACCTCCTGTTCTGCTTCGGCTTCGTCCAGGACCCCCGCTTCGAGGCCTTCGGCCGGCTTCTGTTCGACTGGTACCGGTGCCCGGCGATCGAAGTCACCATCACGGCGGGCAAAAGATGGAAAATCGACCGGCTGCGCGCCCGGCCGCTCGCCAAGCTCGGCCCGGACGAGGCGGAATTCTTCCACAAGAGCCTGCATCGCCACACCCAGCGCGATTGGCGCAACCCGCGCGGGCGGGCGATCGCCCGCTATTCGCTCGCCGTCCTGCACGATCCGCAGGAGGCCATGCCGCCGTCCTCGCCCGGCACGCTCAGGCACTTCCAGAAAATCGCCGAAAAGCAGTCGGTGGCGGTGGAGCTGATCACCCGCAAGCAACTCGCGGAACTCGCCGAATTCGACGGCCTGTTCATCCGCGCCACGACCTCAATCGACAGCTACCCTTATCGCTTCGCCCAGCGCGCGCGGACCGAAGGCATGCCGGTCATCGACGACCCGCAATCGATGATCCGTTGCACCAACAAGGTCTATCTGCACGAGCTTCTGGAGTTGCAGGGCGTGCCCGTTCCGCCGACGGTGATGCTGGCCGAGGACGAGGACCTGGCCAAGGCCGAGCGGCTGCTTGGCTGGCCGATGGTGCTCAAGATTCCCGACGGCTCGTTCTCGCGCGGCGTGCACAAGGTCGAGACCGCACAGGCCTTGAAGACGCTCTCCGACGAATTGTTCGAGGACACCGACCTCCTGCTCGCCCAGAAGTTCATGCCGACCAGGTTCGACTGGCGGGTCGGCGTGCTCGACGGCGAGCCGCTCTTTGTGTGCCAGTACCAGATGGCGCGCGGCCACTGGCAGATCATCAAGCACGGGCCGAACGGCGCGCGCGAGGGCGGATCGAAGACTTTTGCCCTCGCCGACGCTCCGCCCCGCGTCATCGACGTCGCGCTCAAGGCGGCGCGCGCCATCGGCGCCGGCCTCTATGGCGTCGACATCAAGGAAACCGATGGCGCGATCGTCGTCATCGAGGTCAACGACAATCCGAACCTCGAGCACGGCTGCGAGGACGCCGTCGGCAAGGACGAGGTTTGGACGAGGCTCCTGCACTGGTTCATCAAACGCATCGACGCTTGAGGCGGGGGCGTTGAAGAAGGCGTCGCCTGTCTCTTAGGGTCAGAACGCAATCGGTTGGACCGCTTTCGACTCGAAGCGGAAGTTGCTCCCCGCGTTGACCATAGCCGGTTGCAACCGCGAAGCGGAAGTTTTCGACGATGCCTCGCGCAGCGCCTAGGCCTGAAAGATCAGCAAGATATAGGCTGCGAACAGGAGCAGGTGGACAACGCCTTGCAGCATGTTGGTGCGGCCGCTGGTAAAGGTGATGACGCTCAGCGCCAGCGTGAGGATGAGGAGGGCAAAGTCGGTGTGCTCCAGGCCGAGGGTGATCGGGCGGTCGATCAGGTGGTTGATGACGAGCACGGAGGGGATCGTTAGGCCGATCGTCGCCAGCACCGAGCCCAGGAAGATATTGACCGCGCGCTGCATCTGATTGTCGAGCGCCGCCTTCACCGCGCCGATCGATTCGGGGGTCGCGACCAGGAGCGCAATAAGGATGCCGCCGAGCGGCGCCGGCGCTTGCAAGGTTTCGAGCAGGTAGTCGATCGGCGGCCCGAACTGCTCGACGAGATAGACGACGGCCGCCATGTACGCCGCGAGCATCAAGGTCGAGAACCAGAGAGGCGCGCCGGCCCCGTGCGCCTCCACGGCCGTGTGGCCGACGTCCTCGAAATAGCCGTGATAGCGCCCGGTCTGCAGAACGAGAAAGACCAGGTAGAGAGCGAGCGACATCATCACCAGCACGAATTGCTGGGCGACCGAATAGATCGGGCCGGGGGTCGTCTGGGTGTAGTCCGGCATGATCAAGGCGAAGGCCGCGAGCGGCAGGAGGACGCTGAGATAGGCGTTTGCGCCCTGCAGATTGAATGTCTGCTCTCGATGCTTGACGCCGCCAATCAAAAGCGTGACCCCGACCATGCCGTTCATGATGATCATGATGAGGGCGAGCAGCGTGTCGCGCATCAGGGTCGGATTGGGGCCGCCGTGCCGCACCACCGCCGAGATCGCCACGACCTCGATCGAGGTGATGGTGAGCGTCAGCAGCAGCGTTCCGTAGGGCTCGCCGAGACGCCGCGCGAGGCTTTCCGCATGGCGAACAACGGACAGGGACGACCACAGCACCACGCCGAAGAGCCAGATCAGGATCGCTGTCAGGATCAGCGGTTGGTCGAGGCGCGAGAAAAGCCGATCCTCGAACAGAGCGAAGGCGGCCACGGACGCTATGCTGACAATGAAGAACCATTCGGCGCGCGCGAGCGACGCCGAGCCGCGGGGCGCCGGTGTTTCGGAAGCGGATGCAAGGAGGTCCTTCGACGTCATGCGGTCTTCGCTCTCCGGGAGAATAGGGCCCAAGCCTAGTGCGGACGGACACGCAGGGCTACCGGACGCGTGAACCTGCGGAGGCGCGATAGACTTCGGCGAGGGGGGTACGGGGCGCTTCGAAGACGGCCCGAAGACGTTTCCCGTCGCTCACGCTCCGCCGCGCGCTCTTGCGGCGGCGCTGAAGGCGGCGCCTTCGATCGGGGCCGGCCTCTACCGCGTCGACATCAAGGAAACCAACGGCTCAATCGTCGTCATCGAGGTCAACGACAATCCGAACCTCGAACACGGGGGTCGAGGACGGCGTCGGCAAGGATGAGGTGTGGACGCGGCTTCTGAACCGGTTCATCAAGCGGATCGACGCCTGAGACGCCCAGCGGCCGGCGAGTGGCCACAAAAGTTGTGAGGCCCGCTTGATGTTTCCAAACCCGACTTTCCGCTATAAGCGCGGCGTCTGCGAGGCGCGTCGATCGCTGCGCGCCGACGGCCGGGGAGGAAACTCATGAATCCGAACAAAGCGCTTTGGGAAAAAGGCGACTTTACCCGGATCGCAGAAAGCATGCGCGAAAGCGGGGAGGAACTCGTCCATAAACTCGGCGTCACGAAAGGCATGAAGGTTCTCGATCTTGGATGCGGCGATGGGACGACCGCGTTACCGGAAGCGCGACGGGGCGCGGATGTGCTCGGGGTCGATATCGCCGCCAACCTGGTCGAGGCGGGAAACCGGCGCGTCAGGTCCGAAGGCCTCGCGAACTGCAAGTTCCAGGAAGGCGACGCCACCGACCTGCGCGACCTCGAGGACCATGCGTTCGACCTCGTCGTCAGCATCTTCGGGGCGATGTTCGCGCCGAGGCCGTTCGATGTCGCCAAGGAGATGGTGCGGGTGACTCGGCCGGGCGGGCGGATTGTGATGGGGAACTGGATTCCGAACGATCCGACTCTGGTGGCGCAAATCCTCAAGATCAGCTCGACTTACTCGCCTCCCCCGCCGGAGGGATTCGTGAGCCCGATGACCTGGGGGATCGAGAGCAACGCGATCGAGCAATTCGGCGCCGCCGGCGTCCAGAAGGACAAGATCTCGTTTGTCAGAGACACCTATACCTTCCGCGTTGCCGCGCCGCCGACGGAGCTGGTTGACGCCTTCAGAAAATACTATGGGCCAACGATGAATGCGTTCGAGGCGGCGGAAAAGAACGGTCGCGCCGATGACCTTCAAAAGGAGCTGGAAACGTTGTTCGCGAGCCAGAACAAGAGCCCGAACGCGGCGACCACGTCGATTCCCGCCACCTTTCTCCGCGTCGCCGTCGAGCGGACGTAGCGGCTAGCGCGGAGCCCCTTCGGAGCCCCTCGGCCGAGATTGTGCATTTGGTCGAAGACTGCTAACGGTCGCGGTCGCCAAAAGCGACGGCCGCGGGGCAGGATTGAGACGAGCCGTCGATTCTGAGGGTCGCGGAATGCTGGATGCCAAACGCCGACGATTTCTGCTCTTCCTGGTCAAGCCGTCGCACTACGACGACGACGGTTACGTCATCCAGTGGTGGAAGTCGGCGCTGCCGTCCAATTCGCTCGCCTGCCTGTTCGGCATCGCCCAGAAATGCATGGAAGATCAGGTCCTCGGCGAGGACGTGGACATCGAGATCTTCCCCGTCGACGAGACCAACACCCGGGTGCGGCCCGACAGCATCATCCGTCAGATCAAGGACAACGGCGGCTTCGGGATGGTCGGCTTCGTCGGCGTTCAGTCCAACCAGTACCCGAGGGTGCTGGACTGCGCGCGCCCGATGAGGGCGGCGGGGGTGCAGGTTTGCATCGGCGGATTCCACGTGTCCGGCTGCCTGTCGATGCTGCCGGAGCGGCCGCAATCGCTCAACGAAGCGCTCGATCTCGGCATCTCGCTCTATGCGGGCGAGGCGGAAGGGCGGTTCGACGAGGTGCTGCGCGACGCCGCCGCGGGAAAGCTCAAGCCGATCTACAACTATCTCCACGACCTGCCGGGGCTCGAAGGGGCGACGGGCCCCTACATGCCGCCCGAGCGGGTGGGACGAACGATCGGCATGATCTCGAGCTTCGACGCCGGGCGCGGCTGTCCGTTCCTTTGCTCGTTTTGCACCATCATCAACGTGCAGGGCCGCAAGTCGCGCTATCGCAGCGCCGACGACATCGAAGCGCTGGTGCGGGTCAATGTCGCCAACGGCGTGCGCTATTTCTTCATCACCGACGACAATCTGGCGCGCAATCGCAACTGGGAGTCGATCTTCGACCGGCTGATCGCGCTGCGCCAGGAAGGCATCGCCTCGCGCTTCATCATTCAGGTCGACACCGCCTGCCACAAGATCCCCCGCTTCATCGAGAAGGCGGTGGCGGCGGGGGTCAAGCGGGTGTTCATCGGGCTTGAGAATATCGACCCCGACAATTTGAGCGCCGCGAAAAAGAAGCAGAACCACATCTCCGACTATCGCGAGCTTCTGCTCGAGTGGCGCAAGCACCGCTGCATCACCTATTGCGGCTACATCATCGGCTTTCCGAACGACACGCCGGAATCGCTGGTCAAGCGCATTCGGATCATCCAGCGCGAACTGCCGCTCGACATTCTCGAATTCTCGATCCTCACGCCGCTGCCCGGCAGCGAGGATCACGCCAAGGCGGTCGCGGCCGGCGTCGACATCGACCCCGATCTCAACAAGTTCGATCTCGAGCACGTCACGACCGACCATCCGCGCATGTCGCGAGACGAATGGCAGGAGGCCTATCGCCTCGCGTGGCGCACCTATTTCACCGAGGACCATATCAAGACGGTGATCCGCCGCGCCGTCGCCGGCGGTCCACGCCCTGACACGGTCGCTTATCTGCTCACCTGGTTCTGGGCGAGCTTCCACTTCTACAACATCTATCCCTTGGAGACGGGCATGATCCGCCGGCGGTATCGCCGCGACCGCAGGCCGGGCCTTCCGCTTGAGAACCCCCTCATCTTCTATGCCCGCCACTGGGGCGGGCAGGTCGTCACCTACGGCAAGATCCTGGCGATGTTCGCCAAGATCCATTTGTGGACGCGCCGGCTCGAGCGCGACCCGAACGCCAAGAACTACACCGACGAGGCGCTGAGGACGACCGACGACTACGATCATCAGGAAATGTATCAGCTGTCCGAATCGGCGCGAAAGGCGGCGGACAAGGCGAAGCATATCGAGGAGCGCAAGCACGCCCATGCGACGGCCGGTCGAGGCGGTGAAGTAGGGCGGAGCGCTCCTCCGCCCTGGTTCAACCAGGGAAATACGTAGCTTACGGTTCCTTTCCTTGACCGGCCGTTGCTGCTGACCCGGCCCCTCGGCGAAAGCCGTACTGATTGCCTCCGCGCGATCAGGTGGTGATCCGGACAACGCTTCGGCTGGGCAAACGCCGGTCGAGCGGGCATTCTATTCGACGCTGAAACTGTTGTTGCGCACGCTCGTTTCATACGGCGCGCTGTCTCCGGGCTGGTCAACGAATTTCGGGTATCGAACGTGATTCCCAACGCACTCGAGGTGGTTCTTTGCCAAATAAAACTGAAGATTTGGCCCGATACTTTAGGACCTATCCTCGCTTCCCTCTCCCGACCGATCTTCTGCTCGATCTGGTCCTTATCCGACGTTGCTGATGTCCGAACAGGGATACGGAGTCATCTTCGACGAGAGCGAGTTCGAGCATTCGCCCTGGAAGCGATGAGGATCTATCAATCTCGGCGCCGCGAGGAGCACCGGGACGTAGCGCGCGCCGGCCCCGTCCCCATGAATTCTCTTTATCGATCGCTCGCGGTCGCGGCCGTGACCTTCGGCGCGAGCCTCGCCGGCATGGCGCTGCAGTGGGTCGTGCCGGCGGATGTCTTGACCGCGTCCAAGGGCTCGGTCGGCGCGATGGTCGGCCTCATTACCCTGGTTCTGGCGCTGGTCCTCGGCCTCCTCGTCTTCACCGCCTTTTCCGTCTTCACTATCCAGCGGGACGAAGCCTATTCGCTGGCGCCGATCGTGGCCGAGGCCGATCTCGCGCTTAAACTTTACGGGCCTGAAGCGGCCGGAGGCCGCGCGGGCTTGCTCGCCGCGCTTAAGCGTTCGCGGGTCCGCTTCTTCGGGGACTCGGAACGAGGGCCGCAGCCGTTCACGTTCGAGGAGATGCAGGTGGATATTTTCAGAGCCAGAACAGTTTTTTCGATCGGCTGAAGCCAGCGACTGACGCCCAGCGCGCGCTCGTAGCAACTGCGAAGGATCAGGTGAGGAAGCTCGCCGACACACAGATGCTGATGGCGCGCCAGCTCGCCAGCCCCTTCCCGCCCCACGTGCTTACGGTGGTCGTCTGCTGGGCTTCGGCGCTCTTTCTCGGCAACGGGCTCGTCGCGGCGCCGAACGCAGTGAGCGTGCTCGCGCATCTCGCCGGCGCGATCTCCATCGGGATCGCGATCTTTCTGATCCTCGAACTCAGCTCGCCCTATACGGGCATGATTCGCCTTTCTTCCGCGGGGGTCGACCGGGTCCTCGAGATTCTCGGCGACGCCGACAAAAGGGGACCCCCGGAATAGGAGCGACGACTATTGCGAAATCCTGTAGCGAGCCGATTTCGATGCTGATGGCCGCCGCAATCAAGCGAGATAGGTCGATCGTCAAACCCACCCCGCGCCGATGGACGAGATAGAGCAGCTCGAGCTTCAAATCGAGGGGCTGCGCGAGGCGATCGAGCGCAGCCGAAGGTTCGTGCTTGCCGGGCGCGCCTCGACGGTCGCCGGGCCGGCGTTGTTTATCGGCTTCATGCTCGGCCTCGTCGAGTTCACGCCGGCGCGGATGATCCTTGCGATCGCGCTCGCCATCGGCGGGCTGGTCCTCGCGGGTTCGAGCCGGGCGAGCACGGAAGAGTTGAAGCGCGCATTGCAAAGGGCCGAGGCGGATCGGAATGCTGCGATCGACGCCCTCGAGCTTCTCAACCCCGGCGACGGAACGGGCTGACCGGATTTCGGATCCGAGCCCGCAGGGCTTTGCGGCCATTCAGCCCGACGGCGCCCACGGGACTGGGCACGGCGATGAGCGGCGCTGGCGCTGAAGCGCGCGCCGCAAGCCGATCGCCTTCCGAATGGCCGGCTATCTCATTCCATTCGCGCGGCGCAGCTACACGTGCGTCGGGGGCATCAACGCGTAACTGGCCGAGCTTTGGCCGATGGCGAAGTCGCCGGTGATCGTCTGGCCGGCGAACTTCGCGTGGTTGAACTGAATGTCGATCGCGTCCGTGGTGATCGTCGGACCGATAATGCCGCCGCCCGTCGCCGCCGGCGGAAGCAGCAGCGTCTGCTCGTCCAGCGTGATGGTCACGGTCGAACTCTTGTAGAGCACCGTGTCCGGCGCGGCGTCCCCCGAAAACCTCAACGTCTTCCCGCCGACCAGCGCGCCGGTGACGGTGAGGTGACGGAAGCTGGCGTCGCCGCTGAGGAACCCCTCGTTCGGTCCGAACACGAAGGACGAATTCGAATTACTATGGACCCCGGTCGCCTCCACCGACAGGCCCAAAATGCTTGGCGGCAGCATGGGACCCGGACTATCGGTCAAAAGGAAATTGGCGGAGCCGAGATCGGCCTTGCCGCTGGCCCCGATCTCATCCACGCCGATGCCAGCCGAATCCGCGGTGTTGACGATATGGCTGGCCTGCATCTGCAGCGACAGAGTGTTCGCCTCGGCCGGGGTCAGATCGTACGTTTGGTCGAAAGCAGCGATCCTGCTCGTGTCGCGATACGCCGGCGGGGCGGCGCCGGAGACGAGCGCGAACGGATCGATTGGCGTCGTAAAGCCGTCAGCGTCCAAGCTGCCGGTGAAACTGTCCGCCAAACTCGAGACAAGCTCTGACGTCGTCATGGCCATGTGCGTTCTCCTCCAGGCACTTGTCAATCATGGCGCGCATCGACACTTGGACGATCAAAAATACATCACACCGACATCGCCAGCTGTCAGCTTGATCACGACCAAAGCTGCGCCCGGAGCGCGACTTTGGCAAGGCTGAAAATTGTCGTTGACACCTGACCTTGAAGGAAGTGGTCGGCATCGCCGAACCTACCAGATCCCCTATGGGAAAAGCCGGCGGTCCGAGCGCCGGCGGATGTCAATTCCTCACCGCACCGCGCTTAAGTCGACCTCGCCAAACTTCGCCAGAACAACCGCATCTTGAAACTCGCCGGTCTCGCGATCGCCAGTGCGAGAGAAGGCGATCGCGCCGATCTGCTCGGCGGCCAGTCTGCGGGCAAGCCTTTCGGCCATGACGGCGTTGATCGCCTCCCGCGCCAATCCAGGCTCAAGATCGCCCTCAGCGTTCTGATGGAATGGAATGACCACATAAAATGTGTCGTTCGCGGGCGCATCTTCCTGCGAAGGCTGCGTCTTCGTCTTGCCGGCCAAGAAGTCCGCCGCGGCTCGCACCACTCGCAGGACGTCGGTCTGATCGCCCGCGCGTTTCGGCGCGCCGTCGCGGGAGACGCTGGGCGCGCCGGTCTGAGGGTCCGAACGGGCGTTCGATATACGATCTAAAGTCGCAAAAGCAGACGATTGCTCGCGAAACTCCCGCCTCAGGACGGCTTTGCGCCGCTTCCCGCAAAGATAGTCAATCGTATGGTAGGTGGCGACGCAGGCAAGGAAAGCGTGACGTTTGGACCCGCGATTCTGCACCAAGTCCGTAATCGTGGGTTCCACTATTTCGCGCATGTATTCTTCGGCCGTCATTGCACAGTCTCAAAGCCAACATGCTCACGCCACGCTTGAAGGGGCGGATCGCTCCAATAAGTATGCACGACGACGATCTTGCTCATAATCGTCGAGTCCAGTCCAATCGGACAGCTTAGTCGATTTCCCGAGAAGCATACGACAATTAAATCCGAAATAATCACAAAAGAAAGTTATCAGTTCGTCATTGGGTATCGACAATATCGAGTTTGATCGCCACTTGGATTTTTCCGTGATTTCTTCTCCAGACCTCTGTTTTAGTCGAACAATCGGGCCTTTTCCCACGGAGATTCTCGTATCCAATAGAACCTTAGCGATCTGTAGTCTAGTCAGTTGCGAGAAAAACTGCCGAGGATCCGATCGTTCCAGGTAGCCATGGCACAGGACCAGATCAATGGTCCCTGGATCGAGAGACCGCAACGTCGATGTGGCGTCGTCGTTCACGAACTGGTACGATGCGACGTCGACCCGATGCTCGGTAAACGCCTTCTTGGCGGACGCGACCAGCGCGACTGACCGTTCCACGCCGACAACATGTTTTGCGCCCGCATCAAGCGCCGCGAGGCTCCAAAATCCCGACGAACTCATGAGATCCAGAACTCGAGCCCCACGAAATACATCGCGGTTGCCGGAAAAGATGATGTCAAACTGCCTTTGCAATCGGGCAGGGTTGGATGAGGCTGGCTCCGAACCGGACGAGACGTCCGTCCTTGGGCCAAGCCGATAATAACGGTTTGAATCTTTAGCCCCAGCGGTCTCATCTATCGCGGTCATTTATCCTCGTTTCACCTATCGAAATGAGCGATAAGGCTAGTTCGGGCGACGCATGGTTGCAAGAGCGTTTCGCGTCGCGTCCTTGATTTCTCGGACGGTGCGGCCGTCGGGCGGCGGCGACAAGACCAAAATTGCGGGAAGTGGAAACCGCCAAAGTCGCCGAGCCCGGGCCGTCTCGGACGGACGTCTGTGGATCTCCATCCGCATTTCTAGCGCGATCCTGCCGCTTGGCGCGGCGAGGAAACGTGTGGCCGCCGATGACGCATGAGCATCGCCCGACAGCGTCATGAGCGCCCGGAGGCTCATGGGTCGAGTTTCGATTAAATCCGCTCCCTGAGATTGTCGCGACCTTGCTGATCGGCGGGCAACCTTCTTCGCCGCCGCAGTCGCGTTCCTGACCGCGGCCGAGCCCACCGACAAGCTCGCCACCGATGCCCACGCGGGCGCGACGCGTGGAATTGTACGGCTTACCGAATGCTGCCATATTCGCGCGGCCCAAAGGAGCACGTCATCATGAGCCTGATCTCGCTCCTTTACCGTATTTCGCCTTGGCAATTGGCGATAACGGTCTTCGCCAGCTTGCTGAGCGGGATCGCGGATCTCGGGACGACCATTTGCGTTCTCGAATCCTTTCGCTTGGGTGCGGCGTTGTGGTGGCAGTTTGTGCTGGCGGGCTCGCTTGCGTTGGCGCTTGGGCGTTATTCGCGCACAGCGGTCGGGAAACTTGGGTCGACAACCGTGGTGCGCATGCGCAGACGGCTCGTCAGATCCTTGCTTCATCTGCCCTTGCAGGAGCTTGAAGCGATCGGCTCGACGCGATTGTTGGTCGCATTCACCGGCGATCTCTCCAGCGTCGCGACAGCCATCCGCAATCTCGCCTCTCTCGTTGCGAATGCAGCAATATTGCTGGCTTGCCTGGCTTATATCGGCTGGTTCGCGAGGCGCCAGATGATCATCGCCGCCGTGTTATGCATCATATGCATAATTGGGTCGTTGTTTTTACGATCGCTTGAAAAGCGACATCGTCACGCGGCCCGCGAGGCGATGGACAAGGTGATGAATATTTATCGCATGATGATCACGGGGACCAAGCAATTGAAGCTCAACCGCTCCCTTGCGAGCCGTGTATTGCTGGCCTTTGAGGAAAGCGTGCGCCAACAGCAGCAGCTTGCCGGCGTTCGAGGACGATACTCCGATCTTGTCGCCATGTGGACTCAGGGGATGTCTTACATAATTTTGGGCGCGGTTGTTTTTGATCCTCTTGGCGCGAACGTCCCCATGAGAATTGGGTTCGGCCTGCTCGTAGTCCTTCAACTTCGTCGTCCGTTAAGATCATTGATCACGGATAGCGGAGGGCTTTCCGACGCAATGGTGGCCTATGAGCGGATTTCGCAGCTCGGTCTCACCCTCGCCAGACGTCGTCGACAACAGGATGATGAGTCGGGGCATTCGCGAGCCGCCAGCCGCGATTCGAGGCTTCTCGGCTTGAATGCGGTTTGTTTTCGTTACGGAGGTGAAACTTCCCAGGACGGCTTCGCTCTCGGGCCGATCGACATCTCCCTGAAACGCGGAGAAGTGGTATTCGTCTCCGGCGGAAATGGGAGCGGGAAGACGACCTTGGCAAAGGTTTTGACCGGTCTCTACCGGCCGACCGAAGGAACCGTCCAATTGAACGGCATCCCTGTCGACGAAAGCAATACTCATTGGTACCGAAGAAAATTCGCCGCGGTATTCGGCGATTTTTGCCTGTTTGAGGGAGTCGCGGACCTCCGACTCGAAGACCTGGGCGCGCACGTCGATTGGCTGACCGCTCCCTTGAAACTCGATGCCGTGGCGTTGACCGCAAGGTCATCTGTCGACGGGTCCGCGCCGATGTCCTCTGGAGAGCGTAGGAGAATTGCGCTGCTGAGGGCCGTCGTTGAGGATCGACCCTTTCTCGTCCTAGACGAATGGGCTGTCGACCAGGACCCCGAATACAAGGACTTTTTCTATCAAGCATTTCTTCCCCGGATGCGCGCCGCCCGCAAGCTGATCGTGGTGATTTCTGATGATGAGCGTTATTTCCATATCGCGGACCGCCTGCTCTGGTTGGAGCGTGGAAAGCCGCCGATCTGGCGTTCGCCATCGTCGTTTTTGAGCGAAGTCGGCCGCAACGCCCAGGGGGCCATCTAGCGGCGGGGTTCCCGCCGTCTGCATTGGGGCTCAGCGATGAGCCAGGAGGCGCCGCTGTCCCCGAGGGACCCTGGGTCGTTCGAAGCGTCGCCGTCGTCGCGGCGATCTTCGTGGGCTCGGTGATTCTGGGGTTCATGGCCTTTCCGCTGGTGCAGCCGAACGCGCAGGCGTCGAGTCCTAACGGACGCGATTTGCGGCGGGCGCCGCGCGCGCGCCGACCCGCGAAAAGCCGATAGAACCCGCGTTCACCGTGTCGTCCGCGACCATGACATCCGACATGCTGCGGGGCGGCCATGTGGCGGCCATGCAGATCGATTGCGCTGGACAGAATGTCGATCTATCACAAACGCTTAGCGAAGAACCTCGCGCTGCCGGATAGAAACAGGATAACGGATGAGAGCAGACTTAAAGTCCCTCGGCCGCAAGGCTGTGCGGGTTCGGCCCCCGCCGTCCGCGCCAGCCGGCGCGCAACCGCGGCCAACGACTACCCGACCGGACGCATGACCATCGATCCAAAGCCCCGTCGCCTGACCACCCCCCGATCCCTGGTCGAGGCGGGGCTCGCCGCGCCGGAACGGCTCGCCGAGCTCGAGGCCGTCGCCGGACGCTATGCGATCGCGCTCACGCCTGCGCTGGCCGGGCTCATCGAACCCGGCGATCCCGCCGACCCGATCGCCCGCCAGTTTATCCCCGACGCCCGCGAGCTCATCCGCGATCCGGCCGAGCGCGACGATCCGATCGGCGACGACGCGATGAGCCCGATTCATGGACTGGTGCATCGCTATCCCGATCGGGTGCTGATCAAGCTTATCGCGGCGTGCGCGGTCTATTGCCGCTTCTGCTTTCGCCGCGAACGGGTCGGCCCCGGCGCGGGCGCGCTCAGCGCCGCCGAGTTCGCCGCGGCGCTCGATTATGTCCGCGCGCGCCCGGGCGTCTGGGAGGTCATCCTGACCGGCGGCGATCCTCTGATCCTGTCATCGCGCCGGATCGCCGAAACGACCCGGGCGCTCGCGGCAATCCCGCACGTCAAGATCTTGCGCTGGCATACCCGCCTGCCGGTCGCGGCGCCGGAACGGGTGACGAAGGCGATGGCGCGCGCGCTCATGGCGGAGGGCAAGACGACGGTGGTCGCCGTGCACGCCAACCATCCGCGCGAGCTCACCGAAGCCGCGCGCTCAGCCTGCCGCCGCCTCTCGGCCGCCGGCGCCATGCTGGTCAGCCAGAGCGTCCTGTTGAAAGGCGTCAACGACGATCCGGAAACGCTCATCGAGCTGATGCGGGCTTTCGTCGAGGCGCGGGTCAAGCCCTATTATCTGCATCACGGCGATCTCGCGCCCGGCACGGCGCACTGGCGCGTGCCGATCGCTAGAGGCCAGGAATTGATGCGCCTCCTGCGCGCCCGCCTTTCGGGGCTGGCGACGCCAACCTACGTGCTCGACATCCCAGGCGGGCGGGGCAAGGTCCCGATCGGGCCGCAATGGCTCGACAGCGGCGACGGCGGAACCCATGTCGTCACCGACCCGCGGGGCGCTGAACACCTCTATGTCGATCGGCTGGGCGCGGACGAATGGTAGCATCGGTCCGGCTCCAACGAGCCCCGTCGGGGGAAAGTCACGGTCCTTGGAACGACATCTCGGCCTGCCCCGCGCGCCGCTCCGCGCCCGGCATTGGGTCCTGCCAGACAAGTGCGGACCCGAGCAGATAGACGGCCAGCGCAATGGCCATCGCGACACAGATGTCGACGGTCGTCGACATCCCGCGACCCTCGGCGGCTGGTTTGAGCGTGTGCGAGGACGAACGCTTTTCGACAGCGCTCATGACAAAATCTCCTCGCCCGCCGCGGACCCGCGGCGAGCTTCGTGCCTCTATAATCAAGCGCCTCGACCTGACCATGTCGCGCCGCAGGACGCTGTGACGCGCGTCACAGTTCGACCTGTCGCGCGGAAAAGTCGCGCCGGGAATCAGGCAACGCGGTTCGCGCCGCGACGCGACTCACCGCGGGGCGCCGAACGATTCCGGCGGCTCTCCGGGATAGGTCAGCGTTTCATTCGGCCCGAGCCGGGCGGCGGGCGTCAAACGCGCTTGCTCGACGTGGCCTTCGCCGAGGATGTGAACGACATCCTCGCCCGCGGCGACGAGATAGTCGGCGATGATGCGGCGATGGCAGCGCCACCATAAGGATTCCGCGCACATGATGCATGAGCGCGTCGCATGCCCAAGCTCGCGCAAATGTCGAAGGCCCGAATGGAACTCCTCGCCGAGCGCGTAGTCCGCATAGTTGTGGAAGCTCGCATTCTCCCAGAACGCGTTGGTCTCGGGCGGCGCGTCCTTCTGCGGCCTCCGCAACCCCCCGAGCGAGGCGAGGTGTTGGTAAGCGATCCCGTGAGCGGCGAGCGAAGCGGGCAGGACGTCGCGGTTGAATTGCGGATTTGTCCGCGAGCGCGGAACGGTCCGCACGTCGGCGACAAGCTTGACCTGCGCTTCCGTGAGCAGCGCCGTGAACTTATCGATCGGACGCGTGGAATGCCCGATGGTGAAGAACGGGTTGGCCATTCGACCGCTCGGCCTGCTCGCTTCCGCGCCGCCCAAGAGAAGCGCCGTCGCGACACGTCTAGCATGAACGCGCGGATTTCGGGGGAGCGGCGCAATGTGCGCGTCCCCTTCTCCCGTTTGGGAGAAGGGTCGGGGATGAGGGCAGCGCCATTCACCTGTCGATGCGCGATTTCGCGATGAGATCGCCGGCGCGCCAGACATAGGCGGCGAGCAAGGGCTCGGCGCCCGTGCGCATGGCGTGACTTGTCCACGCGGGATGATGAATCCATTCCCCCGGCGGACGAAGGCGCCAATCGGACCCTGCCGAACGCCACCAGCCCTGGCCCGCCAGAGGCAAATAGAGCTCCTCCGCCTCGTGCGAATGGTCGGGATATTCAATGTCCGGCCCGAGCATGAGGATTCCACAGGCGATCGCGTCGCTCACGAAGGCGCCGCGCTGGCCGATCCATTCGCTCCAGCCGTAGTTGTCGAGGAAGCGCTGGCCGAAATCGGCCTCTGAATAGGTCTGCCGCCAGTCGAGATCGCCCGCCTGCGCCGCGATCGCCTCAACCAACCCCCGCGTGCGCGGCGCCGCCAATCGCGCGAGTCCCCGAAGCGCTGCGACGACCGGAAGGGATCGGGCGCTGATCGGCCGGGCGATCAACTCCCGCGGCCAGTCGCGCAGGAAAGCTTCAGCTTCCGGCCCAGCCGGCTCGAGGAGCGCGCGGAGGGCGGCGGCAAGGGGGCGGAGCGGCTCCTCGAGCGCGGTGGAGGAGCCGCCTGGATTGTCGCAATGCGGGGACCTTGCGCGGCTCACTGTCTCAGATGCTCGATCTCGATGAAGGCGAAGTCGAACGGGTTGGCGTTGACCACGTTATGCCCCCCTCCCGCCGCGCATAAGGGACATGCCGCTTGAGTGTCGCCGTGCGCGACCCGCCGCCCGGCTCCTCGAGAAGAAGGTCGCCGTCGAGCGAGCGGAACGACGACATAGTCGGCCTCGTGGCGATGCCAGCCCGTCTCGGACGGAAACCATCCTCAGGCGCCGTGCGAGGCTGATCAAGAGGCTCTGACGTCGCCAGCCGCTCGGTGAGTTGCGTTTGCATATGCAAAAAGGTATCCACGCGTCATGCGGTTCGGGGGCTTCGACTGGGATAGCGGGAATCTGCCCAAGTGTCTGTCGCACGGCGTGTCGCTCGAAGAGATCGAAGCCCTGTTCGCCGGCGACGTCTATATTGTGCGTGACACGATCGTCGGCGGCGAACGCCGCATGCTCGGCTTCGGAAACGGCGCCGGACGGTGGATATTCTGCGTCTTCACCTGGCGAGGAAACCGGATTCGCCCGGTCAGCGTGCGTTTCATGCATGAGAAGGAGGTCAAGCGCTATGTCGAAGAAATTTCCCGACTTGAAGAGCGATGAGGCGGCCGACGAGTGGCTGCAGGCTGCGGACCTGACTGAATACGACCTCTCGGAGATGAAAAAGGTGCGCTTCGAGCTCGCGCGCAAGGACGCCTCGATCAGCCTGCGTCTGCCCGCCGCGCTGCTCGCGACCTTGAAGGCGCAAGCGGTCAAAGCCAACATGCCGACCCAGCGGCTGATCCGCATGATGATCGAAGCGCAACTCGGGCAGGCAGGCGCGAAGCCGAAGCGAAAGTCTCAGCGCAAAATCCGCGCGCCGGTGCGGACAGGCAACCGGGCGGCTTGATTAGTATCGACGGCGTCAAGGCCCCTCAAAACAAAAAATACCGCTGCGCCATCGGCAGCTTGTCGGCCGGCTCGCACACCAGAAGCTCGCCGTCCGCCTTCACGTCATAAGTCTCGGGGTCGATCTCGATGTTCGGCGTCGCGCTATTGTGGATCATGCTCTTCTTGCCGATCTTGCCGCGCGTGTTCTCGACCGCGACCAGCCGCCTTTGCACCTTGAGCTTGCGCGCCAGACCCGCTGCAAGCGAGGCCTCCGAGACGAAGGTGAGCGAGGACGTGTGCAGCGCGCGGCCGTGCGAGCGGAACATCGGCCGGTAGTGGACGGGCTGGGGCGTCGGGATCGAGGCGTTGGGGTCGCCCATCAAGCGCAGCCGCGATCGCGCCGCCCTTGATGATGAGATCGGGCTTCACCCCGAAGAACGCCGGGAGTCCATAACACAAGATCGGCGAGCTTGCCCTTCTCGACCGAGCCGATGTGCTGGGACACGCCATGCGCGATCGCGGGATTGATGGTGTATTTGGCGACATAGCGCTTGGCGCGCGCGTTGTCGTTGCGGGGCCCGTCGCCCTCGAGCGCGCCGCGCTGGCGCTTCATCTTGTCCGCCGTCTGCCAGGTGCGGATGATCACCTCGCCGACCCGCCCCATCGCCTGGGAATCGCTCGACATCATCGAGAGCGCGCCGAGGTCGTGCAGGATGTCCTCGGCGGCGATCGTCTCCTTGCGGATGCGGCTCTCGGCGAAGGCGAGATCCTCGGGGATGGTCTGGTCGAGGTGATGGCAGACCATCAGCATGTCGAGATGTTCGTCGAGCGTGTTCTTCGTATAGGGCCGCGTCGGGTTGGTCGACGAGGGCAGCACGTTCGATAAGCCCGCGACCTTCATGATGTCGGGCGCGTGGCCGCCGCCCGCGCCCTCGGTGTGGAAGGCGTGGATGGTGCGGCCCTTGAACGCCTTGATCGTATCCTCGACGAAGCCCGATTCATTCGAGCGTGTCGGTGTGGATCATCACCTGGATGTCATGGTCGTCGGCGACGCTGAGAGCAGCAGTCGATCGCCGCCGGCGTCGTGCCCCAGTCCTCGTGCAGTTTGAGCGCGCAGGCGCCAGCCTTCACCTGCTCGACCAGCGCGGCGGGCTTCGAGGCGTTGCCCTTGCCGGCGAAGCCGAGGTTCATCGGATAAGCCGTCCGCCGCCTCGATCATGCGCTCGATGTGCCAGGGACCGGGCGTGCAGGTGGTGGCGAAGGTGCCGGTCGCCGGGCCGGTGCCGCCGCCCAGCATCGAGGTCACGCCCGACATCAGCGCTTCGTCGATCTGCTGGGGGCAGATGAAATGGATGTGGGTGTCGAAGCCGCCGGCGGTGAGGATCTTGCCCTCGCCCGCGATCACCTCCGTGCCCGGCCCGACGATGATGGTGACGCCGGGCTGGATGTCGGGATTGCCGGCCTTGCCGATCGCGTGAATGAGCCCGTCCTTCAAGCCCACGTCGGCCTTGACGATCCCCCAGTGATCGAGGATCACCGCGTTGGTGATGACCGTATCGACGGCGCCTCGCGCGCGCGTGGTCTGCGCCTGTCCCATGCCGTCGCGGATCACCTTGCCGCCGCCGAATTTCACCTCTTCGCCGTAAGTGGTGAAGTCCTTCTCGACCTCGATGATGAGCTCCGTGTCGGCGAGTCTGAGCCGGTCGCCGGTCGTGGGGCCGAACATTTCGGCGTAGTGGGCGCGGGGCAAGGAGGTCGGCGGGAGGGCGTTGCGGGAAGCGGGCATTACGGACCTCGATCAGACGCATTCAGTCGTGCATTGGAACGGATTTGAAAGGCTCGCCGGATTTGATCGCAACGCGATCGAACGTCGCGGTCGCGGCGCATCCGGCGGAACTGTTGATCTCCGCCAGGAAATAGTCGGCGAAATCGGCGGGACCCTTGCGAAATCTCTCTATCGCGCGAGAGGCCTCGCCGGAGCTCGCGACCACGAATTCCGGCGCGTCCAGTATGAGAGCAATGCGGGCGGCGACATCGCCCCGCGGCAATTTATAGATGCGCACGAGCGTCCAGGCGAACTCGGAGAGGACAATTTCGTTTACGAAGCAACCGCTCGCCCCTTGGGAGCGAACGAGCGCTTGGGAGCGGTTGCGCTGGCCCGGCTCCTGGTCGTCGCCCAGTCGAAGCAGGACGTTGGTATCGAGCCCGATCATCGTGTGCCTCGGGACCGCCGATCCTTTTCGATCATCGCCTCCGTAATTGCCTTCTCGATGTCCTCTTGCGCGAGCGGCCTGGCGAGCGGGGGAAGTTTCAGTTCATCGAGCCGCTCGAAGATGCTCCGCCTCCGCCGCGGCTCGATGCGAACCGAGTTCTTGCCGGGCGGATCGAAGGCAATCTGGTCGCCGGGCTTCAGGCCCCATGCTTTGCGATGTTGCGCCGGCAGGGTGATTTGACCCTTGCTTGTCAGTGTCGCGAGAATCTTGTCGGCCACCGTCAGCTCCTTACTCTGGTATTTTGCCTTACTTTAGCTCAAGTAAGGCGGAAAGACAAGCTGGATCGCCGACTGGCTGCTCACACCTTCCCCATCACCTCCTGGCGGAAGCCGAAGACCTCGCGCTTGCCCGCGAGCGCGACGAGGCGCACGGCGCGGCTCTGCCCCGGTTCGAAGCGCACCGCGGTTCCCGCCGGGATGTCGAGCCGGAAGCCGCGCGCCTGCTTGCGGTTGAACTTGAGCGCCGGGTTGGTCTCGAAGAAATGATAGTGGGAGCCGACCTGAATCGGCCGGTCGCCGGAGTTGGACACTTCGAGCATGAGGGTGTCCCGCCCCACGTTCATGGTAATCTCGCCCGGCTCGGTCAGCGCCTCTCCGGGGATAAGGTTGTCGTCCGCGCCGCGAATCGGATGATGGACGGTGACGAGCTTGGTGCCGTCGGGAAAGGTCGCCTCGACCTGGATGTCGTGGATCATCGACGCGATCCCGTCCATCACCTGGCCGGCAGAGACGACATGCGCCCCCGCCTCCATGAGTTCCGCGACCGAGCGCCCGTCGCGCGCGCCCTCGACGACAAAATCGGTGATCAGCGCGACCGCTTCCGGATGGTTGAGCTTGACGCCGCGCTCGAGCCGCCGCCGCGCCACCATCGCCGCCATCGCGATCAAGAGCTTATCCTTCTCCCGCGGCGTCAGATTCATGGGCGCTCGTCCCTTCTCATCCCGGTGAGCTCTCCAGCAAATTCCGCGCCTCGCTCATGTCCAGAGCCGCGGCTTGCGCCCCCCGAGCGCGACAATGGACGCGATCACCGCGGCGCGCAATCGGCTCGGCGCGACGGAAAGAAGGCGGGCGACGACGAGGCCGTCGAAGGCGCTCGCGCCGGCCTCGACGCCGCTGCCTTCAGCCTCCAGCGCCGCCCGCAAATCGGGCAGCCGGGCCTCGATATTGGGCGCCGCGGCGACGATCGTCGCAAGGGCGCGCGCGCCCGCCCCGACAGCCTTGCCCTCAAGCGCCGCCCCGGCGTGCGCGAGCCGCGTCTCATCGGCGAGCACGAGCCGGCCGTCGCGCCGCAGACGCCAGGAGTCCCGCAAGCTGGCGTCGATTCGCGCTTCGCCCATTGCCAGGCGGCCAAACACCAGGGTTTCGGCGAGGACAAGACTGGCCTCGCCCGACATTTCGACCTCAAGCCGCCGCTCGAGCCGGGCGCCGTCGAACATCAGCGTTTCTTGTGGCAGCCAAAAGAGCCGCGCGCCGGGCGCGAGCGAGAGCCGGGTCGCGATCGCGGCCGCCGCCCCGTCGCTGCGATAGATCCTTTCCGCCGACGGCGTCGTCGCCTCGACCTCGGCGCCGTCTCTCAGCTCGAGCGTGAGGCGATAGGAATCGCCGCCCGCGACGCCGCCGCCAGTGTTGACGATCGCGGCCTCGCAGGGGTTCGACGAGCGGGGAAAGCGCCAGCGCAGGCCGCCGGTCTCGAACAATCGCTCCGCTTCAGTGCGCGCGCCGACCCGCGCGAAGGCGCCGCGCGCCTCGGCTTGAGCCCGCTGGCGCCGGGCCGGAACGCCGCGCAGCTCGACCGGCGTGGACGAATCCATCACTGTGACTGTTTCATGACCGATTCCGCTCACCTCAGTTCCGGTGTTCTGGCCGCGGTGCTCGGCGCCGCGGCCCTTCATGCGCTGTGGAACTCGCTCGTCAAGGGCGCGGACGACAAGTTCCTTTCTTCGGCGGTCGTCGCGATCTGGTGCGGCGTGGCCGCTCTTCTGGCCGCATTCGTCCTGCCGTCGCCGGCGCGCGCGGCCTTGCCGTTCATCGTCGCGTCGGCGGCTGTCCATATCGTCTATTTCATCCTGGTCGGTCTGCTCTACCGAAGTGCGGACCTCTCGGTCGCTTATCCGATCATGCGCGGGCTCGCCCCACTGATCGCCGCCCTGATCGCGCTTGCGACGTTGGGCGAAGCGCCGGGGCCGATCGCCAGTCTCGGAGTCGGCGCGCTCGTCGCCGGCGTGCTGGCGATGGGCGCGAGCGGGCTTGCCCATGGACGAATTGATCGCTCGACGATCGTGGTCGCGCTGGCCAATTCGGCCGTCATCGCGGTCTATTCGGTGATCGACGGGCAAGGCGCCCGGCTTTCGGGGTCCGGCGCGGCCTTCGCCTTCGCCTACAATTCATGGGCGGACGCGCTGACCGCCCTCGCCTATCTGCCGATCGTCCTTTGTCTTCGCGGACGCGCCGTGGCCGTCGCCTTTGCTCGCGGCTGGCGGCGCGGCCTCGTCGGCGGCATCGCCGCTTTTCTCGGCTATGCGATTGTCGTCTGGGCGATGACCCGCGCCCCGATCGCCACCGTCGCCGCGCTTCGCGAGACGTCGGTCGTGTTTGCGTCGATCGTCGGCGTCGTGGCGCTCGGCGAGCCGTTTCACGCGCAACGCGCAATCGCCGTGCTCGTTATCCTCGCGGGCGTCATCCTTCTGCGGATCGGCTGATCGGAGCCGTTCCCGCCGGGGCGGATTGAGCCAGCGGCTCACGATGGGCATCGCCGCTCGAGGTCGACCTCGCCGCGCGGACAAACAGGGTCGAGCACCGGCGCATAGGGATCGGCGACCCGATAAAGCTCGTAAGTTTCGAGGATTCCGCCCGCGCCACGCCGCTCGAGGACGCCAGCCGGCTCGACCTTGCGGAAGCGCATCCCCAGGATCAGGTCGAAACGGCGGCCGGCTTCGCCGAGCGCGAGGCCAGGGGCCAGAAACAGCGTCTCCGGCGGTTGGGGCTCGAATATCCAGCGCATCCGCTGCTCGGGCTGCACGACCGCGATCTCCGGATCGCCGTAATAGGACATGAGCGAGGTCAGCGCGTAGCCCTGGGTCAGGACATAGGCGGCGTCATCGGCCCGCGCCTTGGCGTCGACGTCGCGCGCCAGCGCGCGGAAGCCCTCGAGCCTCGCCAGCGGATTGACCGGCCCGAGCGGAACGGCGCCGGTCAAGATTTCGCCGAACGCCAGCGTGGCGAAGACGAGCCCGATCGGCGCCGCCCACAGTGCGGCCCTGGCGGTCCATGCGGAGACGCCGGAGGAGCGGGCGCGACGCGCCTCGGCAACCCAGTCGGCGGCCAGAATCGCCGCCGCCGGATAGAGCGGCGCGAGCCAGTTGCCCTGGACCCGGTCGTGGACCGAATGGGCGAGGAAATAGATCGCCGCGGGCGCGATCGTGCAGGCGAGCACGCGCCGGGCCTCGTCTGGCGAGCCGCGCGGAACCGGCGCGCGCCAGGGAATGGCGGCGAGCGCGAAGACCAAGGCGGCCAACACCAGCGGGTTGATGAGTCCGACCTGCGAAACAAGGAATTCGGCGATGTAGTAGGGGGTGAAGCCGTGCGGCGGCGCGCGCCCGAGCTGCTTGGCGAAGGTCGCCCAGCCGTGGGCGGCGTTCCAGGCGACGAAAGGGGCGAAAATCGCCAGCGCGACCGCAAGGCTTGCGAACAGCGCCGGCGAGGCGAGCCAGCGGCGCAACGAGGGCGTCGCAACGAGGGCGAAGCCGGCGCCCACGGCGAAAAAGGCGGCGGTGAACTTCGATTGCAGCGCAAGGCCGAGCGCGAACCCGAGGGCGATCAGCCAGCGCGCCTCGCCGGTCAGCCAGAGCTCGACAAGCGCCGCAAGGCCAAGGGTCCAGAACAGGACCAGCGGCGCGTCGGGACTGACGAAGACGGCCCCGATCAGGACGAGCGGCATCGCGATCCACATCAGCGCCGCAAGCGCGGCCTTTTCCGCCGAACCGAACAGACGCCAGGCGATCAACGCAATGAGGGCCGGCATTGCGCCGACGAAGAGGAGCGAAAGCGCCCTGACGCCGATTTCGGAGTCGCCGAACAGCGCCGTCGAGGCGCGGATGAGAACGGCGACCATCGGCGGGTGGTCGAGATATCCGAAAGAAAGCGAGCGCGACCAAAGCCAATAATAGGCTTCATCGAAGGTAAGCTCGAGGCGTTGGGCGACGAGCGCCTGGGCGGCGAGGAGCGCAATCGCCGCGGCGCAGGCGGATAAACCGAGCCAGCCGGCGCGGCGCGGCCTTGCTTCAGTCCGCGCCGCGGCGGCGACTGTGGAATTGCCGCTCACCTCGTCGCCTTCGCCCCAGTTCTCCGCCGTCGCGCCCGCGGCGGCAGTCCGTCGCACGCAAGCGCGCTTCGCGTCAATCGCCGCCAGTCCGAGCTTAGGCGCCTGCCGCCAATCGGGAAATTGGCGCGAAGGTGTTGCGCGGCGCACACAGGCGCCCAGCCGCCGAAGTCGTATAAGTCCTCGATGGCGGCGCGGAAAAGGGGCGGCGCAATCCGGCTTTGGGGTCATGGCGATCGCGGCGGACAGGAGAGGCTCGAGAGGCGGGGATCGCGACGACGCCGCGGACGCGTCGCGATTTTTCTCGCGCATCGGCTATCTGGTTCTGGCGGTCGGCGCGCCGGTCGGAGTGGTCCTGCACCCGCTCGGCCTCTATGTGATGTTCTCGATCGGGGTCGGCCTCATTCTGATCGCGGCGGCCCTCGACGCCGAGCCCGGGTTTTCCCAGCGCTTCATGCGGCCCTTGTTCGTTCCGGCCTTTCTCGCTCTTCTCGCGGGATTGGCTTGGGCGGCGCTGTCGGTGTTGTGGACGCCCTATCCGGTCGCGGCCGGGCAACTGCTTTTGAAAATGAGCGTGCTGCTGGCGGCGACCCTGCTGGCGGCGGCGGCGCCGCGCGAAAACGCAAGCGCGACCGACCTTTACCTGTTCCCGATCGGCGTGGTCGCCGGCATGGCGACCACGGCGGCGCGCGCGCTTGCCGAGACGCTGACCGGAGCGAGCGACGACGGCCGGCTGGCGGCCGGCGCCGTCGCGATCGCGGTGCTGCTCTTTCCGGCGATCGGGGGGCTTGCGGCGCGCGGGCGCAACGGCCTGGCGCGCCTCCTTTTGATCGTCGCCCTGTGCTTCGCCTATATCGCCAGTTATCCGCCGCTCACCATCGCCATGTTCGCCGGCTATCTGGCGCTGTCGTTTTCGATCTCCGACCTCAAGCGGACGGCGCGCGAATTGGCGTGGTTCGCCGCCGCGCTCATCCTCTTGTCGCCGCTCATCCCGGCGCTCGCGCCCACGGTCTCGACCTGGATCTTCCATGCGCGGCTCGCGTCATTGCCGGCGCCCTACCCATCGCTCGCCGTGGCGGCGGACGTGTTCACCCACGACAAGCTGAGACTGATCACCGGCCGCGGATTCGCGACTGTCAGCCGCGGAGTTCATGACGGCATCTTGCCCGCCCAAACGCCGCGCGCGCTCGCGTTCACGGTCTGGTATGAGCTTGGCGTCGTCGGCGCAATGCTGGCGGCGGCCGGCGCGTGGCTCGCGTTCCGCAATCTCGCGAGCGCTCCGGCGCGGCTTGCGCCCTATATGGCCGCGGCCTTCTCGGCCGTCGTCGCGCTCGCCTTCCTCAATGTCGATTTCGTCGAAATGACGACGCTGACCCTGATGGCGGTCGCCGTTCTCTCGACCGACGTGGCGGCGCGCAGCCAATACCGCACCACCCGGCCGTCAGCGGCGAGGCTCGCCAATTTGTGAGGCTGCCCCGGGCTCCCCGCGACTCAGCGCTTGCTGGCGAACGACATCGGTCCCCGGCCCATGCGGGGCCGCTTGTACTCGACCACGACCGCGCGGGTGCGGCCCGCAACCAGGCTCGCCCGGCCGCGGGTCTTGGCCGCCTGCTTGGCTGCGAGCACTTTGACCTCCTCGACCGGCACGCCCATCAGGGAGGCGGCGATCTCCGCCCGCTGGCCCGGGTCGCCGGCCAGGCTTTCCGCGGCGATCAGGGCCTCCTCGATGGTCGGGGCGTCGCGACGAACGCGACGGACGCCCCATTTGGTCTTCCAGGTGGCCGCCATGCGCCCCTCCGAATTGCAATTGAGTGGCAATGCTAGCAGGATTGTTGCAGCGCAGCAAACCGAATCGGGCTCACTGTTTCGTTACCCATGATGCTGGCGCGGCGGACGCGATTGGCGCCGGTGCGTCGGCGAGCGAGGGGCGGGCCTTGGCCGCGGCCAAGCCGTCGTGGCCGTGCTTCGCTGAAAAAAACGCCGGGCTTGACAGACGCCGCCCGCGGCGCGAACGATTGACCAAGCGGTCAAGAATGAACTTGATCCCCCCGAAGCGCCAGGGTCTCGCCAATGACGATCGCCGCCAACCCGCCGGGCGCATCCGACATTCGCTCCGGGCGCCTCGACGGCGCGACGCTCAGAGCCAACTTCGCCGACCTGCATCCGCCGCTCACCTATCATGAGGCGAAAGTCGAGGCCGAGCGCTGCTACTTCTGCTTCGACGCCCCCTGCCAGCGGGCCTGCCCGACCGCAATCGATATTCCCCTGTTCATCCGCCAGATCGCCGCGGGAAACCGCGCCGGGGCGGCGACGACCATTCTCGACGCCAACATCATGGGCGGGACCTGCTCGCGGGTCTGTCCGACCGAGACCTTGTGCGAGGAGGCCTGCGTGCGCGAGGCCGCCGAGATGAAGCCGGTCAGCATCGGCCAATTGCAGCGCTATGCGGTCGATCCGGTGATCGCTGGCGGCAAGTCGCCTTTTTCACGCGGGGCGCCGACCGGCAAGCGGGTCGCCGTCGTCGGCGCCGGCCCGGCGGGACTGGCTTGCGCCCATGCGCTTGCGGTCGCCGGCGTCGAGACGACGATCTACGACCCGCGCGAGAAAGCCGGTGGCCTCAACGAATATGGCATCGCCGCCTACAAGATGATTGACGACTTCGCCGCCAGGGAGGCCGCTTTCATCCTCTCGATTGGCGGCATCGAGATCCGTCACGGGCAGGCGCTCGGCGGCGGGGTCAAGCTCGATGACCTGCGGCGCGACTACGACGCGGTGTTCCTCGGGGCGGGTTTGGGCTCGACCAACAAATTGGGATTGCCGAGAGAGACCGAGCTCGAAAACGTGATCGACGCCGTCGCCTATATCGCCCGCTTGCGACAGGCGAAGGATTTGGCCGCGCTGCCGGTCGGCCGGCGGGTCCTGGTGATCGGCGGCGGCATGACGGCGATCGACATCGCGGTGCAGTCGAAGAAGCTCGGCGCCGAGACCGTGACCATGGTCTACCGGCGCGGACCGGAGCAGATGAAGGCGAGCCCGTACGAACGCGAGCTCGCGCAGACGAACGGAGTGGTCATCCGCTATTGGGCCAAGCCGGTCTCGCTCGAAGGGCATGCTGGCGCGCTAACGGGCGTCGTGTTCGAAAATACCCGCCAGCACGAGGGCGCGCTCGCTTCGCCAGGCTCGGTCTTTCGCATCGAAGCCGACGTGCTGTTCTCCGCGATCGGGCAACGCGGAACGCCGGAAGCGCTGGACGGGGCGGCAATCGAGATCAAGGATGGCCGCATCGTCGTCGACGCCGAGCGCCGCACCACGCTCAAGGGCGTATGGGCTGGCGGCGACTGCGTATTCGGCGGGCAGGATCTGACCGTGAGCGCTGTCGAAGACGGCAAACAGGCGGCCCGCTCGATCGCCGCCGCGCTCGGCGCCGCTCGCGCCTGACTTGAAGCGAGGGTCCCATGGCCGATCTGCGGGTGAATTTCCTCGGCGTCAAATCGCCCAATCCGTTCTGGCTCGCCTCCGCGCCCCCGACCGATCGCAAGGTCAATGTCGAGCGCGCGTTCCGCGCCGGCTGGGGCGGCGTGGTGTGGAAGACGCTCGGCGAAGCGGGACCGCCGGTGGTCAATGTGTCGGGCGCGCGCTACGGCGCGATTCATGGGCCCGACCGCCGCCTCATCGCGATGAACAACATCGAGCTCATCACCGATCGCGACCTCGAGATCAACCTCATCGAGATCAAGGAGGTCAAGCGCGCCTGGCCCGATCGCGCGCTGATCGTGTCGCTGATGGTTCCCTGCGAGGAGAGGTCCTGGGAGAGCATTCTCGCCCGCGTCGAGGAGACCGAATGCGACGGCGTCGAGCTCAATTTCGGCTGCCCGCACGGCATGTCGGAGCGCGGCATGGGCTCCGCCGTCGGTCAGGTGCCGGAATATGTCGAGATGGTCGCGCGGTGGTGCAAGGCGCACACCCGCATGCCGGTGATCGTCAAGCTGACGCCGAACATCACCGACGTGCGCCAGCCGGCGCGCGCGGCCAAAAAGGGCGGCGGCGACGCGGTGTCGCTCATCAACACCATCAACTCGATCATGAACATCGACCTCGACCATATGACGCCCGACGTCGCCATCGACGGCAAGGGCACGCACGGGGGCATGTGCGGCCCCGCGGTCAAGCCGATCGCTTTGTCGATGGTGTCGGAAATCGCCCGCGATCCCGCCTGCGCGGGCCTGCCGATCTCGGCCATCGGCGGCATCACCACCTGGCGCGACGCGGCGGAATTCATCGCGCTCGGCGCGGGAACGGTGCAGGTCTGCACCGCGGCGATGACCTATGGCTTCAAGATCGTCCAGGAGATGACCACCGGCCTCGCGGATTACATGGACGCCAAAGGCTACGCGACGATCGAGGATTTCCGCGGCCGCGCCATCCCCTCGATCACCGACTGGCAATATCTCAATCTCAACTATGTCGCCAAGGCCGAGATCAATCAGAGCTTGTGCATTCAATGCGGCCGCTGCCACATCGTTTGCGAGGACACTTCGCACCAGGCGATCTTCGCCAGCCTCAACGGCACGCGGAAATTCGTGGTCAACGAGGCCGAATGCGTCGGCTGCAATCTATGCGCGCTCGTCTGCCCGGTCGAGGATTGCATCACGCTTGCGCACAGAGTCGCGGGCGTCGATCCGCGCACCGGGCTCGACTATGCGCGGCCGTTCGCGAATTGGACGACGCATCCGAACAATCCGGCCGTCCACGCCAAGGCGGCGGAGTGAGTCCACGACACCGTCGTCTTACTCGGGGCGCGGCGCCTTGTCCTTGAGCTTGCCGAACACCGAATTGACGTCGACCCGCTCTTCGGCGGGCTTGGGCTTTGCGGTCGGAACGCCGAACACTTCGAGCTGGCTTGCGGGGGCGGGGGTCGGGCGGGCGGTGGTGATTTCCGCCGACACCAGGGTCTGGCTGCGATCCTCCTCGACCTTGGGGCGTTCCTTGGCGGCGCGGTTGACCTCGAAGTCGAGGTCGATCTGCGAGCACAAGCCGAGCGTCACCGGGTCCATCGGCTGAAGATTGGCCGAATTCCAGTGGGTGCGCTCGCGAATGGCGGAAAGCGTATGCTTGGTCGTTCCGACCAGTCGCATGATCTGCGCGTCCTTGAGCTCCGGATGGTTGCGCAGGAGCCACAAGACCGCGTTCGGACGGTCGTGCCGGCGCGACAAGGGGGTGTAGCGCGCGCCGCGCGGCTTCTTGAACTCGGGTGTGCGGACTTTCGAGGTGGAAAGATGCAAGCGATGCTCAGGGTCCTGCTCGGCGGCGGCGATTTCCTCGCGCGTCAACTGGCCGGTCGAGATCGGATCGTAGCCCTTGATGCCGGTCGCCACTTCGCCGTCGGCGATCCCCTTGACCTCAAGGGGATGCAGTTTGCAGAACTCGGCGATCTGATCGAAGGTGAGCGAGGTGTTCTCGACCAGCCAGACAGCGGTCGCCTTCGGCATCAACGGCGCGTCGCTCATGAACGAAATGCTCCTTGGTGATCGAACTTAAGTGTTTGCTCGCGGGTTTCGCCCCGGAGCAAGCACTCGACGGATCAAACTTGAGGGGAAGCGCGTTGTATAGGCGCTACCGGCCCGAATTGCAATGATCGGCGTCCGGTTCGAACGGGCGGGAGGGCGAAATGGACATCCGGACCCTTGCCAACCGATCGGGCGGAACCCAGATGGCGGGCTCGCTTCGGCGTCTCGTCCGCGCTTCCGGCTTTCGCCCCTTCTTTGAACAACGGAACCGAATCATGAAATTTGCAACGATCATCGTCGCGACATTCGCTCTGACGTTGGCGACCGCGCCTGCGCCCGCCGACGCCAAGGGCTGCCTCAAGGGCGCGTTCGTCGGCGGGGTCGCCGGCCATTACGCCGGCCATCACGCCGTTTTGGGCGCGCTCGGCGGCTGCGTCGTCGGCCACCATCTGGCCAACGAGAACAATAAGCCGGCGCCCGCCGCGGCCGCTCAGGGCGATTCGCCGCAACCAGCGGCTCCTCCGGCGCAAAAGAGCTACTGACCTCCAGGGCTCCCCCGCCTCTCAGGCCTTGTTGTTGAGCGCGCGCTCGGATTTTGGGTCGAGCGGCCAGCGCGGCCGGCCCGGCGCGTCGAGCCCGTCGATCATCCCGAGCCTGAGCCGCTCGATTCCCCGCCCAGGCGATCATCGCGCCGTTGTCGGTGCACAGCTTTTGCGGCGGGGCGACGAACGGCAGACCGGCCTCGGCGCAGAAGCGGGTCAGCGCCTCGCGCAGCGCACTGTTCGCCGCCACGCCGCCTGCGGCGACCACCGCCCGGGGCGCGGCGCCGATCCGCCGACGAAACAGCTTGAGGCCCATGCGGATGCGATCCTCGACCACATCGACGACCGCCGCCTGGAACGAGGCGCAGAGATCGGCGACATCGCGTGGGCGCAACGGCGCGATCGATTGCGCGGCCTGCCGCACCGCGGTCTTGAGCCCCGAAAGCGAGAAGTCGGCGTTCGGCCTGCCGATCAGCGGCCGGGGCAGCGCGAACCGGGCGGGATCGCCGCCTTCCGCCGCCGCCTCGACCGCCGGGCCGCCGGGAAACGGCAGCCCCAGGAGCTTGGCGGTCTTGTCGAACGCCTCGCCGATGGCGTCGTCCATGGTCGCGCCGAGCCGATCGTAGTCGCCGACGCCCTTGACCGCGAGGATCTGGGTATGCCCGCCCGAAGCGATCAGCGTGAGATAGGGAAAGGCGACATTGGCGGCGAGGCGCGCGGTCAGCGCGTGCGCCTCGAGATGGTTGACGGCGACGAACGGCTTGCCGCAGGCGAGCGCCACGCCCTTGCCCGCCATCAGCCCGACCAGCACGCCGCCGATCAGGCCAGGCCCGGCCGCCGCCGCCACCCCCGCGAGGTCCTTCGCCGCGACCCCGGCCCGCCCGAGGGCGCGCGCGATCAAGAGGTCGATGATCTCGACATGGGCGCGAGCCGCAATCTCCGGCACGACGCCGCCGAACGGCGCATGCGCCGCGATCTGGCTCATCACCTCGTCGGCGAGAATTTCGCCAGCGCCGTCGGGCCTGAGCCGCACCACCGCCGCCGCCGTCTCGTCGCAGGTGGTCTCAATGCCGAGAACCCGCATCCGTCAACTCATGCTCCGCCCGGCCAAATCGAGCTGGGCTCAAAGCCCATAGCGCGAACGCGGGGCCGAGAAAACCCGGATCCGACCGCCCTGTCGTCCCTTTTCAAGGCGTGATAGGGTTGTCGCAAAGGAGTCATCATGGGCAGCCCAATCCGCCCGAATGAAATTCGCGTCGTGATCCGGCCGGTCGAAGCGCGCGACTACGACCTTGGGCCCATTCCGGCCGAATTGTTCAAAAAGACCTTCGACGCCTTCTTGGCGGCGCTGCAAGTGACCGACCGCGAATTGCAGCCCAAGGCGAGGTCGAGCGACTTCTTGATCTCGCAGCTCGCGCTCAATCCGTATGAATTCGGTATTCTGGAAAAGCGAAGATCATACGTCCAGAACAGCCCTTCGGCGATCGAATTCTTCCGCCGCTGCGCCGAAGGCATCTACCGCAGCGATTACCAGACGGTGGTCCGTCATCCGCGCCTGACGCGCGCGTTCATCCGGATCGTCAAGGCGCTCGATCCCAATTTCCACGTCCTCGCCCAGTTCGTCGACACGGAATTGCCGGTCGACGATTTCTTCGGCCGCCAGGTCGATCGAGTTGGGGCCAAAGAGGATCCCGGGCTGCAAACGGACAACTGGTTTCTGGGAAGCGCAATGATGTCGTTCGAGGGCCGACTCGATGAAATCGACTACCGCGGCGCAGTATGGACCGGCGACTTGATGCTTCCAGCCGGAACAACCCACATAGAATGCGTATTTGACAAGTCACAAGGAGAAGATGCGTTGAATCCTTTCGGCAATAAAAATGTTTGCATCACAGGGAGGGCAATATACACTGGGGATAGTCAACTTCCCGAGCGAATAGAAGTCTTAAGCATCGAGGAAAGAGCCCACGTGAACGCCGCGATCGATATCCGAGGCTCGCTCAATCTGGCGAGCTTTTCAGAGAGGGACGACGGTCTTGATTACGTCGAGTAGCGACAAGCACTTCCTCCACACAAGCGTTGTGCTTCGCCACGCCAACGGCGACTCGGGCGAAGCGGAGCAGCACATCGAGACGATCTTGACTGAGGCGGCGGTGGCGAAGCGTCGCGTCTGGGTCAGCAGCATCCTGTTCGCCGAGCTCAGGCCATCGACGTTCGTTCCCGGACGCTTCGCCACCCTGTTCGAATTGACCCGCTATATCCGTGCGTTGGCGACGCTGGTGACGCCCGATCCGAACACCATGATGCGGGTGGCGCGGCTGCGCGACGCAAAATGGCAGCGGCCCGCCGACGCCCATCAGGCGGGAGGAAAGCCGCGCACGATGAGGCTCGGCGATGCGATGCAGATCGCCTCGGCCCTGTGGGTGAAAGAGGCGATCGGCGTGCCCGATCTCGAGTTCCTCACCTTTGACGACTGGTGCTCCGACGAGGGCAAGGGCGATCGTCTCTGCCTGATGCATCTCCAGGACTATGCGATCGACGCAAAGGTCAATGAAGACGTCAAGGCGGCGGTCCGTCTGACGCGGCTCGACCCGATCATCCACATGCAGGCCTATCCGCATTCCGTGGCGGCGGGATGAGCGCCAATGCGCGCCAATGCGGCGCGAGCGGCGCGACGCCGACCGTGCGTCGATGACCGGCGCGCGGGATGGTTCTGACGGCGAAGGCTGAAGCCCACGAGGCTCGGATGGCCGAGCGGCCGCCAGCCCTCGGAAAAAGACGGGACATGACGGCAAGGGTCGCCCTGTTCCGCGCCCGCGAGGACGCGGCGGCGAGCGCGGCGAGGCTGCGCCGGCTTGGCTTTTCCGTCGCCTCGCTGCCGGCGATCGAGGTCAAGGCCCATCCCTTCCAGCCGAGGCGGTCGCGCTATGACGCGGTCGTCGCGACCAGCGGCAAGGCGTTCCTCGACGACGGGCCGGCCGACACGTCTTCGCCGCTCTATGCCGTCGGCGCCCGCACGGGGCGCGCGGCGGAAGCGCGCGGTTGGCGGCTCGCGGCGCCGCCGGCGCCGGACGCCGCCGGGCTGATCGAGACGCTGAGCGGCGCGCTCGCGCCCGGAGCGAGCGTGCTCTATCTCGCCGGGCGCGACCGCAAGGGCATGATCGAGGCGGCGCTTAAGGGCGCATTTGCGCTCGAGGTGGTCGAAGCCTATGCGGCCGAGGCGCGCGAGGCATGGCGTCCGGCGGAGGCGCGGGCGCTCTTGTCCTGCGTCGCGGCCCTCCATTATTCCCGCCGATCCGCCGGGCTCGCGGCGGCGCTGGCGAAGATTTCGGGCGGCGAAGCGCATTTCCTCGCGCTCGCGCACGTCTGCCTCTCGCGCGACGTCGCCGAACCCCTCGCGGCCGCCGGCGCGACCCGGATCGCGATCGCCGAAACGCCTGACGAGCCGGGACTTTTTCGCACGTTTTGCCGCACCGTCGACGGGTTTCCTTCGCTTGGGGCGTCCCGTATATAGAGCGGCGAGAGATCGAAAGCGCGAGTCGATGGTCGAACAGGAAACCCGCGACGTTCCGTCCGGACCGGCAGGCGCCCCGCCCAATCGCGACGCGCGCCGCGACCCCGGAACCATCGAGGGCGAGATCGCCGCGCCCGACACGGAAGGGCGGGAGCCGCCGCCGTCGGTTGCGGCGGCGGGCAAGAGCGCCGCTGAGCCTCAACCCGCGCCCGCCCAGCGCACCGGCGCCCGGAGCGTTCTGGCGGGGGCGCTCGCCGGGCTCATCGTCTCGGCGCTGGCTCTCGGCGCCGGCTATTCGCTGCTCGCGCCGAAGGCGGATGTCGCGGAGAACGCGACCCGGCTGGCCGAAGTCGAAGCGCAGGCTCAGCAAGAGAATGCGGCGTTGGGCGCCGAAGCCAAACGTGACAGCGCCGCCGTCGCCGGCCTCGAAAAGCGACTGGGCGCGCTCGAGGCGAGCGCCGGGCCGTCAGGCGCCGCGGACCTCGATAAGCGCGTAACGGCGCTCGAGGCGGCCAACGCCGAGGACGCGCCGAGCGTCGCGGCGGCTCGCGAGACGGCGCAGCATCTGGGGACCGACGTTCAGGCCTTGCGCGCCGACATCGACGCCGCGCGCGGCGAGATTGCCGGGCTCTCGGCGCGGGTCGCGAAGCTCGAGACCGAAGCGCCGAAGGGGAACGGCCCCGATCTTTCCGCCCTTGCCGCCCGCCTCGACAAGATCGAGGCGGCGCTGGCCGCGCCGAAGAGCGAGACGCGGGTCGCGCCCGACGCGCGCGCGCCCGCCGACAACGCCGCCGCAATCGCCATCATCGCCGGCGCCATTGCCGGCAAGCTCGGCGCGGGCGCGCCATTCGGGCCGGAGCTCGCGGCGCTCGGGCGCCTCGGCGTCGATCCGGCTGGACTGGCCGCGTTGCAGGCGGTCGCCGACGGCGCGCCGACCGGAAGCTCGCTCGCCGCATCGTTCGACGCGGTTGAGCCGCGTGTGCTGGCCGGGGCGGCGCCCGGGGAAACTGGCGGCGTCGTCGATCGCTTTCTTGCCCACATCCGCGGCCTCGTCCACGTCCGCGACCTCAACGAGACCCAAGGCGACGACCCGCAGGCGATCGTCTCCCGGATCGAGGCGGCGAGCCGTCGCGGCGACGCCGCGGCCGCGCTCGCCGCGTTCAATCAGCTGCCCGAATCCGCCCGTCAGGCGGCCAGCGACTGGGCGGTCAAGGCCCACGCGAGGCTGGCGGCCGACGCCGCCCTGCAGTCGATCCGCGAGGCGGCGATCGGGCGGCTCGCGGGCAGCCCAAAACCGTGAGATCAAGGCGGCCGGCCGCTGAGGCGGCTCGCGGCGCGCGCTTGGCGTTTTGAAGCGGAGACGAAATGGTTCGCCTGCTGATCTTTCTCGCGGCGCTGGCGCTCGCCGCTGGCGGTCTGGCTTGGCTTGCGAACAATCCTGGCGTCGTCGACCTGACTTGGCGGGGCGAGGAATACGAGGTTTCGCTCATGTTCGCGCTCGGCGCCGTCCTGGCGCTGGCGGTCGTGCTGGCGATCGTGTGGGGCGTGCTGCGCTTCGTTTTCCGCGTCCCTTCGCTGGTTTCGGTGGCCGCGCGGGTGCGCAGACGCGAGAAAGGGCTCCAGGCCCTGACGCGCGGCATGATCGCGATTGGCGCGGGCGACGCCAAGGCCGCCGCCCGGCACGCGTCCGAGGCGGGCAGGCTTGCCGCGCACGAGCCGATGACCAAACTCCTGCAAGCCCAATCCGCGCAACTTGCTGGCGACTGGGCAGGCGCGGTCGCCGCCTATACCGCCATGCTCGATCATCACGAGACGCATGGCCTCGGCCTGCACGGCCTGCATCGCGAAGCGCGGCGCGCCGGCGACCACGAGGCGGCGCTCGAATACGCGATGCGCGCCAATGCGCGCGCGCCGGCGGCCTGGGCGGGCCAGGCGGTGCTCGACGATCGCACCCGGCGCGGCGACTGGGCGGGGGCGCTCGCGACCGTCGATTCCAACGCCGCCGCCCGGCTGATCGACAAGCCGACCGCAAACCGCTGGCGCGCGGTGATCAAGACCGCGATGGCGGAAGCCGCGATGGAGCGCGATCCCAAAGGCGCGCTCACGCTGGCGCTGGAGGCGTGCCGGCTGGCGCCGACGCTCGTCCCCGCCGCGGCGATCTGCGGCCGGCTCATGGCGCAAGCGGGCGAGTATCGCCGCGCCAGCCGCGTTCTCGAGGCCGCTTACGCGCAGACTGCGCACCCCGACCTCGCCGCCGCCTATGTGCGCGTCCGCCACGGCGATTCGACCGAGGACCGGCTCGCTCGCGCCCGCACGCTCGCCCGGGTCGCGCCCAACGATCCCGAGTCGTTCCTGACCGTGGCGCGGGCGGCGCTCGAGGCGCATGACGGCTTGGCCGCGCGCACGGCCATCGCCCCCCTCCTCGCCTCGGATTCGCCCCATGGGCGCCCGACCCGCCGGGTCTGCCTGCTGATGGCCGACCTCGAGGAGGCGGACGGCCATCAAGGCGCCGTGCGCGAGTGGCTCGGCCGCGCGGCGCGCGCCCCGCGCGACAAGGCCTGGGTCGCCGATGGCGTCATCAGCGACCGTTGGGCGCCCGTCTCGCCATCGGGGGCGCTCGACGCTTTCGTCTGGCGGATTCCGGACGAACGCTTCGCCCTCCCGGCGGAGCCGATGGCGCCCGAGCCGCCGCCTCCGCCGGTGGTCGAGGCGATCGCCGCGCCCGTGTCCGCGATTGCGCTTGCGTCGGAGCCCGTCGAGCCCGAGCGCCGCGCCGCGCCCGCCCAAGGCCCCACCATCGCTCCGGCAGCCCGCACGGGCGTCATCATCGATCCGGCGTCGATGTCGCCTGACGACCCGGGCCCGGAGGAGCCGGAGGCGAAGCGACGCAGCTTCCGGCTCTACGCCAATGAGTGACCGTCGCCATGCCGTCTGACGCGGTCGTGATCGTCGGCGCCGGCCATGCCGGGGTTCAGGCGGCTGTCAGCCTGCGCGAGGAGGGTTTCGCGGGCGACGTCGTCCTCCTCTCCGCCGAAAAGGATCTCCCCTATCAGCGCCCGCCGCTGTCGAAGGCGTTTCTGAAAGGCGAGATGGACCTGCACGGCCTGCCGCTCAGGGCCGAAGCGCACTTTCGCGAGCAGCGCATCGATCTCAGGCTCGGCGCCGGCGCGACCCGGATCGACCGCGCGGCGCGGCGGGTGGAATTGAGCGGCGGCGACACGATCGCTTACGGCCATCTCATCCTCGCGACCGGCGCGCGGCAGCGGCGGCTCGACGTCCCCGGCGTCGATCTGCCGGGCGTGTTTGCGCTGCGCGACATCGCCGACGCCACCCAAATCCGCGAGCGGCTCGGCCAGGGACGCAAGGTCGTCATCATTGGGGCCGGGTTCATCGGGCTCGAAATCGCCGCGACCGCAACCAGCCTTAAGGCCGAGGCGACCATCGTCGAAATCGCCCGGCCGATGGGGCGAGCCGTGTCGCCGATCATGTCGGATTTTTTCTTAGGCGCGCATACCGCCTTCGGCGCGCGCTTCCGGCTCGGGGTCGGCGTCGCCGCGATCAAGGGCCGCGAACATGCGGAGACGGTCGTGCTCACCGACGGCGAAGCCTTGAGCGCGGACATGGTGGTCGTCGGGGTCGGCGTCGTCGCCGAGGATTCGCTGGCGCGGGCGTGCGGCCTCGAATGCGCCAATGGGGTCGTGGTCGACGAATATCTTACGACGTCGGATCCGGCGATCTCGGCGATCGGCGACTGCGCCGATTTTCCCAATGCGGCGCTCGGCTTCCGCACCCGCCTTGAATCGGTCCAGAACGCGGTCGATCAGGGGCGCGCGGTCGCCCGGCGCCTCGCCGGCAAACCAGCGCCTTATGACGATCTCGCCTGGTTCTGGAGCGACCAGCAGGACCTGAAGCTGATGATCGCCGGCCTGTCGCATGGCGTCGACCAATGGGTCGTGCGCGGCGATCCGGCGACGCGGGCGTTCTCGACCTTCGGCTTTCGCGAGGGCAAGCTCGCGGTCGTCGAATCGGTCAATCGCGCCGGCGACCACGCCGCCGCCAAGCGCATCATCGGCACGCCGAAGACGCTGACGCCGGAAGAAGCCGCCGACCCGGCGTTCGATCTTAGGGCGCTGGCGAAACGGTGAGCCGACGAACGGATAGACGCCGTCGGGATGCTCTGAGATTGGAACTCGCGATGTGCGACCGACCCCGTACGATTTCCGATTGATAACCCGCGACAATCAGGGGTTTTCAGGTGATTCCGGTTGCGTTCATAGTTCATAGTGCTATAATTCGTAGCGCTAGGGAAGCGTCGTGCGCATTTTTGAAACCAAGCTGTTCGCCAAATTCGCGCGACGTGAACGTATCTCCGACGCAAGCCTCATCGAGGCCGTCGAGCGGGCAGGACGCGGGCTCATCGATGCGGACCTTGGCGGAGGCGTCCTCAAGCAGCGCGTGGCGCGACAGGGCCAGGGGCGCAGCGGTGGTTATCGGACGTTGATTGCGTGTCGCTTCGGCGATCTTGCGGTGTTCCTTTTTGGCTTGGCAAAGAACGAGCGCGACAACATCGACGACGAGGAATTGGCGGAGCTGCGAGCCGTCGCCGGTTCCTGGCTGGCGGCCGACAAGACGCTGATCGAGCTCGCGCTCAGGCAAGGACTCCTGATTGAGGTGAAAAAATGACGGTTAGGACCAAAGCCCCCAAGCAATCCAGACTCCGGCGGGAAATCTTGGCCATGTCGAAAGACATGCACAAGCTCGGAATCATGGACGACGCAACCCATCGCAAAATCACGATGCGTGATGTCAACAAGACTGAAAACGCCGACGCGGCGCCGTTGGCGCCTTTGACGGGCGACGAGATTCGGGGGCTCCGCGAGCGTGCTCACATGAGCCAAGCAGTCTTTGCCCGCGCCCTCAATCTGTCGGTCGGCTATGTCTCACAGTTGGAGCGTGGCGCGAAACGTCCCGCTGGCCCCGCGCTCGCCTTGCTTGACGTCATCCGTCGCAAGGGCATCGAGGCGATTATCTGAGGCGGCGTTTGCGTGCGCGCTACGCTGCGTGCGCGGCGATCCGGCGACGCGGGCGTTCTCGACCTTCGGCTTTCGCGCTGGCAAGCTCGCGGTGGTCGAATCGGTCAACCGCGCCGGCGACGACGCCGCCGCCAAGCGCATCATCGGCACGCCGAAGACGCTGACGCCGGATGAAGCCGCGGACCCGGCGTTTGACCTGCGGGGACTGGCGAAGCAGTGAGAGAGCGCCGGGCGAATGCTCACGCCGGAAACCATGCTCCATAGCGCCAATTCCGCGAAACCCTGAAGGCTTCCCGCGCGGCTCGCCTGCGCCGGCGGCGGTCGTTCCCCGGGAACCTCTCAGTCCGCGTCAAAGAGCGCTTCAGCGACGCCCCAGCGACGGCAATTTGAGATGTTGCTCCCGTCGGCGGACCCGCTCCTCGCGAAAGGTCGGTCGTCAGGCTCTCCGTGACGCCATCGACGAAATGCTCCTGCTCCGGGTCGCCGCCGATATTGGCGAACGGCAGGACGACGATCGAGAGGCGCGGCGGGGTGGATTTGTCGGGCCCCGGGGCCGGCGCGGGCTTCGCCTGGGCGGGCTGGCCGACGTCAAGCGAATAAACCCGGATCGGCTCGGCAATGTTCTTGAGCTGAGTTCGGGCCGAGATCGCTAACCGTCAGTTCGAGCCGCCCCTTCACCTGACGATAAGCGTCCTCGGAGAGACAGACCGCGCCCGGCTGGCACACGCCTTCGAGCCGCGCGGCGATGTTGACGCCGTCGCCCATCAGGTCGCCGTCGGCCTCCTCGACAACGTCGCCGAGATGGATGCCGACCCGGAACTCGATGCGTTTGTCCGGGGAAACCCCGGCGTTGCGCTCGACCATGCCGTTCTGCACCTCGATCGCGCAGCGCACGGCGTCGACCACGCTGCGGAACTCGATGAGGCTGCCGTCCCCCGTTCGCTTGAAAACGCGCCCGCGATGCGCAGCGATGGCGGGATCGATCAGGTCGCCCCTGAGGCCCCGCAGCCGCGAAAGGGTGCGGTCTTCGTCTGCGCCAGCCAATCGGCTGTAGCCAACGATATCCGCAACCAGGATCGCCGCGATCTTCCGGGTTCCCGCCATGGTGAGCCCCTAGGCACATTGCAGAATAGCACAGGAAGGGCTCGGGCCGCGCGGCGGCCCTATCGAGAGCGATCGGGCCAAAGGAGGCGGGAATCTCTCGAAGTCGGCGCGGCGCTTTTCCGGAAGGCGCCAAGGCTCCGCCAAGAATGCTAAATGGTTGCGAATTGTAAAGTTAGGCGCAAAACTCACCGCCACGGATTGACGACCGGCGCGTGCGCGCGCTCGTAATCGCTCGTGTCGCGGGAGAGGATGGTCAGCCCGTGGCAGAGCGCCGTCGCCGCGATGATCAAATCGGGCTGCGAGTAGGTATGCCCCGCCCTTCGGCCTTCCTCGACCAGCAGCCGCCATTTGAACATGACGTCCTCGGTGACGGGCAGGCTGCGCTCCTCGAACATCGGTCGCACCTTGTGCGCGAGCCAATCGTTGAGTTCGGCGCGCTTGCTGGCGTCGCCGACGAGTTCAATGCCGAAGCGGATTTCGGCGAAGGTCACGGCGCTGACGTAGAGCTGTTCGAGCGGGCGCCCAGCAATGAAAGCGAGCACTTTGGGCTCGGGTCTCGAGCGGCGCAGCTCGGAGAGGATATTCGTATCGAGCAGCCAACCCGTCACAGATCGATTCCGCGCACCGGCATCCGCTCGCGCTTCGGTTCGATGTCAATGTCGCGGTAGGGCGAGGCCTGCACCGCAGCGATAAGCGCGTCGCCGCTCCGTTCGCCCTTAAGGCGGCGGAATTCTTCCGCCGAGACGACGACAACTTCGTCTCGGCCATGGACGGTCACATGCTGCGGCCCCTCGCTGCGAACGCGCCGCACCAATTCGCTGAAGCGGGCCTTGGCGTCCTGAAGCAGCCAGTGGCCGGGCAGGCGACTGAGCGGTGCACGGCGGCGAGCCTTGGCGCGTCCGGGCGGCGAAAGGGTTTTTTTGGTTCTGGTCATAGTGACTAGATTATCGCGCGGCAGCGCCGTCACGCAAGGCGCCGTGTCGAAGTGGAGCTCGATGTTATAATGTCTTTTTTCATCCGCCTGCTGGCGGAGCGAAGCAGACCTTACCGACAGCGCCGGCCTCTGCGCCGAAGTCGCATCCCGATCCAGACTGCGATGTTCGCGCCGACAGATCTTCGAACAAATTGTTTCGGAAAATCTAAATCCGTGATATGCATTTCGCCATGGCCCCAACAATCGACAGTCCGCGAGAAACGAGGGCGCCGAACGCTGTCGGGCGTCTTGCGCATCGCCCGTGTGACGTTAATTCGCGCCGCGTTCGCCAAGAAAGAAAAAATGCCCCTGGGGGTCGGCGCAGGCCGTTGAAAAGGCTCGATCCGGACAAGGAAATCAAAGGAAACCCAAGCCTTTTTTCTTTGAGCGTCTTGGCCTGGCTTTGGCGGAATTTGGCTGCGTTTGGCAAGATTTGGGTTGGGCTTGGAAGACCAAAGCCCGAGGGCGGCTCACAGCGAGATCTTCGCCCGCGCCGCCAGTTCGCCGACGATGCCGCGGCGGAACGCCAGCACGCAGGCGACGAACACGACGCCCTGGATCACCGTCACCCACTCGCCGAACTGGGCGAGATAGTTCTGCATGGCGACGACGATCAGCGCCCCGACCACCGGGCCGTAGAAGGTGCCCATGCCGCCGACCAGCGTCATCAGCACCACCTCGCCCGAGGTCGAAAACGAGACGTCGGTCAGCGACGCGTTCTGGGCGACGATCGCCTTCACCGCGCCGGCAAGGCCGGCGATCGCGGCCGAGAGGACGAAGGCGGCGAGCTTGTACTGGAGGGTGCGATAGCCGAGCGAGACGGCGCGCGGCTCGTTCTCGCGGATCGCCTTCAAGATCTCGCCGAACGGCGAGTTGACCGTGCGCTGCACGGCGAGAAAGCCGAACAGGAAGACCGCGGCGACGAAGGCGTAAAGGATCCAGGGATTGGCGAGATCGATGAACCCGAGCGCGCGTCCCTGCGGCACCGCCTGGATGCCGTCCTCGCCGTGGGTGAACGGCGCCTCGACGCAGAAGAAGAACACCATCTGCGAAAAGGCGACGGTGATCATGGCGAAATAGATGCCGACGCTGCGAATGGCGAGCGCCCCGGTGACGAAGCCGAGCGCGGCGGAGGCGGCGACGCCAAGCGCGATCGCCGAGATCGGCTCCAATCCCCACACTTTGGCGGCGTGGGCGCAAACATAGCTCGCGAGGCCGAGGAACATCGCGTGCCCGAGCGACAAGAGGTTGGCGTAGCCGAGCAGGAGATTGAACGCGCAGGCGAACAGCGCGAAGCACAAGGCCTGCATGACGAAGAACGGATAGGCGACGAACGGCGCGATGGCGATCAGGGCGACCATGATCGCGAAGGCGATCCCATTGGCGCGGCGATCGCGGCTCGTCGTGTCCGCCGCGGCGACGGAAGCTTCGAGGCTCATCTCAGGCAGCCCTTCCGAAGAGGCCGGTCGGCCGGATCAGGAGCACGATCGCCATGATGACGAACACCACCGTGTTCGACGCCTCGGGGTAGAACACCTTGGTCAGCCCCTCGACGACGCCGAGCACGAAGCCGGTCACGATCGAGCCCAGGATCGACCCCATGCCGCCGATCACCACCACCGCGAACACGACCGCGATGATGTCGGCCCCCATGCCCGGGCGGACCTGATTGATCGGCGCGGCCAGGACGCCGGCGAACGCCGCGAGCGCCACGCCGAACCCGTAGGTCAGCGTGACCATGCGCGGCACGTTGATGCCGAAGGCGCGCACCATCGTTGGATTCTCGGTCGCGGCGCGCAGATAGGCGCCGAGCTTGGTCTTCTCGATGATGAGCCAGGTCGCGAGACATACCGCCGCCGAAGCCAGGATCACCCAGCCGCGGTAGACCGGCAGAAACATGAAGCCGAGGTTGTAGGCGCCGCCGAGCTGTTTGGGGATCGCGTAGGGCAGGCCCGATGCGCCGAAATAGTTCTGGAACAGCCCCTGGATGATGAGCGCCAGGCCGAAGGTGAGCAAGAGGCTGTAGAGCGGGTCGAAGCCGGCAAGCCGCTTCAGGAACAGCACCTCGACGATCGCCCCGACGGCGCCGACCGCAAGCGGAGAGAGGATCAACGCCCACCAGTAGTTGAGGCCCAGGCCTTGAAGCAGAAAATAGGCGGCGAAGGCCCCCATCATGTAGAACGCGCCGTGGGCGAAATTGACGATGGTCAGCATGCCGAAGATGACGGCGAGGCCCAGACTGAGCAGCGCATAAAAGGAGCCGTTGATCAGCCCGATCAGCAACTGGCCGTAGAGCTGCGGCATGCTGATGGCGTGACCGAAGATATTCACCTAAGGGCCCCCTCTGCGCCGATCATCCTCACACCCCCAGCGCTTCATGCAGCCTGTCCATCCGTCCGGCCAGCTCCGAATTGGCGAAGGCGTCGATGATCCGGCCGTGCTCCATGACGAAAAACCGATCGGCCAAAGTGGAGGCGAAACGAAAATTCTGCTCGACCAGCAGAATTGTGAATCCCTCCCGCTTGAGCTCGGCGACGGTGCGGCCGATCTGCTGAATGATGACCGGCGCCAGCCCCTCGGTCGGTTCGTCGAGCATCAAGAAGCGCGCGCCGGTCCGCAGGATGCGGGCGATCGCGAGCATCTGCTGCTCGCCGCCGGAGAGCTTGCCGCCGCCGCTCGCGAGACGCTCGCGCAGATTGGGAAAGAGCGAGAATATCCGCTCGACGCTCATTGCGCCGGTCCTGCCGATCTGAGGCGGGAGGAACAGATTCTCCTTGACGCTCAGACTGGCGAATATCGCCCGCTCCTCGGGGCAGAGCGCGACGCCCAGCCGGGCGATGCGCTCGATCGAGAGGCCGACGAGCTCCTTGCCGTCGAACATGACCGAACCCACCCGCTTGCCGACGATGCCCATGATCGCCTTCAGCGTCGTCGTCTTGCCGGCCCCGTTGCGCCCGAGCAGGGTCACGACTTCGCCCTCCCGGACATCGAGGTCGACCCCGTGAAGAATATGCGATTCGTTGTACCAGGCCTGCAAACCCTTGACGCTGAGCACGGTCGGCGCGCTCGCCGCTGGCGTCCAAGCGAGCGCCGCCTCAGCCATTCCCCACTCCCAAATAGGCCTGCTTCACCTCTTCGTTTTCCGACACCTCGCGATAGTCGCCTTCCGCCAGCACGCGCCCGCGCGTCAGCACCGTGATGCGATCGGAGAGATTGGCGACCACTTTGAGATTGTGCTCGACCATCAAGATGGTGCGGTTCGCCGAGACGCGGCGGATGAGATCGGCGGTGCGGTCGATGTCCTCGTGGCCCATGCCAGCCATCGGCTCGTCGAGCAGCATCATCTCAGGCTCGATCGCAAGCGTCGTCGCGAGCTCCAGCGCCCGCTTGCGGCCGTAGGAAATCTCGCCCGCCTTCGAATTGGCGAAGGGCGTCAGGCCGACGTCGTCCAAGAGCGCGAGCGCCCGTTCGTTCAGCGGCTCGAGCGCCGCCTTGGAGCGCCAGAAATCGAACAAATCGCCGCGCTTTCGTTGCAGGGCGATGCGGATGTTCTCGAACGCCGTCAGATGCGGGAACACCGCCGAGATCTGGAATGAGCGGACGAGCCCGAGCCGCGCCACGTCGGCCGGCCTCAAGCTGGTGATGTCGCGCCCGTTGAAGGCGATCCGCCCGCCGGTCGGCGCGACGAATTTGGTCAGCATGTTGAAGCAGGTCGTCTTGCCGGCGCCGTTCGGTCCGATCAGGGCGTGGATTGTCCCGCGCCGAACCCTGAGCGAAACCTCGCTCACCGCGCGGAAGTCGCCGAAGCTCTTGCTGAGGCCGTCAGTGACGAGAATATCGTCCATGCTCATTCTCGCCGGTCGGCCGAGCGCATGCGCTTCCCCCCAATGAAGTAAGATCAAGCCCAATCAAGCCGCTCAAGCGCCGGTTGTAAAGTCCAAAAAGGCGACAGAGAAGCTGATGCGCGCCAGGCGCTTCCGCCGCTTCAATTACCCGTCGGCGCGACGATTGTGCAGCCGGCGCTCCCAGTCGAGGGCCTGGCGCACGATCTCTTCGAGATTGTCGCGCGTTGGCTTCCAGCCGAGCGCGCTTTTCACCCGGTCGGCCCTGGCGACGATGGCGGCCGGATCGCCGGCGCGCCGTCCGGACATGACGACCGGAAAATCGACGCCCGACACCCGTTTGACGACAGCGATGACCTCCTTGACCGTTTGCCCATGTCCGTAGCCGCAATTGCAGACGAGGCTCACGCCGCCCGAGCGCAGATAGGCGAGCGCGCGCAGATGCGCGTCGATCAGGTCGGTGACCTGGATATAGTCGCGCACGCACGTGCCGTCGCGGGTCGGATAGTCCTGGCCGAAGATCTCCATCTTCGGATGCAGCCCAAGCGCGGTCTGAACGCCGCGCTTGATGAGGTGCGTGGCGTTCGGCGTCGACTGGCCAAGTCGACCCTTGGGGTCGGCTCCGGCGACATTGAAATAACGCAGCGCGACATAGCGGAAATCGTGGGCGCGCGACGCGTCCTCGAGCATCCATTCGACCATCAGCTTGGACCGGCCGTAGGGCGAGATCGGCGCGGGCGCAGCCTCCTCCGACACCGGTTCGGCCCCGGTCTCGCCGTAAACCGCCGCCGTAGAGGAAAAAATGAACGTCTTCACCCCGCCCTTGATCGCCGCTTCGATCAGGGTGCGCGCGTTGGAAACGTTGTTGAGATAGTAGCCGAGCGGGTCGCGGACCGAGTCTGGAACGACAATCTTGGCGGCGAAATGGGCAATCGCGTCGATCGCATGCTCCCTGATCAGGCGGGTGACCAGGTCCGCGTCGCCGGTGTCGCCGACGACGAGCTTCGCGCCAGCCGGCACGGCCCAGGCGAAGCCGGTGGAGAGATTGTCGAGAACGACGACTGTCTCGCCGGCATCCAGGAGCCCCAGCGCCATGTGGCCGCCGATATAGCCCGCCCCGCCCGTCACCAAGACGCTCATTGCCTTGCCTCACGATCCAACTGACGCAGAACGAACCCAAGACGCCGCATGGAACGGGGGCGCCGGAACATGGTAGTCGGATATCAGTTATTCGACGCGCTCGCCTGCCCTCTATCTTCTCATCGACCGAGGACCTGAACATCCATGGACAAACCCGTTCGCAAAGCCGTGCTGCCAGTCGCGGGTCTCGGCACGCGTTTCCTGCCGGCGACCAAGGCGATTCCAAAAGAGATGCTGACCATCGTCGATCGGCCGATTCTGCAATATGTCGTGGACGAAGCGCGCGAGGCGGGGATCGAGCACTTCATCTTCGTGACCGGCCGCAATAAGGGCGTTATCGAGGATCATTTCGACACCAACTACGAGCTCGAAGACGCCCTCAAGCGGCGCGGGAAACAAGCCGAATACGCCGCGCTGATGGCCGATCTTCCCGCCGCGGGCGCGACCAGCTTCACCCGCCAGCAGGCGCCGCTCGGTCTCGGCCACGCCGTCTGGTGCGCGCGCGAAATCGTCGGCGCCGAACCCTTCGCGGTCCTGCTGCCGGACATGGTCACCAAGGGCGGAGCGCGCGGCGGACGGTGCCTCGCCCAATGTGTGGCGGCCTACGAGCGGCATGGCGGCAATGTCATCGCGGTCGAAGAGGTTCCGGCCGCAGAGACCCATCAATACGGGATCGTCGGGGTCGGCGCCGATCACGGCGCGACATTTGAAATCAATCGCATGGTCGAGAAACCGAGACGGGGGACGGCGCCCTCCAATCTGATCATTTCGGGCCGCTACATTCTTCAACCGGAGATTTTCCAGATCCTCGAGCTCGTCGACAAGGGCGCGGGGGGCGAAATTCAACTCACAGACGGCATGATCCAGCTCGCCCACAAGCAATCCTTTCATGGGGTGCGCTTCGACGGGCGAACCTATGATTGCGGCTCTCGTCTCGGCTTCCTCACAGCCAACCTCGCCTTTGCGCTCGACCGAGGCGATATTGCTCCGGGCCTCAAAGAGGAACTCCGCCGGCTGGGCTTTGTTGGCAAAGGGGTATGACTTTTCACCCTCCCCCCGCTGAGCGCCGCGGATTGCGCTCCGGCTTCACGGGCTCGCGGCGTCGCGCGGCGCTCGGCGAGGCCCAGGCGCGCCGGCGCCTCCCCTCTCGGTGGTTTTCCAACCGCGCCGACCAATGATAAACAGCGGGCCATGATTCTGGAACAGACCAGCCCCGTGCTGTCGGCCATTCGCACCATCGCCAACGAGCGCCAGGGCCTCGAGGCGCTCGAGGGAGCGATTCGGACCACAGGCGAGGGAGCGCTGGGAGCGGCGTTTTCGGAAGCGGTCAGGACGATCTCCGCCGCGCCCGGCCGGGTGATCGTCACCGGCATCGGCAAATCGGGGCACATCGGGCGCAAGATCGCCGCGACCCTCGCCTCGACCGGGGAGCCCGCGTCGTTCGTCCATCCGGCCGAGGCGAGCCATGGCGACCTCGGCATGGTGCAGAGCGGCGACGTCGTGCTCGCCATTTCCTGGTCGGGCGAGACGGCGGAACTGGCCGCCATCGTCACCTTCGCCAAGCGCTACGCCATTCCGCTGATCGCCATGACCGCGCAGGCCGATAGCGCGCTCGGCCGCGAGGCCGATGTCTGCCTGACGATGCCGAGCGCGCCCGAGGCCTGCCCCAACGGTCTGCAGGCGCCAACCACCTCGACGACGATGCAGCTCGTGCTCGGCGATGCGCTGGCGATCGCGCTGCTCGAAGGCCGCGGTTTCACGGCGCTCGATTTTCGCGCCCTGCATCCGGGCGGCAAGCTCGGGGCCAAGCTCGCGCATGTGCGGGAGGTCATGCACACCGGCAATCGGGTGCCGCGCATCGATGCGGGCGCGCGGATGGCCGAGGCAATTCTCGAAATGACGTCGAAGGGCTTCGGCTGCGTCGCCGTGTTCGAAGGTGGCGGTCGCCTCGCCGGCATCCTGACCGACGGCGACCTGCGCCGCCACCTGAAGCCCGATTTCTCCCTTGACACGCCGGTCGGCGCGATCATGACGCGCCGGCCGCGCACCATCGCCCCTGACGCTTTGGTGGCGGAAGCGCTGGAGCTGATCAGCCACAAGATCCAGGCGCTTCTGGTCGTCGAGCGCGGGCAGGTGGTGGGGATCGTGAATTTCCACGACCTGATGCGCATCGGCGCGTTCTGACTGCGAAGCCTCGCCGGCGCGAAGTCTCCTCACGCCTCGAGCGCGGCGGCCCGATCGCACCTACTGTTGACGCAGTCCGACTGCCGGCTGGGAACTCTGCCGCGAGGCGCGCCCGGGTGCCGTCAAAGGCCGCTGCCCTCGTGGTTGATCTTGGCCGTCGCCACGTCGTCCATCATCGAGAGAAGCGTATCGGGGACCGGCATTGGTGTGCAGGCCCGATCGCCGTCGATGAAGAAGATGAGGCCGCCGGTGTTGCCGTCGACCTTGGCCAGGGCCGCCTTGTCGCCGTAGGGCAAGCCGGGCGGGGTCAGCGGGTTCATCGCGTAGATGCCGCGCAGGAACTGCCACTGCTCCGGAGTCAATTCGATCCATTTGCCGTTGCGGGCCTCGATCGCCTGCTTCGGCACCGAGACGTCGACGCACTGACCGCCTTCGGCCGCCAAGACCAGCTGGGGCAGAAGTGTCATAGCGCCCGCCAACGCCAGGGAAAGCTTGATCAACATAAGGACCTCCTGTGTCGGACGCCCCCGCTTGCGTTTTCCCCTCCCAACCGAACCCTTCGAACGTCCCTTCACACCTACGAGCCGCGACTATATCGCTAGTCGGTTACCCAAGATTTATGCCAACCACGCGCCGCCGGAATGGCGCCCTTCGCCTGTTGTCTTCCATGGCGCGCGGCGGAAATTCCCTCGCTCCACAGCGGACTGATGAATGCTTAGGCAGAATCGCAGCGCTTCTAGGCGCCGCGCAGACAAACACCAGCTGCCAAGTCGGCGCTCTCAGGCGTCGGCCCGATCGTGGCATTTTGACGCCGCAAGGCGGCAGTGTCGTATTCTGATGCATAGTCTGTCGCGAAGCTTTAAGGAAACGAGGCGTCGTCCGAACGCCGCAAACCCTGTCGTCGCAAACTTTCTCGATGTGAGCGGTATGAAGTATGGCCCTTGAACGGATTGGAGCGTTCGCGGCTGACTGGCTGTCATTGTTTTGCCTCGCCGCGAGCGTTTTTGGCTGCATATCCGCGCTGGGCGCTGCGTGGGCGGCGCGTTGGTTCGTCCGCCAGCCCGCGTCTGAGTCTCCAAGAGACTGGCCCGACATATCCGTCCTAAAGCCGCTCTCCGGCATTGAGGCTCGGTTATCCGAGAACATCGAAACTTATTTCGATCAGGACTACCCAGGTCGCATACAATTCGTCTTTGGCGTACAGGACCCTGACGACGGGGCGATCCCGGTCGTCAAATCGCTGATGCGGCGATATCCCCAGCTTGAGCTTCAACTCGTCGTCAACGCCGCCGCGCATGGCAGCAACCGCAAGGTCTCGAACCTCATCAACATGAGTCAGGTCGCTCGCTACCCCCTCATAGTCCTGGCCGACAGCGACGTCGCGGTCGGTCCAGACTATCTGCGCACGTTAGCGGCCGGGCTCTCCCGGCCAGGAGCGGGCTTGGTGACCTGTCTCTATCGCGGCGTCCCGAATGGCGGCTTTTGGTCGCGCCTCTCCGCAATGGGCATTCACGACCATTTCCTGCCCGGCGCGGCCGTCGGGCTGGCGCTCGGCTTGGCCCGGCCTTGCCTTGGCCAAACAATCGCGCTCAGCCGAGAGACATTGTCGCGGATCGGCGGCTTCGAAGCCATCGCCAACGAACTGGCCGACGACTACGCGATCGGCAGGGCGGTTCGCCGGGCCGGCTTGCGGATCGTCGTCCCGCCAATGCTGGTCGCTCATTCATTTGAGGAGAGATCGCTCGGCGAGGTGGTCCGTCACGAGCTGCGTTGGGCGCGAACGATTTTCAACATCGATCCTGTCGGATATGTCGGGAGCGGCGTCACCCACGCTCTGCCGCTTGCGCTCCTGGGAGCAGCCCTTCGCGGGTTCGATGCCTGGGGACTGGCTGTGATTGCAACCGCTTTGGCGTGTCGCCTGTTCTTGAAATTTCGCCTCACTCGCGAATTCGATCTGGCAAATCCGTACTACTCCCTCACCCTTGTTCGCGACATTCTCTCATTCGCGGTCTATTTCGGCTGTTTTTGGTCGACCCGCGTCAGCTGGCGTGGACGCGATTTCATCGTCAACCGGGATGGAACGATGGAAAGGGCCATCACGTAATGCGCACGCTGTTCCTTCAGGCTCCTTCCTTCGACGGTTTCGACGGCGGCGCGGGATCGAGATACCAGTCAAAGCGCGAGATCAGATCGTTCTGGTATCCGACTTGGCTCGCGCAGCCCGCCGCCCTGGTGCCGGACAGCAAGTTGATCGACGCCCCTCCGCACGGAATTTCGCTGGCGCAGATTGCGGCCGAGGCGAAGAATTTCGATCTTGCGGTGCTGCACACGTCGACGCCGTCTTTCGCCTCGGACGTGCGGGCCATCGAGGCGCTCAAGGCCGCCAATCCGGCGCTGAAGGCCGGATTGATCGGCGCCAAGGCGGCGGTGGACGCCGAAGGCTGCCTGAGGGCCGCGCGAATCGTCGATTTCGCCGCCCGCAACGAATTCGACTTCACGATCAAGGAGATCGCGGACGGGATGGACTGGAAGTCGATCCGTGGCCTGTCCTTCCGCGATCGGAACGGCGAGATCCAGCACACGCCGGATCGCGAAGCGCTGGAGAATATGGACGCTCTGCCGTTCGTGACGCCAGTCTATGAGCGCGATTTGCAAATCTCCCGGTACTTCATCGGCTACCTTAAGCACCCGTATATTTCCATCTATACCGGCCGCGGCTGCAAGTCGCGGTGTACGTTCTGCCTGTGGCCGCAAAGCGTTGGCGGGCATCGTTATCGCACTCGCAGCGTCGGCCATGTCATCGAGGAAATCGCCTGGGCGAAGAAGGCTTTTCCTGAGGTCAAGGAATTCTTCTTCGACGACGACACGTTCACCGACGATTTGCCGCGGGCCGAGGCGATCGCCCGCGAGCTTGGCAAGCTCGGCGTCGTGTGGTCCTGCAACGCCAAGGCCAACGTGCCCCGCGCGTCGCTCAAAGCCATGCGGGACAACGGGTTGCGTCTGTTGCTGGTCGGCTACGAGACCGGCAACCAGCAAATCCTGTACAACATCAAGAAAGGCATGCGGATCGACGTCGCCAAGAGGTTCGCCAAGGATTGCCGGGAGCTCGGCATTACCATCCACGGCACGTTCATCATGGGACTGCCCGGCGAGACGCAGGAGACGATCAAGGAGACGATCGCCTTCGCCAAGGAAATCAACCCGCATACGCTCCAGGTCTCGCTCGCCGCCCCCTATCCAGGGACGTACCTCTACAAGCAGGCGCTCGACAATGGCTGGCTCGACGACGCCAATGCCGAGCTCGTCGACGAGAACGGCGTGCAGATGGCGCCGCTGCACTATCCGGGCCTCAGCCACACCGAGATCTTCAACTCGGTCGAAACCTTCTACCGCCGTTTCTACCTTCGCCCTTCGAAGATCGCCTCGATTGTCGGCGAGATGGCGCGCAGCCCGGAGATGATGAAGCGGCGCCTTCGCGAAGGGGCCGAGTTTTTCCGCTTTCTGCGCGAGCGTCGCGGAGCCGGGCACTGAAATAATCTCGGCGATCCTCCAAGCCAACCCCAAATCTAGCCAAATCCTGCCAAGCCCCGCCAAGCTCAACCAAAAGAAATCCAAGAAAAAGGCTTTGATTTCCTCGGATTTCCTTTGCGGAATCGGGCCTTTTCAGCGGGTTACAGCGACCCCCCAGGGCAAAAAAGCTTTGTTCTTCCTTTCTGGCTGCCGCCCTGCATGCTGCGTGCCGGGCTCAACGGCGAATAGGCACCCTAACATCGCTTTCTGATTTTCGCAAGGAATATTCGCGCGCTGCTGCTCGCCCGGCGGCGCTGCTCAGAACACCCCTCTCACGCCGAGAGTCACACGCCTGTCCTTTCGGACTGGCTATGCAGCCAATCGCTGGCTCCTCCACTTGATCCCGAACTCGTCTCCGAACGGGAGGAGGGAAGACGCGCGGCGCCGTCGCTGCGTGCTATGCTGCGCCGCCGTCTTTGAACAAGGGAGACGTACCCATGGCTTCCGCCCCAGCGAAAATCGCTTTCGGCGTTCAGGCGTCCGATTTCAGGCTTCCGGCGACGGATGGGCGGACTTACGCGCTTAACGACGTGGCCGGCGAGAAGGGCGCGGTCATCGTCTTCATCTGCAACCATTGCCCCTATGTGAAGGCGGTGATCGGCCGGCTCACCGCCGATGCGCGCGCGCTTATGCGCGAGGGCGTGGGCTTCGCCGCCATCTCATCCAACGATGCGCAAAGCTATCCCGAGGATTCGTTCGCCAACATGCGCGCCTTCGCTTTGGCGCACGATTTCCCGTTCCCCTACCTGTACGACGAGTCGCAGGACGTCGCGCGCGCCTATGGCGCGGTCTGCACGCCCGACTTCTTCGGCTACGATCGCGACTTGAAACTCAAATATCGCGGCCGGCTCGACGAGGGCCGCACGACCCCGCCGCCCGCGAACGCGCGCCGCGAGCTCCTCGAAGCGATGCGCGCCATCGCCGCCGGCGGGCCAGCGCCGAAGGACCAGGTCCCGTCGATCGGCTGCTCGATCAAGTGGAAGGCGGGGCGGGGGTGACCAAGCGATCCCCTTCTCCCTCCGGGAGAAGAGCCTGCCCCCGGGCGAAGACCTGGGGGTGGCGCGGAGCGCCGGATGCGGGAAAACGGTGACACATGCATATTTGCTATTTTCGCCTGGATATAGGGAAATATGTAAGCGTCACCGTGTTCCCCCGACCGTCACCGTGTTCCCCCGACGGACCCCGCCCGGCTCGGCCTTGCCGTCTGAGCGCTCGACTTTCGACGAGGCCGCGGGCGTCGCTTGCCGCGTCCGCCCTGTTCAAAAGGGCGCGCCTTCTACCAGTCGAGACGACTTCGTGAGCGGGGTGTGATCGTCGTCACTGCGACAGGCGATGCGTCATGTGTAGCCTCACCCGTCGACGATTTCGGGGTCGGCGATTTCTAAGGCCAAGGCTTGCCAGCCAAGCGGGGCCTCCAACCCCGGCGGTGGCCGAAAGCAGGGAAGCAGTAGGTGAAGGGCTTCATCATCTTGCCGGGTACCGGTGTCAGCGACACCCGAGAATGGGTTCCGACCGCGATCATGGCGCTTGAACTGGTCCGGGACCATATGCAGCTGCGACGGACAAGCGTGAGGATTGAGGACGAGCGCGGCGGCCTCATATCATTCTTTCAGCTGAGAGACATGGCCGAACTAGAGAGCCAACGGCAGGCGCGCAGGGCTGAGAAGCGCAAGCCCTACTGAGCGGGAAAACGGTGGGGAACACGGTGACACATGCATATTTGCCATTTTCGCCTAGATATAGGGAAATATGTAAGTGTCACCGTATTACCGTATTACGTATTACCCGTGGCTAACCTCCATTCCTAGCTGCCCTCATCCCCGGTATAAAACGGAAAACAGTGAAAACAGTGAGTGAAAACAGTGACACATGCATATTTGCTATTGTCGCCTAGCTATAGGGAAATATGTAAGTGTCACCGTATTCCCACCGTATTCCCCGCATTCCGTATTCCCAGTTTTCCCTGTATCCGTATTCCCGTATTCGCGGCCGTATTCCGACGTATTCCTGGACGTGTTCCCTTGGGTCGCCGAGCGGCTGGAGAAGGCGCGTGACCCGCCCGCCTCTCGTCCAAATAAGGGGAAATATGCATGTGTCCCCGGTATCCCGGTATCCGGTATCGGCATCCCCGGACCGCACCGGTATCCCAACCTCCTCTTGGCCGGCGCCTTGCGCCTTGGGATTCCTCCTAGGCGCGACGCCCCCTACAAAAGCAAAAGATGAAGGCGCGAGCGCGTCGCTCGTGCGGCGTCAATTCGAACCGCGTCTCTACGCGCGCAATGACGGGGCCAATTCGGGTCTCGCGCAAAGAACTTATGAAGCCGCGTAAGTTCGAAAAATTCGACCCGGGCACAGATGCCTCCAGCGATGTCGACTGAACGAAGGCGCGCCTCCCCAAGCCTACAAGGTAAAATATACTCGGCCAAATCTGATTCGCGGCCATCACGATTTCGACCGTCCCCTCTTCAAAAAGCTCGCGCCCAATGACACCGGCGAGGCCGCCGGAAATCAGGGCGGCTTTCTCGTCCCGAAAGACCTGGACAGATATTTCCCGCAGTTGAGCACGGCCGTCACGGCGGCAAATCCGACTGTCGATAGAACGATCCGGGCTGTTCTCTTCGTCGGGTCGACAGCAGGTCGGTCTGGTCGAAACCCGATACCAGTATCAGACATGGGGTGGAACCCGGACGCCGGAGCGAAGGATTACAGGCAATCTGAGTTCCTTTGCTGGGCCGGCAAAAGGCGATGATCTCCTCGTGATGGAGCGGAGCCTTTCCGATCCCGATTTCTACCGGCTGACGCTCCACAAGGTCGGAACCGCAGAATTCAACGCTCTTGACCGAAAGCCGGGCGCACGCCGGTGGGGGCCGGTGAATGCAGGAGATATTCCTGTCGCCGAGACGGAAATCCTCAATGCCGAAGCCCAGCAGAAGGCCGGAGAAAATGCGCCGTTCGATCTCTTCGACAATGCGGCGGCGCTGGTTGAAATCCCGGATCAAGCGCATAGCCCGGTCCCAGGCCTTCGCGCGAAGAATTCTGCCCCTTTATGATTTCCGGTGCGTCGTCTGCGGCCAGGCGCACGGCGACGGAAAATCTGTCGGAGGCGGAAGCCGCGCACATCGTCCGCGCGGCCTCAAGGGGGCTGATGATGCAAGAAACGGTCTTGCGCTGTGCCGCTCCCATCATTGGGCGTTTGATCGTGGCCTGTTCGGCGTAAAGCCGGACAGAAGCATCATAATCCGCCCAAAAACAGCGGCGGACCCCCGTAACGCGCACCTGCTTCCTTTCGATGGCAAGCCAATCGCCAGTCCCTCCGACCCTGCCCTGCTGCCGGCGCTCGATGCCCTGGCCTGGCACCTTAAAAACGTCTGCGCTTCAGGCCTGGCCCTTAACGTGCTCCTTCGGCGCAAGCATGTGAATCCGGTCCTGCCCGCGCGGCCAGTAAATCAGAAAGGTCGCGTCCGGGATACTCTTCCGACTGACAGCGCAGCTCGACCGGCTCGTCCCGGATGATCTCGATTCCGTTCGCTGCGGCCTGGGCCTTGAACAGCGCTTCAAGCTGCGGCGGCGCTTCGACCATCGCCAGCCCGGACAGCGGCAGGCGCTGGTCGATGAAAGGATATAGACCGTCGGGAAGCTGCGGGGTATCGCCAGTCAACGCTGCAATTCCTTCACCTAGGGGACAAAACGGCCATGCAGGATGATCTGGACAAAAAGGCCGGCGCTGCGCTCCGCGACATTCGCACGAAGCTCGGCCGTTCGCAGGAGGATGTCTCTATCGAAATCGATCTTGACCAGTCCACCCTGAGCAAGGTCGAACGCCTCGGGCCTGCGGCGGTCGGCTGGAGGCGGTTCTGCGAGATTGTGAATGCGCTCGGCTATGAAGCTGAAGTCGTGTTCCATCCCGCGCAAAAGAAGCCGTAGCTCTCACGGCACCCGAAGCAGGCGCACGTCGCCGATAAAGCTTTCCAGGGTCTGCAGGTGCGGCTGAACCGATGCCGGGAAAGTGGACACAAGCGGGGCCGGCACGACAAGGCGCACGCCGGCCCCGGTCATTTCACGGAACTGGCTTTCCGACACGCCTTCCTGGAGCGTCAGCAGATGCTTGTTCGGAATCCGGTCGGCCTCATTGAGGATTTGCCGCCAGCGGTCCTTGCAGGTCGTCTTGACGGCCAGCATCCGCAGCTTCGCGTCGGGAAAATGCCGGTCCAGGTAGGCTGTCTGCGACGGGAAAAGAAAGTCGGGCCGCTTTCCTGTGCCTGGGTCTGACTCCGGCTGGTGGTCAAAATCGTCGCCTTCCCGCAGGCGCTCCTCGATGAAAATTTCGCGGGCGTGCAGTTCCAGCGAACGGCCGGAACGGGACTTGCGCCTTTGCAGGATGGTCTGTGCGCGGGCCAGAAAACCGTCGAGGGATGTGAAGCCGGCCGTGATGACCGGAAGCTCGACGGCTTCCTCGACGCTGCGGAATATCTCGAATTCGCATTCCCGCCGGCGCATCAGCCGCTTGTCCGGGTCGAGGCTGAAGTCCGGTCGAAGCTCCACGGTCTTGAGGATGATTTCCGCGCCTGTCGGAAAGCGCGTGAGCCATGCCGGCGGCATTTCGGAAGGGTCCAGCCAGCAGTTCGCGCGCGGCGCGGCGGCGGGCGCAAAAAGGCTCGGCACGGGAAAGCTGGCCGGCGACCAGATTGTCCATTTGCCCGGTTCGACAGGCCCGATACGGTCCTCGATCAGCTCTTCTTCCGTTGCGTGCTGGCAAACCCACACATGGCAATCCGTGGCCGCGCCGCCGCTGTCGAGCGCGAAGGCGAACACGGTCAGCGCCCCGGTGCTGTCGGGGTCGAGCAGCGCGGAACTGGCCCCGCCGAAGTTGGTCAGCCTTGCTTCGTTGCGGCCACCTCCCGGATTTCGTGAAACTTGTTGTTGTAATAGATCGCCCGCACCTGGCGATGATCCGCATGGGAGTCGATGTAGAGGTCGAAGGAGATGCGGGGATTCTTCGTGTCCGTCCGGTTGATGGTCGGAAACATCCTGAACAGGAAATCCTTCGGAATGTAGGGGCCGGCCTGATGGCGTTCCGTTCGCAAGCGTGTCGTTGCCGGAAAGGCGCTTCACGAACCAGATGAATGCCGGGCCGGCGTGAATTCGTCCAGCCAGTCGGTGAGGTCAGCAAGCGCCATTGTGCGCGCCCCTGAATTCCTGGCTGCCGGCGTCGCTGCGCAGCCATGCCGATGCGCGCGCGCAATGACGCTGGCGAGGCCTGGCGCGCCCCTGCCCCGGATGGCGCATTCCCACACGGTCAGCGACCGCCAGCCGGCCTCCTGAAGCTGCTGCCGCACCTCGGCGTCACGCTGCCGGTTGCGCGTCGATCTTCGTGCGTCCAGAATTCGCGGCGCGTGTCGGGCAGGCGAAAGAGCGGGCAGTCGTGGCCGTGCCAGAAACAGCCATGCACAAAGACCGCCGCGCGATAGCGCGGCAAACGCCATGTCGGCTTTCCCGGCACGTCGCGCGGATGAAGCCTGTAGCGGAATCCCGCCGCATGAAGCGCCTTGCGGATCGCCAGTTCGGGCCGCGTGTTGGTGCTGCGGATGCCGGCCATCATCCGGCTGCGGGTCTGCGCGTCGACGATATCAGGCACTGGCGCGGCGGCTGCCTGCTCCGCCTGTTGCCTGCGCGACGGCCTCGCGGATGAAGGGGCGCCATGTGCCGCGCCACGGCCTCGACGACGGGCACGACAACGGCGTTGCCGAACTGCTTGTAGGCCTGCGTATCGGAGACGGGGATGCTCATGGGCGTGCGGCCGGGCTGGTCGAAACCCATGAGGCGAGCGCACTCGCGCGGCGTCAGTCGGCGCGGCGGCTTGCCTTCCTGGCGAATGAGGATTTCTGAGCCGTCCTTGTAGTAGCGGGCGGAGAGCGTGCGGGCTACGTCATTCGGGTCCGAACAGGCCGAAGCCGAAGCCGTTGCCCTTCTCGCGGTGCTTGTCGGCGTAGTTCTTCAGATAGGTCCAGAGATGGTTCGTCAGCGTGTAACGCGGCGCGACTTGGCCATGTGCCGGTCGTGAAATGTCCTCTCGGGCTATCTCGGTGCCGTTGCCGGGATGAAGGATCGAACGCAGTGTCGGCCCATTGAACGGGTCGGGGATCTTTAGGTTATCGAAGCTGAAGGCGCAGTCCTCACGGAAAGCCGGCAATGAAAATGCGCTCCCTGTGCTGCGGCACAAAGGATTTGGCGTCGATCACGCGCCACTGGATGTGGTAGCCCAGCTCCTTCGTCAGAACGTCATGGATCACGCTGGAAGGTCTGTCCCCGGTCGTGATTGACCAGGTTCTTCACGTTTTCGAGCAGGAACGCCTTCGGCCGGTGGTGCTGTGATGATGCGCGCCACGTCGAAAAACAGCGTCCCCTGCGCTTCGCATGCGAAGCCGTGCGGCCGGCTCAGCGCGTTCTTCTTCGAGACGCCAGCGATGGAAAAAGGCTGGCAGGGGAAGCCGGCAAGCAGAACGTCATGCGTCCGGGATGTGCCTCCGCCTTCACCTCGCGGATGTCGCCGGCGATCGGGTGCGCGTCGTCGGGAAAATTCGCGCGGTAGGTCTTCTGGCTGTAGCGGTCCCACTCGCATGTGTAGATGCATTCGCCGCCGATGCGTCTCGAAGCCCCGGCGCAGCCCGCCGATGCCGGCGAATAGGTCGATGAAGGTGAAGGCCGATGGCTTCTCCTCTTCGGTTTCCAATCGTAGTGATCGAAACAGGTCACCCGTGTATCGACCGAGAAATCCTTCACGTTCGCGCAATCTAGAGAGTTCATTCATGGCGGTGCCCTCCTGCAGCCCGAGGAAACTCTCGCACATTTTCGCACGAGGAACAAGACCAGAACACAGTTTGGCTAATCTGTGGCGCAACCAAAAGGCGGGCGCGCCCCCTACCCCGCCTCGGCGAACCGCTCGGCCTCCGCCAGCTCGACGGACACGATCTGGCTCACGCCCCTTTCCGCCATCGTCACCCCGAAAAGGCGGTCCATGCGGGCCATGGTGATGGGGTTGTGGGTGATGGCGACGAAGCGGGTGTCGGCGCGCTTGCGCATCGCCTCGAGGAGGTCGCAGAAGCGCTCGACGTTGTAATCGTCGAGCGGCGCGTCGACTTCGTCGAGCACGCAGATCGGCGCCGGGTTGGTGAGGAACACGGCGAAGATGAGGGCGAGTGCGGTCAAGGCCTGCTCGCCGCCGGAAAGGAGCGTCAGCGTCTGCGGCTTCTTGCCCGGGGGCTGGGCCACAAGCTCGAGGCCCGCCTCGAGCGGATCGTCGGATTCGACCAGCTGCAATTCGGCCTGGCCGCCCTCGAACAGGGTCGAAAACAAGTCCTTGAAATGCTGATTGACCACCTCGAACGCGGCGATGAGCCGCTCGCGCCCTTCCTGGTTCAAGGTGTGGATCGCCCCGCGCAGGCGCTTGATCGCCTCGGTCAGGTCGTCGCGTTCGGCGACGAGCTTGTCGCGGCTGTCGAGCACCTCGTTGAGCTCCTCGTCGGCGCGCAGGTTGACGGCGCCGAGCCGCTCGCGCTCCTGGCGCAGATTGTCGAGCCGGCGCTCGACCTCGACCGCGCCCGGCAGCGGCGCATCGGTCTTGTGCGCGGCGAGCGCGGCGAGGTCCGAGGGCTCGCAGTCGAGCTCGCTCGCAATGGCGTGCAGGAGCTCCGCGCCGCGCAGGCGCGCGCCTTCGACGCGCTCCTCGGAGGCCGCGCGGCTCTCGCGCGCCGCGGCCATCGCCTCGAGCGCCTGGCGGGCTGAGCGATCGGCGTCGGCGAGCGCGGTCTCGGCGAGCACGAGCGCGTCGGCCGCCTCCTGGCGCGCCGCTTCGGCCTTGGCGAACTCGTCGGCGAGCGCCCGGGCGCGGCGGGCGAATTCGTTCGGCGCATCGGCGATCGCCGCCTGCTCCCGCTCCGCCTCGGCCCGGCGCTCGGCGAACTCGGCGATCCGGCCAAGCGCCCGGGCGCGCCGTTCGGCCCAAGACGAATGCTCGGCGGCGATTGTCCCGCGCCGCGCCGCGCGCGCCTGGGTCTCGCGCGCCAGCGTCTGCGCCGCGGCGCGAGCCTCCGCCAACGCCGCCCGCTCCTGCGCCGCCGCCGCGCGGGCGCTTTCGAGGCTCAGCGCCAGTTCGTCGCCCGAGCCCAGGCGCTCGAGCGCGGCTTCGGCGTTCGCCTTGCGCTCGGCGGCCTCGTTGCGCGCGGCGCCGGCGCGCGACAGCGCTTCGTCCGCCGCCGAGAGGCGCGAGAGCGCCTCGGCGCGCTTGCGCTCGAACTCAGCGAAAGCCTCGCGCGCGGCCTCCGCAGCGGCGCGGGCGGCGCGCACCCGCTGGCGCCAATCCGTTTCCGCCGTGGCGGCCTCGCGCGCGGCGTTGGCCGCGGTCGCCGCTTCGCCGGCGAGCGCCTCGACCGTCTGGCGCGCGGCCTCAGCCTCGCGCTCGAGGTCGCCCAGGCGATTTTTCTCGGCGAGGCGCCGGGCGGCCGGAGTCGGCGCCTCGGCCGCGGCGACGAACCCGTCCCAGCGCCAGAGATCGCCCTCGAGCGACACCAGCCGCTGGCCGGGTTTGAGCGCCAGGCTCAGCCGCTTGCCCTCGGCGCGAGCGACGATTCCGACCTGGGAGAGGCGCCGCGCCAGCGCCGGCGGCGCGGCGACCCGCGCGGCGAGCGGGTCCGCGCCCGGCGGCAGCGCCGGGTCGTCGGAGGCCGGCGCGATCAGCGACCAATGGGCAGGCGCCTCGTCTTCGACCGAGGCCTCGAGATCGTCGCCAAGCGCCGCGCCAAGCGCCGCCTCATAGCCGCGCGCGACGCTGACCGCATCGACGGCGCGCGGCCAGGGCCCGCTCGCGTCCGAACCCAATAGGCCGGAGAGCGTCCGCGCCTCGGTCTCGAGCCGCTGCGCGGTCCGTTCCGCCTCCGTGAGCGGAACCCTCGCGCGCTCCTCGGCTCTCGCGCGCCGCGGCGTTGCGCTCCTCGGCGGCGAGGGTCGCGCGCTCGGCGGCGGCGAGCGCCTCGGCAAGCTCGGCGACGGCGGCGGCGCGCGCCGTCCGATTCGTCTCATCGAAACCCGACCCGGCGAGCGTCGCGCGCTCCCGCTCGACGCCGGCGCATTCGGCCTCGAGGCGCGCGAGGCGGCGCCCCTCCTCCTCGACCGCGCCGAGCAGCGCCCGGCGCCTGGCGTTGAGGTCGGACGCGGCGGTCTGCGCCTCGGCGAGCGCGCTCTCGGCGCTCGCCGAACGGCGCGCGGCGCTGGCCTCCGCTTCGCGCGCTCGCGCGGCGCCGGCGTCGGCTTCGGCGCCTTCGGCGGCAAGCGCGGAATCCTCGGCGGCGAGCCGGTCCATCACTCCGGCGGCGTCGGCGATCAGCGCGTCCTCGCGTTCGAGATCGCCGGCGAACTGGGCCATGCGCCGCTCAAGCTCGGCCTCCCGCTCCCGGGCGCGCTTCTCTTCGGCTTCGAGCGTCTCGCGGGCGAGCGCGATGCGATGCAGGGCCGCGCCGCGCCGCGCCTCCTCCTCGCGCAAGCCGGGCAGGGCGGCGGCGGCGAGCGCCTGCAGGCGCGCGGCCTCGGCCTGGGCGCGGGTGCGCTCGGCGACCTCGATGAGATCGGCGTCGAGCCGGCGGCGCGCCTCGGCGAACGCCGTCTCGTGCTCGCGCCAGGCGATCAGGCGCGCGAGCGCCTCCTGGCGGCGGATGGCGGCGGCGAGATCGCGGTAGCGGTTCGACTGGCGGGCCTGGCGCTTGAGGCTCTCGACCTGGGCGTCGATCTGCTTCAGGACGTCCTCGACACGGATCAGGTTGTCGTCGGCGCCCTTGAGCCTCAGCTCCGCCTCGTGGCGGCGCGAGTGGAGGCCGGAAACGCCGGCGGCCTCTTCCAGGATCAGGCGGCGCGCCTGGGGCTTGGCGGCGATGATCTCGCCGATCTGCCCCTGGCGCACCAGCGAAGGCGAGCGCGAGCCGGTCGAAGCGTCGGCGAACAGGAGCTGGACGTCGCGCGCGCGCACTTCGCGGCCGTTGACGCGGTAGGTCGACCCCAGGTCGCGCTCGATCCGGCGGGTGACTTCGATCGATTCCGAATCATTGAATGCGGCCGGCGCGCGACGATCGGAATTGTCGAGGAGAAGCCCGACCTCGGCGATGTTGCGCGACGGACGCCGGCCCGAGCCGGCGAAGATCACGTCCTCCATGCCCGAGCCGCGCATGTTCTTGAACGAGCTTTCGCCCATCACCCAGCGCAGGGCCTCGACCAGGTTCGACTTGCCGCAGCCGTTCGGTCCGACGACGCCGGTCAGCCCCGGCTCGATCCTGAATTCGGCGGCGTCGCAGAAGCTCTTGAAGCCGGTCAGGCGCAGGCGCTCGAATTTCATCGCGGATCGCCCCCTCCCCGGCCCTCCCCCGCGCTTTGCAGGCGCAGGGGAGGAAGAGCGCCTATCCTCCCACGCAAAGCGGGGGAGGAGGACCGCGCGAAGCGTGGCGGAGGGGGTCGCCTTCGGCCCCGCTGCTCTGCAGCTGCGGGCTTTTGCGCAGTCTTCACGTCACCCTGTTCCGTTGCGAATCACTATCGCGAGACCCGATGGCGGGTTTAGCCGCCATAGGGGAATCGCGCAATCAACCCCAGGGGCGGAAAAAGCTGTGCGAAAGAGGGACCCCGTCCGCAGGAACGCCGGTCTTTCGAGACGGGCTACGGGGCGGCGGGGGCTGGAACGACACCGAGGCGCCCGGTCCCCGCCAACGATCAGCGCGCCAGCACGATGTGGGTCGCCTGCTCCGTTGGGACCTTCTCCGTCACCCGAAAGCCGAGGCCTGGCAGGTCGATGCCTGCGAACAGGGATTCGCCCTGGCCCAGAACGACGGGCGACTGCGCCAGGTGCAATTCGTCGATCGCCCCCGCGAGCAGATATTGGCGGACGGTAGAAACTCCGCCGCCGATCTTCACGTCCAGATCGCCCGCGGCGGCCTTGGCCTGGGCGAGCGCCGCCTCGATCCCGTCGGTGACGAAATGGAAAATCGTCCCGCCCTCCATCACGATTGGCGCCCGGGCGTGGTGAGTGAGGACGAAGGTCGGCGCGTGGTAGGGCGGATTGTCGCCCCACCAGCCCCTCCAGTCGGGCCCGCCCCAATCATCGCCGGCCGGACCGAACATATTGCGGCCGAGGATGAAGGCGCCGAAGCCTTCCATCGCTCGTCGCCCGAATTCGTCATCGGGGCCGGTTTCGCCTCCCGACTCGCCATGCATCTGGCGAAAACTGCGGGTCGGGAAATACCATTGAAAGAGTTCAGGCCCCCGTTTGCCAAGCGGATTTTCCAGGCTTTGGCCGGGGCCCGCCCCGAAGCCGTCGATCGAAACTCCAAAACCCGCTACGCGCACCTTCCCCATGGGGGCCTCCGTCTTGTGATCTTCAATCGGTTCGGTTCGATCAGACTGGCTTTATATGGCGAAGATCTGCGGGCGCGTAGCCAGGGCTGGTTCGGAGCGCGCGCGGGATGAGTTTACGCGCACGCGCTCGACTCCGCCCGCTCTTTGCGATATGAGCCGCGCCTCAACTGAAAACAGCGCGCCGAAGCGCTAGCCTTGGGATTCCCGTCCCGGCGTCACGGCAGGAGTTGACCAGCATGAACATCATCGAGACGATCGAGGCCGAGCACGCGGCCAAATTGCCCGGCGCCAAGATGCCGGCGTTCCAGCCGGGCGACACCGTCGTCGTCAACGTGAAGGTCGCGGAGGGCGAGCGAACCCGCGTCCAGGCTTACGAGGGCGTGTGCATCGCCCGCTCGGGCCATGGCCTCAACGAGAACTTCACGGTCCGCAAGATTTCCTACGGCGAGGGCGTCGAGCGCGTCTTTCCGGTCTATTCGCCGATGATCGACTCGGTTAAGGTGGTCAGGCGCGGCAAGGTCAGGCGGGCCAAGCTTTATTACCTGCGCGATCGCCGCGGCAAGTCGGCCCGGATCGCCGAGCGCGCCGACAGCGGGGCCGCCGCCAAGGAGCCGGGGAAGGAACCGGGCAAGCAATAACGCGTCCGGGGCGCTTTGATAGGGGGACTCATGACAACGCCGATTGTCGCGCAAAAAGGGCCCTACGCCCAGGCGGTCGAAGCGGGCAAGACCTATTATTGGTGCGCCTGCGGGCGGTCGGCCAATCAGCCGTTCTGCGACGGCTCGCACAAGGCCGTCGGCCTCGCGCCCAAGCCGTTCACGGCTGAGAAGAGCGCGACCGCCTATCTCTGCGGCTGCAAGCAATCGAAGAACGCCCCCTATTGCGACGGGACCCACAAGAGCCTGTGAGCGGACGCGCGGCGCGGACAAGCGATGCCGGCGGCGCTCCCGCCGGCTTTTTCGTATTCTCCCCACGGCGATGACGCCGGCCGGGCACGGCCTTGAAACGCCGTCGGAGGTCGCCGTCGACGTGCTGGCGCCGGTCGCCGTCGACACCGCCTATAGCTACCGCGCGCCGCCGGAATGGAGGCTCGAGCCGGGCCAATGCGTTCGCATGCCGCTCGGCGCGCGGCTTGCGACCGGGGTCGTCTGGGCGGTTCGTCCGGGCGGCGGCGACAACCTCAAGCCGATCGCCGCGACGCTGGAGTGGGCGCCGCTCCGAGGGCCGTTGCGCGATTTCATCGATTGGGTCGCGCGCTGGACGCTCAGCCCCCGCGGCATGGTGCTCAGAATGGCGATCCGCGCCGGCGAAGTCGCCGCGCCGCCGGCGCCGAAATTCGGTCTGATCGCCACGGGCAAGGCGCCGGCGCGGATGACCGACGCGCGGGCGCGCGTGCTTGCCGCGGCCGCGGGGCGCGATCAGCCGACGCCCAAGGCGGCGCTGGCCGCGCTCGCCGGCTCATCGACCGGGGTGATCGACGGCCTGATCGCCGAAGGCGTGGTTAGCCTTGTCGCGATGCCTCCGGAAGCGGTCGCGGCGCCGCTCGACCCCGATTTCTGCGCGACCCGCCTCAACCTCGACCAGCGCGCGGCCGCCGACGATCTCCAGAAGCGCGTCGCCGATCGCGCCTTCTCGGCGACCCTGCTCGAGGGGGTGACCGGATCGGGCAAGACCGAGGTCTATTTCGAGGCGGTCGCCGAGGCGCTCCGGCAGGGGCGCCAGGGGCTCGTGCTCGTGCCGGAGATCGCGCTCACCGCGCAATTCCTCGACCGGTTCGCGGCGCGCTTCGGCGCGCGGCCGGCCGAATGGCATTCGGGGCTGACCGAGCGCCAGCGCGAGCGCGCCTGGACGGCGGCGGCGAAGGGCGAAGCGCGGATCGTCGTCGGCGCACGCTCGGCTTTGTTTCTGCCGTTCGCTGACCTCGGCCTCATCGTCGTCGATGAGGAGCACGACGGCGCCTACAAGCAGGAGGACGGCGTCATTTACAATGCGCGCGACATGGCGGTGGTGCGGGCGCGGCTCGAGCATGCGCCGATCGTGCTCGCCTCGGCGACGCCGGCGCTCGAGACCCGGCACAACGCCGAGACCGGACGCTATCGCTGGCTCACGCTCCCCGCGCGCTTCGGCGAGGCGGCGCTGCCCTCGATCGCCGCCGTCGATCTTAAACGCGAGGGGCCGCCCCGCGGGCGATGGCTGTCGCCGCGCGCGATCGCCGGGGTGGAGGAGGCGAGAGGCCGGGGCGAGCAGGCGCTTCTGTTCCTCAACCGCCGCGGCTACGCGCCGCTGACGCTCTGCCGGTCCTGCGGGCATCGCTTCGAATGTCCCAATTGCGCCGCCTGGCTGGTCGAGCACCGCTTCCGCGCCGCGCTCGTCTGCCATCATTGCGGCCACGTCGAGGCGCGGCCGAAGCTCTGCCCGAATTGCCACGAGGCCGAGACCCTCACCGCCTGCGGGCCGGGCGTCGAGCGCCTGGCCGAGGAGGCGGCGGCGCTTTTTCCCGAGATCCGCACGCTCGTCCTGTCCTCGGACTTTCCCGGCGGGATCGAGACTTTGCGCACCCAGCTCGCCGCGGCGGCGCGCGGCGCCTATGACCTCATCATCGGCACGCAGCTGGTCGCCAAGGGCCACAACTTCCCGCTTCTGACCTTCGTCTGCGTGGTCGACGCCGACGTCGGGCTCGCCAACGCCGATCCGCGCGCGGCCGAGCGCACCTTCCAGCTCCTGCGCCAGGCGACCGGGCGGGCGGGGCGGGGAGACAGAATAGGCCGGGCGCTGCTGCAGACCTGGCAACCGGACCACCCGGTGATCGCGGCGCTCATTTCCGGCGACGCCGAGCGGTTCTACGCGCAGGAGACCGAGGAGCGCCGGCGCGGCGGCCTGCCGCCGTTCGGGCGCCTGGCGGCGATCATCGTCTCGGCCGAGGACCGAGGCGCTGCCGAGGCGCACGCCCGGGCGCTGGCGCGCGCCGCCCATGGCCTCGCCCCGAGGAAGGGCTTTCGCATCGCGCCGCTCGGCGGCGAGCCGCGCGACAACGAGATCGTGCTCCTCGGCCCGGCCGAGGCGCCGATCGCCGTCCTGCGCAAACGCCACCGCTTCCGCCTCGCCGCCAAGGCGCCGCGCTCGGCCGACCTGCAGGGGTTCCTGCGCGCGATGCTCGCCGCCGCCCCAGCGCCGCGCGCCGGGGTGAAGGTCGCGATCGACGTCGATCCGCAGAGTTTTTTGTGAGGTCAAAACTCAATCAGCAGGACCGGTTGCGATCCCCTATTGAGCCTAACGAACCGATCGACAGCTTCGGATTGCGATTGAGCCGCGTGGGTTCTGGTTGACAAAGAGCTTTCCGCTAGTATTTACGATAGCATGGGGAAGCGATCTCCCCACGAGGCGACAGCCGAAGAATCGCGCCCGCTTTAATCCAAGGGGCGCAGGATGTCGTCATTAAACACCATATCTCCGGAAAAGCTTTGGCGCCTGATCGGTGTTCCGCATGGGCCAGCCATTATCGACGTCCGGGTAGACGACCAATTTGCCGCTGACCCATGCTTCATTCCCGGGGCGGTCCGGCGATCACACGCAACTGTGGCCAGCTGGGCGGCTGATTATGCCGGACGCCCGACGGTCGTCATCTGTGAGAATGGCCAGGAGGTAAGCGAGGGCATTGCCGCCTGGCTGCGCCATGCCGGCGCATTGACAGCCGAGGTTTTGCTCGGCGGTCACGCCGCCTGGGCGCAAGGCCATCTGCCGCTCGTGCCCGAGCGCAAATTGCCGCCTCGCGATTCAAATGGGCGCACCGTCTGGGTTACTCGCTCAAGACCGAAAATCGATCGCGTCGCTTGTCCCTGGCTCATCCATCGATTCGTCGATCCCGCGGCGGTTTTTCTCTTCGTCGCACCGGCTGAGGTGCATGCGGTCGCAGAGCGATTCAATGCCGCGCCCTTCGACATTGAAGGTGTGTTCTGGAGCCATCGAAGCGAGCGCTGCACCTTTGAGACGTTGCTTGACGAACTTGGCCTCCGAACCGAGCCGCTGGCCAAAATTGCTGAAATCGTCAGAGGCGCGGACACCGCGCGCCTCGATCTCGCTCCGGAAGCGGCGGGCCTCCTCGCCGCATCGCTTGGGCTATCGCGCATGTACTCCAACGATCTTGAACAGCTCGCGGCGGGCATGACCCTCTATGACGCATTCTATCGCTGGGCGCGCGACGCGAGCGATGAAACGCATGACTGGCCTGCGAACGCGCCGAAGAGACTGGCTGAGCGACCGCCAGAGCGAGCCCGACGAGACTCGGTCAGGGCAAAATGATGTGGAAAATCGCCGCGGCGGCTCTCGCCCTGCTTACTCTTGGAGCCGCCGCATTTTATCGCTTCGCGCTTCCCGGCCTGTCGAGCGCGCGCCCGGCGCCGCCCCCAATTGAAATGGAGGTCGCGACCTGGCTCCTTCAGCACAGCGTCCCAGCCGAAGCCGCGGCGCGCGTCAATCCCCTAAAGCCTGACGAAGCAACTGTCGCCGCTGGCGCGGCGACGTTTCAGCAGAAATGCGCGGTCTGTCATAACTTCGACGGAAGCGGGCGCACAACCATCGGCGAGCATGTCTACCCGCGCGCGCCACCCCTTCGTCAGGCGCTGTCCGCGCTGACCGATGGTCAAATTTTTACTTACATAAACAACGGCATACGCAACACGGCGATGCCGGCCTGGGATTTGCCCGACGATGAGATCTGGCAGATTGTGGCTTTCCTCCGCCACTTGCCGCCCTCAGTCGCGCCGGGCTCAACGAGCGGGCCAACGGCCCCGATTGCTGCCGGCGCACATTACATCGGCTCGGCCGCCTGCGAATCTTGCCATAAGGAAATCTATGCCCGCTGGCGTCAGACGCGGATGGCCAATGTGGTGCGCGATCCGCGTGAGCACCCGGACGCCATCATTCCGGACCTGTTAAAGCCTGATCCAGTCCTGACGTTCAACAAGGACGATATCGCCTTCGTCTATGGCAGCCGATGGAAGCAGCGCTATTTTACCCGCAAGGGCGACGACTACTTCCCGCTCCCGGCGCAATGGGACGTCACGCACGCCCGCTGGCTGCCCTACCATGTGCCGGCGAACGCGGATTGGTGGGCCACGCTTTACCCCGACGACAACATGCAGCGTCCGACCGGGCCGCTTTGCGACGGCTGCCACTCGGTCAACTACGATATCAAAACCAAAACCGTGGCCGAATGGAACGTCGGCTGTGAGGCGTGCCATGGGCCGGGCAGCGCCCACCTCGCAAATCCGGTGCGGACAACGATGATCAACCCCGCGCGGCTCGACTATGTCGCAGCAAACGACACCTGCATTCGCTGCCATTCGCAGGGCCGGCCGAAGACAAATCCGATTGACGGTAAATATTATGACTGGCCAGTCGGCTTTCACATGGGGTTGCGGCTAACCGATTTTTGGGACCTCGAGTCGCATAAACCGGGAGAGTTGACCTTCACGCACTTCCCCGACGGAACTGCGCACAAAAACCGGATGCAGGGCAACGACTTCGTGCAAAGCCTCATGTATACGCGCGGCGTGACCTGCTTCTCCTGTCACGATCCGCACGGCAGCGACAACGCCGCGATGTTGCGGGAGAAAGGCGACGCACTGTGCTTAAGCTGCCACGGACCAAATTCGCCAATCGGCCCGTTCGCCGACAGCATCTCCGCCCACACGCATCACAAACTGGACAGCGCCGGCAGCCAATGCGTCTCCTGCCATATGCCGTTGATCGAAGAGACGCTGAAAGATGTGAAGGTGCACGCCCACACCTTCCGCTTCGTCACCCCCGCGTCGACGCGGACTCTCAACATTCCTAACCCCTGCACGCTATGCCACACCGGCAAGTCGGTTGAGTGGGCCGAGCAGACGCTAAACGGGTGGACAGAACGTTCGCCCTGGCGAATGGGGAACTAGGATCTTGCCGTGGCTCAAGGAGATGGTGGGAATTCGCCGAGGGCGGTTGCGAAGTCGCGCCTTGGTATTCGGGGGCGCCGGTCACGGGATCTCCATGCCGTCCTCATGGCGCGCATGGGCCGAGCGCATCGTCACACCAGTTTCTCGGCGGCTGTCGGGTGCACCGCGACGGTGGCATCGAAATCGCCCTTGGTCGCGCCCGTCGCCATCGCTACGCCGACAAGCTGGATCGTTTCGGCCGCCTCGTTGGCGATGATATGCGCGCGGACGATGCGCTGAGTTGACCCTCGCCAATCGGCTTCATGATCGCGCGGTCTTTCCGGTTGGCCATTCTTTTGCCTCCTACGGCGCGCATGAGGGCCGCCCGCGAGGGTACGAGTGGCAGAAAACAATCTTGACGGAATCGGGCGCCCGCCGCGCGCGCCCGACAGCCAAGCGGTAAACGCGCAGGAAATGCTGGCTGAATTGGTGCGGCTCGTCGAGTCCTCGAGGCTCGCGCCAGAGCGGCCGGCGTCGCCTGTCGAGATTGTGACGCAGCAAAAACTACCGGACGCCAACACCGCGCGGCCGCTCGAAATGAAGTCGCCGCGCCTGTCACCCAACGCGCCTTCGACTGACCCGAAAGAGACGGTCGTCTTCGCCGCCGAGCCGCCGGAACCCCGCAAATCTTCCAAGACTAACGGTCCGAACGGAAACGGTTTGGCGTCGAGACGGCGCTCCGGGGCCTGGACGGTCAGGGTTTCGGCTCTCGTCCTGGCCGGCGCGGTCGGTTCGATCGTCTGGCTGGAACTGTCCCAACCCTCAAAGACGCCACCCCTCACCGCCGCTGCGGGAAGCCGGCGAAAGTGCAGCCGCCTAGCATTGCGAGCATCGCGACTTCGAGCGACGCCGGGGCGGCCACTCCGAGAGACATCGCGCAGCCGGCCGAGAGCAGGGCTGCCCTTCCCGAACAGCGAACAATCGACCCGAGCGCTCACGCCTCGCCCGAAAATCCGCCGCCGTCTCAACTCTTGGCGCCCGCCGCTTTTGGCGCGGCGCAACCGACGGCCCCAACCGCCGCAACGCCGCCTTCGGCGCCCGCAGCGCCAGCGCCGGTCGCGGCCACTACGCCCGCGGGGCCGGTCAATACGCCGGCTCCAGCGGCGCTTCCGTCAGCGGCCCCGCAACCTCCTGATTCGAAAGACGCCGCCTCGGCTTCGCTTCCCCCGGAGCCGACGCCAACCGCGACCCCAAACCCCTCGACCACGAACTCAAGCGTGGCGGCGCAACCGAGCAAAGCGCCATTGCCGCCGGCCAGGCCCGCGCCGAAGGCAATCCAGGCGAGCGCGGTCACCCAGCGGTCGACGCCTAAGCCCGAATTCGCCCACCAGGCTTTCAGGTCAATCCGGGGCTCATGCAGTCGCCAAGGCTGGCGCGACCGGCGCCGCGGCCTCCGAGGCGAAGACGCCGCTCATGACAGCCCAAGCGGCGGTCGAGCCGCAGGCGGCCCCATTGGCGCAACCAGCTCCGGCCGCCCAGCAGCCAAATCCCAATCCTGTCGCGCGCGCCTTCGGCGCCGTGGCAGGCGCGGTCGGCGCGGTGGCCGGCCTCATTCCCTTCGTACCCCATTGACCACAAAGCGGTTGCGCCGCTTACTCCAGGCCGCCCTTGAATAGCAGGGTCATGGGATCTCCATGCCGTCTTCGTAGCGCGCGTGGGCGGAACGCATCGTCACCAGTTCCTCGGCGGCGGTCGGGTGGACGGCGATGGTCGTGTCGAAGTCGGCCTTGGTCGCGCCCATGGTCATCGCGACGGCGACGAGCTGAATCATTTCGGCCGCCCCGTCGGAAAGGATATGCGCGCCGACGATGCGATCAGTCGCGCCGTCGACGATGAGCTTCATGATCGCGCGCTCGGGCGCGCCCGACACGGTCGCCTTCAGCGGGCGGAAATCGGTCTTGTAGACGTGGACGCTCGCGAACCGCTCGAGCGCTTGCTTTTCGGTCAATCCGACCGCGCCCAGTTCGGGCGTGCCGAACACGGCGCTTGCGATCGTGTCGTAGCGGATCGGCGGCGCGCCCGGCCCGAACAGACGGTCGGCGAGCGCATGGCCCTCGCGAATGGCCACGGGCGTGAGATCGACCCGGTGGGTGGCGTCGCCGATCGCGTGGATCGAGGGCACGTTGCTGGTCAGGTTTTCGTCGACCTTGACCGCGCAATGCGCCGCGCTGAGTTCAACGCCGATCGGCTCGAGGCCGAGCCCCCTCGTGTTGGGCAGACGGCCGGTCGCCATCAAGACCTGATCGGCCTCGACCGTCGCGCCGTCCGAGAGCGTCACGCTGAGCGAGCCGTCGCGCGCTCTTTCGATGCGCGTCGGCAATGAGCCGAAACGGAAGGCAACGCCCGCGCGCGCCATCGCGTCGCGCATGCCGTCGCGCATGTCGTCGTCGAAGCCGCGCAGGATGTTGGGCGCGCGCATGACCTGGGTGACTTCGGAGCCGAGGCGCTGGAAGAGCGAGGCGAATTCAACCGCGATATAGCCGCCGCCGACCACGAGGAGCCGGCGCGGAAAGACCGGCAGGTCGAAGAGCTCGTTCGAGGTGATCGCGTGCTCGAGTTCCTCGACGCCGGCCGGCATTGTCGGATGCGAGCCGCAGGCGATGAGGATATGGCGGGCGGAAACCTCCTGCCCGTCGGCGAGCTTGACCCGGTGCGGACCGGCCACTGTCGCCCGCTGCTCGGTGAGCTTCGCGCCCGACCGCTCGAGATTGGCGCGGTAGGCGTCGGAGAGCCGGCTGATCTCCTTGTCCTTGGCGGCAACCAGGGTCGGCCAGTCGAAGGTCGGCTCGCCGACGCTCCAGCCGAACCCCGCCGCGTCGCGGAAGTCGTCGGCGAACCGGCTGGCGTAGACGTAAAGCTTCTTCGGCACGCAGCCGCGGATGACGCAGGTGCCGCCGATGCGGCTTTCCTCGGCGACCAGGGTCTTGGCCCCATGGCCAGCGGCGATGCGGGCCGCCCGCACGCCGCCCGAACCCGCGCCGATCACCAAGAAATCGACGTCGAAGGCCATCGTTGACGCCCTCCGTGGCGCGACTCCCAATCTGGCCTAGAAATCGACGCCCTTCTTCTTCATTTCCTGGCGGGCGCGCGTCACGATGTCCGTCGACAGCTTTTCGCGCCAGGGCGCCATGACGTCGCCCAGTCTTTGCAGGAAGACGGGGGTGATGGCGACATATTTCTTGCCCGATGGACTGTCGAAAAAGGCGGCGACCTCGGTAATCTCCTGTTCGGACATTTCCGACGCGAGCAGGGTCGCCGCCTGGTCGTATGTCTGCTTGGCCGTCGCGTCGAATTCGGGCTGAAGCGCTTTCAAACTCGCGCGCAGCGAATCCTTGATCTCGGGCCTGGTCCTGGTGACGTTGGCTTCGAGCTCGGCCATCATGCCGGGAACGACGAGCGCGATCGACTGCTTGACGCCGATCGCGCCGAGAATCTTGTCGGCGGCGGCGACGGCGGCGGCCGATGGCCCGGCGGGCGCGGTCGGAGCTGCGGTCGGAGCGGCGGGCGCGGCGGGAGCCGCGGCCGGCGGGGTGGTCTCCGCCGCTTGCGCCGCGAGGCTCAACGCCAGGAGCATGACGAGGGCGACGGCGCCTGCGGCGCTTCGGACGAGGGCGGGCATGATCATCTCCAAGAGGTGGAAGTTCAAACTTCAGCCGGGGTCGCCAAGAACCTGGACGCCCTCGGCGCCGGCGATGATCGCCGTGCGCGCGAGACCGACGAAGATTCCGTGTTCGACGACGCCGGGGATCATCGACAGGCGCTGGCCCAGCCGCTCGGGCTCATCGATCGCGCCGAGCGAGCAATCGAGAATATAGTGTCCCCCGTCGGTGATGAACGGGGCCGGTTCGCCGCGCAGGCGGATGGGGCCGGCAAGGCCAAGCTCAGCGAAGGCGCGTTCGATATGCCGGCGCGTCGCCCCGAGGCCGAACGGCGTCACCTCGACAGGCAACGGAAAGGCGCCGAGTCGCGAAACGAGCTTGGTCCCATCGGCGATCACCGCCATTCGTTTCGAGGCCGAGGCGACAATCTTCTCGCGCAGGAGCGCGCCGCCGCCGCCTTTGATCAGCCTGAGCTTGGGATCGATTTCGTCGGCGCCGTCGACCGTCAGATCGAGTTCCGGGAGGTCGTCCAAGGTCGAGAGCCTGATGCCGAGAGCCCTTGCCTGAGCTTCGGTCGCTTCGGAGGTGGCGACGCAGACGATGTCGAGACCGTCCTTGACCCGCTCGCCGACAAGATCGACGAACTGGCGGGCGGTCGTGCCGCTGCCAAGGCCGAGCTTCATCCCGGGCTTGACCAGCTCGAGCGCGCGCCGGGCCGCCTCCCGCTTTCGCTGATCTCTGTCCGCCGCTGCGGTCATGGCCCTCTTTGATTCTCGTTCGCCCGCGCTTTCAGGCCCGGCGCCCGGACACGGTACGCGAGACCGCAGGCAAACCTGTCCGGAATGGCGCCGCGCGGAGCCGGTTCGCTCGGCGAGGCCGGGCTCAAATGTCGCTTTATCGGGTGACGCGAACGAAGGCAAACGCCGCTCGCGGGTTACAATTGAAATTTATCCTGACGGATGCCGGTTCTGGTAAGCCGCTGCGAAATCCTGCGGCGGGGCCGTCACGGCGAGATATGTGAATTGCTCGTCACCGGTATTGGCGACGCCGTGGATCGCGCCTGGAGGCGTGCGAACGACGTCGCCGGCGCGCAATCCGTCTGTCTCGCCATTATCCATCAGAAGCTGGGCGCTCCCCGTCTCGATGATCCATATTTGCTCGCTCGCCGGGTGCATGTGTCTTGCCGAGGCGGCGCCGGGCTCCATAGTGACGCGGGTGATCGTGACGCGGGCTTCGGGCGCATTGTTGGGCCAGACGATCTGCACGGACCGAACGCCGGGATTGAGCAAGGTCGTGAAGTCCGCGGCGGAGAGACGCTGAATGGTCAAGGCTCTTCGTCCTCCCCACAAACCGCGCGTGCGCGCCCCGCTTGGACCGTCAATTCAAATCGGCCCGTGGCCGGAACGCCTCGCGCCAACCGCGCGAAGGCTACTTTCGCCTGGCCTCGAGCACGTCCTCGAACGTCCGCAAGCCCGTGGCCGGCGCGTTGACCAGCACCGCCATGTTGCCGGGCGCGTGCTGGTTCTTCCACATTTTGGTGTGGGCGACCGGAATCTGCGGCCACGGGAAGACTTCGGACATGCACGGGTCGATGCGGCGGTCGATGACGAATTTGTTCGCCGCCGAGGCCTGCTTGAGGTTGGCGAAATGCGAGCCCTGGATGCGCTTTTGCCGCATCCAGACGAAGCGGGCGTCGAAGGTGAGGTTGAAGCCGGTGGTGCCGGCGCAGAACACCACCATGCCGCCGCGCTTGACGACGAAGCACGAGACGGGAAATGTCTGTTCGCCCGGATGCTCGAACACCGTGTCGACATCCTTCTTGCCGGTGATGTCCCAGATCGCCTTGCCGAACTTTCTCGCCCCCGCCATGAAGGCCGCATAATCCGGCGAATTCACCTTGGGCAACTGGCCCCAGCAATCGAAGTCCTTGCGGTTGACGACCCCCTTGGCGCCGAGCGACATCACGTAGTCGCGTTTCGTTTCGTCCGAGATGACGCCGATGGCGTTGGCGCCGGCGGCGGCGCAAAGCTGGACGCCGAACACGCCCAATCCCCCGGAAGCTCCCCAGACGAGAACGTTGTCGCTGGGCTTCAGGCGGTGCGGCTCATGGCCGAACAGCATGCGATAGGCGGTGGCGAGGGTCAGCGTATAGGACGCGCTCTCCTCCCAGGTCAGATGGCGCGGGCGCTCCATCAGCTGGCGGTCCTGCACCCGGCAGAACTGAGCGAAAGAGCCGTCGGGGGTCTCATAGCCCCAGATGCGCTGGGAAGCGGAGAACATCGGGTCGCCGCCGTTGCATTCCTCGTCGTCGCCGTCGTCCTGGTTGCAATGGACGACCACCTCGTCGCCGACCTTCCAGCGCTTGACCTTCGAGCCGACCGCCCAGACGATGCCGGACGCATCGGACCCGGCGATGTGGTACGGATTTTTGTGGGAGTCGAGCGTCGAGACCGGCTCGCCGAGCGCGGCCCAGATGCCGTTGTAGTTCACCCCCGCCGCCATCACGAAGACGAGCACATCGTGACTATCGAGCGGCCATGTCGGCACGACCTCGACCTGCATCGACTTCTCGGGCGGTCCGTGCCGGTCCTTGCGGATGGCCCAGGCGTACATCGACGCCGGCACGTGCCCCAGCGGCGGGATCTCGCCGATCTCGTAGAGATCCTTGGTTTGCGCCGCTTGAAGCGGCTCGGCGCCGACGGGGCGGGTGTTCATGGCTCCCTCAACGGACGGCGTCCGGCGAAGCGGCCGAGGTCGACCCGCCTCGCGTGTGTGCGCCGCACAATCAACCATCGCGCTTGGGCGGGCGAAAATCAATCCGACTTTCGGCAATCCCCCGGGGCTTCGCCCTTTGCGATTGAATTTACGCCATAGCAGGAAATCGCGCGTAGGCAAGAAAGTTCGCCGCCCGGGTCATTTTGGCGGCCGAAGCGGGACAAGGACCTGCGACAATGTCGAACTGGCCGTTGTTGGAATTGATCTCGAAGTTCTGACGGCTTCGACTTCGTGGCGTTTATCCTCAGCGCAATCGTCGCGTTTTTTTCCATCGGCTTTGCTGTCGATTACGTCATCGGACGGCAGGGATTGGGTCCGTACTGGAATTCCTTTTACGCAACCCTCGGCGCCTACGCCGGACTCTGCGCTCACGACTGGTGGATGAGGCCCTATGCCGCATACGAACCTTACCCGACAATCGTCCTCGTCGTCGGCGGATTGTTGACGACCGTCATCGCCATGAGCGCGCTCGCCCTGCGCTGAAACCGGCGACGACCGGCCTGGAATCCGCGCGCCGCTAGGGTGTGGCGCCGCGGGATATTTTCTGTAATTGTGCCGTGCACAAAATCCTGGGCGCCGGCCGGACGCGCCCGCGAAAACCCGAGTGAAACATGGCTGAAGCGAGCGGATCGACCGCGGCGCGCACCCCGCATCGCGACAAGCCCTGGATCTTCCGCACCTATGCCGGGCATTCGACCGCGCGCGAATCCAACCGCCTCTACCGGCAGAACCTCGCCAAGGGACAAACCGGTCTCTCGATCGCCTTCGACCTGCCGACCCAGACCGGGTTCGACAGCGACCATCCGCTCGCCCGCGGCGAGGTCGGCAAGGTCGGGGTCGCGATCTCGCATATCGGCGACATGCGCGCCCTGTTCGCCGATATTCCGCTCGCCTCGATGAACACGTCGATGACCATCAACGCAACCGCGCCGTGGCTGATGGCGCTCTATATCGCCGCCGCCGACGAGCAAGGCGCGCCGCGCGGCGAGCTCCAGGGCACGACTCAGAACGACATCATCAAGGAATATCTGGCGCGCGGCGCCTATGTGTTCCCGCCCGACGCCTCGCTCCGGCTGACCAGGGACCTCATCCTCTTCTGCGCCCGCGAGACGCCGAAGTGGAACCCGATGAACGTGTGCTCCTACCATTTGCAGGAAGCGGGCGCGACGCCAGTGCAGGAATTGAGCTACGCGCTGGCGACGGCGATCGCGGTGCTCGAGCGGGTGCGCCAATCGGGCGAAGTCGACGAACCGGGCTTCGCCAACGTCGTTGGCGGCATGTCGTTCTTCGTCAACGCCGGGATGCGCTTCGTCACCGAGCTCGCCAAGATGCGCGCCTTCGTCGAGCTCTGGGACGAAATCACCCGCGACCGCTTCGGCGTCGCCGACCCGCTGAAACGCCGGTTCCGCTATGGGGTCCAGGTCAACTCGCTCGGCCTGACCGAGCAGCAGCCGGAAAACAACGCCTACCGCATCCTGATCGAAATGCTCTCGGTCGTGCTTTCGAAGAGCGCGCGGGCGCGCGCCGTGCAGTTGCCCGCCTGGAATGAGGCGCTCGGCCTGCCGCGGCCGTTCGACCAGCAATGGTCGCTGCGGCTGCAGCAGATCATGGCCTATGAGACGGATCTCCTGGAGTTCGGCGATCTTTTCGACGGCAGCAAGGAAATCGCGGCCCTGGTCGATGAGCTCAAGGCCGAGGCCAAGGCCGAGATCGCCGCGATCGACGCCATGGGCGGCGCCGTCCGGGCGATCGAAACCGGCGTCCTCAAGGCCCGCCTGGTCGAATCGAACACCCGCCGGCTCGAGGCGATCGAGCGCGGCGACCAGATCGTCGTCGGCGTCAACGCCTTCATGAATTCCGAGCCGAGCCCGCTGACCGCGGGCGAGAACGCGATCATGGTTCCCTCGGCCGAGGCCGAAGCCGAACAAGTCGCCGCGCTCAAAGCATGGCGCGCCAGCCGCGATCCCGGGCGGGTCAGGCAAGCGCTGCGGGCGCTGCGCATTGCGGCGGCGAGGGGGATGAACATCATGCCTGCTTCGATCGAGGCGGCGAAGGCCGGAGTCACGACCGGCGAATGGGGCGATGCGCTCAGGGCCGAATTCGGCGAGTTCCGCGCCCCGACCGGCGTTTCGCCGAAGGCCCGCCAGGAATCGGCCGATCTCGACGCGCTCAGGGCCGAGGTCGAGCGGGTGTCGCTCAAGCTCGGCCGCAGGATCAAGTTCCTGATTGGCAAGCCCGGCCTCGACGGCCACTCCAACGGCGCCGAGCAGATCGCCGCCCGGGCGCTCGAACTCGGGGATGGACGTTGTCTACGACGGCATCCGCTTCACCCCGGCCGAAATCGCCGAGCGCGCCAAGGCGGGCGTCCACTGCGTCGGCTTGTCGATCCTCTCGGGGTCGCATGTCGCGCTGACCGAGGAAGTCATGACAGCCCTTCGCGCGGCCGGCCTCGGCCGGGTGCCGGTGATCGTGGGCGGCATCATCCCGCCCGCCGACGCGGAGCGCCTCAAGGCGGCCGGCGTGGCGGCGGTCTATACGCCCAAGGATTTCGAGATCAACGGCATCCTGGCTGCGATCGTGAACGAGGTCGAAACGCGCTTTGACGCTGAGGCGACCGTCCAGCGATGAGAAGCGAGCGGCAGGCCGTCGCCTCGGTGGTGGCGGCTTCGGTGCTGCCCTGGCCAGAACCAGTCACCGTCGCCTTCTGACGCTCACGTTCCGGCCGCTCCTCAAACACCTCAGCCAAGTCCGCCTTGCAGGGTCGGCGGGCTCAGCCGGCGTTTTGTCCTATCCTGGACCGGCCCGCTACGATGGGCTAGGTTGTCGAGATGCGCTTGCCGCTGCGGACCGATGGCGCATCTGGGAAACGCCATGCAGCTCTCAGCCGGCCAACTTCGCGATTTCGACGAGCAGGGCTACCTGTTCTTTCCCGGTTGCTTCAGCGAGGAGGAAATCGCGCTCCTTCGCGACGACGCCGAGGCGATCCTCAAACTCGACCGCCAGGAGGTGTGGCGGGAGAAGACCGGCGCGCCGCGCACCGCCTTCGCCGCCCACACCTTCAACGAGACGTTCCGCCTGCTCGCCTCCCATCCGCGGCTCGTCGAGCCGTTGCGCCAGCTATTTGGCGAGGATGTCTACGTGCATCAGTTCAAGCTCAACGCCAAGGCCGCATTCGAGGGCGATGTCTGGCAGTGGCATCAGGACTACGGCACCTGGGCGCGCGACGATGGCATGCCGCAGCCGAGGGCGATGAATATCGCGGTATTCCTGGACGAGGTGATGCCGATCAATGGCGCGCTGATGCTGATTCCGAAAAGCCACAAACAGGGGGTTCTCAAGGCCGGCCACGATTTGGAGACGACGTCCTATCCCTTATGGACGCTCGACAAGGAGACGGTGACGCAACTCGCTTCCGAGGGCGGCATCGTCGCGCCGACCGGCAAGCCCGGCTCGATGCTGATGTTCCACGGCAATCTGGTGCACGCATCCCCGCCGAACATCACGCCTTACCCGCGCAAGATCGTCTATCTCACCCTCTGCGCCGTCTCCAACCATATCACCAGATTCACGCGGCCGGAGTGGATCGCGCATCGCGACTTCACCCCGATCGAGCCCGTATCCGATGACGCGCTGCTGGCGTACGCGCGTTCACGCCGCGCCGCGGCGGAGTAGCAAAGCGCGGTTCCTCATCCTAGGATTGGTCGTGCGCGAGGCGGCGCCATGGAACAAATTCGTGTTTCCACCTTCGCGGGCCCCGGCGCCCGGCCGGTCATCCATACCGTTCCCTGGCCGAAGATTTCGGGCAAAGCGGCGCTCATCAAGGTCGGCGCCTGCGGCGTCTGCGGCACTGATCTGCACATCTTGAAGGGACACTGGCCAAAGCAACTTCCCTGGCCTTTCACCCTTGGCCACGAGCTCGGCGGCGTGCTCGTCGAAGTTGGCGACGAGTTCAAAACAGATTTCATGGAGAAGCCACTGGCGGTGGGATCGAAGGTGATGATACCGCCGCTGATGCCGTGCGGACGCTGTTATTACTGCATCCACTATCCGCAAAGCGCCAACAAGTGCCTGACCCCGGTCTATTACGGCCGATATCTCGGGTTCGACAAGCCGCCGCATCTTTGGGGCGGATGGGCGGAATATGTCTATGTCGATCTCGACATGCTGCCCGGCACGAAAATCTACAAATTGCCCGATGACATGCCGCTGAGGCTCGGCGCATTGTCCGAGCCCCTGACATCATGCATTCGCGCCTTCAATCGCGCGACGCGGGCCGGCGGCTTCACCTGGGGTGACACGGTCGTCATTCAGGGCTCCGGCCCGATCGGAATTCTGGCGGTGGCGGCGGCTCAGGAAATGGGCGCGGGCAGGGTGATCGCCGTCGGCGCGCCCGAGAAGCCGCGGCTGCAACTCGCGCGCAAATTCGGCGCCGCTGAGACAGTGAACATCGAGGAGTTCGAGCGTCCTGACGAACGGGTGAAGCGGGTGCGAGACATCGTCGGCGGATTTGGCGCCGATCTGGTGATGGATTGCTCGGGCCACCCGAGCGCAGGCCCGGAAGGCATAGAGTTCCTTCGGGACGGGGGAACCTATGTCGAGATGGGCCAGTTCACCGATGCCGGCTCGATTATGACGTCCTGGCACCGCATCTGCGCGAAGGACATCAACGTCCTCGGCTCGTGGGGCTTTACCGGCAACGACCTGCCGCTCGGCGTCGACATGCTCTACCGCGCGCGGGCCAAATATCCGTGGCTTGACATGCAAACGCTCTATCCCTTCTCCGAGGAGGGTATCGGCCGCGCGGTCGCCGACGCCATTGCGATGAAGACGGTGAAATCGACCATAGTGCCTTGGCCGGACCTGGTTCAGTTGGCGGAAGAGGGATCATGAGTCTGCAATCCTTGCTCGCCGCGCGCATCGCCGCCGACAAGCCCGTTCGTGTCGGGCTCATCGGCGCCGGGAAATTCGGCTCAATGTTCCTGGCGCAAGTCCCGTCGATCGCCGGCCTCGACGTGGTGGCAATTTCCGACCTTGATCCGGAGCGCGCCAAGGTTGCATGCCGCAACGTCGGTTGGGACGCAGCGCGCATCGCGCGCACGCGCTTTGCCGAAGACGGGCGCGACGCGTGCGTCGACGAGCGCGTCGCGGTTGTCGTCGAGGCGACCGGCGACGCGCCCGCCGGCATTGCCCATGCCATTGAGGCGATCGAAGCGGGCAAGCACATCGTTATGGTCAATGTCGAAGCCGACGCTCTCGCGGGGGCGTGGCTCGCCCGCAAGGCGCGCGCGGCCGGCGTGATCTATTCCATGGCCTACGGCGATCAGCCAGCGCTCATCGCCGAAATGGTCGACTGGGCGCGTTCAGCCGGGTTTTCGGTGATCAGCGGCGGGCAAGGGGACCAAATATCTGCCGGCCTATCACGCCGTCACGCCGGACGGCGTTTGGGAACATTACGGCCTCACCCCGGCGGAGGCGAAGCGCGCCGGCATGAACTCCCAGATGTTCAACTCGTTCCTCGACGGCACAAAGTCAGCAATCGAGATGGCGGCGGTCGCCAATGCTTGCGGCCTCGGTGTGCCGGATGACGGCCTGGACTTTCCGCCCTGCGGCGCCGACGATCTTGCCAGCGTCTTGCGCCCGCGGCATCTGGGCGGCGCGCTGGCCCGCGACGGCATGGTCGAGGTTGTCTCCTCGCTTCTGCGCGATGGGCGGCCGGTGGAGCGTGACCTGCGCTGGGGCGTCTACGTCGTGTTCAAGGCGGAAAGCGACTATGCGGCGGCGTGCTTGAAACAATACGGACTGCCAACCAATTCCACCGGGCGCTATGCGGCGATGTATAAGCCCTACCATCTCATCGGACTTGAATTGTCGATTTCAGTGCTCAACGTGGCGCTGCGCGGCGAGCCGACGGGGACGTGCCGCGAATGGCGCGGCGACGCGGTCGCCGTCGCCAAGCGCGCCTTGAAGGCCGGCGAAATGCTCGACGGAGAGGGTGGTTACACCGTCTATGCCAAGCTCATTCCAGCCGCGCGTAGTCGTAAGCTCGGCGCGTTGCCAATCGGACTTGCCAATCATGTGAAGCTGCTGCGCGGCGTCGCCGCTGGCGACTTCGTGACCGCCGACGATGTTGCGCTTCCCGAGAACCTTCAGGCCGTCCGGGTGCGGCGCGAAATGGAGGCGCTGATGCAGGATTCAGCCGAGGTTGCAGATACGGCGGTCGATCTGGCGGGCGCGGGGTAAAGCGTGAGCCGCCCCGCTGACAGTTCAAACGAACCGCCTCAATGAGCCAATTTGCCGTCAGACGAACCGGTTTCGGCCGAACTCCGACCCGTCCTGTACGCAGATCAAGGCGTGGCCCTAAGCCATATACTGCCCGCCGTTGGCGGACAAAGTCGCGCCGGTGATGAAGCCCGCGTCGTCCGCGGCGAGGAAGACGACGCAGCGGGCGATATCCTCCGGTTCGCCAAGACGACCGACCGGGATCAGGGGAAGGATGCTCTTCGCCACGACATCGGGATTCATGGCCTTGACCATGTCGGTCGCGATGTAGCCCGGGCAGATCGCGTTCACGGTGATCCCCGCACGCGCCCCCTCCTGCGCCAGCGCCTTGACGAAGCCGATATCGCCGGCCTTCGACGCGGAATAGTTGACCTGCCCCATCTGCCCCTTCTGGCCGTTGATCGACGAGATACAGATCACGCGGCCGAACTTGCGCTCGCGCATGCCCTCCCACACCGGTCGCGTCATGTTGAAGAGCGAATTGAGGTTGGTGTTGATGACGCCGTACCATTGATCAGGGGTCATCTTGTGGAACATCCCGTCCTTGGTGATGCCGGCGTTGTTGACCAGGATGTCGACCGGGCCGAGGTCCTTGGCGACCTGGCCAAGCCCGGCCACGCACTCGTCATACTTGGCCACGTTCCACTTATAGACGTGGACGCCGGTCTCGGCCTTGAACTTTGCCGCGGCATCATCGTTGGAATGATAGGTCGCCGCGACCTGGCACCCGGCCGCCTTGAGCGCCTTCGAAACCGCCGCGCCAATGCCGCGCGTGCCGCCGGTCACCACTGCAACTCTCGCCATGTTTCCTCCCCACTTTTTTCCGGCGCGGGCACGTCGCGTGGCGGCCAGCGTCCGATTGATTTTCCAGCCGTCATTGCGAGCGAAGCGAAGCAATCCATTGATCGAAGGACTGCCTGGATTGCTTCGTCGCTTCGCTCCTCGCAATGACGGGGCTGGTTGACTTAGCGCTCGACCGCCATCGCAATGCCCATGCCGCCGCCGATGCACAGCGTCGCCAAGCCCTTTTTCGCATTGCGGCGCGCCATTTCGTGCAGGAGCGTCGTCAGCACCCGCGCGCCCGACGCGCCGATCGGATGGCCGAGCGCGATCGCCCCGCCATTGACGTTGACGATCGCCGGATCCCAGCCGAGATCCTTGTTGACCGCGAGCGCCTGGGCGGCGAAGGCTTCGTTGGCCTCGACCAGCTCAAGATCCTTGACCGACCAGCCGGCCTTCTCCAACGCCTTGCGGCTCGCCGGAATCGGCCCGGTCCCCATGATCGCCGGATCGACGCCCGCCGTCGCCCACGACACGATGCGCGCCATCGGCGTCAAGCCCCGCCGCTTCGCTTCGGCGGCGCTCATCACGACCAAGGCCGCCGCCCCGTCGTTGAGGCCCGAGGCGTTGGCCGCGGTCACCGTTCCATCCTTGGAAAAGGCCGGCTTGAGTTTCGCCATCGCCTCGTAAGTCGCGCCGGCGCGCGGATATTCGTCGGCGTCGACGATGATGTCGCCCTTGCGCGACGCGATCGTCACCGGCACGATTTCATCCTTGAACCGGCCAGCCTTCTGCGCCGCCTCGGCCTTGTTCTGGGAGGCGACGGCGAAGCGGTCCTGATCCTCGCGGCTGATCTGCCACTTCTTGGCGATGTTCTCCGCCGTGTTGCCCATGTGATAGCCGTGGAAGGCGTCGATGAGGCCGTCCTGCAACATGGTGTCGACGAGCTTCATTTCCCCCATCTTGACCCCGCTGCGCAGATAGGCCGCATGGGGGGCGAGCGACATCGATTCCTGTCCGCCGGCGACGATGATGTTGGCGTCGCCGCTGGCGATCTGCTGCAGTCCGACCGCAACCGCCCGCAGGCCGCTGCCGCAGAGCTGATTGAGGCCGAAGGCCGTCTTTTCCTGCGGGACGCCCGCCTTCATCGCCGCCTGGCGCGCCGGATTCTGCCCCTCAGCGGCGGAGAGAACCTGGCCGAGGATCACCTCGTCCACCTCCCCCGGGTTGACCTTGGCCGATTCGAGAGCGCCCTTGATGGCGATTGCGCCGAGCTCATGGGCAGGCGTCGAGCCGAATGCGCCGTTGAACGAGCCCACGGCCGTTCTCTTTGCGCTGGCGATGACGATCTCAGAAGCAGACATATCAATCTCCCTGTGGAGCTGCGGCGGCGGAGCGCCTCGGTCGGATGGGTTCATACACGATCTCTCACGAAACGCGCCACCCTCATATAAGCGCCGCCTCGTCGCAGGACGAGTGGGCCATAATCGCGCCGGCGGCGCGCATTGCGGCGCAAAAAAAAGTTTCTCGCGCAGCAAAAAACGCTTATCTTGTGTTGACCCGAAAGGGCCCGCGTCACCTTGGGACCCATAAACGTCATGGCCAATTCCACTCCAACCACGATAAAAAAATACGCCAACCGCCGGCTCTACAACACCGCATCGAGCGCCTACGTGACCTTGGCCGACCTGGCGAAGATGGTGAAAGGCGGAGAGGATTTCGTCGTTTACGACGCCAAGACCAATGAGGACATCACCCGCTCGGTGCTGACCCAGATCATCTTCGAGCAGGAGGGCATCGAGGGCCAATCGCTGCTGCCGACGACCTTCCTGCGACAGCTGATCCGTTTCTACGGCGACAGCATGCAGGCGATCTTGCCGAGCTACCTCGAATTCTCGATCGACCGCTTTTCCGGCGAGCAACATGCGATGCGCGAGGCCGCAGCCCGCATGTTCGGGCCGGAGGCGTTCTCGGCCGGCTCTTTCGCCGCCATCCAGGAACTGACCAAGAAGAATCTCGCCGCGTTCAATCAGGCGCTGGCGATGTTCTCGCCGTTCGCCGGGGCAAAGCCGGCTTTGGAGCTGCCGGCCAAAAAGGCGAATTCCGAGGACGACATCGACGAATTGCGCACTCAGCTCTCCGACATGCAGAAGAAGCTCGAATCGCTCGCCACCAGCGCGGCCAAGAAGGGCTGAGAGCGCCTCAAAACCTGTCCTTGCGGGCGCGGATTTCCCCGAACACCGCCGCCGGATCGGCGCCCGCCATGCCAACCGCCGCCTGAACCGCCGGATCCTCGGCCCGCAGGAACGGATTGGCGGCGAGTTCCGCGGCGATCGTTGTCGGCAAGGTCGGGCGTCCCGCTGCGCGCAGCCGCGCAACCTCCTCCACCCTGGCTTTCAGCACCGGATTGCCGGGCTCGACGGTGACAGCGAACCGGCCGTTCGCCTGGGTGTATTCATGGCCGCAATAGACTTGCGTCTCGCCGGGAAGGGCGGCGAGCTTCGTGAGGGACGCCCACATCACCGCATAGGTCGCCTCGAACACGCGTCCGCAGCCAAGGGAAAACAGCGTGTCGCCGCAGAAGGCGATTTTGTCCCGGTCGAAGCAATAGGCGATATGCCCAAGCGTATGACCGGGAGTCTCGATCACGCTCGCCGTGAGCGAGCCGACGCGCGCGGTGTCGCCTTCGGCCACTCGCTGGTCGAGAAACGGAATCCGCGCCGCGTCCTTGGCCGGTCCCCACACCCTCAAATTCGGGAACTTCGCCTTGAGCTCCGGAACGCCTTGAATGTGGTCGGCGTGATGATGGGTGATCAGCACGTCGGACAAAGTCCAGCCGCGCTCCTTGAGCGCCGCGAGCGTCGGCCCCGCTTCCGGGACATCGACGCACGCCGTCGCTCCGGTCGTCGAATCGTGCACGAGCGCGCCGTAATTGTCGGTGAGGCAGAGATACTGATGAACGCTCATGGTCATGGCGGAAGGGCTCGGCGATTGGGGGGCTCGATCCCCGCAATATAGCCGGGCGCGGAACCGTTGTCTTTCCGTCGCTGGCCTCGTTCGCCGCGCCTCGACGCATTGCGAAAGTTCGAATCGTCGTTCAAAGTCGGAAGCCCCGGTCCGGCGGATTTCGATGCCTCTCGACGTCCACAATTTGCAGAGCTTTTATGGTTCGCCGCTCGGGGCGATCGCTCGAAGGCTGATCGGGCGGGTCTTACGCGAGCGCTGGGAGAATTGCGCCGGCCTCTCCGTCGCCGCCGTGGGCTACGGGACGCCGTATCTCGATCGATACCGCGACGGCGCGGAGCGCTGCCTGGCGTTGATGCCGGCGGAGCAGGGCGTCGTGATCTGGCCGGGCGGCGGACGTTGTTCCGCGACGCTCGTGGACACGCAAATGCTGCCGCTGCCCGACGGCTCGATCGATCGTCTGCTCTTGGCCCACGCGCTCGAGGCGGCCGATCGGCCGGACGCGCTGCTCGAGGAATTGTGGCGCGTCACCGCGCCGGAAGGGCGGGTCCTGGTGGTCGTCCCCTCCCGTCAGGGCGTGTGGGCGCGCGCCGACAGCACTCCTTACGGGCAGGGCCAGCCCTATTCGAAGTCGCAGTTGCGCGATCTCTTGCATCGCGCCGAGTTCTCGCCGGTCTTCTGGGGCGAGGCGCTTTACGCGCCGCCGGTCGCGCGGCCGTTCATGATCCGCTCCGCGCCGACAATCGAGCGGGTCGGCGCGGCGCTGGGGCTCCCGTTCGCCGGCGTCCTGATCGTCGAGGCGATCAAGCAGGTCTATCGGCCGGTCGGCGTCCAGGCGGTCGCCCGCGCGCGGCTGCCTCCGCTCAAACCCGTGCTCGCGCCGAGCGCTCAGCGGCAATGCCGCTCGCGATGGCCGGGCGGCGGATTTCCGGTTGGCGCCGCCGATCGCGCATGCTTGTAAAGTCGCCTCTGGCCCCTCGAACAAGGTGATCCGCCATGCCTTATGATCGTCTCCTGGTGCTGTTGCGCCACGGCCAGAGCGAATGGAACCTGAAGAACCTGTTCACCGGGTGGCGCGACATCGATCTGTCGCCGGCCGGGGTCGAAGAGGCCAAGGAGGCCGGCCGCAGAATGAAGGCGCACGGGCTCGCGTTCGACCTCGCTTACACATCGGCGCTCATTCGAGCGCAGCACACGCTTGATCTCGCGCTCGCGGAGATGGGGCTGACCGGCCTGCCGGAAAGCCGCGATCAGGCCTTGAACGAGCGCGATTACGGCGATCTCGTCGGCCTCAACAAGGACGACGCGCGCAAGAAATGGGGCGAGGAGCAGGTTCACAAGTGGCGGCGCAGCTACGACGTCCAGCCGCCCGGCGGGGAAAGCCTCAAGGACACGGTCGCCCGGGCGCTCCCCTATTACTGCCAGCATATTCTGCCCGCGGTTCTCGGCGGCAGGCGGGTGCTGGTGGCCGCGCACGGCAACAGCCTGAGGGCGCTGGTCATGGTGCTCGATCGTCTCACGCCGGAGACGATTCCCGCCATGGAGCTCGCGACCGGCGTGCCGCTCGTCTATCGGCTCAACCCCAATTCGACTGTCGCCTCCAAGGAGGTTCTGGCCGGGTGACGGCAAGACCGAAACGCGCGCGAGCGGCGTCTTAACCATTTGTAAGCGATACGCTCGGCTACACTTGACCTCGGGTGATTCGCTGGTCGCGGGAGCTGGGCAATGTTGTCGAAGACTTGGGTGACAGGGATGGCGGCGATGGCGGCCTCAGCGCTTGCGCCGCAAGCCGAGGCGGGCCAGTACGAGTTTCTCGCGGCGCCGCAGATCAATCTCTCGCTTGTCTATCGACTTGATAAATTGACCGGCGACGTCATCGCGTGCCAATTCGCGCACAATCCGGGCCGGACCGACGTCGGGCCGGGCGGATTCGGGGTCACGTCCTGCTATCGCGGCGGCGATGGCGCGACGAAGCAGGAGCCCAGCGAATATGGACTCATCGCCACCCGGCACGAGCAGGAAGGCGGCGTGTTCCGGGTCGACTTCCGCACCGGCGCGCTCAGCATCTGCTATCTCTATTTCCAGCGCGAAAAGCAGGGAGACCACGAGGCGATCGCCGACCAATATGTCGTCTGCACGCCGCAGTGGAACCAGCCCGCGCCCGCGCGCGCAGGCGGCGCCGTCGGGCAGGCGCCGGAAGCCGGCGGCGGATCGGCGCGCGACTGACGCGCCTTCCTCCGTCCCTTGGCCTTGAATTGGGAGGGCCGGGGCGGTGTTTGCGCGCGAAACCGATACGATCTTCGCCCCGGCGTCCGGGGTGGGCCGCGCGGCGATCGCAGTTCTGCGCATCTCCGGTCCCGCCTGTTCGGCCGCGCTCGGGGCGGTCGCGCCGGGGGTCGAGTTTCCCGATCGTCGCGCCGTTCTCGCCACCCTGCGGCGACCTCTCTCCGCCGAGCCGCTCGACCGGGCTTTGATCACCCGGTTCCATGCGCCGCGCAGTTTCACCGGCGAGGAGATGGCGGAAGTCAGCGTCACTGGCGGGCGCGCCGTCACCGCCGCGGTCGTGAAAGCGCTCGCGCTCATTCCCGGACTGAGGCTGGCCGAACCGGGAGAATTCGCTTGGCGCGCCTTCGTCAACGGCAAGATCGATCTCACGGAGGTCGAAGGGCTCGCCGATCTGGTCGACGCGGAAACCGAGGCGCAGCGGCGGCAGGCTCTGCGCATCGCCGGCGGCGCGTTGAGACGGGAGAGCGAGGCGATCCGCGCCTCCCTCATCGACGCGATGGCGGCCGTCGAGGCGCAAATCGACTTTTCCGACGTCGAGGACGCGGGCGACTTGACGCTGGAGACGGTCAAGCGCGCCGCGCGGGCGGCGGTCGGGCGCATCGACCGGGCGCTCGCGACGGCGGATTCCGCGGAACGCTTGCGGGAAGGGTTCACCGTCGTCATCGCCGGGCCGCCCAATGTCGGCAAGTCGACGCTGATCAATGCATTGGCCGGCCGCGACGTCGCCATCACCTCGCCGATCCCCGGAACGACGCGCGATCCGATCGAGGTCTTTCTCGATCTGCGCGGCTACCCCGTCATCCTCGTCGATACCGCGGGGATTCGCGACAGCGCCGATCCGATCGAACAGGAAGGCGTCGCAAGGGCGCGCCGCCGGGCCGAAAGCGCGGATCTCACGCTTTGGCTCGACGATGGCTCGGGCGGAGAAATGCTGAGCGTCGGCTCTCCCATTCTGAGCGTTAGGACCAAAATCGACCTTTTGGAGGATGCCGGGCCGGGGCCGAATGGACAAACGTCGCTCGCGCCCCGGCCCCCCCTCCCGAACCTCCCCCGCAAGGGGGGAGGAGGGCGCTCGCTCGCCCAGGTCGGCGAGCTCGGGGCGGCCTCAATCTTAACCGAAGGCGATCTGGAGCCGGGTGCGCCGGCCATGGCCGCGGCGAAATTGGCGATCTCGGCGATAACCGGCGCCGGCGTCGATCGGCTGCTTGACGCCATCGCCGATCTGGCCGAAGAGCGCCTGTCCTCGCGCGAACCGGCCCTGCTCACGCTCGAACGGCATCGGCGCGCGTTTCAAGATGCGCGGGAAGCGCTGGCCGTGACGCTCGGGCCGGACGCGGCGGAATGGGAATTGATCGCCGAGGATCTTCGGCGCGCCGCCGCGGCGATGGATCGGATCGTCGGCCGGATCGGCGCCGAGGACGTGCTCGGGGAAATATTTGCGCGGCTGTGCGTTGGAAAATAGAGTGGCGATCGAAGGTGTTTCACGTGAAACAGGCGGACGCGCGGAAATGAAGTTTGACGTCGTTGTCATCGGCGGCGGGCATGCCGGGTGCGAAGCGGCGACCGCCGCGGCGCGCTCAGGCGCCTCGACGGCGCTGGTGACCCATCGGATCGCCACGATCGGCGAAATGTCCTGCAATCCGGCGATCGGCGGCCTCGGCAAGGGACATCTGGTGCGCGAGATCGACGCCCTCGACGGGGTGATGGCCCGCGCCGCCGATAAGGCCGGCATCCAGTTTCGCGTCTTGAACCGCCGCAAGGGTCCGGCCGTCCAGGGGCCTCGCGCCCAGGCCGACCGCAAGCTCTACCGGCGCGCGATGCAGGCCCTCGTTGGGGAAACCCCGATTCTCACGGTTGTGGAGGGGGAAGCGGCGCGCGTCCTGTCGGAGGCCGGCGAGATCACCGGGATTGAGCTCGCCGACGGCCGGCTCGTCTCCTGCCGGGCCGTCGTCCTGACCACCGGCACATTCCTTCGCGGAGTGATCCACCTCGGCGACCAGCGCACGCCGGCCGGGCGCTTCGGCGACCGACCCTCGGTCACGCTGGCTCAAAGCCTGGAGGCCGCCGGGTTCGCTCTCGCCCGGCTCAAGACCGGGACGCCGCCTCGACTCGACGGCTCGACGATCGACTGGGAGCGGCTCGAAATCCAGAACGGCGATCCGGAGCCGGAGTTCTTCTCATCGTTCACGACGGCGACCGCGGCGCCGCAGCTCCCCTGCCACATCACCCGCACCACGGCCGAGACCCATCGCATCGTGCGGCAGGATTCGCATCGCTCGGCCGTCTATTCCGGGGCGATTTCCGGCCGCGGCCCGCGCTATTGTCCGTCGATCGAGGACAAGGTCCTCCGTTTCGCCGACCGCGACAGCCACCAGATCTTCCTCGAGCCTGAAGGCGTCGACGATCCGACCGTCTATCCGAACGGCATTTCAACCTCGCTGCCGGCGGAGACGCAGAGCGCGCTCGTCGCCACGATTCCCGGGCTCGAGCGGGCGCGCATCCTCCGTCCCGGCTACGCGATCGAATATGACTATATCGACCCGCGCGGGCTCGACCCGACGCTCGAAGCGCGCCGGCTCGGCGGCCTGTTCCTGGCCGGACAGATCAACGGCACAACCGGCTATGAAGAAGCGGCGGCCCAGGGCGTGCTTGCCGGAATCAACGCCGCGCGCAAGGCGGGCGGCCAAGAATTGACGACGTTCGACCGCGCCGAATCCTATCTTGGCGTGATGATCGACGACCTCACCACCCACGGGGTCAGCGAGCCCTATCGGATGTTCACCTCGCGCGCCGAGTTTCGCTTGTCGCTGCGCGCCGACAATGCCGACGAGCGCCTGACCGCGAAGGGTATCGCGCTGGGCTGCGTCGGCGCGGCGCGGGCGCAGGCGTTCGGCGAGGCGCAAGACCGCCTCGCGCGGGCGCGCGCCCTCTTGGACGCCGCCGCCGCGACGCCGCAGGTTTTGGCGGCGCATGGTCTTCTCGTCAATCGCGACGGCGCTCGCCGCACCGCCTTTGAATTGGCGGCCCAATCGCAGTTTCCGATCGCTATTCTCGCGCGGGTGTGGCCTGAGCTGGCCGAGATTCCCGCTGGCGTTGCGCGGCGCCTGGAGGCCGACGCCAAATATTCGGTTTATCTCGATCGCCAGGCCGAGGACGTCGCCCGCTACCGCCGCGACGAATCAGCTGTCCTGCCGCCCGACCTCGATTACGACCATCTTTCCGGCCTATCCAACGAAATCCGGCATAAGTTCCTCGCCGTCCGCCCCACGAGCCTGAGCCAGGCTGGGCGAATCGAAGGCGTGACCCCGGCGGCGCTCACGCTTCTCGCCGCCCACGCAAGGCGCGCCGCGCGTTCCTCGCGAGGCGCCTCGACCAATTGCGACCTGACGCGCTCGAAGACACAAACCGCTCTTTGAGGCTGCGACTCTGGATCGCCACGTCGCTTCGCTCCTCGCGATGACGGATTCCGTCTGAACAAGGCTTACTCTAAACGCTATTATACTTACATTATGCAATCTCTATTCTACGCGCGTCTTGCAGCGCCTGCCCCTCTTGGGACGGCAAGATTTCCGCAGGGCAAAATCCTCAATCGCTAACGTCCGTATCGTTCGCCACCGACCTCATCCTGAGGCGTCCTTTGCGGAAGCAAAGGGCCTCGAAGGATGGTCCAGACCGCGCTCACGGACATGCTTGCGCCCGCTGGAACGTCCTTCGAGGCCCCTTTGGGGCGCCTCGGGACGAGGTCGATGGTTGTTGGGGCGCGCCGTTAACGATTGAGGATTTCGCCCTGAGATTTCCGCTGCATTCTCTTTGTGAGAATCGGAAGTCGTGCTATCTTGGACGGATGCTCGGAAGCGAAGGGCGAAAATTCCGCGACGGCCCAATCGGATGAGCGGCGGGGCGGAGCAAGAAAGATTTTTCCCCCGAAGGGGTCACGATAACCCTTTGAAACGGCTGAATTCGGCGAAGCAGATCCAAGGAAATCCAAGCCTTTGTCTTTGATCCCCTTTGGCTGGACTTGGCCGGGCTTGGCTCGATTTTGATGATTTTGGGTCCGGTTTGTCAACGAACAGTCCATTGGCCGAGCGCCTCGCCGAGAATCGCCAGGCCGCCCTGCGCCTCGTCCCTGTTTCACGTGAAACAGGGGCTCGCCTTTCGGCCTACGTCGACCTGCTCGGGCGGTGGCGAAAGACGACAAATCTCGTCTCGGAATCCACCTTTCCGTTCGTCTGGACCCGCCACGTCGCCGATAGCGCGCAGCTTCTCGCCCTTGCGCCGGAGGCCAAGCGCTGGCTCGACATGGGTTCGGGGGCCGGCTTCCCCGGCCTCGTGATCGCAATTCAGCTCGCCGGCGTTCCCGGCGCCGTCGTCCACTGCGTCGAAAGCGATCGGCGCAAATGCGCCTTCCTGCGCGAGGCGGCCCGCGCGACCGGGGCCCCGGCGATTATTCACCCCACGCGGGTCGAAGCGATCGCCCCCTCGAGCCTCGAACCTGTGGACGCGGTCACCGCGCGCGCCTTCGCCCCCTTGCCGCTGACGCTCAGATTGGCCAGAACCTGGATCGAACGCGGCGCAACCGCCGTGTTTCCGCGCGGCGAATCAGCTAGAGACCAATTGTCGGCGCTGCCTGAGGCGACTCCTTATGCAATCGAACTGCTGCCGAGCCTGGTCGATCCGAAGGCGGCGATCCTCAGGGTTCGCAAAAGCTGAGAGCCAAAGCCCATGAACGCGGCCTCTCCCCTCATTCGCGAGCCCAGCGCGGGAGCGCGCCCGCGCGTTCTCGCCACGGCGAACCAGAAGGGCGGGGTCGGCAAGACCACCACCGCCATCAACCTCGGAACCGCGCTTGCGGCAATCGGCGAGCGCGTCCTCATCATCGATCTCGATCCCCAAGGCAACGCCTCGACCGGTCTCGGCATCGACCGCAAATCGCGCCTCGCCTCGAGCTACGACATGCTGGTCGGCGAACGAGCCTTGCGCGACGTGATCATGCCGACCGCGGTGCCGCGCCTGTTCGTCGCGCCCTCGACCATGGATCTCCTGGGCGTGGAATTGGAAATCGCCGGGCACGACGATCGCTCCTACAAACTGCGAAACGCCCTTCGCGCCTATTGCGATTCGAGCGCCGGCCATCCCGACTCCGTCACCTATGTCGTGGTGGATTGCCCACCCTCCCTCAACCTTCTCACCGTCAACGCGCTTGCCGCCGCCGACGCCGTCGTCGTGCCGCTCCAGTGCGAATTCTTCGCCCTCGAGGGATTGTCGCAGCTCCTGACCACCGTCGAGCAGGTCCGCCGCACGCTCAATCCGTCTTTGACGATTCATGGCGTGGTTTTGACCATGTACGATCCCCGCAACAGCCTCGCCGGGCAAGTCGTCGCCGACGTGCGCGCCTTTATGGGCGACAAGGTCTACGAGACGGTCATTCCTCGCAATGTGCGCCTCTCCGAGGCGCCGTCGCACGGCAAGCCCGCGCTGCTTTACGACCTCAAATGCGCGGGTAGCCAGGCCTATCTCAAGCTCGCCTCCGAGGTCATTCAGCGCGAGGGACGATGGCGCGCCGCATGAGACGAATCGTCATTGCGAACCAATTGTCATACCCGCGAGCGCGGGTATCCAGACTTCCAGCCGCGGCGCCATGGATTCCCGCTTTCGCGGGAATGACAGGTCGCGAGGAGGAGCAGGAATGGCCGAAGACCTGAGCCGAACGGAACAGAGGCCCCGCCTGGGGCGCGGGCTTGCCGCCCTCTTGGGCGCCGCGAACGAGGAGGCGGTCGAGTTTGCCGGCGGCGCGCGAAAGATGCCGATCGAGTTCCTGCGGCCCAATCCGCGCAATCCGCGCAAGCGGTTCGACGACGCCGAGCTCGATGAGCTTGCCGCTTCGATCAAGGAGCGCGGCCTCATCCAGCCGATCGTCGTCCGCCCCATTCCGCGCATTCCCGACGCCTACGAGATCATCGCCGGCGAGCGCCGCTGGCGCGCCGCCCAGCGGGCCGGGCGCCACGACATCGCGGTCATCGTCGTCGAGGCCGGCGATCGGGAGGCGCTCGAAATCGCCATCGTCGAGAACGTCCAGCGCGCCGATCTCAACGCGCTCGAGGAGGCGGCGGGCTACGCCCAGCTCGGCCAGGACTACGGCTATTCCCACGGCGACATCGCCCGCGTCGTGGGAAAAAGCCGCAGCCACGTCGCCAACACCCTGCGGCTGACCAATCTGCCCGAACATACCCGCGCCCTTCTCGCGGGCGGGCAGATTTCGCCCGGGCACGCGCGCGCCCTCCTCGCCGTCGCCGACCCGGACGCCCTCGCCGACCGCATCGTGGCCCAGGGGCTGACGGTCAGAGACATCGAGCGCTTCGGCGAGAATCCTGGCAAGACCGGCCGTCCGCGAAAGACTGCCACGCCCATCGACGCCGACACGCTCGCGCTCGAGGCAAAGCTTGGCCTCGCGCTCGGAACAAAAGTGACGATCCGTCACGGCGGCGAGAGCGGCGAAATCCGCCTCGCCTTCCGCGATTTCGACCAGCTCGACGACTTCTGCCGGAGGCTTTGCCAGCCCGCGACGCGGTAGCGCGAAAACCCAATTGTAGAAATGTCCGAGATGAGCGGACTCCGGACGCCGCGTTGGTCCTTGCTCAAGGTCTCAAATCCGTCCGAAGCCGCCGTCGAGCGACAAACTCTGCGCGCTCGCAATGAACGGAAACGGCGCCCATGCAGCGAGTTGACCCGTACCGATTTTGGCGCAATTGTTTTCGAGGAGAGCCAACTCCGCACGAAGCCCGATCTGCCGTAAAGTTGCTTCGCGGGGCTCTCCGAAAAAGCAGCCGGTTTCAGTCGGGGGAGCATGGAACGACGCTGGCTCTGCTCCGCTCTCCTGAGCCTCGGTTGCCTCGGACCGCGCCTGGGATATGCGCAGCCCGCCATGCAGGCGCCGGACACGATGGAAGCGCGTGTCATGGCCTGCGCCCCGTGTCATGGCGCGAACGGGGAGGGGACAAACAACGCCTATTTCCCTCGCCTCGCCGGCAAGCCTGCTGGTTATCTTACGAACCAGCTTCTCGCTTTTCATACCGGGCGCCGGCACTACCCGCCGATGAATTACCTGCTCGCCTATCAGTCGGAAGACTACTTAAAGAAGATAGCCGACTATTTCGCGGCGCAGCGACCGCCATTGCCGCCGTCGATGATTCCCGACGTCAGCAATGAGACGCTGGCGCGCGGCGAGTCCATCGTTGCGCACGGCGACGCGGCGGCCGGCGTACCCGCCTGTTCGAGTTGCCACGGCCCGCATCTGACGGGCATGGAGCCCGCAATCCCCGGCCTTCTGGGTTTGCGCACGAGCTATATCAGCGCGCAGCTCGGCGCATGGCGCTATGGCACACGGACGGCAACCGCGCCCGACTGCATGCAGATCGTCGCCGGTCATCTCACGGAGGAGGACGTCAAGGCGATTGCCGCCTTCCTCGCTTCGCGGCCGGCGCCGCCCGATCTTTCGCCTGCGCCCCAAGGCAGTTTCGTTTTGCCGTTTGCTTGCGGGAGTGAGCCGCAATGACCTGGCTCATGGCGCGCTTGTCTGGGTGGAGAAGCCTCCTTTCGGGCGCCGCGCTGGCAGGCGCGTCGCTGCTCGCTAGCTTCTCGGCGCGGGGCGAGGACGCGAAACCGGCGCAGCCGGATTCCTCGCTGGCGGCGAAGGGCGAATATCTCGCCCGGGCGGGCGACTGCATCGCCTGTCACACGGCCCCCGAAGGCAAACTCTTCGCCGGCGGCCGGCCGATGCCAACTCCGTTCGGGACGCTCTACACATCCAACATCACGCCCGATCGTGAGACGGGAATCGGGACATGGACCGCGGACCAGTTCTACGCGATGATGCATACCGGGCGTTTCCCGGACGGCGGCCTGCTTTATCCGGCGATGCCCTTTGGCTCCTATACCAAGGTCACCCGTCCGGACAGCGATGCGATCTTCGCCTATCTGAAAATCATCCCGCCAGTCCGGCAAGCCAACCGTCCGCACGACCTGAAATTCCCCTTCAACAATCGCTCGCTGATCCTGGGCTGGCGCACGCTCTATTTCAATGAAGGTGAGTATAAGCCGGACCCAAACCAATCGGCGGAATGGAACCGGGGAGCTTATCTCGTCGAGGGTCTTGGGCATTGCGCCATGTGCCACACAGCGATCAACGCGCTCGGCGGCAGTTCGGAATCGGAAGCGTTCCAGGGCGGTTTGATTCCGATGCAGAACTGGTACGCGCCCTCGCTGACCTCGGACAAAGAGGCGGGAACTCGGCGACTGGAGCCTGAAAGACATCGGCGATCTGCTGAAGACAGGGGTGTCGGCGCGCGGCGCCGTCTATGGGCCGATGGCCGAGGTCATCTACAATAGCCTGCAATATCTGACGGACGCCGACATCCAGGCGATGGCCGTTTACCTCAAGAGCCTTGCGCAAGGCCACGCCGCCGGCGCCCGCGACCTCGAACGTCCCGAGCGCCGAAGGCAGCCTCCTGGTCGCGCTCGGCAAGACAATCTACGACGATCGGTGCGCGATCTGTCATGGAGCGCAGGGCCTCGGAAAGCCGCCGAACTTTCCGCCGCTGGCCGGCAACCAGTCGATCGAGATGGGGTCGGCGGTGAACCCGATCCGAATGGTGCTGAACGGCGGATATCCGCCCGGGCCTGCAGGCAACCCCATGCCCTATGGCATGCCGCCGTTCGCGCAGTCGCTGTCGGACGACGAGGTCGCCGCGGTTGTCACCTACATCCGCACCGCGTGGGGCAATGGCGGCGCGCCGGTCAGCGCCCGTGACGCCAACACTTTGCGCTCAGCTCCCCTTGATTGAAGGTCCGATGCTCAATTCCCCTCTGCCCCCTTCCGGCGCTGATGAACCCGGCGACGCCGACATCGAGGCGATCGTCGAGAGCGGTCCGCGCGGCGCCATCGCGGTGGCGGGGATTGCGACATTCCTCGTGGTCGCGATCTGGTTTGCTTTCTACCTTTTCGTCTTCACGCCGCGGGCCATGACGCCATGAGCGAGGAGACGCCTGCCCTGCATGATTCGCCGGGCGAGCGGCTGGCGGCTCGCGTGGAGCGTCGTTGGGCGACAGTCGTCATCCTCGTCATGGCGCTCTTCGTCGTCGTGGCCGCGTTCGCGGGCATTCATCAGGCCACGATGCCGCAAGCCTGGGTTGAGACCATAAATCCGACCCGGCTTCATCTCGGCGGCGAATTTGTCGAGACCAATCTTGGGAGCGCGGTCGAGCCGAACGGCGCCGTGACCGTGCGCGCGATCGGCCAGCAATATTCCTTCACGCCTCAATGCATGGTTGTGCCCACCGACTCGTTGATCACTTTTCGTGTGGCGAGCGCCGACGTCATTCACGGCTTTCTGATCGAAGGCACCAACATCAACACGATGCTCGTGCCTGGCTACGTGTCCACCATCGAGGCGCGCTTCGACAAACCGGGGGATCACATGATGCCGTGCCAGGAGTTCTGCGGCGTCGGCCACGAAGGCATGTGGGCGAAAGTCAGGGTGATCGACCGGGCCGAATTCCTGAAAATGGCGGAGACCAAGCCGAGGTTGAGCTGTGTTGAATAGCCGGCGGCTGATCCTCGCCCATTTGTGGCTGGCCTTCGCGGTCTTCGGCGTCGCGATCGTGCTGGGCGCATGGCAGATGCTTATCCGCAGTCCGTTGCGCGCCTGGATCAGCGATCCGGAATGGTATTATCGGTCGCTGACCGCGCATGGCACCATCATGGGTTACGTGTTCCCCACGCTGGTCGCGATGGGCTTCGGCTATGCGATCACCGAGTCGTCTCTTGGACAAAAGCTGATCGGACGGCGCTGGGCGTGGGCGGGCTTTGCTCTGGTCCTCGTCGGAGCCGTGACCGCGATAGCGCCGGTGTCGCTCGGCCGCGCGACCGTCCTCTACACCTTCTACCCGCCTCTCATCGGCAGCCCGTTCTATTACATCGGCGTCGTCCTTGTGGTCGTCGGATCGTGGATCTGGGTCGCGCTGATGTCGATCAATCTGCGCGCCTGGAAGAAAGCCAATCCGGGCCGGCCCGTGCCGCTCGCCGATGTTCGCCAATGTCGCAGGCTCCTATCTTTGGGCCTGGACCGCGGTCGGCGCGGCGCTTGAGCTTTTGCTTCAGCTCATTCCGGTCGCGCTCGGCCTGAGTTCGACAATCAATGCCGGGCTGTCGCGCGTGCTCTTCTCCTGGACGTTGCACGCGATCGTCTATTTCTGGCTGATTCCGACTTACATCGCCTACTACACGATCCTGCCTCGGGCGATCGGCGGCAAGATCTACAGCGACACGATGATGCGGCTCGCCTTCATAACATTCCTGGTCGTTGCGATGCCGATCGGCATCCATCACACGTTTGGCGACCCGCAGGTCGGCGCGGGATTCAAATTCGTCCACTCGACATTCACCGCGCTGGTCGCGATTCCGACCCTGATCACGGTCTTCACCATTTGCGCTTCGGTCGAGATCGCGGGGCGTCTTCGCGGAGGGCGCGGCCTGTTCGGCTGGCTCGCGGCGCTGCCGTGGAACAACCCGATCATGCTCGCTTCCGCCTTTTCCTTCGTGATGCTGGGTTTCGGCGGCGCCGGTGGGCTGATCAACATGAGCTACCAGCTCGACGCGACCATCCACAACACGCAGTGGGTCACCGGGCACTTTCACCTCATCTACGGCGGCGCGATCGTGATCATGTATTTTGCGATCGCCTATGACCTTTGGCCCCATCTGACGGGCCGCGCGCTCGCCGACCTCGGACTGATGCGCGCCCAACTCTGGCTGTGGTTCGTCGGCATGATCGTCACTACCTTCCCCTGGCATTGGGTCGGCATCCTGGGCATGCCACGCCGCATGGCTTATTTCGACTATGGCGATCCGGCGCTCTCGGCGGACGCCTTCCCGGTCGCGCTCTCCGCTTTTCGGCGGATTTGTCCTCCTCGCCTCGGGCATTCTGTTCCTGGCAGTGCTTGTTCGCGGCCAAAGGGCGCCAGAGGTCGAGACAGAGCCCTACCGGTTCGCGACAGCGGTCCATCCGCCCGTCGCCGTCCCCGCCACGCTGAACGGCTTTGGCCTTTGGATCGCGCTGATGATCGGTCTGACGATCACCAACTACGGCTATCCAATCGTGCAACTTGTCATTCGGCCGGGCGGCGCGGTTCCTGCCGTCTACATTGGGGCTCAGCGATGAGCCAGGAGGCGCCGCTGTCCCCGAGGGACCCGTGGGTGGTTCGCAGCGTCGCTGTCGCGGCGGCGATCTTCGCGGGCTCGGTGATTCTGGGGTTCATGGTCTTTCCGCTGGTGCAGCCGAACGCGCAAGCTTCGAGTCTATGGGATGCGATTTGCAGCGCAGCAGGCGTCGTGCGTGCGCCGACCAGCGAAAAGCCGATCGAACCTCAGTTCACGGTGTCGTCCGCGATGATAACATCCGACATGCTGCGCGGCGCGGACGCCGAGTCGATCGGGCGCGGCGCCACGCTCGCCCACCAATGCGCCATCTGTCACGGACCCACGGGCGTCAGCCGCGCCGATTCTCCCAACCTCGCGGGTCAGTACGCCAGCGTGATCTATAAGGAGCTCAAGGATTTCCAGACGGGCGCGCGCGTCAACGCCGTCATGTCGCCCTTCGCGCTCAGCCTCTCCGAGCAGGACATGATCGATCTCGCTTCGTACTACGCCTATCTCCCGCGCCTGCCGGCCTATCACCCAGGCGCGCCTCTCCCCCTGCCCCGGATCGTCATCAATGGCGCGCCGCTGCGCGGCATAGCGCCTTGCGGCGCGTGCCACGGCGCGCTCGACAACAAGGTTGGAAGCCCCTGGCTCGAGGGCCAGTCGGCCGTCTACGTCAAATCGCAGCTTGACGCCTTCGCGTCGAACGAAAGGCGAAACGACATCAGTCAGCAGATGCGCAACGTCGCGCGGCGGATGACGCCGGAAGAAATCGAAGAGGCGGCGCAATATTACGCCTCGCAACCATCTCCCGACATGCGCTCGGAAGCGCACTGACTTTCGATCAAGGCCATCGCAGCAGATCCAAATCCCGCCGATCCCACGAAGCTTATGAACCCGCGCGCAAATTTGGAAACTTCCGCTTCGGGGATCCGAGGGCGAAAATACGAAAATACGGAATACGGGAATACGGGGGAATACGGTGACACTTGCATATATCCCGGTTGTCCGTGGCGAGTTATTGGGATAATATTCTCATGTCACCGATATCGGCGGCTCTGCCAACCCGCGGCACGATAGAAATGAGACCGTCCTTGCGAGAAGCGCAACGACGAAGCAATCCAGAGAACGAAGGGCGCTCTACGATCCCTGGATTGCTTCCCCCCGGACTTGATCGGGGGTCGCTCGCAATGACGGCCGCGGTTCGATCCAGATGCCACCCGCTCTAATGCGCGACGCGCGGCGTCGGGGTTTGTAGACGCCGCCGGCGAGTGCGGCTTCAGACCTTCGACGTCCTTGTCTCCGAGCTCACCGCCTCCCGCCCCGCCCCCGCGACGTCAGCGTCCACAGCGCGCGGCTCGCCATGACCTCGGCGAGCCGCGAATCGGCCCGGACCCGCGCGCTCGCCTGACGAACCGCGGGCAACCGCTGAGCGATCAACTCCGAGGTCCAACGCTCGGCCTGCCTGGCCAGCCCGCGGCGGGCCGTAGCGGGCAATTTGACGAACAGCGCCTGGCAAGCAGCCTCGAACGGGCGGCCCTGATCCATTTCGAGCCGAAGCCGGTGCAGAAGCGTCAATCGGGCGATGAGCCGCATCATCAAATGGTCGGCGTCGCCCCCCTCATTGAAGAATCGGGTGAGCGCCGTCTCAACCGCTTGCGGGTCGCCGAGCAGCGCCTGATCGACGACTTCGTCGAGATTGGATGGGGCCGCGTCCGAGACGATCGCTTCGACGTCCTCGGCGGTGATGCGCGAGGTTCCCCGCGCATAAAGCATCAGCTTGGCGATTTCTCCGCGCGTCGTCTGACGGTCGGCGCCGGTGAGCGCGACAAGCGCCGCCCGCGCCTCCGCGTCGATCGAAACCCCGGCCGCGCGGGCCTCCGCGTCGATGAGGGCTTCGAGGGCGTTTGCATCGTCGGAATAGCATTCGATCGATGCGCGGATGGCTGAGGTTTCGAACGCGGCCCTTAAGCCCGTTCCCTTCCTGAGTTGTCCCGCCTTGACGACGATGGCGCAATCGGTCGGCGGCCGGGCGAACAAAGGCTCGAGCGCCGGCAGGAGATCGCGCGCTTGCCCGTCGATCCAGATCACGCGAGCGCCGCCAAACATCGAGACCGCATAGGCCTCGTCGGCGAGCGCGCCGGGATCGCGCGCGACCGCGTCGCCCTCGAGGCGCACGAGCCTCAGCGGGTCGGGGTCGCCGTCGATCAGATTGCGGACGATGGCCTTCACCCGTTCGTGCGCAAGCCCCTCGTCCGGCCCATGCACCAGGTAGAAGCGAACCTTCTTCGGCAATCGCTGAATGAAGCTATCCGCCGCGGCGTTATTGACGACGTACATTTCCCCATTCCCGCGGCGTCATGACCGCTCTGGCCTTTCGCACTGCGGCGAAATCGTCTAGCACACGCCCCACTCTTTTTCTAAAGCCGGACGATTTCAAGTTGCTCACACCCGTCATCGCGACCCCCCAATGACGGCGGCGGTTCGACTTGATCGTATCGTGCTCTGGACACATCGCGAGCCAGCATGACGACCTTCAAGCTCCTTCTCTTTCCCGGCGACGGCATCGGCCCGGAGGTCATGGCCGAAGTCGAGAAAATCATCGCTCATTTCACCCGCGAGGGCGTCGCCAAATTCGAGACCGAGAAAGGCTTGGTCGGCGGTTGCGCCTATGACGCGCACGGAAAGGCGATCAGCGACGCCGACATGGCGCTCGCCGGGGCAGCCGACGCGGTCCTGCTCGCCGCCGTCGGCGGTCCGAAGTGGGACGGGGTCGCTTATGACGTTCGCCCCGAGGCTGGACTGTTGCGATTGCGCAAGGAGCTCGCGCTCTACGCCAATTTGCGGCCAGCGATCTGCTATCCGGCGCTTGCTTCCGCCTCGTCGCTCAAGCCCGAGGTCGTCGAAGGGCTCGACATCATGATCGTGCGCGAGCTCACCGGCGGCGTCTATTTCGGCGAGCCGAAGCAGATCATCGATCTCGGCAACGGACAGAAGCGCGCCATCGACACCCAAGTCTACGACACTTTCGAAATCGAGCGGATCGGACGGACCGCTTTCGACCTCGCGCGCAACCGGGGAAACAAGGTGACCTCGAGCGAGAAGCGCAATGTGATGAAGTCCGGCGTGCTGTGGCACGAGGTGATGACCGCCCTGCACAAGCGGGAATATCCGGACGTCAAGCTCGAGCATCAGCTCGCCGACGCGCTCGGGATGCAGCTCGTCCGCTGGCCCAAGCAATTCGACGTCATCGTCACCGACAACCTGTTCGGCGACATGCTGTCGGACGTCGCCGCCATGTTGACCGGCTCGCTCGGCATGCTGCCTTCCGCCTCGCTCGGCGACGTCGATCCGAAGAGCGGCCGGCGCAAGGCGCTGTACGAGCCGGTCCACGGATCGGCGCCGGACATCGCCGGCAAAGGGCTCGCCAATCCAATCGCGATGATCGGATCGTTCGGGATGGCGCTGCGCTATTCGTTCGGGCTCAATGGCGCCGCCGACCGGCTCGACGCCGCGATCGCGGGTGTGCTTGCGAATGGGCTGAGAACCGCCGACATCCGGGGCGAGCACGATCGCCTCGCCTCGACAAGCGAGATGGGCGACGCGATCGTCGCCGAGCTTGCCCGGAATTCTGGCTAGACAAATTCCGGCAAGATGTTTGCGAAAATCCGAACTCCGTGCTATAGCTATGTCCGCTCGCCGGATCGGAGGAGAAGGAAAGTGGGTCGAATTCGCGACCGACAGCAATCGGCCACGGTCCCAGCGCGATTTCTTGGCCAAACAGGGGGACGCCCGGGAGCTTAGATTTATTTATTTTTTCCCCCGCAACTCGCTGAAAAGTCCTGGTTGGAACGAATAAAATCAAGCCAATCCAAGCAATTTTGCTCGGTCCTGCCTGGCTTTGCTTGGAAGGGATTGACCGCCGAGCCGACCCGGGCGCGTGGCGCGTGGAGCTTGCATTTTCAGGTCTTTCCTCTATAGCAAACGATCTGTTCGACAAAGAGAACGCTGACGGCGGACGGGAAAGGCCAGTCGTGGGGGACGCAGGGACGCTGGTAAACGGCGCTATCGCACAATCCGTCTCGCCGGACAGCCTCACGCTACGGTTGGGCTCCAATTCGCCGCTGCGGATGGATTCGGGCGCGGCGCTGGCGCCGCTCACCGTCGCCTACCAGACCTATGGCAGGCTCAATGCGGCGAAATCCAACGCCCTTCTCATTTGTCACGCCCTGACCGGCGATCAGCATGTCGCCAACCAGCATCCGGTCACGGGCCGGCCAGGCTGGTGGGAGACCATGGTTGGACCTGGCCTCCCGTTCGACACTGACCAATTCTTCGTCATCTGCCCGAACGTCCTTGGCGGCTGCATGGGCACGACGGGCCCGGCCTCCATCAATCCGGAAACCGGCGAGCCTTACGGTCTCGACTTTCCCATTGTCACGATCGCGGACATGGTGCGGGCGCAGGCGCTGCTCATCGATCATCTCGGCATCGAGATGTTGTTTTGCGTCGTCGGCGGCTCGATGGGCGGCATGCAGGTGCTTCAGTGGGCCGCAAGCTATCCCGGTCGCGTCTTCGCCGCTCTCCCGATCGCCACGGCGACGCGGCACTCCTCGCAGAACATTGCTTTCCACGAGGTTGGCCGGCAGGCGGTGATGGCCGATCCCGATTGGCGGGGCGGGCGCTATCTCGTCGAGGGCACGCGACCCGCGAAGGGCCTCGCGGTCGCCCGCATGGCGGCCCACATCACCTATCTCTCCGAGACCGCGCTGCATCGCCGCTTCGGCCGCAATCTGCAGGATCGTTCAACGCGCACGTTCTCCTTCGACGCGGACTTCCAGGTCGAATCCTACCTGCGCCACCAAGGCGAGATTTTCGTCGAACGCTTTGATCCGAACTCCTATTTGTACATGACGCGGGCGATGGACTATTTCGACCTCGCTGCAGACTATGGTGGATCCCTGGCGAGCGCGTTCAAGGGCTCCCGGACGCGTTTCTGCGTGGTCTCGTTCACCTCAGATTGGCTATTTCCCACCCGCGACTCGCGCGCGATCGTCCGCGCCCTCAACGCCGGCGGCGCCTCGGTCTCGTTCGTCGAGATCGAGACCGACCGTGGTCATGACGCCTTCCTGCTCGACGTTCCGGACCTCGTCGACACGACGAGGGGCTTCATCGACGCGGCGGCCCGCGCCAGGGGCGTTGCTTGAGCCTGGCGCGGACGCTCGCGCCGCCGCGCGTTGACCTTTTGCGTGTGGCGGAACTGGTCGCCCCCGGCTCGCGCGTTCTCGACGTCGGCTGCGGCGACGGCGAGCTGTTGCGGCTTCTCGTCGAGGAGCAACAAGTCGACGGGCGCGGAATAGAACTTTCGCAGCAAGGGGTGAACGATTGTGTTTCGAAAGGGCTCTCCGTCATTCAGGGCGACGCCGACGCCGATCTCGTCGATTACCCGAACGACGCCTTCGACTACGTGATCCTGTCGCAGACCTTGCAGGCCACCCGCCAGCCGCGCGTCGTGCTCGAGCACATGCTGCGCATCGGCCGCCGGGCGATCGTTTCGGCGCCGAATTTCGGCCACTGGAGAGTTCGGGCGCAGCTCGCCTTTCTCGGCCGAATGCCGGTGACCGAGAGCCTTGCCCATTCCTGGTACGACACGCCGAACATCCATTTCTGCACCATCGCCGATTTTATCGCCCTCGCGGGCGAGGTCGGCGCAACGATCGACAAGAGCGCGGCGCTCGGCCCTCATGGGCGGCCGCTCAATCCGATCTGGCCGAAGTGGGCCTGGAATCTGCTCGGCGAGCAGGCGATTTTCCTCCTGCATCGCAAACGGTGAGCGCCGCGCCTGTTGACAGCGCCAGCGCCGCGCCGGCAACCTGTTCAGCATTAAAAGGAGCGCGCGCGATGTCGATCCCCTCCGTCGTCCAAGATCTCGTTGCCGACGCTCAGACCTGGCGCCGTGACATCCACCAAAATCCCGAGCTCCTGTACGACGTCGATCTTACCGCCAAATATGTCGCCGACCGACTGGCCGCTTTCGGCTGCGACGAGGTCAAGACTTCGATCGGCCGAACGGGCGTCGTCGGCGTCATTCGCGGCGCCAGGGGATCGAGTTCCCGCGCGATCGGGCTTCGCGCGGATATGGACGCGCTGCCGATCGAGGAGGCGACCAACCTCCCCTATCGCTCCAAAATCCCAGGAAAAATGCACGCCTGCGGTCATGACGGGCATACGGCGATGCTGCTCGGCGCGGCGCGGCGCCTGGCGCACAGCCGCAACTTCGCCGGCGCCGCCGTCGTCATCTTTCAGCCCGCCGAAGAGGGCGGCGCAGGCGCGATGGCGATGATCGACGACGGACTGATGGACCGATTCGGCATCGAGGAAGTCTACGGGATGCATAACATGCCGGCGCTGCCGGTCGGCTCTTTCATGTTGCGAAAGGGTCCGCTGATGGCCGCGGCCGACGAGATCACGATCACCATCGAAGGCCAGGGCGGCCACGCGGCGATGCCGCATCAATGCGTCGATCCGGTGGTCCTCGGCTCGCAGATCGTGCTCGCCCTGCAGACCATCGCTTCGCGCAATGTCGACCCGCTCGACGCCTGCGTCGTTTCGATCACCCGCTTCGAGGCCGGCTCGGCCAGCAACATCATTCCTCAGTCGGCCTGGCTCAATGGCACGGTCCGCACGCTCCAGGCCGCGACGCGCGCCCTCGCCGAAAAGCGAATCCGTGAGATCGCCGTCGGTCTCGCCACGGCGGCCGGCGCGACCGCGCGGGTCGAATACCGTTGCGGCTACCCGCCGACCGTCAATCATCCGGCGCAGACTGAGTTCGCCGCAGCCGTCGCCCGAAAGGTCGTGGGCGATTCCCGCGTCGATTCGAGCGCCGCTCCGGTCATGGGCGCGGAGGACTTTTCCTTCATGCTTGAGGCGCGCCCGGGCGCGTTCATCTTTCTCGGCAACGGCGACAGCGCAAAGCTCCATCACCCGGCCTATGACTTCAACGACGCAGCCTTGCCGTACGGGATCGGCTATTGGGTGGAGCTGGTCGAGACCGCGCTCGCGCCGTAGCGTCTCGAAGCCGCCGGAACCGGGCAAGAGACCACCGGTCGCCTAGCTTCTTCGGACACATAAACGCTGGCGCTCAGAGGACGCCAAAGATTTCGAACGCTTCGCGCGCGCCCATGCCCTCCCGAATGGCGATCGCGACCCTGTTCTCGGTGGACGCTTTTGCCAGAGCCGCTTCGATCGCTTCGACCTCGACCTCGGAGGGAATGACAAGGACGCCCTCGCGATCGCCGAATATCAAATCGCCAGGCGCGATCCGGACCCCCTCGATTTCGACGGCGGCGCGAAAGTCGATCACTTTGCCGCGCGGCCCTTGGTCTTGCGCGTACAATCCTCGGCAGAAGGTCGGAAAGCCGAGCGCCTCGATCCCGGCCGCATCCCGGACGAAGCCATTGAGCACGGCGCCCGCGGCGCGCAGAAAGCGCGCGCGCGTGGACATCAGTTCGCCCCAAAGCGCGTAGCGAAGGGAGCCCCCGGTGGCGACATAGACCTCGTTCGGGCGAAGGTCGTCGAGCGCCTCCAACATCAGCCCAAATGGCTTCGCGCCAACAGCGCCGGGCGAGCGGCCGATCTCATCGAAAACGTCCGCTTCGAGCACGGGCATCGCGCGGCCGACCAACTTCATATCGGTCTTGAGCGGTCCGATAGCCTGCGGCAGGAATTGACGCCGCCATCCCATCTTGTCCAGCACGTCGCCCACAACCGCCGTGAACAGTTTATCGCGTAGGCTCGCGAATAGGACGTCTTCCCCCGTCTTGGCCATGTCTGCTCCTCACATCGAGCGGCGGCGAAACCCGCAAGCCGCTTTTCGAACGGTTCCTGCAACATTGAGACCGAGACGCCGCCTTATTGCTGGTCCAGCTCCTCACGCAGGATTTCCAGTCCGAGCCACTCGTCTTCGGCGCCGGCCAGCGCGTCGCGCAGCTCCGCATAGCGCCTAGTCGCGCCCAGGAACGCGGCAGGCTCGCGGCGGGCGAAGTCGGCGTCGGCGAGCTTGCTCTCCAACTCGGCGAGGTCGGCACGAAGCTCTTCGATTCGCGAGGGAAGGGTGTCCAGCGCCCGCCTCTCGTTGAACCCGAGCTTGCGCCTCGGCGCAGTCCGCTCGACCGGCCGTTTGTCTGGCCTTTCCACCGCGGCGACGGGCGCGGCAAGCGGACCCGCTAACCCGCGCCCGCGCTGGGCGACCATGTCGGAATAGCCGCCCGAATACTCGACCCAGCGTCCGTCCCCCTCGCCGACGATGATCGAGGTCGCCACGGAATCGAGAAAATCGCGGTCGTGGCTGACGACGAGAATCGTCCCGGCATAATCGCCGAGCAACTCCTGCAACAGGTCGAGCGTCTCTATGTCGAGGTCATTGGTCGGCTCGTCGAGAACCATGAGGTTCGATGGGCGCGCCAAGGCCCGCGCCAGCATCAGCCGTCCGCGTTCCCCGCCCGACAATTTTCCGATGGGGGTGCGCGCCTGCTCGGGCCCGAACAAGAAGTCGCGCATGTAGCCCAGAACATGCCGGCGCTCATCGTTGATGGTGACGTAATCGCTGCCGCCACCGGTCAGGGCGTCGATGAGGGTCGTCGCCGGCTCGAGCGATGCGCGCTGCTGATCGAGCGTGGCCATCGTCACGTTTGTTCCAAGACGCACCGATCCTGAATCAGGCGCAAGGGCGCCGGTCAGCAGATTGACCAGCGTCGTCTTCCCGGCGCCGTTGGCGCCGACGACGCCGATTCTGTCGCCCCGCATCGCACGGAGCGAAAAATTGCGCACGATCGGGCGCCCGTCATAGGTCTTGCTGATCCGCTCGGCGTCGATCACCAGCGCGCCCGACGCCTTGGCGTCTTGCGCAATCATCGCCGCACCACCGACCGACCCGCGAGCTTCGCGCCGCTCGCGCCGCAGATCGGCGAGTTCGGCCACGCGCCGCATGTTGCGCTTTCGCCGCGCGGTGACGCCGTAGCGCATCCAGTGCTCTTCGCTGACAATCCGCCGGTCGAGTTTGTGCCGCTCGAGCTCCTCCTCCTCGAGCTTCTGATCGCGCCAGGCCTCGAACGCGCCAAACCCCTGATCGAGGCGGCGCGTGCGGCCGCGATCGAGCCAGATCGTGGCGCGGGTCAAGTCGGCCAGCAGCCGCTTGTCGTGGCTGATCAGCGCCAGCGCCGATCGGCTCGCGGCGAGGCGCGCCTCCAGCCATTCGATCGCGACGAGATCAAGGTGATTGGTCGGTTCATCGAGCAGCAGGATGTCGGGTTCGGCGTTCAACGCTCTGACCAGCGCCGCCCGCCGCGCTTCGCCGCCGGAAAGGCGGCCGGGGTCAGCGCTGGGGTCGAGCCCGAGCTCGGCCATAATCGCCCTCGCCAGGTGCGTGTCGTCCAATTCGCCGAGTCCGGCAAGCACATAGTCGAGCGTGGTCGCAAAGCCGGACATGTCCGGCTCCTGCGGCAGATAAGCGAGCCGCGCCGAGGGCTGGACGAAGCGGGTTCCGCGGTCAGGCGCGATTTCGCCCGCCGCAATGCGGAACAGGGTCGATTTGCCCGACCCGTTGCGCCCCACCACGGCGATGCGGTCGCCGGCGGAAATTGACAATTCCGCCCCGTCCAGAAGCGGCGCGCCGCCGAGCGTCACGACCATGTCTCGCAATTGTAGGAGGGGCGGCATATGAATAGGTCCGGGCGCGGCGGCGGTCACGCTTAAAGGCAAGCGCGGAAAAGGAAAAGGCCCATGGCGACCCAGGCGAGTCTAGCGGCATTGGCGAAATTGACCAGCTTGCGCGCGGGCGTGCTCGCGCGGGCGGCAAGAAACGATTTCGCCGACGATCCTTCGCGATTCAAGGAGTTCAGCGTCACTCTCGATGATCTGTTGTTTGATTTTTCAAAGCAGCGCATCGATGCCGGGGTCTTAAGCGCGCTCGTTGAACTCGCCAAAGCCGCCGCGGTCGAAGCCCGACGCGACGCGATGTTCGCAGGCGTGAAAATCAACGTCACCGAGAACCGCGCCGTCCTGCACACCGCCTTGCGCAATTTCTCCGGCAAGCCGGTGCTGGTCGACGGCCACGACGTCATGCCGGATGTGATCGGCACGCGGGAAAAGATGCTGAGGTTCGCCGCTGACGTGCGGGAGGGACGGGTGCGGGGCGCTCTCGGCCAGCCGATGACCGACGTCATCAATATCGGCATCGGCGGGTCCGATCTCGGCCCGGCGATGGCCGCTCGCGCGCTGGAGCCCTTTGCGCCGCCGCAGCTGCGCAGTCATTTCGTCTCCAACGTCGACGGGGCGGACATCGGCGACACCTTGCGAGGGCTCGATCCGTCGCGGACGCTGTTCATCGTCTCATCGAAGACCTTCACCACTGTGGAGACAATGACCAACGCCGCCACCGCTCGCGCCTGGATCGCCCAGGGGCTCGGCGAAGCGGCGGTGCATGACCATTTCGCCGCCGTCTCGACCCAGCTCGACAAGGTTGCTCAATTCGGCATCCAGGCGTCGCGGGTGTTCGGCTTCTGGGATTGGGTCGGCGGCCGCTATTCTGTCTGGTCTAGCATCGGGCTGCCGCTGGCGATTGCAATCGGGCCTGACCGCTTCAACGAATTTCTCCGCGGGGGCTACGAAATCGACGAGCATTTCCGTACGGCGCCGATCGAGCGAAACATCCCGATCCTGATGGGGCTGCTCAGCTGCTGGAATCGCAACATCCTCGGCCACGCTACGCACGGAGTGATCCCATACGATCAGCGACTCGGGCGCTTCCCCGCCTATCTCCAACAGTTACAGATGGAGAGCAACGGCAAGCACGTCCAGCTTGACGGCTCGCCCGCCAATACGGCGACCGGCCCGGTGGTCTGGGGCGAGCCTGGCACCAACGGCCAGCACGCCTTCTTCCAGCTCATCCATCAGGGAACGGAGATCATTCCCCTCGACCTCCTCGTCGCGGCGACGCCGACCGACGCCGACGGGCATCACCATGATCTCCTGGTCGCCAATTGCTTCGCCCAAGGCCAAGCCTTGATGCACGGCCGGACGCCCGAAGAGGCTGAGGCGATCACCCACAAGCAAGGAGCGAGCGAGGCCGAGGCTCGTCGGCTTGCGCCACATAAGAGCTTTTCCGGCAGCCGTCCAACGAGCACGTTCCTTTACCGCCGCCTCGATCCGCGCACGCTTGGGCGTCTGATCGCTCTTTACGAGCACAAGGTTTTCACCGAAGGCGCCGTTTGGGACATCGACTCGTTCGACCAGTGGGGCGTCGAGCTGGGCAAGGAGCTCGCCTTGAGCCTGGCGCCGGTCGTCGCCGATAAGGCCGCGGCCACAACCTCGCTCGACGCGTCGACCGCGGGGCTGGTTGCGCATCTGCGTGCGCTGCGCGCGCCGGGCTAGGGAGACCGGACGCCCGCCTCGCGCCAACGCTGCCAGCGGCGGCGTAGCTCGCCCTGGCGCAAGCCAACAGTCTTGTCGAGCACGCTTGCCTCGATGATCCGGTCGGTGCGGAAATGTCGGAAGGCCCGACGCAGCTCGCACCACGCGACGAGCAGGCGACTCGTCTCGGCGTATCCGAGGATCACCGGCCACACTGTGCGCTCGGTCTCCTCGCCTGCCTCGGACCGATAGCGCAGCCTCAATTTTCGCCCGTTGCGAATCGCTGATCTCAATCCTGCAAGATCGATGTTTTCCTCCGGCTCCGCCATGCTCGGCTTGGCGCCGACGCTGGGCTCGGCGACAAAGGGGCGCAGACGTTCCGGGACGACGGCGGCGATCTTCGCCGCCACATCGCGGGCGGCGGCGGCAAGCGTCTTGTCGGAGCGGCCCGCCACCCACTGCGCTCCCAGCATCACCGCCTCGATTTCGTCCGGAGTCAGCATGAGCGGCGGCATGTCGTAATCGGCGTCGAGCAGGTAGCCGAGCCCCGCCTCGCCGGCGATTGGGACCCGCTGGCCGATCAGATCGGCGACGTCCCGGTAGATGGTGCGCTTCGAGACTTCGAGCTCCTCCGCCAACGCCGCCGCCGTCACCGGCCGGGTCGACCGGCGGAGGACCTGGATGATCTGGAACAATCGGTCGGCGCGACGCAGCTGCTCACTCCTGCTGACAGAATGCTGTCAGCAGGCTCATGCGACAAGGCCTTTCGCAACACCGCCCGCAATCTCGCGGCGCAATCGAAAGGACAAGCCCAGTGAAATTCGCCTCCGCACGTCTGGTCGCCGCCGACATCAAGTCGATGGTCGGCTTCTACGAAATGGTGACGGGCCAAGCCGCAGAATGGCTTGCGCCGGTATTCGCCGAAATCGTGACGCCCGCCGCCACGCTCGCCATCGGGAGCGCTGAGACGGTGGCGCTATTCAGCCTGGGAAGCGCTGAGCCTGCCGCCAATCGCACCGCAATCATCGAGTTTCAGGTCGATGACGTCGATGCCGAGTTCGCCCGCCTGAAAGGCGCGGCCATGGTTGTGCAGGAGCCAAAAACGATGCCCTGGGGAAATCGCGCGGCGCAATTCCGCGATCCCGAAGGCACGCTGGTCAGCCTGTATACCCCGGTCACCGACGCGGCGAAGCGGCGCTTCGCCTTGCGGTAGGCCGCCCGAACCTTCTGGCAGTCCTTAGCGACGGAGCCTGCGGTTCCCTGCCGCCACGCGCCTCGTCGCCAGCGCAAGCCAGCGACGCGTCGCGGCGTCGAGGAGGGGCGAGAGCGTCTTGCGCACCCGCGCATGGTAGGCGTCGAGCCAGGCGATCTCGTCGGCCGCCAGCAAATTCGGCTCGACAAGCGCAAGATCGATCGGCGCCAGCGTCAGCGTTTCGAATCCCAGCATCGGCCGCTCGCCGCCGGGAATCGTCCGCGCCTCGACAGCAACGAGGTTCTCAATCCGAATGCCAAACGCGCCGGGCGCGTAGTAGCCGGGCTCGTTGGATACGATCATGCCGGGAACGAGGGCGGCCGTCCCGGTCTTCGAGAGGCGCTGGGGTCCTTCGTGAACGGAGAGATAAGAGCCGACGCCGTGCCCCGTGCCGTGGTCGAAATCGAGCCCAGCGCGCCAAAGCGGCGTGCGCGCCAAAGCGTCGATTTGCGCGCCGGTCGTTCCGTGCGGAAAGACGGCGCGGGCGACCGCGATGTGGCCTTTCAGCACTTGGGTGAATCGGTCTCGCATCAGTCTCGTCGGCCGCCCGACGGCGATCGTGCGGGTGATGTCGGTCGTGCCGTCCTCATATTGAGCGCCGCTGTCGATGAGAAAAATGCCCCGCTCAATTCTGCGATTGGAGACCTCGCTGACCCGATAGTGGGGGATGGCCGAATTCGGTCCGGCGCCCGCGATGGTCGGAAACGAGATGTCCCTGAGGGCGGGGCTCGCCCGCCGGAATGTCTCCAAGGCCGCGACGGCGTCGATTTCGGCGAGGCGGCCTCGCGGCGCCTCGGCGGCGAACCAGGCGAGGAAATTCGTCATCGCCGCGCCGTCGCGCTCATGCGCGGCGCGCGCACCGGCAAGCTCCACTGGATTCTTCACCGCCTTCATCAGCGTGATCGGATCGGCCTTGAGGTCGGCCTTGCCGCCGGCCCGCTCGACCAATTGGGTAAGGGTGGCTGTCGCGGTCGCGGCGTCGAATGCGACGCGCCGCCCTTGTCCGCCCAGGTCTTCGATGAACCTTTCTAGGACGTCCGGCTCGTGGATCTCCGCGTGTCGGCTGAGACTTTGGCGGCTCGCCGCCGTCAGCTTCCTGCCGTCGACAAAAACGAGCGGGCGCCCCTCAAGCGGCAGATAGCCGTAGCCAAGCGGCAGCGGCGTGTACGAGACGTCGGAGCCGCGAATATTGAACAGCCACGCCAGATTGTGAGGATCGCTGATCAGGAGACCCTGCGACGACGTCAAGGCTTCGCGCGCCCGGGCGATTTTCGCGGCCACGCTCTCCCCGGCGTATCGCATCGCATGCGGCGTGATGGGGCCGACCGGCGCCGGGGGCCGATCACGCCAGATGGCGTCGATCGGGTTCGAGTTCGACCGCGACGAGCCCGGCGCCCGCCTCCTTGCAAGCCGCGGCGAAGCGAGCGACGGCGTCGGGCGTGTGGAGACGGGGATCATAGCCGAGCTTGGCGTCCGGCTTGAGGTTGCGCGCGATCCATTCGGTCGGCGGCTCGTCCACGACATGGCGGAATTCGAAAACCGATGGGTCCGCCTGCGCCTTCACCTGCGCGGTATAGCGGCCGTCGACGAACAGCGCCGCTCGATCTCTCAGCACCACCGCGATCCCGGCCGAGCCGGCGAAACCCGTGAGCCATCTGAGCCGCTCGGCGTTCGGGGGCACATATTCGTTCTGATGCTCGTCGGCGCGCGGAACGATAAAGCCCGCGAGCCCCTCCTTGGCCAATTCCCCGCGCAAAGCGCTCACCCGAGCGAGCCCGCGCGAAGGATCGCCCAATTCGACGAAGGATTGAAAGCGACTTTCAAACACGAAGCGACAGCCTCCCGATTGGGCCGAGTCAGGCGGCGTCCTGCGCGGTGACGACCAGGCCGATGAACGGCAATTCGCGATAGCAATGGGCGACGTCCATGCCGTAACCGACGACGAAAACGTCGGGGCAGGCGAAGCCGACGAAATCGGCGCCAATTTCGACCGCCCGTTTGCCGGGCTTCTCTAACATGGTGCAGACCAGAACCCGCCGAGCCCCGCGAGCCGCCAAGAGATCCTTGGCGAAGGCCAGCGTCCGACCCGATTCCAGGATGTCGTCTACCAGCAAGACGTCGCGATCGCGCACCGACAATTCGATGTCGCGGAGGATTTTGACCGTCCCGCTCGACACTGTCCCGTCCATGTAACTGGAAAGGTGAAAAAACTCGACCTGGGGCTCGAGCCCGGCGCGATGCAATGCGCGCAACAGGTCGGCCGCGAACATGAAAGACCCCTTGAGGATGGCGACCACCAAGAGGTCTTTCGGCCGCGCCGCCGCGATCTCCCGGGCCAGCGTCTCAGTTCGCTCGGCGATCGACCTTTCGTCGTAGAGAACCTTGACCTGTCTCGCCCCGCTCATGAATCTCACTCGGTGAACGACGCTTTATCCCCCGGCGCGGCAAATTTTACCAGCACGTCGCGAACCCCGGCGGGGGGCGCGGCCAGACGGGCCCGAAAAGCGACCCGCTCGCGAGGATCGAGACTGGTCTTCGGCCCCGGCGTCGACCAGATATAGAGCTGACGCTGTTTTTCGCCGCGCAGTATGAGGCGCAAAAACGGCACGGGCGTTTCTGATTCGCGCAGATTGACGATCTCGCCCGCAACGAGGAGTTCCCCGCCGCCTTCGGGACCTTCGACAATCGTCGCGCGGACATCGTCGATCGAGAGGCCGCGGAAATTGACCGGCAGGCCCAATCGAGCATAGACGACTGCGGTCGCAGGGGCGACCCTGACGATCGCCGCCCGCGCGGCGATCGTCGTCGCCGCGATCATGAGGGCGAGGACGACTATCGCCGGCGCTGTGGCGCCGCTGAGCGATTCATCGCCCCGATGGCGCCTCGAGCCGGATTTGCGATCGACAATCATGATGCCTGGCCTCGCCGTTTTGATGGAGCGGACGATGCTGGCATTTGTTTGGAAACACGGTTAAAGCCGCGTTAAGCGGCCAGCCCTCGCCGTCCCGGGGATCGCGTTGCTACGGTTCGAAAACGTCGGTTTGCGCTACGGCATGGGACCGGAGGTCGTCGGCGACCTCAATTTTTCCATCGCCCCGCAGAGTTTCCAGTTCCTCACCGGGCCCTCCGGCGCCGGCAAGACGACCCTGATGCGGCTCATGTTGCTCGCGCTCAGACCGACGCGTGGAACGGTTCGCGTCTTTGGCCGCGACGCTTCGGCGTTAACCAAGGACGATCTGACGGCGCTAAGGCGGCGCATCGGCGTCGTGTTTCAGGACTTTCGTCTGTTGGATCATCTGACGACCTATGAGAACGTCGCCCTGCCGTTGCGGGCGATGGGACGCGAAGAATCGGCGTATCGGGCGGAAGTTGTCGAGCTTTTGCGCTGGGTCGGTCTCGGCGACCGCATGAACGCGCCGCCGCCGGTGCTTTCCGGCGGCGAAAAGCAGCGGGCGGCGATTGCGCGGGCGCTGATCGTCCGGCCGGAGCTTCTGCTCGCCGACGAGCCGACCGGCAATGTCGATCCCGGCCTCGCTCGCCGCCTGCTGAGGTTGTTCGTCGAGCTTCACCGGCTCGGGACCGCGGTCGTCATCGCCACCCACGATCTCCAGCTCATGGACCAATTCGGCTTCGCCCGCAGACTTGTGGTCGGCGACGGCAAGCTCACGGTCTTCGACGGGTCTCCGTCGTGAACGAATCGATCCTCGACCCTCGCCCTGCCGGCGAGGCGGACGCGCCGTTCGAGAGCAACGCGACGCTCATCCCGCGCGACTCGGTCGCCGGGCGGGCCCTGGTCGTGGTCATCGCGATCATGACCTTTCTCGCCTGCCTCACCGCAGGCGCCGCGTTGCTAGTCGCCGACGCGTCGCGGAGCTGGCGCTCGGACGTGCTGCGCGACGCCACCATTCAGGTGAAGCCTCGATCTGGCGACGATATCGAAAGCCTGGTCGCGAAAGCCGTGTCGATCGCCTCGCAGGCGAAGGGAGTCCAGTCCGCACACGCCTATTCGAAGGCCGAATTGGAACGGTTGCTCGAACCGTGGCTCGGCAATGGACTCGATCTCGCCGAGTTGCCCATTCCCCGCCTCATCGTCGTCAGGCTCAACGGCCAGCGTCCCGAGGACCTCGCGGCGCTGCGGACGGCGCTGGCGGCGTCGGTTCCTGAGGCTAATCTGGACGACCATCGCGTCTGGGCGGCGCGCCTTGGGACGATGGCCGACGCCGTCGTCGTCCTCGCCGCCGCCCTGTTCGCCCTCATGATCCTTGCGATGGGGACCGCGATCGGGTTCGCGACCCGCGGCGCGATGGCGGGCAATCGCGAGATCGTCGAAGTCCTCCATCTGGTCGGCGCGTCCGACAAGTTTATCGCGAGGGAGTTCCAGACTCATTTCCGCCGCCTGGGACTTCGCGGCTCGACGATCGGCGGACTGGCGGCGATGGCGTTCTTCGCCGCCGCGTCGCTGCTCTCCTTCTGGTGGGGGCGTTCGCCGGGCGGCGACGAGATCGCCGCGATGTTCGGCTCGTTCGCGCTCGGACCTCGCGGCTATGTCGCGCTGGCGCTGGTCTGCGCCGCGGTCACGCTGCTGACCGGCCTGCTTTCTCGAGAGATCGTCATACGCCATTTGCAAACGCTGCCCTGAATGCGCGGCGCCTCTCCTCCCGTGGACCCTTGACCTGCAACATGCTGGCAACGCGATCGCTGCTTTTCAACGCCCTGTTCTACCTTAACCTGGTCGTCCTCATGATCCTCGGCCTGCCGACCATGCTGTTGGGCAGGCGCGCCGTGTTCGCGCTCGCCCGCCTCTGGGGCGCGATGTCCGTCTGGCTTCTGGGTGCGATCTGCGGTCTCAAGCTCGAATATCGCGGGGTCGAGAACATTCCTCCCGGTGCGGTCCTGATCGCGGCCAAACATCAGTCGTTTCTTGAGACCTTTGCGCTGCTCAAATATGCGCCCGACTTCGCCATCATCCTCAAGCGCCAACTGACCTACGTGCCGCTGTTCGGCCTTTATCTCATTGTCTCCCAACAGATCGCCATCGACCGCGGGCGGGGCAGGCAGGCCCTGCAGCAAATCGTCGCCGCCGCCAGGACGGTGTTCGCCGCCGGGCGGCAGGTGTTCATCTACCCCGAGGGAACCCGCCGCCTCCCCGGCGCGCCGCCGAGATATAAGCAAGGCGTGACAGCGCTCTACGCCGAGACGGGAATTCCCTGCCTGCCCGTGGCCCTCAACACCGGACTGTTCTGGCGGCGTCACGGCTTCCTCAGGCGCCCAGGCATTGCGGTGATCGAATATCTGCCCGTCATCGCGCCAGGTCTTGATCGCGACGCCTTCAGCCAACATCTCGAATTCGGCGATCGAGACCGCCTGCGCCCGCCTTAACGCCGAAGCGCTCGCCAACGACCCCTCGCTTGCTGCGGTGCTCGGGGAGAGCGCGAGCGGCGATGTCGAGGCGCCGCGCTCGGCTTGACCGAAGTCCCTATATGTTCTACTTTCGTTCCCTCAAAGATCCGGGGCGCTGACGATGTCGCTATCTTACGAGATTATGGCTCAGACGACCGAACGGACACTCGGCATGTCCGAGCCGCCCGCTCCCTCCTGGATCGCCCCGCCAAACGAGGGGCTAGACAGCAGAGGCGGGTCCGCGCTGGCGGCGCTGGCCGGCATGCCGCTCGAGTCCCGATTCTGTTCGTGGACGGGGCTCTCCGGGCGCCGATATGTGTTTTCCGTTTATCCGGCGTCGAGCTGCCCGGGGTTCTGCCACGCCGTGCTATTGGCGGTCTCGCGCGAGGGCCCCGGTCGGCGGCGCGTGGTCTGCGCCCGCGATACCGGCGCGTTTCCTGAGCCGGTCGTCGCTCGGGCCCAACGCGAATTCCGGGCGTTCGGGCCTGGCCTCGAGTTCCATCTTCACTTGCTCCCGTCGTCGCGGGCAGAAAGGGCGGCCATTGTCGCCGATCTGGCGATCGCGACGGGATAGGGCGCGGGCCGCTCCGTCACTGGCGACCCCTCAGTTTGCCGCTGAGCCACTCCAGATCGCGATCACGCACTCCCATCGCGCGCAGGTGGTCGTAGGTCTCGAGCACATATTCCGCGTTGTCGCCCGATTGGCCTCTGCCCGCGAGCACGTAGCTCCAGCATCGCCTCGCGGTCGAGACGCCCCGCGTATTGGCGGTGGAGGCGGTCGGCGACATAGGTCAACGCCAGGACGCGTTCGCCGCATTCGAGCGTGATCGGCGCGGTTCGCTCGAGATAGACGGCGGTCACCTGCTCCCGCTCGCGCAGGTAGCGGACTGTCGTCTCCCGCAGCCCCGGGTCGACCTCGAACGCCACGCCTGGACACGCGCCGCCCCGGTCAAGGCCGAGCACCAGTCCGGGCCGCTCGGGCGAGCCGCGATAGACATGCGAAAAGACGCACAGGCTTCTCCGCCAGCCGCGCAGCGTCGCCTTGCATCGACGCGCATAGGCGAATCCCGGCCGCCACATCAGCGACCCGTACCCGAACACCCAGAGGCTCCCGTCCGAAACGGGACCGAGGGCGGCCGGCTCGATCATGAAACCGGTTCATCCGTTTCGGCGGCGCGCCGCCCGAAGTCCGCCGCCGCGGTCTCCTGGCCTTCGGCGACAATTCCGAGCCGGATCGCCTCGCGTGCGAGTGAACAGGGCGAACAGCCCGTCGCCGTCGCCGCGGCGTATCATTCGTTGCAACGCCGTCAGGTCCTCGCTGAATTGGCCGAGCATCTCCAGCACCGCCTCCTTGTTGTGCAGGAACACGTCGCGCCACATCGTAGGGTCGGAGGCCGCGATCCGGGTGAAATCACGGAATCCGCCGGCCGAGAATTTGATGACCTCCGAGCGGGTGACCTCTTCGAGATCCGCGGCCGTGCCGACAATGTTATAGGCGATCAAATGCGGCACATGGCTGGTGATCGCCAGCACCAGATCGTGGTGGGCCGCGCCCATGATTTCGACATGCGAGCCGAGCGCTTCCCAGAAGGCCCTGACCCTCGCCACCGCCTCCGGATCCGCGCCCTCGGGCGGGGTCAGGATGCACCAGCGGTTCACGAATAGGCTCGCAAATCCCGCGTCCGGCCCTGATTGTTCGGTCCCGGCGACCGGATGAGCCGGCGCCAGGCGCACGTGGTCGGGAAGCACCGTCTCGAGGGTGGAGATCACCGCGCTCTTGACCGACCCGACGTCCGAGACGATCGTCCCAGGCCTCAGCGCCGGCGCGATGGCGCGTCCGATCGCCCCGTAAGCCCCGACCGGCACGCAGAGAATGACGCAATCCGCGCCACTGACCGCTCGCGCAAGATCGTCGGTGACGACGTCGCCGAGCCCCAGCGCCTTCGCACGCTCCAAGATCCCCACGGCATGATCGGAGAGGACGATGCGCCGCGCGGCATTGCGCCGGCGCGCGGCGCGGGCGATCGACGAACCGATCAGTCCCGCACCGACAATCGCGAGCTCCTCGAAGATCGGCTCGGCGAGCGGGGCGCCGAGCCGATCAACCACTCTTGCCTCGCATAAGCTCGGCGAGTGCGGCGACCACGCCCCTGTTTGCTTCCTCGCCCCCGACCGTCAGCCTGAGCGAATCCGGCAGCCCATAGGCCGCGACCGCCCGGAGGATGAAGCCGCGCGCGCTCAAGAACGCGTCCGCCTCCGCGGCGGTCCGGCCGGGCTCCTTCGGGAAGGTCAACAGCAGAAAATTCCCGACGCTCGGCGTCACCTCGACGCCCAGAGCCGAGATCGCCTCGGCGAGCCAAGGCAGCCAACGGGAATTGTGGGCGATCGCGCGTTCCATGTGGGCCACGTCCTCGAGGCTGGCGACCCCTGCGGCCTGCCCCGCTCCATTCAGATTGAATGGCCCGCGCACGCGGTTCAATGCATCGAGAACATGGGCCGAGCCGTAGGCCCACCCAATCCGCAACGCCGCAAGACCATGGACTTTCGAGAACGTCCTGGTCATGACGACGTTGTCCAAAGTCGACGCAAGCTCGATGCCGGCGGCATAATCGTTGCGGGTCACGTATTCAGCATAGGCGGCGTCGATCACGAGCAGCGTAGCAGGCGGCAGGCCGGCGTGAAGGCGCTTCACCTCGGAGAAGGGAATGTAAGTCCCGGTCGGGTTGCTCGGGTTGGCCAGATAGACAATCTTCGTACGAGCAGTAGCCTTCGCCAGAATTGCGTCCACGCTCGCCGTTCTGTCCGTCTCTTTCGCGACGACGGGAACGCCCCCGGCCGCACGGATACAAATCGGATAGGTCAGAAAGCCGAATTGGCTGTAAAGGCCTTCATCGCCCGGATGCAGAAAGACGTGCGCCAGGAGGGCGAGCAGCTCGTCTGAGCCGTTGCCGCAGATGATTCGCGCCGGGTCGAGTCCATAGCGCCGGCCGATGGCCTCGCGAAGCGCCGTCGACGCTCCGTCGGGATAGAGCTCAAGACCGGCCGCCAACGCGCGCACGGCCTCGATCGCTTTCGGAGATGGGCCGAGGGGCGATTTGTTGGACGAGAGTTTGTGCGCCTTCGCCACCCCCGAGACCCGGCTTTTGCCCGGCACATAGGGGTCGATCGCCAGGATTTCCGGGCGAGGCTGAGGCTTGAGGGCGGAATGCGACGTCATGGCGGGTCCGATTAGCCCCAATTCGCATGGCCGCGCAACGCCGAGGCGTCGAATCGGTCGGCGTGGGCCCCGACCTCGGTGGCGCGCACGTCGGCGCCGCCGGCGGCTCGAAGCGCTTCGCTCACCGCATCGGCTGCGATATTGCCCGGCCGCGCCACCAGCAGGGAAAGCCCCATCCCGTTGGCGGCGGAGCCGATCGTTTCCGCCCCTACGCCCAGCAACGCACCGGGAACGTCGGCGCGCCACCGGTCGAGGGTGACCGATTCGAGCATGACCTCGCGGGCCGCGCCGTCGACGAGCGGTTTTGAGATCACAAACACCGGCAAGCCGGCAGGGTGGTCCGCGCGCTCGACGAACGGCAGGCGGGCGATAATCTTGGGCGCGTCCCGGGGCGCAAGCTCCGTCCACCACGCGCCGGCTCCAGGGCCGCCATCAAGGGCAAACATCCCGAGATCGCCGCCCGATTCGCCGACGGCGCGGATCACGTCCGCCGCGCCCAGATGTTGCACGCACGGAACCGTGAAGCCGAAATGAAACCGCGCCGAGTCCCGGATCCTGGCCTCGCCCGCCGACACGTCGATGTGAACGGCGTAGGGGGCCTGGATGAAGGTGAAGGTCGAGATGATGACCCGCCAGATGCTTTCGACGGTATCGAGAGGCAGGCGTCCTCGATGCCGCTCGACGATGGCGCGCATCATCGAGGCTTCGCGAGCGGGGCGGAACGCAGAACCCCCTCCCTGACCCGTCTTGATCTCGATCAGCTGGTCAATGACACGCCCGCGCTCGATCAGAAGCTCATGCATCGACTTATCGATGCGATCGATTTCCACCCGCAGATCGGAGAGGGTCGGCTTCGGCGGTTTGGACAAGAGGCGACCCTCTCCTTTCGGCGCACCGTCTTGGCTGGAAAACGAACATGCCCAACGGGCGCCGCGCAGCGGCTTACGTATTCATCGATTCGAAGAAATTTGCGTTCGTCTTGGTTTCGCGCAGCTTCCCGAGCAGGAACTCGATCGCGTCGACCGTGCCCATCGGATTGAGGATGCGGCGGAGGACGTACATCTTCTTGAGGATATCGGGCGGCACGAGCAGTTCCTCCTTCCGGGTCCCGGACCGGGTGATGTCCATCGACGGAAAGGTGCGCTTGTCGGCCACCTTGCGATCGAGGATGATTTCCGAGTTGCCGGTGCCCTTGAACTCCTCGAAAATGACCTCATCCATGCGCGAGCCGGTATCGATAAGCGCGGTGGCGATGATTGTCAGCGATCCGCCTTCCTCGATGTTCCTCGCCGCGCCGAAGAATTGCTTCGGTCTTTGCAGCGCATTGGCGTCGACGCCGCCGGTGAGCACCTTTCCGGACGATGGCACCACGGTGTTGTAGGCGCGTCCAAGGCGCGTGATCGAGTTCGAGCAAGATGACCACGTCGCGTCCGTGCTCGACGAGCCTCTTGGCCTTTTCGATGACCATCTCGGCGACCTGAACGTGGCGGACCGCGGGTTCGTCGAAGGTCGACGACACCACCTCGCCCTTCACCGATCGCTGCATGTCCGTCACTTCTTCCGGACGCTCGTCGATCAGAAGGACAATCAGGTAGCATTCCGGGTGATTGGCGGTGACCGACTGGGCGATGTTCTGCAGCAGCACGGTCTTGCCGGTGCGCGGCGGAGCGACAATGAGCGCCCGTTGCCCTTTGCCGATCGGCGCGACAATGTCGATGACGCGGGCCGACATATCCTTGCGGGTTGGGTCTTCGATCTCGAGGCGCAGGCGTTCGTCGGGATAGAGCGGCGTCAAATTGTCGAAGTGGACTTTATGCCGCGTCTTTTCCGGGTCCTCGAAATTGATCCCGTTGCATTTGAGCAGCGCGAAATACCGCTCGCCTTCCTTCGGGCTCCGGATCACCCCCTCGACCGTATCACCGGTCCGCAGCCCCAATCGCCTGATTTGCGACGGCGAAACATAGATATCGTCGGGACCGGGAAGATAGTTGGCGTCGGCCGACCGCAGGAAGGCGAATCCATCCTGCAAGATTTCGACCACGCCCTCGCCGATGATCTGCACGTCGACGCTGGCGAGCTGCTTGAGAATCGCGAACATCAACTCCTGCTTGCGCATCGTCGACGCATTCTCGACGTCGTTCTCCTCGGCGAACGCCAGGAGCTCGGTCGGCGATTTTTGCTTTAATTCCTTGAGTTTCATTTCCCGCATGGGCGGACCTTTGTCTCGGACTTCCGGGCGCGCGGACCCGCATAGTCACAGAGGTGATGGAAGATGGCGCGCTGACGATTCGACGCGGCGTTTGGTCGTGTCAGGCTGCCGCGGCGAGAGCTGGATCGGGCGATCCGGCGCCGCAAGCACCCCGCATTGGCGGGTGGCGCGGCTACATAGTCGCGTTTGCAAAAATATTCAACTGCCTTTTGCCGCGTGAGAATGCGACGGTTCCAAAATGCCTAAAATGGCTGCACGACAACCAGAATCACGATTAAGGCCATGAGGATCGTCGGGGCCTCGTTCAAGACCCGATAAAACCCGGCCGGCCGCTGATTGGCGTCGGCCGCGAAAGTGCGCACGCAGCGCGCAAAGTAGCCGTGCAGCCCCCCGAGACCCATAACCAGGATGAATTTGGCCTGGAGCCAAGGCGCCGCCCAATATCCGGTCAGCAACGCCAAGGGGATCCCGGTTACGAATACCAGAATCATCGACGGATTGATGATCGCCTTAAGGAGGCGCCGCTCCATCACCTTGAAGGTCTCGGAGAGAGCAGAGCCTTTGGGTGCATCGGCGTGGTAAACGAACAACCGAGGCAGATACAGCATCCCCGCCATCCAGGCGATAACAGAGATAATGTGCAGCGCTTTAACCCAGAGAATCATGCGGAAGTTTGCCACCAAGCCGGCGGCTTAGCCCGCCTCTCGTATAGCCGGCCGCATTAGGCGCTGGGTCCGTCAGGCGCAAGCCCCGACCGTGGTCGGCTGTCAAACAAAGAATCCAAAATAGGAATTTGATTCTTATTCTTTGGCGGTCGGTTTGAGTTCAATCGGCGTTCTCCAGAGATTCGAGCCGCTCCAGAAGGCCGAGAGGGCGCGAGGACTACGGCCAACGAGACATGGCGATAAACGATTCGTTAACAATTCCTGCGAGATGGTAAATATCACGATAGCGCCGTGATAAATTATCCCCGCAATTCATAAGCTCGTTTGCGATTCCCAATATTTTATCCCAGCCGCGACTGTTGTGGGTCGTCGAGCGCGCCTCGGCGCCCGCCCTCGGCGATGCGCTCACGCCGACCCGGCTTTCCCACGCCTGTCCACAGGAAGCTCGGCCGGTTATAACCAGCCGCGTTTTCCGTCCGTGGGGGCCGCATTGGGCCGCAGCTATTTCCATCTTCACCTGGTCTCGGACTCGACCGGCGAAACGCTGATCGCCGCTTCGCGAGCCGCCTCAGCGCAATATCAAGGGGTCGCTTCGATCGAACATGTCTATCCGCTGGTGCGCACTCCGGCACAGCTCGACCGCGTGATCGCCGAAATCGAGAACGCGCCGGGAATCGTTCTCTTTACCCTTGTCGATTCCGATCTCTCGAAGCGGCTCGAAGAAGGCTGCGAAGCATCGGGCTCGCCGTGCCTTTCGGTGCTGGGACCGATTCTGACGTTGTTCAAATCCTACCTTGGACAGAACTCGACGCCGCGAGCGGGCGCGCAGCACATGCTCAACGCCGATTATTTCAAGCGAATCGATGCGCTGAATTTCAGCATGCTGAGCGACGACGGCCAGACGCCGGAAAACCTGGACCATGCCGATATCGTTCTCCTCGGGGTGAGCCGAACGTCGAAGACGCCAACCAGCATCTATCTTGCAAATAGGGGCTATAAGACCGCCAATGTTCCATTCGTGCCGCATGTCCCGTTGCCAAGAACCCTCGATCACCTCCGTCGGCCGCTGATCGTCGGCCTGATCGCCTCCGCCGATCGAATCGTTCAGATCCGGCAAAACCGCCTTCTGTCGCTCAACGCCAACTCGCAGACCGAGTATGTCGATCGCATCGCGGTCGCCGAAGAGGTCGCGGCGTCGCGCCGCCTGTTCGCCGAACGCGGGTGGCCGACGATCGACGTGACCCGGCGGTCGATCGAAGAAACGGCGGCCGCGGTGCTCGATCTCCATCGCGCGCACCGGCTCAAGTTTATCGCCGACGGCTGAACTCGATGGGTGAGGTTCAAATTTCGCGGCCAAAATCAACGCGGTCGACCTCGGTATGGCGTGGGGCGCAGCCATTGATCCTGGCGTCGAAGAGTCGGAGCCGCCTGGCTCTTCTGTCGGCCGTCGGACTTGACGCGGAGGTCGTTGCCGCCGAGATCGACGAGCGGGCGCTCGAAGACGGTCATCTGACGCGCGCCGGGTCGCTCGAAAGCCTTGCGATGGAATTGGCGCGGGCCAAAGCGCTCGCCGTCAGCGCGATTCGGCCGGACGCTTACTGTCTGGGCGCCGACCAGACGCTGACGCTTCAGGGCAGGATCATCCACAAGTCCCGCAACTTCGACGAGGCCGCACGAACGCTGGCCGCGCTCTCGGGCAAGACGCATCGCCTGACATCCGCCTTCTGCATCGCCCGGTCCGGGGAGTCGCTGGTCGTCGACAGCGATCATGCGGACCTGCGAATGCGGCCGCTCGATACGGCCACGATTTCGCGTTATCTCGATCGGACCGGCGCCGCGGCGATGGCGTCCGTTGGCGCCTACCAGGCCGAGGGTCTGGGCGCGCATCTGTTCGATCGCATCGAAGGGGAGCATTCGATTGTTCTCGGATTGCCGGTGCTTAGGCTCCTGGCCTGGCTTCGCCACGAAAGTCTGATCTCGCTATGACCGGAGGTCATGCGCCGCGCGCCGGAGTGGCCGGCTGGCCGGTCGAGCACTCCCGATCGCCGATGATTCATTTGCATTGGCTGAAAGAACTCAACCTGTCGGGAAGCTACGAAAGGTTTGCCATCCCACCAGGAGAATTTCGCGCGTTCGCGTCCAGATTGGCCAGGACGAGCTCGTCGGCGCCAACGTGACCGCGCCCCACAAGGAAGCCGCCTATCGTCTTTGCGACCGGCGAACGCCCGTCGCTGACGCGCTGGGCGCGGTAAACACGTTGTGGCGAGAAGACGGGTTTCTCTGGGGCGACAATACCGACGTCGCTGGCTTTCTCGCCAACATGGACGAGCGGGCGCCCGGCTGGGAGGGGCAAGCGAAACTGGCCGTCGTCATCGGAGCCGGGGGCGCGGCCCGGGCGATCGTCTACGCGCTCAAATCGCGAGGTTTCGAGCGGGTTGCTGTCGTCAACCGAACGCAAACCCGAGCCGAGGCGATTGCCGCGCATTTTGGCGGTCCGACGCAAGCGACGCCCTTGGCGCATCTGCGGACCGAGCTGAGGGAAGCCGATTTGCTAGTCAATACGACCACCCTTGGGATGGCCGGACAGCCGCCGCTCGCCGTCGATTTTGGCTTGCTCCCGGACCGGGCGGTCGTCGCCGACATCGTCTACGTTCCGTTGCGCACAGCTCTTATCGAGGCGGCGGGGGCGCGCGGCTTGCGCGCCGTTGAGGGGTTGGGCATGCTGCTGCATCAGGCCGCGCCCGCTTTCTGCCGATGGTTTGGCCGACGCCCGACGGTGACGCCGGCGTTGCGGGCGCTGGTCGAGGCCGAGATCCTTGCGACGCAAGTGGAGGCGAGGTGATCGTCGTCGGGTTGACGGGCTCGATCGCGATGGGGAAATCGACCGTTGCGGCCATGTTCGCTGAGCTCGGCGTCCCGGCATTCGACGCCGACGAAGCCGTTCGAGACTTTTATGCTGGCGAGGGAGCGAAATCGATCGAGGCGACATTTCCCGGCGTCTTGGTCGAGGGTCGCATCGATCGCGATCGCCTTGGAGCGCATGTGTTGGGCGACGCGAGCGCGCTAAAGCAGCTCGAAGGTTTGGTGCATCCCGCGGTTGCGAAGGCGCGCGTTCAGTTCCTGGAGCGCGCGGCAGCCGAGGGCCGGCGCCTCGCGATCGTCGACGTGCCGCTGCTGTTTGAAACCGGCGGGGAATTGGATGTCGATCTCGTGGTCGTCGTTAGCGTCCCGGAACATGTCCAGCGCGCGAGGGCGCTGAAACGCAAGGGCATGACCGAGGCCAAGCTCGAGGCTGTCCGTTCGCGGCAAGCCCCGGACGCGGAAAAGCGACGCCGGGCTCATTTCATCATTGACACGCGCGGCAGCTGCGATTCGACGCGCGCCGCCGTCGCGCAGTTCACGCGCGCAATCGCAGCGCTGACGGGAGGTCGCCGCCGCCATGCGTGAAATCGCGCTCGATACGGAAACGACTGGCCTCAGTCCTGCGGATGGGCACCGGGTGCTGGAGATTGCCGCGGTCGAGATCATTCACCAGACCCTGACCGGAAAGGCGTTCCACAGCCTCATCAATCCCGAGCGCGACATCCCCCAGGACGCGGCGCGCGTCCACGGCCATACCGCCCTTGTCCTTAAGGACAAGCCGATCTTCGCCAGCATCGTCGACGAATTTCTCGCCTTCGTCGGCGACGCGAGGCTCGTCATCCACAACGCCGATTTTGACATGCGCTTCGTGAATGCGGAGCTGGCGAGGCTCGGGCGCGAGCCCATCGGCATGGATCGCGTCGTCGATACGTTGACGCTGGCGCGGAGAATGCACCCCGGGCAGCCGAACAGTCTCGACGCGCTGTGCGATCGCTACCGCATCGATCGCTCGCGGCGGGTGAGGCACGGCGCGTTGCTCGATGCGGAGCTTCTGGTCGAAATCTATTGCGAGCTCACCGGAGGCCGGCAGCGCTCGCTCGCCTTCGGCGACGCTGCTGGACCTGCCGGTTCGTTCGCCCTGGTCGCGCTTATTCCCCGCTTGGGCGCGCGGAGGCGCAGGGAATCGCCGATGGAACGCGACGAGGCCAGCGCTCACGCGCGCTATATCCAAAGCCTCGGCGCAGACCCGATCTGGTTTCGTTACCTTGTTCGCCCGGCCTGACGTCCGCGGCCAAGAAGGGGTCAAGAAGGGGTCAAGCGGTTCGTTGCTGCTGCTGTCCGCCGGCGGCGGCCAAACGCTGCAAATAGAGCGCGTGAAAATCGATCGGGTCGATATAGAGGGGTGGAAACGAGCCGCCGCGCACCGCATCGGCAATGATCTGGCGAGCGAAGGGGAACAACAATCGCGGTCCTTCAATCATGACCACCGGCTGAACCTGCTCCGGCGGAAAATTCTCGACGCGGAAAATCCCGGCGTAATTGAGCTCGAACTTGAACATCGTATCCGCGCCCTCGCCCGCCCCGCCCTCGAGCATGAGGCTCACCTCGAAGTCGGATGGAGCGAGCTGGCGCGCGTTGACGTTGATCTGGATCGAGATGTTGGGAGCTGCCTGCTGCGGGCCGAGCGTGCGGGGCGCGTTGGGATTCTCAAACGACAGATCTTTGGTATATTGCGCAAGGACCGAAAATTTCGGACCGGTCTGCGGCGCTTCGGCCCCGTTGCCGTTCTGATCAGGCATCGTCATTGCTCCGTGCGCCGCGAGCCCGAACGCCTCCTGGCGGCCGTTGGGGCGATCCAAACGCTTCGGCGTCGCCTAGCATGGCGCCAATAGGCAAACAAGCGCGCCGGAGAAGGCAATCATCGCGCGGCGCTGACCCGCTTGAACAACGTCAGGTTGGCGTAGCCGTCGGGGGCGAGACCGTTGCGTTGCTGATAGGCGCGCACGGCCGAGCGCAGCGCATCGCCGATCTTTCCGTCGATCTCGCCCACGGCGTAGCCCATTTTCTTGAGTTTGGCCTGAAGTTTTTGCGTCTGCGCGGGCGACAGCCGAGGGTCAGCGGTTGGCCATGGCGCGATGACGCCCCGGCCGCCCTTCACCGCTTCCCCTAGCAAGGCCACGGAAAGAGCGTAGGCCGTCGAGTCGTTGTAGGCCTTGATGACGTCGAAGTTGCCGGTGACGACGAAGACGGGCCCCTTCAATCCGGCGAGGATCATCAACCGTCCCTCGCCCTTTTCCGGCCAGGGCGCGCCATCGGCTCTCTCGACGCCGCGCGCGGCGAGGGCGGAAAAAGGCGCCATGGACGACGAATCAGCGTCGGTGAGGACGAAACTGGGCGGCAGACGGACCTCAAAACCCCAGGGCAGGTCCTTGGCCCAACCGTGCTTCGCCAGATAGTTTGCGGTCGAGCCGATTGCGTCGGCTTCGCTCGTCCAGATGTCGCGTCGGCCATGTCCTTCGAAATCGACCGCATAGGTAAGGTAGCTCGACGGCATGAACTGCGTCTGTCCCATCGCGCCAGCCCATGAGCCGACCATTGCCGCGGGAGCAATGTCGCCGTGCTCGAGGATCACGAGGGCCGCCAGCAACTCGTCGCGGAAATAGTCGCCGCGAAAGCGAACGTAGGCGAGGGTCGCCAGCGCCCGGATGACATTGTTCGATCCGACGAAATCGCCGAAATCGGTTTCGAGGCCCCAGACTCCGAGGATGACGGTCCCGTCGACGCCGTAGGCCTCTTGGGCCTTGGCGAGCCAGGCGCTGGCGCCATCGGCCTTGGCATGGCCGCGTTCGACACGGTCGGCCGATACGGCGCTGGCGACGTAGTCCCAGATCGGACGCGCGAACTCGGGTTGCGCCTCGGTCATGGCGACCACCTTCGGGTCGAAGGCGACGCCGGCAAAGGCGGCGTCGAAGGTCAGGCGCGAAACCCCCCGCTGATCGGCAAGCGGCCAGAGCGCGGCAATGAATTCGCGGAACGGATCGCGATGGGGGTGGGCAGGCCGCTTGCTCGCGGCGGCGCTCGCGGACAATGCGAGGCTCGCTAACCCAAACGCCACGATGCAGGCGCGAAGGAGCGCCAAACTGGCCGCCCCAGACCCGCATAACCGGTATTGGCGACGAAAAGCGTCCGTTCGGGTCGGAATCGCCAGCGTCAACTCTTGATCTCGTCGGGACGGGGCATCGAGACGATATTGTAACCGGCGTCGACGAAATGCACCTCGCCCGTCACGCCATCTGACAGGGGCGAGAGCAGATAGACCGCGGCGCCGCCGACATTCTCGATCGTTACCGTGCGCCGGAGCGGCGAATGGGCGCGCTGAAAATTGAACATGAAGCGCGCGTCGGCAATTCCCGCGCCGGCCAGCGTGCGGATCGGTCCGGCGGAAATTGCATTGACGCGAATGTTCTCCGGACCGAAGTCCGCGGCCAGATACCGCACGCTTGCCTCCAAAGCGGCCTTGGCGACCCCCATGACGTTATAGTTCGGCACGACACGGGTCGCTCCGCCGAAGGTGAGCGTCAGCATCGCGCCGCCAGAGGGCATCAGATTGGCGGCGCGCTTGGCGACCTCGGTGAACGAGAACGCCGATATCACCATCGTCCGAATGAAGTTCTCCCTGGACGTATCCGCATAACGCCCTTTTAGCTCATTGCGATCGGAAAATCCTATGCAATGGACCAGAAAATCAAGGCTGCCCCACGTCGCCCCGAGCGCCGAAAACACCGCATTGACTGAGGCCAGGTCGTCAACGTCGCACGGAAGGATCTGCGTCGAGCCGATCCCCTCGGCAAGCGGGACGACCCGTCTGCCCAGCGCGTCGCTCTGGTAAGTGAAGGCGAGCTCGGCCCCCTCGCCCGCCAACGCCTTGGCAATGCCCCAGGCGATCGAATGATCGTTCGCCACGCCCATCACAAGGCCGCGTTTGCCGCTCATCAAGCCGGACGTCATGGCGCACTCATGTTCGAATTTGCAGATGGATTGGGGAGAGGTCGCGTCCGGTCCGCCCTTGTCGCGGCGCGGGGAAAGCCCGGGATTTAAGCGTCCACGTGTTTGAACACGAGCGACGCGTTGGTTCCGCCAAACCCGAAGGAGTTCGAGAGCGCCGTTCTCAATCTGACGTTGTCGCGACGCGATCGCACGATCGGCATGTCGGCGAAGGCAGGGTCAAGCTCGTCGATATGCGCGCTTTCGCAGATGAAGCCGTTCTGCATCATCAGCAACGAATAGATGGCCTCGTGCACGCCGGTTGCGCCCTGCGAATGGCCGGTGAGCGATTTGGTCGCGGATATTGGCGGGCACGTTTCTCCCGAGCCAAAGACTTGCCGAATCGCCTCGATCTCCTTGAGATCGCCGACCGGGGTCGAAGTCGCGTGCGGATTGATGTAATCGATCGGGAGCTTCACGCGCGCAAGAGCCTGGCGCATGCACCGGGCCGCGCCCTCGCCGGAGGGCGCCACCATGTCGTGCCCGTCGGAAGTCGCGCCGTAGCCGATGATCTCGCCGTAGATCCTGGCGCCCCGCGCCTTCGCTCGCTCCAACTCCTCGAGCACCAGCACGCCTGCCCCGCCAGAAATGACAAACCCGTCGCGGTTCTTGTCATAGGCGCGCGACGCACGCGATGGAGTCTCGTTGTAGCCGGACGACATCGCGCCCATCGCGTCGAAAAGCACCGAGAGCGTCCAATCGAGTTCTTCGCAGCCCCCGGCAAACATGACGTCCTGCTTGTGATTGAGGATGTGTTCATAGGCTGCGCCGATACAGTGGTTGGACGTAGCGCAGGCGGAGGAAATCGAATAACTGACGCCCTTGATCTTGAACCAGGTCGAGAGAGTCGCCGACGCTGTCGACGACATCGATTTCGGCACCGCGAACGGCCCCACCCGTTTGGGGCCCTTGGCGCGGGCAATGTCGGCCGCCTCGACGATTGCGCGGGTCGAGGGGCCGCCGGAACCCATGATGATGCCGGTTCGCTCGTTCGAGACTTCGTTGAGCGCAAGACCGCTGTCCACGATCGCCTGATCCATGGCGACATGGTTCCACGCCGTGCCGCCGCCGTGGAAGCGCATCGCCCGGCGATCGACCATCTCTTCGGCGCGGAGGGTCGGCGCTCCCTGAACCTGCGAGCGAAACCCGAGCTCGGCAAAACGCTCCGCTCGCGTGATCCCCGACTTGCCTGCGTGAAGACTGGCGGTCACTTCCTGAGCGCTATTGCCGATCGAGGACACGATGCCCATGCCGGTGACGACAACGCGCCTCATCCTCTCGTCTCCACCGTTGCCCGCCTAGCTCCGATTGTTAGGCCAAGCCTGCGTTCGAGGGACTGAACAGGCCGACGCGGATGTTCTTGACGTCATAGATCCGTCGGCCGTCGCCCTCCAGCCATCCGTCGGCGACCCCAAGGATCAGCTTGCCTCTGAAGACACGCTTTATATCAACCCCATATACGACCCTTTTCACCGTCGGGAGCACCTGATCGGCGAACTTGACTTCCCCTACGCCAAGCGCGCGGCCCCGCCCCGGCAGTCCGAGCCAACCGAGGAAGAAACCGGTCAATTGCCACAGCGCATCCAGCCCGAGACATCCCGGCATCACCGGATCGCCCTTGAAATGGCAATGGAAGAACCAAAGATCGGGCTTGATGTCGAACTCAGCGCGCACTTCCCCCTTGCCGCTGGCGCCGCCGGTTTCGGAGATCTCGCTGATCCGATCGAACATCAACATCGGCGGCAAGGGTAATTGGGCGTTGCCGGCTCCGAACAATTCGCCACGGCCGCAGGCGATGAGGTCCTCATAGCTGAAACTCGTGGGCCGTCGAATCATCTGCGCGGTCTTATCTCTGGGATCGCGCCACGCGCGGAAGCCTCAAGTCGGCTTGGTATCACAGGCGCCCGCTTATCGAAAGCGTCCCGCCTTGCCGCTCGGATTTGGCGTTGAAATGGCGAGGTTTCCCATGCGCTTGGGGAAGTCCTGGCCGGGCCCGGACCAGAATAGCCGCGGGCTAAGCGACGGAATCGGTCAGTACGGCGGGAAACCCGCGGAGCCGATGAGACCCTCGCTGGTCAGCACGGTCCACCTGCCGCCCTTGAACTCGATCCGCTCGACCCTCCCGGCTCCCGGGAGAAAGTCTCCCCTGCGCACTTCCTGTTCGCCATAACGTCCGCCGATCAACGCGACGTCGCTCCGAGCATCGAGAACAATATATCCCCGCAACAACGGCCTTGGCCGATCGATCGATCCCGTCGTTTCCATGGAAACGTCTGGGCTAAGCTTCGGCGGGAGCAGCAGTTGTCCGGCTTGCCCGGTTTGGGTCGCAGCCGTGGGCGGCGCGACGATCTTTTTCTCGAGCTTGTCGACGCGAGGGGAAAGCTCATTCGTCAACGCGCTTGCTTCGTGATCCACGCGCTCGCTGAGTTTGTCGACCTTCGCGCTCTCCTCGTTGTCCAGTTTTTCGACCCGCTGGGAGAGTTGCGCCAGGGCGGAATTGAACTCGTGAGTCGAAACGACCGTGGACTTGATGTCGCCGACGGACCGGCGCAAATCGGCCAGATCGTCATGCGATTTGGCGGCCTCGATCGCGTCGAGGCGAACTCTGAGCGATCTGACGGTTTGGGCCAGCGACTCGGTTTCGCTCGCCCGCTCGGCGAGAGCGCCCGCCTGCTCGCGATGCTCCCAAACCAATGCGCCCGCGACCGCGGCGACGACCGCGAGCGCCGCCGCGGCGGCCAGGGCGAATCGAGAGGAAAACAGCCAGGCCGACCGAGGCGGCGGCGGCTCGCCCGCAAATTTGGCCTGCGGAGGCGCGGCAACGAGAACGAGTTCGCGCGACGGGTCGGTCCTCGACCAGTGACCGACACTCAAATCTCTGCTTTCGCTCATCAACCAAGATCCGCGCATGACGAAGTGTTCGCGCCATTGTCCGCCTGCGGGATTAATGAACTGTTGACCAATCGGTAGCGACAACGCAGATTTTGAAACAGATCGACCGGTTAGGCGTCGTCTCGACGCAGTAGGCGGATGTCCAGCGGTCCGTGGGACGCTGACGCCAGGCCAAGTGGAACCTTGACGACTTTGCGGCGGGCTGGCCGCGATGCGATGCCAGCCATCATCTCATATTCTCGGTCCGCTACGAGCGGGGCATGCGAGCCCTAATCGTTCATGAATGAGCGCTAAGCCTGAGCCCGGCCGCGTCGACGCGAATACGCTCAATCATGGCGCGAACCCCGTTAGAGCGTTGCGGCGTCAAATGCTGCTCGAGGCCCAGCGCGCGAAAGGCGCCGAGCGCGTCAACCGCGAGGATCTGCTCCGGCGTTCGGTTGGAAAACAGCGCAATTGCGATCGCGATCAGCCCCCGCACGAGGTGGGAGTTCGCTATCGCCGCGATAGCGCAAGGTCATTCTCCCGTCGGCATTGGTGGTCGGCTCGCATTCCAACCACACCTGACTGACGCACCCCCTGACCTTGTTGGCGTCGTTGTGGGCGGCTTCCGCCAGCGGCTCGAGCGTATGGCCCAGTTCGATCACGTACCGATATCGATCCTCCCAGTCATCGAGGGAGGCAAAATCTTCGCGTATGTCCTCGATCGCCGACAAAAAATCCGCCGCGGTTGTTCGTCCCGGCATCTTACATAGTTAGCCGCCGGCGGCGAAACAGGGCGATGTCTGTCCGATTTCTCGGGGAGGGTCGGGCGACATCGCTCAATCCGGTCGCTAATGCAGTGTCACTCGCATCGAGACGTCGCCAAGAGTCGCAAGACCACGGTAACGGAACGTAAACCATGCCGCTACGGCCGCTCGATCCGCGGCGAAGCGGTTCTCGGCGCGGTTCAGGATTTAGCATTGATTTAAGTTGCTGCTGCGATCTTACGGAAACGGACTTTGGCCCTAAGCGACGTGATTCGCATGGCTGACAACGAAAGCCTGTCAGCCGATCTCAACGATGCCCTGGATTTTCGAATTCGAGACAGGATAGCGCCGGAATATAAGGAGAAAAAATTGGCTTTAGCTCTTTCCCGTATCCGGGGCGATTCGGTCCCGCTCCGGGGGCCGTTACGGCCTTCCGCTGGCGAGACGTTGCGGCGACGTTTGGCCGGAGGGGTGAAGGTCGAACATTTGCGTTTCTATCTCGGGATCGCTCTGTCGATTGCCGTGGTCGGCATCGGCGTCAACGCGCTCGTCTTCCAGCGTCAGCGTCATCCCGCTCCGCTTTTCGCCTCGCCCCTGCCGCCAAGCTCGCCCGCCGCCCCAGCGCCGACCGCGCCCCCGCCCGCCGCGAAGCCCGCGATCGCGGAACGCGACGCGTCGGCCGCGCAGTCTCCCGCCGTTCCGCCCGCGCGGCCGGCGGACTCGGTCGACGGCCCCTCGGGCTCGTCCGACCCGATCTCGGATCTGCTGCGCGGGGAGGCTCGCGTCGATGCAGCCCATTTGATCCTCACCGCGCAAACGGCGCTGGCGAAACTCGGATATCCGGTCAAACCGGACGGCAATGACGGCCTCGCGACCCAACAGGCGTTGCGGGATTTCGAGCGCGTCCACGGCTTGCCGCTTTCGACCGAGATCACCTCGCGACTTGTCAAGCAACTGACCGTGGCCGCGCGCGCGGGAGCGCGTTAACTCGATTGCGGCTGCGCTCCGACATTTGGGTCGCCGCCTACCTGCGCCGGTGCGGAGTGGAGGGGGCAAGTGCGGTGCTCCGCCGCCGCGGCGCTGCGGAGGCCGGCGCGATTTTCGTCAAAGTCGATCATCGGAACGGGCGTTCGACGCTATTCGGGCCCGCGCCGCAGTCCGCGCTCGCCGAGCTGCGGCCGGGCGTCGAACGGATTTTCACTCGGGTCGCATAGTGGGGAAAGCATCGTTTCCGGCGAGGCGGAGGAGCGGCTCAGACGGGAAATCGCATTCGATCCTGACTTGTGGATCGTCGAAGTTGAGAACGGAGCGGACGGCGCCTGGCTCGATCTCGCGCCCTGACCGCGCGTTGCAAGCGCGTCCGCTCGCATCGCCGAATAGCCGGCCGGAAGGCTTTCGGCGTCGTTCGGGAGCGTAAAGGAGAGGATCTCCAGGATATTGAGCCGACGTCCGTCTCAGCCGAGGAAGGTCAATGTGCTCCTAAATAAGACATGTCAAAATTCCGCTGACGCTTATGCGCCGCTTAACCAACCCCTTAGCTCGAGAGAAACCATTCACCCAGCGAGAATTGAATTAACCCGGTTGAAAGTGGAGAGGGATACTTTCTGCCTGTGTCGGGCGGCACGGAGAACCGAGTTTGCCGCTGGATAGGGTTTTCGCTTCAGGAGCAAATAATGTTCAAGTCTGTCAGGTACTTCGCCGCCAACGAATCGGGGGCCACCGCAATTGAATATGCGCTGATCGCTTCTCTGATCGCCGTCTTCATTATCACCGCGGTGCAGACGGTCGGCACCAAGGTCAGCACGGTGTTCACCGAAATCGGCAACACGCTCAAGTAAGGCGCCTCGCCGAAAATCGCGTTCTTCGCGCCGGCGGGCAGCCCCGTCGGCGCGAAACCTTGCCTCGGGTCCATCCGGATCCGGGAAAGGCAGCGAGCGCGAGGCGTCAATCGCCGGCGTAGGCATCGGCTCACTTTGTATTGGCGGATCGACCAGCGAACCATGGCTTCGACGCTTCTCCATCTCGCCGCGCTCGCCTTTTTTCCCGCCGTCATGGCGCTGTCGGCGTCGATGGATCTGCTGACTTTCACCATACCAAATCGGATTTGCCTCAGTCTGGCGCTTGGATATTTTGTCCTGGCGGCGGCGCTCGGCGTTTCGGCCGCGGATATTCTTCTCAATATGTCCTGCGCGCTGGCGATTTTGACGCTGGCGTTCGTCATGTTCAATCTCGGATGGGTCGGCGGCGGCGACGCCAAGTTGGCGGCGGCGACCGCGATGTGGCTGGGCTGGAACTCGATCCTCGACTACGGCCTTACCGCGGCGATCTGCGGGGGCGTGCTCACTCTGACAATCCTAAGCGCGCGCGTGATGCCTTTGCCGCCCGCCCTTCGACGCTTTGGCTGGGTCGCGCGATTGCATGACTGCAAGTCAGGCGTGCCTTATGGAATCGCACTGGCGGCGGCCGGATTGATGCACTATCCGGGCTCGGGCATCTGGGCGGCGGCCGTCTAGCCGGAGCATTCCGCACCCGGGCGGAATTGGCGATGACCTGGCGCTTCCGAAGACGAATCAAGTCGACGGCGCAGAGTTTAAGCTCGAAAAATCTTCTTGCGGCCATGCCGCTCGCTTCGACGCCCGAACGGAAACGGGTATCGAAGGACCGCCGCTCGCGCCAGCCACGAGCAACGTTTAGTCAGTCGGTAGGGTCGCTTTGAGGGTTGATCTCGTATTCGCGGGGAGAATGTCATCAGTCTATGCCGTGCTTGTCAAGGCATGAGCGGTACCCTACGGAATATCTGCGCAGCAACGTGATTGATTGCGTCAAATTGACTGTCGCGCGGAAGGAACTTTCACAGATTAATAGGCAATTAGATACTTTCAATTAACCGTACCTTGACGATTGCGATGTCTAAATCGCGCCCGGCGCCGGTCGCCGCTTGAAGGGCCATCGTTTCATGAATCGAAAGCTGATTCTTGTCGGCGCGATCGCGGCGATGGCGTTCGGGGCGACCTACATGGTCCTTGGAAGCGCCTCGAATCCGGCGCCGGGCCCGGCCGCGGAGGGACCGCCCAAAGTCGACATCGAGCAGGTGCTCGTGGCCAGTCAGGATCTGCCGATGGGAACGGTGGTGAACGACGGCGCGACGGCCTGGCAAACTTGGCCAAAAGCCGCGGTCTCGGAGTTCATGATCACCAAGTCGGGACGGCCCGACGGCCTCGATGACGTGAACGGCGCGATGACCCGGGTGGCGTTCATGCGCGGCGAGCCGATTCGCCATGACAAGCTCGTCAAGGCCGGAACCGGCGGATTCATGTCGGCGATCCTGCCGGGCGGCAAGCGCGCGGTGGCGATCAAGATCGACAACGGCGGCGATTCTTCGGCCGGCGGATTCATTCTCCCTAACGATCGGGTCGACGTCGTCCGCCTCGCGCGCGACGAGGATGCCACCAAGGCTCGGGGGGTCGAGATCATGACGGCACAGACAATCCTCGCCAACGTCCGCGTCCTGGCGATCGGCCAGAACGTCGAAGAGCAAAACGGCAAAAAGGTCATCGCCGGCGCCAACGCGACGCTTGAGCTCGATCCGGATCAGGTCAACCTGATCATCCTCGCCCAGCAAGCCGGCAATTCGCTGCTTCATCTCGCGCTCCGCAGCCTCGTCGACAGCGGCGGGCCAGCCAGAACCCTCGTCGACACCGACGGCTTTGGGAAGGCCGGCCTGACGGTCGTCCGCTACGGCGCCGCCCAGCAGGCCGCTCGGTGACCGGCTCCTTGTTCATCGCCCGCTGTCAAGAGACGGAGCCCGCGTCATGACCTCCGATCGCGCTCAGGGCCGGCCGAAAGTTGCTCTCTGCGTCGCCGCAGCGCTGCTGTGGTTCGCGCCAGCTTCGTCCAGCTGCGCTGCGGACGCCAATGATTCCATTCGATTGGGCGGCGCGGCCGATCCGGCGGCCAAGACCTTGCAATTGGGCGTTGGCAAGTCCGTGATCTTCGACCTGCCGGAGGAAGCTGGCGAGATCTACGTCGGCGATCCCAAAATCGCCAACGCGATCGTGCGCTCCGCCAGGCGAGTCTACATCTCCGGCGTCGCCAATGGCCAAACCAGCATTTTCGCATTGGCGCGCGACGGCCGGAAAATAGCGACCATCGAAGTCTCCGTCGGCCGCGACGTCGGCGAATTGTCGGCCCTCTTCAACGCTGCGATTCCAGGCAACGACATCCACGTCCGCACAGTCGCGGACAAGATCATTCTGACCGGATCCGTCGCCTCGGCCGAGGAGGCTCAGAAGGCGCTCGATATCGCTTCCGGCTTCGTCGACGACGCATCGGGGCCAGCCCCCGGCGGCGCTGGCGGCGTCTCCATATCCCTCGGCTCCAACGGAAACGCAGCCAACGGCTCAGGCGGAAGCGCCGCCAGCGGCTCCCGCGGAAAAGTGATCAATTCTCTCACCATCCGCGGGATCGACCAGGTCAGTCTGCACGTCACGATCGCGGAGATTCGTCGCGAGATCGTCAAGCAGCTGGGCGTCAACATGAGCGGCAGCGGGCCAAACGGCAGCTTGACGCTCGACAACCCGTTCGCGATCAACGGCGCTGTCGCTACGTCTCAGGCGATGTTGAATTGGGTCAAGGGAAACCAGAGCTTCAGCGCCACATTGCAGGCGTTCGAGCGGCAGGGCGTGGCCCATACGCTCGCCGAGCCGACCGTCACAGCCGTCTCGGGCGAAAGCGCGAAGTTCCTTGCCGGCGGCACGGTGCCGATCGTCAACGGCGAATCCTGCACCAACGGCACCACCGGCTGCACGCCAACTCTCATCCAGCAACCCTACGGGGTGACCCTCAATTTCACGCCGGTGGTCCTGTCCGAGGGCCGTATCCAGCTCAGGATCGCGACCGAGGTGACCGACGTTGATTATTCGACCCAGATCTCTTTCCTTGGCGTCTCGGTCCCCGGCTTTCGGACCCGCAACAATACGACCACGGTCGAATTGCCTTCGGGCGGCTCGATCGCGTCGGCCGGCTTGATCAGCACCCAAACGCAACAGGCGATCAACGGCTTTCCGGCGCTGATGAATTTCCCGGTGCTCGGCGCCCTGTTTCGTTCGCGGGACTATCTGCGCAATGAGACGGAATTGTTGATCGTCGTGACGCCCTACATCGTGCACGCTGTCGAGCCCAGCCAGGTCGTTCGGCCCGACCAGAACTTCCAGGACGCCAGCGACCCGCAAACTTGGTTCCTCGGCCGCGTCAACCGGATCTACTCCACCTCACAGTCGCTTCAGCCGATGCCAGGATACGCCGGCAAGATCGGATTCATCACCCAATAGGCGTTGTCGGGCTTCGCCAGAATTTCAACAGAACCGAGAAAGACAGCTCTCATGGCCGCTCTTCCTGATGCACGACACACGTTCGCGGCACGGGCCTTGAGTGTGGGTCTTGCCGCGGCCGCTCCCCTGAGCGGCTGCGGCGTCGACTATGCGTCCACCGCTCCTGTGTTCCCCGGCGACTATCGAGAGCGTCACCCGATTGTTGTCGCGTCAGCCCCGACAAGCCTCGACATCTTTGCGGCTGGCGGCGCGCTCGACGCCCGCTCGACCGCAAACATTCGCGCGTTCGTGCAGCGATATCGACACTATGGCTCAGGCGACATCGCGATTCTCGCGCCCGCCGGAACCAGCTCCGAATTCGAAGGCGGTTCATGAAGTCCGCGCGGCGCTCGCCGGCGCCGGGGTCAACGGGAAAGTCATGTTCGGAACCTATGCCCCGCCTGAGAAGGGAGCAGCCGCGCCGATTCGTTTGTCGTTCATGGGCGTGAGGGCGGTCGTGCCGACGCCATGTGGTCAGTGGCCGGAAGACCTCGCCTCCGGATCATCGGTCGAAGGGTGGAAGAATGAATTCATACTCGAACTTCGGCTGCGCCAGTCAATCGATGATCGCCGCCCAGGTCGACGACCCACGCGATTTTGTCGAACCGCGGGCGCTCGAGCCGTCCGACGTCGCCATGCGCACCAGAGCCATCGAGGCCGTGCGCAACGGCCAGGATCCGGGCACGCAGTGGAAAGACACGGTGCTCACGCCAATCGGCAGTTCGCAGCTTAGTGGCGGGGGACAGTGATTCATGAGGGCGCTTTACGCCGGCGATGGAACCGACGACGGGGCGCCTGTGGATCGTCCCGTCGTGCAAATCGATGCGTTGCCGCGCGTTTCGATCCAGGCGTTCTGCGAATTGCCCGATATCGCCGCGATCGTCGGCGCCGCCATATCCGACCGCAGAATGGCCAAAGCGCATATCAAGCAAAACATGGGTGGAGCGGCGGCCGCGGTTGAAGCCTATAAGAGCGCGCCGACTCCGAATGTGGTCGTGCTCGAGGCTCCCGCCGGCCGAGACGCGCTGCTCGTGCAGCTTGAGGAGCTGGCGCAATATTGCGACGCCGGGACCAAGGTGGTCGTCCTCGGCAAGCTCAACGACATCGTTCTCTACCGGCAGCTCATTGCGCGCGGCGTCAGCGAATATCTGGTGGCCCCGTTTGGCGTCGTCGATTTCGTTCAGGCGATGTCCCAGCTGTTCAGCGTGCCGGGGGCGAAGCCCCTCGGGCGGGTGATCGCGGTCGTCGGCGCCAAGGGCGGGGTCGGCGCATCGACGGTCGCGCACAATCTGGCCTGGGGGCTGGCGTCGCTTACCGAGATGGCGACGATCATCGCGGATTTCGATCTCGCTTTCGGAACCGCCGGGCTCGACTACAATCAAGACCCGCCCCAGGGCGTCGCCGAGGCGGTGTTCGCTCCGGAACGCGTCGACGCCGTCCTGGTCGACCGGCTGCTTTCCAAATGCGGCGACCACCTCAGTCTGCTGGCCGCGCCCGCGACTCTCGATCGCATCCTCGATTTTGGCGAGACCTCGTTCGAACTCGCTCGTTGACGCGATGCGGGCGTCGACGCCGTGGATCGTGCTCGATCTGCCGCACGTCTGGTCGGGTTGGGCGCGACGGATCCTCGTCTCCGCCGATGAGGTCATCGTGATCGCGAGCCCCGACCTCGCCAATCTTCGCAATGCAAAAAACCTGATCGACGGCGTGAAGAGCGCTCGCCTCAACGATTCTCCGCCGCGGCTGGTGCTGAACGGCGTCGGCATGGTCAAGCGGCCCGAAATCGCCGCCGCGGAATTCGCCAAGGCGGTCGAGATCGCTCCGACCGCGATCATCCCGCACGACGCGAAGCTGTTCGGCGGGGCGGCCAACAACGGCCAAATGGTCGCCGAAATCGAACCGAACGGCAAAACCGCGCAGGTCTTCGCCGATCTTGCCTCGGCGCTCGCGGGCCGAGCGGAGGCGCGCAAGCCCCGGCGAAGCCTGTTCGAGCCGTTCATCGCCAAACTCGGACGCAAGGGGAAATGACGGGTCTCTTGATGGCTCGCGCCCCCTCCGCCGAGCGGCCGCGCAAGCGCACAGGGATTTGAGCGATGTTTGGCAAGCGCGCGAGCGCCGGCCTTGGCGGCCACCCCGTCGGATCGCGCGTCGTCGCGGCCATGGTCTCCGAGCCGCCGAAGCCTCAGCCGGCCGCGAGCCCGCCGATACAGACGGAACGACGGTCGGAGACCTATTTCCAGACCAAATCCTTGATTTTTGGCGCCTTGATCGAGGCGATCGATCTCGCCGCGCTCTCGAAGCTCGATCCCGAAAGCGCGCGCGAGGAAATCCGCGACATCGTGCACGAGATCGTCACCATCAAGAATTTGGTGCTGTCGATCGCCGAGCAGGAGGATCTGCTCGACGACATCTGCAACGATGTCCTGGGATTCGGTCCCCTCGAACCGCTGCTCGCGCGAGACGATATCGCCGACATCATGGTCAATGGGCCGTCGCGATGTTTCATCGAAGTCGGCGGCAAGATCCAGTTGACCAATGTCCGGTTTCGCGACAGCGCGCAGTTGATGAACATCTGCCAGCGGATCGTCAGCCAGGTCGGCCGTCGAGTCGATGAGGCCTCGCCCATCTGCGATGCTCGTCTCCTGGACGGTTCGCGCGTCAACGTCATCGCGCCGCCGCTGGCGATCGACGGCGCGGCGCTGACCATTCGCAAATTCAGGCGGGACAAGCTTACCCTCGATCAATTGGTTCGACTTGGGGCGATCTCGCAGGCGGGCGCCGAAATTCTCAAGATCATCGGCCGCGTCCGTTGCAACGTCCTCATTTCCGGCGGCACCGGCTCCGGCAAGACCACCCTGCTGAACTGCCTGACGAACTACATCGACGTCGACGAGCAAATCATCACCTGCGAGGACGCGGCCGAGCTCCAGCTGCAGCAGCCCCATGTGGTGCGACTCGAGACGCGTCCGCCGAATCTCGAAGGCGTCGGACAGATCACCATGCGCGACCTCGTCAGGAACTGCCTGCGCATGCGGCCGGAGCGCATCATCGTCGGCGAAGTCCGCGGGCCGGAGGCTTTCGATCTTCTGCAGGCGATGAACACCGGCCACGACGGGTCGATGGGCACCCTGCACGCCAACTCTCCGCGTGAAGCGCTGAGCCGTATCGAATCGATGATCACCATGGGCGGCTATGCGCTGCCGATGAAGACGATCCGCGAAATGGTCACCTCCTCGGTCGACGTCATCATTCAGGCCGCCCGTCTTCGCGATGGGTCTCGCCGGATCACCCAGGTGACCGAAGTCATCGGCATGGAAGGCGACGTCGCGATCACGCAGGACCTGTTCGTCTACGAAATTCTCGGCGAAGACGCTCAGGGCAAACTGAAAGGGCGGCATCGGTCGACCGGGATCGGGCGGCCTCGCTTTTGGGACCGTGCGCGCATCTACGGGGAAGAAGCCCGTCTCGCCGCGGCGCTGGATATCTCTGAAGCCGGCGACGCGCCGTAGGGCTCATTCGAGAAAAGGGGACACGGGGGCATGGTCAATCCGATAGCGGTCGCCGGGTGCCTGGCGATTGGATTTGGCGGTCTGGCGTTCGCCTTCGTCGGCGGGGACTCGCGCGCCGACAAGCGTCGCGCCGCCGTCGCGAAAAGCGATGCGAAGGCGTTGGGCGCGTCCGTGAACGTCGATCGGACGGCGCGCAAGAAACAGATCGCCGACGGTCTTCGCGATATTGAAAGGAAAGGAAAGCGGAGAGTGAGCCTGGCCGTCCGGATCGATCAGGCCGGACTCTCGATCACCAGGCAGCAATATCTGATCGGAAGCCTCATTCTCGGCGTTCTTCTCAGCGCGTTCACTTACCTCGAGTCGAAAAGCCCGTTGCTTACGGCCCTGGTCGGCGTGACGGGGACGATAGGGCTGCCGCAGCTCACGCTGGCGCGGTTGCGCATTCGCCGCATCAACAAGTTCATCGCCAACTTTCCGACCGCGATCGACATCATTGTGCGCGGCATCAAGTCCGGCCTGCCGCTCGGCGATACAATTCGAATCGCCGCCGCCGAAAGCCCCGAGCCGGTGAAGTCGGAGTTTCGCAGGGTGGTTGAAGCGCTGTCGGTCGGAATGACCTTGCCGGAAGCCGTCGAGCGGATGGCGCAGCGGGTTCCGATCGCCGAAACAAACTTCTTTTCGATCGTCATCGCCATCCAGGGCAAGTCGGGTGGAAATCTCTCCGAGGCCATCGGCAATCTTTCCCGAGTGTTGCGCGAGCGCAAGAAGATGAAGGGAAAGATCAGCGCCATGTCGATGGAAGCGAAAGCCTCGGCGGTGATTATTGGCGCGGTGCCGTTCCTGGTTGTCGGCGCGCTCTACGTTTCGTCTCCCAAATACGTATCGCTGCTATGGACGACGAGCCACGGGCGAATGATCTCAGAGATTGCGATTTGCTGGATGGCGATCGGGGTCGCAATGATGAAAAAGATGATCGCGTTCGACTTTTAATCGAGCCCAGGCCAATGCTGGACGAAATTGTCGCAAGATTCTCCGATGCTCATTTTCTCGCGGTCCTGTTCGCGGCGATCGGCTCGGCCGCGACGGTGCTGACCGCCGCGATGCCTTGGCTTCAGCCCGATACGCTTTCGCGGCGGATCAAGGCGGTCAGCTCGGAACGCGAACGGATCCGGGCGCGCGAGCGCGAACGGCTCCAGGCGGCTCAGAGCAAGACCACGCTCCGGGTGAAACCGAGCGGTCTCGTCAAGCAATTGGTCGAGACCCTCAACCTTTCGAGTTGGCTCAGCACCGAAAAGGCCAAGACGCAATTGGCGATGGCCGGCTTTCGCGGCGCGGGCGCCGAATATGCCTTTCTCGCATTTCGCCTGGCGGCCCCGATCGCGTTCTTTCTTGTCGCCGCGATCTATCTGTTCGCGATCCTCAAGTGGAATCAGCCGGTCATGGTCAAGATCGGCATTGCGATCGCGGCCAGCTACGTCGGCATCAAAGCGCCTGAACTCTTCCTGCGCAACAAGACCGTCAAGCGGAAGAAAGAGCTCGAACGGGCGTTCCCCAACACCCTTGATCTGCTGTTGATTTGCGCCGAAGCGGGCATGTCGATCGAACACGCGGTGCGCAGGGTCAGTCAGGAGATCGGCATCGAGAGCGTGTCGATGGCGGAGGAAATGGGGCTCTTGGCGGCCGAAATGTCCTATCTGGCCGAGCGGCGGCTCGCCTTTGACAATCTGGGCGCGCGAACCGGGCTCGAATCCGTTCGCTCGCTGACGACCGTCCTTTCGCAGTCGGAGCGCTACGGCACGCCGCTCGGCGCCGCGCTTCGGGTCTTGAGCCAGGAGAGCCGCGACCAGCGCATGACCGCGGCCGAGAAAAAGGCCGCAGCCCTGCCGCCCACCCTCACCGTGCCGATGATCCTGTTCTTCCTGCCCGGCCTGTTCGCGGCGATCCTGACGCCGGCGATGGTCCAGATCAATGGGTGGAACTAGCGGCGTCCGGCCGTCAGCAGCTGCGATTGCGCCTGTCGGCGCAAGCGGTCTGCGGGCTGCTTCCGACCGCACAGAATCGTCATCGCGAGGACCCCCGGGGCGTAGCAGGTCGTATCCCGGGGGGACGCGGCGATCCAGAGCCGCCCTGCCGTCCTTCATCCCTGGATCGCTTCGCGGACGCCCGAAGCCGTCTGTCGCGCGGTCGCGGCCTTGCCCGGAGCCTATTCTTCATGCATGTTAACATGGCTCCTGCCCGACGCGCGTTTGCGGCGGAGGCATGTCGGTGGCGGAGGCAGGTAGGCGGACGCTCGAACGCGTCAAGCCGGCCAAACAGGTGCGGTCGGGCGGCGGGTAGGCGTGCGAAAGGATATCTCGCTAAGCAACCGGTCCCACTCGAGCCTTAAATGACCAGCGAAGACTGGGGGAGGAAACAATGGCCACCTTCGATTTTGTCGTCACGACCGCGGCCGAACTCATGGCGGATATCGCCTCGATTAACGCCGGAGGCGCAAACTCGGTCGCTGGGGCCAGCTACACCATCACCATCCGGCAGGATCTGAATCTCACCACAAACATCACGCCGATCAATCTCGCGAGCGGCTGTTCCCTCACCATCTCCGGCAAGGGCGGCGGAGGCAACCCCCGAGCGACGCTCGACGGTGGCGGGGTGCACGAGGGGTTCGTGGTCCAGTCGGGCGCGGTGACTCTCGACAGCCTCAATCTGACGGCGATGGTCGCAACCGGCAAAGCGGGCGGCGCGGGCTTGCTTCCGGGCGGCGGCGGCGCCGGCCTGGGCGGCGCAGTCTTCGTGGGCCCGAACGCCAACGTGGATCTCAGCAACGTCGACTTCACCGGCGACTCGGCGAGAGGCGGGGCCGGCGGCGCCAGCAAGTCGTCAGGCGTCGGCGCCGGGGGCGCAAGCTCCGACGGGCTGATCGGGACTGGAGGCGCGGGTGGAGCGGCGGCGGGATTCGGAGGCGGCGGCGGAGGCGGCGCCGCGGGCGGTTTCGGCGGCGGATCGAACGGCGGCGGCGGCCTCGGGGCGGGAGGCGACGTATTCGTCGCGCAGGGCGGAACGCTGACGATTTCCGGAGGGCAGCTCGCCGCCGGCCGCGTCTTGGGCGGAGCGGCGCACCACAAGGGCGGAACGGCGGGCAGCGCCTTTGGCAACGGTCTATTCATTCAGGGCGATCAGACAGTGTCGATCGCCAACGAAACCGTGACCGGGGTGATTGCGGATCAGGCGGGCTCGGGCGGGACGGGAGCGGGGGCTCTCAACATCTCGGGCCTGGTGACGCTCTCAGCCGCCAACACGTTCACTGGCGGCATTGTGGTCGCGCCTTCGAGCGTCTTGACGCTCGCCAACGCTCAAGCGGCCGGCAGCGGCCGAATCAGCCTGTCCGCAAACGACGAACTCGTGATCGGCCTAGGCGACAGCCCCAAGAACGCGATCGCGGGCCTGAGCGACACCAACGGCGTCACGATCGATTTGCAGGCCATGGGCCTTGCAAAGCGCGCCGCGCTCAACGCCGCCAATCAGCTGACGTTGAGCGGCGGCGGCGTGACTCCGGTCACCCTTAATTTCGACCCGTCAGCGAATTACTCGAACGACACGTTCCAGGTGGTGACGGACAATGCCGGCGGAACTCTGGTCCGCGCCGTGCAGACGACCTACGACGTCGCCAGCGAATCCGACCTGAACGCGGCGATTCAGTCGATCGACCTGACGGGCGCGCAGTCACAACCCAATCTGGCCTACACGATCAAGTTCACAACCAGTTTCGCGCTCTCGACCGACCTCTACGCGATCAATCTTGCAACCGGCGATACCCTGACGATCCGTGGCGCCAATTATGCGCTGAGCGGATCCGGCGCCGAACGAGGCTTCTTCGTCTACTCCGGCGTGGTCGCGATCGAAAATCTAACCATGGAGAACATGACGGCGACGGGCGGAGCGGGAGGAGCGGCCGCGGATCCGGGCGGGGGCGGGGCCGGTCTCGGCGGCGCCCTGTTCATAGGCTCACAAGGCGCCGTCACGCTTTCCCGCGTTCAGTTCCTCAATGACAGCGCGGTTGGCGGCGCCGGGGGCGCAATCGGCGCATCCGGGTGGGGCGGCGGCGGCGGGCTCGGCGGCGCAGGCGGCTCCGACGTCGCCGGCGGCGAAGGCGGCGGCGGGGGCGTCGGCTCCGGCGCAGTCGGCGGCTCGACCGGCAATCACAACGGGGGGACAGGAATCCTGCTTGGGGCGGCCGGCGGCAGCGGCGGATCGGGGACCTACAGCGGCAACAGCGGTCCGGGAGTTGGCGGCGCCGACGGCGGCGGCGGCGGTTGGGGCGACTATTTCAGTGGCGGCGGCGGCAGGGGCGGCGGCCGCTCCACGCCGGGCGAGGGCGGCGCCGGCGGCGTCAGCACGGCGCAGAATTTCGGCGGCGGGGCCGGCCCGGGCCGGCTGGCCGGGTTCGGCGGCGGCGGCGCCGCTTTCGCCGGCGGGCCGAACGGCAGTCCCAACCCGCAGAGCGGCGACGGCGGCTTCGGCGGCGGCGGCGCCGGCGGCGGCCTTGGCGGCTTCGGCGGCGGAGCGGGCTCGGGCGGCGGCGGCGGCGGCCTCGGGGCCGGCGGCGCAATCTTTGTTGAGGCCGGCGGGTCGCTGACTTTCGGCGCCGGTTCGCTGTCGGGCGGATCGGCGATCGGCGGAGCCGGCTCCGGCGGCGCCGGGGCGGGGCTGGGCTTCGGCGCCGGCGTCTTCACCCAGGGCGGCGCGCTCACCTTCGATCCTGGCGCCGGGCAGACGCTGACCGTGTCCGACGCCATCGCCGATGAGGCTGGCTCGGGCGGCGCCGGATCGACCTCGCTCGTTCTGACCGGGGCCGGCGCGGTCGTGCTCGGCGCGACCAACACCTATACCGGCGGCACCTCGATCGGCGACGCGGGACTGTCTCTCGAGGCGCCCGGCGCCGCGGGCTCCGGCGTCATCGATTTCGTCTATGGCGCCGCCGCGACGCTCACCATCGGCGCGGGCGACGTCCCGCAGAACCTGATTTATGATTTCGCGCCCGGCGACGCCGTCCTTCTCCAGGGCGTCGGAACAGAGACGAGCGCGATCCTCGGCGCGAACAACACGCTCGCCATCACCGGCGGCTCGACGCCCGTCCAGTTGCATCTCGATCCGACGCAAGACTATTCCGGTTATACGTTCAAAGTCGCCGGCGACGGCCCGAACGATTCCCTCCTGAGCATCTCGACGCCCGGCGGCGTTCAGCCGCCGCACATTGCCGGCGCGGGTCTCACAATCCAGGGATACGACAACGCCGCGTTGACGCCCTTGGCCGGCGTCACGGTCGAGGACGTCAATCCGAGCGCGACCGAAACGGCGACCCTCACGCTGTCGTCGACGGCGAACGGCGTCCTGTCGAACTTGGGTCTGGGGACCTACAATCCCTTGACCGGCGTCTATTCCGTAACAGGCGGCGCATCGGCGGTGACGGCGGCGCTCGACGCGCTGATCTTTACGCCCGCCGGCCACGAGGTCATGCCGGGCGGGACGGTCTCGACGACCTTTGCGCTCTCCGTCAGCAACGGGACCCTTGTCGACAAAGCCAGCGACGTCGCGAACGTGACGGCGGTCAACACGCCGCCGGCGATCAACAATATGCCGGCTTCGTTCCAGCCCGGATATTTCACGGTTCCCGACACGCCGTTCGCCGGCGCGACCGTGGTCGATCCGGACCTCGGCGCGGTCGAGACTGCGACCATCGGCCTCTCAAACGCCGACTTCAACGGCTACCTGTCGCTTGCGGGACCGGTCGACGGCGTGTCGTTGACGGAGACAGGACCGGGCTCGGGCGTCTACGATCTCAGCGCCGGAACCCCGGCAGCGATATCCGCCGCCCTCGACGCCATCCAGTTCACGCCGGCCTACAACGCGTCCGGCTTCACCATCACCACCATGTCGGTCGCGGTCTCCGACGGGACCGCCACCACCACCGCCTCGACGTCCGTGCTCGCCGGCGCGCCGGTGATCACCGGCGGCGTCTCCGGGCAGGCGACGCTGGACACGCAGCCGATCGATCCGTTCAAGACGGTGACCGTCACCGATTCCCCCGAGTTCCTGTCGGATCAGCTGACGATCACCCTGATCGACCCTGTGAGCGATCTCCCGCTGAGCTCGGATGCGAACGGACTTCTGTCGGGCCAGGGGCTGACGCACATTCAGCCGGGCCAATACACGCTGACGCCGGGAACCCCAGCGCAATTGACCTCGCTTCTCGACGCGCTCGCGTTCAGCCCGACCGCCCACCAGGGCGCCGCCGGAAGCACGATCGCGACGGGGTTCGAACTCTCCGTCTTCAACGGCGCGTCGACCTCGGACAACTACAACACGAGCGTCGTCGCGACCGAGACGGCGAAAGCGCTCGCGCAGGCGACGACCCGCGCCTTTGGGACCATTTGACGAACGCGATCCGAGGTTTGCGGTTGGCGGATGCCGAAGGATTTCCTCCGGCTCGACGCGAATAAGCGACATTTACCCGTCTTGGGTTGCGCCCCGAAGCCCGGCGGCGCATGATTCGAATTCGTGGCGCAACCCTCAGAAACATCCGAACCGGCCGCTGTCTCGTTGCCGCCGCCGCGCGACAGCATGCGCTCGGGGCCGCTCGTGCGTCGCCCTCACGCGGCTCATCCGTCCTATCTCGATGGGCTGAATGAGGAGCAGAGCCGCGCGGTCGAGGCGCTCGACGGGCCGGTTCTCATTCTCGCCGGCGCGGGCGTCGGCAAGACGCGCGTGCTCACCGCCCGGATCGCCCATCTCATCGCCACCGGTCGCGCCCGCGCCTACGAGATCCTGGCGGTGACTTTCACCAACAAGGCGGCGCGGGAGATGCGCGTGCGCGTTGCCGCGTTCGCCGATTCCGAGCAGGCCATGCCGTGGCTCGGCACTTTCCATTCGATCGGCGCCAAGATCCTGCGCATGCATGCGGAGCTTGCTCGGCTTCGGCCAAATTTCACCATCCTCGACTCCGATGACCAACTGCGCCTCTCAAGCAGCTCTTGCAGGCGGAAAATCTGGATGAGAAACGCTGGCCTGCGCGGGCGCTGGCGAATCTCATCGATGGCTGGAAGAATCGGGGCGTCGATCCCAAGTCATGTTTCGCCAAGCGAATCCGGCGTGTTCGCCGGCGGCCGCGGCGCGGCGCTCTATGAAAGCTATCAGGCGCGTCTGAAAGCGCTCAATGCCGTCGATTTCGGCGATCTCCTGCTCGAGCCGTTGCGGCTCATGCGCGAGCACGACGACATTCTCGCGGCGTTCCGGCGGCGGTTCCGCTACATTCTGGTCGACGAGTACCAGGACACCAATGTCGTCCAGTATCTCTGGCTCCGCCTTCTCGCCCAGGACCAACGGCAATTTGTGCTGCGTCGGCGACGACGATCAGTCGATCTATGCGTGGCGAGGCGCGGATGTCGAAAACATCTTGCGGTTCGAGCGGGATTTCCCTGGCGCGAAGGTGATCAGGCTCGAGCGAAACTATCGCTCGGGCGGCCACATTCTCGCGGTCGCTGCGGGACTGATCGCGCACAACCGCGGCCGTTTGGGAAAAACGCTGTTCACCGACAAACCGCCGGGAGAGAGGCCGAAGTCGTCGAGGCGGCGGACGGCCAAGAGGAAGCAAGACTGGTCGGCGAGGAGATCGAGGCGTTCCAGCACAAGGGCGTCTCCCTCGACGAGATCGCCATCCTGGTCCGCGCCTCGTTTCAGATGCGCGAATTCGAGGAGCGGTTCATCGCGCTCGGCCTCCCTTACAAGGTCATCGGCGGTCCGCGATTCTACGAGCGGGCGGAAATCCGCGACGCCTTGGCCTATCTTCGCTGCGTCGCCCAACCCGACGACGACCTCGCGTTCGAGCGCATCTATAACCAGCCCAGACGCGGCCTCGGCGAAGCGACGCTTGCGACCTTGCATCAATATGGCCGGCGCGCCGGTCTTTCTTTGATGCAGGCCGCGCGTGCGCTTATCGAAACGGAGGAGTTGAAATCGCGTCCCCGCCAAATCCTACGGCGGCTCCTCGACGACTTCGATCGGTGGCGGAAGCGGGCGGATCAAATTCCGCATGAAGAGCTGGCGCAACTCGTGCTCGAAGAGAGCGGCTATATCGACATGTGGAAAGCCGAGCGCACGCCCGACGCCGCCGGACGGCTCGACAATCTTAAAGAACTCGTCCGCTCGATGGGCGAATTTCCCGATCTTGCGGCGTTTCTCGAACATGTGTCGCTGGTCATGGACGTCGAGAGCGGCGTGGAGGGAGAGCGGGTTTCGATCATGACCCTTCATGCGGCGAAGGGACTGGAGTTCGACGTCGTCTTTCTGCCGGGCTGGGAGGAGGGGCTTTTTCCCCATCAGCGGTCGCTCGATGACAATGGCCTCGCCGGCCTAGAGGAGGAGCGGAGGCTCGCTTATGTCGGCCTGACCCGGGCCCGTCGGCAGGCGAGGATCTATTATGCCCTCAACCGGCGGGTCCGCGGGCTCTGGCAGACGTCGGCGCCGTCCCGTTTCATTCAGGAATTGCCCGAGGATCATGTCGAGTTCCAAGAGTTTGTCGGTTCGGCGGCCGATCGCGGCTATGGCGCTTGGCCGTCGGCCGGTCGGGAAAGCGGATTTGCCTCTCGCTATGATACCCCCGGCTGGCGTCGCGCCGAGGCGCGATCGCGCGAAGCGGGCGAGTTTGGCTCGCGGCCGGCGAGACCTTCAGGCCCGGTTTTTGAAGGCGCCTTTCAGGGGCGCGCCTCGTCGTCCTCGGCCTTCCACCCTGGGTCGCGGGTGATGCACAACAAATTTGGCCCGGGCGAGGTCGGTGGCCGTCGACGGTCCCAAGTTGACCGTCGACTTCGACAAGGCAGGCCGAAAACTGGTGATGGACAGTTTTGTCGCCGCCGAGGATCGCCGCGCCTAAAGCCAGTGAACGCTGGAGCGTCGTTGGAATTGCTTGCCCTTAGCGAGCGGCCAAGCTTTTCGGAGCCGTGGAACGGCTTCTCAGCACGCTATATGGACACGCCCAGCGTTTGCGCTCAGCCATGGATGGTTTCGCCGCGCGCCAGCATGGCCACGAATCGCGCGATCTTGCGGGCGCGCGCCTCCGGCGTCTTCACCGCGCCGATGCGATAGAGGATGGCGTAGCGGTTGGCTCCCTTGAGAGTCGCAAAGAAGGCGGCCGCCTTGGGATTTGCGTCGAGCGCTGCGGCAAGGTCAGGCGGCGGTTCGGCGGCGCTGGCTGGAGCATAGGCTCGCTCCCAACGACCGTCCGATTTGGCCATCTCGATCTGAGCGAGGCCAGCGGGGCGCATCCGACCTTCAGCAACGAGTTCTGTCGCGCGCTGACGATTGCGCTCTGACCACTTGCTTCGAGGTTTGCGGGGCGTGAAGCGCATAAGCCAGTAATGCTCATCATAGGTATCCAGCTGCCCGTCGATCCAGCCATGACAAAGCGCTGCGTCGATCGCCTCCGACTTGGTGAGCGTCCGCTCGGGCGCGCCCTTCTTTGCCAGCTTGAGCCAAAACCCGAGAGCCATTGGGCTCTGAAACTCGAGCCAAGCGTCAAAGGTGCGAGCGTCAGCGAACGCCAGGATTGGCAGGCCGGCGCGCATTTCGCTTGTCTCCAGCTCGTCTTTCATGGTTCCCGATTTGTCGTCGGACGGCCGCGCCAATCCAATTGCGGCGCTCTTTTTGCCGCCGGACGTTCGTCTGAACTTGCCTCAGGCAGCCGGCGGCGGGCGGCGAGAAATTTCAACATTCTCTTTGGATATTCAGAATGTCGTGCTATACCCTGACTTATTGGTTCGGCGAAAAAGCGCTTGCGGTTTGGGCTGTTTTGGATTCGGCTTAGGCATGATTCGCGGCGGTTTTCTTTCGCCCCGGCAGCGGGCCGAGTTGATCGGGCTGCTGCGGGACGGGCATGGCGAGCAGCGTCTGGCGCGACGGGCCAATGCGATGCTGCTGCTCGACGACGGCTGGAGTTGCGAGCGGGCGGCGAAGGCGCTTTATCTCGACGACGACACGGTCAGGGGCTGGCGCAAGACCTATGATGAAGGTGGCCTTGAGGGCCTGCGGCGCTTCGAGGCCGGGGGCAGCGTGAGCCATCTTTCGCAAGCTCAAGAAGAAGAACTGGTGGTTTATGTCTCGCAAGCCCTGCCGCGTTCGACGCGGGACGTGGGCGTGTTTATCGAGCAGGTGTTCGGCGTCGTCTACCAAAGCCGCTCCGGGTTGATCGCGCTCCTGCATCGGCTTGGGCTTGAATACAAAACGCCCCGAACGATTGGCCGGCGCCTCGATGCGGGCAAGCAGCAGGCGTTCATCGACGCTTACGAGAAGCTGCTCAATTCGCTTTCGCCCGACGAGGCGGCGCTGTTCATGGACGCCGTGCATCCCACCTACGCGGCGCGGGCGGTCGGCTGCTGGGCGCCGCGGGGGGAAAGCCCGGCGATTGTGCAGACCTCCGGGCGCGAGCGGCTCAACATTCACGGCGCGCTCGATCTGGAAACCGGCAAGACCGCGATGATCGAGGTCGAAAGCGTCGATGCGGCCTCGACGGTCAAGCTGCTTGAAGCGATCGAGGCGATGTATCCGGCATTGGCCACCTTCGCCGAGGCCGTGTTGTGGTTCCTACGCGACAAAGTCCCGCGATGCTGGAACCACCTTTTCCGCGATTCGGTAACCGACAACTTCCGCCTCATCAATCCCACGGATTTTCGGGTTATGGCGTGAGCCGAGTTATATGGCGCCTGCTGTCGTCGGAGCCGGCCTCGCCGTTCGGGCGCGGCTGTTTGACTGCAAGGCCCCGTTGAATGCCCGGGCGGACAAGCGTAAGGCGCGGGTGTCCTGGGATTCGTGACCTAGACTAAGCCATTGAAAAGGCTCGATCCGCAAGGAGAATCCTTGGATTTTCCTTCCCTTCGCTTTAGTTTCCTTCCCACGGATTTGGATTTTTCTTCCCGCGGCTTGGAAAATCCTTCCAGCGCGCTGGGCCGCGTCAGGCGGCCTTGGTTCTCGGATTGACCTCTTCGGCATAGGCGTCGACCAGCGCCGCGGTCACCGCCCCGGGCTTGAAGAGATGCGGGCCGATCTCGCCGACCGGCGTCACTTCCGCTGCGGTTCCGGTGATGAAACATTCGTCGAACTCCCCGAGCTCGGCGGGCAGGATTCGCCGCTCGATGACTTCAAAGCCGCGCTTGCGCGCGAGATCGATCACTGTCGACCGGGTGATTCCGGCAAGGAAGCAATCGGCGATCGGCGTATGAATGACGCCGCTCTTGACGAAAAAGATGTTGGCGCCGGTGCATTCCGCGACCCGGCCCTGCCAGTCCATCATCAAGGCGTCGGCATATCCGCGGCGCTCCGCGCGGTGCTTGGAGATGGTGCAGATCATATAGAGGCCCGCCGCCTTGGCCATGGCCGGCGCGGTCGCGGGATCGGGTCGCCGATAGTCGGCGATGTCGAGCCGGATGCCTTTCATCCGCTGGGCGGGATCGAAATAGCTCGGCCAGTCCCACACCGCGATGGCGAGGTGGATCTTGTTGTGCTGCGCGGAGACGCCCATCATCTCCGAGCCGCGCCAGGCGATCGGCCGGACATAGGCGTCGACGAGATGGTTTCGCTTCAGGACTTCGGCTTTGGCGGCGTCAATCTCGGCCACGCTCCAGGGCACCTCAAAGTCGAGGACCCGGGCGGAGTCCCTTAGTCGTCGGGAATGGTCCGAGGACTTGAAAATATGCCCGCCATAGGCGCGTTCCCCCTCGAAGACCGCGCTGGCGTAATGCAGCGCATGGGTCAGCACGTGCACCTTCGCGTCGCGCCAATCGATCAACTGACCATCGAACCAGATCCATCCGTCACGATCGTCAAATGTCTGCGTGGCCATGGCGCGTTCCTCTCCTTCGAAGCGAATCGGTTTGGTTTTTGGGCGATTGGAGTTACATGGATCGGATCGATTGTCGCGAGTAGGCTAGCAAATGGGCCGAATTATGTCAACACTACTGACCTAATGGGCTCATCGATGTCGTCCGACGCGTCCAAGGCCGATCCAGCTTCACAACCGCGAAGCGGCGATGAGCCGATGTATGAGTTGATCGAACTGTTTTTTTTCGCCTATCGCGACTTTGTCGGCGACGCCGATCGGTTGCTCGAGGCCTACGGATTCGGCCGCGCGCATCATCGCGTCCTCTATTTTGTCCGCCGCCGACCGGGGCTGACGATTGCCGAGCTTCTGGAGATATTGCGGATCACAAAACAAAGTCTCAACCGCGTCCTGCGGGAGCTCGTCGACAAGAACTTCGTCGAGATCCGCGCCGGCGCTCTCGACCGCCGCCGGCGACAGCTCTACGCAACGCCCGACGGAGAGCGTCTGGCGCTGAGGCTAGCCCAGGTTCAAACCCGGCGGTTCGCCTTGGCGCTGGAACAGTTGGGGGATTGGGGCGAGGCATCTGCGCTCGCTTTTCTCACGGCGATGATCGATCCCCAGAAACGCGCGGGCAACCCCGTCAGTCGGCAGGAGTCGCCGAAGCGGGCAGGTCAGGCGCAGTGACCTCGGCGGCGACCTTGTTCCATGACGACGCCGCCCATGTCCTGGTGGTCGACGACGATCGGCGGCTGAGAGCCTTGCTATCGAGCTATCTGGTCAGGAACGGCCATCGGGTCACGATGGCCGCAACCGCGGCCGAGGCCCGCGGGTTTCTCGACGGATTGGCGTTCGACATCATCGTGCTTGACGTCATGATGCCCGGCGAGAACGGGTTCGATTTCGCCTCCGAGTTGCGCGGCCGATCGCAGGTGCCGATACTGATGCTCACGGCGCGGGGCGAACCGCAGGATCGCGTGCGTGGCCTTGAGATCGGCGTCGACGACTATCTCGCCAAACCGTTTGAACCGCGCGAGCTCCTGCTGCGGATCGGCTCGGTGCTTCGACGCACCCGCGCCGCGGCGGTCGGCGGTCCCGAGACGGCGGTCGTGCGTTTCGGGCGCTTCGCGTTCTCGCTCGAGCGCGGCGAGCTCCGCGCCGGCGATGAGACGATCCGCATCACCGAACGCGAGCGCGAGATGCTTCGCCTGCTCGCCGCCAATGTCGGCGCAATCGTTTCTCGCGAGGCGTTGTCGGGCCCAGGAGGCGCCGCGCAGGAGCGAACGGTCGATGTCCTGGTCAACCGACTGCGGCGCAAGATCGAGCAAGATCCCGCCAATCCGACATATCTCCAGACGGCGCGAGGCGCGGGATATCGACTTATAGCGGACCGATGAGGCAACGGGTCGCATTCCGCAGTCTGCGTTTGCTGGCGCAGATCCGCATGCTCTGGCGACGCGCGGCGCGCAGCATCGCCGAGATGTTGCCGAAGGGCCTCTACAAGCGCTCTCTCCTGATCGTGATCGTGCCGATGGTCCTCTTGCAGACGGCGGTCACGTTCGCGTTCATGCAGCATCACTGGGAGCTCGTGACCCGCAGGCTCTCCGAGGCGGTGGCGCGCGATGTCGGGGCGCTGACCGACCTCTATCAGAAGCTCCCGCCTGGCGACGACGACGCCTTTCTGGTCAATCTGGCGTCGGAAAGGTTTCGCATGGACGCAACGTTGCTGCCGGCCGGTCCCCTGCCGCCGGTGATGCCTCGATCGTTCTTTGGAGCGTTGGATCCGCTGACGCGAATCCTGCCGAGCGAAATCAGGAAGCAGATGAGCGAGCCTTTCTGGCTCGACACCGTCGGCCGATCGGGCCTGATGGAAATACGCGTCGATCTCGGCGGCCGGGTGCTCCGCCTGATGACCCGCCGCTCCCTCGCTTACGAGGCGAACGCCCATATTTTCGTGCTCTGGATGCTTGGCGCGATGATCGTCCTTTTGACCGTCGCCATTATTTTCCTTCGCAACCAGATCCGGCCCATTTTGCGGCTGGCGCGAGCGGCGGAGGATTTCGGCAAGGGCAGGGACCTCGACTTCAGCCCGCATGGCGCGCGCGAGGTCAGGCAAGCGGGCCGGGCCTTCATCGAAATGAAACGCAGGATCGAGCGCGCGACCGAACAGCGAACCGCGATGCTGAACGGCGTCAGTCACGATCTGCGCACGATATTGACCCGTTTCAAACTATCGTTGGCCTTGCTCGACAATTCAGCCGACAGCGAGTTGTTGCAGAAGGACGTCGATGAAATGGGACACATGCTCGAAGGCTATCTCGCCTTCGCCCGGGGGGATGCGGGCGAATCGACCGCGCGAATCAACATTGGCTCGATCCTTGAGGACCTGCGGGCGGATTCCGAGCGGCATGGCGGTGAGCTTGGCGTCGAGACGCGCGGCGATCTCGACATTCGGGTGCGGCCCATGGCGATGAAGCGCTGCCTTGGCAATCTGGTCGCCAACGCCCAGCGTCACGCCGACCGCGTCCGGGTTTCGGCGACCCGCGAGGCTCGATTCGTGTCGATCGTCGTCGACGACGACGGCACAGGGATAGCCGCGGCGCACCGGGAGGACGTCTTCAGGCCCTTCTACCGCCTCGACGAAGCGCGCAACCAAGACGAGGGCGGGGCGGGTCTGGGCCTCGCAATCGCGAGAGATATAGCCCGCTCCCACGGCGGTGACATCACCCTCTCAGACAGCCCCATGGGCGGCCTGAGAGCGGCGGTCCGCATTCCCATCTAGGCCGATTGCCGCGGAGCAGGCGCTTCGACGGAAGCGTTGATCCACCGGGTCAATTCGCTCTTCGGCCCGGCTCCGGTCTTGGTGGCGACGTGTTTGCCGCCTTTGAACACCATCAGCGTCGGAATCGAGCGGATACCATATTTGCCGGCGATGCCGGGATTCTCGTCGACGTTGAGCTTGGCGATTTTCACCTTGCCGTTCATTTCGGTCGCGATTTCTTCAAGCGCCGGGCCGATCATGCGGCATGGCCCGCACCATTCCGCCCAGAAATCGACGACGACCGGTTCGTCGGATTTGATGACGTCGCTCTCGAAACTCGAATCCGTGACTTTGGCGGTTAGTGACATGGCGCCCTCGAAAAACGGCGTGCTCGCCGCATGCCCATAGCTAGGAACCCACCGGAGCGGCGTCAAGCAGGCCGCCCAAATCCTGGACGTCGCCTGCGTCGCGCGCCTTGACAGGCGCGTAGCCGTCGCCTAGCCGAGCGCCCGGTGATGAGCCACGAACAGGCGCAGATCGTCCGGCAGATCAACGGTCTCAGCGAGATCTCCGACCGCTATGACGCAATTCTTTGCGACATTTGGGGGGTCCTACACAACGGCGTGGCCTCCTTTGCCGCTGCCTCCGAGGCGCTGGCGTCGTTTCGACGGCGTGGCGGAGCGGTGGTGCTGATCAGCAATGCTCCACGGCCATCGCCGTCCATCCGCCGGCAAGTGCTCCGGCTCGGCGTTCCGCCGCAGGCGTTCGACGCCATCATCACGTCCGGCGATGTGACGATCGGCCTGATTGAGGAACAGGCCGGCGATCGGGTCCTGCACATCGGTCCGAACCGGGACCTGAGCCTCTTCGACGCGGCCGAGAAGGCCGGAGACGGGCGGCTGAGACGCGTTGCTCTCGCCGACGCCCAATATGCGCTGTGCACCGGCCTCAGAAACGACGAGATCGAAACGCCCGACGACTACGAACAGGAGCTGCGGGCAATGGCGCCGCGCGGAATGACGATGATCTGCGCCAATCCCGACATCGTTATCCACCGCGGCGAGACTCTCATTTATTGCGCGGGCGCGCTGGCGCGGCGATATGAAGAGCTCGGCGGCCCGGTCATCTACGCCGGCAAGCCTCATGCGCCGATTTACCATCGAGCCCTGGCGCTCGCCGGTCGGGCTCGCGGCGCGGCGCTGGACAAGGGCCGGGTCCTCGCGATCGGAGACGGCATGAAAACGGACATCGCCGGGGCGGCTCGGGCGGGTCTGGACGCGCTGTTCGTCACCGGAGGCATTCATCGCCTCCCATTGCACGGAGAGACGTCAACATCGCGGGCCGATCCCATTGAACTGCAGCGCTTATACGACGAATATGCGCTGTGGCCGATCGCCGCGATCCCGGCGCTTCGAACGTAGACGTCGAACCCCAGGGCTGGATTCGCCCCGATGCAGAGCCCCCTGTTTCGGACTCTCCACTTTGAGGATCTTGCGATCGGCATGCGCGCGACAATTCGCAAGACGGTCGGGAACGAGGACGTCATTGGATTCGCCGAGCTTTCGGGCGATCACAATCCGATCCACTTGTCCGAGCATTTCGCCCGCAAGACCCGATTCGGCGGCCGGATCGTTCATGGGCTCTACACCGCAAGCCTCATTTCCGGGGTCATCGGCATGCGCCTGCCGGGACCGGGCGCCGTCTATATCTCTCAGACCTTGCGCTTTCTCGGACCGGTCAAAATCGGGGACGACGTCGACGTCAGCGTGGAGGTTGTCGAGTTGACGGAGAAGAATCGCCGCGTCCGATTGCATTGCGAGTGCCGCGTCGGCGATCAGGTCGTCCTTGACGGAGAAGGCGTCCTCAGCGTTCCCCCGACGCCAAAGCCGAAGCATGCCGCGTGTTGACCGGATCGGGAGGCAAGGGCAATTTGCGCGGGCTCCGAAACCCGGGGACCGGCCGGTCAAAGCCCGAGGATCAGCAGGACGCAATGACCAACGGCTTCGTGCTCGCCACGGACCCGATGCAGCCGCCGCCCGGGCTGGAGGGTGCGGTTTACGCCATCGGAAATTTTGACGGCCTGCATCTCGGGCATAAGGCGGTCATTGAGCGGGCGGTCGCCGTGGCGCGGGAGCGAGCGGCCCCCAGCGCGATATTGACCTTCGAGCCGCATCCCGCGGACTTTTTTGCCGGGCGGCCGGTCGTCTTTCGCTTGACGCCGGCGCAGGACAAAGCCGGAATTTGCCCCCGGTTCGGGCTCAAGGGCATTGTGTTCATTCGTTTCGGCGCCTCGCTCGCCGCGATGAGCGCGGACGAGTTCGTCGCCCAGGTTCTCGTCGCGCGCCTCGGCGCCGCCGCCGTCGTCGTCGGATGGGATTTTCATTTCGGCAAGGGCCGGTCGGGCTCGCCGTCCACCCTCGCCGTGGCTGGCGCGAGGCACGGCTTCGCTGTTGAGATCGTCGCAAAGGTCGAAGACGGCGCCGAAGAAGCGGCCGTCGCCGTGTCCTCAAGCGCCATTCGCAAGGCTCTCGAGCGTGGCGACCTCGCCGCCGCGGCGCGGGGCCTCGGGCGCAACTATTCGGTCAGCGGCCGAGTTATTTCCGGTCAGCGCCTGGGACGCACCCTCGGCGTCCCGACGGCGAATCTCGCGTTGGAGCCAACCAACCGGCTGGCGCATGGGGTCTATGCCGTCGTGGCGCGGGTCGATGGGCGGGCCTTTCCCGCGGTCGCCAGCTTTGGAACCCGGCCGACAGTCGATAACGGCCCGCCTTTGCTCGAGGTTCATCTCCTCGATTTCAACGGGGATCTCTACGGGCGCGAAATGGAAGTCGAGTTCGTCGAACGCATCCGCGACGAGCTCAAATTCGACTCGATCCCGTCGCTCACGGCCGAAATGGAGCGCGACAAGGCGCGGGCCCGCGCAATTCTCGCTGTCGGGAGATAGAAGCGGATTTGGCGAATTGCCGCAAATCCTCTAATCCCACCCGGCCCTCGCCGCGCCCCCGAATTTGGCTTCCGCTCTCATGTCCGACGCGCCTGTCTCAAGCCTCGACTATTCGCGCACTCTTTTCCTGCCCAAGACGGATTTTCCCATGCGGGGGGGTCTGCCGCAGAAGGAGCCGGAGATTCTGGCTCGCTGGGCGCGCGAGAATCTCTATGGCGCGCTGCGCGAGAGCGGCAAGGGACGCCCCAAATTCGTGCTCCACGACGGGCCGCCCTACGCCAATGGCAGCGTCCACATCGGCACCGCGCTCAACAAGACGCTCAAGGACATTGTCGTGCGCTCGCATCAGATGACCGGGCGGGAATCCAATTACGTTCCCGGCTGGGATTGCCACGGGCTGCCGATCGAGTGGAAGGTCGAGGAGGAATTCTACCGAAGCAAAGGCAAGTCAAAGCCGGATTTCTCCGATTCGCAAGCCATCATCGCGTTCCGCAGGGAATGCCGCGCCTATGCCGAACATTGGCTCTCCGTGCAGCGGGAGGAATTCAAGCGGCTCGGCGTCGTCGGCGATTGGGACCATCCCTATACGACGATGAGCTATCCCGCCGAAGCTCAGATCGCGCGCGAGATCTTCAAATTCGTCGCCAACGGCCTGCTCTATCGCGGCTCGAAGCCGGTGATGTGGAGCGTCATCGAGAAGACTGCGCTCGCCGAGGCGGAGGTCGAGTACGAAGACCACGTCAGCGACACGATCTATGCGGCGTTCCCTGTCGAGGGCGACCTGACCTACTTTCCCGAGAAAAGCTATCTGAAACAGGACTTTCTCAGTGAGTTTGCGGCGCTTCGTGTTATTGAGACCGCGGCTGCGGCCGCTCAACCGACCAAGCTTGGGGGAGTAAAGGTTGTTATCTGGACAACAACGCCTTGGACAATTCCTGGAAACCGAGCAATCGCATATTCGCGGCGTATCCCTTACGGCCTCTATGAGGTGGACGTCGCACCCGCTGACAACTGGGTCAAAGCCGGTGATGTCTATTTGGTAGCGGATGCACTTGCCGACGCAATGTTTTCCGCAGCACGGATTACCGCGGGAGGGTTCAAGCGAATCGGTGACGTCGCCCACGGAGATTTGGAGTCGGTAGTCTGCGCCCATCCGCTTCACGCGCACGGCTACGGGTTCGTCGTTCCTCTGCTCGACGGCGACTATGTGACCGAAGAGGCCGGAACCGGCTTTGTTCACACCGCTCCCGGCCACGGCCGTGAGGACTTCGAACTCTGGACGGCCAATACGCGACTGCTTCAGGAGCGCGGAATCGACACCCGCATTCCCTACACGGTCGACGAGAACGGCGCCTTCACTGAAGAGGCGCCTGGCTTCGAAGGCAAGCGCGTCATCACCGATGCCGGCAAAGTCGGAGACGCCAACAGAGCTGTTATGGATGCGCTGAGCAAAGTCGGCGCGCTCGTTGCGCGCGGCAGGCTCAAGCACCAGTATCCGCACAGCTGGCGGTCCAAGACCCCGGTCATCTTTCGCAATACGCCGCAATGGTTTCTGGCGATGGATCGCCCCTTCGCCAACGCGCATGGCGGCAAGACCCTTCGCGCCATTGCGGTTGACGCGATCGAACGCACGCGATGGGCGCCCCCGTCCGGCGAGAACCGGATCAAGGGCATGGTGGCGAATAAGCCCGATTGGGTGCTTTCGCGCCAGCGCGCCTGGGGCGTGCCCCTGTCGATTTTCGTCCGCAAGGACGGTCACGAAATGCTGTTCGACGAGGAGGTGAACGCGCGAATAGCCGAAGCCTACGAACAGGAAGGCGCCGACGCCTGGTTCGCCGAGGGCGCCAAGGAGCGGTTCCTCGGCGCAAAGCACAACTCCGACGCCTACGACAAGATCGACGACCTGGTTGAAGTCTGGTTCGATTCGGGATCGACCCACGCCTTCGTCCTTGAGGACCCGATCCACTTCCCCGGACTGGCCGGCATCCGGCGGGCGATCGACGGCGGCGCGGACACGGTGATGTATCTCGAGGGCTCCGACCAGCATCGCGGCTGGTTCCAGTCGTCGCTCCTGGAAAGCTGCGGCACGCGCGGGCGGGCGCCGTTCGACATCGTGCTGACCCATGGCTTCACGCTCGACGAGGGCGGCCGCAAGATGTCCAAGTCGCTGGGCAACCAGACGTTCCCGCAGGACGTCATCCGCGCTTCCGGCGCCGACATCCTGCGCTTATGGGTGGCCAGCGTCGACTATACCGATGATCAGCGCATCGGCCCGGAAATCCTTAAAGCCGTGAGCGACAACTATCGCAAGTTGCGCAACACGATCCGCTGGATGCTGGGAACTCTGGCCCATCGCGAGCAAGGCGATTCGGTCGGCCATGCGCCGATGAGCGGCTTGGAGCGGCTGATGCTCCACAAGCTCGTCGAACTCGACCTCAAGGTTCGCGAGGCTTATGACAATTTCGACTTCGCTCGCGTCGTCGCGACGCTGACCGCGTTCATCAACGCCGACCTGTCCGCCTTTTACTTCGACATCCGCAAGGATGCGCTCTATTGCGACCCGCCGTCGAGCGTCAGGCGGCGCGGGGCGCTGGAGACGATCGAGCAAATCTTCCGCGCGGTCGCGATCTGGCTCGCGCCGGTCCTGGTCTTTACCATGGAGGAAGCCTGGGCGTCGCGCGGCGTCGGCCACCGCTCGATCCATCTCGAACAATTTCCGGCCATCCCCGCCGCGTGGCGCGATGACCGGCTGGCCAAGACCTGGGATACGATCCGGATGCTGCGTCTCGCGGTCACCGGCGCGATCGAAATCGCCCGGGCCGACAAGCTGATCGGCTCCTCCCTGGAGGCCGCGCCGCGCGTCTATCTGAGCAATCCCGAGCATTTAAGGGCGCTTGAGGGAATCGATTTTGCGGAGGTCTGCATCACTTCGGAGATTGCGATCGAATTCGGGAAGCCGATCCCCGAAGCGGCGTTTCGCCTGCCCGAAGCTGCTGACGTCGGCGTCGTGGTGGAGCGCGCGAAGGGCGTCAAATGCGCGCGCTCGTGGCGCTATTTCGATCCCGCGACGGCCGAGCCCGATTTTCCTGATGTTACTCCTCGCGATGCCAAGGCGCTGCGCGAACTCAAGACGCTGGGCCGCTTGCCGTGAAGCCGCCGCTGTTGGGAGGTCTTGTCGCGCTGATTGTCGTCTTCATTGACCAAATCGCAAAAATTACAGTCCTGTCGCACTCCGACCAGTTGGTGGCCGATTCGCCGCCGTTGACCCCGTTCCTTGATTTGACCCTGCGGTGGAACCACGGCATTTCGTTCAGCTTGTTCGACCGCGGTTCCGCGTCTGGGCAGACGGGCCTGCTTGCCCTGACCTTCGCGGCGACCGCCTTGCTTGCGTGGTGGCTTTATCGATCTCGATCCGGGCTGCCCGCCGCCGGCCTCGGCCTGATTATTGGCGGCGCCCTTGGAAATGCGATTGACCGAATTGGTCATGGCGCTGTCGTTGATTATCTCGATTTTCACGCCTTTGGCCGTCACTTTTTCGTCTTCAATATCGCCGATGCCGCGATTAACGTCGGGGTCGTCCTGTTGATTCTCGACCTGCTTCCCATTCCGCGGGCGGCGAACGGCCGAAGCAACACGAGTTCGCCCGATGGCGCACGCTGAGATCGAGCAAAATCGCCCAGGCGACCTCCTTGTCGGGGGCTCCGATTGCGTCATCGAATAGCCGGAATTTGCGGCCAGACACCGTTCTCGGTTGGACCGGGCGTCGCAAGAGTTGCGGAGGGCAAGGGGTAGGGCGATGGGCTTTGGTTTGCGGTGGTTTGCGGCGGTCGCGTTCGCGATGACCCCGTCCGTTTTCACCGTTTCTCCGGCCTGGGCCGGCGACGATGGTCAGGCGCCTCTGTGGCAGGGAATCGGATCGATTTTCGGTCCGGCTATTGGGCTCGGCGGCGAAAAGCCGCCTCCGATTGATTACCATGAGCACGGCAAAATTGTCTTACCGCCGAAAATGGAGCTGCCGCCTCCCGGCTCCTCCGCTTCGGCGGACCCGGACTGGCCGGTGAATCAGGAGATTCTGAACAAGAAGGCGCAAAAGGAAGAGGCGAAGAAAACGATCGCAGGAGTTGGCGACGCCCGGCAGCGTTACACCCATCCGTTCCCTCCGAACACGCCGGTGACCGTCCGCGCGGTCGACCCCGAGGGACAAGAGGTGAAGTGCGATGGCGCGTGCGGATCGACGTCATCCGCGCTTGGCAACCTCAATCCGTTGAACTGGGTCGGAATGGGAAAGACCGCTCCGCTCGGTCCGGAACCGGACCGCGAATGGCTGACCGATCCGCCGAAGGGCTTCCGTGCCCCGGTCCAGCCGATACAGGGATCGGCCTCGAACTGAAGCCTGGTCCGCCGCGGCGGTAGCGCTTCCGATTCTGACCGCGGAATTCGCTGGCGCGGGCCGAATTGCAGCTTGGCGATCAGGGGAAAGAGCGCTATTCTCAGACCAAAGGATTTGCCGCTGGCGCAAATTCTGATATGTCAGCGTTCCGCCCCGTGCTGATGCGAACGGCCGAATAGCGGGGCGTGGGGGCCGCTGAAGTCGCGGAAACGGATTAAGCCGCGAAGGCACAGTCAGGCGACGCGACCTGTGAGAGGGCCCTGCCACCAGGGCGGCGCTCGTAAAGGAAATTTGCACGGGATTGGGATGACAGTGATCGTTCGTGTCCCTCTCTGGGTGCGATGAGATCAGCCCGTTCGAGTAACGCGGAGGCGTGAATCGCGCCTGCTCGCGGCAAATCGAAAATGCTTGCCCCGACGACGATCGGGAAGATGTGGGCTTAACCGGATGAATGTTGGGAAATTGAAATGAGACCAGGTCAGAACAAGAGGATGCGCGGTCGGCCGACAAACAATCGGCGAGGCCCGAATCCTTTGACGCGATCCTACGAATCGAACGGACCGGATGTCAAAATACGCGGCAACGCGCACCATGTGGCCGAGAAATACCTACAGCTCGCCAGAGACGCGCACACCGGTGGGGATCCGGTTGCGGCGGAGAATTATTTGCAACACGCCGAACATTACTTTCGACTTATTGCAGCCGCGCAAGCCGCGCAGGCTCTGGCGCAGAGCGGTCAGCCGCGGCCGCCCGGAGACGGCGACGACCTGGAGGACGACGGCGATTTCGACACCTTGTCCGATCGTTTCGCCTCGCCCACGGAGCGACAGAACGCCTTTCCGCAGCCGCAACAAGGGTTTCAACCGCAACCGAACGCGGCGGCGAATGCCCCCCAACCCTACGGCGAGCGGCCTCCTTATGAAGGCGAGCGCCAGGGTCAGAACGATCGGGCAGGATTCGCCAATCGCCAGGACCGGCAAGGCAACCGATTTCCTGAACGAGGCCCGCGACAGGATCGGCCGTTCGCCGAGCGAAATGAGGGCTATCGCGAAAACCGGCATGGGCGGGACGGCCGTCCTCGGGATTTCCGGCCTTACCGCGACGCCCAGGCTCAACCAGCGAGGGACGCTGGCGTCGAAGGAGCCGCGCAGCCGGGACTCCCATCTTTCATAACCGCAAGCCCGAGGTCCAACAATGTGGACCCGGCCACGGACGCGCCGCTGCCGGATGCGATCGCCTCGCCCGCGCCGGCCGTCGCCCCTGAAGCCGCGCCCGCCGAATTCGAACCGCGCTCAGGCGAAGGCAGCTTTCCCGCCCGGGGCCGTCGCCGCCGGCTGCGGTCGCCCTATGGGTTTGGCGCGGGAAGCTCAGGAGAATCGAGGGGACCGGACACCGCCCCGGAAGTCACCGATGACTCGCCCGTGACGGAATAGTCGAACTCGCGGAAAGTTGAGCGCCAACGAGCGCGAATTTTTCTCGCAGCTGATCCGCGTCGAACGGCTTCATAATGAAATCGCTCGCGCCTGCATGGATCGCCCGCGCAATCTGGGCGACATCATTTTCATTGAGGCAAACCACTGCCTTCGGGCCGTTTCCGCCATGCATCCGGCGCAGCCTCCTGAGGAATTCACAACCGTCGAGCGCCGGCATCCCGCCATCGACGAAAATCGCGTCCGGCATTGAGATCGAGCAAACAGCGAGCGCCTGACGTACATCCGAGGCCTCGGTGATCTGCAGGTTCATGCCTTCGAGAACGCGGCGGACAATTTTTCGGACCACTGTGGAATCATCCACCACCAGGACGTGCCGCATCCTCATTCCTTCGTTCATTCGAACAATGATTGACGGTTCTCGACAATTAATGGCCGATGCTTCACATGGCGTAAATATTCGTCGGTCGCCGTGCGTCGCCGATGACTTTAACGCATCAGCGGGGGCTCACATTTTGTCGTCAACGGCGGGCGCCGGGATAGCTGTCAACGTCACCGTGTCTTGCGAAGTCGAAACGGCGAGCGTCGCTTGACACTCGCGGGCCAGGAGCGTGGTGAAATAAAGTTGAATGGAATGGCCGTCGATTGCTTCCGCGGGAAAGGCGTTGGTCAGGATATCCGTCGCGCTATGCGACAATTTGGCGTTCGCGCCCTTGGCTTCGACCCGCAACGTCATTGGCCCGTCGTCCTTCGAGATGTCGACAGTGATGACGCCGCCGCGAGGCGCCGAGCCGGCGGCGATGAGGCAAAGATTGAGCAACAGCTTCACCGAATTTCGCGACGCCAGCCGCCGGACCGCGGTCCATTGCAGAATCGTTCTGTCGCTGGCGAAGACGTCCCTGGCCACCTTTTCGGCATCGCCCGTATCGATCTGGGCGCCGAACGAGCCTGCGGCGCCGAAGGCGAGACGGCAGAATTGCAGGCGCGCCGAGGCCGAAGTCGCGCTCTTCTTGATGAGCTCCATCGCCACCGCGCGCATTTCCTCGTCCTCTTCCCCATCGAGAACCTCAAGGCCATTGACGATCGCTCCGACCGGACTGATCACATCGTGGCATACGCGCGAGCATAGGAGCGCGGCGAGGTCGAGCGGGGTGAGCGAGGCCATTGTCAAGCGACGGATCCTCCGTTCGAGATCGCTGGTTGCGGAGCAACGAGCGCGCCGCCATATTGCCGGCGTCCGATTCCCTGTCTATCCGATTCGCCGCACCGTCGCGATGCGGCCTCGCAAAATCGATGGGAACGCAATCGCCTCGGCGAGGGAGATGTCTTGAATTCGACTCATCAGCATCCAAAACCGTTTGCGCTCGATCGCAGCAAGCGCGACGACATTGCCTTGTATCTCGCCGAGGCGGCGCTTGCGGCCGGTCCGGCGGTGATGGAGGAATACGAGCGCGGCGGCGACGTTCGGTCGAAGGAAGACGGCAGTCCGGTCACGTCAGCCGATCATCGCGCCGAAGCGATCATCTGCGAGCATCTGGCGCGCATGGCGCCCTCGCCGCCGATATGCGCCGAAAAGTCGACCGCGGCCGGAACGCCGATCAGCGCCGTTGGGCGCTTCCTGCTGGTCGACCCGCTTGACGGAACACGGGAATTCCTCGCTCGCAATGGCGAGTTCACGATCAACGTTGCGCTGATCGAAGACGGCGCCCCGGTCGCCGGCGCAGTCTACGCGCCCGCGATCGGCCGGTTGTGGATCGGCGGCGATGCGGCCTTCGCGTGCGAAACGCCTCTCGGCGCGGGATTGCCCAACAAGGGAGACTGGCGGCGAATCCGGACGCGCCTCGCGCCCCCGAGGCTGACTGCGCTGGTGAGTCGTTCGCATAACGATGAGGAATCCGAATCCTTCTTGAAGGCGCTGCCGGTTGGCGAGGCGCGACCTGCGGGGTCATCGCTCAAATTCTGTCTCATCGCCGAGGGCCTCGGCGACGTCTATCCCCGTTTCGCGCCGACAATGGAATGGGATACGGCGGCCGCGGACGCGGTGCTGAGCGCCGCGGGCGGCATGGTCCTCGATCCCTCGGGAACGGCGGCTTGCCTATGGCAAGGTCGATCGCGGGTTGCGAAACGGACCCTTCATCGCTTGGGGCGACGCGGCGGCGGCCCGCCAATACGGAAAGCGTTAACGTGGCGTCAACGCGGTCGTCCTATATTGTCGCATCTCGCCGGATTGGCGGTCGGGACTGAGGGCGGGGCTACGGTGTCCCGGTCGCCGCTGGCGTCGCTACCGTCTCGAGGAGGCTCATGCGATCAGAACTGACGCGGCGTGGGTTTGTCGGCCTAGCGGTCATGAGCGCGGCAACCTGGACCCGGGCAGCCCGGGCAGACGCTCCACAGGCTTTCCCCGTCGATGAAATCGTCGACGATGGCCATCGATTTTTTGGCGCTCTGTCGCGCGGGCTTGCGGATGTGGTCCAGGAAGCCGGCCGTCGCTGGGGTTTGCCAAACGCCTACGTCCTCGGCCAGGAGGCGTCCGCCGCGTTTGTCGGCGGACTGCGATACGGCGAGGGCAAGATGTACACGCGGAACGCCGGAGATCAGCCGATTTATTGGCAGGGACCGTCAATCGGCTTTGACGCCGGGGCCGACGGTGACCGGACGATGATGCTGGTCTACAACCTGCCGGCGATCGACGCGGTTTTCCGTCGATTCGGCGGCATCGACGGATCGGCCTATTTTATCGGCGGGTTCGGCTTCACAGCGCTCAACTCCGACAACATTGTGGTCGTTCCGATCCGCACCGGCGTCGGCGCGCGCCTCGGAGTCAATGTGAGCTACCTGAAATTCACCCAGCGAGCGACCTGGAATCCGTTCTGATCGTCGATGGTCACATCAGCGGCGCTAATTGGCTTGAGGCGCGCCCAACAGTCCGCTGCCCGGGTTGCCGCCATTCGGCGATTGCGCTATGAGCCGCGGCGGGACACCTCTCCCCGACGAGAGGCGCCCATCTGAAAGGATGGCTCAATATGACGACTGCGGCGCCCGCCGTTCGCCCTGCGAACGCGTGTTTTTCTTCCGGCCCATGCTCAAAGCGCCCCGGCTGGACTCCCACGGTTCTTCGTGACGCGGCGCTGGGGCGCTCGCATCGGGCGAAGCTGCCCAAAGCCAAGCTCAAGCTCGCGATCGACCTCACCCGCGAAGTGCTTGGCGTCCCCGGCGACTATCAAATCGGCATCACGCCGGGGTCCGACACCGGCGCATTTGAAATGGCTTTGTGGTCGATGCTTGGCTCGCGCGGCGTCGACGTGCTGGCCTGGGAAAGCTTTGGCGACGGCTGGGTCGCCGATATTCTCAAGGAACTCAGGCTCAAGGATGCGCGCGCGTTGAAGGCGCCCTACGGCGAGCTGCCTGACCTCTCGCAAGTCAACTTCGACAATGACGTGGTCTTCGCCTGGAACGGCACGACATCGGGGGTGCGGGTCCCCGACGCTGACTGGATTGCGGCCGATCGCAAGGGCCTGACGCTCTGCGATGCGACATCCGCCGCTTTCGCGCAGGACCTCGACTGGCCCAAACTCGACGTCACGACGTTCTCCTGGCAGAAGGCGCTGGGAGGAGAGGCGGGGCATGGCGTAATAATCCTGAGCCCGCGCGCGGCCGAACGGCTTGCGGCGCATACCCCGCCATGGCCGATGCCGAAGATCTTCCGGCTCGCCAAGGGCGGCAAGCTGATCGAGGGCATTTTCGAAGGCGAGACCATCAACACGCCATCGATGCTGTGCGTCGAGGACTATATCGACGCTCTGCAATGGGCGAAGTCGTTCGGCGGTCTGGAGGCCCTTTTCGCGCGAGCCGACGGCAATGCAAAGGTTATCGCGGATTGGGTTGACCGGACTGCGTGGGTCGATTTTCTCGCGCGTGTCCCGGAGACGCGTTCGAACACCAGCGTGTGCCTGAAAGTGGTCGATCCGACCATCGCCGCCCTTTCCGCCGACGGCCAGGCCGCGTTCGCGAAGGCGCTCGCGACGTTTCTCGACAAGGAAAAGGTCGCCTTCGACATCGGATCGTATCGCGACGCCCCGGCCGGATTGCGCATCTGGTGCGGCACAACGATCGAAGTCGCCGACGTCAAAGCGCTGACCGATTGGCTCGACTACGCCTTTGCCGTGGAGAAGAGCAGGCTGGCGAAAGCAGCTTGACCGTCGAAGCCCGAGCGAATGCGGAGGACGCTTCGCTCGCGGTCTCGGACCCGATTCCGTCGCATTGGACCTCGGCCGCTTCGCAGCCGCTCCACAGTTTAAGGCTATCAACCCATGACTCCCCGCGTTCTCATTTCCGACAAGCTCTCGCCCGCCGCCGTCGCCATCTTCAAGGACCGTGGGGTCGAAGTCGACGTCAAGCCAGGACTCGACAAGGACGAGCTCGCCAAGATTATCGGCGACTATGACGGACTGGCCATTCGTTCCGCCACCAAGGTCACCGCCAAGCTCCTCGAACGGGCCAAGAAACTGAAGGTCGTCGGCCGCGCGGGCATCGGCGTCGACAACGTCGACATTCCGGCCGCGACCGCCCGAGGTGTGATCGTGATGAATACGCCGTTCGGCAATTCGATCACCACCGCCGAGCACGCGATCGGGTTGATGTTTGCGCTCGCGCGTCAGATCCCGACCGCCGACGTCTCGACCCAAGCAGGAAAGTGGGAAAAGAACCGCTTCATGGGGGTTGAGCTGACCGGCAAGACGCTCGGCGTCATCGGATGCGGAAATATCGGCTCGATCGCCGCCTCGCGCGGCCTGGGATTGAAGATGCGGGTCGTCGCCTTCGATCCATTTCTCAGCGTTGACCGCGCAGCCGAAATCGGCGTCGAGAAGCTCGAACTGAACGATCTTCTGGCCCGCGCCGATTTCATCACCCTGCACACCCCGTTGACCGCGCAAACGCGCAACATTCTCTCGGCGGAAAATCTGGCGAGGACCAAGAAGGGCGTGCGTATCATCAATTGCGCGCGCGGCGGCCTCGTCGACGAAGTCGCATTGCGCGCCGCCTTGGACAGCGGCCAGGTCGCCGGCGCGGCCTTCGATGTTTTCACCGAGGAGCCGGCGACGGACAACCCGCTGTTCGGTCATCCAAACTTCATCGCCACCCCGCACCTAGGCGCTTCCACCAACGAAGCGCAGGAGAACGTGGCGCTCCAGGTCGCCGAGCAGATGTCGGACTATCTGACGCGCGGCGCGATCTCGAACGCCCTCAACTTTCCCTCGATCACCGCGGAGGAAGCGCCGAGGTTGAGGCCGTTCATCGCCTTGGCGGAGGGTCTCGGGTCATTCGCCGGCCAGCTCACGCAAGCGCCGATCCAGAAGGTCACGATCACCTATGAGGGCGCGGTCGCGGAACTGAAGGTCAAGGCTCTGACGTCGGCGGCGATCGCCGGCCTGCTCCGCCCGTCTCTGGTCGACGTCAATGTGGTGTCCGCGCCGGCGGTCGCCGCCAACCGCGGCATCGTCATCGAGGAAATGACCCGCGCCTCGGAAGGCGACTACGAAAGCTTCATCACCCTGACCGTCGCGACCGCGGAGCAAACGCGCGCCATCGGCGGAACTGTGTTCCACGACGGCAAGCCGCGCATCCTTTCGATCAAGGGGATCAAGGTCGACGCCGAATTCACCCCGTCGATGATCTATGTCACCAACGAGGACAAGCCCGGCTTCATCGGCCGCTTCGCCAGCTGCCTCGGCGACGCGGGGGTCAATATCGCCACGTTTGCGCTCGGGCGCGACGAAAAAGGCGGTTCGGCGATCGCGCTCGTCTCGATCGACGGCGTCGCGCCGCCCGAGGTCATAGCGAGAGTGAGCAAGATCAATGGCGTACGTCAGGCCGCCGCTTTGCAATTCTGATCGCGGGCGCGAAGCTCGCCAGCGCGCCTGTGGCCGTGCCGGAGCGCGCCGGCCACAAGGCTTCGCCCCGATTGCAAGGATCCGCCGATGAGCGACGATACTGGGAAACGCGCGCCGGGAATCGAGCCGGACGAACGCTCGCAAGTCGACGCTCGTCTTCTTGAGATTCTGGTATGCCCGGTGACGCGAGCGGAGCTGACATACGACCCCGTTCGACAGGAGCTCGTTTCCCGCGCCGCGCGTCTTGCCTATCCGATCCGGGACGGCGTGCCGATCATGCTGCCGGAGGAGGCGCGCAAGCTCGACGATTGACTCGAGTCGCGACGGCGCTGAACCGCCGTTGCGAGCAGCGAAGCGACGGAGCAATCCGAGGAACGTAGGTCGCCTGGATTGCCTCGCTCCGCAATGACGGGGCAATTCGAACCGGCATTCCGCGACGGCCGCCGCGGATCCGCTAAGCCTCTGGAACGACCGGCCGTGGGCGTCCGTCGGCTCCGACGGCGACGAAGGTGAATGTCGCGTCGGTCACCTTTTCCCGATGATGGGTTCGAAATCGCTGCGCCCAGGCCTCGATGTGAACTTTAAGCGAGGTCCGGCCAATGTGGTCGACCGCGGTGTAGACGGACAGCACATCCCCGACCTTGACCGGGCGGATAAATGTCATCGCGTCGATCGCGACCGTGACGACGCGTCCCTGCGCCTTCTCCGCCGCGTGAATGCCGCCGGCCTGGTCCATCTGGCTGATCACCCAGCCGCCGAAAATATCGCCGTTGATGTTGGTGTCGCGCGGCATCGCGATCAGACGAACCGTCAGTTCGCCGCGTGGCGCGTGTTCGCCGGACGAGTTCGCCATGGTCACCGCTTTTCGCCCATCTGCGTCCCGATCCTTGCGGTCCAAGGCGATCGCGCCGCCACGACGCGATCGAGACCGGCGAGGTCCTTATAGGACGTGCAGTCGACAAAGCCGCATCGTTCAGCGATTGCAAGCACGGCCGCGGTCTGGCCCGCGCCGATTTCGACCAGCAACCAAGCCCCTCCGGAAAGCAAGGGCCGCGCCTCCGGGATCATTCGCCGATAGGCGTCGAGGCCGTCAACTCCGCCATCGAGCGCGAGCCGCGGATCGAAGTCGCGGACCTCGCGCGGCAACCCCGGGAGATCGGCGCTCCGAATATAGGGCGGATTCGACACGATGAGGTCAAACTCCCCCTCGACGCCTCCCGTCCAGTCGCCAATCCGAATCTCGGCCCGCGCAGCGAGGCCGCAAGCTTCGATATTGCCCCGCGCCACGTTCGCGGCCCCAGCGGATATGTCGATTCCGATGCCCCGCGCATTGGCGAATTCGCTGAGGAGCGCGCACAACAGCGAGCCTGAGCCCACGCCGAGGTCGAGGACCCGCAACCGTTCCTCGCGCCGGTTCGCCAACAATTTGAGGGACGTTTCGATGATCGTTTCCGTTTCGGGACGCGGATCGAGCACCTGCGGCGAAATCGTCAGCCTGAGACCCCAAAACTCCCGCTTGCCGACGATCCGCGACAAAGGCTCGCCGGCCGCCCGCCGCGCCGCGAATACCTCGATCCTTCGCGCCGCCGATCCGAGCGGCTCTTGCGGGCCGGCAATCAGCCGTGCGGGCGAAACGCCGGACGCGGCGCAGAGCGTTATTCCAGCCTCTCGTCTCGAGTTTTCGATTCCGCAGCGCTCGAAGGTCTCGACTAGAAAGCCAAGGGCTTCGGCCCGGGTGGACGAAGCCTCAAGAGAATTCAAGCGACCAGGCCGTGACAGTGCTTGAACTTCTTGCCTGAGCCACAGGGACAAGGCTCGTTTCGTCCGACCCGGCCCCATGTCGCCGGGTTCTTCGGATCGCGATCGGCGACGGCGAGTCCGGACGTGGCCGCTTGCAGCCCGGCGCCGACCGGTTCCGAGAGCGGAGCGAATGGCAGTTCATTTTCGCCGGTCGTGGGGTCGAGGTGCTGATACTGCATCGGCGGCGGGGGCGGCTCGGGCTGCTGGAACCGCACTTCGACCCGCGACATTTGCGCGATGACGGCTTCGTGCCATTGCGCGATCAGCTCGCGGAACAGCTCGAAGGCCTCGGACTTGTACTCGTTCAGCGGATCTCGCTGAGCCATGCCCCGCCAGCCGATAACCTGCCGCAGATGATCGAGCGTGATCAGATGCTCGCGCCACAGGTGGTCGAGCGATTGCAGGATCACCTGCTTCTCGACATATCTCATCGCCTCGGGAGTGTTGCGCTGCACGCGCTCCGCATAGGCGTCCGTGGCCGCCGCATGGAGCCGCGCCGCCACCTCTTCGTCGGCGATGCCCTCCTCCTTGGCCCACCCGTCGACCGGCAGGTCCAGATTGAGTTTGGCCAGAACCTCGGTCTTCAGGCCGGCGGTGTCCCAGGCCTCCGGATAGGCGTCATGTGGAATGTGCTTGGCGACGACGTCGTCGATCACGCCGGTGCGCATGTCCTCGATCGTCGACTCGAGCGATTCGGAGGCCATCATTCTGCGGCGGTCTTCGAAAATGACCTTGCGTTGGTCGTTCATAACGTTGTCGAATTTGAGAATGTTCTTGCGAATGTCGAAGTTGCGCGCCTCGACCTTCTGCTGCGCCTTCTCGAGCGCCTTGTTGATCCACGGATGGACGATCGCTTCGTCTTCCTTGAGCCCGAGGCGCTTGAGCATCGCATCCATGCGCTCGGCGCCGAAAATACGCATGAGATCGTCCTGCAGCGACAGGAAAAATTTCGACCGGCCGGGGTCCCCCTGCCGGCCGGATCGCCCGCGCAGCTGGTTGTCGATGCGGCGGCTTTCGTGTCGCTCGGTGCCGATGATATAGAGCCCGCCGGCGTCGATCGCCTTCTTCTTGAAAGCCGCGACTTCCGCGCGAATCGACGTCTCTTGCGTCTCGCGCGCCTGAAGCGGTCCGGTCGGGTCGATCTCCTGCTTGACCCGCATCTCGACATTTCCGCCGAGCTGAATGTCGGTGCCGCGCCCGGCCATGTTGGTCGCGATCGTGATCGCGCCCGGAACGCCGGCCTCGGCGACGATGAACGCCTCCTGCTCATGGTGACGGGCGTTGAGAACGGCGAAGTTCTTCGACGGCTTGCCCGCGCGGGCGGCGTCGTAGAGCGCCTTCAGCGCATCAGGCTTGGTGAAATCGATCTTCTTGTACCCTTCGCGCTCGAGCACCTCGGCGAGCACCTCGGATTTCTCGATCGAGGTCGTGCCGACCAGCATCGGCTGCATGTGCGCGCTTGCAGATTTCGATCTCGCGCACCACGGCGCGCATCTTTTCGTCGGAGGTGCGATAGACCTCGTCGTCCTCGTCAAGGCGGGCGATCGGCAGGTTGGTCGGAATCTCGACAACGACGAGCTTATAGATTTCGGCGAACTCGTCGGCCTCGGTCGCGGCGGTGCCGGTCATTCCGGCAAGTTTCTTGTAGAGGCGGAAATAGTTCTGGAAGGTGATCGAGGCCAGCGTCACATTCTCGGGCTGGACGGTCACGCCCTCCTTCGCCTCGAGCGCCTGATGCAAACCCTCGGAGTAGCGGCGGCCCGGCATCATGCGTCCGGTGAATTCGTCGACGATAACGACTTCGTCGTTGCGGACAATATAGTCCTTGTCGCGCTGGAAGAGCTTGTGAGCCCGCAACGCCTGGTTGATGTGGTGGACGAGCGTGGCGTTGGCCGCCTCGTAGAGCGATCCTTCCTTCATGACGCCTGCCGAGCGCAGCAGGGCTTCGGCATGCTCGTTTCCGGCCTCGGTGAGGTTGACGGTGCGCTGCTTCTCGTCGAGCTCGTATTCCGCGCGCGGCAGCTGCGGAATGATCGCGTCAACCGCGACATAGAGATTGGAGCGGTCCTCGGACGGGCCGGAGATGATGAGCGGCGTGCGGGCCTCGTCGACCAGGATCGAGTTGACCTCGTCGACGATGGCGAAGGCGTGGCCGCGCTGCACCATCTGCGCCATGTCGTATTTCATGTTGTCGCGCAAATAGTCGAAGCCGAATTCGTTGTTGGTGCCGTAGGTGACATCGGCGGCATAGGCTTGTCGGCGCTGATCGTCGTCGAGGCCGTGCACGATGACGCCGACAGTTATGCCGAGAAATTTGTAGATCTCGCCCATCCACTCGGAGTTGCGGCGGGCCAGATAATCGTTGACGGTGATGACATGAACGCCCTCGCCGGCGAGCGCGTTCAGGTAGACTGCGGTGGTGGCGACCAGCGTTTTGCCTTCGCCGGTGCGCATTTCCGCGATCGCGCCTTCATGCAGCACCAGGCCGCCAATCAGCTGAACGTCGAAATGGCGTTGCTTAAGCGTGCGCTTCGCCGCCTCGCGCACGGCGGCAAAGGCGGGCGCGAGCAGATCGTCCAATGTCCTCCCCGCCGCGAACTCGGCGCGAAACTCGGCGGTCTTCGCCAACAGCTGCTCGTCGCTCAGCGCCTCGAACTCAGGCTCCAACGCATTGATCGCCGCCACCTTCGGCCGATAGCCCTTCAGCCGGCGATCGTTGGAGGAGCCGAACACCCTTTTCATCACCGAGTTCGAACTTCAGAGCCGAGCCGAGCATTTTCGACCTTTCCGATTCGGTCCCACCCGAAGACGCTGGCGCCGGTTATGCCCGGCCAACCGCGGGCGAGCGGCGCCGCGGACGATGGCGGCAACAATAAAAAGCGCGAAAAAGGCCAGAACCGCCCATTTTCGCGCCGCTGAACAGGGTTGCCCGTGAGATAGGAGGCGGGCTTTGCCTTGTCAATGATCGACGACCCATCGCCTCTCCGCTCGGCGCGCCGCTACTTCTGGCATCGCGGACAGTAGAACGTCGAGCGGCCCGACTGCACGCCCCTGGCGATGACGCCCCGACAGCGCTCCCGCACGCACGCCAATCCCTCGCGATCGTAAACCTTGAAGACATGCTGAAAATACCCAAGCTCGCCGTTGGCCTGCCGGTGATCGCGCAGGGTCGATCCGCCCGCTTCGATCGCTTCCTCCAGGACATTTCGGATCGCCTCGGCGATCGCGACCGCCGCGCGGGTGGGAGCGCCGCGCGCGTCCGCCAGAATGTGGGCTGGCCTCGACGGCGCGAGGCGGGCGCGAAAGAGGGCCTCGCAGGCATAGATGTTGCCCAAGCCAGCAATGCGTTTTTGATCGAGCAATCCCGCCTTGAGCGACGTATTGGCCCCGCCGAACAGCTTCGCCAGACAGCGCGCGTCAAACTCGGGGGCGAGCGGTTCGGCGCCGAGCGGCTTGAGCCTCGGATGATCCGCAAGCGCCCCGCTCGCGGCCAGATCCATGAAGCCGAACCGTCGCGGGTCGTTATAGGTCACGATCCAGCCGTTATCGAGGCGAAGCACGACGTGATCGTGTTTGGGATCTTTCGAACGTTGGTAAAGGAACGCGCCCGGAGTCGAAATCGCTGATTTTTCGACCCGGAACGAACCCGACATGCCCAAGTGCGCGATCAGGGTCTCGCCGCTGTCGAGCTCAAAGAGAAGGTATTTCGCGCGCCGGCCGATGTCGACGATCCGACGACCGGCGAGCCGCTGCGCGAACGAGGCCGGAAACGGGAAGCGGATGTCAGACCGCCGCAGTTCGGCCTTGTCGATGCGGGCGCCGACCATCGCGGGCGTCAGTCCGCGCCGGACCGTCTCGACCTCCGGCAATTCAGGCATCGGGGCGGTCTCGGATTACGGCGAGAAAGGCTGAGCCATATTTTTGCAGCTTGACCGCGCCGACGCCATGGATGCCGGCCAGTTCATCGAGCCCGCGGGGCCGTTCCTTCGCCATCTCGATCAGCGTCCGGTCGGGGAAAATGACGTAGGCCGGCTGCTTTTGCGCCGCGGCGATCGCGCCCCGCAGCGCTTTCAGCGCCGCGAGCAGTCGCCCGTCCGCGTCATCCGGCGCGACCGTCGCGCGCGACCGGCGACGCGCGCTCCTGTTGACGACATCCTCGCGCAAAGCGAATGGCGCCTGGCCGCGCAGCACCCGCCAACCCTCTTCGGTGAGGGTCAGCCGGTCCCGGTCGCTCCATTCGCGCTCGATCAGTCCGCCTGACTGCAGCTGCCTCAGGACGCCGCGCCATTCGGCCGGCGCCCGGTCCCTGCCGACGCCGAAGGTCTTGAGTTGGTCGTGCCCATGCCGCTCGACCGCCTCGGTCGCCTTGCCCGAAAGAATGTTGGCGAGATGGCCGAAGAAGAACCGGCCGGAGGTGCGCAGAATCGCCGACAGCGCCTTTTGCGCCTCGATCCGCCCGTCGATCAGGCGAACGGCGCCCCGGCAGACGTCGCAATGTCCGCATGGGCCCGACTCCTCGCCGAACATGCTGAGGAGCGTTTGGCGCCGACAGCGCGCCGTCTCGCACAGAGCCACGAGATCGTCGAGCTTTGCCATCTCGACTTGCTTGCGCTCGTCGGGCGCGCCGCTCTCGACGATCTGGCGCCGTCGCAATTCGATATCGCCCGCCCCGTAAAGCGTGAACGTATCGGCGGGCAGGCCGTCGCGGCCCGCGCGGCCAATCTCCTGATAATAGGCTTCGATCGACGAGGGCATGTCGGCGTGAAAGACGAAGCGGACGTCGGGCTTGTCGATCCCCATGCCGAACGCGACGGTGGCGCAAACAATGCAATCGTCCTCGCGCAGGAAGGCGTCCTGGTTGGCGGCGCGCACCGGATGATCAAGCCCCGCGTGGTAGGGCAGCGCGCGTCGGCCGGCGCGGGCGAATTCCGCGGCCAGTTCTTCGGTGCGGCGCCGGGACGCGCAATAGACGATTCCGCTTTCTCCTCGATGGGCGGCGAGCTTGTCGACCAGCTGGCGGGTCGCGTCCGACTTCGGCCGCATCGCCAGAAACAGGTTTGGGCGATCGAACGAGCGCACGAATATTTGCGGCGGGCGGACGAACAACTTATTGGCGATTTCCGCCCGAGTCGGGGCGTCCGCGGTCGCGGTCACGCCGATCGTCTGGACCCCCCGGAGCGCTTCGGCAACCTCGCGCAGGCGCAAATACTCCGGCCGGAAGTCGTGGCCCCACTGCGAGACGCAATGGGCTTCGTCGATCGCCAGAAGGTCGATCGACGCCTCCCGCAATTTGTCGAGGACGTCGTCGCGCAGCAGCCGCTCGGGGGCGATATAGAGCAGGCGAAGCGTGCGTTCGCCGAGGCCGCGCGACACCCTGCGGCGCTCGTCGGCGTCGGAGGAGGAGTTGAGGCTCGCCGCCTCGACCCCAAGCTCGCGCAATTGTGCGACCTGGTCGCGCATCAGCGCGATCAACGGCGAAACGACCAGGGTCAAGCCGCCGCGGACGATCGCCGGAAGCTGGAAGCAAAGCGACTTGCCGCTGCCTGTCGGCATGACCGCGAGCACGTCTTTGCCCGCGAGCGTGGCTGCGAGGACATCTTCCTGGCCGGGGCGAAACTCGGAGAAGCCAAAGACGCTCGATAGGGCGGACCGCGCCTTCGCCGGCAGCGGGGAATCCGGGGTCATGGGCCTGTCTCGGCCGGGTCGAAGACCGGCGTCCACTGCACGGAATCGACGCGGTCCGCCCCGGTCGCCAGCATGACCAGACGGTCGAAGCCGAGCGCCGCGCCGCTCGCGTCGGGCATTTCGGCGAGGGCCGAGAGGAAATCCTCGTCGATCGGAGCGGACGCTCCATAGATGCGCTTCTGCTCCTCCATGTCGACCGTGAATCGCCGCCGCTGCTCGGCTGGATCGGTCGAGCTCGCGGAAGGCGTTCGCGATCTCGACCCCACAGCAGTAGAATTCGAACCGTTCGGCGATGCGCGGGTCATCGGGGCTTAAGCGCGCGAGCGCCGCCTCGCTCGCCGGATAGGCATGAAGCACGGTCGGGCTGCCCAATTCCCAGCTTGGGCTCCACCCGCTCGCTGAGGAGCCGGCTGAAAATGTCCGACCAGTCATCGTCCGGCGCGACGCGCAGGCCGGAATCCATCGCCTGCCGAGCGAGCGTTTCCGTGTCGGGCCGGCCGCCTATCGGCAGGCTGTCGTAGATGTCCAAGCCCGCGTGGCGGCGGAACGCATCCCGCACGGTAAGGCGCTCAGGCGGGTCGAACGGACTGGCCTCCCGACCGCGAAAGACGAAGGTCTTTGCTCCCGCGGCATGGGCGGCGAGCGCGGTCAGCGCGACGCAATCCTCAACCAGGCGCTCGAGCGGGGCGTCCGTCCGATACCACTCCAGCATCGCAAATTCCGGCGCGTGCAGCGACGTTCGCTCGCGGTTGCGGAACACGTTCGTCAGCGCGTAGATCTGCGTCTCGCCCGCGGCCAGGAGCTTCTTCATCGCGAATTCGGGCGAGGTGTGCAGATAGGCGTCGCGCGGCGACCCGTCCGGCAGAACGAGCGCCGTCTGGAATCCGTGCAGATGAGTCTCGTTTCCGGGCGAAGCCTGGAGGGCGGCCGGCTGAACCTCGGTGAAGCCCTTGGCGTCGAACCAGCGGCGCATGAGCCTCGTCACCTGCGCCCGCGCCGCCAACCGCCGCGCGCCGCCTCGCGTATCGGTCCTTCTTCCAGAACGGTTGCGAGCTCAAGGGGCGGTTCGGCGACAAGAGAAAGACGATCGAGGGCGAACTCGACTGGCCTTTGGCGGCAAAATCGGTATGGTTCGCGCCAAAATCGCCAACCCTCCACTCAACCCGCGCGCTTTGATCGAGCGTGACGACGCGCACCCGATTCCGAGGACCAATACAGTGAGAGTCATCGCAAGCTCGATCCGCAAGGGGAACATCATCGAACGGGAGGACGGTCAGCTGTGCGTCGTGCTTTCCGCGGAAAGCTTTCATCCCGGGAAGGGCACTCCGACAACCCAGATCGACATGCGGCGCCTTTCCGACGGGGTCAAGGTGACGGACCGCTTCAAGACCACCGAGCAGGTCGAGCGCGCTTTCGTCGAGGACAAGAATTTCGACTTCCTCTATTCGGACGCGGACGGCTATCACTTCATGAACGCCGACACCTACGACCAGATCCAGGTTGGCGCCGACGTGATCGGCGACCAGACCCAATGGCTTCAGGAAGGCATGAAGGTCATCTTGTCGATCTTCAACGAGATACCGGTCGCCATTCAATTGCCGCCCCGGGTCACTCTGGAGGTGACGGAAACCGAACCGGCGATGAAGGGCCAGACCGCCTCGTCCTCCTATAAGCCCGCGAGGCTCTCCAACGGCGCGCGCGCAATGGTTCCGCCGCACATCGCCGTCGGCGCGCGCATCGTCATCCAGACCGAGGACGGCAGCTACGTCGAGCGGGCGAAGGACTGAGCGCAATGCGCATAGGCTTTGACCGCTCCCTCAGAGTCCGGTTCGATCTAGGCGCCTCGCCCGGCGAACCCGCCCGCCTTTTCTGGTTAACCAAATCCTTCGAAAGTCCGGAAGACTATGCGACCGAATGTTGACTAACGCTTCTGTTTTTCAATATGAACAAAACGGGAACAATGCGCGGCGAGCTTGAGGCGGCGCTGACCGTCGTCAGTCCTGCTCAATCGCGAGCCATCAGGTTCCACAGTCGCGTTCGAGTGAAAGAAGGAGTGATTTTGCCATGCTCAAGCTGATCGAAGGTTCGGTTGCGTCCTTCTTCCCGAGGGAAACCGACGCCATGTTCCGCAACCGGGCGGAAACCTTTTCCGACCGGCTCGGCTGGGAGGTCGTGGTCAAGGACGGCTATGAGCGAGATCGTTTCGACGATGCAAACCCGCTGTATATCGTCTCGGTCGATCCGGATTCGGAAGAATACTGGGGTTCACTGAGACTATTGCCAACCACCGGTCCCAACATGCTGCGAGACGTCTTTCCCCATTTGCTTGACGGAGGCTTCATCGAGAGCGGCAGCATATGGGAAAGTTCGCGAATCTGCGCATCTGCGGCGGCGGGCCAGCCCGGTCGAAGCAAAAGCGGCGTCAACTATGTCGTGAGCGAACTCATCTTGGGCATCGGCGAAGTCGCGGTCGCCGCCGGGCTGACGCAGATCGTTTCCGTATTCGACGCCAGGATCTACCGGGTGCTGAGAGCCGCGGGATGCAATCCCCAGATCATAGGGACGCCTCAGCGGATCGGCGACGCGATGAGCTACGCCGGCCTCTTCGACACCGGCGAGGGTCCGCTGAGAGCGTTCCGCCGCGCGTTGGGAATTGACCGCTCGGTTCTTGCTCCCGGAGCGAAGGAACTTGCGTTCGGCTAGGAACACTTGCTCAGTAGGCCGCTCGGATCGGCGTGGGCCGCCGCAACGCCGGGGTGATGTTCACGTTTTGTCGTCTACAAGTCTGTCGATTGTCATTCTTCCCGTACGTCAGCAAACTGCGCTTCGAACAGTGAATAAGGGGCGGGAGATTGAATTGGCTAAGAAATCGAGAAAACGCGGGACGAGACCCGAAGATGCGAGAGTACAATCTGGAGAGTTGAATTTGTCCGCTTGCGAGGCGCGCAGGTTGTACTCGATTTGCGTCGAATTGCTGGAATTGTGTACCCATGTCTCTGGTAAAATAGATCCCGAAGCCGGATATATGGTGGCTCATGCGCGAGACGAAGTGATGCTGGGGATCTTCGACGTCAGACCTTAGAAAGAACTTTGCCAAACCCCAACTCTTCTGATTCTCTGGATCTCTGCGAGGGTGTTTCGGTCATGTTGCACAGTGATGACTCCCAACTCACGCTGGTCCCGGCGATTGTCACCGGCTATCCGCTCGTCCAGGAGAAAGGGGGCTTGGCGCGTCAGACCAAGATCAAGTTCGCCAATGAGATGGAGGGCGCCGGAAGGCAAATCGAAGACGACCGGCACAGCGATCTCGGCGACGCGACCTGTCGCGGCCAAGCGCTTCCCGAGACGCCGATCGTTGCCTTGCCCCTGGCCAGCGCCGCGATTGACCTCGCTGCGACAAGACTGACAGACACAATTCTTGGCTGCAATGAGCAGGATCTCGCCGACGTCCTGAGAGCAACCGCCGCCGAAATCGGTTGTCGCCACATTGCGTATGTGCGCTTGTCTCCTGACAGGAGCGGAGATACCGGCTTGCTCACTGCGGTCGTCACATACTCGAGGTTATGGCAGGTTCGGTACTTCATCAAGCAATATGCGCGTTGCGATCCTATAATTACTTACGGACGAGATGCTTTTGTGCCGTTCGATTGGGCGAGCCTGCCACTCGACAATCATGCGACGAGAGCATTCCTGATCGACGCAGCTCGTCACAATATTGGGCGCAACGGGTTGACAATTCCATTGCGGAATCGTCGTGGGGTTGTTGCGTTGATTTCGTTCAATAGCGACCTTTCGACCGATCAATGGGAATTATACAAAACAAACAATATGGGTAATTTGAGATTATTATCGGTCCTCATTGATTCGGCGGCTAATATCAATTTCAAAGCGCCATCCTTTCCCGTCCATCTGTCAAGTCGGGAAGAGCAGTGTTTGATTTGGGCGGCAAGGGGAAAGACGTATCAGGAGATCGGGGAGATCCTCCACATTGGGTTTGGCAGCGTGAAGACGCATTTGGATGCCGCCCGTCACAAATTGCGCTGCGTCAATCTGACTCACGCGGTTGCGCTCGCTTTGGCGACTGACGTTATTCCCCGGAAAGCGCTGAAAATTGCAACCGGCGCTGCGGATCACGGCGCGCAGAGCGCGGCGCCTTCAGAACTGCGTATAGGAGACTGATCCGGCCAGCGATACGCTTGCGCCCGACGTTACTGCGCAGAGTGCGCTCCCTCGGGGGATGACATAGAGCGGTTGGGAGCCCCCGGAGCGGGAGATGCCAGACTGCGCAGCGAAGCTATAGGGGCCGGTCAACGCGGTAGTTCCGGTGTCGCAAGGATTGGCGGTCTTCGTTCCATACTCGAGTGTGAGACCGCTCGCCGAATTTGCGAGCACGTCCCATGCGGTCACGTAAATCTGGGTCGAGCCGGTTGGGCCGACAAGCTGGGTCGTTGTCGCATTTGAGATGTTGATTACGGCGGAGCGTCCCGCCGGAGCAAGCTGCGCGCTGGCCGCGGAAACCGAGAGAAGCAATGCGACGACGAATGAACGCATCCAAATCATAACCTACTCCGCAAGTACGCGCAGGTACGACTAATGACCCCGGCAGGCGGTCGCCAAGCCAAGGAAAGTATTGGCTCGCCCTACGAGGGCAATCCGCCGAGAGGATTCGGCGACAGCGCAGCGCTCAACAATAAATAGCGGGTCAGCGGTCCAGTGTCCAACAATTTGTTCGTCGTTTGTTCCTATGGTTAACGGCGAGGACGAAGGCGCCCGCTTAATCCATTATTGTGGGCCTGCGGCCCGGTGCAGGACAGCGGGGTCCGCGTTAGCATCGGGCGCGACCTGTCCGGGTGCTGCCCGACTTTCGCAAGTTCGCGGGTCCTGGGCGGATTTACGCGGGAATTCGCACCGGCAGTTCGCTGATGCCGTGCACGAAGGACGAGAAGACGCGCTTCGGCTCGCCGACGACCTCGATTGTGAGGCAGCCGGTCGAGGATTTCCTCCCACAGGATTTTCAATTGCATCTCGGCCAGGTTCTTGCCGACGCAGCGGTGAATCCCGAAGCCGAACGAAAGGTGCTGGCGCGGACGCGCGCGGTCGATGATGAAGCGATCCGGCTCGTCGATCGCCTCTTCGTCGCGGTTGCCGGAAATGTACCACATCGCGACCTTGTCGCCCTTGCGGATGAGCTTGCCGCCGAATTCGACGTCGGCGAGCGCGGTGCGGCGCATATAAGAGAGCGGCGTCTGGTAGCGGATGATCTCCGGCGCCAACAACTCGATCAGCTCCGGCTTCGCGCGCAGCTTGGCGAATTCCTCCGGGTTCCGGCTCAGAAACAGGAGGCCGCCGCTCATGGAATTGCGTGTCGTGTCGTTGCCGCCGACGATCAGGAGGACGATGTTGCCGAGATATTCGCGCGCGCTCATGTTACGGGTCGCCTCGCCATGGGCGAGCATCGAGATGAGGTCGGGGCGCGGCTCAGCGTTGACGCGCTCGTTCCACAGCCGCATGAAATATTCGAGGCACTCGCGAAAAACCTCCTCGCGCTGGTCGTCGGTCTCGATCAGGCCGCCCTCGTAGGGCACCGCCGTCGAGACGTCCGACCAATAGCTCAGCTTGCGCCGATCCTCGAACGGGAAGTCGAACAGGGTCGCCAGCATCTGCGCGGTGAGCTCGGTCGAGACCTTGTCGACCCAGTTGAAGGTTTGGTCGCGCGGCAGCCCGTCGAGCACGGCGCGGACGCGGCTTCTGATCAACCCCTCGAAATTGGCGAGGTTCTCGGGCGAGACGATCGGCTGCACCACCTTGCGCTGCACGTCATGCTTGGGCGGGTCCATGGCGATGAACATCGGCAATTCGCGCTCGGCCGGCTGATCGCGCAGCGTTATCCCCCCTAGCGTCGAACTCGACGAAAACTCCCTGTGGTTGACTTCGACCGCGATGATGTCCTTGTGCTTGGTCACCGACCAGAATGGGCCGAGCGGGCTTTCCTTGCAGTAGTGGACCGGGGCCTCTCGCCGCAGCCGGCGAAAATACGGCGCCCAGACGTCCTGCTGATAGAGTTTGGGATCGCTGACGTTGATGTCGTCGAGCGGCGTCGCTTCGGCGAGCGCCGCGTGGTCGACGGCGGCTGGCGCGTTCATCGCTGATGATGCGACTGTCATTGGCGCCCTCCTTCGAGTTGAGACCGCAGTTCACGCACGCTTTCCCTGGGCGCAATGAACACAGGCTCGGCCTAGCACGGACGGAACCAATAATCCAACCAACGGCCGTGTCATTTCCGACCCTCGTCGATGAGCGCATGGAGAACATGATCGCCATGATGTACAGATCGCTCGTAAAATGCTTCAAAGTCCAAGGCCGTTGCCTCGGAGTGTAAACCGTTGAACTAAGCGGCGTGATTCTGGGGCCTGGGGCTGCTGAGAAGCCGCTTTGTGGCGCTGCCTGCTACGAACCCGGCCCCAGCGAGCAACGCTAAGGGGGAAAAATCGGCTTGACGGAGGCTCGCGCCGCGCCGAAGCCGTGGCGGGTCATACGCACGGCGAGGGGGAAAGCATGAACTCTGGATGGATCATATGCACGCTGATCGACAGCGGAAAGCCGATCAGGGTGAATATGTCGGTTGCGGCCACCTACGTCCCGCACGGCGCGGGCACGAAAATCTGGATTCCCGGCGATCAGATCGGCATTGACGTCGCGGAGCTGCCTGATCAAATCGATGCGGCGATCATGACGGCGGTCGAAAACGCCCCAAGCGCCTAGTCCGATCGGGAAGGGCGCCCCTCCGCCCGGCGCCCGTTTTCAGACGGCGCGCGGTCCGGCCAGGCGCGCATGGCGGCCTCGGCGATCGCGGCCAGCTTGGCTTGGGTCGCGCCGTCGCGGGCGAGCGACGACAGGCCCTGGATAACCGCGATGACAAGTCCGGCCAGCGCCTCGGCGTCGGTTTCCGGCTTAAGTTCGCCGGTCGCGATCGCATCCTCGATTCTCTCGCGCAGGCGAGCCTCGACGCCGCGCCGGATCTCCTTGAGGTCGGCCTCGATGTCGGCCGAGGCGGGCGAGCAGCTCGCCGTCGCCGTCGCCACCAAGCAGCCGGGCGGGGCGTCCTCGCGAGTGAAGCCCGCCGCGGCGGTCGTCATGAGCCGCCGCGCCGCTTCCCTGGCCGTGGGCGCGTCGCGGACGATCCGCTCCGAGGGGACCGCCGGACCGGAGAGGTAGCGGTCAACCGCCTCCAGGAACAGGTGCTTCTTGTCGCCGAAGGCGGCGTAGACGCTCGGCGGAGTCACCCCCATCGTCGCCGTGAGCTCGGCGAGCGAGGTCCCTTCGTATCCGTGCCGCCAGAACAGGAGCATCGCCTTGTGCAAAGCCGCGTCGCGGTCGAACGATCGGGGGCGGCCGGCTCTTCGGCGTTCGGTCACGATGCGCGCGGTTTTCATAGCGCTCGCTAACATATATTGACCAGCCTTGTTTCGCAACCGCCTTCGCCTGACGCCGACTGCGGGTTGTGATCGCGCGAAGCGGCGGGGCGGCTTGAAACCGAGGCGACAAAAACACCAGGCGGGCGGGCGGTCGCCCATCAGTCCGAACGCTTTGGTTGCGCGTCGAATATTTAATTATCATTCGCTATGAAATTAACTATCATGTTCGATAGTGATCGATAGGTAATCCGGCGGCTCAGCCGCGCGCGGCGTTTCCCGCCGCACGGAGCAGCGACGGCCAACATAGGTCATTGCGGCTGTCGGGTTTTTCTATTGCGGAAAATCGGGAATGCTGCTACCTTGGCGCAGTCGCCGATCCAACCGATGGCCACGCCGGGGCCGCCGGGAAGGAGAGCAGAGCGGAAGAATTTTTTTGCCGAGGGGGGTCGCCGTAATCCCTTGAAAAGGCTCAATTCCGCGAAGCAGATGCAAGAAAATCCGGGCCTCTTCTCTTGGAAAAATTTGGGTGGAGCATGGCATGGCTTGGCCCGGCTTTGATAAATTTGGCAGCGGCTCGACGCCGATGGAGCACATATCCATCCAGTCCCTCAGCCCAAATGCTTGCGGAGGAAGGCGAGCGTGCGCGTCCAGGCAAGCGCCGCGCTCGGGGCGTCGTAGCTCTCCCGCTGGTCGCAGTTGAAGCCGTGATCGGCGGGATAGATGTGAACCTCGACCTCCGGATGGGCGGCGGCGACTTCCCGCACGCCGGCGACGGGAATATGCTGGTCCTTCTCGCCGAAATGCAGCAGCGTCGGGACGCGCAGCTCAAGGTCCTTGAGACCGATGATTCCGCCCCCGTAGTAGCCGACGGCAGCGCTCAAGCCGGGCAGCCGTCCCGCTGCCGCCCATGCGATCGTGCCTCCCAGGCAGAAGCCGACCACCGCGACCTTTCCGCCTTCCCCGGCGACCCCGATCGCGGCGGCGACGTCCCTGAGCATCTGCTCGCGGTCGGTCTTGCCGACGATCGCCATGCCGCGCGCCCGCGCCTCCGGGTCATAGCCAACGTCAAACCCTTTCTCGACATGCTCGAAGATCGCCGGCGCGACGGCGAGATAGCCTTCGGCCGCGAACTTGTCCGTGACCGCGCGGATATGCGCGTTGACGCCGAAAATCTCCTGCACGACGACGACGCCGCCGCGCGGGCCCCCATTCGGATCAGCGCGCCAAGCCCGAAATCGGCCCCGCTCCTTCCGGCTTCAGTTCAATCCAGGCCATCTCATTCTCCTCCTGTTAGACCGCGGTCAGCTGCGGGCCGCCCGATCCCCGTTGCGCGATGGCGATGCCGCCGACGACCAGCATCAGCGCGACGACATGGTAGGCGGCGAACGGCTCGCCCAGGATCAGAACCGCCATGATCGCGCCGAACGCCGGCACAAGATTGACGAATACACCCGCGCGGCCGGGGCCGATCAGCTCGACCCCGCGCATGAAGAAAATCTGCGAGAGGAAGGCCGGGCCGAGGGCGACGTAGACGAGCGTGGCCAGCCCCGCCGCGGTCGGCCAGAGGAATCCGCCCGACGCGATCTCCCAGATCATCAACGGAACGGAGGTGAGGAACGCCGCCAGCGCCATCCCGGCGAGCAGGCTCAAGCCCGAGACCCTTGGCCGCTCGCGCAACCCGATCGTATAACCGGCGTAGAGAACCGCGGCGATGAAGATCATCACGTCGCCGTCGTTGAACGAGAAGGTCATAAGCCGGCTGAGCGCGCCCTGAGCCGCGATCGCCGCGACGCCGGCCATGGTCGTCAAGGCGCCGAGCGCCTGGAGCGCGGTGAACCGGGCGCCCAGGAAAACCCGCGCGCCGATGAGCACCAGGGCCGGTATCGCGCCCTGGATGATCGACAGATTGAGGGCGCTCGTTCGATGCGCGGCGACGTAGAAGAGGGCGTTGAAAACGGTGTAGCCGAGCGCCCCCATAACGGCCATGTAGCGCCAGTTCGCGCGCAAGATCGGCCAGTCCCGCCGCAGCGCGGGGCGAGCCGCCAACAGGATGGGGATGAGCGCCACGGCCCAACGCAGGCAGGTCAGGGTCATCGGCCCGATCTGGCCGACCGCCAATCGGCCGACGATCGAATGTCCGGCCCAGATCAGGGTCGTGAGAACGAGCATGAGGGTCGGGTTGGCCCAGGCGGATTGCAGAAGCCCAGCCCTTGGCGCGGTCAGGTCGGTCATGAATGTGTTCGGCGGCCTCTGGCGCATTCTGCTCCGCGGGAAATCGAACACAAAGCGCACGACGACATAAGCCGAGCCGCCGCCGAAGGCAATCCGCGCGATCTCATGCGAATGAGGTCAGGGCGGACGCCCGGATCTCCTTAGCGGGCGACGGCCTGCGACGGGGCTTCGCCGAATAGGTAGATGAGGCCTAGCCTGAAGTCGTTGGAGGCCAGTCTGTTGCGCGACGAGATCGCGCTGACGCCGCCGCCGCCGCAACTCGCGGTGGAGAACGTCTTGCCGCCCGCGCCGGCGAGGCAATTCGAGCCGCCGGTCGTGATCGAGCCGTAGTTGAGATACCGGTAGCCGAACTCAAGCTTCAGGTTGGCGGTGATGTCGAAATCGACGCCCGCCATCAGCGCCCAGGCGAAGCTGGTCCGCGATGCATTGGCGAAATAGCCGCCCGAGGCGCCGAGCGATGAGGAGTCGGCGTAGCCGAAATCCCTGTTCGGTGAAGCCGGACACTTTGTTGCCGGCAAAGCCGACGCCGGCGCCGAGGAATGGCGTGAGCCCATACCAGGCGCCGGGCGTCGCATAGCCGTTGACGAGGCCGACAATCGAGGCCACCGCGCCGCGATCGAAATCGGCATATTGCGCCGGGCCGTTGTAGGCGGGCGAGGCCGGATCGTTCGACGCGTGAAGGGACCGCAGGCCGGCGCCGGCGCGATATTCAAGCGTCGCGTCAGCGCGAAACCAGCTGTTCGACTGATAGCCCGCGCCGACGTCGATCATGCCGAAAGGCGAGAGGGTCGTATTGTGGAACGCCTGCGTCGCGGCGCCGGAGGCAAAGCCAAGGCCGGCGATCGGACCGGGCGCGGCCTCGAGCGCCGTCGCCGTCGCATTGACGCCGACCCCCACGTCGCCGCGCAGATACCAGGCGCCGAATTGGGTCTCGGCTGGCGAGAGGGGCGGAAGGGTCGGCGCCGGCGGCAAATCGGCGGCGTTCGCCCATCCGCGTGAGGCTGCGGCGATCCCCGCGAAGGCCAGCAGACGCAGGTTGACCATGGCCGTCCCTTCGTTCGGCGCGGGGCAACCCCCGACCGCGCGCTCCGAAATTCGGGAAAACCTGTCATGCTCGTGTTAACGGCGGCTTAACCCTAACCGTTCGTTCACTCCGGCGAAAAGTTCGCCGGAGCGCCCGTCACGCGGCTTGGCGCGCTGGGGCGCCGATGGTTCCGCGGATCGCCTCGGCGAGCGCGCTCGCTTCCTCGGACGGGCGCCCGGGCGCGTGGATAAGGCCCATCCGGGTCAGGGGCAATTCGGGCAACCCGTGCTCTCGGCCGAGGAGGCGCAGGCCGGGGCCAACCATCGACGCGGGCAGGATCGTCGCGGCAAGTCCCGCGCGCACGACCGTACCGATCGCGGTGAAATTCTTGGAAAAGAACCGCGCCCGGGTAAGGCCCGGAGTTGCCGCCAGCGCCGTCTCGGTCGCGCGCCGCCAGATGCAGGTGGCGCTGCCAAGCGCGAGGGGGATCGGCGCGCCCTCCTCGAGGCGAAACCCTTCGGCCGCGACCCAGACCAGGGGCTCTTCGCGCAAGAGTTCGAGGCCGTTGATCCCTTCGTGGTCGGTGACCAGCGCCAGCTCCAGCGCCCCGGCGACAACCTGGGCGGCGAGCTCCGTCGACGCCTCGCAAACGACCGAGACCTCGACCAAGGGGTGACGGCGATTGAAGCGCGCCACGATCTCGGCCAGAAACAATTCGGCGTAGTCGTCGGGAATCCCGAGCCTGACCGCGCCTCTGAGCCCCTTCCGCGATAGAGCCGCCATCGCGCCGGCCTCGACCTGGATGATGCGCCGCGCGTATTCGATCAGGCGCTCGCCGTCCGCAGTCAGCCGCGCGCCGCGCCCATGCTTGACGAACAGCGCGCAGCCCAACTGCTGCTCCAGTCGGCGGACGTGCATCGAGACGGCGGACTGGGTCTTGTGGACGCGCTCCGCCGCCCTGGTGAATGAGCCGCAATCGACGATGGCGAGGAATGAACGGAGCTGGTCGGTGTCGAGCATGGGGACTCATCCAAGATAGCGATCAGTTACTCTACAAACATTCGTTGGACCGATCAATGGGGCTTCCTATATAAAAAATCATTCCGGGACCGATTGGCCTCTCCCGGCGCTGCTGCGGCGCCGAACGAAAGGCCATCGCCTCGGGCAGGAGGCGAACATGGTTGCTTCATTTACACTTACAACCTCTCACGCGGCTGAGGCGGTTTGGCGCATTCTCACATGGCCGGCGCGTGTGAGCGCGGCGCGGCGCACGATGTCCGAACTGGCGCGGATGTCGGAATATGAGTTGCGCGACATCGGGCTTACCCGGTCCGACCTCAACGACGCGACGGCGCTGCCTCTCGATGCCGACCCGTCCGGCCTGCTCGTCAGGCGGCGGTCCTGGCGCGGGCGGCCGGCGGGCGGGCGGGCTGATCTCGCGGCCTGACGCGAGGCGCCGGCGGTCCCACGCCGAACGGGACGACCGGCACTCCCCAAAAGCGACGAAAAGGTCTAGGAGGTTCGATCTAAGCCCGCGAACGCTTTTCCGGAGGGATCTCATGACCGCGCGCTCGGCCGCAGAAGGCGTCAAGATCAACGCCAGGCCAGGCGGCCGGCAGGCCGAGATCCTCAGCGCCGAGGCGCTGTCGTTTCTCGCCGGCCTGCACCGGCGCTTCAATCGCCGCCGCCTTGAGCTGCTCGTGCGGCGAATGGGGCGCCAGGAAGACTTCGACGCCGGCAAGGTGCCGGACTTTCTTCCCGAGACGAAATCGATCAGCGACGGCGACTGGAAAGTTGGGGCCATTCCGGCCGACCTCCTCGACCGCCGGGTCGAAATCACCGGCCCGGTCGATCGCAAGATGATCGTCAACGCGCTGAACTCGGGCGCGAAGGTGTTCATGGCCGATTTCGAGGACGCAACCTCGCCCATGTTCGCCAACATGGTTGAGGGCCAGGCCAATCTCAAAGACCGTTGGGCGGGGAAGATCGACTTCACCGATCCTTCGACTGGAAAGGCCTACGCTCTCAAGAGCGACCCGGCAGTGTTGATGGTGCGCCCGCGCGGCTGGCATTTGCCCGAGCGGCACGTCGCCGTCGACGGCGAGGAGATGTCCGGGTCGCTGTTCGACTTCGGCCTCTACGTCTTTCATTGCGCCAGGGCGCAGATTGCTCAGGGCGCGACGCCCGCCTTCTATCTGCCGAAACTGGAGAGCCGCCTCGAAGCGCGGCTGTGGGACGAAGTTTTCACCCACGCGGAGCGTGAACTCGGCGCGCCGCATGGATCGTTCAAGGCGACGGTGCTGATCGAGACGCTGCCGGCGGCGTTCGAGATGGACGAGATTCTCCACGAGTTGCGCGATCACATCGTCGGGCTCAATTGCGGCCGCTGGGACTATATCTTCTCGTTCATCAAGCGCCTCGGCAAGAACCCCGCCTTCCTCACTCCGGATCGCTCGGAAATGACGATGGGCGAGGCGTTCCTCAGCGCTTACTCGCTCCTCCTGATCAAAACCTGCCACCGCCGCGGCGCCTTTGCGATGGGCGGCATGGCGGCGCAAATTCCGGTCAAGGGCGACAGCCGAGCGAACGAGGAAGCCTTCGCCAAGGTGCGCGCCGACAAGGAGCGCGAAGCCCGCAATGGCCATGACGGCACCTGGGTCGCCCATCCCGACCTGGTGCCGATCGCGATGGAGGTCTTCGACCGGCTGATGCCTGAGCCTAATCAGCTTTCGGTCAAACGCGACGACGTTCACGTGACCCAGGCTGAGCTCCTCGAGGTTCACAAGGGCAAACGCACCGAGGAGGGCCTGCGCGAGAACCTGCGCGTCGGCGTGCAATATATCGAGGCTTGGCTCAGGGGCCGCGGCGCGGTCCCGATCTATAACCTCATGGAGGACGCGGCGACGGCCGAGATCTCGCGCGCCCAGGTCTGGCAATGGCTGCATCTCAGGGCCAAGCTTGACGACGGCCGCGAGGCGACGCCGGCCCTGTTTCGCGAGGCGCTCAAGGGCGAGATGGAGCGGGTCAAGGGCGAGGTCGGCGCCAAGGCCTTCGACGGCGGACGCTTCAAGGAGGCGATCCAACTCTTCTCGGATATGTCTCTCAGCGACACGTTCGAGGAGTTCCTTACCCTGCCGGCCTATCAGCTCATCGACTAGCCAATCCGGAGGTCGAAGTTCTCGCGGTGGCCGGTCAAAAGCCGCAGCCGGCCGCCACAAGATAAAGCCACACTGCGCGGTTTCCGCCAATCACAGTCGGCGCTCTGCGGAGGGGTTGACCCTCAAACTCGCCCACCCGGCCAGCTCGCGCCGAGCGACCGCTTCGATAACCGCGACGCCTTCCGCGCTGTCGTTGAGGCACGGAATGGCGGCGAAGCGCTCTCCGCCCGCCTGGCGGAAGTAACCCGCATTTTCAACGCCGATTTCCTCGAGCGTCTCAAGGCAGTCGGCGGCGAATCCCGGAGTCACGACCGCTACGCGTTTGACGCCGCGGGAGGCGAGCTCGCGCACGGTGTCGGCGGTATAGGGCTTCAACCACTCGGCGCGGCCGAAGCGGGATTGGAACGTCATCTTGAGCCGCTCCCCGTCCAGCTTGAGCGCCTCGCCGAGCAGCCGCGTCGTCTTGGCGCAATGACAATAGTAGGGATCGCCGTCGTCGAAATAGGCTTGCGGAATTCCGTGATAGGAGGCGACCACCACTTCGGGTTCGAAGTCGAGATTCGCGACTCCGGCGCGGATGGAGCTGGCGAGGGCGTCGATATAGACATGATCGTCGTAATAGGGCGCGGCCATCCGAAGCGCCGGCTGCCAGCGCATCGCCCCCAACGCTTGGAAGACCTTGTCGCCGACGGTCGCGGTCGAAGCGGCGCAGTATTGCGGATAGAGCGGAATGACGAGAATGCGGTCGCAGCCCTCAGCCTGGAGCGTCTTGAGACGCTCGCCAATCGGCGGCGCGCCATAACGCATGGCCCAGTCGACAACGACCTCCTTCTCGAGATTACCGAGCGCAAGCCCGAGCTTTTCGCTTTGCGAGCGCGTGATCGTCTTCAGCGGCCCCTCGTTCCTCTCCTTGTTCCAGATGGACTTGTAATCACGCCCCTTGGCGCGTGGTCGCGTCAACAGAATCAGCTGGAGGATCGGAAGCCAAATGAGGCGCGGCGCCTCTATGACTCGGCGATCGGACAGAAACTCCTTCAGATAGCGACGAATCGACCGGTAGTCGACGCCTTCCGGCGTACCGAGATTGACGATCAGCACCCCGATCCGGCCGCTCGGCGCCGTCGGGTGCGCCGCTGGGCGAAAGGCGCGGGCCCTTTTCGGGAGGTTCGATATATTCATGAAGACGCCTTCATCGCTGCTCGGCCGCGCCTCGCCGCCGCTGGCATTCCCTCACCGGCTTGCCGCCGGCGTGAAATTGGTCGCGACTCCGTTGATGCAATAGCGCAGTCCCGTCGGAGGGGGTCCGTCGGGAAACACGTGACCGAGGTGCGAGCCGCAACGCGAGCAATGCACTTCGGTGCGCGTCATGCCAAGGCCGCGGTCGACCGTAGTTTCGATCGAGCCTTCGATCGGGATGTTGAAGCTCGGCCAGCCCGTGCCGCTCTCGAACTTGGTCCTGCTCTCGAACAGCGGCTGCCCGCAGGCGGCGCAAGCGAACACGCCCGCCCGCTTTTCATACAGAAGCGCACAGCTGCCTGGCCGCTCCGTCCCATGCCCGCGCATGATCGCGTACTGCTCGGGGGTCAGGATGGCGCGCCACTCAGCTTCCGTGTGCGTAACGGGGAAGTGGTCTTCTTTCATGCGATCCTCCTTTAGACGTTTATATAGGCTCGATCGGCGCTGGCTGCACTCCCCTTTACGGTTGCGAGCGCCCCTGACTTGCGCGTCGACCTCAACCGTCCGGACGACGTTGCATAAAGGCCGAGCGGCCGCCAAAATCACTGATATGGCGGAGAGAAAGATCGATCGGCGCCTCGTCGCGGCGGCTGCGGTCGCGCTGGCTGTCTATGTCGTTGCGGCTTACCTTCTCGCCCCCGTCGTCTGGCGTCACTTCGAGCGTCAGCCCGCTCTCGCCGGGCTTGGGGCCACGACCCGCACCACCCTCGGGCTCCCGGGCGATGCGATCAACGTCGGGCTCGAAGGCTCCGAAGACGACGTGCTCTGCGCCATGCACGCGGCCGGGTGGCGGCCCGCCGACCCGGTCACGCTGAGTTCAAGCGCGCGGATCGTCGGCAGCGTCCTGCTCGACCGCCCCTACCTGGACGCGCCGGTGAGTTCCCCTCTTCTACGAGAACCGGAAGCAGGATCTGGCCTTCGAGAAGCCCTCGGGTCAAAGCGCGAAGACGCGTCATCATATGCGGTTGTGGAAAGCGCTCGACGAGGGGGACGACGGCCTCCCCGTCTGGCTCGGGGCCGCTGTCTACGACGATGGCCTCGGCGTCAGTCACTACACCGGGCAGATCACCCACCACACCGCGCCGGACATCGACGCCGAGCGGGATTTCCTGATGTCCGACCTCGCCCAAGCCAAGAAGGTCGTAGAGCTTTACTCGGTGAGCGGCGTCGGCCCCACGTTGTTTGCGCGCAATGGCGGCGGCGATCCTTATTTCACCGACGGCGACATCGCCTTCGCCAGGTTGGCCTCGGGATGCGAGGGCCAGGAGGGCGCGCCTCAGACGTTGCTAGAACCGCCCCGGATCGAGGCGAAAAACGCCCTCTTTTCCTGGCTGAGGTCGATTTTGCGGTCGCTGCCGCAAACGCTTCTACTCGGCGAATACGACCGTTTTGCCGTGATTGAGGAGCACTCGATCTTCGAGCACGTTGGCGACCGCGCGGGCGAGCACGCGGCGCTCAACGTCGCGCCCCTTCCGCACCAGGTCGTCCGGGGTGTCGCGATGGCTGATGCGCTCGACGTCCTGTTCGATGATCGGCCCTTCGTCGAGATCGGAAGTGACGAAATGGGCGGTGGCTCCAATCAGCTTGACACCGCGCTCGTGCGCCTGGTGATAGGGCTTCGCTCCCTTGAAGCCCGGCAGGAACGAATGGTGAATGTTGACGCAACGCCCTTGGAGTTTGGCGGCGAAGCCGTCCGACAGAATCTGCATGTAGCGGGCGAGAATGACGAGATCGGCCCCGGCGGATTTGATCAGCATCCACGCCTCCGCTTCCTGCTCCATCTTGGTTTGCTTGGTGATCGGCAGGTGGTGAAAGGGAATGTCGCCGAATTCGATGTGAGCGTAAGTCTCGCGCGGATAATTGGCGATGATGGCTGCCGGATCCATCGCCAATTCGCCGCTGCGCCAGCGATAAAGAAGATCGACAAGACAATGGTCGAAGCGCGAGACCATGAGCACGGCCCGCTTGCGGCGGTCGGCCGGGCGCATCGACCAGGTCATCGTGAACCCGTCGGCGATCGCCTTGAACTTTTCACCAAGGCGCTCGATGTCGGCATGCGGTCCGGCGGGGTTGAACACCACCCGCATGAAGAAGTTGCCGGTCTCCGTGTCGTCGAACTGCTGGGCGTCGAGAATGTTGAAACCGCCGTCGAACAGCGCCGTCGAGACCTTGGCGACGATCCCGGGCCGGTTGGCGCACGACAAGGTGAGAATGTGGCGCGGGCTCGACATCGTGACCCCTCTGTAGGACCCCCGCGGCCCGGTCGGGCGCGGATCCCGCGGCTAGCTATGGCAGAGGGCGGCAGGGGCGCAAGGGTCAGTCCGACGGACGGCGCCGCTACTGCCTGACCCGTTTGAGGATCTGCTCGACGGAAGGTTCAATTCGTTCGACGATGGCCTCCACGCCATCGGCAGTTGGATGCATGCCGTCGGCTTGGTTGAGCTTCGCGTCGCCCGCAACGCCGTCAAGGAAGAACGGGTAGAGCGCGACCTCGTGAGCTTCGGACAAGGCCGGATAGATGGCGGAGAATTCGCGACCGTATTCGACGCCAAGATTTGGCGCCGCGCGCATGCCGGCGATGAGGGTCGGCAGTCGGGCGTCGTGAGCTTTGTCCAGGATCGCCGAGAGCGCCTTCTTCGTCACCTGGGGCGGCAGCCCGCGCAGCATGTCGTTGGCTCCGAGTTCGACGATCAACGCGTCCGTACCCGTCGGGACGGCCCATTCATACCGCGCAAGCCCATCCGCGGCTGTGTCGCCCGACACCCCTGCATTGAGGATCTCGACGTCCCAGCCCTTGGCGCGAAGCGCCGCCTGCAAGCGTTCCGGGAAGGCCTTGCCGGGCGGCAAGCCGAGGCCCGCGGTCAGGCTGTCTCCCAGGACGACGAGGCGAAGCGTCCGCGCCGCGGCAGGCGGAGCCGCGATGAGAACCGTCGCGAATGCGGCCGCCTGGACGAGGAGGAGCCAATGCCCATATGAGGGCGGCTTCGCTTTATGGAATTCCGGCAATGGCGCTCCCAGCGGTCGTGATGCGCGGCGTCGACCTCAGCCTCGGTCGTGGCGCGGCTCGCGTGCATATCTTGCGCGACGTCGCGCTGACAATCGGCAAGGGCGAAGCGGTGGGCATTGTCGGCCCCTCAGGCTCGGGAAAATCAACCCTGTTGATGATCATGGCCGGGCTTGAGCGGCCAGACAGGGGCGAGGTCGAGATCGACGGCGTCAAGCTCGGCGCGATGAATGAAGACGCTTTGGCCCGTTTTCGCGGGCAGCGCATTGGCATCGTGTTCCAGTCCTTTCACCTCATCCCGACAATGACCGCGCTCGAAAACGTTGCGGCCCCGCTCGAGCTCGCCGGCGCGAACGATGCGACGGCGCGCGCGAGCGCCGAGCTCGAGCAGGTGGGTCTCGGCGACCGTCTCGCTCACTATCCCGCACAGCTCTCGGGCGGCGAGCAGCAGCGCGTCGCGCTTGCTCGCGCGCTCTGCCCGCGCCCGTCATTGCTGATCGCCGACGAGCCGACCGGCAATCTCGACGAGGCCACAGGGAGCGCGATTGTGGACTTGATATTCGATTTGCCGGCGCGGCGCGGCGCGACGCTGGCGCTTGTGACCCACGACGCCGCCCTCGCCGCCCGTTGCGACCGCGTGATTCGCATGCGTTCGGGCAAAGTCGAGGAAACTCCAACCGCCGTCGCCGTATGAACGCGCCCGCCGTTTTCCCCCGGACGCGCGGCCGTATGCCGATGGCGCGCTTCGCCATTCGCGACTTGCGCGGCGGGTTCGGAGGTCTGCGCATCTTTCTTCTCTGCATCGCGCTCGGCGTGGCGGCGATCGTCGGGGTCGAAAGTCTCGCGCGGGCGCTCAACGACGGCCTGGGGCGCGAAGGACGCGTGATTCTCGGCGGCGACGCGTCGTTCTCGCTCATTCATCGCCGCCTCTCGGCTGATGAACGGCAGTTTCTCGAAAGTCATGGGTCGCTGTCGACAGTTGCGTCGATGCGCGCCATGGCCAGAACCGAGAGCGACGATGCGACGCTCGTCGAGGTCAAAGCCGTCGAACCGTCGTGGCCGCGCATTGGCGAAGCCGTGTTTGCCCCGCCGATGCCGCTCGGCGAAGCGCTCACCGAGAAGGACGGGGCGTTCGGAGCGGCAGTGGAGGAGGCGCTGCTGGCTCGACTGAACTTGAAGCTCGGCGACGTCATTCGCATCGGCGAGGCGAAATTCGCGATTCGGACCGCCCTGATCAGCGAACCGGATCGATTGGCGACAGGCGTCGGTCTCGGTCCCCGCGTCGTCATTTCGCAAGCGGCGCTCGACGCCACGGGGCTGGTTCAACCCGGATCCCTGGTTCGCTGGACAACCCGCGTCATTATGGGCGGAGCGGGCGGCGCGCCGGACGAAGCCGCGGTCCAAGCTCTGCTCGGCGCGGCCAAGCGGGCTTTTCCGCAGGCCGGATGGGACGCCCGCTCGCGCCTCAGCGTCTCCCCTGACTTCAGCCGCGATCTCGATCGGTTCGCCGAGTTCCTGACGCTGGCCGGATTGTTGTCGTTGGTCGTCGGCGGGGTCGGCGTCGCCAACGCAGCGCAGGGCTTCGTCGAACGCAAGAGGGCGACGCTGGCGATTTTGAAGGCGATCGGCGCGACCGGAACGAGCGTGGTGGCGCTCGCGCTCGCTGAGTTCTCCGTCGTCGCGCTGATTGGCGCGCTCGCCGGCGCGGCGCTTGGCGCCATGATCCCATTTGCCGTCGATTGGCTGTTCGGGTCGCTGCTGCCAATCCCGATCGCCCCGTCGATCGAACCGAGCGTGATCGGCCTTGGCGTGGCGTTTGGGCTGCTGACGGCGCTCACCTTCTCGATTGCGCCGCTCGGACGGGCGCACGACCTGCCGGTCGCAGCCCTGATCCGCGATCTGGCGGAGGAGCATCAGGGCTGGCCTCGTAAGCGCTATCTCGCCGGCGCCGCGGTCGCGGCGGCGGCGCTGGTGGGGTTGGCCGTCCTGACGAGCCCACAACGTTCGGTCGCAACGATCGTCGCCGGCGCGACAGTTGCCGCTTTTGTCGCGCTGCGGCTTGTCGCGCTGGGCATCGCTCTCCTCGCCCGCCGCGCGCCCAAATCGCGATTCATCGAATGGCGCATGGCGCTGGCTGCGATCGGGCGACCCGGCGCGCTGACGGCGTCCGTCGTGCAATCGCTGGGCCTGGGTCTCGCGGCGCTGGTCGCGCTCACTCTTATCGACGCGAATATGCGAGCCGAGTTGCTTCAGTCCGAACCGGGCGTGACGCCGAGCTTCTTTTTCCTCGATGTGCCCGGCGCGGACGCGGGGGCGTTTCGAGACTTCCTCAGGCGTGAGGCCCCTGGCGTCAAGATCAGCGAGACGCCGATGATGCGCGGGCGCTTCGTCCGGATCGGCGACACGCCGGCCGAAGCGGTCAAGGCCAGAGACAATGTCGCCTGGGCGCTCGAAGGCGACCGCGGCGTGACTTTCGCCGAAAGACGGCCCGAAGGTTCGGAGGTGGTCGCGGGCGAATGGTGGCCGAACGACTATTCCGGTCCGCCGCTGGTCTCGATGGAGAAGGAAGTCGCGGAGGGCCTGGGTCTCCAGGTCGGCGACACGGTTGTCGTCAACGTGCTCGGCCGAGATATCGCCGCGAAGGTGGCGAACCTGCGCAAGGTCAATTGGCGCAGTTTCGCGATCAATTTCGTGCTGGTCTATTCGCCCAATACGCTCAAAGGCGCGCCATACACCGAACTGGTCTCTGCGGCCCTGCCGCCGGCCGGGGGACCGGAAGCCGAGCCTGCGCTCCTGCGCGCGGCGGCGCGCCAGTTCCCCGCGGTCGCCAGCGTCCGGGTGCGCGAAGCGCTGGAAAGCGTCGAGGCTTTGGTCGCGAAGCTGGCGCTCGCCATTCGCGCCGCCACCGGCGTCGCTCTGACGACTTCGGTCCTGGTGCTCGCCGGGGCGCTGGCGGCCAATCGGCGCGCGCGCCTCGCCGATGCGACCGTCCTGAAAATCCTCGGCGCCACGCGCGGACGGCTGGCCGCGATGTTCCTGATCGAATATGCGCTTCTGGGTGCTTCGACTGCCGCATTCGCCATCGGCGCGGGGACGCTCGGCGCCTATCTGGTCGTCAACCGTATGATGCAGTCCGGCTTCGTCTTCGACTGGGCAAGTTCGCTTGCCGCCGCCAGCGGAGGTCTTGCGGTCACCGTCGGGTTTGGCATGATCGGCGCCTGGCGGGTCCTCAGCCAGAAGCCGGCGGCCTACCTCCGCGAATTGTAGGTGGGGGGCGCGGAAACGGAGGCTCAGCTTTTGTGTTAGACACGTGCGGACTGGCGGGCGACCCATCGGGGGCGGGCATGATCGACGCGGCGACGGTAGTGGGCACGTGGCGAATGCTCTCCTGGAAGCGCGAGTTCGTCGAGACTGGCGATCAGATAGACTCGCTTGGTCCCGAACCCATCGGCTTCGTCACCTACACCGCCGATGGCCGTGTTCACGCAATTGTGGTCCGAAACGATCGCGAGAGGCCTCTGACGCCGCCGTCCGATGCAGACAAAATTCGTCTCTTCAATTCCATGCTCGCCTATAGCGGGACCTACGAGCTTTTCGATGACCGGATCGTGCACCGACCTGACGCGTCTTGGAATCAAATTTGGACAGGGACAGACCAAATCCGCTATTTCAAATTTGGCGCGGGGCGGTTGCAGTTGTGGGGACCGCAGGCGACCGACCCTTACTCGGGGAAACAGGTCGTTCATCGCATGACCTTCGAAAAGTGGGTTGGATCGATCGCTGCCGCGGACCGCCAAGAAAGTCGCGCCTAAACAGTCGCCGGAGCGTGTGCGTCCAACCCGTGAACGCCAGTTAGGACGGCGCGCGCCAGACCGTCGTCAACCTTGGCCGCTTGTCCATGTGGCTCACCGGCGTACTTGTGGGAGTTGTGATAACATCCACGCGGTTGGGGGTGAGCGACGGGAGGAAAAATCAATGGCGCTGCATACGCAATCCTACGTTCACGGCGCGTCTTCGACGCCGCTCATCGGCGAGACCATCGGCCAGCTTCTGCGCCGCGTCGCAGCGGAGGGGTCGGAGCGGCCGGCGCAGATCACGCGCCACCAAAATGCGCGCTGGAGCTACGCCGACCTCTTACGCCGGTCCGAAGACCTTGCCATCGGCCTGCGCAAGCTGGGCCTCGAAAAGGGGGATCGGGTCGGCATCTGGTCGGCCAACGTCAGCGAATGGGTTTTGGCCCAGTTCGGCACCGCGCTCGCCGGGCTCATTCTCGTCAATATCAATCCCGCCTACCGGAGCCATGAATTCGACTACGCAATGAAGAAATCCGGCTGCCGGGCACTGATCCTGAGCGCGGGCCACAAGAACAACGACTATTTCGCTTCGCTTAAGACTTGCGCGCCCGAGATCGACGCGGCTGCGCCGGGCAGGCTCCGGTCCAAAGGCTTGCCCAAGCTCGAGTTGGTCATCCGCTTAGGCGCGGATGTCTCACCCGGCATGCTCAACTTCGACGAGGTCGCCAAACCGGCGACCGCAAACGAGCGCGCCGAGCTTATTGCCTTCGAAGCTCAGCTTCAGTTCGACGATCCGATCAACATCCAGTTTACGTCGGGAACCACCGGCGCGCCCAAGGGCGCGACGCTGACCCATCACAATATTCTCAACAACGGCTATTTCATCGGCGAGGCCATGCGCCTTACCCCGGACGATCGCTTATGCATTCCGGTCCCCTACTATCACTGTTTCGGCATGGTGCTGGGCAATCTCGCCTGCGTCACCCACGGCTCGTGCATGGTGAGCCCGTCGGAGGGGTTCGACGCGCTCGCAACGCTCGAAGTGGTGCAGGCGGAGCGGTGCACAGGCTTGCACGGCGTGCCGACGATGTTCATCGCGATGCTCGAGCATCCCGAATTCGGCCGCTTCGACCTCAGGAGCCTGCGCACGGGAATCATGGCGGGATCGCCCTGCCCGGTCGAGGTCATGCGAAAGGTCGTCGATCAGATGCACATGAGCGAGGTGACGATCGCCTACGGCATGACGGAAACGAGCCCCGTCAGCTTCCAAAGCGCGCTTGACGACCCTCTGGAGCGGCGCGTCTCGACAGTCGGACGGATCCAGCCGCATCTCGAAGTCAAGATTGTCGACGCCGAGGGCCGGATCGTCCCGCCGGGCGTCCCGGGCGAGTTGCTCACCCGCGGCTATAGCGTCATGCGCGGCTATTGGGACGATCCCGCTGCGACGGCGGCTGTGATCGACGAGGCGCGGTTCATGCATACCGGCGATCTGGCGACCATCGACGCTGAAGGTTACTGCAATATCGTCGGCCGGCTCAAGGATATGATCATTCGCGGCGGCGAGAACATCTATCCGCGCGAGATCGAGGAGTTTCTGTTCACCCACCCGGCCGTGGCCGAGGTACAGGCCTTCGGAGTCCCCGATCATCGCTACGGCGAAGAGCTTTGCGTCTGGATCCGCCGCCGCGAGGGCTGGGCCCTGAACGAGGACGAAGTCATTGCTTTTTGCCGGGCGTCGATCGCCCACTACAAGGCGCCGCGGCATGTGCGCTTCGTCAATTCGTTCCCGATGACGGTCACCGGCAAGGCCCAGAAGTTCCTCATGCGCAAGGCCATGATTGAGGAATTGGGCGTGAGGGAAGAGAAGACCGCTTGATCGACAGGGCGGCGCCGGAAGCTCCCGCCGCCAAAAAACTGCAATTCTAGCCTTCACTGGATATTGAGAGAATTTCGGTTCTCTTGGCAATTCGGCCCGGCGCGCTTAAATGGTGGGCAAGGACAGGGTCGGAAGGGTCGGGGACATCTTAGTCGACCATTCCGTCACGGGAAGGCTATGAACGCGAATTACCGAAATTTCGCCCTGTGGGTGATCATTTTCTTGCTGGTTCTGGCGCTGGTGACCTTGTTCCAGAGCCCGGGCCAGAAAGCCCCGTCGAGCGAAATCACCTTCAGCCAGCTGCTGACCGACGCCGACGCCGGGAACATTCGCGACGTCACGATCGCCGGCCCGGAAATTTCCGGCCACATGAAGGACGGGAGATCGTTCCAGACCTACGCGCCGAGCGACCCCGGCCTCGTGCAGGCGCTTTACAAGAAGGACGTGACGATCACCGCCAAGCCGCCGTCCGACGGCAACAACTGGCTGCTCACGATCGTCTCCAGCGTCCTGCCCGTGCTGCTGTTTCTCGGCCTTTGGATCTATATGACCCGGCAGATGCAGGGCGGCGCCGGCAAGGCGATGGGATTCGGAAAGTCGAAGGCCAAGCTTCTGACCGAGGCGCAGGGGCGGGTGACGTTCGAGGACGTGGCCGGCGTCGACGAAGCCAAGGAAGACCTGCAGGAGATCGTCGAGTTCCTGCGCGACCCGCAAAAATTCCAGAAGCTCGGCGGACGCATACCGCGCGGCGTGCTGCTCGTCGGCCCGCCGGGCACGGGCAAGACCTTGACCGCCCGTGCGGTCGCGGGCGAGGCCAATGTGCCCTTCTTCACCATTTCGGGTTCCGATTTCGTCGAGATGTTCGTCGGTGTCGGCGCGAGCCGCGTGCGCGACATGTTCGAGCAAGCGAAAAAGAATGCGCCCTGCATCATCTTCATCGATGAGATCGACGCTGTCGGGCGCCATCGCGGCGCGGGGCTCGGCGGCGGCAATGACGAGCGCGAGCAGACGCTCAATCAGCTGCTGGTCGAAATGGACGGCTTCGAGCAGAACGAAGGCATTATCATCATCGCCGCGACCAATCGGCCCGATGTGCTCGACCCGGCGCTCTTGCGGCCCGGCCGTTTCGACCGTCAGATCGTGATCTCAAACCCCGATTTCATCGGCCGCGAAAAGATCATCAGGGTTCACGTGCGCAAAGTCCCGCTCGGACCCGACGTCGACCTCAAGGTGGTTGCGCGCGGAACGCCTGGCTTTTCGGGCGCGGATTTGATGAATCTTGTCAACGAAGCAGCGCTGCTGGCGGCCCGGCGCGGAAAACGCGTGGTTACGCGGCAGGAATTCGAGGATTCGCGCGACAAGATCATGATGGGCGCCGAGCGACGCACGCTGATCATGACGGAAGAGGAAAAGCGGCTCACCGCCTTTCACGAAGCCGGCCACGCGCTCGTGTCGGTCTCGATGCCGGCCTCGACGCCGATCCACAAGGCGACGATCATTCCCCGCGGCCGCGCCCTCGGCATGGTGCAGTCGCTGCCCGAGCGCGATCAAATTTCGCAGAGCTACGAGCAGCTCGTCGCCATGCTGGCGATGTCGATGGGCGGTCGCGTCGCCGAAGAGCTGATTTTCGGCAAGGACAAGGTGACCTCGGGCGCGGCCGGCGACATCCAGCAGGTGACCAAGATCGCCCGCGCCATGGTGACCCGGCTCGGCTTTTCCGACAAGCTTGGCACGGTCATGTACGGCGAGAACCAGGACGAAGTGTTCCTCGGTTATTCGCTCGGCCGTCAGCAGAATATCTCGGAGGCGACCGCGGAGACGATCGATCAGGAAGTGCGCCGGCTGGTGCTGGAAGCGCATGACACGGCGACGCGCATCCTTACCGAGCGGCGCGCCGACCTTGAGACGCTGGCGTCCGGCTTGATGGAGTTCGAGACGCTGACCGGCGACGAGATCGGTGGTCTTTTGCAGGGCGTGCGGCCGGTGCGCGAATCGGCGACCGACCGGGAGCCTCCGGCCGCGCCCCGCGCAGCCGTCCCCTCGACCGGCAAACCAAGGCCCATCGGTCCGGAGGCCGGCGGCTTGGAGCCGCAGCCGCAAACCTGAAGCCTGCCGCTCCCAGGCCGCGTCCGAACGGTCGAGGCCGGTACCCCCGAGCGTGTGCTCGCCATTATTTACCGAGTCGCCATTCGCACGACGTGGCCGCCCGGACCGGCCTTGGGCGGCGCTGGGAGGTTCGGGAGATAGCGGCCGACAAGCGCGGCGCGGTCGAGATCCTCGATCTCGACGAAACCAAGCGCGCGCGCTCAATTCTGCAGCTCGATCGAGTTCAAAAAAACAGCGGAGCGGCTCGCCGAGCGCCGCGACCCGCTCCGCCAGCTTGGCCATGGCGTTGCGCGCGGCCGCGTCGCTAATCGTGTTCGGCGGATTGGCGTAGTCGAACACGACCTCCACCCCGCCGGGCAGTCGCGCGAGATCTCTAAGAGTTCGCGTAGACCGCATCTTCCCTCAGGTAGGGCGTGGCCCCGAGCCATGACACGAAGGCGCGCTCGTTCCGGTCGAAGCCCGCCGCCTCGACTGACCGGGCCATGCTGCCGCGATCAAAGTCGTGCGCCACATAGACGAGGTGTCGAGGCGCCGCGATACCCGCCTCGGCGAGCCGGCGGCGCTTCTCGGCTTGAGTCGCGGGGTGGTCGAGCTCGAAAACTCGCAGTTTTTCTGTCGTCTCCAGGCGATAGCCGAAAGTGTCGAGACCCGCGCCGAGGATGACGATCTGCCGGACTCCTTGCCCAATCGCGCCGCGCGCCGCATCCTCTGCAAACCGGCTGCGCATCGCGATGAACAGGCGCAAGGGCGCGCTTTCCGGCTCGTCGCGCGCCCGCGCGAGCGCCGCCTCGGCGTCCTGTCCCAGGATCGGGAGCGCGAACGGGTCGGCGAAGACGACCCCGCGCTCGAGAATCTGATGAGCGGCCCTGTGCCCGGCCGCGCCGATCGCGGTACGGCTCGCCTGTCCCTCCTGCATTCGGCCAAAATAGTGGCCGGCCGGCGGCCTGTCGAGCCAAACCAAGCTTGACGCCTAAAGACCCCTCCCGTATAGACCCGCCCTCCAATAGGTCTGGGCCGTACGGCGGCGGGACGCTTCTTCAATGGGGCGGCCCGTTTTATATTTGCCGGATGGGGTCCCGGGGCCTTCCATCGTTTGAAGGACATGAGCGCGATGTCACGCCGCTGCGAGCTGACGGGGAAAGCCGTTCAATCCGGCAACAAAGTCAGCCATTCCAACCGCAAGACGCGCACCCGCTTCTTGCCCAACCTGGTTCAGGTCACGCTGATCTCCGACACGCTCGAGCGCGCCGTGCGGCTGCGCATCAGCGCGGCGGCGTTGCGCTCGGTCGAGCATCGCGGCGGCCTCGATGACTTCCTCGCCAGGGCGAATGTATCGGAGCTCTCCGACACGGCCGCCACGCTGAAGCGCGAGATCGCCAAGAAGCAGGCCGAAGCGCAAGCCAACGCCGCTTAGCAAGGCGAAGGCGCGAACTATCCCGGATGTCGCCCTCGCCCGTCCGTCAACCAGCGGGAGCTGACGCCAGGCGCGCCGCCTCTCGCGAGAGCCTTTCGACTTCAGCATAGTCGCCGCGCCCCAGCGCCGCCTTAGGCAACATCCACGATCCGCCGACGCAGGGGACATTCGGCAGCCTGAGATACTCGGGCGCTTTGGCCAGATCGATGCCGCCGGTCGGGCAGAAGCGCAGATCGGGCAGGGGCGCGGCCAGCGACGCGAGGAGCCTCGCGCCGCCGACGGCTTCGGCGGGAAAGAGCTTCAGCGCGCGAAAGCCGAGATCCCTGAGCGCCATGGCTTCCGACGCCGTCGCGCAGCCGGGCAGGAACGGCACGGGCGATTGCGCGGCGGCCGTGGCGAGCGGCGCCGGGCGCCGGGGCTGACCAGAAACCGCGCGCCGGCCGCGACCGCTTCGTCGATCTGCTCGACCGATACGATCGTGCCTGCCCCGACGACCGCGCCGGGTACGCCTTTGGCGATCTCCCGGATCGCCGCCAGCGCGGACGGTGTGCGCAACGTCACCTCAATCGCGTAGAGGCCGCCGGCGACGAGCGCCTTCGCCTGCCCGACGCCATCCTCGACGCTCGCGACCGTGAGAACCGGGATCACCGGCGCGAGCGTCATGATCGAAGCCGTTTCACCGTTGAGGGAATAAAGCGGCATTGCGCTCTCCAGGAATTCGACCCCCGCCTTTAGCACGCCGCGCGACCCCGCGGCGAGACTCGCCATCGAGCGAGAATCGACTAGGCTGATCCGACTGACGAGCGCGCGCCGCGGCGGAGCCCGACGTGAACGAGGGAACAGACCTTTCGGTCTACAAGGAGACGCTTCTGTTCCTCGTGACAGCGGGCGTGGTCGCGCCCCTGTTCTACCGGCTGCACGTAAGCCCGGTGCTGGGTTATCTGCTCGCGGGCCTTGCGCTCGGACCTTACGGCCTCGTCTCGATGGACCCGCGAGCGCGGTGGCTCGGCGCGCTCGCGATCAATGTCGAGGCGATTGACCGTATCGCCGCCTTCGGCGTCGTCGCGCTGATGTTCACCATGGGGCTTGAGCTGTCGTTCGAGCGCTTGCGGCGCACCCGCCGGCTGGTGTTCGGCCTCGGGCTCTCGCAGGTCGTGTTGACGACCTTGATCCTGAGCGCTCTCGCCTGGGGCCTCGGCCTATCCCCGCCCTCGGCGCTGACCGTCGGCGCGGCGCTCACCATGTCCTCGACCGCGATCGTCATCCCGATGCTGGTCGAGAGCAGGCGGCTCCATTCCGGGGCCGGCCGGGCGAGTTTCTCGGTGCTGCTGTTTCAGGATCTCGCCGTCGCGCCGCTTCTGGTTATGACCGGCGCGTTCGCGGCTGGAGGCCAGAGCGGACTGGGATGGGAGCTTTTGAGCACCCTCGCCCCGGCCGGGCTCGCGCTGGCTGTGCTCGTCGTCTTCGGACGCCTTGCGCTGAGGCCTTTCTTCCATTTCGTGGCGACGACGAAGAGCCCGGAATTCTTCATGGCCGCGTGCCTGCTGGTGGTGCTGGGCGATGGGCTGGCCGCCGCGGCGGGGCATCTCTCGATGGCGCTTGGCGCCTTTGTCGCAGGGCTCTTGCTGGCGGAGACGGAATTTCGGCGTGAGATCGAAGTGACGATCGAGCCGTTCCGGGGTCTGCTCCTTGGGCTCTACTTCGTCTCGGTCGGCGCCGAGATCAATCCAGGCTTCATCGTCGCCCGGCCCGGGCTTATCCTCGGCATCGCCGCGGCGCTGGTGACGCTGAAGGGCCTAACGCTTCTGGCGTTGGCGCGCGGATTTCAGGCTGCCGCCTCGCGTGGGCGCCGAAATGGCCCTCCTGCTCGGGCCGGGTGGAGAGTTCGGCTTCGTGATGATCGGCGCCGCCCTGGCTGGAGGCCTCATCGACCGGGAGCTGTCGACAGCTCTTGTCAGCGCCGTGACGCTCTCGATGCTCGCGATCCCCGCCCTCGCCAAGCTCGGCGCCCGCATCGGCTCGCCGCCCCGAACCGCCGCGGACGAGGCGCCGGCGGAGATCCCGCCTGAGAGCGAGGACGCCCGCGTCATCATTGTCGGCTACGGCCGCGTCGGCGCGTTGATCGGGGATATGCTCGAGCGACACTCGATCCCGTTCATCGCAATCGACTCGGATGCCCGGCTGACAGCGCGGGCGCGCTCGGACGGCAAGCCGGTTTACTACGGCGACGCCGCCCGCCCCGAATATCTGCGCCGCTGCGGGCTCGATACCGCGCGCGCGGTGGTCGTCACCATGGACTCGACGGCCGCCAACGAGGCGGTTGTCGAGGCGACTCGCGATTTGCGGCCGGAGGTGACGCTGGTCGCCCGCGCGCGCGACGCCGATCACGCTCGCTCGCTCTATGGGCTCGGGGTGACGGACGCGGTGCCCGAGACGATCGAGGCGAGCCTGCAGCTTTCCGAGGCGGTGCTTGTCGACCTCGGCGTGCCGATGGGCCTCGTCATCGCGTCAATCCATGAGAAGCGCGACGAATATCGCGCGCTCCTCGCCGCCGCGGGCGCCCCGGAGCGACCGCGCTCGATCCGCGGGCCGCGACGACGGTGAGGGGCGGCCTCTAGCCGCGTCCGTCGGCTTTCGCTAATGTCAACCGGACTTCCTCCCCCGTGAAACGAACCTTGCCTTTGCGAAATTCCTTACGCCATCTCGTTCTTGCGCTCGCCGCCTGGGCGGGCCTTGCCGCCGCGCGGGCCGGCGACTGCGCCTCCACGGCGGCGCCGGCGACCAGCCTTCGGAGCGTTGCCGCGGTCGGCGATTATCGGCAGGTGCTGAAGGCCTGCGTCGCCGCCGACGGGCGCAAGGCGTTTGCGATTCGCGAGATGACAGTCGCCGGCGAGAAGGTCGCCCTCGTCGCCGACCCGGTGGCGCTCACAACCCGGCTCGAGCGCGCGGCGTGCTGGACGTGCAGCGAGGCAAGCGAGGACGAGCTCAGGTCGACCCGGATGGGCCGGGCGATCAGCGAGTCGGCCGCGGCGCCCGGCCTCATCCACCGCGGCTTCTTGCAGAACGCCGGACTGACCCACGGCGCGGCGCCGGGCGATTTCGTCACCGGCGACCTTTGTCCGAGCCGGCTGCCGCTCGATCGCAGCTTTTTCACGCGGCTTGAGACCGCGGGCGCTCACGCTCCCGTCGCGTTGTCGATTTCCGGCCTTTGGCTCATCCATCATTTCGCGGATTTCCGCTGGCTGGTCGATCAGCGCAATTCAGGCGCGCTCGACATCCTGTGGGTCGACCACACCTATCATCATCCCTATCTCCGCAAACTCCCCAGCGACGCGAATTTCCTTTTGACCAGGGGCGTCGACCCGGAGAAAGAAATCCTCGACACCGAGCGGCTCCTCATCGCCAATGGCGAGACCCCTTCGCTGTTCTTCCGCTTCCCCGGCCTCGTCTCGAGCGATCCGCTGATGCAGGCGGTGAGCCGATTTCACCTGGTGACGCTGGGGGCCGACGCCTGGCTGGCGAAGGGGCAGCAGCCGGAAAGAGGCTCGATCGTATTGGTGCATCCCAACGGCAACGAGCCGAAGGGCCTCTCGCTGTTTGCGAGCGACCTCAAGCGCGGGACGATCGCCGCGCCGCTCGAGCCGCTGACCGCGGCTCCGGAGTGAACCCGTCGTAAGCGGGCGGCGTTCGCGGGAATGGCGGGGCCTTCCTGACCGCGTTTCCCGGGGCGCTCCGCTCCACCCTATTGTTCGACTTGCCGAACAGCCTGTGCCGATTGCGCCCGCTTATGCCGCCCCCCGGCGGTCTATATGCAATCCGATCGAGAGGAGACGAAACCATGATCGACATCAGCAAGGCCGGAACGTTCACGCTTGGCGATCGGGTTGTGAAGCGCATGGGCTATGGCGCGATGCAGCTCGCGGGACCGGGCGTGTTCGGGCCGCCGAAAGATCGCGCCCAAGCGATAGCGGTGCTGCGCGAGGCGGTCGCGAGCGGCGTCAATCATATCGACACCAGCGACTATTACGGCCCCTACGTCACCAATCAGCTGATCCGAGAGGCGCTCCATCCCTATCCGGAAGATCTCGTCATCGTCACCAAGATCGGCGCCCGGCGCGGCGAGGATGCGTCGTGGGTCCCGGCGATGGCGCCGGCCGAGCTCGAGAGCGCGGTCCACGACAATTTGCGCCGCCTCGGGCTCGACGCGATGGAGGTTGTGAACCTCAGGATCATGGGAAGGGTCCACGGGCCCGCGGAGGGGTCGATCGAGGCGCCGTTCACGGTTCTGGCCGAGCTTCAGCGGCAGGGCCTTGTGCGCCACATCGGGCTCAGCAACGTCACGCCGACGCAGATCGCGGAAGGCCGCCGGATCTGCGACATCGTCTGCGTGCAGAACATGTATAACGTGGCGCACCGTGCCGACGACGCCCTGATCGACGATCTCGCCCGCCAGGGCATCGCCTATGCGCCGTTCTTCCCGCTTGGCGGATTCACGCCGCTGCAGTCGACGGCGCTCTCCGAGGTTGCCGAGAGGCTCCGCGCGACGCCCATGCAGGTTGCGCTCGCATGGCTCATCCGGCGCGCGCCCAACATCGTCCTCATTCCGGGCACCGCGTCGATCGGTCACCTCCGCGAAAACCTGGCGGCGGCAGCCCTCGAGCTGCCGAGCGAGAGCGCGTCCGCGCTGGATCAGGTTGCGACGGGAATGGCGCCCGCGTGACGCACGGCCTTTGGTCTAGTAGCCCTTGCCGCTGTCGTCCGCGTAAGCCGGCCCGAGCGAGATGGTCACGCTCGCCGCGGCCCCACAAGCCATAGTGATGGCCACAAGAAGGATAAGCAGATACTGCACCGTCCCCTCCGCAACTTTGCCGCTTTGTTTTCGCGCCGCCCCTCGCCCCAACCCACCATCGCACCATCGGGCAAAATGCGATGTGAGCCCCATCACACGGCGCGCGCCGGTGATCGCGAGCGCCCGCGTCCGAGCCAGTCGCCTGTTTGGCCAGCCTCCATACGCCTCGCCGCGCGTCCGGATCCCATACCGCACAAGAATGAATATGGGTTTACCGATTAAGGCGTTGTAAATTCTGGCTGCGGCGCTTGGTCGCCGAAGGATCATCGTGAAAAGAGTTCTAATGCCGGCCGCGGCTCTCGGGCCGCGGCGCTGAGCGTCGGCGCCTGCGTCCAGCTCGCCGCCCACGCCCTTTGGCGCTATTTCGCTTAGCCCCGCCCCGCGAACGGCATCTTGGTCGCCATGATGGTCATGGTGAGGATGTTCGTGCTCAGCGGCAGGCTCGCCATATGCGTGATCGCGGCGCCGACCTCATTGGGGTCCATCATCGGCTCGACCGCGATGCGGCCATCGGCCTGGGGGACGCCCTGCGTCTGCTTGCGCGCCATCTCGGTCAGCGCGTTGCCGATATCGATCTGGCCGCAGGCGATGTCATGCGCGCGCCCGTCGAGGGCGATCGATTTGGTCAAGCCGGTGATGGCGTGCTTGGTCGCCGTATAGGCGGCGGAAAAGGGCCTCGGCACATGGGCCGAGATCGAGCCGTTGTTGATGATCCGCCCGCCTTGCGGGCGCTGTCGTTTCATCAGGCCGAAGGCGCCCTGGGCGCATAAGAAGGCGCCGTTGAGGTTGACGTCGACGACCGCCTTCCATTGCGCGTAGGTCAATTCGTCGAGCGGAACCGCGGGCGCGCCCCGGCCGGCGTTGTTGAACAGCAGATCAAGCCGGCCGAACTCGCGTTCGATCAGCGCGAACAGCGCTTTCACCGCCTCCGGATCGCCGACATCGGACGGCGCGGCGACGGCGCGCCGGCCAAGCGCCTTGATCTCGCCCGCGGCCTCCTCAATCGGCTCGCGCCGCCGCCCGGCGAGCGCCACGTGCCAACCGGCGCGCGCCAGCGCCAGCGCCGACGCCTTGCCGATCCCTGTACCCGCGCCCGTCACCAGGGCAAAACGCTCGCTTTCCATGTTTCCTCCAGACTATGAAGCTCGTTCCTGCCTGAGCTCCGGCGCCATCCGCCAGACCGCGGCGGCGAGCACGATCGCGCCGCCGAGAATGGTCGCCAGGCCCGGGTTCTCGCCAAAGGCAAGAAACACCCATACCGGTCCGAGCACAACGTCGAGCAGGCTGATGAGGCCTGCCTCGGCGGACGGGATGAGCTTGGCGCCCTCCATGAAAATGACGAAGGCGAGGCCGATCGTCGTCAGGCCAAACACGAACAGGATGACGAAATCAGTGAGCCCGATCGGCTGGAGCGGCGAGTTGGCGAGGCCGAATATGCCGGAGCCGAGCGCGCCGAGACAGTTGACGGCGATCATCGATACCTTCGGCTGGCGCCGCTGGAGCACGATCATGCCGGCGAAGGCGAGCGTCATCAGCATCGAAAGCGCCTGCCCCAGGAGGCGCCCCGAACCGAGACCGTTCGCGAAGATGATGACGATGCCGGCGAGCGCCACGCCCGAGGCGGCGAGCGTTCGCGGGCTGACGCGCTCGCCGTTGATGAGAAAGCCGATCGCCGCGGCGACAAATGGCAGCGTCGCATAGATCACCATGACGTCGGCGATGGTCGTCGTCATCACCGAGGCGGTGTAGGCGGAGATCGCGATCATCGCGAGCAGCGCCACGACCGGCGACAGCGGGCCGAAGCCGAACGGGTTGTCGAGGCGCCCGTTCGCATATTCGATCAGGCCGACGATGGCGATCGAGACCGCGCCGAGCAGCGCCCGCCATCCCATCACCGTCCAGACGTCGAGATGGCCGAGGAGGCGGGCGAACAGCCCGGCCATGCTCCAAAGGACCGTGGCGATAAGAACCAGAAGCACGCCGCGCCGGCGCGCGGACTTTTCGCCCGGCACGGTAGCGTCTCCTCATCGCTTGGGGTCGACCGCGAGAATAGGGAGATTCGCGGCGCGGGGGAACGGCGCGCGACCGCGCAAAAAAGCGATGGCGCGGCGCCCGTTCGTCATTGCGGCGAACCACGGCTCGTCTAAAGACGAGCGCCTTTCGACGCCCCGCGGCTCGCAACGGCGTACGGCGATCTCGTGGCGCTCGCGGCGCTGCGCGCCCCCGTCCGCCTCCGGACAAACCCGAGAGTGCGCGCGGCGAAGCGGGTGCAGGGCGTGATCAAGGCCGCGAGGGCGGAGGGAAACGGCGTCGCATCGGCGCCGACGCCGAACACGAGCGGCTCCCGCCTCCCGCCGGGGATGAGGAGGGTGCCGAACGCCCAATCCCAGACGGCGAGCGCAAAGCCGAGGTTCCGGTCGTAATGCGCCGGATTGGCGGAGTGGTGCAGCTGATGGTGGGCCGGGCTTTGCAGGATGCGGCCGGCGAAGCCGGTGAAGGCGATCCACATGTGGCTGTGACGGAGATGGCCGTAAGTAACCAGGAACGCCATCAGGAGAATGTTGCCGTTGAGGAGGGTGAACGGGCGGACGCCGGGTCCGAAGGCGTAGGTCATGACGCCGAACACGATTCCGGTCGAAAGCCCGATCAGGTTCATGAACGCGATGATCTCGACCGGGTGCTGGCGCAATTCGGTGAGCGTCGTCATCACCTCGGCGGAATGATGGACCTTATGGAACTCCCACAGCGCCGGAACCTTGTGGAAGCAATAGTGGGCGAACCAATAGGCGAGCTCGGAGGCCAGAAGCTGGAGCACGGTCGCGAGCGCGAGGACTGTCCAGGCGGGCCAGCGCACGGGCGGGTGCGGCCCCCATCCCTCGGTCAATCCCGCGACGATCGTGTCGCGCCAGAAGAAGAGGCCAAGGCCCAGCATGCCGTAGGCGGAGGCGAACGCGACGCCGTTCAGCGCCCACAGGCGCATGTCGACCAGCGACGAGGGGTGGAGGAGAACGCGCTTAGGGAAGATCGAGCGCACAAACCCCCTGACGCTCGTGCTCCGGCCGCGCGCGCGGCGGCGGACGACGTAGTAAAGCGCCGAGGCCACGAGCGCGCCGCCGAGCGCCGGCGCGCCATAAGCCGATCCGGGTTTGAAAGTCTCCAGGACCGCGCCTTGCACTGCGGCCCAGATCGCTGCGGCGCCGGACACGGATCCTCTCCTCGGCTCCTCGATGGAGCGTACAAAGCTAGCGCGCGACGCTTCCCAAATGGTTAGAGAGAAAGGGCGAAGTCTCGCGGATCGGGCTGGCGGCGGAATGGAACAGATGGTTGGAGCGCATTGGCGCGACGTCGTCGGGACGGCGAATGGCGCCTTCCTGCTCGCCTTCCCTTCTCTGTTCTCGATCATCAATCCGATCGGCGGCGCGCTCATCTTTTATGGCGTGACCAAGGATTTCGCCCCTGTCGATAGAGAGAAGGTCGCAGCCCTGGTTGGCGTTTACTCGCTGCTCATCATGTTCGGCGCGCTCTGGGCCGGCGCCTATGTGCTGCGCTTCTTCGGCGTCTCGATCGACGCCCTGCGGATCGCCGGCGGGACCGTCGTCGCGCTCAGCGGCTGGCGCCTGTTGACGTCGGCCGAGACTTACCCCGACCGCAAGGGCCACGAGCGCGCCGAGGAGCAGGGAGGCGACAGCGACCCGATGCAGCTCGCCTTCTTTCCCCTGACGCTGCCGTTCACCACCGGGCCGGGCACGATTGCGGTCGCGATCACGGTCGGCGCCGAACGTCAGCCGACCGACTTCGGCTTCATCGCCTTTTTCCTCGGCGCGAGTCCTCGCCGCGGTCGCCAACGCCGCGATCATCTGGATCTTCTATCGATCCGCCGACCGGCTGACCAACTTCATTGGGCCAACGGCCCAGGCGGTGATCGTGCGGCTGACCGCCTTCCTCCTCATGTGCATTGGCGTCCAGATCCTGGTAGTCGCCGTCGGGAATCTGGTTTCCGAATGGCGAGCCATCTAGGGCTCGCTGCCATGGCGGCGGCAGTCGCCTCTGAAACGCGCGAATGAACAGGCGGAGCGCTCATCCGCTGCGGCTCGGTCGGGATGATCCGATCACTTGCCGCCGGCGACCTCGATGTAGATATCGATCGGGTCGATCACGGTGTCCGCAGCCTTCGCTTTTGCGGTTTCCGCGGCGCCCATCGTCGCCTGCATCTTCGCGAGGTCGACATTCTCGCACAGGATGGATACGCGATTTGCGTCGGCGTGCTTGAAAACTCGGTGGTTCGAGCAAAACTTCGAGAACACGGCCTTGCGGTGCTCGCCGCCTTTGAGCCAAGTATCCATGTTGCCCACCGCGTGGGTAACGACGACCATCGTCATCGCGCTTCTCCCTGTCTGTCGTTGAGCCGGGACGTGGAATCGCCTCGGCTCTGCATAGGCTAACACAGACAAGCACAAACAACCCCCCCGGGGTTTCGTGCGCCAATCTTGTGTCCTGCCTCATTGCTTGCTCAAGCGGTTCGCGCCGCCTTCTCGGCCCCATAGAGCGCGCGATAGCGCTTGAGCCGCGGCGCATGCATCGCGGCCCGTTCCGGGTCCGGCTTGAACTCGCGCTGAACCGGCGGGCGGGCGCACACTTCCTCGATGGTTCCCGCTGCGGCGGCCAGCATGCCGAGCCTGGCCGCGCCGAGCGCCGCGCCCGCTTCGGCGCCTTGCGCGAGGTCGATGGTCAAACCGGTTACGTCGGCGATCGTCTGCGCCCAGAATTCCGACCTTGCGCCGCCGCCGACGAGGAGGGGCCGGACCGGCCGCGCTCCCGCGGCGTCCAGAACATCGACGCCGTCGGCGAACGAGAAGGCGACGCCCTCCATGACCGCGAAGACAAGGGCGTCCGCGCCATGCTCGGCCCTAAGCCCCGCGAACATGCCTGTCGCCTCGGCGTCGTTGTGCGGCGTGCGCTCGCCGCTGAGATAAGGAAGGAAGATCGGCGCCGAAGCGACGGCGCTCTTCGACCGGGCGAAGGCCGCCGCCCCGGCGATCAATTCGCCGATGTCGGGCTCGCGCCCCAGGAGGCCGGCGATCCAGGCGAGCGAGGAGGCGGCCGACAGCATCACCGCCATCCCGTGCCAGCGATGCGGCAGCGCGTGACAGAACGCGTGCAAGGTGCGCTCGGGCAGGCTGACGAAGCGGTCGGTGACGGAAAAAATGACGCCCGAAGTGCCGAGCGAAACGAAGCCCGCCCCCGGCGCCGTAGCGCCGACGCCGATTGCCGACGCGGCGTTGTCGCCGCCGCCGCCGGCTATCGGAACCTTGCGGCCCGCAAGGCCCCAGGCGCGCGCGGTTTCGGGGGCGAGATAGGCCGAGACCTCCGACCCCTCGACCAGGCGTGGCATCGCCTTCTCTGTCAGGCCGCTCGCCGCCAGCAGCTCCGTGTCCCAGCGCCGCCGGCCGACGTCGAGCCAGAGCGTTCCCGAGGCGTCGGACATCTCCGACACAGCCTCGCCCGAGAGGCGCAGGCGCACATAGTCCTTGGGCAGCAGCACCCGCTTGGTCGCCCTGGCGACCTCGGGCTCGTGCGTGGCGACCCACAGCATCTTCGGCGCGGTGAAGCCCGGCATCGCGAGGTTGCCGGTGCGCCGTTCGAGATCGGGGACGCGCCGCTTGAGCTCCGCGCATTCGGCGAACGAACGGCCGTCGTTCCACAGGATCGCGGGCCTGAGCGGCTTGTCACGGGCGTCGAGCAGGGTCGCGCCGTGCATCTGGCCGGAGAGCCCGATTCCCGCGAGCGCGCCGAATTCCGCCGGCGCATGGCGGCGGATCGCGGCGACGGCCGCCTCGACGCCCTCGACCCAGTCCCCAGCTTGCTGCTCGCTCCACAAAGGATGGGGGCGGGAGACGCTGAGCGGCGCCGAGGCTTCCGCGACCACTCGCTGATCGGCGTCGACAAGCAGCGCCTTGACCGACGAGGTGCCGATGTCGAGCCCCAGAAACGTCCCCTCATTGCCCCGCGCCATCGCCGCCTCCCTTGGATGGCCAGCATAAACAAAAAGCCCCGGCCTTGTCGCCGGGGCTCGAAGTCGGCGCGTCTAGCGCGCAAACCAGCAAAAGGTCAGGCGACCTTGAGGTTGCCCGCCGACGAGCGGCCGGTGCGCTTGTCGGCGACAATTTCGTAGACGACTTTCTGTCCCTCGGCGAGGTCGCGAAGCCCCGCGCGCTCGACCGCGCTGACGTGGACGAAAACGTCCTTGCCGCCATCGTCGGGCTGGATGAAGCCGAAGCCCTTCGTTGCGTTGAACCATTTGACGGTTCCATTGGCCATGGATGCAGTCCCGTAGATGAAGTTGAGGGGAGCGGCCTGCTGTCGCCAGTCCGCTATCGGTGCGGAAGGCTTCCTCGTCGCGCGTCTACAGAACGCGAAGTCGAGTGGTCGGTCGGACATCGATGGCAGCCCATAGCCAGACATGGTGGTGAAATCAAGATCACGCCTTGGCGGGGTTTGGCGGCGCCCCTAGAGCCACGCTCCGACCGCGTGGGCGACCTGCGCGCCGGCTTCGTAATAGGCTTCCTTCAGCGCCGGCAGCGCCGGCGCGTCGGGCTCGGTGACCGGCAACGGCAGGTCGTTTTCGCTCAGGCGTCCCAGGATATGATCGGCCAGGACGCGCCCGAACACCGTGCCGGTGCCGATGCCCCTGCCGTTATAGCCGCAGAAGGTGACGACGTTCGGCCCGAGGCGATGAAAGCGCGGCAGCGCGTTGTCGGTCATGCCCATCATTCCGTACCATTGCGCCTCAAACGCGACCTCGCCGATCTGGGGAAAGGTCTTTTGGACCGCGCGCGAAGCCCAGGCGCGGTGGACTTCCAGGCCCGCAAGCCGAAGCGCGCCGATGCTGCCGAACAGAAGCCTTCCGGCCTTGTCGAAACGGAACGAATTCATAATGAGCCGGGTGTCCCAGCAGCCCTCTCGGCCGGGCAGGATCGTAGCCCGCAAATTGTCGCTTAAAGGCCTCGTCGCGAAGTTGAAGTAGGGCACGCGGATTTGCTCGCGCTTTCCCTGGGGCCACAACGCCCCTTCTGCGTAAGCATCAGTGGCGACCGCGATCCAGTCCGCAGCCACATTTCCCCGGTCGGTCTTGAGCCGCCAGACTTTGCCCGCCCGCTCCGCCGAGCGCACCGGGCTTAGGGTATGGATAGAGGCGCCGGCCGCAATTGCGGCGCTGGCCAATCCGCGCGCATAGGCAAGCGGCTGGATGGTGCCCGCGCGCAGGTCGAGCAGCGAACCCGCGTAGATGTCGACGCCGATGCGCTTCGAAGTCTCGGCGCGGTCAAGGAGGCGCACAGGCGCGCCGCGCGCGCCCCATTGCCGGGCGCGCTCCTCGATCTTGGCGAGCCCCGCGCGCCCCACGGCGCAATGCAGCGTGCCGTTGCGCACAAGCTCGCAGTCGACGCCATGCTTGTCGACAAGGGCGTAGACTTCCGCCGGGCCGCCGCCAAGCAGATCGAGGAGCCGCTCGCCATAGTCAGCGCCGAGCCTCTCGATGATGTCGTCGGGCGCGAGCCACATCCCGGCGTTGACCAGGCCGACGTTGCGCCCCGCGCCGCCGAAGCCGATCTCGACCGCTTCCAGCGCCACGACCCTTGCCCCGGCCTGGGCCAGATGGAGCGCGGCCGAAAGCCCGGTATAGCCGCAGCCGACCACCGCGACATCGGCCCGGACCTCGCCTTCGAGGGGCAGCGTCGGCGGCGCGGGCGGCGCGGTGATTTCCCACAGGCCGTGCGAAAGCGGGTCGTTTTGCATCGCCGGTTTCGAATCCTTGTCGCCGGGGTCGGCGCTCATCGATGATAGGCTCGCCTCGGCGCGGTTTCCACCAGCAGCCGGGCCCACCCCTCGACGCCTCGCTCGCCGGCCAATATAGATCGATCTTGGCCGGACTTCTCGTTCATGAAGAGCAACCGAAGCGGGCGCGTCGCGGCGTGCGGGCGCCCGAGGCCCCGAGGGCGTTGCGATGAGTGGTTTTCATGGACCCGATCTCGGGCCGTTCCAATGGGACGATCCGCTCCTGCTCGAATCTCAGCTCACCGAGGACGAGCGGATGATTCGCGATACGGCGCGGGACTTCGCCGCGAAGGAGCTCGCGCCGCGCATCCAGAAGGCCTATCTCGAGGAAAAGACCGACCCGAAGCTGTTCCGGCTGATGGGCGAAGCGGGGCTCCTCGGGCTGACGCTGCCGCAGGAATACGGCTGCGCCGGCGCCGGCTACGTCTCCTACGGCCTCGTGGCGCGCGAGGTCGAGCGGGTCGACTCGGGCTTCCGCTCGATGATGAGCGTGCAGAGCTCGCTCGTCATGTACCCGATCCACGCCTATGGCGACTCCGACCAGAAGCGCAAATATCTGCCCGGCCTCGCGCGCGGCGAGCTCATCGGCTGTTTCGGGCTCACCGAGCCGAACGCCGGCTCCGATCCCGGCGGCATGATCACCCGGGCCGAGAAGACCGAAGGCGGCTACCGGCTCGTCGGCGCCAAGACCTGGATCAGCAACGCGCCGCTCGCCGACGTGTTCGTCGTCTGGGCGAAGTCGCGCGGGCATGGCGATCAGATTCGCGGTTTCATTCTCGAAAAGGGCATGAAGGGCCTGTCGGCGCCGAAGATCGAGGGAAAGCTTTCGCTGCGCGCCTCGATCACCGGCGAGATCGCGCTCGACAACGTTGAAGTCCCCGAGAGCGCGCTCTTGCCGAATGTCGCGGGGTTGAAGGGGCCGTTCGGCTGCCTCAATCGCGCCCGCTACGGCATATCCTGGGGCGCGATGGGCGCGGCGGAGGATTGCTGGCTCGCCGCCCGTCAATACGGCCTCGACCGCAAGCAGTTCGGCCGGCCGCTCGCCGCGACCCAGCTCTTCCAGAAGAAGCTCGCCGACATGCAGACCAAGATCGCCCTCGGCCTCCAGGCGTCGCTGAGGGTCGGGCGCCTCATGGACGAAGGCAGGGCGGCGCCGGAGATGATCTCGCTCGTCAAGCGCTCGAATTGCGGCGAGGCGCTCGACGTCGCCCGCGCCGCGCGCGACATGCACGGCGGCAACGGCATTCAGATCGAATACAAGGTCATGCGCCACCTCGCCAACCTCGAAACCGTCAACACCTACGAAGGCACGCACGACGTTCACGCGCTGATCCTGGGGCGGGCGCAAACCGGCCTGCAGGCCTTCTTTTGAGCGGGGGCGCGCTTGCCGGGCTGCGCGTCGTCGAGCTCGCGCGCGTGCTCGCCGGCCCGACGACCGGCCAGACGCTCGCCGATCTCGGCGCCGACGTCATCAAGGTCGAGAAGTCCGGAGGGCGACGAGACGCGACAGTGGGGCCCCCCCTTCATCGACACGGGGGGCGAGCGGTCGGCCGCATATTTCCATTCGTGCAATCGCGGCAAGCGGTCGATCGTCGCCGACTTCTCAACCGAGCGGGGACGCGAGATCGTGCGGCGCCTCGCGGCGCGCTCGGACGTGCTCATCGAGAATTTCAAGGTCGGAGGTTTGCAGAAGTTCGGGCTCGACTATGAGACTCTTTCAAAGATCAATCCGCGCCTCGTCTATTGCTCGGTGACGGGTTTCGGCCAGACCGGGCCTTACGCGAAGCGCGCCGGCTACGACTTCCTCATCCAGGGCATGTCGGGAATGATGAGCATCACCGGCGAGCCGGACGGCTCGCCGCAGAAGGCGGGCGTTGCGATCAGCGATCTCTTTACCGGCCTTTATGGCGTCATCGCCATCGAGGCGGCGCTGATCGCGCGCGAGCGCTCCGGGCGCGGCCAGCGCCTCGACCTAGCCCTGTTCGACTCGATGAGCGCCATGCTCGCCAATCAGGCGATGAACTATCTGGCTTCCGGCAAGTCGCCCAAACGCATGGGCAACGCGCACGTCAATCTCGCGCCCTACCAGACGCTGCCGGTCAAGGATGGTTGGCTGATCGTGGCGGTCGGCAATGACGGACAGTTCGCGCGCCTGTGCGGCGTGCTCGGCCTCGACCCGCTCGCCAAAAACCCGCGCTTTGCCTCCAATCCCGGCCGGGTGACGAACCGTGTCGAGATGGGGCGCGAGCTGGAAGCGAAGACCGTCCTATGGAAGCGCGACGACCTTCTCGCCGCGTTGGAGGCGGCGGTTGTCCCTGCCGGACCGATCAACACCATCGCCGACCTCTTCGCCGATCCCCAGTTCACGGCGCGCGGCATGCGCATCGAACCTCAGGGAACTGCGGGCATCCGCAGCCCGATCATGATGAGCGAAAGCCCGCTCGTACTCGAACGAAGATCGCCCAGCCTCGGCGAGCATCAGGCCGAGGTCCTGCGCGAGATCGGGCTCGAGTAGTGCGATTGCGCGCGCTTGACGGCGCTCGCGCCGGGGCCACAAATCGATCGCGAGCGAGGCCGAGATGAGCGCGATTCGAAATGTCTGCGTCTATTGCGGATCGGGCGCCGGCGCCGACGCCGCTTTCGGCGACGCCGCGGAAGCGTTAGGCTTGGCGCTGGCAGCCGCGAGCGTGGGTCTCGTCTATGGCGGCGGAGGCGACGGCTTGATGGGCCGTCTCGCTCACGCGACGCTCGCCGCCGGCGGCCGCGTGACCGGCGTGATCCCCGGTTTTCTCATCCGCAAGGAACATGCGCTGACCGCCGCCCACGAATTGATTGTCGTCGGCGACATGCACGAGCGCAAGCAGACGATGTTCAATCGCGCCGACGCGTTCGTTGCGCTGCCGGGCGGGGTCGGCACGCTCGAGGAGCTGGTCGAGCAGATGACCTGGGCGCAGCTCAACCGCCACGCCAAGCCGATCCTGATCGCCAACATTGCCGGCTTCTGGCGCCCCCTGCTCGCGCTCTTCGCGCATATGCGCATCGAAGGCTTCATTCGCGAGGGCTTCGATCTGCGCTACATGGTGGCCGAAAGAATAGAGGACGTCCTGCCGATGCTGCGCGCCGCCGCCGAGCGGCGCGGGGCCAACCGCGGATCGCAGGACGCCCTCTCTACTCGGAACATGTGATGCGAGGCGCCGCGCGAGCGGCGATGGGTCCTCGAAGCATGAGTGGAGGAGGAGATTCATGAAGACGCGGACTTTGGCCGCCGCGGCGCTATGCGGCCTGATCGCCGCGCCGGCGCTCGGGCAGAACGCGGCGCCGGCGCCCGCCGCCGCGGCCGCGAAGCCCAGGCCAAAGCCCTCGGCGGACGCATCCACAGTCACCGTGACGGTGACGAACTCGCGCAAGGCCGATCTCGTCCAGCTACAGGCGGCCGAGAGCGGCTCGGTCGCCTGGAAGAAGGTGCTGGGGCCGCTCAAGGCCGGCGCCCACGCGACCGCGGTCTTGCCGCGGCCGTTCAACTGCCGCGTCGATCTGCACGGGACGTTCGCCGACGGTCAGTCGACGGACGCGTCCGACGTCGAAGTCTGCGCCGAGAAGACGCTGAACCTGACCGAGTGACCCGCGAGCGCCCTTTGGCTCAGTCGCCGGAGGGCGGGACGGAGCTCACTTCTGGCCGAAGAGCTCGGCGACATATTCCCAATTGACGAGGCTGTCGAAGAACGCCTTCAGATAGTCCGGCCGGCGGTTGCGGTAGTCGATGTAGTAGGAGTGCTCCCACACATCGACGCCCAGGATCGGTTTGCCGCCGTGCACCAGCGGATTTTCGCCGTTGGCGGTCTTGGTCGCCGACAGCTTGCCGTCCTTCAGCGTCAGCCACGCCCAGCCGGAGCCGAACTGGGTGACCCCCGCCTGGATCAGGTCCTCCTTGGCCTTATCGACCGAACCGAACAAATCTTTCAGCGCCTTTTCGACTTCGCCCGGGATCTTGCCGCCGCCCTTCGGCTTCATCCACTTCCAGAAGTGGGTGTGGTTATAGTGCTGGCCGGCGTTGTTGAACACGGCGGGGTTCTTGCCGAACGACCCCTTGACGATCTCCTCGAGCGGCTTGCCCTCCCATTCGGTGCCCTTGAGCGCGTTGTTGCCGTTGTTGACGTAGGCCAGATGATGCTTGTCGTGATGATATTCGAGCGTCTCGCGCGACATGACCGGAGCGAGCGCGTCGTGGTGATAGGGCAGATCGGGCAGGGTGAAGGCCATGGGACGGCTCCTTGGGAGGTTAGGGGCGAAAATCGGAACCCCAACGGGCGATGGGTCCCCTCAGTTCCCAACTTAGCCGCCCCCCGGCGGCGCCGCAACTGCGCGACGAAGCGTCGCGCCCCGCGGATGTGGCGCGCCATGCGCCATTGGCCTAAACATCACCGGCAGGCGGCGGAGGGCTTATGTTCAACCACATTCTGATCCCCACGGACGGCTCCGATCTGTCGCGCAAGGCGGTTCTTTATGGCGTGCAGCTCGCCAAGTCGGGCGGGGCGAAGGTGACCGGGCTCACGATCGCCGAGCCATACCGCGTCGCGTCCATGGACGCGGTCCTGGTCCCGATCGGCGAGGACGAATACGACGAGGAGTCGCGTCGCATATCCGACAAGGCGCTCGAGCAGGTCAAAATGGCGGCGGACGCGGCGGGCGTGCCGTGCGAGACGATCCGCGAGGTTCACGACCAGCCCTATCGCGCCATCATCGACGCCGCTCACGCGCTTAGGTGCGATCTTATCGTCATGGCTTCGCACGGCCGGCGCGGAATCTCGGCCCTGCTGCTCGGCAGCGAGACGGTCAAGGTCCTGACCCATTCGACCATTCCGGTTCTGGTCTACCGCTGAGCGCGGGCCAATCGCCGTCCATTTCTCACTCGGCCAGCGTCACCCCGACGCCGGCGGCGCTCAGAGTTCGATCCGCAGCCTTCGCGTCTTCGACCCGATCGAGCCTCAGCATCGCCAAGGCCTCGCGCCCCGACGACGACCCTAGCGCGCCGACCGCGAGCTCGCGGTCCACGACCGGCGCGCCGGGCGGCGGCGGGGGGCCGGCCAGTTTGACCCGCACGATGCGTCGCCGCGCCGTCCCGCGGTGCTTCATGCGCGAGACAACTTCCTGGCCGACATAGCAGCCCTTGTCGAAATCGAGCCCCTGGAGAAGGTCGAGGTTGGCGTCGTGCGGGAAGGCGTCTCCGTAGGCGAAATCGACCCCGCCCTTCGGCGCGACGACGCCGATGCGCAGGCCCTCGTACTCGCCCGCGTGCTCCGACCCGATCGCCTCCGCGATCGAGCGCGGCAGGATCGCGCGCCAGCCGAGGCGCGAATCGCGCGGGTCGGCGTAGAGAAAGCCGCCCTCTACCGCCGCAGGCTCGCCGCCCCAGAAGGCGGCGACGGCGTGGCCCGCGCTCTCATCGGCGATCGCGACCTTGGCGCGCAGCTTATAGAAGCCGAGCCGCTTGGCGAGATCGGCCGCCTGCGCGGCGCCGCAATCGAGCAAAAAGACCGCGCCCCCGGCGTCGGGCGCGCGCACGACAATCATGTCGAACAGCATCTTGCCCTGCGGCGTGAGCAGCGCCGCGTAGCGCGCTTCGCCGGGCTCGAGCCGCTCGACGTCGTTGGTCAAGAGCCCCTGCAGGAAACCGGCCGCATCCGCGCCGCTGACGCGAACGACGCCACGGTCCTCGAGAGAAGCGGCTTTCTTGCTCATGCGTTCGCTCCGGTCACGCTTGCAAGGACGGACACTGTCAAATAGGCCGCTTTCGCGCCACTGCAAGAAAGGGACGGCCATGCCGCCGAGTTTCGATTGCGTGATTGCCGACGGGACCGTGGTCAACCAAGACGGGATCGGCGTTCGCGACATCGGCGTTCGCGACGGGCGCATCGCCGGGATCGGCGCTTTGCGCGGGGCGGCTGCGGGCGAGCGGATCGATTGCCGCGGCCTGCACGTACTTCCAGGGGTGATCGATTCCCAGGTGCATTTTCGCGAGCCGGGTCTCGTCCACAAGGAGGACCTCGAGACCGGCTCGCGCGCGGCCGTTCTCGGCGGCGTGACCGCCGTATTCGAAATGCCCAACACCGACCCGACGACGACCAGCGCGGAGGCGCTCGCCGACAAGCTCGCCCGCGCGAAAGGGCGCATGCATTGCGACTTCGCGTTCTGGGTCGGCGGCACGCATAAGAATGTCGCCGAACTCTCCGAGCTCGAGCGCCTGCCCGGCGCGGCGGGAATCAAGGTGTTCATGGGCTCCTCGACCGGCCGCCTGCTGGTTGCGGATGATGAAGGGGTGCTCGCGATCCTCAAGCACATCCGCCGCCGCGCCGCCTTTCACAGCGAGGACGAGGCGCGCCTCAACGAGCGCAAAAGCCTGAGAGTCGCCGGCGACCCGTCGTCGCATCCAGTCTGGCGCGATGAGATCGCCGCGCTGCGCTCAACCGAGCGCCTCGTTCGGCTGGCGCGCGAGGCGCGGGCGCAGGTGCATGTTCTGCACATATCGACCCGCGAGGAGATGGAGTTTCTGGCGAGCGCCAAAGATGTCGCAAGCTGCGAGGCGACGCCCCATCACTTGACGCTGAGCGCCGAGGACTACCCGCGCCTCGGGACGAGGATGCAAATGAACCCGCCGGTGCGCGGCCCCGACCATCGCGAGGCGATCTGGCGCGGGCTTCAAGCGGGCGTCGTCGACGTCCTCGGCTCCGATCACGCGCCCCATACGTTGGAAGAGAAGGCCAAGCCCTATCCGGCGAGCCCGTCCGGCATGACTGGCGTCCAGACGCTGGTTCCGCTCATGCTCGACCATGTCAATGCGGGGCGGCTCACCCTCGAGCGGTTCGTCGATCTGACCAGCGCCGGACCCCAGCGCCTGTTCGGGATCGCCGGCAAGGGCCGCATCGCCGCCGGCTACGACGCGGACTTCACGATCGTCGATCTCAAGCGACGCAAGACGATCCGCAATTCCTGGATCGCCTCGCGCTCGCGCTGGACCCCCTACGACGGCAAGACGGTCACGGGCTGGCCGGTCGGGACCATCGTCCGCGGGCGCCGCGCGATGTGGGAAGGCGAGCTCATCGCGTCCTCGACGGGCGCGGCGGTGCGGTTCTGGTGATACGCGCCGGTGCGAAGCTGCCGATGCCGCTTGGCGCTGGCGGGCGCCCGCGCGCTTGCCCTGTGGCCCACATCACGGATTTTGCCATGCTTTTGATTTAGAGTTAGTTTTTTCACCTGGGCGGGAGGACTGACGTGCTGGGCGGCGTCTTTATTTCGTATCGCCGAGAAGACTCCGGGGGCTTCGCCGGGCGGATCTACGATCGACTGACCAGAAGCCTTGGATTGGGGAATGTTTTTTTCGACGTCGACAGCATCGCCCCCGGCGTCGATTTCGTCGACACCCTCAACGAGCGCCTCGGCCGGTGCGACGCGCTCGTCGCGGTGATCGGAAGAAGCTGGCTTTCAACCGCCGACGCCAACAATCGACACCGTCTCGACGATCCGAGCGACTACGTGCGCCTTGAAATCGAGGCCGCCCTGCAACGGAGCATTCGGGTCATTCCCGTCCTCGTCGACGGCGCGATCTTGCCAAAGGGCAGCGATCTGCCGGAAAGCCTCGCCAGGCTGACCCGCCGGCAAGCCATCGAGATTTCCCTCACCCGTTTCGATTCGGATGTCGAAAGGCTGATCGAGGCGCTTTCCGCGCTCGAGGAAGAGCTTCACCGCGACGGCGCCGCGCCTCCGGCCGCGAACGGCGCCCCCTCGCGAGCGACCGGCGCCGCGTCGGTCCAGCCGCTGCTAGCGGTGGATTCGGCGAGCGGCGGAAACCGAAAGCTCATCGTTCCGATCGCAGCCGCCGCAGCCGCCGCGTTGGTTGTCGTTGCAGCGGGACTTGCCTACTTCGTTTTCGCGCGGCACGGCGGCCCTCACCCCTGGAAGCCGAGTTTCGATTGTCGGCTTGCATCCGCTAAGTCCGAACTGACGATTTGCGACAATGAACAGCTCTCCGAACTCGACAATCAGCTAAGCTTAATTTACTACACCATCAGAAAATCTTTGAGTGGAGACGATCAGAAGCAGCTTGACACCGCCGAAAGCCTCTGGGTTGTCGAGCGCAACACTTGCGGAAACAACTTCAGTTGCATCAAGAAAGAGTACGACGGGCGCATTGAAGAACTCAAGATCAAACTAAGCGCCAAGCCTTGACCGCCCGCCTTCAAGTGTCCGTGAAGTCCAGGGCGCGCTGAAGCACCATATCGACCTCGATAGCCGGAAGACGATGTTGCTCCCTTCCAAATAGCGCTATCCCATCACCTGCATCGTCAGCCAAACCGCCGCGAGCGCCGGCTTGTTCGCCCCTTCGATTTCCACGCGGACCTCGTAGCTCAACTGCCATTCGCGCTCCGAGCGATGCGTCACGGACAGCAGCGTGAAATGCCCGCGCACCCGGCTCCCCGAGCGGACGGGATTGAGGAAGCGCACCCGATCGAAGCCGTAATTGACGCCATGGGCGGCGCCCTCGATTTTGGGCAGCGCGTGATAGGCCATGGCCGAGAGCAGCGAGAGGGTGAGGAAGCCGTGCGCCACCGTGCCGCCGAACGCGGTCGCGCCCGCTCGCTCGGGGTCGACGTGGATGAACTGCTCGTCCTCGGTCACCTTGGCGAAGGCGTCGATCCGGCTCTGGTCGACGGCAAGCCAGTGCGAGACAAAGCTGCGGCCGACCATGGCCGCAAGCTCGCCTGCGGGAACTTTCTTGACGTCCGCCCAATCGCTCATTCATGGCCTCCGAACATCGACGGCGGCGGGGCGACCCCGAGGCCGCCGTCGACCGGCACGATCGCGCCGGTGGTATAGGCGCCGCCGCGCCCGGCAAGAAACAGGATGGCGCCGGCGATGTCGTCTTCACGCCCAAGCCGGCCCATCGGCACGGTCTTGGCGCCGCGCGCCGCGCCGGCCTCGTCGCCGATCGCAAATCGCGTCATGTTGGTGGGAAACGGCCCGGGCGCGATGGCGTTGACCGTCACTTGGCGGCCGGCGAACTCGTGGGCGAGAATGCGGGTCAGGTGATGCACCGCCGCCTTCGATGCCGAGTAGGCGTAGGCGTTCTCCGCGTGGGTCGCCGTGCCCATGACCGAGCCGAGGTTGATGACCGTCGACGGCCGCTCGACATTGGCCGAGGCGAACAGCATCGGCGCGAGATCGCGGGTCAGCGAGAACAGGCCTGCGACATTGACGCCCATCACCCGTTCCCAGGCCTTCCACGGATAGGTCGCGAACGGCTCGCCCCAGGTGAGGCCGGCGTTGTTGACAAGAATGTGCAGAGCGTCGGCGCGCTTGCGCGTCTCCGCAACCAGCGCGGCAACTCCAGCCTCGTTGGCGACCGTGCCGCCGAATCCCTCGCAAGGCCCGAGCGCGGAAAGTTCATCCGCCGCCTGCTCGCATGCCTCCGCCTTGCGAGAGGCGATCATGACACGTGCGCCTGCGCCCAGCAGCGCCGCGGCGCAGATCCGGCCGAGGCCGGTCGCGCCCCCGGTCACCAGCGCGGTGCGGCCGCGGACGGAAAAGAGCTTGGTCGACAGCGATCATGGCTCCCCGCACCGGTGATGATTGCTAGGGAGCATCGCAATTCCGCGGAGAGGGCCAAACTGGTCGCGTCGATTGCCTCGAAGATGCACGAGTTGTGACGCGACGGGTAAGAAGCGCGTTTTTTGTCTTGAGGAGAAGCACGATGCCACCCGATCCGTCGCGTCAATTTGTCGTCATGGTCGGCAGCCTGCGCAAGGGCTCCTTCAACGCCGCCATCGCCCGCGCTCTGCCCTCGCTCGCGCCCGAAGGGGTGACAATCGAGCCTCTCCCTTCGATCGGCGACTTCCCCCTCTACAACCACGATGTTCAGCTCGACGGCTTCCCGCCGATCGTCACCGGCGCCGCGGAGGCGATCCGCGGAGCGGACGGCGTTATCATCGTAACGCCGGAGTACAATCACACGATCCCAGGCGTTCTCAAAAACGCAATCGACTGGATCTCGCGCTTGCCCGATCAGCCGTTCGCGGCCAAACCGATCGCGCTTCAGAGCGCCTCTCAGGGCCTGTGGGGAGGTTTGCGGGCGCAACTCGCCTTGCGGCAGATGTTCGTCTATCTCGACGGCCGCGTGCTCAGCAAGCCCGAGGTCATCATTCCCCAGGTCCAGACCAAGGTCGACCCCGCGACCGGCGAGCTGACCGATCCGGCGACGCGCGGCTTCATCGCCGACCAGCTCAAGGCCTTCGCCGCCTTCGTCCGGCGTTGACGCGCGCCCGCGCTCAAACCACATTGGCAAGCGCCCCGGGAGCCGCCGCCCATGAAAGTCTCGCTCGTCCAGATGAATTCGATCGCCGACAAGGCCGCCAATATCGCGGCGGCCGAAGCGCTGATCGAGCGCGCCGTCGCCGAGGAGGGGCCGGACTGGGTGCTGCTGCCTGAACAGTTCGACTGGGCCGGCGGCTCAAGGGCGGAGAAGCTCGCCGCCGCCGAGCGCCTTCCGGGCGGTCCGGCCTACGAAATGGCGCGCAGCCAGGCGGTCAAGCATCGCATCTTCGTCCACGCCGGCTCGATCATGGAGAAGATCGACGGCGAGGACCGCTACCACAACACTTCGGTCGTCTTTGATCGCGACGGCGAGGAGATCGCCCGCTACCGCAAGATCCACCTGTTTGACGTCATGACGCCGGACGGAACCGCCTACAAGGAGAGCGCGACGGTGAAGGCCGGCGACCAGGTCGTCACCTACGATTGCGAAGGGGTCACGGTCGGCTGTTCGATCTGCTACGACCTGCGCTTTCCCGATCTCTTCCAGGCGCTGGCGGAGAAGGGGGCCGAGATGATCGCGATGCCGGCCGCCTTCACCATGCAGACCGGCAAGGACCATTGGGAGGTGCTCTTGCGCGCCCGCGCGATCGAGACCGAGGCTTACGTGTGCGCCAGCGCCCAGACCGGGTCCTTCACGGTCGGCAACGAGCAACGGCAGACTTATGGCCATTCCCTCGTCGCCGACCCCTGGGGCCACGTGATCGCCAAGGCCTCGGACGGGGTCGGAATCGTCTCCGCCCGGATCGACCCGGCGAGGGTCAAGAAGGTGCGCGCCCTGATTCCTGTGGCGGAGCACAGGAAGCGCCTATTCGTGACGTAAGGGGCGCCCTCTTTGCCATTCGCCCCTCACTCATCGGCTGCCAGCCCCCGCAAGCCTTCAGCGCTGATCCGCACAATGGCGTCATTGTAGGCGTCCGCAGGGAAACACTTCGCGTCCTTGTCGTCGCCGTCGTTGGCGGCCGCGGTGACCATTTCGGTCAGCACCGAACCCAAGGCGTGAACGGCTTCGTGTCGAGTGAGACCTTCCGTCATGAGCCGTTCCAACGCTGGTCGCGCCAGCGTTTCATCGCCCATCGCGACCTGATTCTCGATTACAACATAAATCGCGGCGTGAACTTCCGGATGGACCAGCAAGGCGTCGTGGCGTTGGTGGTAATCCTTGGCCTGACGCAGACGCTCCGCCTCATCGAGGGCAAGCCAATGCGCGGGGTCGGGGCCGATGTCGGGATCGTAGTCCGTTTCGTCGTTGTCGGACCTATCCAGGGTGTCGATCGCGTCTTCCGGCAGGCCGACGTCGAAACCGTCGTCACCGAGGCGTTGGCGCAGGCGGTCAATTCGCCGCCGGATTTGAGTGGGGAACTCGGTTGGCCCGGGAACGTAGAACGGCCGGCCTTCGAGACCGAACTCAAACTCGACGTCGCGGGCGTCCGCGGCGATGTCGCCGAACAGCAGCTCCGCCGTCGCATAGGCGGGGTGAGGCGGCAGTCCGAGCGACTGGGCGTAAGCGGCCGCGTCGCGCAGCAGTTTACGCGCATGTCGCGGATCGACCTGGGTTAGCGGAGCGGTGGCCCCGGCCCCGTCGAGGAGCCGCTCCATCTCGTCCTCATCCAACTCACGGAACATTGCGTCCTTGACGCCGAGACAATAGGCGTCCACCAGAAAACCGCTCAGCGCGAGATCGCGCGCGCCGGTCTTGCGGCTCAGGAACACCATCCCCACTCCGGTCTGGAATATGCTATCCTGCACGAGGCAGGCGTGCACGGGCTGAGCCGCTGCCCGACGGACGGCACCGGCCAATCCGTCGCCGGCGTTGGCAGCGTCGAGCCGGCGGCGCTGCTCCAGGACTTTCTTTCTCAGGTTGGCCTTCGCATGTCTGCGCTGAGCGATTCTCGACGACACGGCGGACCTCTTGTGGACAGAGTGGCAATCCTCAGGCGCTGCGCGGCAGCATACCGTGTTCCCCTGAAGGGACGAGTGGCTGCAAATCGCGGTCGGCCCGGACAAACCCTAGGGCGCCGCGCGCGGCTGAGCCAAGCGAGGCCCCGGCGTTGCAGCCCGGCAAAGATCGGTGTCCCCAGCTAAATTCCGGTCGATCCGGCTAAATGGAGTGCCGGCGGTTCACTGCTTCCGATCGCCCACCCCGGAATCGCGCATTTCGAATGAGCGACGAACTCGGGCCTCAATTCGCTGACCGCCAACGCCGACGCGGGCGCTCGAGGGAAGGCGGCGGGCCACAAAATTGAACGTCCGCGCGTGATAATTGTGTTTGGTTCCGCCGCGGCGGCACAGGATAATGGCGGCGCATTTTGGGGCCTGCGCCGCGCGGGCGCTCTCCATTTAACCTCTAGACGCTATTGCGCGAACGGCGCGGGACCGCGCCGACTGCACATTTAGCGGGAACAGCGCCATGGCGGAAGACGAACTCGACCTTAAGACGCTCGCCGACGACGAGCTGGTCCCTCAGATGCACGACGACCTCTATGACGGCCTCAAGGAAGAGATCGAAGAAGGCGTACGGATTCTGCTCGACCGCGGCTGGATTCCCTACGATGTGCTGACCAAGGCGCTGGTCGAGGGCATGCGCATCGTCGGCATCGACTTCCGCGACGGCATTCTGTTCGTCCCCGAAGTGCTGATGTCGGCCAATGCGATGAAGGCGGGCATGGCGATCCTCAGGCCCTTGCTCGCGGCGACCGGCGCGCCCAAGATGGGCCGGATGGTGATCGGCACCGTCAAGGGCGACATCCACGACATCGGCAAGAACCTGGTGTGCATGATGATGGAGGGCGCGGGCTTCGAGGTGTTCGACATCGGCATCAACAACAGCGTCGAGAAATATCTCGAGGCGATCGAAAAGCACCAGCCGGAGATCCTCGGCATGTCGGCGCTGCTGACGACCACCATGCCCTACATGAAAGTCGTCATCGACACGCTGAAGGAAAAGGGCATGCGCAACGACCACATCGTGCTGGTCGGCGGCGCGCCGCTCAACGAAACCTTCGCCGAGGCGATCGGCGCCGACGCCTATTGCCGCGACGCTGCGGTCACGGTCGAGACCGCCAAGGCCCTGCTTGCGCGCCGGCAAGGGACGGTGCAGGCGCGCGAGAAGGTTTAGACATTGCGTCAGCTTGCGCGTGGCGAAACACTCGCCGGAGCGCGGTAGGAGAGCACTCCGTCAATGAGGGCGGGAGCGTCATGCGCGATCAAAGAGTGGAGCTGCACACGTCCGAAGAAATCCCGGCCTCGGCGGATGAAGTCTGGGCGCTCCTGACGGATTGGGCCGGGATGATGCGCTGGAGTTTGAGCGCCAAGCGCGGTGGCGCGCTCGGGCTGCTCGTCAGTTGCGAGCTAATCGGCGAGGCGGGCAAAGTGCCTCGCACGAGGAGGATGATCCTCTCCTCGGGCGCCGCGGTCGAAGAAGAACTCTTCTACCAGAACGACGAGACGAAACGCCTCTATTACCGCAAGAGCGACACTTTCGGGACAAGGGGATACATCGCGAGCAGCTACGTCGATGAGCTGGACGACCGGAGATCGCGACTTCACATCCTGTCATGGTTCGACGCGGAGGGCGACGCGCCGATGGCCGCGGCGCGCTACGACGCGATTTACGCGGGCATATTTGAAGGCTTCAAGTCCTACTTCGCGACAGTGACATGACCCTCGCAGCGGACGACATCGACGCCGAGCCGACGTTCCGCCGCCGCAAGGACGGCGCGCGCAAGATTCTCGTCATCGCCTGCGGCGCGCTCGCGCGCGAGGTGCTGGCGCTCCGCCTCGAGCATATCGACATCGCCTGCCTGCCGGCGCAATTGCACAACCATCCCCGCCGCATCCCGGGGGCGATGCGGGCGAAGATCCGCGCCAACCGCGCGGCCTATGACGAGATCCTTTGCCTCTACGGCGATTGCGGCACCGGCGGCGAGCTCGATCGCGTGCTCGCTGAAGAGGGCGTGAGCCGCATCGATGGCGCCCATTGCTACGCCTTCTATGCCGGCGATGAGGCCTTCTCGGCGCTCGCCGAGGAGGAGCCCGGCACGTTCTACCTCACCGATTTTCTCGTCCGCCATTTCGAGGCGCTGATCGTCAAAGGGCTCGGGCTCGACCGTTTTCCGCAACTGCGCGACGACTATTTCGGCAATTACCGGCGCGTCGTCCACCTCGCGCAATTCGACGATCCCGATACGACCGCCAAGGCGAGGGCGGCGGCCGAACGGCTCGGCCTCGCCTACGAGCGCCGGTTCACCGGCCTTGGCGGCATCCGCGCCTTCCTCGACGACGCGACGCAAGCCAAGGAGGCGCCATGGCCAGCCTGACTATCCTCTACTGGCGCGACATTCCGAGCCAGGTCATCGTCAGGGCCGGGCGTTCGTCGGCCAAACGCGAATTGTCGGAGCGTTTCATCCGCGCCATCGACGCGGCGGCGATGCACGCCGGGGCGAAGAGCGACGACGCCTATCTCGCCGAGTGGCGGCGCGGTGAGTCGATCCCGTGCGGCGACGATCTGGAAAAGGAGGCCTCCGCCGCCGCCGAGCGGCTCGAGACCGAATACGACACCCATCGCCTGGCGATCCTCGCCAAGCACAATGGGCGCGAAGGCCCGCCTTGATCACGCCTTCCGCGTACGAGCCGCGCGGGAAGTGGCCGCCGCCGCGGCGCCATCCGCGGATGAGGAGCTGGAGCGTCCGCCATTCGGCGCTGATGGAGCGGCTCTACCAGCGCTTCGAGGCGGCGGTCGCCGCCGCGGCGCCGCTCCTCGCGCGCATCGGCTTCGCCCGTCTTGAGCGTCCCGTCGCGGCGCTGGAGGCGGGCGTCAAGGGCCTCCTGTTCGATTGCCGCATGTGCGGCGACTGCGTCCTGTCGAAGACCGGCATGTCGTGCCCGATGAATTGCCCCAAGGGATTGCGCAACGGGCCGTGCGGCGGCGTGCGCGCCAATGGCAATTGCGAAGTCTATCCCGACATGCGGTGCGTCTGGGCGTTGGCCTATGAGGGCAGCCTCGGCATGTCCGACCGGGCCGCGATCGCCGAGATTCTGCCCCCCGTCAATCACGCGCTCAAAGGCTCTTCTGCCTGGCTGCGGCTCGCGCGCGAGAGAGTCGGGGCGCGCGGATGACAGCCGCCGCGCTTCCTCATCCCCATGATATCGGCGCCGATCCTGCCGCGCCGCTCGTCGACCTGCCGGGCCATTCGTCGCGGGGACGTCTGGAGCGGGTGCTCCGGCGCGGGGAATTCGCCGTCACCGCCGAGCTCAGCCCGCCCGATTCGGCCAATGTCGAGGAGGTCGAGGAACGGGCGCGCAATTTCGAGGGTTGGGTCGACGCCATCAACGCCACCGACGGCTCGGGCGCGCATTGCCACATGTCGAGCGTCGCGGTCTGCGCGATCCTCACCCGCATCGGCTATTCGCCGGTGATGCAGATCTCCTGCCGCGACTATAACCGCATCGCCATCCAGGGCAACGTGCTCGGCGCGGCGGCGCTTGGCGTCGGCAACGTGCTCTGCCTCACCGGCGACGGCGTGCAATGCGGCGACCAGCCGGAGGCGAAGCCGGTTTTCGATCTCGAATTCGATCTCGCTGCTCTCGGTCATCCGCGCCATGCGCGACGAGGCGCGGTTCATGTCGGGGCGCAAGCTGACCACCGCCCCGCGCCTCTTTCTCGGGGCGGCGGAGAACCCGTTCGCCCCGCCGCATGATTTTCGCGTCGTCAGGCTCGCCAAGAAGATCGCCGCCGGCGCCCAATTCGTGCAGACGCAATATTGCTTCGACCTTCCGATACTGAAGGCCTTCATGGCCAAAGCGCGCGACATGGGCCTCGATGGGCGATGTTTCATCCTGATCGGCGTCGGTCCGCTGGCCTCCGCCAAGGCCGCGCGCTGGATGCGCGCCAACGTCGCCGGCGTGCATATTCCCGACGCCGTCATCGCCCGGCTCGAGCGCGCGGCCGACCAGAGGTCGGAAGGCAAGCGGATCTGCATCGAGATGATCCAGGCGCTGCGCGAGGAGCCAGGCGTCGCCGGCGTGCACGTGATGGCCTATCGGCAGGAGCAGAAAGTGGCGGAGATCGTCCACGAATCGGGCGTCCTGCGCGGCCGCGCGCCGTGGCGGCGCGACTTCATCGCGAAGATGCAGCCGGTCGAGAGCCTGGAGGGGTGATGAGCCTGACCTTTCTCGTCATTGCGAGAAGCGAAGCGACGAAGCAATCCAGAGATCGAAGGGCAGCGGCAGTGGCCCTGGATTGCTTCGCTTCGCTCGCAAAGACGACACACGACTTTTCTCTTGAAGGACAGCTCTTCCCATGACCGACACCATCGTCTCTTCCGCCACGAAAGAGGTCGTCATCGGCTTCGAGCGCCGCTTCGTCATGATCGGCGAGCGCATCAACCCCACCGGGCGCAAGTCGCTCGGAGCCGAGATGGCGGCGGGAGACTATAGCCGCGTCGTCGCCGAGGCGCTGGCTCAGGTCGAAGCGGGCGCGCAGATGCTCGACGTCAACGCCGGCATTCCGCTCGCCGACGAGCCGCGCATTCTCGCCGAGTGCGTCAAGCTCGTGCAGGAGACGGTCGACGTTCCGCTGTCGATCAATTCCTCGATCGTCGAAGCGCTGGCGGCGGGGCTTGCGGTCTATCGCGGCCGGCCGCTGGTCAATTCGGTGACCGGCGAGGAGGAGCGTCTTGAGCGGGTGCTGCCGCTCGTCAAGAAATACGACGCCGCGGTGATCGCCATCTCCAACGACGAGACCGGCATCTCCGAGGACCCGGACGTCCGCTATGCGGTCGCCAGGAAGATCGTCGAGCGGGCGATGGATCACGGCATCAAGCGCGAGGACGTGGTCGTCGATCCGCTGGTCATGCCGGTCGGAGCGATCGGCGACGCCGGCGCCCAGCTCATGCGCCTCCTGCGCCGGCTGCACGGCGAGCTCAAGGTCAACACCAGTTGCGGGGCGTCGAACTTCTCCTTCGGCCTGCCCAACCGCCGCGGCCTCGCGGCCGCGTTCCTGCCGATGATGATCGGGGCCGGATTGACCTCGGCGATCATGAATCCGCTGCACGCCGAGGACATCCAGGCGATTTTTGGCGCCGACGTCGTCATGGGCCACGATCCCAATTGCGGCCGATGGATCCGCAGATACCGCGAGCCCGCGCCGGAAGGAGAGGCAGGCGCCGGCGGGGGTCGGCGCGAGGGCCGCCGGCGCGCCAGAGTTTGAGCCTTCCGACATTGAACGCCCACCGCGTCATCTTCACCCCGTCCGGCAAGCGCGGCGAGTTCGCCGGCGGGACGAGCCTGCTCGCCGCCGCGCGCGCGCTCGGCGTCGATCTCGATTCGGTATGCGGCGGGCGGGGCATCTGCGGCCGCTGCCAGATCGATATCGCGGCGGGCGATTTCGCCAAGCACGCAATTCTGTCGAGCGCCGGCCACGCGAGCCCATGGGGCGAGGTCGAGAGCCGCTACGCCGAGAAGCGCGGCGCCCTCCCTCCAGGCAGGCGGCTCGGATGCCAGGCGAAGATTTGCGGCGATCTCGTCGTCGACGTGCCGCCGGAAAGCCAGGTCCACCGGCAGGTCGTGCGCAAGCGCGCCGAGTCCCATCCGATCGAGATCGATCCCGTCGTTCGCCTTTGCTACGTCGAGGTCGCCGAGCCGGACATGCACGATCCGGCGAGCGATTTTCGCCGCCTGCAACAGGCTCTGCGCGAGCAGTGGGGGCTCGCTGAAACAAGCGCCGATCTCGCCGTTCTCGCCACCCTGCAGAAAGCGTTGCGCGCCGGGCAGTGGAAGGTCACCGCCGCGCTGCGCAAGGGCCGCGACATCGTCGCTGTCATGCCGGGCTTCGCCGAACGCGCCTACGGCGTCGCCATCGATGTCGGCTCGACCACGATCGCCGCGCACCTGACCGACCTTGCGAGCGGAGAGGTCGTCGCCGCCTGCGGGGCGATGAACCCGCAAATCCGCTTCGGCGAAGACCTGATGAGCCGCGTCTCCTATGTGATGATGAACCCGGGCGGCGACAAGGAGCTGACGGGCGCGGTGCGTGAGGCGATGGACGCGCTGATCGGCGAGGCCGCGCGCGAGGCCGGCGTTTCGCGCGGCGAAATCCTGGAAGTGACGCTGGTCGGCAATCCGATCATGCATCACCTCGTCCTCGGCCTCGATCCGACCGAGCTCGGCGGGGCCCCGTTCGCGCTGACCATCGACGCGCCCTACGAGGCGCGCGCCCGCGAGCTCGGCCTCTTGATCGCGCCGGGCGCCTTCGTCTACGCGCTGCCGTGTATCGCCGGCCATGTCGGCGCGGACGCGGCGGGCGTGGTGCTGGCGGAAGGCCCGCACCTCAAGGACGAACTGACGCTTCTGGTCGACGTCGGCACCAACGCCGAGATCGTGTTCGGCAATCGCGAGCGGCTCTTCGCCTGTTCCTCGCCGACCGGCCCGGCCTTCGAGGGGGCGCAAATATCTTGCGGTCAGCGCGCGGCGCCGGGCGCAATCGAGCGCGTGCGCATCGACCGGGCGACGCTCGAGCCGCGCTTCAAGGTGATCGGCAGCGATCTGTGGTCCGACGAGCCGGGCTTCGCGGCGGCGACCGGGACGACCGGCGTCACCGGCGTTTGCGGCTCGGGGATCATCGAAGCGATCGCGGAGATGTTCCTGAGCCGGATCGTCTCCGAGGACGGCGTGATCGACGGCGAGCTTTCGGGCCGGACGAAGCGGGTCGAACAGGTCGGCCGCACCTTCGCCTATGTGCTGAGCGAGGGGCAGCCGCGGCTCCTCGTCTACCAGACCGACGTGCGCGCAATTCAGCTCGCCAAGGCCGCGCTCTACGCAGGCGCCAAGCTCCTTATCGAGCGCGCCGGCGCCGCGCCCGAGCGCGTCACTCTCGCCGGCGCCTTCGGCAGCCACATCGATCCGGTCTACGCGATGGCGCTCGGCCTCATCCCGGACTGCGACCTCGCCAAGGTCGCAAGCGCCGGCAACGCCGCCGGAACCGGCGCCCGCATCGCGCTCCTCAATCTCGCCGCCCGCGCCGAGATCGAGAGCGTGGTGCGCGGAATTGAAAAGATCGAAACCGCGATCGAGCCCTCTTTCCAGCGCCATTTCGTCGCCGCGATGGCGTTTCCCAACAAGGAAGACGCCTTCCCGAACCTGGCCCAGCGGGTTGCGCTGCCGCCGCGCAACGAGCCGAGCGGAGAGGGCGGACGAAGGCGCAGGCGATCGGCCTCCCCGGAAACCGCGTAGCCGGCGAAGCCGCCGCCAGCCACCTATTGGTTGGCGATGATCCTGATCGGCGCGCCAAGCAGCGTGAGCGGCAACGCAACGATCGAGCCGACGCCGCTTGCGGCCCTTTCGCTCGCGTCGGTTGCTCGATGATCCGGGCTAATCCCCCGCGCGAGAATGCCGCGCAGCTCAGGCGCGACGGAAGCGAGCTGGACGAATTTGTCGTGGTTTGTGGCGTCGTCGGCCTTCACGTCGGTGAGATCGATGACGGTCGCCCCCAACGCCGCCAGCTCCGCGGTGTCGGCGCTGTCTCCGACTCGAGTGACGCCGCCAGCGATGGTTTTCGAGAGAAACAGCGCGCGGTCGTCCTGGGAGAGCACGACGTAGAAGGGCTTTTGCGGCTTGCCGAAGCGGCGCAGCTGCGATTTGAACACATCGATGTCGATATCAGGCGCGGCGAGCACGATCGTGCCGATCCTGCTCGCGGGGGGCAGGTCGCCCGAAAGTCTGATCTGGCGGAACGCCTCGACGGTGACCCAATTGCCCATCGAATGGGCCAGCACATTGACCTTCTCGGCATTGCTGCGAAGCAGGAGACGCAGCGTGTGCTCGAGGCCGTCGCGGGCGGCGGTTGCGCTGTTGAGGTCATAGACATAGGCGGTCGCTTGTCCGCGCGACGCCCAGGTGAACAGCACCGGAACGCCTCGCGCTTGCGAATCATGAGCGAGCTGCGCCCCGCGGTAGACCGCCTCGGCGAACATCGTATTAAACCCGTGAACGAACAGAAAAACGTTGCGGCTGCCGGGCGGCCGGAGCGCGAGCTGGGCATTGAGCGCTTGAAGGAACGCCTTGTCGCCGTCGAGGTATTTTTCGTCGCGGACGACGAAATTGACATTTGGATCGCCGGGCGGCGTGCTCGCCCATTCGATCTCGTTTTGCTTGTGGTTCGGCGGGATCGAGACCGTGAGCTCGGCGTAGTCGAGAGCGCTCGCTCTGTCGCCGTTGAACAGCGTGCCCGGCCGGTCGTCCCGTTGCCTTGTCGTCGCGACAAGCAGGGTGTGATCGACGGCGCCGGGGGAAGTCAACGCGACCGCGCTCAGAAAGCCCGTCTCCGGCCGCGAGGCGCAGCCGACGAACGAGAAGGCGACAAGCACAATCGCCAAAACGGGAAGCGACCGCTTCGCCGGCCATGCGAGCCACAAGGACGAGGCGGCCACACGCGCCGCGAAGTTATCCACCCAAGCCCCCGCGCGCCCGTCGCCGGCGTCTGACAATCGCTAAAGCCGGCCCCGACGCCTCCTTAAGGCGCCGGCCCTGCGATTGACAGTGAAAATGCGCTTTGGCGCGCCTTCTTTACCCCATGATCCGGCAAGGCGAAGCCGTCGGCCGGCCCGTTGTAGACGGCGAGCCATCTTGCGTGTCAAAGGGTCATTGGTCCGCGGCAGCTCGTCCAAGGCGAAAGGGGCGGGAGTTTGGCGTCTCGGGCTCGGGAGGCGGCGATGCTTCAACTATACGGCAACCCCGCGTCCCGGGCGATGCGATGTCTCTGGATGCTCGAGGAGATTGGCGAGCCCTACCAGCTGATCGAGAAAAGCACCCGAGCCGACGATCTGCAGATCCCCGAATATCTGCGATTAAACCCGAATGCGCGGATACCGACCCTCGTCGATGGCGACGCGGTGTTGTGGGAATCGATGGCGATCAACATTTATCTCGCCCAAAAATATCCTGGGCCGATGCACTGCGGCAGCGCCGAAGTGTTGGGGAAGGCCGCCCAGTGGAGCTTTTGGGCGATGCTGGAAATGGAGGATCTGCTGCTCGATCTCCTGAACCATCGTGCGGTGCTGCCTGAATTTGCCCGGGATCCATCGCATGCGGAGCGCAGCGGATTGCTGCTGCAAAAGCCGTTGCGCGTGCTCGACGGCTCATTGGCCGAGCGCCAGTTTTTGGCCGGCGACAGCTTTACCCTCGCCGACCTCAACGTCGCCAGCATCCTGGTCTGGGGCAAAATGGCCAGGCTGGATCTTTCCGCCCATCCGAACGTCGCGCGATGGCTGAACGTCTGCTTGACGCGGCCGGCCTATCGTCGCCTCCGAGATCTGGCAGCCCGGAAGTGATCTGCGGCGCCGCTCTTTCGGCAGTTTCAGAGAGTGGCGGCGGCGCGGGCATGCGCCGCCGTTATGCCTGCCCGCCGCGACGGCGCGCTTGATCGCGCTATGACGCTCGACGCATGAGTGCGAACACCACGCCGACGATGAGCACCACAACTGCCACCCATATGAGCAGATGGGCCCCGCCCATGGCGGTCGAGGCGACGCCGCCAAACCCGAGTAGCGCCGCCACCAGCGCGACAACGATCAGGACAAGCGCATAATAGATGAGGTTTCCGGGCATGTCGGTCCGTCTCCAGCTTGGGCGGACGCTTCCGCCATCGACCCACAAACGCGCAAGCTCGCGTTCGGTTCCGCCTATCGGATAGAGTCAAGCGCTCTCGAACGGACCTTCTTTGAGAAGGCATTCGTGAGCCGAGTGAAGCGGCGCATGTGCATCCGCATCGTGAGATTTTGGCGCTCGATAAACGAGGTCGAAATATGAGCCGGATCAGGCTTTCCTTCGATCGGCTTCTTGATGATACCAATGCACTCGGCGGGGCTGTAGCGGCCCTTGGCGCTATCAGACGAAGCGCCGTAAAGCTTGATTAGCATGGCGTAGTCGATGTCCGCGCCGAATGCGCCTTCAACGGCCTCCAAGATAGGCCTTGTGGCCATCGCTCGTAAGCTGGACGCGATTGGCAAGCCGCTTCGCGACATCGTCGATGAACCACATGGCGCATTCGCCGTCGCGTCCGCCGACGAAATAGCCGGCAACAAGCTTCGTATCGGCATCCATCGCAACCCACGTCCAAACATCGCCAGCGCCTTCTGGAGCGGCCTTCGCCTTCGCGACGTTCTTTTGCTTGGCGTAAATGAAAGCCCACGCCTCATCGACCTGAATGCGCTTGGAGGCTCAGATTGCGCACGTGCTCGTCGTGATAGGCCATGCAGACCTTGGCCGACGTCGCTCAAGAGCTTGGCGACAGTATTTTTCGCGCGACGCCGGTTAGTCCGACAGACAGCGCGGATCGACATTCCCTCGCAAAGCAGGTGAAGGATGCGGGCGCGGTCGGACAGTGGAAAGCTGTTTCATGCCGAGCATGATATGACCCTTCATGCTTGACGTCAAGAACTAAAATGGAATATCGTCGTCTATCGCTTCGCCGGCGGGGGCGGCTAGGCGGCGGCTCGCAAGCAATTGAGCTTATCTTTCCGAATCCAGCGGGAGGCTGCGACTGTGTCATTCTCGGTGAGGCTCGAATGACCAAGTTCAAGAAGCCCAAATGTGTTTGGGAGCCGGACGGCGTAAAAATTTCGCCACGTCTCACATAAGCGGCTAACGAACCGGCTAAGGAAACTCGACTTTCCGCATTGGCATCTTTCCCCATGGCTTCCAAAAGAGCTGGAAATGTGCATGGGTTCTCGGCGACTGAAAGATAACTTGACGTGCTTGATCAACTGCACTTCCGGGCCGTCAGCGTTGATGTTTTATTAGGCGCATGGGGGACTCGAATTCTGCTTGGGAGTTCGGCACCCCTAAGAAGCTTCAAAACATCCTGTAACGCCTGTACATAAATCTTTGGCGGCGCGTAGACGCTCATCAAGCGCTTCAATCTCCAGACTCTTTTTTCCGAAGACGTTCTTCAATTATCTTTCGATCATCCATGAGGTTGGTTCGCTCCTGGACTCCCATATGGGACTATGATATGGGAGTGGGGAATGAAATATTCAAGGTGAGATGTACCATGTCGAACGAAATTGACGGAATTGCCACAATACCGCGCTCACGATGGAAGCGCTAGAACGGGTGAACAAGAACAGACCGCAGAGGGCAGCGGAATTTTGACTGGGTAGAGAGGTGATATCCTACCGGTGCTGGGATATGCGAAACGTGGAGAAGCTTTGAAGAATGTTTCTTTGGCCTTGGCAGCGGCGGCGTCAACGGTTGGAAAGGGAGACCCAACGGCATCGACGCCAACTTTCCCGTCCGATCCAACGCCATGCATTTCAATCCAAAACATGATCCAACCTCTACGCTACCTCGACCGCAATTATATAGCGATTGCGGGGCAAGGGCGAGGCATGTCAACCCGTCCAAATTTCAGACTGACCCACTACCGAACGGCGCATCGCCTCGGAGCACAAAACGCTCCCCTTTTCCCGTAACATGCCGCCATGGCGGAGAATCACGACCTCGGGCGAACGATGGCGCGTCTCGACGCTCTCACCAACTGGGAGAATCGGCCGCGCAACACCATGCGGGTCGGACTCGAGCCGATGCTCGACCTGGCCCAGCGGCTTGGCGACCCGCAGGAATCGTTCCGCTCGATCCACGTCGCGGGAACAAAGGGCAAGGGTTCGGTCTCGGCTTTGATCGAAGCTGCGCTCGCGCGCGCCGGCTTTCGCGTCGGACGCTATGCGTCGCCCCACGTCGAGCGGCTCACCGAACGGGTGAGCCTCGAGGGACGCGACGTCGACGAGGCTTCGCTCGCCCGCGCTCTCGACAAAGCGCTCGATGCCTATGAGGCCGCGCGCAACGTCCGAAACTCCGGCAAAAGACGCCACTTGGTTCGACCTTCTGACCGCCGCCGCCTTCATCATTTTCGCCGAGACGCGGCGCGAGTGGGCGGTTGTCGAAGTCGGGCTTGGCGGGCGGCTCGAATTCGACCAACATCGTCGTCGGCGAAATCGCCGTCGTCACCAACATCGGGCTCGAGCACACCGAGATCCTCGGCAAGACGCGAGCGGCGATCGCGCGCGAGAAGGTCGGCATCCTCAAGGGAGCCGCGGCGCTCATCACGCCGCTCGACGCCGATGACGAAGCCGGGCGCGTGCTCGCGGCCAGAGCCGACGAGCTCGGCTCACCCGTCATCCGCCCTCCTCTCGCTGCAGCGGCGACGATCGAGGAAACGAACGTTGCGCTCGCCGGCGCGGCCCTCGATCAGCTCGGCCGACTGGGCGTGCGCGCGCGCTCGGCCGAGCTAGGGTATTCTCCGCGGAAACAAGAACTGCCGCTAGCTCCCCCGCCCCCCCTGTGGGGGCGGGAAGGGGTGGGGGGTCGCGCCGACCGTGGAACATCCAGCGTTCGGGCGAAAAATGGGAAGCGGCGGCGCGACCCCCCTCCCAGCTTCCCCCACAAGGGGGGAGGAGGGCTTTCGAATCGTAAATCGACCTCAACGCGGTCAGCTCTAGACGAAGCCCCAATCGGCGCCTGGCTCCTCGACGAGGAGACCCGCGCCGCCGCGCGTCTTCCCGGACGCATGGAGCGCTTCGATCTCGAAGTCGGGGCAAGGCGCCTCCCGGTCGTGCTGGACGGCGCGCACGTGCCGTTCAATCTCGAGGCGGTGCTCAGCGATCTTGCGCGCACGCCCGATCTTTCGGGCCCATGCGTGGCGGTCGTCGCGCTCGCCGCCGACAAGGACGCGCGGGGCTTCGTCGCCGAGCTTGGCAGGCGCGCCGCGACGGTCGTGTTCACCGATCTGCCGGGATCGAGCCGGGGCCGCTCCCCGGCCGAGCTCAAGGCGCTCGGCGCTTCGCTTGGACTTAAGAGCGAGGCCGAGCCGGACGCGACGCGGGCGCTCAGGCGCGGCGTCGAGCTCGCGACCCAAGCCAGCGCCTGGCTGCTCGTCACCGGCTCGCTCTATCTGGTCGGCGCGTTGCGCCCCGCCATCCCCGACCTGACGTGGCGCTGAGCCCGCTTGACCCAAACCTAGGCTTTTGCTGAAAGCCTGACTAAACTGGCTTAATCCAGCTTAGGTGTGGTCCGATGAAAGTCGTTGGCGCGCTCGAAGCGAAGAACAGGCTCGGCCGCCTGCTCGACCTCGTCGAGCAAGGCGAGGAGATCACGATCACCCGGCACGGCAAGGGCGTCGCCCGAATCGTCCCGATCCGGTCGAAGCCAGGGCGAGAGGAGGCTCGCGCCGCGAATCAGCGCATCCGCCAGCGCGCGGAGGCGCTTAAGCTAGGCCCCTTCGTCTGGGCCGAGTGGAAGGCCTATCGGGACGAAGGCCGGCCGTGAGTCTCGTCCTCGATAGCTCTGCGACGCTGGCGTGGATTTACGAGGAAGAAGCGACGGAGCCAATCCGACAAATCTTCGATGCCGTTGCAGAACGAGGCGCGTTCGTTCCCTCGCTTTGGCGGCTCGAAATCGCCAACAGTCTCGCTTGAGTTCGCTGACCGTTTCGGTCTGACTGTCCATGATGCGGCATATACCGAACTCGCGCAGAGAATGGCGCTGCCGCTGGCGACGCTCGACCGAGAGATGCGAAGAGCCGGCGCCCAGCTTGGCTTGAAGCTCCTCGGCGAGGACTGAAGGCAAACGCGTCGCCGCCACTTGCGCCTTCGCGCGGCGGCCATCCCAACCGCCCATTGTGGCTGCTCGTCACCGGCTCGCTCTATCTGGTCGGCGCGTTGCGCCCCGCGACCGTTGCCAGCTCGACCTCGCCCTGAGGCGCCGCGCGGCGGCCTCGAAGGACGCTCGAGCGCGCACAAAACTGGACGAAGCGCGCGCGGTCGGCGAGTCCGAGGTCTTTGGCCAGCCGACGCGCCGCCGCGATCGCGGCGGGGGAGAAATCCAGTCCCACGACTGTTGCCCCGCGTTGCGCCAGCGTCAGGCTGTCGGCGCCGAAATGGCATTGAAGGTGCAGGACATGTTTGCCGTCGACCGGCCAGACCTCCGCCTCTTCAATTGCGTCCAAACGGCCGCGTCCCGCGCGCAGCGCCGCGAGGTCGTAGCCGCCGGGACCCAGATGCAATCCGACCATCTCCTCCCAATGGGCGTGGTTGGCGGCCTTCCAGGCTGGTTCGTTCGCCACGGTCGCTCCCGCTCTCTTCGCCCGAGGATACATGCTTTTCAGATGACGGCCGGCCGCGCCAGAAACGGACCGGCGCCGATCGAACGCACTCGCCGCGTGAGCGCTTATTCGCCGGCGACCCGGCGATGCGAGCATCGCCGACATTTCTCTTGCGAAAATCAGAAGTCGTGGTATTTTGGCCTATTCGACGAACTGACCTGGGGCGAAGCTTGGCGCGAGAGGAGATTTGTTCACTAGAATCGGCGCATCCCATTGAAAAGGCTCATCTTGCGGAGGATAATTCCTTGGAATTTCCTTCCCGATCCCCGGCTTTTTCCTTCCCCCGGCTTCCGCAAAGCTTCCCGCGGGCTTTGAATACGCTTCCAACCGCCTGGGCGAGTCGCCGGAGCTGCTATCCCAGCCACGCTTGCAACGCGATCCCGGCGAACAGGATGAACCCGGCGTCGCGGTTGGAGCGGAAGAGCCTCAGCGCCGTCGCCGCGTCGGCGCCATCGACCCTGGCGGCCTGCCAGGCCAGATGGGCCGAGAATGCGAGCCAGCCGATGAGCGCGATTGCGCCGCCGCCGGCGAGCTCGATCGCAACGAACGCCAGCGCCGCGCTCGCGGCATAGAAGAGGCCGACGCCGAGCCTGGCGCGCGCGCCGAACAAGCGCGCGGTCGAGCGGATGCCGACGATGGCGTCGTCGCGCGCATCCTGCAGCGCATAGATCGTGTCGTAGCCGATCGTCCATGCGAAAGCGGAAAAATAGAGCAGGATCGGGGCCGTCGCGAGGCTCGCGAAGGTCGCGCTCCAGCCCATCAGCGCCCCCCATGAGAAGGCGAGCCCGAGCGCCGCCTGCGGCCACGAGGTCACCCGCTTCATCAGCGGGTAGACCGCGACGATGCCGAGCGAGGCGACGCCGAGCCAGATCGAGAACCGGTTGAAGCACAGGAGCACGACGAGGCCGACCAGCGCCTGAGCGACCAGGAACGCCGCCGCCGCGCGGACGCTGATCCGGCCCGACGGCAATGGGCGGTTGCGGGTGCGCTCGACCTCGGCGTCGAGATTGCGGTCGAGAATGTCGTTATAGGCGCAGCCCGCGCCGCGCATGACGATCGCGCCGATGAGGAACAGGAAGAGATGCCAGAGGTTGGGCCCGCGATGGAGAGCGAGGCCGGCAAGCGCGGTCGCCTGCCAGCACGGCGCGAGCAGGAGCTGCCATCCGATCGGCCGGTCGAGGCGCGCGAGCTGAACGAAAGGAAGCGCGAAATCCGGCGTCAGCCGCATGACCAGGCTCGCCGGGCGCGCGTCCGGCAGAACGGTCGCGGCGCGCGCTCCGGCGGTCAAAGCGGTCCGGTCGGCAACGGCTGGGCCTGCGGGCCGCCGCCCTGGGCCGCCTGCTCCTTCATTTTTTTCATCTGCGCCGCGACCGTGCAGGCCTTGGCGTTGAACCCGGCGTTCTTGGCGTGGTGCTCTTTGAGCTGGGTGATCGCTTCGTCGGGGAACGAGCACCAGTCCTTGTTCTTTTCCATGTAGGCGATCAGCGCCGACTCGGCGCGGATGAGGCCGGCCGACTTGGCGCAGAACGCTTCCGGATCCATCGGTTTGCCGTGAAACGACTTGGCGAAGTCGTTGACCACTTGAAGCTGTGTGTTCCGATCCTGGGCCAGCTTCTGCATGTCGCCGCCGCAATCCGCGGAGGCCGATCCGCTCAGGGTCACGACCGTCGCAAACAGCGCCGTGGCGAACCCGTAGTGTCGATGCCGTTCCACCGCCGTCAACCCCAACTCCTGCCGGTGTCCAACTCTTGCCGGTGGCCAAGTCCTGCCCGCGTCCAAGTCCTGCCAGTCTCCGGCGAGTCCGTTTTGTCGGCACAAACCTCAAGAAAAAGGCAAAAGCGCGGCTGACGGCCCCATTTTCGGCTCGGGCGGCCTTCGACCTCAGCGCCTAGACCCATGCGCGAGACGCGTAATCAATCGCGTAGCGGTCCGGGGCCGAGGCGATCGCCGCCATTCCGACCAGCACCGCGTCGTCCCGGACGATGAGCCGGGTCGGAATGCGCTTGGCGAGACCGTCGACCGGCGCCTTGGCCTCGAAAGCGTGGCGAAACGCCGCCTCGTCGAGGAATTTGACGACCCTCGGCAGCACGCCGCCGGCGAGCGTGACCCCGCCCGTCGCCACGAAGGTCACCGCCATGTCGCCGGCAAAACGGGCGACGATGCGCCAGTAAAGCCTGAGGCTCGCCGCCTCCTCGCCTTGGGGGTTGGCCAGTGCAGCGAGAGTGACGGCGGGCGGTTCGACCCGCGGATCGTCGAGGCCATGCGCGATCATCCGGGCGCGGTGAATCCGCGCAAGGCCTGCGCCGGAAATGACGCTTTCGCTGGTGACCCGGCCATGCGCGCGCTCGAGATGCGGCCAGATCGCAAACTCCTCCGGCATCACCGGCCCGAAATCGATGTGGCAGGCTTCCGACGAAACCGCCGCAACGCGCCCATCGGCCTCGACCAGCGCGGCGATCCCCAACCCCGTGCCCGGGCCTAAGATCACCTGCGGCCCTTCGGTTCCGAACGTGAGCGCGCCGATGCGACGCGCCCAGGCCTCCGGGATCGCCGGCAGCGACAGCGCTTGCGCCTCGAAATCGTTGAGCAGCAAGCCCTGCTTGAGGCCGGTGCGGCGCGCCGTCTCAGGGCCGTCCATCACCCAGGGCGCATTGGTGAGCTTGAGCGTTCGTCCGACGACCGGGCCCGCGCCGCAGGCGATCGCCGAGCGTGGTCTCGGCCCGAGCTTCGGCGCGGCGGCTTCGATCGCCTCCGCGAGCCCCCGATAGTCGCCTGTCCGCAAGTGTACGACCTCGCCCAGCTCGGCCCCGGGCTCGTTCGCGAGGGCGAAGCGCACGTTGGTGCCCCCAGTGTCGCAGACGAGGACCGGAAAGGGAAAGGCGAATTCGCTCATGGCCGCCATAGACACAAGACACAGGGGCGCCGGTCAAGGGCTGGGCGGGGCGCGATCGGAGCTTGAAATTCCCCCCAATATGTCGAACAAAAGGGGAACCGCGTGATTCGAAGCCGTCCACGGAAGATAAGGGTCTCAGCAAAAACTTGTGTTTTCGAACCCCGTCGCCCGTCCTAGTTTCATGCGAGCAAATCGGTCCGCGGCATGACGAGATTTACATTCTATGAGTTCTTCGCCGGCGGCGGAATGGCGCGCGCGGGCCTCGGCGATTCCTGGCGATGTTTGTTCGCCAATGATTTTGACCAGATGAAAGTTTCAACCTACGAGGCGAACTGGGGGGCCGGGGATATCAGGCTCAGCGACGTTGCGAGTCTCACGCTGGCGGACTTGCCGGCGGCGCCGACCGATCTCGTATGGGCGTCATTTCCGTGCCAAGATCTATCGCTTGCGGGAAGTTATCGCGGACTTGGCCGCGAGCGGGACGACGAGCTTACTCGGTCTGGAACGTTCTGGCCGTTCTGGAAGCTGATGCGCGGGCTCGTTCAACATGGCTGCGCCCCACGAACGATTGTCTTGGAAAACGTATTTGGATGCCTGACATCCCATGAGGGTCGGGACTTCGCCGCGATAGCGTCGGAGCTGTCCGCATCCGATTACAACTTCGGAGCGGCGGTTGTCGACGCATCTCATTTCGTCCCACAATCGCGACCTCGCGTGTTCTTCATTGCGGCTCACAACGACCACCCAATTCCAAATTCCCTTGTCGGCCAGGAGCCCCAAGAATTCTGGCATCCCGGCGCGCTCGTTCGCGCCTATGAGCGAATCACCGCGCGAGCGAAAAGAAAATGGGTCTGGTGGAATCTCGCGCGGCCTCCGACCCGGAACGCGGCGTTCGCGGACCTTATCGAACACGAGCCAACCAGGCAACGTGGCATACAACCGCGCAAACGAATTACATTCTTCAGCTGATGTCGCCGCTCAATCGACGGAAAGTGGAAGAGGCTATGAGGTCGGCGCCGCACCGTCGGCGCGGTCTATCGACGCACCCGTCCTGACGAACGCGGTATAAGCCGCCAGCGAGCAGAAGCGCGCTTCGACGATGTCGCCGGATGCCTTCGGACGCCCGCGGGCGGCTCCTCCCGTCAAACGATTCTCGTTGCGGAGGGGAAGAGCTTGCGATCACGCCTATTATCGCCCCGTGAGGCGGCGCGACTCATGGGGTTGGGCGACGACTATGTGCTCCCAGCCCGCTATAACGACGCCTACCACGTCTGTGGGGATGGGGTTTGCGTACCCGTCGTGCGGCATATCGCGGCGCATATTCTCGAGCCAATACTCTACGAGAAAAGGCCCGCGGAAACGATCGCGGCGGAGTAAGGTGTGGCGATCGATCTGACGTTCCGCCGGAAGGCGGTTCGCGCCCTGACGAACGAAATCGGCTGCTGTGTGCTTTGCGATCTCGATCAACGATCTGACTATAATGTTCAACCTGCCGTGGAAGGCGAAGCGCCGGGTCCTTCTTCTCTTTAATTTCGGCGCCGGCTGCCCTTAAGCAGCTGCTTGGCTCCGCGACCGAGGTAGAGGGCGATAGCGGCGAGGATTGATTTTGGGCGTCATGGAGTGGGCGACCGCATGACCTATGACCGCTCCGCCGTCATGCGCGCGGTCAAATCGCGCGATACGGCTCCCGAGCGCGCGGTTCGCGCGCTTCTGCGCGAATCGCGCCGGGTTACCGGCTCCATCGCGCCGATCTGCCCGGCAAGCCTGACGTCGTTTACGGTCGGCGCAAGCTCGCAATCTTCGTCCACGGCTGCTTCTGGCACGGCCATGACTGCGCGCGCGGCGCCCGCATGCCCAAGGCCAACGCCGACTATTGGCGCGCGAAGATCGCCCGCAATCGCGCCCGCGATCTAAAGACCGTCGCCGCCTACCCCGCGATGGGCTGGCGCGCGCTTGTCGTCCATGAGTGCGAACTGAAGGACAAGCTTGCGCTCAGCGCCCGGCTCGTGGAAGCTCTGCGCCCGCGCTAAGCCTCGGGAAAGCGCAAATTGCCGCCAATTGCTGCCTATCTTTCGGCCTTGCGCCAATAACTGCCGCAGGGCAGCATCCCCTTGAAACTTTTCGCTAACGGAAGCGCCCGATGGCTCTCGCCGCCCATATCCACAGCGTGCCCAGTCCTCCCGACGACGAATCCGAGAAGGACCGCCCGTTGCGCGAGGACATTCGGCTGCTCGGCCGAATTCTCGGCGACACCGTGCGCGAACAGGAGGGCGAAGAGGTCTTTGAGCTCGTGGAGCAGATCCGTCGGGCCTCGATCCGCTTCCATCGCGACAACGAGGTCGCGGCTCGGCGCGAACTCGAGGCGACGCTCGACAGCTTGAGCGCCGAACAGACGCTCGCGATCGTGCGCGCCTATAGCTATTTCTCGCACCTCGCCAACATAGCCGAAGACCAGCACCACATCCGCCGCAACCGGGCGCATGCGATCGCGGGCTCCGCTCCGCGCCCAGGATCGCTGGCTTATGCCTTTCAGCGCACGCGCGAGATGGGGGTTGAGCCGAAGGCGCTCGGCGACTTCTTCGATCGCGCGCTGGTGAGCCCGGTCTTGACCGCCCATCCGACGGAGGTGAGGCGCAAGAGCACGTTGACGCGCGAGCTCGAGATCGCGGAATTGCTCGACGAGCGCGAGCGCGCGGCGGGCGACGAAGCGGAGTTGGCCCTCAACGAGGAGAAGCTTCGGCGCGCCGTCCTGATTCTCTGGCGCACCAACATGCTGCGGCAGACGAAACTCAAGGTCATCGATGAGGTCGCGAACGCGCTCTCGTTTTACGACTATACGTTCTTCCAGGAACTCCCTCGTCTCTATGGCGCAATTGAAGACCGGCTTGACGCCATTTCCGGCGAGGCGCGCACGAAGCCGATCGGGTCGTTCCTCCGGGTCGGGTCGTGGATCGGCGGCGATCGCGACGGCAATCCGTTTGTGACCGCTGACGTACTGACCGAGGCCATGCGGCTCCAGAGCGCCCGGGCGATCGGCTACTATCTGGATGAGTTGCACGAGCTCGGCGCCGAACTGTCGCTTGCCGCAAATCTTGCCTCGATGAGCCCGGAGCTTGCGGAACTCGCCGACACGTCAGATCGATTCCGCCGCCGCCCGGCGCAAGGAGCCCTATCGGCGGGCCATCACCGGCATGTATTCGCGCCTTGCAAAGACCGCGAGCGAGCTTGACCATGTCATCGCCCTGCGCCAGCCGATCGTCGATCGGACGCCTTATGCCTCAGCGGCGGAATTCAGCGCCGACCTCGCGGTTATCGCCCAGTCGCTAAGGCGGACCAATGCCGACATTGTCGCTCGCGGACGCCTGCGCGCCTTGCAGCGCGCCGTCGATGTGTTCGGGTTTCACCTCGCGCCTATCGACCTGAGGCAGAACTCGGACGTCCACGAGCGCACGATCGCCGAGCTCTTCGTCGCCGCGACGCCCGGCTTCGATTACAAAGCGCTGAGCGAGAGGGAGCGGGTTGAACTCCTGAGGCGGGAGCTTGTTTCGCCTCGCCCGCTGTTCTCGCCGTTCATCGCTTACGACGAGGAGACGGCGGGCGAACTTGGCCTCTTTCGCGCCGCTGCCGTGATTCGGAGCAAATATGGTTCTGGCGCGATTCGAACCTCCATCATTTCGAAGACGGACAGCGTCTCCGATATGCTCGAGCTGGCGCTGATCCTGAAGGAAGTGGGACTCGTCACGGCGGAAGGTTCGTCAGCGCTCGCCCTCGTGCCGCTATTCGAGACGATCACGGACTTGCGCGCCTGTGTCGGCGTGATGGATACGCTGCTCGCGATCCCCGAATACCGCCGGCTCGTCGACTCGCTCGGCGGCGAGCAGGAAGTGATGCTCGGCTATTCGGACTCCAACAAGGACGGCGGCTTCGTCACCTCGGGCTGGGAGCTCTACAAGGCCGAGATCGGATTAGTGGAGGTGTTCCGCCGCCATGGCGTGCGCATCCGCCTGTTCCATGGCCGCGGCGGTTCGGTTGGGCGTGGCGGCGGCCCAAGCTACGAGGCGATCCTCGCCCAGCCGGGCGGCGCGGTGCAAGGGCAGATCCGCATCACCGAACAGGGCGAGATCATTTCGAGCAAGTACTCCAACCCCGAGGTCGGGCGCCGCAATCTGGAGACGCTGGCCTCGGCGACGCTCGAGGCGACTTTGTTGCAGGACGAGAGCCCCGCGCCCGACCACGCGTTCCTGGAGACGATGGAAGAACTCTCGCTCAGCGCCTATAACGCCTATCGCGGTCTGGTCTACGAGACCGAAGGGTTCGAGCGCTATTTCTGGGCCTCGACCGTCATCACCGAAATCGCCAGCCTCAACATCGGCTCGCGGCCCGCCTCGCGCAAGAAGACGACCGCGATCGGCGACCTGCGCGCCATTCCCTGGGTGTTCTCATGGGCGCAGTGCCGCCTCATGCTGCCAGGTTGGTTCGGCTTCGGCTCGGCGGTCAAGGCCTATATCGACGCCCGCCCGAAGGACGGCCTCGAGGCGCTGACGGCCATGTATATGAGCTGGCCGTTCTTTCGCACCCTGCTCTCCAACATGGACATGGTGCTGGCGAAATCGAGCCTCGCCATCGCCTCGCGCTACGCGCGGCTGCTCGACGATGTCTCGCTGCGGGAGAAGATCTTCGCCCGCATCTCGCGCGAATGGCGCGATTCGGTCGACGCGCTCAACGCGATCATGGAGCAGTCGAAGCTGCTCGAGAGCAACCCGCTGCTCGACCGCTCGATCCGCAACCGCTTCCCCTATCTCGATCCGCTGAACCACGTGCAGGTCGAGCTCCTGAAGCTGCACCGCTCGCGCGCGGCGAGCGAGAGGGTGCTGACCGGAATCCAGCTCACCATCAACGGCATATCGGCGGGCCTGCGCAACAGCGGCTGACGCCGGAGGCCGTTCCAGCGGTTTCATCGCCCGGCTCTTCGAAACGGTAACGAACCCGCCATAGCACGCGAACAAGGAGGTCCAGTGGCGAAGGGACGGAAGTCGCCGTGCCGCGAATTGGGGTGAGCGATGGCGCTCCTGAAGGTGCTCAACCGGCTTTTCCACGGGCCCTCGTGGCTGACGTTTCTCTTCATGGGGATCGCGGCGGGAGGCTTCGCCCTCTGCTCCTTCAACCTGCTCTTTCTTTTCCAAGCCAACATCAATCTGATCGGGACCTATGGCGCGATGGCAGTCTTCGACGGCGGCATTCTTCAATTCGTCGAATTGACCGCGTGGGGTTATCTGGCGCTCGCCTGCTATGTCGTGTTCGAGGGCTGTCTCGATGGACTGTTGCTGCGCATCCACAAGGTTCGACAGGGCCAGCAGCCCGGCGCGGCGGCGGACCGCCGATCATTGCGGACCGAAGGTTGACGGAAGGACGCGCAGGCGCCGAATGGATCCGCCCGGAGGGGTTTCTTCGATCGTCTGTCCCTGCTTCAGGCCTCCTCGTCGCGGATGCCAGAACTCTCGCGGCCGATGATTGCGGTGGCGGCGCTTAAGGGAAGCGCCGTCGCCGCGGCTACCCGCCGCCCAACACCCCCTTCATCGCCAGATTGGTTTCCTGCGCGTAGCGCCGCGCGGCATAGGCTTCGCCAAGCGTGCCGAGCACCTGACCGGTTCCGCGCTCGGTGACGGCGAGCGTGTCGGCGTCGGCGGCGCCGAACGCCTCGAGCGCGGTCCCGATATCGTCGTCCGGCTTGAGGACAGTCTCCGGGAGATAGGCGATCGCGCCGATGGCGCCGCCGTCTTCGCCGCTCTCAACCGAGAGCGCATGCGCTTCCGGAACGTGGATCAGCCCCTGATATCGGCCGCCTTCGTCGACCGCGACAACGACATTGGCGCTGCCGAGCGGATAGGCCTCGCGGAACGCGCGGACCGACCCGTCGGCTGGAAAGACCGGAGGCGAGCAAATCATCATCCGCCCGACCGTCAGATCGCGCAGCCAGCCGACGTCCTGGCCGCCGCGGATCGTCTCGCCGCGCAAATGGAGACGCCAGGTGGTGAACGAGTAACCGAAGGTCGCCCGGACGGCCAGGCTGGTCGCGATCGACGCGGCGAGCACGCCGCCGGCGACCCCGAGATCGCCGGTGCTCTCCAGCACCAGAAAGGTCATGGTGAGCGGGCCGCCGACGATTGCCGCACTGAGCGCCCCCATGCCCACCAGGACGCAAGCCGTCGTCTCGATGTTCATCGAGGGCGCCATAGCGTCAATTCCAATCGAATAAAGCTTGCCGAGCAGGGAGCCGACGAACAGGGAAGCGAAAAACAGTCCGCCGCGAAATCCGGACGCCAGCGAAACCAGGCACGCGAACAGCTTCAGCACAATGAGGGTCGCCAGCTCCGATGCGCTCAGCGGCGAATAGAAGTCGAGCCCCAACGCACCGTGCCCGGCGCCCAGCACCTGCGGCGAGTAGAGCGCCATCGCCCCGACCATCAGTCCGCCGACGGGGGGGCGGATCAAGCGCCAGGGGATCGCCGCCCGGAACGCCCGTTCGATCAGCGCCGCCACCCGCATTGCGCCGACGCCGACCGCGGCCGCGACCAGGCCAAGCCCGATCAGCGCGCCATAGTGCGGGAAGGTCAGCGGCGAGACGGCGGGCGCGGTAATGTCGTACGGCGCGCCGATGACCGCCTGGGTGGTCAGCGACGCAGCGAGGGTTGCGGCGAAGACGGGAATCGCGTTCGCGAGCGAATACGCGCCGATGATGAGCTCGAACGCGTAAAAGGCGCCGGTCAGCGGCGCGCCGAACGCCGCCGCGATCGCGCCTCCCGCGCCGCACCCGACGAGGACGCGCAGGTCTTGCCGGCGCAAGCGCGACCTGATCCCCAGATACGAGGCGACACCGGCCCCGATCTGCGCGTAGCCCGCCTCGAGGCCGACCGAGGCGCCGCAGCCGTTCGAGATCACGGTTTGGGTCGCAACGAGGACGCTTTGGCTCAGCGACATGCGGCCGCCGCGCAGCGCGTTGGCCTCGACCGGGTCGACCGCCGGCGGCGCCTTCCTGCGAGCGAGCCAGGTATCGATCGCGCCGAGAACAAGGCCGCCGAGCATGGGCGCGCCAAACGCGGCAAGCGGCGCGACCCGTTCGGCGGCGCTGAGGTGAACGTCGAATGGGATGCCGAAGATCGCCACATGCGCGATGTTGACGACCTTGGTCATCGCGGCGACGCATAGACCGGCGATGACGCCGACGCCGACCGCCAGCGCCGCCATGCCAAATTCGTTCGCGCGCAGGCGTGCGCGCACGGTCGCGAGCGCGATCAACGCGGGGCGCGGCACGGAGATCAGCCGTCCGCGGCGTTCAGCCTGAGCGCCCATGCTTGACCCTTATGCGCGGAGAAGCCGGTCATGCCAAGGGCGGCCAAATTCCGCCGCGCAAGCGTCGCGTCACCGGCCGGCGAGCGCCATGTCGTCGCGATGGATCATTTCGGCTCGCCCGGCGGTTCCCAGAATGTGCCCGATATCGCGCGAATTGCGCCCGCGGATGCGCTCGGCGTGCGGGGCGTCATAGGCGATGAGTCCGCGCCCGATCTCCGCCCCGCGCTCGTCGCGGATGGCGACGCAATCGCCGCGTGCGAACACGCCCTCGATGCGCGTGACCCCGGCGGGCAGCAGACTTTTGCCGCGGGCCAGCGCGGCGGCGGCGCCGGCGTCGACGAACACGGCGCCCCTGAGCTCGAGCGAACCGCCGATCCAGACCTTGCGCGCCGCGATCGGGTTCGAGGGCGTCAGGAACCAGGTGCAGCCGCCGCCTTGGGCGATGCGCGCGATAGGATTGGCGATGCGGCCGTCGGTGATCACCATATGAGCGCCGGCGGCCGTGGCGATGCGCGCCGCCTCGATCTTGGTGCGCATGCCGCCACGTGACGTCTCCGACCCCGCGCCGCCCGCCATCGCCTCGATCTCAGGGGTCACCCGCTCGACGACGGGCAAGAATCGCGCCTGCGCATTGCGATGCGGCGGAGAGTCATAAAGCCCGGCGACGTCGGAGAGCAGGATCAACAAGTCCGCGCTCGCCATGGTGGCGACCCGCGCCGCCAGCCGGTCATTGTCGCCGTAGCGGATTTCGCTGGTGGCGACCGTGTCGTTCTCGTTGATGATCGGGATCGCCCGGATAGCGAACAGGCGGCCGAGGGTCGCGCGGGCGTTCAGGTAGCGGCGGCGCTCTTCCGTGTCTTGCAACGTCAGCAGCACCTGCCCGGCGACGATGCCTTTTTCGGCGAGCGCCCGCGACCACTCGCTGGCGAGCGCAATCTGCCCGATCGCTGCGGAGGCCTGACTGTCCTCGAGTTTGAGCGCTCCCTTCGGCAACCCGGCGATCGTGCGGCCGAGCGCAATGGCGCCGGAGGACACGACGACGACGCTGACGCCGCGCCGGTGCAGAGCGGCGATGTCCGAAGCCAGCGCCTCGAGCCACGCGCGCCGCACGGCTCCGAGCGCGCCGTCTACCAGAAGCGACGAGCCGACCTTGATGACGATGCGGTTGAATCGGTCGAGAGAGGGGAGTTGGACCACGAACGCCGGCATGTGAGGCAAATACAAGCCCGACTGCCCGATAACCCGTGGCGGAAGAGCGTTTTTTCGTCTAGTGCAGCCGGACCGGGATGGCAAGGCGACTGCGAAACCCCTCGTCATCGCTTGCCAATTCGGGCGCCGGCGCTGGCGCCTCGCAATAACTTGACCCATATGACGGCGCAGCCCTAGGACGCCGTCGTCAGGGACGACCACGCGGGGCGACGCTTTCGCACAGATTCGGCGGCGTGACCCGCCGAAGCCATCGCGATGAGGCGGGAATTCCGGGGACGCAATCCATGCGCGATTTCGACGATCTATCGGAGCGCGAGATTCTGGCTCTCGCCATCAGCAACGAAGAGGAGGACGCGCGAATTTTTGCCGATTTCGCCGACGGTTTGCTCGACGGCTATCCTGCCAGCGCGAAGGTATTCGGAGAGATGGCGGCGGAGGAGAACGATCACCGGCGCAGGCTCATCGACCTCTTCGCGGCCAAATTCGGCAATCATATCCCCCTCGTGCGGCGGGATCACATCCGCGGCTACATTCCACAAAAGCCGGTGTGGCACCAGCGGCCGCTGGGCCTCGAGACCGTGCGCGCGTACGCTCGCGACATGGAGCGCGCCGCGGCGCGGTTCTATCGGCAAGCCTTGACGCGAACGACCGACGCCCCGACCCGCAGGCTGCTCGGCGATCTCGCGGAGGAGGAGGAGAAGCACGATCAGATCGCCGCCGGCCTGGAGGAGCGGATTTTGACGGACTCCGCCCGCGGCAGCGAAGACGAAGATCAGCGCCGGCGGTTCATTCTGCAGATCATCCAACCCGGGCTGGTCGGCTTGATGGACGGCTCAGTCTCGACGCTCGCGCCGGTCTTCGCAGCAGCTTTCGCGACCCACAACTCACGGAACGCCTTTGTCGTCGGCCTCGCGGCTTCGGTCGGCGCCGGCATCTCCATGGGTTTTGCCGAGGCGCTTGCGGATGATGGCAAGCTTTCCGGCCGCGGCTCGCCGCTCCTGCGCGGCGCCGTCTGCGGCCTGATGACGACGGCGGGCGGCATCGGCCACACCCTGCCCTTCCTCATCCCCGCCTTCTACACCGCGATGATCGTCGCTTTCGCAGTCGTCGTGTTCGAACTGTTGGCGATCTCCTATATTCAGTGGCGGTATATGGACACCCCGCCGGTCTCGGCGGCAGCCAAGGTGATGGTCGGCGGCGCGCTGGTGCTGGCGGCGGGAATTCTCATCGGCTCGAGCTGACGCGCCAACCTTGCGGGGCAACGCACGCTCAGCCCCGCGGAGGATAATCGGAGTCCGTGCTGCCTATCGTGCTTTCCATTGCAGGGGTCGAGGCGGGCAGGCGTTCCAGACAGCGCCGCGACACCCTCTCGATAATCAAGGGTCAAGCAAGCGCGCGCCTGCCGCCTGTCGCCTTAACAAGGCCGAACCCGATAGTGGCGCAGAGAAAAAGCAGAAGGCTGCTTGGCTCCGGTACTGATACCGGAGCGGCAGGCGCGCCAAGCGCGCCAAACGCGATATTGTCGATGAAAGGATTGGCGTCACCAGGATCGCAGCCCGGCGTAGAGCAGGTTGCCTGGAATGTGATGTCGATCTTGGTGATGTCAGTCGTTGACGATACGCCGAAGAAACCGGTGGTGTTCGCGGGCTCGGACACGCGGTGGGAGCCAAGCAATGTCGCACCGTCGAACATCCGCGCCGTGAAATTGCCTGCCTTGCCTCCGCCGGGAGACCCGGTCGAACCGAACCAGTCAAGTCCGACCGCGGTAACCCCCGGCGCAAACTTCAGAGCTAGCGTCTGCTCGAACATGAATGTCGAGAGGGCGCCGTCGAACACGTAAAGATCCGCGCCGGACGTGGTAAAGGTGATCCCAGGCAAGATATTGCCGGCGGGAAAATCGATGTTGTTCTTGGAGCTGCTGAGGGGGGCGGAAACCAAGCCGGGATCGGTGATCGGCTGGAAGTCCTCAACGGGCAGTGCCGGTTCGGCCGCGTCGAAGCCGGCGCGAGACGAATAATAGGTGAGCACCTTTGCATTTGAAGCGGCCAAGTCGAGGCAGGTCAGGATCACTACTGAACCCGTCACGGCAATTGAGCGCGCTAGCGTGAGGGTCGCCCGTATGCATGTTTGCATGGCAAGCCCCTTCTTATAGTTGACGTAAATAACATGCAATGGCTGATATAGATAAGTCCAGGGCAAAATCCTAAATCGTCAGCGATCGGGTTACCACGATCGATTGGAGGGGTCGAGTTCCTTTCGCACGGCTGCGATTTGGGGCAGTTCGAACTCGGTGAGGCGCAGGCTACGCCGGCGCTCGGCGGCGCGGATGAGCGCGCTGAAACATCTACCGACACAGCGCCTGAACCCTCCCCGCTCTATGAGGGGTGCGAGCCGGTGAACGGCACGAAGGGAATGATCGCGCCGCCGTAGATATCGGAGCGGACGACCGACATCTCCCCGTCCGCCGCCCGGCGTTTCACCGCCTTGAGCACGTGCTGCGCCCCCGGCGGCCCGACCGGAATGACCATGATCCCATCGGCAGTGAGCTGCTGCAGCAGCGGCGGCGGGATATGATCGATGCCGCAGGTGACGATGATCTTGTCGAACGGCTGGACTTCCTCCCAGCCGTAATAGCCGTCGGCGTTGCGGGTGCGGATGGCGCGGTACTCGCTGTAGCCCCGCGCGATCAGCAAATCGTAGAGTGCGCGGGTGCGCCGCGCCAGCGCGGGGATGATCTCGATCGACCATACATTTGGCGTCAGGTTCGAGAGATAGGCCGACTGGTAGCCCGATCCGGTGCCGATCTCGAGAACCTTGTCGCCCCGCCTGATTTCGAGCGTATTGGTCATCCGCGCGACGGTGTGCGGGCCGGTGATGGTGACCCCGAAACCGATGTTGAGATGATGCCATTCGTAGGCGCGGTCGAGGTTCTCCGCGGTCACGAACTCCTCGCGTGGAGTTAGGAGGAAGGCGCGCATGTCGGCCTCGTCCCACACGTCATGGTGGGCGACGAGCTCGCGAAACCGGTCGTAGCGCTGCGCAAGAAAGCGCGCATCCTCGCCGCGGCTGCGCGCCATCCATTCCACGAACGCCTCGCGGCTCTCCCTCGGAGGCGAAGCGCTCCAGTCGTAGGCTGCGGGAACGTTGGCGAGCGCGGCCCGGGCGGCAAGTCCCGCGGTCAGGGTCGCCGCCGCGCCAATCAGGAACTCGCGCCGATCCATGAGCAGCCTCGGGTTGATCCAGGTCCGGCGAATCCGGGGAAGCCGAGCCGGGCAGGACTTGATAGTCTTAGATCAGAGACGACCTGGAGCAGCCATGCAAACGAATTCGGTCGACGTGATCCGCATTCCGACCAGCGGGCCCGGAGACGTGTCCGGTCTGATGGCGCTCATTGAGCGTGGCGCGATCGAGCCTTCGTCCCTTGTCGCGGTCTTGGGCAAGACCGAAGGCAACGGCGGGGTGAACGACTTCACCCGCGAGTATGCGGTCGCCGCATTGTGCAATGCGCTAGCGCCGTATTTGGCGCTGACGCCGCAGGCGGTCGAAAGCAGAATCGCCTTTGTGATGTCGGGCGGCACGGAGGGGGTCCTCTCTCCGCACATCACCGTGTTTGCGCGGAGCCGGGGCGCAGAGATTGCGCGCGACGGCGCGGGCGAGGCGCGCCTGAGCGTCGGCATCGCCCATACCCGCGACTTCCTGCCCGAGGAGATCGGCCGGGACGCCCAGATCGACCTGACGGCGAAGGCGGTCGAGGCGGCGATGCGCGACGCCGGGATCGACGCCGTGGCCGACGTCCACTTCGTTCAGATCAAGTGCCCCTTGCTCACGAGCGAGCGGGTCCAGGACGCGCTCAAGCGGGGCAAGCTGGCGGTCACCGCGAGCGGCTATGCGTCGATGGGCTATTCGCGCGGCGCTTCCGCGCTCGGCGTCGCCAAGGCGCTGGGCGAAATCGGCGCCGACGCCGGCGAGGCCCAGGTGCTGAAAGACTGGGAGCTTTACTCCTCGGTCGCGTCCTGTTCGGCCGGGATCGAACTCATGCACAACGTCGTCATTCTGATCGGCAATTCGCGATTTTCGGCGAGCCCGTTCAAGATCGGCCACGCGGTGATGAAGGATTCGATCGACCTTCCGGCGGTGATGCAGGCGCTCGGCAGCGTCGGCCTTGGCGAGCCCGACCCGAGATCGCAAAGCCGGGTCGTCAACATATTCGCCAAGGCCGAGGCCTCGCCCGACGGCGCCATCCGCGGCCTCCGCCACACCATGCTCGACAATTCCGACATCAACGCCACCCGCCACGCCCGCGCGGCGGTCGGCGGGTTGATCGGCGGCGTGGCCGGAACCGGCGCGGTCTATGTCTCGGGCGGCGCCGAGCACCAGGGCCCGGCCGGCGGCGGCCCGGTTGCGGCGATCGCGCGCGTTTGACGTGCGGCCACACGGGTCGTGGCGCTTGACACTGATTAGCCTTCAGGCATGGTCCGCATACAGGGACAGCGGGAGGAATTCGGGATGATTGGAACCGTGCGCTCAAGCCTTGCACATGCGAGCCGGGCTGCTGCCCTTGGCGCCTTGTTGGCCGGGGCGGCGCTTCTCTGCGCCCCTACCGCGCATGCAGGCGCCTACGATGCGGAATACGTGTTCGGCGACAGCCTTTCCGACAATGGCAATGCCGCCGAGGCAGGAGGCGCCGCCTATCCCTTTCCCCCGAGCTTTCACGACTCTTACACCAACGGGCCGGTGGCGGTCGCGCTTCTGGCGCAGAGCTTTGGAATAAACCTCGAACCCTCGCTCTGGGCGAACGGTTTCATGGACGTGCACAACATATTTCCGCCCGGCTTCGTCCCCGGAACGAACTACGCCTTTGCCGGCGCAACCGCGAGCGAAGACGGGACAATCGTGCCGGGAGCCAATCTGCCGGATCAGGTTAAGGCCTATACCACTCTCGTCAGCAAGGTCGCCGATCCGGCGGCGTTGTATGTCGTCATGATCGGCGGCAACGACGTCATCCTGGCGGCGCTCGCCGGTCTGTCCCAACCCGTCGCCGACGCTCTCCTTATGCTCAGCGTGACTACGGAGGTCGACCAGATCAAGACGCTTGTCCAAGACGGCGCCAAGAACTTCCTTGTCGTGAACGTGCCCAATGTCGGGCTCATTCCCCTTGTGTCGGGTAATTCCACGCAGTCGGCGGCCGCGACAGCGGAGAGCAAGTTTTACGACAGCGAGCTCAATACCCAGCTGGCGGGCCTCGGCTTGCCGACAAGCGACGCGCTCCACGAGTTCGACCTCTACGACTACAATACGACCATTCTCGACAACGCGACCGAACTCGGGTTCACGAACACGACGCAACCCTGCTTCAGCGACGCGCCCGCCACGGCGGACTCAACGACCGGATGCAGCATCGCCGACGTCAACAATTTCATCTTCTGGAATGACATCCATCCCAGCGGTCATGTGCAGGCCTTGTGGGCTGCCGGGATGGAAGCGGCGGTTCCCGAACCGTCGACCTGGGCGATGTTGGCCATCGGCTTTGCGGGCGCAGGCTTTGTGGGAATGAGGAGGGCGCGAAAGGTAAGTCCGGCTTGAGATTAGCGCGAACCTCGGCGCTTTGCAGAACGCTGGAAGACGTCGCCGGGTACGCCGGCGGCGAGGGAGGAAGCATGGGAGATCGGCTGGACGCGGGCGCGTCGCATTTCGGCAGGCGGACGGTGCTCGGCGCCGCCTCGGTCGCGCTGATCGCAACCGCCGCCGGCGGGTCGGCGACGGAGGATGCTCAGTCGCCGAACGGTCCGCTGTCCGAGATCCCGATCGTCCTGCCGAGGACGGAATTCGTCTACGAAGCCGTGTTCGACCTCGAGCCCGCAATGATGCTGGGTCAGGGGCCGCTTGGCGAGCGGCGCATTATCCCTATTTCCGGCGGCGTCTTCGCTGGACCTCGAATCAAAGGAAAGGTCTTGCCCGGCGGCGCGGACCGGCAGCTGGTGCGGACCGACGGCGCGCACATGTTAAACGCGCTTTACGAGCTGCAGACAGACGACGGCGCCGTGATCACGGTCAACAACCGCGTCCTCATCGACAAACGGCCCGACGGAACGCGCTACGCCTTCTCCAGCATCGACATCACCGCGCCCGAAGGCCCGCACGATTGGCTCAACCACCTCGTGTTCGTCGGAACCCTGCACAGCATGGCGCCGAAACCGAATGTGCTGATCCGGGTCTACAGCCTGACCTGAGGGCTCCGACCATTCGAGCAAGCGTTGCAACAAGAGGCCGCCATGACCGCTGGATTTCGTCGCCCGCTGCGAATGTCGTCGGCCGCCAGCCTCCTCCTCGGCGTCGCCGCGACCGGCGCGGCGTTCGCCCAGAGCGAGAGTTGCACGAAGGTCACAACCGAATCGCTGGCGATTCCAGGTCTCGTCATCGACGGCTCGAAGATGCAGGAGGCGGGCGAGGGCCTGCCGAAACATTGCGTTGTGACCGGCGCCGTCAACGATCGAACCGGGGCCGACGGCAAGCACTACGCGATCCGGTTCGAGATGCGGCTTCCGGTCGATTGGAACGGCCGGTTTCTCGATCAACCCAACGGCGGCAATGACGGCGTCGTGCTGCCTGCGACCGGCGACCAGCCGAAGGCGCTCGCTTCCGGCGGCGTTCCGGCGCTTGCGCGCGGATTCGCGGTGCTGTCGTCGGACAGCGGACATTCGGGCGCCGATCCGGCCAACAAGGCGCTCGGCCTCGCCGCCGGCGCGGCCTTCGGCCTCGATCCGCAAGCGCGGCGCGACTATGGCTATTCGGCCGACATGACGCTTGCGCCGATCGCCAAGGCGATCATCGCCGCCCACTACGGCCGCAAGCCCGACCATTCCTACATGTTCGGCTGCTCGAACGGCGGACGCCACACGATGGTGGCGGCGACGCGCATGCCGGAAGCCTATGACGGCTTCCTGGTCGGCGATCCCGGCTTCGATCTGCCGCGGGCGGCGATCCAGCATGCCTGGGACGCCCAGGCGTTCGTCAAGGCCGATCCCGACATCCGCAAATCGATCAGTGCGGGCGAGGCCGCGCTCGTCTCGCGCAAGATCGTCGCCGCCTGCGACAAGCTGGACGGTCTCGAGGACGGTCTCACCGCCAATCTGGCCGCCTGCCAGAAGGCGTTCGATTTCGACAGCCTTGCCTGTGCTGAGGGCGCGACCGCGGATTGCCTGCCGAAGGCCAAGGTCGAGGCGCTCAAGATGAGCTTCGCCGGGCCGAAGAACTCGAAGGGCGAGGCTCTCTATTCCGACTGGCCGGTCGACGGCGGCGTCGGCACGGGCAACTGGCGGCTGTGGAAGGTCGAAAGCCCGATCCCGCCCTGGGATCGCTACCCGATCATCGCCACGATGGGCGCAGCGTCGCTCCAATATATCTTCACTACCCCGCCGACTCAGGTCGCTGGCTCGACGGACGCGCTCGTGAAGTCGCTTCTTTCCTTCGATTTCGACAAGGACGCGCCGAAGATCTACGCGAAGACTGACGCCTTCCCGCAGTCCGCGATGGACTTCATGACGCCGCCGGATGTCGACGATCCGAAGCTCACGCAATTCCATGGGCTCGGCCGCAAGATGATCATCTATCACGGCCAGGCGGACCCGGTCTTTTCGATCGACGACACGATCCGCTGGTACGACAGGCTGAACGCCAATCTCGACGGCAAGGCTGAAGGCGAAGTCCGCCTGTTCGCGGTTCCGGGCATGACCCATTGCAGCGACGGGCTCACGCTCGACAAGTTCGACGCGCTGACCGCGCTCGTGGACTGGGTCGAGAACGGCAAGGCGCCGGACAGGATCATCGCCGCCGTCGATCGGGCGAATAAGGAAATACCGGCGTCGTGGAGCCCGAATCGCACACGCCCGCTTTGCCCTTGGCCGAAATATGCCAGATATGCCAGAGCGGCGATCCGGAGAGCGCGGATTCGTTCCAATGCGCGGAGCCGTGACCGCCCCGACCCTAGAAGTCGGTCTTCACAAGCACTCTGGTTACAAGATTGTATCTGGCTGCGTCGGGCGCGCTGATCGGCCAGTCCGGTTTACGCAGCGCGTTCATTTGCGCCGGCCATTCCGGATCGTCTGGCATCGCGAAATAAGCCTCACGCAGGGCGGGCGAGACGCCGTTTGATTCCATGATGTCGAACGCTTCACTGGTGCTCGCAAGCGTGACATCGTACCAATGGTTCAGGAACTCGCGGCACCCCGTCTTGCCCGGCTCGAACGCGCTTCGCCCTTCGAGGTCCTCGAAACAGAGCCCCGCGAAACTGGTGGTGTAGCCTGGCCCCAGGCGCGCGCCGTGAATGCCGATCCAGGTGTCCTCGGCGGCCATCCGCTCGCGCCCCGCGGCGAAGATAGTGGCGCAGGCGCTCGCGCAATAATGCTGAGAGCGCAGCAGCGTCGTCTTGCCGAGTTCCCTGAGTTTGCGGGCGATCTCCAACGCCCATTCCGCGTTCCCGCCCAGCGAGTCGAGGTCGACAACTTTGACGGCCGCGACCTTGGCGGCCTCATATTGGATGTAGTCGTAAATATGGGAATCGATCCTCCCCTCAATGATGAGGGTGTCGCCCTCGATGTGGGGCGAGATGATGCGGCGAAGGCGGCTGAGATCGCCAAGGTCGTCCGGAGAGCTGGCAAACTCGCGAGGGCCGGCGAACGCGGAGGCGGACACAGTCAGGACGACGATTGTCTGGAGCGCAATCGAGGCGAATTGCATCGACGTTCCTCCCCAATGGGACAGAAACGTTTCACACGGGGCTTTTGATTCGGTTAACGGAAACTAAATTTGTGTGTGCCCTCATCCTGGGCAGGCCGCCGAATTGCCTATTTCCGCGCCAGGGCCTCGCGCACCCGCGCGACCAGCTCCGCCTCGGGCGTCGAGAACTGGGCGCGCTGGCGCAGTGCAAGATAATCGGCGCGGTCCTTGGTCGCCTTGGCGAGTTCGGCCCCGAGCTTGAGGTCGCGGATCGTGACCTGCGGGCCGCCCACCGCGTCGCGCTCGTTCGACCCCTGAATGACAGCGACGCGGCTTCCGCGGCGGTCGGCGTATTTGAGCTGTGCGTTCATGCCGCCTTGCCCGAGGTAAAGCTCAGCCGCAATCCCGGCCTGTCGCAAGCTCGCGACGAGCCGCTGATAGTTCGCCATCGAGGCCGCGTCGCGGTCGAGCGCCAGCACCACGACCGGCCCCGGCGCCTCGGCCCCGACGACGACCTGGCTCTTGATCGCCCGCAGCGCCGCGAGCAGCCGCGAGACGCCGATCGAAAACCCGGTCGCCGGCACCGGCTCCTCGCGGAACCGCGCGACGAGGCCATCGTAACGCCCGCCGCCGCCGACCGAGCCGAAGCGGACCTCGCGACCCGTCTCGTCGGTAACTGGGAAGGTCAGCTCGGCCTCGAAGACTGGACCGGTGTAATATTCAAGCCCGCGCACGACCGCACGGTCGATAACGATGCGATCTTCCGCGTAGCCGGCAGCAGCACCGAGCTCCGCGATGACGCCAAGTTCCGCTAAGCCTTGTCGACCTGTCGGTCCCAGTTCCACCTTTTTTGAAAGCCAGTCGAGGCGAGCGGCATTTGTCTCCGCTTGCGACAACAGTTGGTCGACCTGATAGCCGCGGAGAGCGTCCTCGGAATATCCGAGGAATCGCATCACGTTGTCCGCTTGCGCCTTTGACAAGTGCGCGCCCGCTGTGAAATCGCCGCTCTCGTCTTTCCGCCCGTCGGTAAGTAATGCGAACACCCCTGTAGGGCCGAGACGATCCAGCTTGTCGATGGCGCGCAACACGACGATCCGACGATCTGCGCCGACGACCCCGCCGACACTCAGGGTTTCCATCAGCCCGTCGAGCACCTTTCGGTTGTTGACCTTGATCAGGTAGTCGCCGCGCTCGATCCCCAGCGCCTCCATCACGTCCGCCGCCATCATGCACATCTCAGCGTCGGCCGCGGGCGAAGCCGAGCCGACCGTGTCGGCGTCGAACTGCATGAACTGGCGGAAGCGTCCTGGCCCCGGCTTCTCGTTGCGGAACACCCAGCCGGCGCGATAGGAGCGGTAAGGCTTGGGCAGCTTCTCGTAGTTCTCGGCGACATAGCGCGCGAGCGGCGCGGTCAGGTCGTAGCGCAGCGAGAGCCACTCGTCGTCGTCCTTGAACGAGAACACGCCTTCGTTCGGCCGGTCCTGGTCGGGCAGGAACTTGCCGAGCGCGTCGGTATATTCGACGAATGGGGTTTCGACCGCCTCGAACCCATAAAGCGCGTACACTTCACGAATCTTCGCCATCATCGCCTCGGCGGCGGCGATGTCGGCCGAGTCGCGGTCAGCGAATCCGCGCGGCAGAGCGGCGCGCACGCGGGGAGCGTCGGTTTCGGTCATTGGGGCTCTATATCCGGCAAGCGCGGCGGCTAGAAGAGGTTCGCGGTGACGTTGATGGTCAGCGCGAGAATGATGGCGTTGAAGAAGAACCCGACGATGCCCTGAATGACCACGATCCGTCTCATCCGGTTTGACGTGACGTTGACGTCGGAGGACGCGAACGTGCAGCCGATGACGAAGGCCTGATAGAAGAACTCCATCCAGCCCGGCTGCGGCGTTCCCGGAAACTCGAGGCCGCCCGCAACACCGCCCTTCCGCGGCATGAAATAGACGCCGGCGTAGTGCAGCCCGAACATCACCTGCAGGAAGGTCCAGGCGCTCAGCACCGTGGCCGCGACCAGCAGGAGATGCCCGGCTTTGGGCCATCCCGTCATGTCCTTCACCGGCCCGAGTTCCCAGACGATCGCCGCGATGGCGGCGAGAGCCGCGACAATGCCGACGACCACGAGCACCCACTGGTTCTCGTCCTCGGGTCTCGACTGAACGCGCGCGTCGCGCTTCGGGTCGAGAACCATGATTGTGATCATGATCAGGAACGCCCAGGCGCCGACATTCCAGGCGACGAGCAGCCGCGTCGCCTCGCGGACGTCCACCCCGAGGCGCAAGGGAATATAGGCCGCGACCATCAGGATCGCTCCGATCAAGAGACGCGGCCGATGAGCAAAGGTCGCCCAAAAGCCGGCGTTGGCTTTGGCGGCTGGCTTGCCAGCGCTCGGCGGGAGCGGCGACTTTGGCGCGCCGGTTCCCTTGTCGGCTTTTGGAGGGGGCGGCGATTTGGGCATGCGACGGCCGTTCGGCTCCGGACGAGGCTGCCTTGCCCGACGCCGGCGCAAGGGTCAAGCGGCGCTAACGGCGCAGGCCGCTTCGATGCTATATGAGGCCATGCCAGAGGCGAGCGGGGGACAAGCGACCGTCTCCATCCGCGCGGACGGGCGCGTGACCGTGGTGACCATCGAGCGGCCCGAGCGGCGCAACGCCGTCGACCTCGCGACCGCGCGCGCTCTGTTCGCCGCCTTCGAGCGCTTCGACGCCGATCCGGGCGCCGACGTTGCGGTGCTGACCGGCGCGGGCGGCGCGTTCTGCGCCGGAGCGGATCTCAAGGCGATCGCCGAAGGCGAGACCCGGCCGATCGAGCCGGATGGCGCGTTCGGTCCGATGGGCCCGACGCGGCTCAAGCTCGGAAAGCCGGCGATCGCCGCGATCGAAGGCCCCGCGGTCGCGGGAGGGATGGAGCTCGCGCTGTGGTGCGACCTCAGGATCGCCGCGCGCTCGGCCGTCCTCGGCCTCTACAACCGGCGTTTTGGCGTGCCGCTGATCGACCTCGGCACGATCCGTCTGCCGCGCATCGTCGGCCACGGGCGCGCGCTCGAATTGATCCTGACCGGCCGCGCCGTCGGCGCCGAGGAGGCGCTCGGCATCGGCCTGATCAACGAAGTGACCGAGGATGGCCAGGCGCTCGCCCGCGCACTGGCGCTTGCCCGGACGCTCTGCGGCTTTCCGCAAACGGCGATGCGCAACGACCGCCTGTCCGCGATCGAGCAGTGGGACTTGAGCGGGCCGGCGGCGATCGCCAACGAGGTCGCTTGGGGGCTCAAGACGCTCGCCAGCGGCGAAGCCGCCGCCGGTTCGGCGCGCTTCAGGGACGGCGCCGGCCGGCATGGCGATTACATCGGCGAGACGGAGAAGAATCTCTAGCCCTAAGGCCGAGTCCTCGCCCTCCTGGAAGGGCGCCATTTGACTCCGCGGGCGAATTCTTCGACCACTTTGGCTGCGAAGCGAGGGCTTGAGGCCATGGGTCCGGACCCCGGAGACCGCGATGACGAGGAGGCGCTGCGGACGCGGCTCGACAGGCTGGCGGGCGAACTCAAGGGACGAGCCTCGCCGACTCCCGCGCCTCTGCCAAAGCCGGAGGCCAAGCCCAGCGACGCGGGATCGGCGATGTCGCTTGGCCTGCGCGCCGGCAGCGAGTTTGTATCGGCCGTCATCGTCGGCTCGGGGATAGGCTGGGTTCTCGATCGCGCGCTTGGCGTAAAACCAGTGTTCCTGATTGTGTTTTTCCTCCTCGGCGTCGCCGCGGCCGTATGGAACGTGATTCGGCTGACTTCGCCCAAGGCCGGGTCCTTGAGCCGCAATTCGCCCTTGTCTCGCACGGAGTCGCCGGATAAAGACGTGCGGCGCTTGGCTCGCGGGGCCGAACGCGACGCCTCGTTGGGGGGGCGCGGAGCCGCCGCCGGGGCGGACGACGACGAGGACTAGAGGACGTGGCGACAGAGTTGGGACCGGCGATCGATCCGATCCACCAATTCTCCATTCATCCGGTCGTTTCGATTCAGGTCGCGGGACACGACGTCTCTCTGACCAATTCGGGCCTCTATATGCTGCTCGCCGTCGCGCTCGCCTGTCTTCTGGTGGCGGCTGGCGCTCGCGGCGGCCCGGGGGTGCCCGGCCGCCTCCAGGCGATGGCGGAAATGGCCTACGAGTTCATCGCCGGCATGGTGCGCTCAGCCGCCGGCGAGGCCGGCATGCGGTTTTTTCCGCTGGTCTTCTGCATCTTTTTCTTCATCGTGGTCTGCAATCTGATTGGCATCATCCCGTATTCGTTCACGGTGACGAGCCAGATCATCATCACGGCCGCATTTGCGCTTCTTGTGTTCTTCACCGTCGTGATCGTGGGGATCAAGGATCACGGACTGCAATTCTTCAAAGTGTTCGTGCCGCCGGACGTGCCGATCTACATCCTGCCGTTGGTGGTGGCGATCGAGGTATTCTCCTTCTTCGTGCGTCCGGTCAGCCATTCGGTGCGCTTGTTCGCCAATATGCTCGCCGGCCATATCACCCTCAACGTGTTCGGCAGCTTCGTCGTGATGCTGCTTGGAGCGGGCGCGCTGTTCAAGGCGTTCGCGGTGCTGCCCTTCCTGATGACGATCGGGCTCTTCGCCCTCGAGCTGCTCGTCGCATTCCTGCAAGCCTACGTGTTCGCGATGTTGACGTGCATGTATCTCAACGACGCGCTCCACCCCGGCGGGCACTAGCCTTCAAATCAACCGCATAGCTTCTAGCTTCTCGAGGCGCATTAAGGAGTCACAAATGGAACCCCATGAGCTTGCCATCGCGGCGAAATATGTCGGCGCGGGCCTCGCCGCGATCGGAACGGGCGCCGCCGGCATTGGCGTGGGCACGTTGTTCGGCCAGTTCCTGAATGGCGCGCTGCGCAACCCCTCCGCGGTCGAAGGCCAGTTCGGCCGCCTGATCTTCGGGTTCGCGGTGACTGAGGCGCTGGGCATTTTTGCGCTTCTGATCGCGTTCCTGTTGCTGTTCGCGGTCTGACGTTTCAGGCTTCTCTCTGCTGCTCGAAGGGAAGGCGCATCGGGCGCCTTCCGGCTCTTTATCTTCCTTAAGGGTCCGTGATGGCACAGTCGGCGCAATCGGCGCTCTCCGACACGACACAGACGCAGGTCGGTCAGGAAGGCGGCGCGCATTCGAACTTTCCTCCGTTCGACCCGAGCAACTTTCCCTCGCAGCTCGTCTGGTTCGCGATCGCCTTCGGGTTTCTCTACTGGTACATGTCCAAGCGCGGCTTGCCGGCGCTGGGGGCGGTGATCGACGGCCGCAAGGCGCAAATCGCGCGCGATCTCGACGCCGCGACGGCGATGCATCAGAAGGCCGACGAAGCGGCGGCCGCGCATGAGCGCACTTTGGCCGAGGCGCGGGCGAAGGCGCAGACCCTCGCCCAGGCCGCCCGCGACGCCGCGGCGGCCGACGCGCAAGCGAAGCGCAAGGTTCTGGAGGACGAGCTCGCAGCCAAGCTCGCGGCTGCCGAGCGCGACATCGCGGTGATGCGCGCCGGGGCGATGGCCAATGTCGCCGACGTCGCGCGCGAGGCGGCCGCGGCGATCGTTGAGCGCCTGGCGGGGCGCGCGGCCGATGCGGCGGCGGTAGCCGCCGCGGTCCGTTCGGTCAATCCCCTGAGCGGAGCCGCATGATGGAATTCGACGCGGAGTTCTTCGTCCTTCTCGGGTTCCTCGTGTTCGTCGGCGTGCTCATTTATTTCGGCTCCCATCGTTTGGTGCTCAAGGCGCTCGACGCGCGCGGCGAAGCGATCGCGGCCGAGCTGGCGCAGGCGGCGAAGTTGCGCGCGGAGGCGACAGCGCTGCTGGCGAGCTTCGAGAAGAAGAGCGCGGAAGCGGAAGCCAACGCCGCGGCGATCGTGACCGAGGCTCGGGCGCAAGCCGAGCAATTGGCGGTCGAGGCCGCCGAGCGCCTGAAGGAATTCATCGCCCGGCGCACCAAGCAAGCCGAGGACAAGATCGCGCTCGCCGAGGCCCAGGCGACCGCGGAGGTGCGCTCCGCCGCCGCCGACCACGCGGCCAAGGCGGCGGAAATCGTTCTCACCGACCAGATGCACGGCCCTCTTGGCGCGGATCTCGTGGGGCGCGAAATTGGCGATCTCAAAAACCGCCTCTCCTGAGGCGCAAGGCGGGTTTCGGCGCCGGCGCTTGATTTGCCGGGCGCAGCGCCTCATTGTGCGGCGGCCATGGGTCTCGTGCTGGCGGGCGTTTGGTCCGCCTTGAGGGAGCAACCGCGTTGAACAGAACGATCTTCGGTCTGCTGGCCTTTCTCCTCCTTCATTCCGTCGCGCGCGCGGGGGGCGGCCCGGCCGAGCTCAACCAATACGACGTCCCGGCCGAGGCGCGCTGGGCTCCATTCGGCGCCAACATGCCTGCCTGCGACGACTCTGGAGTGTTGTCGACAATCACCGGCCGGTTCGGGCAGACGCAGCGGGAGTTCTGGAATTCAGAGCTGGCGATCGGCGGCTTCGACCGGGTGCGCGAGATCGGCTTCCGGGCCAACGGCTTGGCCTACATCCCGCGCCGCTTTTGCATTGCGCGCGCGTCGATGAGCGACTCGAAAGAGCGAACGGTTATCTACAATGTCGGGTCGCACTTCGGGATGATCGGAAACTCCTGGGGCGTCGAATGGTGCGTGGTCGGACTCGACCCGAACTTCGCCTACGCGCCCGCCTGTCACACGCTTCGCCCGATTATCGAGCGGGTGATCGGCCAGTACAAATGGCTCGGCCAATATGACGGCCTCAAGGCGCGCTACTAGACTGGCGCGAGCGGGCGGTCGGGGCGCCGAGATGGGGCGGCGGGCGATTAAAATCATCGCTTTCGCCCTCGCCACGCTCGCCGCGCCGATCGTGGCCCTCGCAGAGACCGCTCCGCCGGTCGCAACCATGCCGTTCGACTATTATGTGATGACGCTGTCCTGGGCCCCCGGATTTTGCGACCTCGGCGGTCAGGACACGTCATCTCCGGAATGCGCGGCCGGCTCGGGCGACGGCTTCGTCGTCCACGGCCTGTGGCCCGACAACGACTATCGCCCGAACCCCGAGGCATGCCCGGGCCAGGACGCTTCCCCCGCGGACCTGGCCGATGAGCATGGTCTCTACCCGAACGATAGCCTGGCCGCCTACGAATACCGCAAGCACGGAACCTGCACGGGTCTGAGCGCCCATGACTATTTCGTCACCGTCCGCGATGTGCGCACGCGTTTGAACATTCCCCCGGCGCTGCAGGCCCCGCGCCAGCAGTTGCATCTCGCCCCCGACGAGATCGTACAGGCGTTCATCGCGGCGAACCCCAATCTGCGCTCCGACAACATGGCCGTCACTTGCAGCAACGGCGAACTCATGGACGTCCGCTTCTGCATCGCCAAGGACCTCTCGTCCTACGCAATCTGCCGCAAGGTCGCCCGTCACAGCTGCCAGCGCGGCTCGATCGCGGTCATGCCGGTGCGGTGAGGGGCGCCCTGCTCTGGGGTTCGGGCCGGGACATGATCGGGGTTCGCGGCCGTGAACTATCGCCACGCCTTTCACGCCGGCAGTTTCTCCGACGTTCTCAAACACGCGGTTCTGTCGCGAATCCTCGTTCATCTGACCCGCAAGGACGCGCCTTTCCGCACCATCGACACCCACGCCGGGGCGGGCCGGTATGATCTTTCAGGCGGCGAGGCGAAGCGCTCGCCGGAGTGGCGCGAGGGGATCGCGCGCGTTCTTAACGCCCGCCCGCCGGCGCCGGTCGCCGAGATTTTGCGCCCCTATCTGCAAGCCGTCGGCCCGCATGACACTGAAGGCCGGCCGGTCTCCTACCCCGGCTCGCCGGCGATCGCGCAGGCCCTCATGCGCGCTGAGGACCGCATCGCGCTCTGCGAGGCGAACGCGGACGAACGCGCGGCGCTCATCGCCGCGCTCGGGCGCGACCGGCGGCTCAGCATCGTCGGCACGGACGGCTACGTCGCCCTCAACGCCTACCTGCCGCCCAAGGAGCGGCGCGGCGTGGTCCTGATCGACCCGCCGTTCGAGGCGGCGGACGAAGCGGAGAGCATCGTGCGCGCGCTCGAGCGCTCGCTGCGCAAATGGCCGACCGGGACCTACATGGCGTGGCGCCCGATCCGCGAAGCGCAAGCCGACGCTCGCTTCCTCAATTCCATCGCTGCGTTGGGTGCGCCGAACATCCTGCGGCTCGAACTTGACGTCGGCCGTGGACCGGTTGGCGCGCACGGGCAAGAGCCGCTCGCCCGCGCCGGCCTGATCGTCGTCAATCCGCCGCACACGCTCCTTGAGGAAGCGCGAGCGCTGCTCCCGTGGCTGGCGAAGGTTCTGGCGCGCGAGGAAGAGGGAAAGTACTTTTGCGCCTGGTTGACGGAACCCAAATGAGCGTCTCCGGCGCTCAAGCTTGCCCGCGCCGCTTCATCCGGTTTATGTGCGAACGATTGCGCGGAGAGCGAGCGGACGCTGGCCCGAAGCGCCGGGCCTGCCGTTTGCGGGGATATCGATGGCGCTGCCGAGCATTCTCGAACACAAGCTGCGATTGCCCGTCGTCGGCGCGCCCCTGTTCATCATCTCGCATCCGGCGCTGGTGATCGCCCAATGCAAGGCGGGGATCGTCGGCGCCTTTCCCGCGCTCAACGCCCGGCCGATTTCCCAGCTCGACGAATGGCTGCACGAAATCACCGCGGCGCTGGCCGCGCATGACCGCACCCATCCGGAGCGCCCCGCCGCGCCATTCGCGGTCAACCAGATCGTCCACAAGTCCAACGCGCGGCTCGAGGAGGATATGGCGCTGACGGTCAAATGGAAGGCCCCGATCGTCATCACCTCGCTCGGCGCGCGCGAGGACGTCAACGCGGCCGTGCACGGCTACGGCGGGCTCACGCTCCACGACATCATCAACAACCGCTTCGCCCACAAGGCGGTCGAAAAGGGCGCCGACGGGCTGATCGCGGTCGCCGCGGGCGCCGGCGGCCATGCCGGCTCGATCTCGCCGTTCGCGCTGATCCAGGACATCCGCGCCTGGTTCGACGGTCCGCTCCTGCTCTCGGGCGCGATCGCCACCGGCCATGCGGTCCTTGCCGCGCAAGTGATGGGCGCCGATCTCGCCTATATCGGCTCGGCCTTTGTCGCCACGCCCGAGGCGCGGGCGATCGAGGAATATAAGCAGGCGATCGTCGCCGGCGACGCATCCGACATCATCGGGTCGACCTACTTCACCGGCATATTCGGCAACTATCTCAGGCCCTCGATCGTCAGGTCGGGGCTCGACCCGGAAACCCTGCCGCAAGGCGAAGCCAAGGCCATGAATTTTGCCTCGCGAGGCTCGTCGGAAGTCAAGGAGGCCAAGGCGTGGCGCGACATCTGGGGAAGCGGCCAGGGAATCGGCGCGGTCAAATCCGTGCAGCCGGTCGCCGAGCTCGTCGCGCGGCTCGAACGCGAATACGCCGAGGCGAAGAAGCGCCTCTGCGCCTGAGAGGCGCGTGCGGATAGGCGCGAGCCGTCGTCAAGATGACATCGCGATTCTCCCCGCTCTTCTTTTTTTCATCGTTCCCCGCGGCCTGCTCTGGCGCGCCCCGCTCGTTTGGGAGCAAGAAGTGATTCTTTGTCGCCGCAGTCCGCGGATAGCTTTGGTTGCGTGCAAGTCGTTCCGCGTAGCTCCAGTCTCCACCCCTGAAGAGAGAGACGCGTCACGCCCATGGCGACGATCGAACAATTCGCGCAGCGCCAGACGCAGCCGCAGGAACGCTCCTATCGCACGCCCCCGCATAACCTCGAGGCGGAACAGGCGCTGCTCGGCGCGATCCTCATCAACAACGACGCGTTCGACCGCGTCTCGGACTTCCTCAGGAGCGAGCATTTCGTCGAGGAGATCCATCGCCGCATTTTCGAAATCGCCGGATCGCTGATCCGCGCGGGCAAGCTCGCGACGCCGGTGACGCTCAAGACCTTCCTCGGCGACCATGATCTCGGCGGCGTCACCGTGCCGCAATATCTCGCCCGCCTCGCCAGCGAAGCCACGACCATCATCAACGCCTACGACTATGGCCGCGGCGTCTACGACCTCGCCATGCGGCGCGAGTTGATTTCGATCGGCGAGGACGTCGTCAATGTCGCTTACGACGCGCCGGTCGATTCGAGCCCGCGCGAGCAGATCGAGGAGGCGGAGCGGCGCCTCTACCAGATCGCCGAGGCCGGGCGGTACGACGGCGGCTTCCAGCGCTTTTCCGAGGCGCTGAAAGTCGCGGTCGACATGGCCGCGCGCGCCTACGAGCGCGAAGGCTCGCTCTCCGGCATCGCCACCGGGCTTGCCGACCTCGATCGCTACATGGGCGGCCTGCAGGCGTCCGATCTCGTCATCCTCGCCGGCCGTCCGGGCATGGGCAAGACGGCGCTCGCCACCAACATCGCCTTCAACATCGCCAAGGCCTATCAGGGGCGCACGCGCGCCGACGGCTCGATCGAGGCCGCCAACGGCGGCGTGGTCGGCTTTTTCTCCCTCGAAATGTCGGCCGAGCAGTTGGCGACCCGTATCATCGCCGAGCAATCCGGCGTCCCCTCCTACAAGATCCGCCGCGGCGACATCACCGAGAGCGAATTCCACCGGGTCGCCGACGCGGTGCGCGACATGCAGCAGATTCCCTTCTTCATCGACCAGACCGGCGGCGTCTCGATCGCCCAATTGACGGCGCGCGCGCGGCGGCTCAAGCGCCAGCGCGGACTCGACCTCCTGGTGGTCGACTATATCCAGTTGCTCTCGGGCTCGAGATCGCGGCAAGAGAATCGGGTCCAGGAGCTGACCGAGGTCACGACCGGACTGAAAGCGCTGGCCAAGGAGCTAAACGTTCCGATCCTCGCCTGCTCCCAGCTCTCGCGCCAGGTCGAGCAGCGCGACGACAAGCGGCCGCAGCTCTCGGACTTGCGCGAGTTGGGATCGATCGAGCAGGACGCCGACGTCGTCCTGTTCGTCTATCGCGAGGAATATTACCTCAAGAACAAGGAGCCTCGCCCGGGCACGCAAGAGCATATCGACTGGATGGCCCAGATGGAGAACGCCCACGGCCGGGCGGAGGTGATCATCGGCAAGCAGCGCCACGGGCCGACCGGGACGCTCGAGCTGCAGTTCGACGCCGAGGTGACCCGGTTCAGTACGCTCGCGCGGGAAGACACGATCGCGGAAATCCGCTAAGAACGGCGTCCAGAGGCCACAACAATGTTGCAATTGTCGGCGCTATAGGGCGACGACAACGAATCGCGCGGCCGGGCGTCAGCCGGGACGTCGCAATCTGGAGAGCCGCAAATGAAGCTGATCGCCGCCCTTGGCCTCGCCGCCGCGTTTGCCGGCTTCGCCGCTTTCGCCGCTCCCGCGAGCGCCGACGAGTTCACTCCGGCGCAGAAGCAGGAACTGGGCGCGTTCATCAAGGACTATCTCGTCAACAACCCGGACGTGTTGCGCGCCGCGATCGAAGCCCTCGACAAGCATGACAAGGAAGCCGCGGACGAGGAGCGCCAGAAGACGGTCGTCAGCCAGGCCGGACAATTGTTCAGCTCGAAATATCAGGCGACGGTCGGCAATCCGAAGGGGGGCGCGACGCTGGTCGAGTTCTTCGACTACAATTGCCATTTCTGCAAGGGCGCGCTGCCCGACGTCATCAAGCTGATGAAGGACGACCCCGACCTCAGGCTGGTGTTGAAGGACTATCCGGTGCTGGGACCGGGCTCGGTCGAGGCGGCGAAGGTCGCCAGCGCCGCGCGCAATCAATTGCCCGGCGATAAGTTCTGGGCGTTCCACAGCAAGCTCTTGGCGGCTCACGGGCCGGTCGGGAAAACCGAGGCGCTGGCGGTCGCCCGCGAGCTCGGCCTCGACATGGAGAAGCTCGCCAAGGACATGGAGAGCCCGGAGGTCAAGACGGGGCTCGACGAAGTCATGCAGCTTGCCGACGCGCTGCAGATCAATGGCACGCCGACCTTCGTCGTCGGACAAGACGTCGTGGTCGGCGCGGTCGGTTACGACCAGCTCAAGGACAAGCTCAATTCCGTGCATAAGTGCGGACACGCGACCTGCTGAAGCCGATCGCGGGGTTCGGCGGCGGGATATCCTTGAACGCGCCTGTCCGGCGTTATTCTCACTGACAGGCGAGGCTCTTCCTTGACCGCACTGCAAGCGATCGTGATGGCCGTGCTGCAAGGCGTGACGGAGCTTTTTCCGGTCAGCAGCCTCGGCCATGCGGTGATCCTGCCCAGGCTCCTGAATTGGGGGGTCGACGAGAAGGCCCCGGACTGGCTCGCCTATCTCTCGGTCATGCATCTCGGCACGTCGATCGCGCTGTTCGCCTTCTTCTGGCGCGACTGGCTCAATTTCGCGCTCTCGCTCGCCGGCGCGTCGGGGAGCGAAGGCGCGGCCGGCCGAAGGACGTTCTTCCACGTCGTCCTGGCGACGATCCCGGCGGTCGTCGCCGGAGCCTTGTTCCGCAAGCTGCTCGGCGACGCTTTCGCCGCGCCGGTGATCGCCGCGATCTTCCTCATCGTCAACGGCTTCATTCTGTATTTTGGCGACCGCATCGGCGAGGAATCGGTCGGAACGCTCGATCAGCTCAACTGGAAGGGCGCGCTAGCGGTGGGCTGCGCCCAGATCCTCGCCCTGATCCCCGGGATCTCGCGCTCGGGCTCGACGATCGTCGCCGGCGTCGTCGCCGGGCTCAAGCACCAAGAGGCCGCGCGATTTTCGTTCCTGATGGGAGCGCCGATCATCCTTGCCGCCAACGTTTACGAGGCGCCGAAGCTCTTGAAGGAGGGGGCGACGCTGGGTCCCATGGCCATTCTTTCCGCGGCGGTCGCCGGCGTCGTCGCTTATCTCAGCCTGGCTTTCCTCATGCGCTATTTCAGCAAGCACGAGTTCGAGGCGCTGAGCCCGTTCGCCTATTATTGCTGGGCGGCCGGGGCGATCAGCCTGGCGATTATCGCTTTCGTCTAACATTGTCCCTATCCCCGCGCTTGGCGCGGAGCTTTCTCGCCCTATATTTGCCGGGGCCCGGGAATATCCCCGCGCCTTCAAGAGGCGGCCATGTCGACCATCGAGGTCATGCCGGCGCGATTGACGCGCGAGGATGCCGACGATTTGCATCGCGCGGTCGCTTGCCTTGAAGGGGCGAGCTTCGCCCAGCGCCTGACCGACGTCATCGGTCGTCCGGTCGAGCTCATGAGCCGCGCCATGCCGCAATCGGCGCGCCGCGCGGTCGCGCATGCGAGCGAGGCGGCCTTGCGCGGCGCGCTGAAGCTGGCGTTGCGCACCCTCGACCTCCAGGCGTCGACGAAGCCCGCGAACCGCGCCCATAAGCTCGCGGCGGCCGCGTCCGGGGCGGTTGGGGGCGCGCTCGGACTGGCGGCGCTGCCGGTCGAGCTGCCGATCTCGACCACCATCCTCTTGCGTTCGATCGCCGAAATCGCCCGCGAGGAAGGGGAAGATCTGACCGCCCCGAACGCCGCCTTCGCCTGCGTCGAAGTGTTCGCGCTCGGCGGCCAGGCGGATCAGGAGGCGGCATTCGAGAGCGGCTATTTCGCGGTCCGCGCCGCGCTCGCCAAGTCGGTCAGCGACAGCGCCCGTTTCGTCGCCAACGAGGGAATCGGTCGCCCAATCCGCGCCGATCGTCGCGCGGCTGATGTCGCAAATCGCCGCCCGGTTCGGCGTGGTGGTGAGCGAGAAAGTCGCCGCGCAGGCGGCGCCGATTTTCGGCGCGATCGGCGGCGCGACAGTCAACGCCGCCTTCGCCGACCATTTCCAGACGCTGGCGCGGGGCCATTTCATCGTCCGGCGGCTCGAGCGAAAGCATGGGGCCAGCCTCATCGCCTTCGAATATCAACGCTTGCGCGGGGAGCGCCGGGAACGCCGAAGAGCTTCCTAGCACGTCATGCGATTGGGTATTCCCGACCTCGTCCTGAGCCGGCGGCGCGGCCGCCGTGTCGAAGGATGCTCCAGTGCGCGCCGGACAAATGGCCCACGGTCAGCGGCGCGAATGCTCGCGCTTGCGCTTCTCGGCTTCCTTGCGGCTCCGGCGACCGCATCAGCAGACCAGAGGGCGCCGCCTCGGATGCCCGACGAGCCGCCGATGCGCGTTGTGCGCGTTGTGCGCGGCGAGCCGCCGATGCGCTTTGTGCGCGTCGTGAGCGCCGACCCCGCATGCGCGCCGAATTGCCCCGAATGGCTGTCCGCCGAGGGTCGGATCGTGCCGGGGACGGCGAACGGCCTCGCCGACGCGGTTCAGAAGCTCAACGGCCGCCGCCTGCCGATCCTTATCCATTCTCCCGGCGGCTCGGTTTCCGATGCGCTGGCGATGGGCGAGCTCATTCGAGCCAGGGGCCTCGCGGTCGCGGTCGCCAGGACGCTGATCGCGAACTGCCGCGAAAATGCGCCCAAATGCCCAGACGGCCCGGGTAGCGCCATCACCGGCGGCGCGACCTGCGCTTCGGCCTGCGTGCTGGTGCTTGCCGGCGGCGTCGAGCGCCTTGTCGGCCCGGCGCCGCTGATCGGCGTGCACCAGATCACCACGCTGGTGAAAGAGATCGAAGGCGTGGCTCATCTCACTTCGACGCGGAAGTTCTACGAGCAGCCGGGGGTCGACGCCGAGGTCCGCGCTTATCTCGCCGCCATGGGCGTCGGCGATCCGGTGATGGCGCTCATGCGCAAGACGCCGGCGGCCAGCGTTTACTGGCTGAGCCTCGCCGAGCTTGGCGCCTCGCATCTCGCGACCTCGGCGCTCGACGCCGCCGAGCCGATCTTGGCAAGCGGCGCCAACGGCCTCAACGGCCGTGCGTTCGAGGGCGACCCGCCGCCGCCCGATCTCCTGGAGGCGCGGCTCGCCAAGCCGCTCGCGGCGGGAGGCGCGACGCTCGCCGTCGCGTTCCGCTACCGGCGCGGCGGCGGCGCGGTCGAGGCGGAGATCGTCGCGCGAGACGTCGAGAAGCGACGGGCGGCCGATCCGCCGCCCGCGGACTGGAGCCTCACGCTCGCGTTGGCGGGCGGCGAACCGCTGCTGCTGAAGGCGGCCGCGACCGCCCCGGCGCGCGCGATCATCCCGCGCGAGCGCTTCTGCGCCCTCGCCAACGGCGCCAAGCTGGTCGCCGCGCCAATTCCCGCGCCGCCGGCCGGCGGGCCGGCGCAGGAGCCGCCGGCGCCGTTCGCCCTCGCCGCGATGGACGGCGCCAAGGCGCTGATCGACGAAGCCTGTCCCTGATCGCCGCCGCGCGCGCTGTTGAATTCGTCGTTTCGCCCGAGCGCCGGCGACAACCCGTCATGGCCGGGCTTGTCCCGGCCACCCAGGCCTTCATGCCGGTCCGCGACTTCTGCGCAAGCCCTTCGTCGCTTCGCGCTTGGCGACGCCCGTCAGCTTCTCGCCGTGGTCTTTCAGAAACCGGCGCACCCGTTTCGGGTCGCGCTTCGAGAGTTCGCGCAGCCACCAGCCGATCGCCTTCTGGATGAACCATTGGCGGTCCGCGGCGAGACGCGCGGCCCAGTCGAGCATCCGCTCGGGGTCGCGTTTCTCCTTCGCCCACGGAAGCGTGAACACCAGCGCCGCCCGCCGCGTCCACAAATGCGGGCTATGGGTCCAGGCCTCGACCGCGTCGAGCCGGCCGGGGTCAGCGACGAGGCGGCGCGAACCGGCGCTCGCCAGATTGTCCGCGACCGCCCAGCCGTCGAGATCGGCGAGCCGCTCGGTCACGAAATCCCAGACCTTGCCGTCGGGCGCAATCGACTTCCGCTTGAGGATCCGCCCGGCGACGACCTTCAAGTCCCATACCGGCTCACCCCAGAGCCGGGCGCTGAGCTCCACCGCTTGCTGCTGCGCGAGATCGCCGAGCGCCTCCTTGATCGCGGCGTCCATGCCCGGCAGCGGCACGCCCCAATGCTGGGCGCCCGACTTCTGATAAGCCTTCTCCCACGCCGCCCGCTTGACGTCGCCGCGCGCCCGCAGGGCTTGGACGAGCCGGGCGTGGGCGGAGTCGAGGGTCTTGTCGGGCATGGCCATCTCCCGATCAATGCGAGGACACCGACCGTCATTGCGAGCGAAGCGAAGCAATCCAGGGATCGTAGGCTGCGGCCGCAGCTCTCGATCGCCAACTCCGCCGCAAGAGCCCTCGCGTACGTGGACTGATTCATCAACGCGTGCGTTCTCCACCAGCTTCCGCCATGCGGCTGCTTCGGGCGGGGGCGGCTGGCTGGGATCGCATGACGCAAGCGCTTTATCGGAACTCAGACAGTCAAGGCGACGGGTCTGCATGATCGCGAAATCGCCTCGACCATCCGGACCGAGCGTTGCAGTCATGGCCTGGCAGGCATTGTCGTCCCATGGGCGAACACGATCCCCGACATGCTTCCGCTCGGGTAGCCAAGTTGTTTCGCCAGAAATTCAGGATCGCATCGGTTTTTGAGGGCGGCCTCGGGCTATTGGTTCGCCAAAGAAACGCATCCGAGAGATCGGTCGCGCGCAATGCCGCTTGTTCGAATGAAGCTCTTTGAAGTTGCGCGCGCCTTAACAACGCGCCCTGAAGCTGCGCGTTTTCGAGCGATGTCCCCCGAGTTCGGCACTATCACCCGCGCGGCCTCGGGTCAGGAAGCGCGCCGCGAATGTCGGTGTGAGTGAAGTCGTCGCCCACGAACAGCAGCGTCCTGTCTCCGGCTTCCGCGTGAGCGTAGGCGAAACAATCGCCAAAGTTCAGGTCGGCCCTATGGCCCACGATCTTGCCGAAGCGCGCCGCGGCCTCGATGGCCTTGCGTGCGAGATACGGCGACACCGCCGGCTCTTCGGCCTGGAGGGCCTCGCAGAACTTTACGACGGCCGCAAGCGCCATGGCGATATCCTCGCTGGTGAGGGCACGCTTTCGGCCGACGCGGGCTCGCGCCAGTCCGAGCGTCGATTCGAAAATTGTCATCGGGGGAACCGCGAATGGACCGCCGTGGTCTTTCAGGACGCGCACGACCTCGGGGGCTTTGGGCTCCTCCGCCAAAACCGCGATGATGGCTGAGGCGTCGACGACCATCAAAAGCCCCACATTTCGTCGGTGAAAGCCTTCTGGTCGAACTTCTCGTCACGGTGGCCAATCTGCCGGGCGATGGCGACAGCCTGCTCCAGTCTCGGCCCCAGGAGCTGGCGCTGCGCTGCCTCGATTGCGCTCTCGAGCGCCTTCATCACCGCTTCCGTCTTGGAGGTGGCGTCGGTGAGTTTCCGCAGCCGCTCCGCCATCTCGGTCGCCCTTGGATCCTTGATGTAGAGCGGCATTGGCTATCCTTTTGGAATATACGACTATCCCGCTGGGATATCCCCGTCAACCCCGGCGCGCGGCCCTGTGCAGATTTTTCGACAATCCCTTCGTGAAAATCAAAATCCCCAGTAAGATGCCTCGCATGAACGACGCTTTCGACAATTCGCACGCGTGGAACGAAGCGGCTCAAAAGACCACGGAGCGCACGTTTCTCACGCAATTAATATGCTATTTTGCCCGCCGCTTCGGGCCGAAAAAGAAAAAAACGCCCAAGGGGTCAGCGCGAACCCTTGAAAAGGCTCAAAACAGACAAGAGAATCCAAGGAAATTCGAGCTTTTTCCTTTGATTGTCTTGGCCGGAATTTGCCCCGGCTTGGCAAGATTTGGGATGATTTGGAATAAGCTTGGAGTAAGTCGGGGCGGTCCAGCCGGCCCTTCACAGCGCCCGCCGCACCGCCTCCCGCCAGCCGCGGTAGAGCCGCTCGCGGGTCGCCTCGTCCATGGCGGGCGCAAAGGTCCGGTCGCGGCGCCGGCGTTCGGCGAACAACTCGGGGCCGGGCATGACGCCCGCCTGCCAGCCGGCGGCGAAGGCCGCTCCGAGCGCGGTCAATTCGAGATTGGCCGGGCGGTCGACGGGGACGGCGAGCATGTCGCTCACGAACTGCATCGTCCAGTCGCTCGCCGCCATGCCGCCGTCGACGCGGATCACTCCGATCTCGGCCCCGGCGTCGGCCGCCATCGCCTCGATGAGATCGCGGGTCTGATAGCCGACGCTTTCGAGCGCGGCCCGCGCGATCGCATCGCGCGACGTGCCGCGGGTCATGCCGCAAAGCAGCGCGCGCGCTTCCGAGCTCCAATAGGGCGCGCCGAGCCCGGCGAAGGCGGGCACGCAATAGACGCCCTCGGTCGAGGGGACGCGCGCGGCGCGCTCGCCTGCCTCCGGCGCGGAGCCGATGATCTTGAGACCGTCGCGCAGCCATTGCACCGACGCCCCGGCGGAGAAGATCGAGCCCTCGAGCGCGTAAGTCCGCTTGCCCCGCCACTGGTAGGCGACGGTGGTCAAGAGGCGATTGCGCGATGGCGCGGGCGTCGCGCCGGTGTTGAGCAGGAGGAAGCCGCCGGTGCCGTAGGTCGCCTTGACCATCCCGGGCAGGACGCAGGCCTGGCCGATCAGCGCACTCTGCTGATCGCCGATCAGCGCCCGGATGGGCACGGAAGCGCCGAGATGTTCGGGCGCGCTCGCGCCATATTCGGTCGCCGTGTCCAGCGCCTCGGGCAGCAGCGCGCGCGGGACGCGGAAGAGCCGCAGCATGTCGCCGTCCCAGGCGCCCTTCCGGATGTCGTAAAGCATCGTGCGCGAGGCGTTGGTGGCGTCGGTCGCGTGGACCGCGCCGTTGGTCAGACGCCAGGCGAGAAACGTGTCGACTGTGCCGAAGGCGAGCTCGCCCCGCTCGGCCGCGGCGCGCGCGCCATCGACATTGTCGAGGAGCCAGGCGATCTTGGTGGCGGAGAAATAGGGGTCGATCACGAGGCCGGTCGCCGCTGTGACCTGCGGCTCCGCGCCTTCCGCTTTCAGCGTTGCGCAAGCCTCGGCCGTGCGCCGGTCCTGCCAGACGATGGCGTTGGCGATCGGCCTGCCCGTCGCGCGCTCCCAGATGAGCGCGGTCTCGCGCTGGTTGGCGATGCCGATCGCCGCCAGATCGCCGGCCTCGCGGGCCGCGCGCCTGAGCGCCTCGCGCGCCGTGCTCAGCGCCGTTCGCCACAGCGTCTCCGGGTCGTGCTCGACCCAGCCGGGACGGGGGTAGATTTGCGGAAACTCCTCCTGCGCGCTGGCGATCGGCTGAGCCCCGAGGTCGAACACGATCGCCCGGGACGAGGTCGTCCCCTGATCGATGACGAGGATCACGCCGGCGTCCTTTGCGCATCGAGGCGCCGGCCGCCGTCGACGAGCCGGCCGGCGATGAAGCGGTCGAGGGCGGCGACCTCATCGGCGCTCAAGCGCAGGCCGAGCTTGCTCCGGCGCCAGACGATGTCCTGGGCGCATTCGGCCCACTCGACCCGCATCAGATATTCGACCTCGCGCTCGCTCAAATCCCCGCCGAAGTCGCGGCCGAGCGCCTGGCGCTCGCCCGCTTCGCCCAGGATTTGGCTGGCGCGAAGCCCGTAGGCGCGGGTCAGGCGGCGCGCCTCGCCGTCCGCGATAAACGGATAGCGGAGCCGCAGCGCCTCGACTTGCGTCTCGATCTCGGTCGGCGGAAACGCGCCGCCCGGCAACGGCGCGAGGCCGGTCCAGCCGCGCCTGAGCGCGAGCGCGGGAAAGGCCGGGTTGAGCTTATCGAGCGCATGCTCGGCAAGCTTGCGATAGGTCGTGATCTTGCCGCCGAAAATCGACAGGAGCGGCGGCCCGTCGTCATCGAGTTCGAGCACATAGTCGCGCGTCGCCGCGCTCGCCGCGCTCGCGCCGTCGTCATAAAGCGGACGGACGCCGGAGAAGGTCCAGACCACATCCGCGCTTGTGACGGGCTTCGCGAAATACTCGCTCGCCGCCGCGCACAAATAGTCGATCTCCGCCTCGGAAGCGGCGGCCTTCGACGGATCGCCCACATAGTCAAGCTCGGTTGCGCCGATCAAGGTGAAATCGCCCTCGTAGGGAATTGCGAACAGCACCCGCTTGTCGGCATTCTGAAAGATGTATGCGCGCTCATGATCGAATAGCTTGCGGGTGACGATGTGCGAGCCTTGCACCAATCTCAGGCGGTCGCGCGAGCGTCGCGACGGCAAGCGCGCGAGCACGTCTTCGACCCAAGGCCCGGCGGCGTTGACGAGCGCCTTGGCCAGGATCGTCCGCGGCGTCGCGTCGCGCTCGTTGACGACGGTCAGGCGCCAAAGGCCACCGGCGCGCTCGGCGCCGAGCGCCTTGGTTCGCGTCTCGATCCGCGCGCCGGCGAGATGGGCGTCGAGCGCGTTGAGTACGACGAGACGGGCGTCGTCGACCCAGCAATCCGAATATTCGAAGCCGAGCTTGAACGCGCCGCGCTTCAACGGCGTTCCGGCCGGGTCGCGCGTCAGATCGAGCGTCGCGGTCGGCGCCAAGAGCCTTCGCCGCCCAAGATGGTCGTAAAGAAAGAGGCCGAGCCTCAGCAGCCAGGCCGGGCGGAGACCCCGGTGATGGGGCAGCACAAAGCGCAGCGGTCGCACCGCATGGGGCGCGATCCGCCAAAGGGTCTCGCGCTCGGACAGCGCCTCGCGCACCAGACGGAATTCGCCATATTCCAGGTAGCGCAGGCCGCCGTGGATGAGCTTGGTTGCGGCCGAGGACGCGCCGCTGGCGAGGTCGCCTTGCTCGCACAGATAAACGCTCAAGCCCCGCCCGCCGGCGTCGCGGGCGACACCGCATCCATTCACGCCGCCGCCGATGATCGCCAGATCGTAAACGGGTTCGTGCATCCTAACTCATGCTGCGCGCTTGGCGAGGACCGATCGCGGCACCGTATTGACGCGCGGGGCAGCCGGCAACCGAGCGATCAGCCCCCAGGCTCTCTTGTCGGGGGTCGCGGCAGTCTGGTCTTGGCCAGGATCTCCTCCGCCAGGTCCGCGGCTCGCTCCCCAGGAATGAAGCCGTCGACGACCAGATTCGAGAGCCCGTGCACGAGACCCCACGCCGCCATGGCGGCGAGGTTGTGGTCGAGAGGCCGCTGATCGAGATCGGCGACGCCGCGCAGCAGCAAGGACTCGACGCCGTCGGTCGCGGCCTGGAGCGCCGGGTATTTTGCCCGTTCCGCCAGAACGGGCCCGAACATCAGGCGGAACAGGCCGCGATTTTGCTGAGCGAACTCGACATAGGCAAGGCCGGCGCGGCTCAGGGGATTGGGGCCGCGCGTCGCGCCCTCCATCGCCGCCCTGAGCTCGCCAAAGCCTTCGGCGGCGACGGAAGCCAAGAGATCTTCCTTGCTGGTGAAATGGCGGTAGGCGGCCGTCGCTGACACGCCGACCCGGCGGGCGGTCTCGCGAAGTCCAACCGCCTGCATGCCGCTCTCGTCGAGGACTTGCCGGGCCGCGGCCACAAGCGCAGCCGGCAGATTGCCATGACGATAAGGACGTATGGAATGCATTCGAAGGTCGCCTATCGCGCAGCGTTCACGGTGTCAACGCGCCGCGCCGGGTCAAAGTTCCGAGTTTTCTGGGTCGACTGCACGGCGAGAAAGGGCGGGCCTTGGTTTTCATCGCGCCCGGATCGCGGTCCGTGTCCCCTCTTCTCACCCGCTCTTCAGTCCACCCTTGGCATGCAGGAAAGCGACGATCGCATCGAGGCCTGCGCCCGTCTTCATGTTCGCCATCACGAACGGACGGCCCTTGCGCATCGTGGCCGCATCGCGCGCCATCACCTCGAGCGAGGCGCCGACGTAGGGAGCGAGGTCAATCTTGTTTATGACCAAGAGGTCCGAGCGCGTGATGCCCGGGCCGCCTTTGCGCGGGATTTTCTCGCCGCCCGAGACATCGATAACGTAGATCGTGATGTCGGCGAGCTCGGGCGAGAAGGTTGCGGCCAGGTTGTCGCCGCCCGATTCGATGAGGATGAGATCGAGATTGGCGAAGCGCCGGCGCATTTCGGAAACCGCCGCGAGGTTGATCGAGGCGTCCTCGCGGATCGCGGTGTGCGGGCAGCCGCCAGTCTCGACCCCGATGATGCGCTCCGGCGTTAGCGCGCCGGCCTCGACGAGGATCCGCGCATCCTCCTTGGTGTAGATGTCGTTAGTGATCGCCGCGATCTCGAGTTCTTGCTTGAGCCGCTTGCAGAGCTGCTCCATCAGCGCGGTCTTGCCGGAGCCGACCGGCCCGCCGACGCCGACGCGCAGGGGTTGTTTGGGGGAGGTCATGACCCGTCTCTTGAGGTTTGGAGGTCCCGCGCTCGCCGGACCCCTAACGCGAGGCCTGCAACGACACCTTTTCCCGCAAAGGGAGAAGCGAGCAAGATGTTCACGACCGGAACAGTCGCGAATATTGCGTTTCGTGACGCATGGAGGCGATGTCGGCGCGAAAGGCCGAGGCGCCGAGGTTTGCAAGCGACGAATCCGCCGCCTCGCGGGCGAGCGCGCGGACACGCGGGAGAAGAGCGGCCTGGATTTTCTGGCCGTCGGTCTGGCCGATCGAGCCGAGCCGGACGACCGCCGAGACGGCGGCCGCGATCTGGGCCAGCACGAAAGCTTGCAGGCTCGCCTCGAGAGCAAGGCAGTGGCCGGCGGCGGCGGCGGCGACGGCGACCGGATAGGCGACGCGGTCGACCAGAGCGAGGCGGCGCAGGGAATCGCAATCCCATGCCGCGCGCGCGGCCGCGACGAAAGCCGCGCCCTGCGCGGTCGTCTCCAGCCGGCGCTCGGCGGAATTGGCGAGCGCGACGGCGAGGTCGTTGGCCTCGGCGAGGGCGGACCAGTCGCCAGCTTCTGCGGCGCGGAAGCTTTCCGCAAACAGGATCGCGTCGGCGCGCGGCGCGCCAAAGGTCAAGAGGTCGACCAACCAGCCGCCGAGCGAGCGCGCGTCGTGGACGTCGCCGCTCTCGACCGCCCATTCGAGCCCCTGCGAATAGGCGAACGACCCGACCGGGAAGGCCGGCGACAGCCACAACATGAGCGGCAGCAACGCCTCCTCGGCGTGGGCCGAGTCATGGGGAGCGCCGACGTCGAAATCAGTGGCGATGGCCATGATCCCTTTGGCGATGATGATCGGGGTGATCGCAAGCCCCGCGGTCGTGATGCGCGTGATCGCGGCCGTGCCCATCTCCATGACGATCGTGGCCGTGAGCCAGCGCCTCGGCCTGCACGTAGGCGCCGCCCTCCGGGTTGAACGGCGCCTCGACCGGAACGACGCGGCCACCGAGGCCCTTGGCCATGTCCTCGATCACCGGATCGCGGCGGATGCGCAGCGCTTTCGACGTCATCTCGACGGCCAAGTGGCGGTTGCCGAGGTGCCAGGCGATTCGCACCAGCGCCAGCGCTTCGGCGGCGCGGATTTCGGCCAGCGGTTCGGGCGCGGCGACCACCTCGACGATGCGGCCATCCTCGAGCTGCAAGCCGTCGCCGCCCCGCAACATCGCGGCCTCCGCGAGTTCGAGCAGGAAGGCAAGACCGCCGACGCCGGTCATGACCAAGCGGCGACGATATCGGTCGTCGAATTCGAGCACCACGCTGTCAACGGGCGTCCCAGTCCAATGGCCCGCCGGAAGAACCTTGTCCGCTCGAAGCATGTCCGCTCTCTCGCCTCCGCTCGGCGCCCGCCAGCATGGACGAGGCGAAATGAGAACGCCAGCCGGCCTGTAAGCCGGGTTCTGTATGGCCGGGGCTCATCGCCCCGACGTGACGGCCATTCCTCTGGGACGCCCGTCGCCGGGCGCCTCAAGCAACCAACCCGAGCGACAGGGCCAACGGACAAGCCCCGCGACGCCCGAAGGCGTCGCGCGTCGCTCCTATTCGGTCTTGCTCCCGGCGGGGCTTGCCATGCCGCCGGCGTTGCCGCCTGCGCGGTGCGCTCTTACCGCACCCTTTCACCCTTGCCGGCGCTCTGGGCCTTGCGGTCCGCGGACCGGCGGTTTGCTTTCTGTGGCGCTTTCCCTGGGGTCGCCCCCGCCGGACGTTATCCGGCGCCGCATCCGTTTGGAGCCCGGACTTTCCTCCGCGTCAAGCGGCGGCCGTCCGGCCGACTGGCTGACTCGGGCATATGGGCCGAACCAGCGTCGGTCAAGCGGAATCGAGCGCGCCGGGTGGAACGCGCCGGGGCCTCGGACCGCGTCGAGCCAACCACAGGGCTCGTTCATTGAAGCTTCACTCGAATTATGGGAACGTGGCGCAGCGGACGGTGAGCGCTGCGCCGCCGCGCTCCGACTTTTGGGCAATCAAGGCCGCGACGAAACGCACTTGTTAAAACCTTCTTAAAGTCTTCGGGGCGAGAGGGACTGAGATTTGGAGCGCATGAGGCGAAATCTTGGCTCTTTCCTTGGCGACCGCCGCCGCTGTCTCCGTCTCGGCCTGCGAGACGCCGCAGCAGCAGAATGCGCTCTTCGGCGGCGCGCTTGGCGGCGGGACGGGCGCTCTCATCGGCTCGGCCGTGTCCGGAGGCAGCCCTGGCGGCGCTCTGGCGGGGGCCGCGATTGGCGCCGGAACCGGCGCGCTTTTGGGCGCGGCCGCGACTCCGCAGCCGGCTTATTACAGCGGCCTCGCGCTGCCGCCCGTCTATGGCGGACCACCGCCGCCGGCGTATTTCGGCCTACCCCCGGGGCCGCCCCCGGGCCCGGGCCGATGCGCCCAGTGGGTCTTTGATTATAACGGCAACCGGGTCTGCACCGCTTTCTACTGAGTCCAAAGGAGAAGTCATGAAGAAGCTTTTCGCTCTCGCGTTGGCCGTGGCCTGCGCTGCGTCGGTATCGGGCTGCTATACGCCTCAGCAGCAGACGGGCACGCTTGCAGGCGGCGCACTCGGCGCCGGCACTGGCGCGCTGATCGGCTCGGCGGTATCGGGCGGGAGCGCAGGCGGCGCCATCGCCGGCGGCTTAATTGGCGCCGGCACTGGCGCGTTGATTGGCAACGCCGTGACAGCGCCGCCGCCAGGATATGGTGGACCGCCGCCTCCGCGGCGCTGCGCGCAGTGGGCCTACGACTACAACGGCAACCGGGTCTGCACCGCTTTCTACTGATCGCCTAAACCTGGAGGGCCGTCTGCGGGCGAGGGCCCGCGGCGACGCTGCTTGTTCGAACTTCGCGTTGGTCCCGCCTGATGCCGCCCGCCCATCCTGGCGACAGTCCGCTCGCCGCCCGCTTTCTCGATTCCCCCAATCGCGGAGAGCGGCGCGGCCGCGGCCGGCCGGATTGCCTCATACTGCACTATACCGGCATGCCGACCGGGGAGGCCGCGCTCAAGGTTCTGCTCGATCCGGCCTCCGAGCTCTCGGCGCATTACTTCGTCTGGGAGGACGGCGCGATCGACCAGCTGGTCAAGGAGAGCGAGCGGGCGTGGCACGCAGGCAAAGCCTCATGGAAGGGCGAGAGCGATCTCAACTCGGCCTCGATCGGGGTCGAGATCGTCAATCCGGGACATGATGGCGGTTCGCCGCCTTTTCCGGTTCACCAGATCGCCGCGACGATCGCGCTCGCCCGCGACGTCTGCGCCCGCTGGGGAATCGCGCCCGAGCGCGTCCTCGCCCATTCCGACGTCGCGCCCTCGCGCAAGCAGGATCCGGGCGAGGCTTTTCCCTGGGAGCGGTTGTGGGCCGGCGGCGTCGGGCACTGGACAGAGCCCGCCCCGTTGTCGGGCGGCGCGCTCTTTGCGCACGAGGAGGAAGCCCCGCCGGTGCGGGCGCTACAGGCGATGCTTGCGCTCTACGGCTACGGCGTGGGGATCACGGGAGTCTCACGACCGCCAGACCCGGCAGGCGGTTGCGGCGTTCCAGCGCCACTTCCGACCCGAGCGCGTCGACGGCGAAGCGGACGCTTCCACCGTCGCGACCTTGAAGGCGCTGATCGACGCGCTTGGGCGAAGACCGGGGCAGCGACGCTAGGCGCGGACGCTCGGGCGCGAGCGTCGTCCCCGCCGTCGCTGAGGGCGAACGGGCGAGGATAGTTTGCTTTGTGGGAGGGGTCGGCGATGCTTCAAATCCATGTTGTCCTGAGCCTGGTCGGCATTGTTTCGAGGCTCATCGTTCTGTGCCGTTTGCTGCTCGGGGAGACTCCGGAGCGTGGAGCGCGCTCTTCTCATCACCACGATTTTCACCAGCCTCAGCGGCTTCCCGCTGCCGCCGTTCGGTTTCGATCCGCCGCGCGCGGTCGGCGTTCTGTCGTTGATCCTGCTTCTCGGCGCCGTCCTCGGCTATTACGCATTTAACCTCGTCGGAATTTGGCGGCTCGTCAATGTCGGCTGCGCCGTCGCCCCGCTCTATCTCAATGTGTTCGTCCTCGTCGTACAGGGGTTCATGAAGGTTACTTTCCTCCATGACCTTGCGCCAACCCAGTCCGAACCGCCGTTCGCCATCGTTTAGGCGATCGTGCTGCTGGTTTTTATCGCGCCTGGCGTATTGGCCGCAATCCGGTTCCGGCCCGGGAGCGAAGCGCGGGCGTGAGTGCGCAAACAAACCCGCCGCGAACCGGCCGCGGCGCGCGCGGGATGCAGTTCCGTCGATTGACGATGCGCGCTTGTCGGACGTCCGACTAGCGCGTCGCGCCACTTCGTCGTCACTCCGACCGTTGTGTTGCTGGCCTTCATCGCCATTGGTGAGGGCCTTACTGATACGCGCAAGACGTAATACCAATTGGAATACGGTGATGGTCTGGTTGGCGCTTGCAATCTGGCGCGCAACGGCGGTTTGCCGTAATTTGAGACCGGCGCGGGGCGCAGGATTAAATCCGCGGAATACAGGGCCTTCGAACATGATCAGGATATCGTTGTTGGCGATCGGACTGGTGCTGTCGTTAATTATTCCCGCATCCGGTCAACAGAGCCAACCTTCGCAAAACCGGTCACCGAATGCTGAACCGAAAGCGGTGTGTAGGTCAGAATGCAAATCACGGTACAATCAGAAAAAGGAGTGTCAGGAAGAGGTCGCCCCAATGCACAGTCCTTGCGAATTATTCAATCAATGCTTGAGCGATTGCGACTGATCACCGAGGGGGAACCAAGCTTTGAATTCGACCCGTAATCCAGCGCCGCGACAAAGCGGTCCTGACAGCTACTTTTTGGGCGGTTCGGTCACGTCCGCGTCAAGGAGGCGCATGTGCCACCCATCGGGGTCGCGTTGGTAGATGGCGACGATGCGGCCATCCACCTCATGGAGATCGCCGTTCGCGCGCGGCGCCATCACGGAGAAGTGGGCAAGGCCATAGCCGCCATTGCCCTGGACATGGACTTCGATGACTTTGATGGCGTGGCCTCGAGCGCCGGAGGCGAAGCGCTCAGCATAGTAGGTCGCGAGCGCTTCTCGACCACGCACGACCGAACCGGACGGTGAGAGCAAGACGCCATCTAAGGTATAGAGCGCCGCCATGGCATCGGGCTTCTTGTCGTTATAGTTGGCGTCATATTGCCGCCCAAGCTCGGTTGCCGCCTGCATCAATTCTGACTCAGTGGCATCGGCCGCCAGGGCCGGGGCGGCGGCAGCGCCGACCAGCAGGATTAGAAGGGAACGGGTGCAAAATCCTTTCATCTTGGCCGCGCTCGAACTACTCGGTCCCCGTGACATTGGCGATCAGAGGCACCGACACCATGGACAGCTCGTCAGTTCCATGGATGTAACCGACGCGAAAGAGCCCGTTGATCGGGTGCTTCCCGGCTTTGGTGGCGTGGAGGGGAACCTCGAAGACGAGTGAGTCTTCGTCCAACGTGGCGGGCACCATCCTCTGCTCGAAGACGACTCCGTCATCGAACGAAGACAATTCGATCACCCGGTTGTTGTAGTGTTTGAGAATTCGATAGCCATCGCGGGCCTTGAGGGTTGCGCGCATGACCGCGGGCTCGCCGACCTTGACCGTAACATCACTGACTTCGACGAGATAGGCGGACGTCTCCTCGGCGCGAGCCTGCATGCCGGCGCTCCCTCCGAGGGATATCAGAATCGCGGCAATCAGGGCCGACGCACGGCGCGTAATGATCGCTGTTTGAGCACGGAGCATTCAGGCATTCCGGAGGTTTGAGTGACACACGCAAGCGGCCGGCCGCCAACCCTGGCGGCCGGCCCTACGACCCCTACGACGGCGTCGGCGCGGCAGCGTTCACTTCTGAACGGCAAACACCCACACGACCCCGCCCTGCGGCACGTCCGGGTTCCAACCGACCAAGTCGGCCATCAAGGTCTGCTGGAACGCTGGGTCGACGCCGTAGCCCGACGCCACCGCGACATATTGCACGCCGTTCACTTCGAAGGTTGACGGCGGGGCGATGATGCCGGAGTTGGTGCGGAAGTGCCAAAGCTCCTCGCCTGACTTGGCGTCGTAAGCGCGGAACATCCGGTCGTTGGTGCCGCCGGCGAACAACAGGCCGCCGCCGGTGGTCAGCACCGAACCCCAGTTCATCGAGTTCGAGTACAGATCTCGCCAAATTCGCTTGCCGGTGTTGACGTCATAGGCCTGCAACTCCCCGAAGAAACCCGGCTTCGTATCGACGGTGAAATGGAAGTCGGGGATCGCGACGCCGGTCCACCACTGAGGCGGGATGCGCTCGTTGACCTTGCCCTCGAGATTGTTGCAGTGATTTTCGTTGGTCGGGATAAACATCATTCCCAGGTCTTCGGGTTATAGGCCTCGTATGGCCAGTCCTTGCCGCCCCACAAGCCGGGGCAGAACTGCGCGGCCTTGCCGGTTCCCGGTTTGTGGGCGAGGTCGACGTCCGGCCGGCCGGTCTTGGGGTCGATGCTCTTGAAGACGTTCTGCGGAACGTAGGCCTCGGAGTCCAGGTAGGAAATGCTGCCGTCGGCGTTGCGGCCGAGCCAGTAGATGTAGCCGTTGCGCTGCGGCGTCAGCAAACCCTTCGTCGTCGCGCCGTCCTTCTGGAAATCGACCAGCATCGGCGCATTCATCGCATCCCAGTCCCAGGACTCGTTCTGATGGTACTGGAAATGCCCCTTGATCTTGCCGGTGTCGCCGTCCAGCGCGACCGTCGAAGACGTGTAGAGGTTGTCGCCCGGCCGCTGATCTCCGAACCAGGGCGACCCGTTGCCAGTGCCCCAATAGACCGTGTTGGTCGCCGGATCGTAGTTGCCGGTCATCCACGTGGAAGCGCCGCCGGTCTTCCAGGTGTCGGCCTTCTCCCAGGTCTCGCTGCCGGGCTCGCCCGGCGCGGGGATGGTATAGGTCTTCCATGCCAGCTTGCCGGTTTCCGCGTCGAACGCCGCGACGAAGCCGCGTACGCCGAATTCGCCGCCCGCCACGCCGACCAGCACCTTGCCCTTCACGACCAGGGGCGCCATGGTCATGTAGTAGCCCTGCTTCCAGTCCTCGACCTTCGCCTCCCAGGCGACCTTGCCGGTCTTGGCGTCTAAGGCCACCAGCGTTGCGTCCAGGGTCGGAAAGAAGACCTTGTCGCCATAAAGCCCTACGCCGCGGCTCGTGTTGTGCAGGGCGGCGAAGCCTTCCGGCAGCTTGCGCTATAGCGCCACAGCATTTCGCCTGTAGCGGCGTCCAGCGCCAGCACCTGACTGTAGGGGGTGGCGACAAACATCACGCCATTATTGACGATCGGAGGCGCCTCGTGGCCGGAGGTGACCCCGGTCGAAATGCTCCACACCGGAACAAGGTTCTTACGTTTGAAGTATTGACCTGGGCGAGCGGGCTGTAGCTCCAGCCCGCGTAGTTGCCTCGCGTCATCAGCCAATTTTCAGGCTCCGGATTCTGCGAGACGCGCATCGGTGACCGGCGTGTAGTCGGCGCCGTAGGCGACACCGAGCGCGCCGGCCATCAACAACGCCGCAAAGCTTGAGCCGATATAGAGCTTCTTCACGTTTCTCTCCCTGGTTAATAAGCCGTCCAACTTTCGAGATCACGCGGCCCAGAGGGCCCTAGGTCACCGTAAGCAGACCCATCAATCCGTTTGCCCGCCGACTCGACCGGTAAATCCGCCGCGGACGATCAGGAGGCCATTGTCGCTCCTAAGCGGCAGCCCAGCCAGCGGTAGCGGCGCGGGTCCGAAGATCACTTCGGCGCTGTTCTTCGGATCGTACGTCGAACCATGGCATGAGCAGACCATGGCTTTTTTTTCGTCCGACCACTGGTTCACCGGGCACGCCTGATGCGTGCAGATGGCCGAATAAGCGACCACGCCGTCGGCCGACCTTTGCGGGTTTCCTCATCGAGGCCGTCGCTGCCGACGCGCACCAAGACCAGGAGATTGAACGGCGTGCCGTCCCGCACGAGGCCTTTCGGATCCGCCGGATAGGCCTGGGCCTGCGGACCGCCCAGCTCCAGATCGTCGCTCCGGATAGGTTGGCCCTTCTTAGGTCCGGAGAGAAAAACGAGATGATCGCCAGATTGCGGCCGCGCAGATGTCGCATCATCCGCCTGAGCCTGCGCACGTGCGGGAAAGGGCTCCCAAGGCGCCAAGACCATTGCTGCGGCCAACAGGGCGCGTCGCCGACACAATTGTAGACTGCGGGCCTCGCAATCTTGCGTCATTCGCGTCCCTCCCAGTAAGCTTAGCGTATACAGATACGATGAGGGTTGTCGAGAAGTTTTGCTCGGCTGTCGAGAGACGATCCTCAATTCAGCGCGAATTCCTCCCTTTGGAGAATGGATATCCTCTACGCTACGAGCGCAACTCCATACTTTGGAAATAGCAGAACCATTACGTAAATAGCCTCACAAGGTCGCGTGGCGACCGCCAACGCCCCTCGCATCGCCTACAGCGGCGCGAACTCCCAATGATGAACGACAACGCGCGTCGAGCCGTTACGCCCGCCGAGTACGTTCGGGCCGCGGAATCAACTCCCGGCCCGCCTTTTATGGCGCGCTTAGGCCTTGCCCACCTGCTGGCCGATCGGCAGCGACCGTATCCGCTTGCCGCTAGCGGCGAAGACCGCATTGAGCAGCGCCGGGGCGACAGGCGGCACGCCCGGTTCGCCCACTCCGCCCAGCGGCACGTCGAAGCCATGCGGCACAATATGCACATGTGTCTCACGGGGCGCGTCGCTGATGCGCAACACCTGGTAGTCGTCGAAGTTGCTCTGTCGGACCTTGCCGTCTTTGAATGAGATCTCGGTCATCATGGCCAACCCCAGGCCCATGATCACAGCTCCCTCCATTTGCGAGCGGACCCGATCCGGATTGACGGTCGGGCCGCAGTCGACGGCGATGTCAACCCGCGGCACAGTGACGTTGCCCTTGTCGTCCACGGCCGCTTCGACGACGGTTGCGACATAGGTCACGAAACTGCGGTGGACGGCCAGGCCAAGGCCATGGCCCGGCGGCATCTTGCGACCCCATCCTGCCTTCTCGGTAACGAGTTCGACGACGCCGCGAAGGCGGCCGGTGTCGATCGGATAGACCTCCGGATTCTCGCCATAGTCCCAGAAATCCTTCACCGTCTTCTGGACATCGACGATGCGTGAAGGACCTATCAGATCAAGGACGAACGTTCGTTGATCCTTGCCGGCCGCCGCCGCCAGTTCTGCGGCGAAGGACTGGATCGCGAACGCGTGCGGAATATTCGAGACCGAGCGGTACCAGCCGATCTTGGTGTGCGCCTCGGCCTCGCCGTTCTCGAGACTCATATTCTTGATTTCAAAGGGCGTGTCGACGAGGCCCATTCCCTTCTCGAGCGGCATCTCGTGCTTAGGATCGGGCGCGAAGAGCGATAGAATCGTCGGCGCGACGCTGTTGTGTCGCCAGGCGACAACGTTGCCGTCCTTGTCGAGTCCGGCTTCCAGGCGTTCAGCCGAGACCGTATGGTAAAAGCCGTTGTGGATATCGTCCTCACGAGTCCAGACAACCTTCACCGGCGCTCCGCCGATTCCTTTTGACACCAGGGCCGCCTCGACCGCGAAGTCCGGCTTCGATCTGCGGCCAAAACCTCCACCCAAAAGCGTCACATGGACCGTGACGTTCTCAGGCGGAAGGCTCAAGTATTTGGCGACCAAATCATGGGCGGCCTGCGGACTTTGCACGCTCGTCCAGACTTCAGCCTTGCCGTCGACGATTTGGCAACTCGCCGAAGGGGGCTCCATGGTCGCGTGCGCGAGGTGGGGGATGTAATATTCGCCATCGACTTTCTTGTCCGCGCTCGCAAAAGCAGCGGCGAAGTCGCCTTCGCTACGCGCAACCTGACCCGGTTGGCGCGCCGTCGTTTCGAGCGCCGTGCGGTAGGCCGTCGAATCGTACGTCCCGTGCGGGCCGTCGTCCCACACGACCTTCAGCGCCTTACGGCCCTGGATGGCGGCCCAGGTGTTGTCAGCGACAACGGCGATTCCGCCTGACGGCTGGAAGGCCAAGGGAAAAGAGGGCGCGGGAATCTCGACGATCCCGACGACGCCTGGGACCTTCTTGGCGTCCGTAGCGTCGAAGGAAGCAACCTTCCCGCCCATGACCGGTGGTCGCGCGATGACTGCGTACTTCGTGCCAGGCAGGCGGATATCCTGACCGTATTTGGCGCGACCCGTCGTGATGTCGAAGCCGTCGACGATATTGGTCCCTTCCTTGCCGATGTAGCGGAACTGCGAAGGATCCTTGAGACGCAGGCTATCGGTCGCCGGGACGTCCAGCTTGCTGGCGTCGGCGGCAAGCTCTCCATAGCCAAGCTTTTGCCCGGTGGACTTCTGAACGACCTCGTGATTCTTCGCTTCCACATCGGCCACCGGGACGCCCCAGCGTTTCGCCGCCGCCTCCTCAAGCATCATTCGGGCCGCGGCGCCGGCCTGGCGCATCGGCACTATGAAATGACGGGTTGAGCGCGATCCGTCCGTGTCCTGGTTGCCGTATTTCGCTTCGTCGCCGGTCGCCTGAACGACCTTCACTTTGGCCCAGTCGGCGTCAAGTTCGTCGGCGACGATCAACGGCATGCCTGTGCGCACGCCCTGCCCCATCTCGGAGCGATGGCAGACGATCGAGACGGTTCCGTCTGGCGCAATCGACACGAAGGCGAGAGGATTGTTCACCGTGCCGTGCGGCATGCCGGCGGCCCCCCATTTGGGGGCATCGGCGGCCAGCGCCGGACGGGGCGGCGATAACACACCGACCGCGAGCACGAGGCCAGTGGTCGAAAGAATGCCCTTCAGAACGCCGCGGCGGCTGATGTTCTCTATGCCCGATGGCGCAAGTTCACGAATGTGCTTGGTCATGTCACGCTCCCGCAGCTTGCTTGATGGCGGCGCGAATGCGCTGATAGGTCCCGCAGCGGCATATGTTGCCATACATCGTGCCGTCGATGTCGGCGTCTGTGGGATGCGGGGCCTGTTTGAGAAGCGCGGCGGCCTGCATGATCTGGCCGGCCTGGCAATAGCCGCACTGCGGCACGTTCAGCGCGCGCCAAGCCTTTTGCAGCGGGTGATTGCCCTCGGGGTCAAGGCCTTCGATGGTGGTGATCGACTTGCCGTTGGCGTCACTGATCGAAGTGACGCACGCTCTCACCGCATCGCCATCGAGGTGGATGGTGCAGGCGCCGCATGCTGCGATCCCGCAACCGAATTTCGTTCCGGTGAGCCCGAGCACGTCCCGGAGATACCAAAGCACAGGCATCGACGGATCGCCGTCGAACGTCTCCGGCTGGCCGTTCACACGCAAAGTGAACATGTTTTCCTCCCCTTGAAAGCGGCGGCTTCGCAGACCGTGCAACCGGAACCTGCCAACTGATCTAGTCCGTATCGCACCATCGGCGCAATAGGGTTAAGAGAGAATCAAGGACTGAGCAATCTAAAACACGATATATTCAATTGGATATAGCGAATGGCAAATATTCTCAAATATTCATCGTACTCATTCGAAATATTCCTGGCGATATCGCCGACGCAAGCTTGATCTGCGATCGACAAGGCTTCTCGGCACGCATTTCGGCCGCCCGTCGCGACAACTTGAACATTGCTCGCCGCGCGCGTGGGGACGGCGAGTCCGATATTTGACATCTCCGCTCCGCCTGCCTAGAAGCGCGGCCTTCGTCAGGTTTGGGCCTCGTCGATCAAGCCGGCTGTCCCTTTGAGGTCAGCGGCCCCGTCCGGCAGCGCGTCGCGCCCCCGGGCGCGATTGGCGTTGGTTTTGGAGTGCGGGCGACGGAAGACAGAAGACGGTAGGGAGGCGGTTGGCGAAGGCGATCGCTATATCCGTCGTCCGTCATCTGAATGAGGAGCAAGGCATGTTCGAGAGCCTGTCCGAAAAGCTCTCCGGCATATTGGATAAACTCACCGGCCGCGGCGCCCTCTCGGAAGAGGACGTCAACGCCGCGATGCGCGAAGTCCGTCGCGCCCTCATCGAGGCCGACGTCGCGCTTGAGGTCGTGCGCTCGTTCGTCGACCGCACACGCACCCGGTCGGTCGGCGCCGCGGTCATCAAGTCGGTCAAGCCAGGTCAGATGGTGGTCAAGATCGTCCACGACTCGCTGGTCGAAACCCTCGGCGGCGAATCCCAGGCGATCGACCTCAACGCGGCGGCGCCGGTCGCAATCATGCTGGTCGGCTTGCAGGGCGCGGGCAAGACGACGACCGCCGCAAAGATCGCCAGACGTCTGGCCGACCGCGACAAGCGCAAGGTGCTGATGGCCTCGCTCGACGTGAAGCGCCCGGCGGCGCAGGAGCAGCTTGCGGTGCTGGGCAGGCAGGTCGGCGTCGACACGTTGCCGATCGTGCTCGGCCAGGACCCGGTCGGGATCGCCAGGCGCGCCGAGACGACCGCGCGGCTGCAAGGCTATGACGTCGTGCTGCTCGACACCGCCGGCCGCACGCACATCGACGAGCCGCTGATGGCGGAGATGGCCGAGATCCGCGACGTGGCGCGCCCGCACGAGATTCTCCTGGTCGCCGACGCTCTGACCGGACAGGACGCGGTGAACCTGGCGAAGAATTTCAACGAGCGGGTCGGCCTCACCGGCATTGTGCTGACCCGGATGGACGGCGACGGGCGCGGCGGCGCGGCTCTGTCGATGCGTTCGGTCACCGGCAAGCCGATCAAGCTTTTGGGCGTGGGCGAGAAGATGGACGCGCTCGAGGATTTCCATCCAGCGCGCCTCGCCGACCGCATCCTCGGCATGGGCGACATCGTTAGCCTGGTCGAGAAGGCGGCGCAGAACATCGACGCTGCGCAGGCGGCCAAGATGGCCGAGAAGATGCGCAAAGGGGTGTTCGACCTCAACGACCTCTCAGACCAACTGGCGCAGATCGAAAAGATGGGTGGGATGGGCGGCATCATGGGAATGCTGCCGGGCGTCGCCAAGATGAAGGACCAGCTCGCCTCCGCCAATCTGGACGAGAGATTTGTCAAGCGGCAGCGGGCGATCATCTCGTCGATGACGCCCATCGAGCGGCGCAACCCGGACATCCTCAAGGCGTCGCGCAAGAAGCGCATCGCGGCGGGCTCGGGCGTTACGGTCGAGTACGTCAACCGGCTTCTCAAGCAACACCGACAGATGGCCGACATGATGAAAGCGATCGGCGGCGGTGGGGCTAAGCGCGGCATGATGGGTAAGCTCGGGCAGATGATGGGCCTGGGCAGCGGCATGCCGATGCCTTCGCCGGAAGAGATTGCGGCGATGCAGCAGCAGATGGCCGGCGCGCCGCCGGGCCTGCCCTCGGGATCGCCCGGCATTCCCGTCGCTCCGCCGCCCGGAGCATTCAACCTGCCGCCGCAATTCCCGGGCCTCGGCGGCGGGTCCAAGCTTCCCGGCCTCGGCGGCGGCTTCAACCCGTTCGGAAAGAAAAGGTGAAGGCCGCGAACGCGTTCCCCTCTCCCGTTCGCGGGGAGAGGGTCCCTTGTAGGGCGCGGTCGTTGACCGCGCCGGGCGGGGTCGACGACCCGCCCTACAGCCTGAAAGGAAGAAACTGAATGTCTCTGAAAATCCGCCTGTCGCGCGGCGGCGCCAAGAAGCGCGCGTTCTATCGCATTGTGGTCGCCGACGCGCGCATGCCGCGCGACGGCCGCTTCGTCGAGAAGATCGGCACTTTCGATCCCTTGAAGGCCAAGGACGACGCGAGCCGGCTGGTGCTCGACCAGGATAAGGCCAAGGCCTGGCTCGCCAAGGGCGCCCAGCCGACCGACCGCGTGCTGCGCCTGCTCGACGGACTTGGCCTCGCCAAGCGCGAAGCGCGCACAAATCCGGTTAAGGCCAAGCCGAAGAAGAAGGCCCAGGAGCGCGCCGCGGCGGCTGCGGCCGCCGCCGCCAAGGCCGCCGAAGCGCCCGCGGCCCCCAAGGCCGCCGAAGCGCCCGCCGCCTGACCTCGGGATCAGTCGGCCATTGCGCCCGCCCGACCGTCTCGTGCTCATGGGCGTGTTCGGCGCGCCGCAGGGCGTGCGCGGCGCAATGCGGGTGAAGTCGCTCACGCGCGAACCGGCCGCCATCGGCGCCTACGGGCCGCTGACCGATGGCAAACGCGCGCGCGTCTTCACGTTCGAGTCGGTGCGGCTGGTCGGGGACGACATGCTGGTCGCGCGGGTTGACGGCGTTTCGACGCGCGAGGCCGCCGCGGCGCTCACGGGCGTCGAGATCTTCGCTCGCCGCGACCAATTGCCGCGGCCGAGCGACGACGAATTCTACTACGACGACCTGGTCGGCCTCGAAGCCGTCGATGCGACGGGCGCGCGGCTCGGCCGCGTCGCGTCGCTGGTGAATTACGGCGCAGGCGACATACTTGAGATCGCGCCCGACGGTGGTGGCGAATCCTTGCTCTTGCCGTTCACCAAGCGCGTCGTCCCGAGCATCGACTTTGGCGCCGGGCGGATCGTGATCGAGCCGCCGCGCGAAGCCGAAGATGAGCGCTAGCAGATCCGACGGTTGCGAAGGCCGGACGAGGCAGGTAGAGACGGTCATGCGCCAGACGCCCGTTCGGCGCCGATGGATCTGGAGGCGCGCTTAATGACGATGAGTTCCGAGACGGCTGCGGAAGGCCATGGGGGCGCCTCGGTCACGAAGCGGGATTTTCTCTTTCTGACGACCGGGTCGCTGGCCGCGGTTGGGGTCGCGGCGACGGTCTGGCCGTTCATCGACCAGATGAACCCGGACGCCGCCACGATCGCCGCCGCTGGCCCGGTCGATATCGATATCCAACAGCTTCAACCCGGCCAGCGGGTCGTCGCGCTGTGGGCGGCGCGTCCCGTGTTCGTCGTCAAGCGGGCGGGGCCGGCGCTCGAGGAACTCAAGAATCCCAAGCTCCTCGACGGCCTGCGCGACCCCAACTCCGAGGAGCCGCAGCAGCCGGCCTACGCGGCCAACTGGAGCCGTTCGATCAAGCCGGAGATTCTGGTGCTCGTCGGCGTCTGCACCCACCTCGGTTGCATCCCGCTGTTCGACCCGGAGCCGAATGCGTCCGATCCGGCGCCCGATTGGCCGGGCGGTTTCTTCTGCCCATGCCATGGGTCGAAATACGATCTGGCCGGCCGCGTGTTCCAGGGCGTTCCCGCGCCCTATAACCTGCCGGTTCCGCCCTATCATTTCCCCGACGACAAAACGGTCAGGGTCGGCGAAAATCCGCCGGGGCAGAATTTCGATTTCAATTCGATTTTGCAGGTGTGACGCAGAACGGGCGACCGTGACAGGGGCCGGACAGCCGATTGGGGCTATTGCGAGCTGAGTAAGGTCGGCTACGCGTTTACTCTCGAATGCGGCGAATAGCGGGCTGTCGCGGATGGAGCTTCTGCTTGCGATTGTCGTGGCCTGGGTCGGAGTTCGTTGGCTCAAGCGTCTATGGCAGGTTCGTCACGCCGCGCGGATCGCGAGCCAGGTCAATGCGCCCGATCGCCAGGTGGCCAACGCTGGCGAGGTTCTGAAGGAGCTTCATGCAAAAGCATCTGTCGACGTTCGCGCGGGACCCCGCCTTCTGGACAGTGCCCCCGCCGCAGAAAAGGAGACGCAGCACGAGGGCGAATTAGAACCGGAACCCAAGTCACCCGCGCCGTCCGATCACGAAGACGATCTCGACTATAGCGCGTTCGTCGCCGCGCAATGGCGAAAAGCTGTCTGGATCACGCCGCCTGGAAATCTCCCCGCAATAGTGGACGGGGAGGAATGCCGTGTAGCGTCGTTTACGCCGCGTCCAGGCGGCAGCATCTACGTCAACCTATGGCCCAGGGGGGAGCGCAAGACATTTGTCGCGTCGCATCACGAATGGGAGATCAGCGGAGCAATGATAAAGCCCGCGGCTCTGTGAAGTTCGCACAGTCGCTTCAAAAGACGTCATAGGTGCAGATGAGCGCAAAAAACTCGTGGGCCGTTGGCGCGACAGCCCGCGAGCAGCGAAAGTGTTTTCACCGACGGGTTAAGTCGGCGGCTCAACGATCCGCTCCACTCTGCATCCAGCCAGAAGCTTGATGCAGACGGCAGTCATCATTCTGAGCCGCGGCAGGATTCCGTCGGCAATGGTATTGTGCCCGACATGTTCCGTGCGACGATTCTCACTCTGTTCCCCGCCATGTTCCCAGGGCCGCTCGGACAATCGCTGGCGGGCGAAGCGCTGGCGCGGGGTCTGTGGTCGCTCGAGGCGCGCGACATCCGCGAGCACGGGCTCGGCCGCCATCGCGCCGTCGACGATACGCCGGCGGGCGGCGGCCCCGGCATGGTGATGCGCGCCGACGTGCTCGCGGCGAGCCTCGACGCCGCCCTCGCGCCTCATGATCCGCGCCCACGCCTGATCATGAGCCCGCGCGGCCGGCCGTTCTCGCAAGGACGCGCCCGCGAATGGGCGGCGACCGGGCCTGGGCTGGTGATCCTCTGCCCGCGGTTCGAAGGAGTGGATGAGCGCGTGATTGCGGCGCGCGGGCTCACCGAGGTCTCGGTCGGCGACTATGTCCTCTCGGGCGGAGAGATCGCCGCGCTCGCGATCCTCGACGCCTGCGTTCGCCTCATCCCCGGCGTGATGGGGAAGGAGGCCTCGGGCGCGGAGGAGAGCTTCGAGAACGGCCTGCTCGAATATCCGCAATATACGCGGCCCCGCGAATGGGAAGGCCGCGCCATTCCCGACGTGCTGCTCTCGGGCGACCACGTGAAGATCGCCGCCTGGCGCCGCGCCGAGGCCGAGCGGATCACGCGGGAGCGGCGGTCCGATTTACAGCGACCTCCCCAGCCCAAATAGGTCGTGGACGTCGCGGGGGCAGATCAGCGCGTCGGCACGGGGTGCTCGCCGCGATAGTCGTAGAAGCCGCGCTGGGTCTTGCGGCCGAGCCAGCCCGCCTCGACGTATTTCACCAGGAGCGGGCAGGGACGGTATTTCGAATCCGCGAGCCCCTCGTGCAGCACCTGCATGACCGCGAGGCAGGTGTCGAGGCCAATGAAGTCGGCGAGCTGCAACGGCCCCATCGGATGGTTGGCGCCAAGCCGCATCGCGGTGTCGATCGCTTCGACCGAGCCGACGCCCTCATAGAGCGTGTAGACCGCCTCGTTGATCATCGGGAGCAGGATGCGGTTGACGATGAAGGCGGGGAAATCCTCCGACATTGTCGCCGTCTTGCCGAGCCGGGTTACGAACGCCCTCGCGGCCTCGAAGGTCTCGTCCTTGGTGGCGATGCCGCGGATCAGTTCGACGAGCTGCATGCGCGGCACTGGGTTCATAAAGTGGATGCCGATGAAACGCTCGGGATTGGACGTCACCGAAGCGAGGCGCGTGATCGAGATCGAGGACGTGTTGGAGGCGACGATCGCGTCAGGTTTGAGAAAGGAGCGTAGCGCGATGAAAATCTTGCGCTTGACCTCTTCGTTCTCGGAAGCGGCCTCGACCACCAGATCGCAGTCGCCGAGCTTGTCGAGGGTAGGAGCGACGTGGATGCGGTCGAGGATCGCCCTGCGCTCCGCCTCATCCATCTGCCCTTTGGAGACCTGGCGCGACAGGTGGCCGTTGATGGTGGCGAGCGCGGCGTTGATGCGTTCCTCGGCGACGTCGTAGAGGGAGACGTTCAATCCCGCCTGCGCCACGACCTCGGCGATCCCGGCGCCCATTTGGCCCGCGCCGATGACGCCGACCGTCTCGATGTTGAGTGTCATATTTTTGTCCAGCAACCGTCCCGGGCCGCGCCGGGATCATAGACCAGCAGCGCCGAGCGTCCAGTCGGACGCCCACGCTTTTTTATAAGTTCGGCCGGTCCTTAGCGCCCGATCTTAGCGAGCTCCGCCGCGAACTCGGGGAGCGCCGTGTAGAGATCGGCGACGAGGCCGTAGTCGGCGACCTGGAAGATCGGGGCCTCCTCGTCCTTGTTGATGGCTACGATGACCTTCGAATCCTTCATCCCCGCCAGATGCTGGATCGCCCCCGATATGCCGACCGCGATATAGAGATCCGGCGCGACAACCTTGCCGGTCTGGCCGACCTGCCAGTCGTTGGGCGCGTAGCCCGCGTCGACCGCGGCGCGCGAGGCGCCCATCGCCGCGCCGAGCTTGTCGGCGACCGGCTCGATATAGGTCTTGAAGTTCTCGGCCTTCTGCATCGCCCGGCCGCCGGAGATGATGATCTTGGCCGAGGTCAACTCGGGCCGGTCGGACTTGGCGAGCGCGTCGCCGACGAACGACGACACCGCCGGGTCGGCAACAGCCGCGACCGGCTCGATCGGCGCCGAGCCGCCCTGCCCGGTTGCGGCGAAAGATGCCGTGCGCACCGTGACGACGATCTTCGGATCGGTCAATTCAACTGTCTGGATGGCGTTGCCGGCGTAGATCGGGCGCTCGAAAGTCTTAGGCGCAATGACCTTGGTGATGTCGGAAACCTGCATCACGTCGAGCAACGCCGCCACTCGCGGCGCGACGTTCTTGGCGCTCGCCGTCGAGGGCGCGACGATGGCGTCGTAGGCGGGAGCAAGCGAAACGATCAGCGCCGCCAGCGGCTCGGCCAACCCATGCGCGTAAGTCGAGTGGTCGGCGACGCGCACCTTCGCCACTCCATTGAGCTGAGCCGCGGCGGCGGCGGCGGCGACGACGTTTTCGCCGGCGACCAGCACGTCGACCGTAGCCCCGAGCTCGAGCGCGGCGGTGAGCGCGCGCGCGGTCGCATCGCTCAACTGCCCACCGGCGATTTCCGCCAGAAGGAGGGTCGCCATCGTCAGATCACTCCCGCTTCGTCATGCAGCTTGGCGACCAGCTCCGCCGCCGATTTGACCTTGACCCCCGCCTTGCGCCCGGCCGGCTCGGAGGTCTTCAACACCTTGAGCCGGGGGGAAACGTCGACCCCATAGTCGGCCGGCGTCTTCTCCTCGATCGGCTTCTTCTTCGCCTTCATGATGTTGGGAAGCGAAGCGTAGCGCGGCTCGTTCAGGCGCAAATCCGTCGTGACGATCGCCGGCAGTTTCAAGGAAACGGTCTGCATCCCGCCGTCCACTTCGCGCGTGACCTCGACCTTGCTCTCGCCGACGGCGACCTTGGAGGCGAACGTGCCCTGGCCCCAGCCGGTGAGCGCCCCCAGCATCTGGCCAGTCTGGTTCGCGTCGTCGTCGATCGCCTGCTTGCCCATGATGACCAGCCCCGGCTGCTCGCTTTCGACGACGCCCTTGAGCAGCTTGGCGACCGCGAGCGGTTCGACCAGCGCCTCAGTCTTGATGAGGATGCCGCGATCGGCGCCCATGGCGAGCGCGGTGCGGATGGTCTCGCTCGCCTGCGCCGGGCCGATCGAAACGATGACGACTTCGGTCGCCTTGCCGGCTTCCTTCTGCCTGAGCGCCTCCTCGACCGCGATCTCATCGAAAGGGTTCATCGACATCTTGACGTTGGCGAGCTCGACCCCCGAGCCGTCGGATTTGAGGCGGATCTTGATGTTGTAGTCGACAACCCGTTTGACGGGCACGAGGATTTTCATGGGCCGCGGAACTCCCTACCACCCTCGTCCTGAGGAGCGCCGCCAAAGGCGACGCGTCTCGAAGGACGCTCCAGGGCGCACAAACGCGCCGCCCTCTGAACCACCCTTCGACACGCGTGCTTCGCATCGCGGCTCAGGATAAGGCGAAGTGGCAACCCCTAATCTCGGCTTCAGTGCAAGTCAACGCGGGTGAAATTCTGATCTTTGAACCGTGCAAAAGTTCACTTCGTCAATTCAAAATGGCGGCTCTCCATGCCTGCAAGACATGCAGATCGCTAAGGAATTGGCCAGATGGGCGCCTTCCTGACTGATTTTTTCGGCGCGGGTCCGGGGACAATTGACAGCGGCAAAAATCTGACGCCAAGTCGAAGGAACGACGCGCCGCCCGGAAGAATAAGGGCCGATCGTTGTCTGGGGAAGGGCGCACTGTCAAAGAGGAACATTGTGAAATGAGCGAACTGGATTATTGGACCGGGCGCCTGCTCAAAGGCGCCATCTCGCGTCGCGAGTTGATGGGCCGCGCCGCCGCTCTCGGGGCCTCGAGCCTCGCGATCTCGACCATGCTGGCGAGCGCGGACGCGCGTGCAGACGAAACGCCGAAGAAAGGCGGCGTGCTGAGGCTCGGCCTTGGCGGAGGCAGCACTACCGACAGCATCGACGTCACCTCCTACAACGACTCGGTGATGATCGACACCAGCCACGGCCTGTTCGACGGCATCGTCGAATGGGGCGACGACGGCAGGCCGCATCCGGATCTGGCCGAGAGCTGGGAGCCGAAGAACGGCGCCAAGGATTGGGTCTTCAACCTGCGCAAGGGGATCAAATTCTCCAACGGCCAGGAATTCACCGCCGACGACGCGATCTATTCGCTCAACCTGCACCGGGGCGACACCAAGTCTGGCGGCGCGAGCACATTCAAGCCGGTGACCGACATCAAGAAGCTCGACAAATACCAAATTCAGATTTCGCTGAACGGGCCGGACGCGGACCTGCCCTACGCGCTGACCGACTATCACGTGCACATGGTGCCGGACGGCTTCAAGGATTGGGCGAAGCCGGTCGGCACCGGCGCCTTCAGCCTCGACAAGTTCGATCCGGGCGTGCGGATATCGCTGAAGAAGACCCGCGACTATTGGAAAGAAGGGCGCGGCCATCTCGACGGCATCGAAGTCACGGTCATCAACGACGGCTCCGCTCGGCTCAACGCTCTGATCTCCGGTCAGATCGACGCGATCAATCGCGTCGACCACAAGGCGGTGGCGCTGCTGTCGAAAGCGCCGAAGATCCAGCTCGTGCGGGCGCCGGGCGGCTGGCACGCGGTGATTGCGATGCAATGCGACAAGGCGCCGTACGACAACCCGGACATCCGGATGGCGATGAAGCTCGCGACCGACCGGGAGCAGATTTTGAAAGCGCTGTTCAGCGGATACGGCACGGTTGGCAACGATCATCCGATCCCGCCGACCGACCCCTTCTTCAATAAGGAGCTGGCGCAGCGCAAATATGATCCCGACAAGGCCGCCGCCGCGTTCAAGAAAGCGGGAATCGCGGATCCGAAGATCCTGCTTCAGGCCTCCGACGCGGCGTTCAACGGCGCCGTCGACGAAGGCGCGCTTCTCCAGGCCAGCGCCGGCAAGGCCGGCATCAAGGTTGATTTGAAAAAGGAGCCGGCCGACGGCTTCTGGGACAACGTCTGGCTCAAGGGCGCGTTCGTCTCGAGCTACTGGGGCGGGCGCGCGGCGGCGACGCAGATGCTCTCGGTCGCCTATGCGGCCGGGGCTCCCTGGAACGAGACGCACTGGAACAACGAGAAGTTCGAGAAGCTGCTGGCGGACGCGCGCGGCGAAACGAACGAAGACAAGCGCCGGCCCTACATCTGGGAAATGCAAGCGATGCTTAACGAGCAGGGCGGCGCGATCATTCCCGTGTTCAAGGACTGGCTTGACGCGCACCTCGACAAAGTCGGCGGGCATACGCCGCACGGCGGCTTCGATATGGACAACGGCTATATCATGCAGAAGGCCTGGCTCAAGAGCTGAGGCAAAAAGCGCCGCGCCCGCCTTTGTTGATGGGCGCGGCGCTGGCCGGGTTGTTGCGCCTCGGTTCGGCGCAACCACCCAGGCTTCGCGGCTTTCCCAGCCGTCGGCTCGCTGGCGAGGCGGGCGGCGGGGTAGCTTCGACCGGTGGCGATCACCATCGGCGAGGGTCGTCTCGAGGAGCAAGGGCGGAGGAAGAGGGCAGGCGTCTTGTACAAACTGTTGCTACAACGGCTCGGCTTGGGAATCCTGACGCTGTTCGCCGCGTCAGTTCTCATCTTCATCGGCACCGAGCTTCTGCCGGGCGATCTCGCCTCGGCCATCCTGCAAAACACCGCGACGCCCGAGAGCCTGGCCAAGCTGCGCCTTGACCTGGGCCTGGATCGGCCGGCGATTGTGAGGTTTTTCGATTGGCTGTTTCACGCATTGCGCGGCGATTTCGGTGTTTCGCTCACCAATGGCCGCGACGTCTTGACCGAGATTGCGCCGCGCTTCGCCAACACGATGTTTCTGGCGGCCTACGCGGCGATCGTCGCCGTGCCGCTGGCCATCGGTCTCGGGCTCCTGGCGGCGATCCGGCAGGGCGGCGTCTTCGACCGTTTGGTCAATGTCGTGACGCTGATGACGATTTCGGTGCCTGAATATTTCCTCGCCTATCTCCTCATCAAATACGTCGCCATCCAACTCGGCTGGTTTCCTTCGCTCGCCAACGTGACGCCGGAATCCAGTTTTGTCGACCGCCTCTATTATTGTTTCCTGCCGATGCTGACCTTGGTTCTGGTGATTGTCGCGCACATGATGCGCATGACGCGCGCCTCGGTGCTCTCAGTGATGGCGAGCCCCTACATCGAAATGGCGATTCTCAAGGGCCTTACCAAGTCGCGCATCGTCGTGCGCCACGCCTTGCCGAATGCGCTGGCCCCGATCATTTCGGTGGTGGCGCTCAATCTCGCTTATCTGATTGTCGGCGTCGTCGTCGTCGAGACCGTCTTCGTCTATCCCGGCCTCGGTCAATTGATGGTCGACGAAGTTTCGAAGCACGACGTGCCGGTCGTTCAGGCTTGCGGCCTGATCTTCGCCGCCACTTTCATTTTGCTTAATATGACCGCCGACATTCTCGCCATTGTGTCCAATCCGCGGCTTAGCCACCCGCGCTGGTGAGGCCGCCTCGACCCTCGGTGAACGAGAAAGAACGCCATGCGCATCCTGGGTCATAAGGTCAGCGTCACGGCTCAGATCGGCATTGCCATTGTCGCAATCAATGTATTCGTTGCGCTGTTCGCGCCGCTCATCGCGCCGTTCGATCAGGCGACGCCGGTCGGCGACGCCTGGGCCGATCCCAACTCGCAGCATTGGCTTGGACTCGACAACCTCGGACGCGACATCGTCAGCCGCCTCATCTACGGCGCGCGCATGTCGATCGGGCTGTCGCTGATCATCACCGCCCTTTCGTTCCTCCTTGGCGTCATTACCGGCTTCGCCGCCGCTGTCGCGGGAGGCTGGGTCGATCAGGTGCTGTCGCGCCTCGTCGACCTTCTGCTGTCCATGCCGACGCTCATCTTCGCGTTCGTCGTCCTGTCGGTGCTTGGCACGGCGCTGCCTGTGCTCATCATCACCATCGCCATTCTCAATTCGACCAAAGTGTTTCGGCTGGCGAGATCGGTGGCGATAAACATCGTCAGCCTGGAATTTGTTGAGGCGGCGCGTCTGCGGGGCGAGGGATGGTGGTGGATTGTCACGCGCGAGGTTCTGCCCAATGCGATCCCGCCTTTGACCGCCGAGTTCGGTTTGCGTTTCTGCTTCACCTTCCTATTTATCGCTGCGCTGAGCTTCCTCGGGCTGGGGGTCCAGCCGCCCAACGCGGACTGGGGCAGCATGGTGAGGGATTACCGCGACATGATCAATTTCGGCTCCGCGGCGCCGCTTTATCCCGCAGCCGCGATCGCCGCCCTGACCATCGGCGTAAACTTCATCGTCGATTGGATGCTGGCGATTCACTCCAGAGGCCAGGGAGAAGGCGCATGAGCCAACAGACGATTGGCGCTCCTCGATCCACGGATGACTCCGTCATCCTCGACGTCCGCGGCATGCGGGTCGCCGTGCACACGGACGTCGGCGACGGGCCGGTGCTGGTCGACGATGTGTCGCTTCAGCTGCGGCGCGGCGAGGTGATCGGCCTCATCGGCGAATCTGGCGCCGGCAAGTCGACGATCGGCCTCGCCTCGATGGGATACACGCGACGCGACTGCCACATCGTCGGCGGCAACATCATCTTCGGCGACACCGACATCCGCGCCATCACCCTCGATGAGCGCCGCGCCCTTCGCGGGCCGAAGATCGCCTATATCGCTCAGAGCGCGGCGGCCTCGTTCAATCCCGCGCATACGCTGATGGAGCAGGTCTGCGAGGCATCGGTCAGGCACGGCGTGCTGTCCCGGCCGAGGCGCGGGCGGAGGCGGTCAGTTTGTTCAAGCAGCTCGATCTGCCAAGCCCCGAGACGATCGGCGGGCGCTATCCCCATCAGGTGTCTGGTGGACAGCTCCAGCGCGTGATGGCGGCGATGGCGATGGTCGCCAAGCCCGACATTCTCATCTTTGACGAGCCGACCACCGCGCTTGACGTGACGACGCAGGTCGAATGTCTCGCTGCCTTCCGCAAGCTCATCCGTGAGCACGGCACCGCGGCGCTCTACATCACTCACGACCTTGCCGTTGTCGCCCAGATCGCCGATCGCATCATGGTGCTCAGGCGCGGCAAGATGGTCGAATTCGGCAATTCGCGGCAAATCCTGCAAGACCCGAAAGAAGAATATACGCGCCGACTGGTGACCGAGCGGGTCGCCGGCCACAATTTCGTCGACGCCAATGTCGCGGCGCAGGTCCCGATCCTCGCCATCGACCACGTCACCGCCAACTATCCCGGCAAGCCGAAAGTCATCGATGACGTCAGCCTTGAAGTTCGCAAGGGCGACACGGTCGCAGTGGTCGGGGAGTCGGGCTCGGGGAAATCGACCTTGGCGCGCGTCGTCACTGGCCTTTTGCCGCGCGCCGCCGGCGATGTGCGCTTCAACGGCACGAGCCTCCCGGCCCGCCTGGGGGAGCGAACCAAGGACCAGCTCCGCCGGGTGCAGATGATCTATCAGATGCCCGACGTCGCGCTCAATCCGCAGCACACCCTGCTCGAGACGATCGGCAGGCCGGTGGCGTTCTACTTCAATCGTTCGCGGGAGCAAGTTCGCGCTCGCGCCGTCGAATTGCTGCGGCAGATGGACCTGCCGGAATCCTTCATCACCCGCAAGACCAGCGAATTGTCCGGCGGACAGAAGCAGCGCGTGTCGATCGCCCGGGCGCTCGCCGCCGAACCCGATCTGATCATCTGCGACGAGGTGACGTCGGCGCTCGATCAGCTGGTCGGCGAGGAGATCCTCAGGTTGTTGAAGAGGCTGCAGGACGAGCTCGGCGTCGCCTATCTCTTCATTACTCATGACCTCGGCACGGTGAAGCAAATCGCCAACAAGGTCGCGGTGATGCTGAAGGGCAAGGTGGTGGCGGGCGGCGACACCGCGACCGTATTCTCGCCGCCCTACCATCCCTATACCGAATTGCTTCTGTCTTCCGTGCCTGAGATGCGGCCCGATTGGCTCGACGAGGTTCTTGCTTCGCGCGCGACGGGCGCGGCGACAACCTCGGCGCTGCTCAGGGCGCCCTGAAAAGGTTCGCCGGCAGGAGCCACGGGGTGAAGGCCTTGCGCCTGCCCTTGCCGCGCCCACATTTCGTTTCTATACCGCCCCGAAACGAATTGACGAAACGGGCAGGAAGCGCATTTGGGCGGCGATTTCTGTCCGGCGTGATCATTGCATGGCTCGGTCGACCGACCGATTGACCCAGGACGGAGCAGGACCTTACTGATGCGCGCGCCGGGCGGACCGCGTCTGTTATTGCGGCGGCTCCGCGAGGTGATGGCGGAGCCTGTCGTCGCCCAGGCGCGCCTCGACCGCATCGTCGTCCTCATCGCCTCCAACATGGTGGCCGAAGTGTGCTCGCTCTACGTGGTGCGGGCCGATGGCGCGATGGAGCTGTTCGCGACCGAGGGGCTCAACCGCGAGGCGGTCCATCTGACGACGATGAGCCCGGGCGAGGGCCTGGTTGGCCTGATCGCCTCCAGCGCCGAGCCGCTGGCGCTTTCCGACGCCCAGCGCCATCCGGCCTTTTCCTACAAGGCTGAGACGGGCGAAGAAATCTACCAATCCTTCCTCGGCGTGCCGGTGCTGCGCGGCGGCGCGACGATCGGGGTGCTGGTGGTGCAAAACCGCGCCCGGCGCGCCTACTCGGAAGAAGAGATCGAGGCGCTGCAGACGACCGCGATGCTGCTCGCCGAAATGATCGCATCCGGGGAACTCCAGGGGATCGCCTCGCAGGGCGCGCCGATCGCCGTGCGGCGGCAGCTCTCGCTCAAGGGTCTTGGCATCGCCGACGGACTCGGCCTCGGTCACGTGGTCATGCACCAGCCTCGGGTGACGGTGTCGACGATCGTGGCCGACGACGTCGAGTCCGAGCTCAGCCGGCTCGAGACAGCCATCGGCGCCATGCGCGCCTCGGTCGACAGCCTTATCGATCGCAGCGACGACGGCGTCAGCGGCGAGCACCGCGACGTGCTCGAGGCGTTCCGCATGATCGCCCACGATCGCGGCTGGCTGCGCCGGCTGCGCGAGGCGGTGAGTTCGGGCCTGACCGCGGAGGCGGCAGTCGAGCGCGTGCACAATGACGCGCGCGCCAAGCTGCAGCGTCAGACCGACCCCTACCTGCGCGATCGGCTGCACGACCTGACCGACATCGCCAATCGCCTCTTGCATCAGCTTGCGGGCCAGAGCCTTGTCCTGTTGCCCGACGAGTTGCCGGAAAACGCGATCCTGGTCGCGCGCTCGATGAGTCCGGCGGCGCTGCTCGACTATGACCGCGCGCGGCTCAGGGGGCTCGTGCTCGAGGAGGCGGGCGCGTCGAGCCACATCGCCATTGTCGCCCGCGCGCTGGCCATTCCCGCGGTCAGCGATATCGCCAACATTTCCGAAATCGTCGAGCAGGGAGACGCGATCATTGTCGACGGCGACACGGGCGAAATCTATCTGCGCCCGCCATCCGACGTCGAGGCGGCCTATGGGGAAAAGGCGCGCATGCGCGCCCGGCGCCAGGCGCAGTATCGCGCCCTTCGCGACGCGCCGACGATCAGCCTCGACGGCGCGTCGATCGGTCTGCACATGAACGCCGGCCTGCTCGTCGACATGCCCCATCTGGCCGAAACGGGAGCGAAGTCGATCGGCCTTTTTCGCACCGAATTGCAGTTCATGCTCGCCTCGCGCTTTCCGCGCCCTGGCGCACAGCAGCAGCTCTACCGCGCCATCCTCGACGCGGCCGGCGACCGGCCGGTCACCTTCCGCACGCTCGACATCGGCGGCGACAAGCTCCTGCCCTATATGAAGGGCCTCGAAGAGGAAAACCCGGCGCTCGGATGGCGCGCGCTGCGCATCGGGCTCGACCGCCCGGCCCTGCTCAGGATGCAATTTCGCGCCTTTGTCCGCGCTGCCGCGGGACGCGACCTCAGGGTCATGGCCCCGATGGTTTCGACGGTCGATGAGTTCAGGACCGCGCGCGCCATGTTCGACCGCGAGCTCGCCTTGGGCGCCGGGCGCGGCTATGAGCCGCCGCGCACGGCCAGTCTCGGCGTGATGGTCGAAGTGCCGTCGCTGTTGTGGCAGATCGACGAGATCGCGGCGGCGGCGGACTTCCTCTCGGTCGGTTCGAATGACCTCATGCAATATCTCTACGCGGTCGATCGCGACAACCGGCGGGTCGCGGGTCGCTTCGATCCCTTGAGCGTGGGCTTCCTGCGTGCGCTGCGTTCGATCGCCGAAGCGGGCGACCGGCACGGAACGCCGGTGACGCTATGCGGCGAGATCGGCGGTCGGACGCTCGAGGCGATGGCCCTGGTGGCGATCGGCTACCGCGAGCTGTCGATGTCGGCGCCCTCGATTGGTCCGGTAAAGGCGATGATGCTCACCCTCGATATCGGCGCGGCGCGGCGCGAGGTCGAGCCGATGCTCGCCAAGGGACAGGAGGGCGCCTCGCTGCGGGAGCCGCTGCAACAGCTGGCGGAGCGCCTCGGCGTGCGCCTGTAGCGCCGACAAGCATTGTTCCGTCCCACCGCTTCCCCGTCTTGAGCTTTTTGAATGGCCGCCAACGACAATCTCGATTTGATCCTGCGCCGGCATCAGGAAATCGGCGCGCGGCTCGCCGAGGGCGTCGCCGGGCCGCAATATTCCGCGTTGTCGCGGGAACTCAGCGAACTCGAGCCGGTGGTCGCGGCGATCAAGGCGTTTCAGGCCAAGGACAAGGAACGCGTCGACCTCAGAGCCCTCATGCGCGAGCCGGACCTGGACGCGGAGATGCGCGCCATGGCCGTGGCCGAGCTCGCGACCGCCGAGGCCGAAGCGGATGCGATGTCCAAAGCAATTCGGATCGCGCTTCTGCCGAAGGACGCTGCCGACGAGGGCGACGCAATTCTCGAAGTCAGGGCCGGCACTGGCGGCGATGAAGCAGCCTTGTTTGCCGGCGATCTCTTTCGCATGTACGTCAAATACGCCGAGCGGAAGCGGTGGAAGGTCGAAATTCTGTCCATGAGCGAAGGGACGGCCGGGGGGTTCAAGGAAATCGTCGCCGAAATTTCCGGCCGCGGCGTGTTCGCGCGTCTCAAGTTCGAAAGCGGCGTTCATCGAGTGCAGCGCGTGCCGGCGACCGAGACCCAGGGACGCATTCACACTTCGGCCGCGACCGTCGCCGTGCTGCCGATCGCCGAGGAGGCCGATCTCGTTATCAACGAGTCCGACCTCAAGATCGACACCATGCGCTCGAGCGGCGCCGGCGGCCAGCACGTCAACAAGACCAAATCGGCGATTCGCATCACCCATCTTCCGACAGGATTCGTCGTGGCGATGCAAGAGGAGCGCTCCCAGCATCGCAATCGCCAGAAGGCGATGGCGCTGTTGCGCTCGCGCATCCTCGCCGCCCGCAACCAGAAACTCGACGCCGAGCGGGCGCAGGAGCGGCGCTCCCAGGTCGGCTCCGGCGACCGGTCGCAGCGCATCCGGACCTATAACTTCCCGCAAGGGCGGGTGACCGACCATCGCGTCAATCTCACCCTCTATTCGCTCGACAGGATCATGGAGGGAGAAGGTCTCGACGACATCGTCGACGCGCTCACCGCCGAGCGCCAGGCGGAGCTGCTCGCCGCGCAGACAGTCTCGTGACCGCCATTCCGCGCCTGCCTCCGTTTGCGCCAGGTATGCAAATCGGCCTGCTCGGCGGTTCGTTCAACCCGCCGCACGAGGGTCACGCCCTCATTACCCGCCTTGCCCTCAAGCGTCTTCGGCTCGATCGCGTCTGGTGGCTGGTCACGCCCGGCAATCCGCTGAAATCGCAAGACGAGCTGGCGGCGCTGCAAAAGCGCGTCGCGGCGGCGCGGCGCCTCGTCGCCGGCCCGCGCGTCGTCGTGACCGACCTCGAGGCCCGGATCGGCGCGCGTTACACCTACGAGACGCTCAACTGGATCAAGCGCCGCGCGCCGGGCGTCCATTTCGTCTGGATCATGGGCGCGGACAACCTGCGGCAGTTCCATCGCTGGCGCCATTGGCGCGCGATCGCCGAACTCGTGCCGATCGTCGTCGTCGACCGCCCCGGCTCGACCCTGAGCGCAACCTCCGGCCCCGCCGGCGCAGCGCTGGCGTCCTGGCGCGCACTCGAACGTGACGCGGCGCGCTTCGCGGCGATGCGGCCGCCGGCGCTGCTGTTTCTGCATGGGCGGCGTTCGACGCTGTCGTCGACGTCGTTACGGCAGACCGGCGGGGACGCTGAAGACGGATCGTGACCGGCCTTCGGATCGCCCGTTGACCTGCGTAAGCGGAGACAAATCCAGGCAGCCTGGCGCAAGATTCGCGGCCGAGTCTCGCTGGCGCTGTCCCCACTTGCCTAGGCAGGCCGCCCATGCCCCGATCGCAAACTACACGCTGCTTTGCGGGCGCGCTGCGGGTATTGATGACCACCGCCGTCGCAGCCGCCGCGGCGCCGCTTGCCGGCTGCCACGACTTCGGCGACGTCACTGGCTCGATCGGCGGCTCGACCGCGCCGCCGACGGACGAGACGAAGCTCAGGGCGTACGCCGACGATTGCGGCAAGCGCTACGAACGCAATCCCGGCGAGAAGATCGCCTCGATCGACTATGCCCGGGCGTTGCGGGCGCTCACCCGATACGGCGAGGCGGTCGCGGTCATTCAGACCGCGGCCATCAAGTCGCCGAAGGACTACGACGTGCTTGGAGAATACGGCAAGGCGCTGGCCGACGCCGGCGAGCTCGCGCAATCCAAGGATGTGCTCACGCGCGCCTATACCCCCGACAGTCCGCGCTGGGACGTCATGTCGGTGCAGGGGACGGTTGCCGACCGGCTCGGCGATCATTCGGGCGCGATGCAGTTCTATCGCGACGCGTTGAAGATCGCCCCTGGCGAGCCGGGCGTGCTGACCAACATGGGCCTCTCGCTCGCGCTCGCCAAGCAATTGCCCGAGGCCGAGCAGGCGCTGCGGCAGGCGGTCGCGAGCCCGAAAGCCGACGCGCGCATGCGCGGCGACCTCGCGCTGGTGCTGGCGCTTGAAGGCAAATTCGGCGAGGCCGAGCAGGTCGGCTTGACCGACCTTTCGCCCGACGCCGCGCGCGCCAACGTCGAGGCGATCCGGCGAATGATCGCGCAGAACAACTCGTGGCGCGAGCTGCGCAAACCGGCGAACGCCGCGAAGCCAAAACCACCCCCGGCATCAGATGCCGGCTAGCGCGCTGGCCCGACGAGGGCGCTGTAGACGGGGTCCATAGCCTGTCGTTAGACGGGCGCGCCCTCTGGACTGCGCTGGCCGAGCGCGACCACCGAGCCACGGCGCGTTTTTTGAACTTTTCCGTTGCGAAAATCAGAAAGCCGTGATACCCCTTTGCTTAGTCGCCGGACCGAATCCGCGCATGCGGACGCCCCGGCGACGAAAATAGGGGGCAGAGTCTTTTTTATTTTTCCCGCCGCAGCGCATTGAAAAGTCTCGATTCGGAAGAATAGAGCCAAGCAAACGCAAGCGTTTTTGCTTGGCCTTGCTTTGCTGCGCTTGGAAGGATTTGGCCCCGCCCTCAATAGTCGTGCGCGCTGACCGACGACGTCGGCTCGAAGTCGAGGCTCGGTCCGGCGCCGGCCGGCAGAATTGGGGGAGCGGGATCGTTCTCGCCGACCGGGGCCGGCGGCAGCGCGGCGTCGGGCCCATCGCCTGGCCCGGAGACGGCGCCCGGCGCGCTCAGATGCGCGATGTCGAGCGGCTCGTCGATATTCGGCGCGGGCGGCAGGCCGTCGGGCGTGGACGGCGAGGGCAGAAGGTCTGGGGCGGGCGCCGGCTTGCAGATGCGGCGCGGGCCGGTGTTGGTCGAGCCGTGCCTGGCCAGATCGAGATGGATATGGTTGTAGTGGAACGCGTCCGCCCCCGGTCCCAGAACGGTGGTGAAATACTGGCAGGCGCCCGCGTGCGTCTCACGCAGGAAGGCGCCCTCCTGGCTGTCGGTCTTCTTCCAGTCGTGGACGAAGTCAAGCGTTCGCCCGTCGGCCAGGGTAAAACCGGCCACATCGACAGCGTTGCCGAAGGCATGCTCCGAAAGCTGGGCGCCGGCGATGTTGTCGATCGAACGACAACTGTAGGCGCCGAACACGTTGACCGTAGCGACCCTTTGCCCGAAGCGCGCTTGGGCGTCCGGCTCGACGATGTCGTTGAGCCAGGCCTCCAGCGCGGGAATCATCGGGCAGTCGATGGTCAGGACCTTGTCGACCGCGATCGCGCCGTTGGCGAGCGCCGAAACCTTGAGCGGACGCGTCATGCCGCAAATGCCCGGGCCGTCGATCTCCGGTGCAGGGACGATAAGGTCGGAAGGGGTGACGAGTTTGCGGGCGAAGCAAACATTTTCGGCCTGGGCGCGCCAGACCGGCCGCTCGGCACGTCCAAGCAGCCCGCATGAGGCCAGAGAGACGGCGGCGGAAAACAGAAGCGACACAGGCGGAACGCGACGCGCCATCGCCGCAAAATGGGTTTATTGAATTAAAATTCGTTGAACCACGGGAGCTTAAGAATTGCTCAACCATGGCCAGGCCCCGTCAGCGGCGCGCGCCATCTCGTCGCCGCACTTTGCACTCAAGACGGATCGTCGATCGCGCAGGGGTATGGAGAGGAAGGGGTTTTGGGCGCCGGGCTGAGGATTTGGCGAGTTGCCGCGCTCGCACTGGCGCTCGCGCTGTCGACGGTGGAGCCTGCAGGCGCGCATCCGCACGTCTGGATCACCGTCAAGAGCCAGATTGCTTTCACGCCTGACGGTAAGGTTGCCGCGGTCGTCCACGATTGGGTCTTCGACGAGATGTACTCGTCATTCGCCACCCAGGGCCTTGCCGCGGCCGGCGAACTGGTCAAGCGCGAGCAGTTCGCCCCATTGGCGAAGGAGAATGCCGGCAGCTTGGCGGAGATCGGCTATTTCACGACGTTGAAGGTCGGCGGCAAGGCGGTGGATTTCGGCTCGGTGACCGACTATTGGATGCAGGAGCGGCCAGACCACCTGGTCGAGTTCCATGTCACCCTGCCGCTGAAGACCCCAATCCCCTTGGCCAAGTTCCTCACTTTGCGCGTCGCAGATCCGGAATATTTCATCGATTTCGAATTCGACGACAAGGATCCGGTGCAGCTTCTCTCCGCGCCCTCTGGCTGCTCGGCCACCGTCGCCAAGCCCAAGCCGATCGAGGACGCCGACAAGCGGAAGCTGAGCGAGTCGTTCTTCACCAATCTCTCGCCAGGAACCAATTTCGGATTCAAAATGGCGAGCGCCGCCATCGTCGCGTGCCCATGACCAAGCGGACACTCGGACGGATCGGCCTTGGATGCGTCGCTTGGGGCGCGTCGTTCGCCATTGCGTCGGCGCAACGTTCGCCGCAGCCATTCGCAGTCGCCGGCGGCGAGGGCGGGGGTGGGGCGGAGGGCGGCCTGACCGGCTGGCTCATGGCCGAGCAGTCGCGGCTCACCCACCTGATGGCCAATCAGGTCCACGCTCTGCATGACAAGCCGAGCGCCGCCTGGGGCCTTATCGGCCTCGGCCTCGCTTATGGCGTATTTCACGCCGCGGGACCTGGACACGGGAAAGCGGTTCTCGCCTCTTACATGCTGGCCAACGAAAGGTCGCTCAGGCGCGGCGCTGTGATGGCGCTGATGGCGGCGCTGCTGCAAGCGCTGGTCGCGATCGGCCTGGTCGGCGCGGCGGGGTTGGTGTTTCGAGCGACCGCCTCGCAGATGAACCAGGCCTCGGACTGGATCGTTCTTGCTAGCTATTGCGCCGTCGCCGCCATGGGCCTGTGGCTGGTCTGGCGCAAAGGCGGGGCGCTCATTGCGGCGTTGGCTCGACATGTCGATCGCCGTCGTGCGCTGGATTCTGCTCCAGCCTACGCGGGCGTCCCGTGGCGAAGGCCGGCGCTTAGCCTGTCCGCAGCGGCGTTTCGCGCCGGACCCCCCGGCGCCGATGGAGAGGAAATGGAGGCGTGCGGCCATGCACACGCGCCCGATCCGGCTCAGTTCGACGGAACGTTTTCCTGGCGCGCCGCTGCCGCGACGGTGATCGCCGCGGGCGCGCGCCCGTGTTCGGGGGCGATTCTGGTTTTGGTGTTCGCGCTGGCGCAGGGGTTGTTCGCCGCCGGCGTCGCCGCCACTTTCGCCATGGCAATTGGCACCGCCGTGACGACTGGCGCGCTCGCCTCGATGGCCGTATTCGCCAAGTCGGCCGCCACGCGCCTCGCGGCCGGCGAGAATTCGCGCCTCGCGCTGGTGGCGAGGGGATTCGAATTCGTTGCCGCGCTGGCGGTCTTACTGTTCGGCGTTGCGATGATCGTCAGCGCGCGCGGCGCTGTTTGAAACCCAGCTCTGGGACGAGCGGCTACGCCGCGCCCGTCCGGCCGCAAATCCAAATCCGTTGCGACAAAACCCAAGCCGATCGCAACGCAAACAAAAATGGCCGCTACGAAAGCCCAGGAAAGCGCGACAAAATCCAAACGGCCTAATCGAGTTCTTTCAATTGCTTACGCCGAAATTCGGGCAGGGCGAGCCCCTTTCTCCGACCGAGCGCGGCGGCTCAGACATTGCGGTTCGGGGCCGCGAATCCGATCAGGCCGATCCGCTCGCACCATAGGGGGTCCTTCTGAATATCGCAAGAAATTGTTGCGCCCATGTCCGGCGCCAATCGGCCGGGACTCCGCCCAGCCTGTTGCCGGCAGAAGCGGCGCGGAGCGCCGCTTCCTCAGGCATGACGACTGCTGACCTTAGCGCCCGTAGATACCGACGAGTTCGCCCTTCGCCAGGGTATGAAAATGCAGGTTAAAGCCGATGACCGCGCCAGAGGAGTTCTGGTCGACGTCAAGCTTGTCGACGTCCACAGCATAGACAGTGATGTGATAGTGATGCGGCGGGTGCCTTTAGGCGGGCAAGGGCCGCCATAGGCGTTCGTGCTGAAGTCGGTGCGCCCCAGCAATGCGCCAGCCGGCAATCCCGTCCCCCCTCCCGCGCCCTTTGGCAGAGACGTCACGTCGGCGGGAATATTGACGACCCACCAGTGCCAGAAGCCGCTGCCGGTGGGCGCGTCCGGATCGAACATGCTGATGGCGAAACTCTTGGTCCCCTTCGGCGCGCCTGACCAGGAGAGGGCCGGCGACACGTTCTGGCCTGTGCAGCCAAAACTGTTGAACACCTGCTCGTCGGCGATCTTGGCGCCCGGCTTGATGTCCGCACTGGTCACGGTCATTGCGCTCGCCGCGCCCGCGCCTCCCAAGCCGCAGACAATGAGGCCCGCTACAAAGGCAAAAGTTCGCATCGCATTCCTCCTCCCAAACGCCGGTCCGGCTCGTTGGCGCCGATCGGGTCGCGCATCAATAATCCCCGGCCGCAGCCATCAACGCAAGTCCGGCCCTTGGCATAGGGTATGGGGGTATGTTATATGGGTGCTGATGACTCACACCATTCGCGATAAACTCAAGCTAACTGCGCGGGTGCGCCGCATCCGTGGCCAGGTCGAGGCGATCGAGCGCGCGCTCGGGGACGAGGCGGGATGCGAGAAGGTCATGCATCTCATCTCGGCCGCGCGCGGCGCAATGAGCTCGCTCATGGCCGAAGTGGTCGAGGAGCACGTGCGCACCCACCTGGTCGACGCCGGCCGGCACCCAGGCGCTTTGAACGCCGAAGCAGCCGACCAGCTCGTCGACGTCGTCCGAACCTATCTGAAATGAAGGTCGCCATGAGCGAGGCCGACAGCGCCGCCTACACGTCGTTCCACAGCCACGTCTTCCTCGGCGAAGGCCACGAGAAGAGCGAGCGCAGAACCTGGGCCGTGATCTGGCTCTGCGGCGCGATGATGGCGCTCGAGATCGTCGGCGGCTGGCTGTTCGGCTCGATCGCCCTGATCGCCGACGGCCTCCACATGAGCACGCACGCGGGGGCGCTGCTCCTGGCGGCGCTTGCCTACACCTTCGCTCGCCGCTACGCCAACGACCCGCGGTTCACCTTCGGCACCGGCAAGCTCGGCGACCTCGCCGGCTTCACCAGCGCTATCATTCTGGCGATGATCGCTCTCCTGATCGGCTATGAAGCGGTGAGCCGCCTGTTCACGCCTGTACCGATCAGCTTTGCCGAAGCGATCCCGATCGCCATCCTTGGGCTTGGAGTCAATGTAGCCAGCGCGTGGATCCTGAGCGGCGGACACGCGGGCTACGGCCACGGCCACGCGCACAGTCATGGGCCAACTCATTCCGGGTACGATCACGACGAATCGAAGCGGATTGCGACACGAGAGGGCGCTATGATCCTCGACGTGTTCGAGGATGGGGTCCCGCCGCGCTTCCGGCTCAGGGCCGAATCCGGCCGGGCGCTCACCGCGTCGGCCGTTTCGGTCGAGACCGTGCGTCCGGACGGCGCGCGGCAGGTATTTGCTTTCGTCGAGCGCGGCGGATTCCTCGAATCGATAGATGAGATCCCGGAGCCGCACGCTTTCACGGCCAACGTCGCGATCGACGGCGAGACCCGCCCGGTTGCGTTCGAGGAGCACGAGCATGCCCATGGCGCCGCCGCCCGCGACAACAACATGCGCGCGGCGATCATCCATGTCATCGCCGACGCGGCCGTTTCAGTCGCCGTCATTGCCGGCCTCACGCTTGCGTGGGTGTTCGGCTGGACGTGGATCGATCCGGCGGTCGGCATTGTCGGCGGGTTGGTCATCGCGAGCTGGACGGTGGCGCTCATCCGCGACACCGGCGCCGTGCTGCTTGACATGAATCCGGACCGCGCCATGGCCGACAATCTGCGCCGGGCGATCGAGAGCGACGGCGACCGGGTCGCCGATCTGCATCTCTGGCGCCTCGGTCCCGGGCATCTCGGCGCTGTCGTGTCAGTGGTCACGCCAAGCGAGCGCTGCGAGGCGGACTATCGGGCAAAGCTTGCGCGCTTCCGGTCTCTCTCGCATCTGACGATCGAGGTCAGGCGCGCGGCGTAGCCCGCAGGAAACGCCGATGAAAAAAGCCGCCCGGAGGGGCGGCTTTCTCCTTTGCCGGATGGCCTAAGTTCAGGCGGCGATGGCGGCAGCCTTGCGCGACTTCCGATATCCCGCGAAGCCCAGGCCCGCAAAGCCAAGCGCCATCATCGCCCAGGTCGAGGGTTCGGGAGTGCTGAAGGCCAGGCTCTGCGCGTTCGTGTAGTCGGGCGCGCCGTTCTGAATGACGACAACCCCGTAAGGCGGAAGCGTTACCGGCACGGCGCCTTGCTGGGTCGCCTGTATGTCGCCGTTGCTGTAGAGGTCGACATAATCGCCATTGGCGAGAGTGAGCATCACCCCATAGTTGTCGAAATTGCCGCCGTAATTCCCGGGCGGCAGCATGGAGGGGGGGCTCGGAATGCTGCAGGTCTGTGGAGAACCGTTGACGTAAAACAGGTTGTCGTACGAGACCGTCGGATCCAACGGTGTGTAATAACTGAAGCTATAGGGGATGGTCGGATCGGGCGCGAAATGCGGCGCGTAATTATTCGCGAGAATTCCTGTGATCGCTACGTTCGTGATGCCGAGAGCGCTGTCGGAAAAGACTCCTGTGGCGCTGGTGATGATGGATGCGCTCAGAGGGTCCGCGACGCCCACGTAGCCCGGACCAGAGGGGACAAGGTTCTTAGTTGGGTCGCCAAAAGCGGAACCGGAATTCGGGTCCGCAGCGATCGTCAAGGTCCCGCCGGCGCTGACGCCGCCGCCTCCAAGATGCCAATTTACTGTAGACGCCTCGGCGTGAGCGCTCAAAGTCAGCGCCGCGACTGCCGGCAGCGCCGCCAAAAATCGTCTTGCCGTCATGATGTTCCCCTTCGAATGTGAGCACGGCGGAGCGCGCACGGGAACAAGCCCTGAGCGTCCTCCTATGATGCGCGTCCTCTGTCGGCTTTCGAATCCGACGCACCGCCCCTTGCGGCAGCTGCAAGATTGCGCAAGAAATTCATCACTGTCAACTTGGTCAACACTTGGCTGCGCTCGCTGAGCGCGGCTACAAGCGCGCACGAATGCCGGCGCCAACTGGAGCATCCTTCGAGGCCCTCTTCGCGAGGGCCGCCTCAGGGTGAGGCTGTGGGTCTGCCTCAACCCGCCCCACGCTACGACGCCGGATGAACCTTCGCGGCCGGCTCGTCCTCTTCAGTCATTGGCTTCGTCACCGGCCGGGCGAGGTAGGCCGCGAGCCGGGTTGCGAAGGCGCCCGGCGTCTCGGCGAACAGCCGTTCGAACTCGGCCTTGGCGCGCCGCCGGAGCTTTTTCTGCTTCGCCGCCATGCGGTCGGTGAGGTCCTCCATCGCCTGCGGCGGCAACTGTCCGCGCTCGGCGGCGAATTGCCCCAGCACATAGAGATCGTTGAAGTCGCCGAGCGCCTCACGAAGCTCGTCCAATCCTTCGGCCTGCGCGTTCACCGCTTCCGGCCAGGCGCAGGCGAGGAGGGCAAGCTGGTAGCGCAGATCGACGACGCGGGCGCGGAACGCATGCAGCGCCGCCGGCTCGTCGCTGTCGAACGCGCGCCGTGCGCGCCGCTGCGCCTGCCGATAGGTGCGCGTGACAGCGGCGACGATCTCGTCTCTGCCGACCGCGCTCAAGTCCCATCCCTCGACCCGCTTGGCGATCGCATTGAGCCGGGCTCGCGGCGCGCTCGCGGCAAGGCCTCGGCGCGCGCGCAAAGCCGCCTCCCGCTCGCGCTCGATCGCGGCCATCAGCGGTTGAGAGATCTTCGCGGGAGGGGCGAGGCGCTTGAGGCGAACCGCCATCACGTCGAGGTCGCGCGCGCGCCCGGTCTGGCGGCGTGTCGCCGCCAACGCCGCGATCGTCACCCGGGCCGGTTCGCCGAGGCAAAGAAGGAAGAGCCGCCCGATCGCGCGCGCTTGCTTGAGCGTCTTGCGCACGTCATGGACTCGCTCCGGAGCCTCCTCGCCGGGACCCGGAAACTGGGCCGCGGCCGCGCGGACCGAGCGGACGAGCGCGGCGCGGCAATGTTGCGGCCAGGCGTCGGGGCGCATCGCTCTATGCGGGCCTCGCGTCGATGAGCTTCGCCCGCTCGCGCAGGGCGAATTTCTGCACCTTGCCGGTCGACGTTTTCGGGATTTCGGCGAAGACGACATGCCGCGGGCACTTGTAGCGCGCGAGTCGCGCCCGGCACCATTCGATGAGCTCCTCGGCGGTAGCGCTATGGCCGGGCTTCATCTCGACGAAGGCGCACGGCGTCTCGCCCCATTTGCCGTCCGGCCGCGCCACCACCGCCGCGAGCTGCACCCCCGGGTGCTCGAACAAAGCGTCTTCGACCTCGATCGACGAAATGTTCTCGCCGCCGGAAATGATGATGTCTTTTGACCGGTCGCGCAGTTGCACATAACCGTCCTCGTGTTTGACGCCGAGGTCGCCGGAATGGAACCATCCGCCGGCGAAAGCTTTGTCGGTCGCGACCTTGTTCTTGAGGTACCCCTTCATCACCACATTGCCGCGGAACATCACTTCCCCCATGGTCTTGCCATCGGCGGGCGTGGGCTGCATGGTCTCGGGATCGATGACGTCGAGCGCCTCGAGCGCGTGATAGCGAACGCCCTGGCGCGCCTTGAGATGCGCCTGGGCCTCGGCGTCGAGCGCGTTCCACTCGTCCTTCCAGTCGTTGACGACCGCTGGTCCATAGACCTCGGTCAGGCCATAGAGGTGGGTGACCTCGAAGCCCGCCTCGCTCATCGCCTTGAGCACCGCGGCCGGCGGCGGGGCGGCGGCGGTGAAGAAGCGCACGACGTGAGGCAACGGCCGCTTCTCGTCGTCGCGGGCGTTGAGCAGGATCGACATCACGATGGGCGCGCCGCACATATGCGTCACCTTGTGCTCGGCGATGAGGTCGAAGATCGGCCTGGCGCGCACTTGGCGCAAGCACACGTGCAGGCCTGCTTTGACGCTGATCGACCACGGAAAGCACCAGCCGTTGCAATGGAACATCGGCAGGGTCCACAGATAGACCGGGTGCCGGCCCATATCGGCAGTGACGATGTTGCCGATCGCGAGCAGATTTGCGCCGCGATGGTGGTAGACAACGCCTTTCGGATCGCCGGTCGTGCCCGAGGTGTAGTTGAGCGCGATCGCGTCCCATTCGTCTCCCGGCGCTGTGCGTTCGTAAGCCGCGTCGCCCTCGGCGATCAACGCCTCGTAATCGAGGCCGCCGAGCCGCTCGCCGGCGCCATCGTACTCGGGGTCGTCGTAGTCGATGACGAGCGGCTGGGACTTGGCCCGCTTTAGCGCGTCGGCGACGATCGGCGAAAACTCGCGGTCGACAATGATCGCCTTGGCCTCGCCGTGGTTGAGCATGAAGGCGATCGAGGCCGGGTCGAGGCGGGTGTTGAGCGCGTTGAGCACGGCGCCGCACATCGGCACGCCATAGTGACATTCGAGCATCGCAGGGGTGTTGGCCAGCATTGCCGCGACCGTGTCGCCGCGGGCGAGGCCCCGCCTGGCGAGCGCGGAAGCAAGCTTCCTCGAGCGAGCGAGGAACTCGCGGTAGCTGCGGCGCAAGGGCCCATGCGCGATCGCCGGCCGATCCGGAAACACCGCCGCCGCGCGCTCGAGCAGCGTCAGCGGCGTCAGCGGCTGATAATTGGCGGGGTTGCGGTCGAGGTCACGGTCGTACGACGAAACGGACATCAGGCGGAACTCCACGGCGCTTCCGCGCAACCATAGCGCGCCGGCGCGTGGTTTGGGCGAAAGAAAACAACCTTCTCAAGGGCGGAAGGCGAAGAACCGAAACCCGACAAAGGTGAAGATCATCGCCGCACCGCTGCCGGCGGCGACGAACAGCGGCAGGATTGAGGGCGTGACGGCGATCCCGGCGATCGGCGCGAGAGCGACGCAAGCCGAATAGACCGCGTAATTGATGGAAAGGCCAACGGAGGCGACCAGCCAATAGCGGACGAAGGAGCCGGTCAGCGGCGCCCGGACGTGGCGGAAAGTGATCGACCGGTTGAGGAAGAAATTGACGATCGTGGCGATGATGAAGCCTGGCGGGCGGGCGAGTTCGGCCGACAGGCCTAAGTATTTCGCGCACACAAAGGTGATCGTGGCGTCGACGACATAGCCGATGAAGCCGATCGCGACGAAGGCAGGGACTTGTTCGGCGATGCGACCGTGAGCGCGGGCGGCCGGTTTGCCCGCGTTCATGGGCGGCCGCTTCGAATTGGGCTTCGAGGCGGATATGGGCTTTCGGCCATTGATTGTTCCCTAAGCGAGCGCCCGAACGGCGTCATAGGTCAGTTTGGCCCCAACGAGGAAGGTGAGCGCGAGGATGATGGCGTAGAACCGATCGGCGGACACCCGTCGCACCAGCCACACGCCGGCGAAGGTCGACAATACCGCGATCGGAATGAGGCCGGCGGAGACCGAGAGGTTCTCGCGGCTGAACTGGCCGAGCAGGAAATAGGGCGGGACCTTGAGCAGGTTGACGATGGCGAAGAAGATCGTCGCGGTGCCAGCGAACACCCGCGGCTTCAAGTATTGGGGCATCACATAGACCTGGAACGGCGGCGCGCCCGAATGGCTGATGAAGCTGGTGAAGCCGGCCAGCGAGCCCCACAGGACTCCCGTCGGGACGCCCGGTTTTTCCGACGGAGCGCGCCCGAGCCGGTCGCGGATCAGCATGTACGCAACGAAAGCGATCGAAATGACCCCGACGGCGAGGCGCACTGCATCGTCGCTGACCCGAGCGGCAAGCAGCCAGCCGAGCGTGACCCCAATCATCGACGAGGGGATGAGGATCATGAGGTTGCGCGACGAAAAGTCGCGGCGGAAGGCCCACACGCTAACCCAGTCCTGGACTATGAGGATCGGCAGAAGGATCGCCGCCGCCCGGACCGGCGAGTCGACCAGCGACAGCATCGGCATCGCCAGCGAACTCAGACCGGAAAAGCCGCCTTTCGACAGGCCGAGGATGATCACCGCGGGGACCGCGACCAGATAGAAGAGCGTCTGCGCCGACATTCGTCCTCGCACTCGAACGCCGGCCCGGGGCAGGCCAGACCGAAAGCCGCCCTTAGCCGCGTTGCCTTTCGACGCGCCAGGCGCGACAATTCGCGACGCGATAGATGCGCGCCTCGGTTCGGCGTCGGAGGGAGCGAAACGATGACCAGCGGCTATCGGCAGACCTATGATCGTTGGCGCGCCGATCCGCAAGCCTTCTGGGCGGAGGCCGCGCGAGAGATCGCGTGGATCAGGCCGCCGGAGCGCATTTTCGATCCCCAGGGCGGCGTCTACGGCCGCTGGTTCCCGGACGCGCGCTGCAACGCCTGTTTCAATGCGCTCGACCGGCACCTGGAGGCCGGCCGCGGCGACCAGGTCGCGATTTATTACGACAGCCCGGTCGCCGCGACCAAACGCGCGATCACATATCGCGAGTTGCTGGATGAGACGGCGGCGCTTGGCGCCGTGCTCGAGGACCTCGGGGTCGCGGCGGGCGACCGGGTATTGATCTACATGCCGATGATTCCCGAGGCGATCGTGGCCATGCTCGCCTCAGCGCGCATCGGGGCGGTGCATTCGGTGGTGTTCGGCGGGTTCGCCGCCAAGGAGCTGGCGACGCGCATCGACGACGCCGAACCCAAGGTCGTGCTCACCGCGAGCTGCGGGATCGAGCCCGGCCGGATCGTCGAATATAAGCCGCTGCTCGATCTCGCCATCGGCCTCGCCCGACACAAGCCGGCAACCTCCATCGTCCACCAGCGACCGCAAATCGAGGCCGCCATGAACGAGGCCCGCGACCGCGACTGGGGCAAGTTGGTCGCCGCCGCGAAGGCGGCGGGAAAGCGGGCGCCCTGCGCCGACCTCGCCGCGACCGATCCGCTCTATGTCCTCTATACTTCGGGCACCACCGGCGTGCCCAAGGGCGTGGTGCGCGATATCGGCGGCTATCTGGTGGCGCTCAAATGGTCGATGTCGGCGATCTATGACGTCAAGCCCGGCGAGACCTACTGGGCCGGCTCCGACATCGGCTGGGTGGTCGGCCATTCCTACATCGTCTACGGGCCGCTGCTGCACGGCTGCGCCAGCGTCCTTTACGAGGGCAAGCCCATCGGCACCCCGGACGCCGGCGCCTATTGGCGCGTGATTGGGGACTATAACGTCGCGGCCTTCTTCACCGCGCCGACCGGCTTGCGCGCGGTGCGCAAGGAGGACCCGCAGGGGAAGTTGATCAAGAATTACGACATCGCGTCGCTGCGCACGCTGTTCCTGGCCGGCGAGCGGGCCGATCCGGACACCGTCGCCTGGGCCGAGAAGGTCCTTGGCGTGCCCGTCGTCGACCATTGGTGGCAAACCGAGACCGGCTGGCCGATCGTCGCCAATCCGGTGGGCTTGGGGATGCTGCCGATCAAGCACGGTTCGCCGACCGTGCCTATGCCGGGCTACGACGTTCAGGTCGTCGACGAAGCGATCAAGCCGCTGCCGGCGGGCGCGATGGGCTCGATCGTCATCAAGCTGCCCTTGCCCCCCGGCTGCCTGCCGACGCTCTTTGGCCAGGACGAGCGCATGCGGGAGAGCTATCTCAAGGAGTTTCCAGGCTACTACAAAACCGCCGACGCCGGGTTCTTCGACGAGGACGGGTATCTCACCGTCCTCGGCCGGACCGACGACATCATCAATGTCGCCGGCCATCGCCTGTCGACCGGCGGCATGGAGGAGGTCGTCGCTTCGCACCCCGACGTCGCCGAATGCGCGGTGCTCGGGGTCAAGGACGAGATCAAGGGCGAGCAACCGTGCGGTTTCCTGGTGCTGAAGGCGGGCGTCAACCGGCCGCCGGAGGAGATCGAGAAGGAGGTCGTCAAGCTGGTGCGCGAGCGCATCGGTCCGGTCGCTGCGTTCAAGATGGCGATTGTCGTGCCGCGCCTGCCGAAGACGCGTTCGGGCAAGATTCTGCGCGGCACGATGAAGAAGATCGCCGACCAGGACCCGTGGGCGGCCCCGGCGACGGTCGAGGATCCGAAGGCGCTGGACGAAATCGCCGCCGTCCTCGAGGCGCGGGCGCGGTAGCGCCGCGACCGTGGGCGCCGCCGTTTGATCGGCGGCTGCTTTCGTCTTCGTCCCGAGGCCTCGTTCGGGTTAGGAATGCGCGTGCAGCGACGCCGCCAAATTGAGCTGCCCAGCGTTCAGCGTGTTGGCGGCGTCCAAGACGCCGCTCGAATCGGTCGACGCCATCGGGCCGCTCAGGAGCGCATGCGCTTCGGCGAACGCCGCCGGGGTCGCGATTTCGATGCTGCTGTTGCTTCCGCTAAAGTTCACGCTGAAGGTGTCCCCGGTCAGATTGCCCGCCAGCTGATAGGTCAGCGGACCGCCGCTGTTGAGATCGACGGTAAGGGTCGTGTCGGTCCCATTGAACAAGGTCGGCGTCGCGCTGGTGGCGTGGGTGTTCCCAAGCTCGAGGATGTCGCCCTTGGCAAAGGAATTGAGGACGCCAGCGTAGCTCGTCGTCGTCGCGTTGTTGATAAGAAGTGTGGCGGCCGTGGCGCTGAGGAAGGTTGTATTTTCGCTGGTGGCGCCGCCCAGCTCAACCGTCGAGCTCGCGCCGATCTCGATCTGGCCGGCTCCCGCGAGCGCGCCGAAGACGTCGAGGGTTCCGCCGTTGGTCGCCTCGAACACACCGGTGTTGGTGAGCGCGCCGCCGCCTGCGCCAAGATTGAGGTTCTGCCCGGACGAATTGGCGTCGATCGTCCCCGCGTTGGCGATCGCCAGCGCGCCGCTGTCGCCAATGTTGCCCGCGCCCTGGATCGTGTCGTTGGTGTTGGTCAGCGTGACGCTGCTGCCACGCAAGAATGCGGCGCCGCTCGAAGTGGTCAGGGTGACCGTGCCGCCGCCCGAGAGAGTGACTGCGCTGCCGAGATTGACGATCGCATTGGCGGTCGCAGCGTTGATCGCGAAGGTTCCGTCATTGACGATGGCGCCGTTCAACTGCGTCGTCGAGCCCGATCCCGCCGTATACGTGCTGCCCGACGAGATCGTGACTCCGCTCAGGTCCGTGCCCGTGCCCGAGCTCTCCATCACACCGCTGCTAGCCGTGTTCAGCGTACCGCCTGTAATCGTCCCATTGACGTTTACGGTCGAGTTTATCCCACTGGCGGTGATGGCGCCGCCGGTGTTGGTGATTGTGTTGAACAGGTTCAGCGTTCCGCCGGCAGTCGCCTCGAGCGTTCCGGTGTTGGTAACGCCGCCGTTTCCCGCGTTGAGGTTCAGCGACAGACCCGAAGTCGAAACGTTCGCGTCGATGGTCGCCTGATTGGCGACCGTCAACGCGCCGCTGTCGCCGATATTGCCGGCGCCTTGGATCGTGTCGTTGGTGTTGGTCAGCGTGAGGCCGCTGCCGCGCAGGAATGCGCTGCCGGACGAGGAGGTCAGGGCGACCGTGCCGCCGCCCGAGAGCGAGACTGCGCTGCCGAGATTGACGATTGCATTGGCCGTCGCGCCGTTGATCGCGAATGTTCCATCATTGACGATGGCGCCGTCCAACTGCGTTGTCGTGCCCGACGCCGCGGTATAGGTGCTGCCTGACGAAATCGTGACGCCATTCAAGTCGGAGGCGGTCCCGACGCTCTGCACGACGCCGCCGGTCTTTGTCGTCAGTGTGCCGCCGACGATCGTAGCGTTGTCGACGTTCACGATCGAGCCTTTCCCGCTCGCGGTGATCGTGCCGCCGGTGTTGGTGATCTTGTTGAAGAGTTGGAGCACGCCGCCGGCGGTCGCTTCGAGGGTTTTCGTGTTGGTGACGCCGCCGTTGCCCACGTTGAGGTTGAGGTCCTGCCCCTTCGAGTTGGCGTCAATCGTCCCCTTGTTGACGAGAGCCAGCGCGCCGCTGTCGCCAATGTTGCCCGCGCCCTGGATCGTGTCGTTGGTGTTGGTCAGCGTGAAGCCGCTGCCGCGCAGGTACGCGCTGCCGGCCGATGAGGTCAGGGTGACTGTGCCTTTGCCGGAGAGCGTGACGGCGCTGCCGAGATTGACGATCGCGTTGGCGGTCGCGCCGTTGATCGCGAAGGTTCCGTCATTGACGATGGCGCCGTTCACCTGCGTCGTCGAGCCCGGTCCCGCCGTATACGTGCTGCCCGACGAGATCGTGACGCCGCTTAAGTCCGTGCCTGTGCCCGAGCTCTCAATCACGCCGCTGTTGAGCGTGTTGAGCGTGCCGCCTGAGATCGTGCCGATGACATTGACGGTTCCGCCATTGGCGGTGACGACGCCCCCGGTCTTGTTTGTGACCGTGCCGGAGATGTTGAGCACCCCGCCGCCCGTCGCTTCGAGCGTCCCGGTGTTGGTGACAGAGCCGCCGCCGCTGTTGAGGTTGAGGTTCTGGCCCGATGCGTTCGCGTCGATGGTCGCCTGGTTGACGATCGCCAGCGCCCCGTTGTCGCCGATTGTGCCGGCGCCCTGGATCGTGTCGTTGGTGTTGGTCAGCGTGAAGCCGCCGCCGCGCAAGAATGCCGTGCCGCCGCCGGTCTTCATAGTAACCACGCCGCCGCCCGAGAGCGTAACATTGCTGCCGAGATTGACGATCGCGTTGGCGGCCGAGCCGTCGATGACAAACGTCCCGTCGTTGGTGAGGGAGGTATCGAGCTGCGTCACCGCGCTGGCCGCGGTGTCATAGGTGGAGCCGGTCGAAATCGTTACGCCGACGAGGTCGGAGGAGCCGACGGTCTGCATCAGGTTCGCGCCGGTCGCGTTCAGCGTGCCGCCGGTGATCGTCGCGCTGTCGATGTTTACGGTTCCGCCGTTCGCGGTGATGGCGCCGCCGGTGTTGGTGACCTTGCTGAAGACATTGAGCGTTCCACCGTTGGTCGCTTCGAGCGTTCCGGTGTTGGTGACGACGCCGCCGCCTTGACTGAGGTTGAGGGTCTGACCCGACGAATTGGCGTCGATGGTCGCCTGGTTGGCGATGGCAAGCGCCGCGTTGTCGCCGATCGTGCCTGCGCCCTCGATCGTGTCGTTGGTGTTGGTCAGCGTGAAGCCGCCGCCGCGCAGGAATGCCGTCCCGCTCTTGGTCTTCAGGAGAACCGCGCCGCCACCAGACAGCGTGACGCTGTTGTTGAGGTTGACGACGGCGTTGGCCGACGTGCCGTCGATGAGGAACGTCCCCTCGTTGGTGAGGGAGGTGCTGAGATCCGTCGTCGCGCTTGCCCCCGTGGTGTAGGTCGAGCCGCTCGAGATCGTCGCCCCGTTGAGCGTCGAGGTGCCGGCGGTCTGCAGCAGGCCGCCGCTGGCCGTGTTGAGCGTGCCGCCGCTCACCGTCGTGCTCTGGACGTTGACGACCGAGCTGGTCCCGCTCGCCGTGATGGCGCCGCCGGTGTTGGTGACCGAGCTTAAGAGGTTCAACGTCCCGCCGCCAGTCGCTTCGAGCGTCCCGGTGTTGGTGACGCCGCCGCCGCCTTGACCGACGTTGAGGCCTTGACCCGTGGCGTTGGCGTCGATCGTCCCTTTGTTGACGATCGTCAGCGCCCCGCTGTCGCCGATATTGCCTGCGCCCTCGATCGTGTCGTTGGTGTTGGTCAGCGTGAAGCCGCCGCCGCGCAGGAATGCCGTCCCGCTCTTGGTCTTCAGGAGAACCGCGCCGCCACCAGACAGGGTGGCGTTGCCCAAAAGATTGACGATTGCGTTGCTCGACGTGGCGTCGATAACGAACGTCCCTTCGTTGACGATGGCGGCGCCCGAAGAAATGTCGGTGATCGCGCCGCTTACCGTGGTGAAGGTCGTGCCTCCGTAGATGGTGACGTTGCCTAGCGTGTTCGTGCCCGCGCTGCTGTCGAAGGCGCCCGTCCCGTTGATGCCGCCGGCAAGCGAGCCGTTCGACATCGTGAACTGGCCGGCCCCGTTGATGGTCAATACGCCGGCGAACGTGGCGCTGCCGCTGTCGGTGAACGTGCCGCCGACATTCATGTCGTCGATCGACAGCGTGGCCCCGCTCGCGAGCGAGACGTTCCCGGTCGTGGTGATCGAATTGCTGCTGCCGGAAAGCGTGTAGCCGTTGGTGATCGACAGGCTGGCGATCGTCTGGTCCTGCGCCAGCGTCACGGTTCCACCGCCGCCGGTCCCGATCGTCACATTGGAGGTGGAGCTCGGTGTCTTACCGTTGCCCGGCGGGTTCCAGTCGGCGCCGCTGGAGGCGTTCCATGTTCCGCTGCCGACGTCCCAGGTGTAGGTCGTGCTCGCGGGCGTGGTCACGACCTCAACCTGAACATTGCCGCTAGCTTCGTTGTAAAGCACTTCGAGCGTGTCGCCGTTGCCCAGGTTCACGCTGTCGCCGTTGCCGGTGTTGCTGCCGAGTATCCCTTCGGTCTTGACTTGCGCGAACTGGCCATAAAGGTCGTTGGCCGCGAAGGTCATCACCGTAAATGGCGTGTTCAGCGCGAGGCTGCTTTGCGCGTCGATCAGCAGGGTTCCGCCGGAGAGGTTGACGCTGCCCGGCGAGCTTGGCGTGCCCGGGCTCCCGGTCACGTTGACGATGCTCGATTGCGGCGTATCGCTGGTGTTGATGTCGGCCTGCAACACGCCGCTTCCGGACTGGCTGTAAGCGCCGCTCACGTTCAAGGCGCCGGGGGTCGAGTTCAAGGTTCCGCCGACGACGGTCCCGCCGGTCACATTCAAGGCGCCGGTCACCGTACCCGTGCCTTCGAGCGTTCCGCCGGTAATGTCCACAGCAGCCGCTTTCAGATCACCGAAGCTGTTGAGGAAAATCGTGCCCGCGCTGCTGGTCGCGGCCTTGGTCACGACGAGATTGGCTGTCGCTGAAGCCGAGGCGCCCTCGATGTTGATGTCGCCAGTGTTGGAGAGGCCGCCGGTCCCGTTCACCGTCAACGTGTCGGCCGACGAGATGCCGGTGTTGCCGATCGAGACGCCGAAGCTGCTGCTGCTGCTGTTGGTCAGCGTTCCGCCGATGGTCAGGCTCGAGCCTCCGCCGCCGCCGATGCTGGGCCCGTCGAGCTCGATCGCGCCGCTGCCGCTGACGCTCACATTGCCAGTCGGGGCGACAGTCGCGCCGTTCTCCAGATAGAAATTGCCTGCGACGCTGGAGAGCCCGGTCAGCGCGCTGTTGGTGGTGAGCGCGCCCGCGTCGGCGACTCGCGCATTCGCGCCGTTGAGCCACAGCGTGCCATTGACCGTCGTGATCTGGCCGCTCTTGAATTCCAGGAGCGCGTCGTTTTCGAGGAAGACCGTCCCGGTCTCCACTCCCGCCGTGCCGAACCCCGCCGCGGCGCCGGCGACGTTCAGGGTCGCCTGGACCGTGGCGCTGCCTTCGATGTTGATCTCGCTGGTGCTGCCGTTGGAGAGCCCGCCTGTCCCGTTCACCGTCAACGTGTCGGCCGACGAGATGCCGCTGTTGCCGACCGAGACGCCGAAGCTGCTGCTGCTGCTGTTGGTCAGCGTTCCGCCGATCGTCAGGCTCGAGCCTCCGCCGCCGCCAATGGTGGGCCCGTCGAGCTCGATCGCGCCGCTGCCGGTGACGCTCACATTGCCAGTCGGGGCGACAGTCGCGCCGTTCTCCAGATAGAAATTGCCTGCGACGCTGGAGAGCCCGGTCAGCGCGCTGTTGGTCGTTGGCGCCGCGGCTCTGGCGACTCGCGCATTCGCGCCGTTGAGCCACAGCGTGCCATTGACCGTCGTGATCTGGCCGCTCTTGAATTCCAAGAGCGCGTCGTTTTCGAGGAAGACCGTCCCGGTCTCCACTCCCGCCGTGCCGAACCCCGCCGCGGCGCCGGCGACGTTCAGGGTCGCCTGGACCGTGGCGCTGCCTTCGATGTTGATCTCGCTGGTGCTGCCGTTGGAGAGCCCGCCTGTCCCGTTCACCGTCAAAGTGTCGGCCGACGAGATGCCGCTGTTGCCGACCGAGACGCCGAAGCTGCTGCTGCTGCTGTTGGTCAGCGTCCCGCCGATCGTCAGGCTCGAGCCTCCGCCGCCGCCAATGGTGGGCCCGTCGAGCTCGATCGCGCCGTTGCCGGTGACGCTCACATTGCCAGTCGGGGCGACAGTCGCGCCGTTCTCCAGATAGAAATTGCCTGCGACGCTGGAGAGCCCGGTCAGCGCGCTGTTGGTCGTTGGCGCCGCGGCTCTGGCGACTCGCGCATTCGCGCCGTTGAGCCACAGCGTGCCATTGACCGTCGTGATCTGGCCGCTCTTGAATTCCAGGAGCGCGTCGTTTTCGAGGAAGACCGTCCCGGTCTCCACTCCCGCCGTGCCGAACCCCGCCGCGGCGCCGGCGACGTTCAGGGTCGCCTGGACCGTGGCGCTGCCTTCGATGTTGATCTCGCTGGTGCTGCCGTTGGAGAGCCCGCCGGTCCCGTTCACCGTCAAAGTGTCGGCCGACGAGATGCCGCTGTTGCCGACCGAGACGCCGAAGCTGCTGCTGCTGCTGTTGGTCAGCGTTCCGCCGATCGTCAGGCTCGAGCCTCCGCCGCCGCCGATGGTGGGCCCGTCGAGCTCGATCGCGCCGTTGCCGGTGACGCTCACATTGCCAGTCGGGGCGACAGTCGCGCCGTTCTCCAGATAGAAATTGCCTGCGACGCTGGAGAGCCCGGTCAGCGCGCTGTTGGTCGTTGGCGCCGCGGCTCTGGCGACTCGCGCATTCGCGCCGTTGAGCCACAGCGTGCCATTGACCGTCGTGATCTGGCCGCTCTTGAATTCCAGGAGCGCGTCGTTTTCGAGGAAGACCGTCCCGGTCTCCATCCCCGCCGTGCCGAACCCCGCCGCGGCGCCGGCGACGTTCAGGGTCGCCTGGACCGTGGCGCTGCCTTCGATGTTGATCTCGCTGGTGCTGCCGTTGGAGAGGCCGCCGGTCCCGTTCACCGTCAACGTGTCGGCCGACGAGATGCCGGTGTTGCCGATCGAGACGCCGAAGCTGCTGCTGCTGCTGTTGGTCAGCGTCCCGCCGATGGTCAGGCTCGAGCCTCCGCCGCCGCCAATGGTGGGCCCGTCGAGCTCGATCGCGCCGCTGCCGCTGACGCTCACATTGCCAGTCGGGGCGACAGTCGCGCCGTTCTCCAGATAGAAATTGCCTGCGACGCTGGAGAGCCCGGTCAGCGCGCTGTTGGTGGTGAGCGCGCCCGCGTCGGCGACTCGCGCATTCGCGCCGTTGAGCCACAGCGTGCCATTGACCGTCGTGATCTGGCCGCTCTTGAATTCCAGGAGCGCGTCGTTTTCGAGGAAGACCGTCCCGGTCTCCGTCCCCGCCGTGCCGAACCCCGCCGCGGCGCCGGCGACGTTCAGGGTCGCCTGGACCGTGGCGCTGCCTTCGATGTTGATCTCGCTCGTGCTGCCGTTGGAGAGCCCGCCTGTCCCGTTCACCGTCAACGTGTCGGCCGACGAGATGCCGCTGTTGCCGACCGAGACGCCGAAGCTGCTGCTGCTGCTGTTGGTCAGCGTTCCGCCGATCGTCAGGCTCGAGCCTCCGCCGCCGCCGATGGTGGGCCCGTCGAGCTCGATCGCGCCGCTGCCGGTGATGGAAACGTTTCCGCTGACCGATTGGGTTTTCGTAGGATCTTGAATCGCGAGAAGCCCGCCCGCGACGGAGATCGACGCCACGCTGATCGCGGCGTCGCCGCTTTGCAGTTCGGCCTCCCCGCTGTTGATGACAACGGCGTCGCCGGATCCGGGATCGCCCGTGGGGGTCCAGTCGGCTCCGCTGTTGAAATACCAATCGGCGGTGGAGCCGTTCCAGGTTTTCGTCGTCATGAACTTCTCCCTAGGGAAATGTCGTTTTTTTTAGGCCAATTCGATTTATTTACCTTGTTCTTCCCGGGGAAGCAAGTGAGCAGCTCCATTTCGGGAAGGTGAAATCCTTTAACCTGCCGTAACGGTACAGTTGCACGGCAAGCACCCAACAGAAATGGCCTAATTAGGCCACCTGCAGCGGGAATTGGGCCCGGCTTACCCCGTCGTGGCGATCCCGAGCGACACGCTGAGGGCGGCCATATGCGCGCGGTTCCGAGCGTTCAGGCGCTTTCTTCCGGCTTCGACATGCTTATGCGCGGTGGACTTGGAGATACCAAGTTCGGCCGCAATGTCGGGGTCCGAGCAGCCCGCGGCGACCAGGCGCGCCGCTTCGACCTCACGCTGGCTCATTCCGGCCGGCGGCATGGCGTATTCGACATTCGGGCGCAACGTATGGATCCGGCTCAAGAGGCATTCGCTGATCAGGCAGAGAAATACACGCCGGAATTCGTCGAGCGGCTCGCCGTCGCCGATCATCGTCACCAGCCCGTAGCGCGCGCCGCCGCGGGCGACGGGAACGGCGAGGCCCCGGCTCCAGCCATGTTCCGCCGCAGCCCGCACAAGGTCGCGATCGGCGTTCGAAAACCGCGGATCACGGAGTATGTCGGCGAATTCGAACGGCCGGCGGTAAAACGCCACGGCGTTGATGAGCGGATCCCGTTTGACGAGACCGGACTTCTCATAATAGCGCCGCCAAGCCTCTGGCCATTCGGCGATGAACATCACGCTTCGGTCACGGTCGGCTAGGTCGAGTTCGCCGCACGCGAATGCGATCATGCCGAACGGCGCGACGGCGTCCTTAAACAGCGCCGAGCACGCGGAAACCGACATTCTTTGCTGCAACTCGGTGTAGAAACGCAGCGCGTCGGGCGTTTCGCGATCGTGCTTCACGCGTCCCCCCTCTCGCGGCGTTCGAGGCGGATATGAGCGTTTTTAACACTTTACGTCCGATTTAACCAGCCGTAAAGCGGCATTTACCGGACATCTTTGAGCTTGCGCTCGGTCTCCTCGATCCAGCCTTTGAGCGGGGCGAGCAGCGGGCCCTGAGTGAGGCCGCCGCAGCCGCGGCCGCGGGGCGCCTGTGCCCAGGCGACAATCGCGATCGCGGTCGACCCGTCGGCCGACCAGATCGGCGCGCCGGAATCGCCGCTGCACGCGCCGGCCTCCCGTCCGGCTGGACCGGCGGCCCAGATGAGGACGGTCGACGCCGGCGCACGGACCGCCAGCGCAACGCTGCGCAGGACGCCGCCCGACGACCAGTCGCCCTCGCGCGCGGCGCCATAACCCGTAACAATCGCCGGCGTCCCGATCGGCGGCGGTCCGCCGTCGCCAATCGCCGCGCCGATGAAGCGCGGATCGAGCGGCCGCGCCGTCCTGATCAGCGCGAGGTCGATCGATTCGACGCGGGCCTCTATCGCGTCGGCGCGATAGAGCGGATGGGGGACCGCCGCGTCGACCGGAATGATGATCGCCGCCCCCGCGGCGTCGCGATAGTGGACCGCCATGTCGCTCAAGCGCCGCAGGCAATGGGCGGCGGTGAGGAGGATACGCGGGCTCAGCACCAAGGCCGAGCAGAAGCCGGCGCTGTCGCCGCCGCGGATCAACACCATCGCCACCCGGTCGGCGAAACGGCCGTCGGGCGCCGCGCCCACCAGCGCGCGCGCCGGACCGAGCCCCGCGGCGAGCGCCGCCACGAGCGTCAGCAATTGAACCGAGCGGGAGAGCGGCGAGGTCATCGCGCCGGTTCATGCGCCATATCCCGCAAGGCTTCAATCCGTTCGGCGCCGGATCATTCACATTGCATTCAGCCGGCAATGCGAACATGGTCGAACAGCGTTCTGACAGCAGAGGCTCTCATCGTCATGGCCGCGCTCGCCATGGTTTGCCGCGCCGCGGCCTGGTGCGCCGTCATGGCGGGCGCGCCGGCGGGCGCCGCCGAAGCGGAGCCGCCGCATGCGCCCGCGGCGAGAGCGTGCCTTAACGCTGCGGAGACGCGCGAAGAGGTCAAATCCCGTCGTTTGATCGAGCCGTTCGCGGCGCTCAAGTTCGCCGCAGCGCAGCGCAAGGCCGAGGCGCTGTCGGCGAGGCTTTGTCATACCGGAGACGATTTCATTTACGAGATTACTCTCTTGCATCGTGACGGACGGCTCGTGCATGTCGAGATGGAAGCGGCGACCGGGAAAGTGGTCGTCCGCCCGGCGCGCGAGCCACGCGAGCCGACGCACGAACCGCACGAGCCGCAGGTCAAGAACTGATCGTGGGCAAGATCCGTCAGGGAGACGAGGCAGCGCATGCGACTTTTGGTTGTCGAAGATGATCGCGATCTCAATCGCCAGGTCTCCGCCGCCCTCGAGGCTGCGGGCTATGCAGTCGACCGCGCTTTCGATGGCGAGGAGGGCTGGTTCCGCGGCGACACCGAGCCCTATGACGCGGTCGTGCTCGACATCGGCCTGCCCAAGCGCGACGGCGTCGCGGTCCTCGAGGCCTGGCGCAAGGCCGGGCGCACGATGCCGGTCTTGATCCTGACCGCCCGCGACCGATGGAGCGACAAGGTCCAAGGCATCGACGCCGGCGCCGACGACTACGTCGCCAAACCCTTCCACATGGAGGAGGTGCTGGCGCGCCTGCGCGCGCTGATGCGCCGCGCCGCCGGCCACGCGTCGAGCGATCTTTCAGTCGGCCCGGTCAAACTCGATGCGCGCGCCGGGCGGGTCACGGTCCACGGCCAGGCAATCAAGCTCACCAGCCACGAGTATCGCCTCTTGTCCTATCTCATGCACCACGCCGGGCGCATCATCTCGCGCAGCGAGATCGTCGAGCATCTCTACGAACAGGATTTCGACCGCGACTCGAACACCATCGAAGTGTTCATCGGCCGGTTGCGCAAGAAGCTCGGCGTCGACATCATCAAAACCGCGCGCGGCCTCGGCTACGCGGTCGACGTCGACGAGGAGACGCCGGCGGGACGATAAGGACGCAGCGTGGCGAACGCGGCCATTGTAGCCGCGCTCGCCGCGCGCCGCGTCCGCGGCCATCGGCCGCCTCTACGGAGTGCGCAGGTGACGCAGCCGGCGACCGCGCCAACGCCGGCCGGCGCTCAGTTCTTCCTCGCCGCGATGAAGCGCGCGGTTGCGCGCAGCCCGTCGCCCGCCGCGCCAACTCCGGTCGCTTCGACTGCCGATGTCGCCTCGTCAACAAGGCGGGCGAGCTCGCGGCGCGCGCTCTCAATCCCAAGGGCGCCAACAAGCGTCGCCTTGTTGCGCTCGGCGTCCTTGCGGGCGCGCTTGCCGAGCGCGGCGGGGTCGCCCTCGGCGTCGAGAATGTCGTCGGCGATCTGGAATGCGGCGCCGATCGCCCGCCCATAGGCCGCAAGCGCCGCGCTCGCCTTCGCGCCGGCGCCCGCGAGCCGCGCTCCCGCCTCGACGCTGAACTTGAGAAGCGCGCCGGTCTTCATCGCCTGCAAGCGCTGAATCTCCTCGATCGAAAGCGGCGCCGCCGACTTCTCGGCGTCAAGGTCGAGCATCTGCCCGCCGACCATGCCGGAAAGGCCGGCAGCGCGCGCGAGCCCGACGCAAAGAGCGGCGCGCGCTTCGGCGTTTCGGTCGGTCGCGGGATCGGCCAGGATCTCGAACGCCAACGCCTGCAACCCATCGCCGGCGAGAATCGCCGTCGCCTCGCCAAAGGCGCGGTGGGTCGTTGGGCGTCCGCGCCTCAGGTCGTCGTCGTCCATCGACGGGAGGTCGTCGTGAATCAGCGAATAGGCATGGACGCATTCGATCGCCGCGCCGGCGCGCCGCGGACCCTTGTCCTCGCGCCCGAGCGCCCGCGCCGCCTCGATCGTCAGGAAGGGCCTGAGCCGCTTGCCGCCGCCGAGCGTCGCGTAACGCATCGCCTCGATGAGGCGCGGGGGCCGCGCCGGCTCGCCGGGCCTGGGGACAGGGCTGAGCAGAATGTCGAGCTCGCGCTCGACCGCCGCCCCGGATTCGGCGAGCCTCGCGGCAAACGCGGCGTCGTCCATCAACGTGCTCAGCCTAGGCGCCGTAGTCGGCCGGATTGAAGATCCGCTTGGTTGAGCAGAATTCGCAGGTGACGCCGATCATCCCGTCATCGCCCACCATCTCCTTGACCTCTTGCGGCGGGAAGCTGCGCAGCATCGCGTCGACCCCCTCGGCCGAACAGCGGCAGACCGCCGCGAGCGGCGTCGGCTCGTAGACGCGCACCCCCCGCTCGTTGAACAAGCGAAACAGAAGCCGCTCGCCCGACAGCGTCGGATCGATCAGTTCGTGCGCTTCCGTCGTCGCCGCCCGGGCCTTCGCCTCGGTCCAGGCGTCGTCCTCGGCGATGCGGTGCGGCGCGACGCCCTCGGGCGCGTCGCCAGGATCGAAGTCGGCCTTGAGCCGCCGCCCGCCGGCCTCAGGCAGATATTGCACAACGAGGCCGCCGGCGCGCCAGGCGGCGCCGCCAGCGGTGACGATTTCGCCGACCGCGAGGCTGACCAGCGTCGGGATCTGCTCGGAGCGCTCGAAATAGTGATGCGCCGCCGCTTCCAGTCCCTGCCCCTCCAGCGCGATCACGCCCTGGTAGCGGTTCATCTCGCCGCCCGGATCGATGGTGAAGGCCATATGGCCCCGGCCGATGAGGTCCCCTCCCGCCTGGGACGCGCCCTCGAGTCGCGCCCGGTCGAATCGCGCGAGCGCGCGCAAATGCGACGGTGCGTCGAAATCGACGAGCAGCATGGTGACCGGTCCGTCGCTCTTGGTTTGCAGCTGGAACCGGCCGCTCATCTTCAAGGTCGAACCGAGCAGTGCGGCGAGCGCGACCGCTTCCGCCACCAGCTTCCCCACCGGTTCGGGATAGTCGTGGCGCTTGAGGAGCAGATCGATCGCCGGCCCCAGCCGCACCAGACGGCCGCGCGTGCTCAAGGATTCGACCGCGAACGGCAGAACGACATCATCGACGACCTCGGCGGAGACCGCGCGCTCGAGCACGCTCATGGCTCGGCTCCGAGGCGCAGAGCGAGCACGCCGGGTTCATGGCCCGGCTCCGAGGCGTCGGGCGAGCACGCCGGGTTCATGGCTCGGCTCCGAGGCGCCAGGCGAGCACCGCCCCCTTTTGCCGATTTATGGCCCGGCTCCGAGGCGCCGGGCGAGCACGCCGGGTTCATGGCTCGGCTCCGAGGCACCAGACCAGCACGCCCTTTTGTGCGTGCAACCGGTTTTCCGCCTCGTCGAACACGACCGATTGCGGACCGTCGATCACATCGTCGGTCACCTCTTCGCCGCGATGGGCGGGCAGACAGTGTAGGAAGATCGCGTCCGCCGCGGCGTGCCGCATCAGCTCTCGATTGACCTGGTAGGGAGCGAGCAGGTTGTGGCGCCGGCCCTCGTCTTCGTCGCCCATCGACACCCAGCAATCCGAGATGACCGCCGCCGCGCCGCGGGCCGCCGACACAGGATCGTCGCCGATGGCGATGTCGGCTCCCGCGGCCCGCGCGGCGTCGAGCCGCGGCTTCGCCGGCTGCAATTCGCGCGGGCAGGCGATTTCGAGCCGGAAGCCGAACCGCGCCGACGCGTCGATCCAGGACGACAGCACGTTGTTGTAGTCGCCCGACCAGGCGATCTTGCGGCCGCGGATCGGACCCCGCTTCTCCTCGAACGTCATGAGATCAGCCAGCACTTGGCAGGGATGCGACTGCTTGGTGAGGCCATTGATGACTGGAACCGTGGCATGCGCCGCCATCTCGCGCATGTCGTCCTGACTGAGGATGCGAATGACGATCGCGTCGACGTAGCGCGACAGCACGCGCGCGGTGTCGGCGAAGGTTTCGCCTCGACCAAGCTGCATCTCCGCTCCAGTCAGCATGATGGTCCCGCCGCCGAGCTCGCGCATCCCGATGTCGAACGACACGCGGGTCCGGGTCGAAGGCCTGTCGAAGATCATGCCCAGCGTCTTGCCGGCGAGCGGGCGCCAGGCCGTCTCGGCGCCCTTCACTCGCGTCGCCTTGATCGCCGTCGCCTTGTCGAGGATGCCGCGCAGTTCTCCGCTCGAAAGGTCGAGCAGATCGAGGAAATGCCGCGGGGCGGTGTGAACACGCGCGTTCATGCCATGGCTTCAGTTCATCGCCACCGTCAGGCGCTCTGCGACCGCGGCGCAAGCGGCGTCCAGCCGCTGCACTCCTTCTGCCATCTCCTCGTCGGCGAGGACAAGCGGCGGCACCACGCGCACGACGCTGTCGCCGGCGGGAATGACGAGCAACTTCTCAGCGAGCGCCGCCTCGGCGAACTCGGCCGGCGGCACTTTGAGTTTGACGCCGATCATCAATCCTACGCCCGAATCTCCTCGATCACCGAGTCGTGACGATCCTTGAGCTCGGCGAGCCGCTGACGCATGTCGAGACCGAGCCTGGCGACCCGCTCGAGAAAGCCTGGCGCGAGGATGACATCGAGGGTGGCGTTGCCGAGCGCCATCGCCAGCGGATTGCCGCCGAACGTCGTCCCGTGGACGCCGACGGTCAGGCCGCGAGCGGCGTCCGCGGTCGCAAGACACGCCGACATCGGAAAGCCCGCGCCAATCCCTTTGGCGGAGGTGAGGATATCGGGATGAACGCCGCATTGCTCGTAGGCGTAAAGCCGGCCCGTCCGGCCGGCGCCGGTCTGCACTTCGTCGAAGATGAGCAGGAGGCCATGCCGATCGCAGATCTCTCGCAAGCCCCGCAGGAAGGCGGGCGGGACGACCCGCACCCCGCCCTCGCCCTGGATCGGCTCGATCATGATCGCTCCGGTCGCGGGCCCGATCGCCGCCTCGACCGCCTTGAGGTCCGTCAGCGGAATCTGATCGAAGCCGTCGACCTTGGGGCCAAAACCGTCGAGATACTTGGCTTGGCCCCCAGCGGCGATCATCGCCAGCGTCCGGCCGTGAAACGCGCCTTCGAAGGTGAGCGTGCGATAGCGCTCGGGACGGCCGTCGAGCGAATGGCGGCGGCGCGCCATTTTCACCGCCGCCTCGTTGGCCTCGGCGCCCGAATTGGCGAAGAAGACGAGGTCGGCGAAAGTCGCGTCGACAAGACGGCGCGCAAACCGCTCACCCTCGGGATTCTGGTAAAGGTTCGAAACGTGCCAGAGCTTCGAGCCTTGCCTTGCGAGCGCCTCGACCAAGTGCGGATGGGCGTGACCAACCGATGACACGGCGATGCCGGCGCCGAAATCGAGATAGCGTTCGCCGGTCGTCGACACCAGCCAGCAGCCCTCGCCGCGCTCGAAAGCAACATTCGCGCGGGCGTAGGTCGGGACAATGGCGGATGTCAGGTGGGTCATGTTCACCTGTCCAACTCCTTGTACAGGCTCGAGATTCCGGCTTCCCGAGGGCGGCGCGCGCGCCGCAAAATAAAAACGCCGCCCCGCTGGGGCGGCCTCCGAATGCACTCGAATTATAGCGGATTGCTCTCGGCCCGGTCAATTGCCGGCTGCGAGCCAACCGCGATTGGCTCGCTGCCGCGCCGAACGCCCGGCGGGTCGCTAATGCTTTGATGGGACTCGCGCAATCGAATCGGTCGAGCCGCCGGTGTGAAACTCATCGCCGAGAGTTGGGGAAAAGCGCCCCCAACACCCGCTGGGGACTCTTGCGCGATTCAACGAGTGGTGTAGTTTTGCCACCAAGAGCCACGAGATGTCGTGGTGGCGGTTTCAAAGCGAGTGCTGGTCCGCGTCGCGCCCGACGGGCTCCCGCCAGGCGAGGGGGGTTTGATTACGCCTACCTGCATTGCGCGTTTTGCCCAGCGACGAACGAGGCGACGATGTCTTGGACGGACGAGAGAGTCGAGCAGCTGAAACAGCATTGGACGGAAGGCAAGAGCGCAAGCCAAATTGCGAGCCTGCTCGGCCACGGACTGACCCGCAACGCCGTGATCGGAAAGGTTCATCGGCTCGGTTTGGCGGGGCGCGCGAAATCTCCGAGTTCGACCGGTTCGCGCCCCCGCCGCTCGGCGCCATCGCCGACCGCGCACCGCGCCGCCGCGCCGCGCCTGACTCTGGGCGTCCCTCGCATCACGCGGGGCGCGACGGCGCTCGCGATCGCCCCGCAGGCGCTATCGGACGCTGAGCCGGAGGCGTTCGAGAGCGTGGTCGTGCCGATGTCTCTCAGGGTGACGATCGTCGAGTTGAAGGAGGCGATGTGCCGTTGGCCGCTGGGCGACCCGGCCAGTTCCGAATTTCGTTACTGCGGGTCGCCGGCGGCGTCTGGTCCCTATTGCGCCTATCATGCGGGGCTCGCCTATCAACCGGCCCTGGAACGGCGGCGCGACCGCGATCGCATGCGCCGCGCGGCCTTGCGCTGAAGGTGGATCACGACCTGGTCTTTTGCTGCAGCGGCACTGCTGCGACAAAACACGAGCCCTGGTTCACGCGGCTGGTGATGGTCAGCTTGCCGCGGTGGCGGGTAAGGATGTGCTTGACGATGGCGAGGCCGAGACCGGTGCCGTTTTTGGCTCGGCTTTGGGTGGCGTCGACCCGATAGAACCGTTCGGTCAATCGCGGCAAGTGCTCTGGCGCAATGCCGTGCCCGTAATCGCGCACGCTCAGGATTCCCTCCTTTTCGGTGATCGAGACTGTGACTTCGACCGCGCCTGCGGCCTCCGTGTCGGCCCGGACTCCATATTTGATTGCATTCTCGATCAGGTTCTCCGCCACCCGCAGCAGCTCGTCGCGGTCGCCAGCGACCATCACCGGCTCCGCCGCGCTGAGGCGGATCTCGATCCCGAGATCCTCGGCCATCGGGGTCAGCGCATCGACGACGCTGCGGGTCGTCTGGGTCAGATCGACGACGGTTTCGGGCCGAACGTGCTGCTTCTGTTCTATGCGCGAGAGGGACAGCAGGTCCTCGATCAGCCGCGCCATGCGCCGCCCCTGCTCGCGCATGATGGCCAGGAAACGATCGCGCGCCCTGGCGTCGTCATGGGCCGAGCCTTGCAGGGTCTCGATGAAACCGACGAGAGAGGCGAGCGGCGTGCGCAATTCATGGCTGGCGTTGGCGATGAAATCGACGCGCAAGCGCTCGACCCGCCGCGCCTCGGTCTGATCGCGTAGGGTGATCAGCGTCGCCACGACTTCGCCATCGGGCGTCGCGAGCGGCGCGACGCAGACGTCGAACAGCCGTTCGACCGGCACCCGCTCGCTCCATTGCACGGTTTCGGCTTCGCCGCTCGCCATCACCCGCCTACGCGCGTCGATGACGTCGGGAGCGCGCAGGCCTAGCACGAACGGATCGCCGAGGCGGAGGCCGGGCAGAAGCTCCAACGCCGGCTTGTTGGCCGCCGCGGCGCGCTCGTCGGGGCCGACGATGATCGTAGGCTCCGGCATCGCGCCGACCAGCTGCGCCGCAAACGGCGATCCTACGAGGTCGGCGAGGGTGAGAGCGTCGGCGCTCGGCATCGCCTCGCCCGCTAATCGTCCGACGCCGACGACATCGCTTCGCGCAGCGAACGCCAGCGGCGCACCGCCTCGACGCCGCCGAGCATGGCCATCGCGGCGATGAAAGGAACGGCGTAGTAGATGCCGCGAAAAAGCAACAGCGAGGCCAGCACGGCATCCTGGGAGCCGCCCACGCCCTGGAGGATCGTCGCCTCGAACACGCCGAGGCCGCCGGGCGCGTGACTGGCGATGCCGAGCATGGCGGCGAAGGAGTAGAGGGTGGCGAACGCGGGAAAGCCAAATCTTTCGGCTTTCGGCAAGAGGACGTAGAGCGCGGCAGACGCCGAGCAGATGTCAATGACGCCGAGCGCCATTTGCCCCAGCGTCAGCAACGGACCCGGCAGCTTGAAACCGCCGACGACCGCGGCGTTCCGCCAGCGCATGCGGCTGATCCACGCGAGATAGACAATAACCGCGCCGACGACCCCTGCGCCGATCAGGCGATTGGCGAGGGGATTGAAGTGGTCGATATCGGCTACCGGATCGGACGCCGACAGGAAGCCAGACCCGACCACGAGCCCCATGCCCAGCCAGAACGTGATCCCCGCCACGATCGTGAGGCTTGCGACCTTACCGGCGGAGAGGCCTGCAGGCCCGTAAATCCAATAGCGGACCGCTCCTCCGGTCACCAACGGAAACCCGAGGGTGAACGAAAAAGCATAGCTGACGAAGGACGCGAGCGCCGTCAGCCGGTACGGAACCTTGATCCCCAAATGGCGGAGCGCCAGTCCGTCATACCCGGTGAGCGCAAGGTAGCTCAACGCGGTGAAGGCGAAGGAAAGGGTGATCTGGTCGCCGCCCGTTCCGCCGATCGCCGCCCTGACTTTGTTCGGATCGATGCGTATGAGGGTGCGGACAAATATCGTCGCCGAAATGGCGATGATGACGACGCTCGCCGCAACGCCGAATCGTCGAAGCGCCGAGCGACGGCGGGAAACCGCGTCGATCAGGCGCGCGGCGAACGACGGCGGCTGCGGTGGCGGCGCTTCGACCGGCGCCCGGTTCGAAGCCGGGCGTCGTTTCTGGGCTTGCGCCATGCCTTCTTCCCGTTGAGGACGCCGCCGCCTATAGGGCCAGGCCGCTTCGCGCGCAAGCGACATAAAAGCGCACGTCATCAGCCGACGGAGACGCGCTGCCTGGTCTTCCAGGACCGGTAGGCCGCATCAGCGAGCAGCAGCGCCATCAGCCCGTCCGCACCGTCAGGATGGGGTTTGCCGCCGGCAGTCGCGGCGCCGATAAAAGCATCGAGCTCGTTGCGATAGGCAGCGTCATAGCGCTCGAGGAAAAAGTTCAGCGCCTTGTCGCTGGCGAAGCCGTGCGCCCCGGCCCACTCGACTGTCGTCTCACGAACGTTGTCGGCACGGATCATGCCGTTCACGCCATGCGCCTCGACCCGCTGGTCGTATCCATAGCTCGCGCGGCGGGAATTGGAGATCTGCGCCACCTTGCCCGACGCGGTCTCCATGATGACGACCGCGGTGTCGATGTCGCCGGCTTCCCCGATCGCCTTGTCGACCAGCGCCGACCCCATCGCGCTCACCGCCACGGGCTCCTCGCCGAGGATGAACCGGGCCATGTCGAAGTCGTGGATCATCATGTCGCGGAAGAGTCCGCCCGAGCGGGCGATGTAAGAGACTGGCGGCGGCGAGGGATCGCGCGAGGTGATCGAGACGATTTCGAGGGCGCCGATCGCGCCCTCGGCGACGCGCCGGCGCAGCGCGGCGAAGTTCGGATCGAACCGGCGATTGAACCCGACCATCAGCGTCGCGCCGGTCTGCTTTATCACCTGAAGGCAGGCGCGTACGCGCTCGACGTCGAGGTCGATCGGCTTCTCGCAGAAGATCGCCTTGCCGGCGCGGGCGGCGCGCTCGATGAGATCGGCGTGCGTGTCCGTCGGCGAGCAGATGGCGACGGCGTCGACGTCCCTGGCGGCCAGGATCGCTTCGACATCGCCGACCTTCGCGCCCGTCGCCTTGGCCAGGGCGCCGGCGGCGGCCGGATCGGCGTCGGCGACCAACGTCACCTGGCTATCGGGGCGCGCCGCGACGTTGCCGCCGTGGATCTTGCCAATCCTGCCTGCGCCGATGATGCCGAATCTCATGCGTTCCTCCGTTGGCGGGCGCTGTTGGCCCCAATGCAAGCCCGGTCAAAAAAAAGAATATACATTCCATATTGACTTGGGAATAGAATTTTTGTTTCATTCTGTCGGCGACCAAAGGCGACCGTGAAGGTCGCGGCGAGCAGCGGCGTCCCGCCGGCGCTCACGCCCGAGGAGTAGACGCTCATGGCCAAGACCCCCGCCCCCGAGGCCGGCGCGTCAGCGCGCCCAGGCTATCGCGGCCCAGCCAACCTGAATGGCAAGATCGCCGTCGTAACCGGCGGCACGCAAGGGCTCGGCGAGGCCATCGCGCGGCTGTTCGCCGAGCGAGGCGCGGCGGGCGTCGTCATCTGCGGGCGCAACGCGGAAAAGGGCGAGAGGGTCGCATCCGACATTTCGGCGGCCGGCTGCCCGACCGTGTTCGTCAAGGCTGATCTCGCGAAAGTGGCCGACTGCCGCACCGTGGTCGCCAAGGCGGCTGAACGCTTCGGCCGGGTCGACGCCTTGGTCAATGCCGCCGCGCTGACCGACCGGGGCGATATTTTCGACACCACCGAGCAACGCTACAACGAGATTTTCGACGTCAACGTGCGCGCGCCGTTTTTCCTCATCCAGGAGACAGTACGGATCATGCGACGCGAGAAGATCGCGGGGTCGATCGTCAACATCCAGTCGATGTCGGCGCACGGCGGCCAGCCTCATATCACCGCCTATTGCGCATCGAAGGGCGCGCTCGCCATCTTGACCCGCAACGTCGCCCACTCTCTGTTGAAATTCCGCATCCGCGTCAACGGCCTCAACATCGGCTGGATGTCGACGCCGGGCGAGGACCGCATCATGAAGACCTATCACGGCGCCAGGGACGGATGGCTCGAAGAGGCCGTCAAGACGAAGCCGTTCGGGCGTCTCCTCGATCCCAAGGAAGTGGCGCGGGCCTGCGCCTTCCTTTGCTCCGATGAATCAGGCCTGATGACGGGCTCCAACATCGACTTCGACCAGAACGTGGTCGGCACAGGCGATCCGCCGATCGAGCCTTGAGCGGGAGTTGCACGTGGCGCCGGATCCCCGCCTTGACGTCATAACCATCGGCCGCTCCTCGGTCGACCTATACGGCGTCCAGGTCGGCGGCCGGCTGGAAGATATGGCGACTTTCTCCAAGGCGGTAGGCGGCTGCCCGACCAACATCGCCATCGGCACGGCGCGCCTGGGCTTGAAAAGTGGCCTTATCACCCGCGTCGGCGACGAACACATGGGCCGCTTCATCCGCGAGCAATGCGCGCGAGAGGGGGTGGACGTCGCTGGAATCCACACCGATCCGGTGAGGCTGACCTCGCTTGTCCTGCTCGGCATCCGCGACGAGAAGACCTTTCCGCTCATCTTCTATCGCGACAATTGCGCCGACAGCGCCCTGGACGAGGGCGACATCGATCGGGCGTATGTCGAGAGCGCCAAGGCAGTGCTGGTGAGCGGCACCCATTTCGCGCGCCCGAACACCGCCGCCGCCCAGCTCAAGGCGATGCGCATCGCCCGCGCCGCCGGCCGCAGGATCGTATTCGACATCGACTACCGACCCAACTTGTGGGGACTCGCGGGCCATGGGGCGGGCGAGGAGCGGTATATCAAGTCGAGCGGCGTCACGGGGAGCCTGAGCGCCATCCTGCCGCAATGCGATCTCATCGTCGGCACCGAGGAAGAAATGATGATCGCGGGCGGAGCGGACGAGCCGCTCGCGGCGCTGAGGGCGGTGCGCGCGGCGAGCCGGGCGACGCTGGTGCTCAAGCGCGGGCCGATGGGCTGCGTCGTGTTTCCGGGGGAAATCCCGGAGTCCCTCGACGAGGGCGTCAAGGGGCCGGGCTTTCCCGTCGAGGTCTATAACGTGCTCGGCGCCGGCGATGCGTTCATGTCCGGCTTCCTGCGGGGCTGGCTGCGGGACGAGCCGCTCGAGACCTGCTGCGCGTACGCCAACGCCAACGGCGCCTTCGCCGTTTCGCGCCTGTTGTGCTCGGCCGAATATCCAACCTGGGCCGAGCTCAGCCGCTTTCTCAAACGCGGCTCGCCGCATCGGGCGTTGCGCCGAGACGAGGCCCTCAATCACATCCATTGGGCGACGACCCGCCGCCCCGAGCCCCCATCGATCATGGCGCTGGCGATCGATCACCGCGCCCAATTGGAGAAGATCGCCGACGACGCCGGAGCGCCGCGCGAGCGCATCAGCGTCTTCAAGCTGCTCGCGGTCGAGGCCGCCGCCAAGGTCGCCGGCGGGCGGCCCGGCTACGGCATGCTGCTCGACGGCAAGTACGGGCGTGAGGCGCTGTTCCGCGCCCTCGACCATGACTTCTGGATCGGCCGGCCGGTCGAAGAGCCGGGGTCGCGCCCGCTTGAATTCGAGTTCGGCGGCTCGCTAGCTGTGAAGCTCGAGGAATGGCCGGTCGCCCACACCATCAAGTGTCTGTGCTTCTATCATCCGGACGATGCGCCCGAGATGAGGGTGCGCCAGGAGCGCGAGCTTTTGCGCCTGCATGACGCGGCCCGCACGCTTCAGCGCGAATTGCTGATCGAGATCATCGCCAGCAAGAACGGGCCGGTCGACGATTGGACGATCGCCCGCGTCATCGAGCGCCTTTATGCGATCGGCATCATGCCGGACTGGTGGAAGCTCGAAGGCCAGGCGAGCAACGCCGCGTGGGACAATATCGCGCGCGCGATCGAAGCCGGCGATCCGCTATGTCGCGGAATCATGCTGCTCGGATTGGAGGCGCCGGAGGACGATCTTGCGCAGGCATTTGAGCTCGCGCGACATTGCAGCCTTGTGAAAGGATTTGCGGTCGGACGGACGATCTTCGTTGAGCCGGCGATCGAGTGGTTCGTCGGGCGCATCGGCGACCGCGAAGCGGTCGAGCGGATGGCGAGCGCGTTCGCGCGCCTGGGCGATCTCTGGCGCGATTCCGGCCGCGGAGAAAGGTGATGCGCGACTGCGAGGCGCTCGCGCGGCGGAGGGGACAGGCGAGAACAATGACTTAAGCAGGAAAGTCCGCGCCATGACAACAATCCGGTTGACCGCCGCCCAGGCGATGGTCCGTTTCTTGAGCGCGCAGCGAGTCGAGATCGATGGGCGAAGAGAACGCCTGTTCGAGGGCGTATTCGCGATCTTCGGCCATGGCAACGTCGCCGGCCTCGGCGAAGCGCTCTACGCCGCGCGCAACTCGCTTCCGACCTATCGCGGCCACAATGAGCAGGGGATGGCGCATGCGGCGATCGCCTTCGCGAAAGCCTCCCGTCGCAAGCGGATGATGGCCTGCACCACCTCGATCGGCCCGGGGGCAACCAATTTGGTCACTGCCGCCGCGCTTGCGCATGTCAATCGTTTGCCTCTGCTCCTGATCCCCGGCGACGTGTTCGCCAACCGAAGGCCCGACCCGGTGCTGCAGCAGGTCGAGGATTTCGAGGACGGAACGGTGAGCGTCAACGACTGCTTCCGCCCCGTGTCGCGGTATTTCGACCGGATCACGCGCCCCGAGCAGATCGTGCCGGCGCTGAACCGGGCGGTCGCGGTGCTGACTGATCCAGCTCAGTGCGGGCCGGTGACGCTCGCGTTTTGCCAGGACGTGCAGACCGAGGCCTATGATTATCCGGCGAGCTTTTTCGAGGAGCGGGTGCATCGCCAGCGCCGCATTGCTCCTGACCCGCGCGAGGTCGAGGAGGCCTCCGCGCTGATCAAAATGGCGAAGAAGCCGCTCGTGGTCTGCGGCGGCGGCGTTCTTTATTCCGACGCGGAGCGGGAGCTGATCGACTTTTGCGCCCGGCGCGGAATTCCAGTCGGCGAGACGCAGGCGGGCAAATCGGCGACGCCGGTCGATCATCCCCTTGCCATGGGCGCGGTCGGCGTCACCGGGACCGGCGCGGCCAACGCGCTCGCGGCTGAAGCGGACGTGATCATCGGCGTCGGCACGCGGTTCGCCGACTTCACCACCGGCTCATGGGCGCTGTTCAAGAACCCGGATCGGCGCATCATCAGCGTCAACGTGCAGCCGTTCGACGCGGTCAAGCATCGCGCGCTGCCGGTCGTCGGCGACGCCCGGACGGCGCTCGCCGCGGTCGATTCCAAGCTCGCAAACTGGAAGGCGCCACGCGCCTGGAGCGACGGGGCCGCGAAGGCCAAGGCCGAATGGGAAGCGACCGCCGCCCGCTACACCGCGCCGACCAACGCGCCGGCGCCGACCGACGCCGAAGTGCTCGGGGCTCTCATGCGCGCGGGCGAGAAGTCGGACGTCATCGTCTGCGCCGCCGGCGGGCTGCCGGGCGAATTGCACAAGCTGTGGCGGGCGGGCGACACGCTCGGCTACCATGTCGAATACGGCTATTCGTGCATGGGCTACGAAATCGCCGGCGGCATCGGCGTCAAAATGGCTTTGCCCGATCGGGAAGTGATCGTGGTCATGGGCGACGGCTCCTATTTTATGATGAACTCAGAGATCGCGACGTCTGTAATGCTGGGCAAGAAACTCATCATCGTCATCAACGACAACCGTGGGTTTGGCAGCATCAATCGTCTGCAGCGTGCGACAGGCGGCGCGCCGTTCAACAATCTCCTGCGCGACGCGCGGCATGAGGCGCTGCCGGACGTCGACTTCGCCGCCAGCGCGCGGGCACTCGGGGCGGAAGCGGTGAAGGTCAAGTCGATCGCGGAGCTTGAGACAGCGTTCAAGGCGGCGCGCGCGGCGAAATCGACCCAGGCGATCGTGATCGACACCGACCCCATGGGCTCGACCGACGCTGGCGGGTTCTGGTGGGACGTCGCCGTGCCGGCGGTGTCGGATCGGAAGGAGGTCGGCGCCGCGCGCCGCGCCTACGAGAACGCCCTAAAGCTGCAGCGGGCCGGAGACTGAGATGAGCATTCGCATCGGCGCCAACCCGATCGGCTGGAGCAACGACGATCTGCGGGAGATCGGCGGCGACACGTCGCTCGAAACTTGCCTCAATGAGGCGAAGGAGGCCGGCGTCGAGGGCATGGAGAAGGGCCACAAGATGCCGACCGACGGCGCCGCCTTGAAGGCGAAGCTCGCTTCGTTCGGCATGACCTTCGTGGGCGGCTGGTATTCGACCGAATTGCTCAAGCGCTCGGCGCGCGACGAATTCGCGGCGGCGAAGGCGCATATCGCGATGACCAAGGGCGCGGGCGCCAATATCGTCATCGTCGCCGAGACTTCGAACGCTATCCACGGCGACCGCGCGAAGCCGCTGTCGGAGCGGCCGCGTCTGAAAAAAGGCGACTGGACGCCTTACGGCGCGAAGATGACCGAGTTCGCCGACCGACTTGCCGACGAAGGACTCAAGGCTTGCTACCATCATCACATGGGCACTATTGTCCAGTCGGAGCGCGACATCGATGCGCTCATGGCGGCGACCAAACCGTCGGTGCATCTGCTGCTCGACACCGGCCATGCGCGTTGGGGCGGCGCCGATCCGGCGGCACTCGCGCGCGCCTATCGTTCACGGATCGGCCACGTCCACTGCAAGGACGTGCGCGAGGCGAAAATGCGCGAATCGAACGCCGGCGACTGGAGCTTTCTCAATTCGATCCTCGGCATGGGCAGGGAACTCGGCGTCTACACCGTGCCGGGCGACGGCATGATCGACTATGGGGCGGTGTTCAAGGAGCTTCCTGGCTATTCCGGCTGGGTCGTTCTCGAAGCCGAACAAGACCCGAAGAAGGCGCCCGCCCTGCCTTACGCCAAAAGGGGCGTCGTGCACATCCGCGCCGCGCTCAAGGACGTGGGGCTGATCTAGTTCCCCCTTCTCCCGCAAGGGGAGAAGAGGCTCGCTCAGTTTTGGGAGGTTTTCGCCATGCCGCAATCAAAGCTGCTCGTTCATCCAGCCAGCGCCGCCGACGGCGTCGGCCATCGCATCACCCCAGCAAGCGCCGGATGGCGCTATGTCGGCTTCGGGACGCGAAAACTGAAGGCAGGCGCGAAGTCGAAGCTCGACACTGGCGGCGAGGAAGTCTGTCTCGTCGTCCTCTCCGGGAAGGCGCGAGCGACTTCGAGCGGCTTCGATTCCGGGCCCATCGGCGAGCGCGCGAGCGTGTTCGACGATCTGCCCTGGTCGGTCTATCTGCCTCCACGCAGCGCGGCGACGATCGAGGCGGCGACGGATTGCGAACTGGCGTTGTGCTCGGCGCCGGCGGGCGGGCGGTTCAAGCCCCGCGTCATCAAGCCGAGCGACGTCGGGACGCTGACCCGCGGAACAGGCTCGAACGCGCGTTTCATTCGCAACGTCCTGCCCGAGGACGCCGAGGCCGAGAGCGTGCTGGTGGTGGAAGTCATCACCCCCGGCGGCCACTGGTCGAGCTATCCGCCCCATAAGCACGACCGCGACGCGTTGCCCGACGAATCCTATCTCGAGGAGACCTACTACCACCGCCTGAAGCCGAGCCAAGGCTTCGCCTTCCAGCGCATTTACACCGAGGACGGCTCGCTCGACGAGGCGCTCACGGTCAAGGACGGCGATGTCGTGCTGGTGCCGCGCGGCTATCATCCGGTCGCCGCGCCGCACGGCTACGACCTCTACTATCTCAATGTGATGGCCGGCCCGAAGCGGGTCTGGCGCTTTCACAACGATCCTGAGCACGAGTGGCTGATGAAGCAGGTTCCGGCGTGAAGCGAGAGCGCGTTCTCGTCGTCGGACTTGGCACGATGGGGCTGAGCCACGCCCGCGCCTATGTGGCCATCGAGGGCTTCGAGCTCGTGGGCTTGTGCACCCGCAACGCCGCGGGCCGCCATGACCTCGACCAGGAATTCCCCGGCCTGCCGCGTTTCGAAGGCCTGACTGAGGCGCTTCATGCGCTCGAACCCGACGCGGTGGCGGTCTGCGCCTATACCGAGCATCACGCGCCGATGGCGCTTGAAGCGCTTCGCGCCGGCGCGCATGTGTTCTGCGAAAAGCCGCTCGCCGATACGCTTGCAGCCGCCGAGAGCGTCGTCGCCGCCGCGCGCGCGGCAAACAAGGCGCTATTGGTCGGTTACATCCTGCGAGTCCATCCCTCGTGGACGCGTTTCGTCGAGATCGGCCGCACGCTCGGCAAGCCGCTGGTCATGCGCATGAACCTCAATCAGCAATCGTCAGGCTCGTTTTGGGCGGTGCACAAGAACCTTATGCGCTCGACTTCGCCGATCGTCGACTGCGGCGTGCATTATGTCGACGTCATGTGCCAGGTGACCCGCGCGAAGCCCATTGCGGTGCATGCGGTCGGCGCGCGGCTCACAGACGAAATCGCCCCGACGATGGTCAACTACGGCCATCTGCATATCGCCTTCGACGACGGCTCGGTCGGCTGGTATGAGGCCGGGTGGGGCCCGATGATGAGCGAAACCGCGTTCTTCGTAAAGGACATGATCGGACCGAAGGGCTGCGTCTCGATCGTCGCCAAGGAGCAGGCGAGCGCCGCATCGAAATCGGCCGACCACGACTCCCACACCCGCACAAATGCGCTGCGAATTCACCGCGCCGCGCTCAACCCCGACGGGGGGTTCGCGAGCCCGGACGAGATCGAATCGACCAAGGACGAGCCCGGCCATCTGGAACTCTGCGAGCGGGAGCAGCGCCTGTTCTTGAGGGCGATCCGCGGCGAGGTCGATCTCAAGGACCATCTTGAGGACGCGATCAACTCGCTGCGCATTGTGTTCGCCGCCGACGAGAGCATGCGGACGGGCGAGGTCGTCAAATTGTGATGTCCTCGGAGCCGACGCGGTCTTTGACGCTCGCGCCGGAGGCCTCGCCGGACGAAGCGACGATCGGCGCGATCTCATCGGGCCTCGACGCCTACAATACGGCTTGCGCCGGCGCGGCCGACTGGTCTCCACGCTGGATCGTCGGCCGCGACGATGGCGGCGGGGTTCAGGCCGGGATCCGTTTCATACTCGCCTACGATTGGCTGTTCGTTCATTGGCTCTGGGTCGCGGAGCCCTATCGAATGCAGGGGATCGGCTCAAGGTTGTTGGCCGGCGCGGAGGCGGCCGCGCGAGAACAGGGCTGCCGAGCCGCCTATCTCGACACATTCACGTTTCAGGGGCCGGAATTCTACCCCCGACACGGATACCGCGAACTCGGTCGGCTCAACGATTTCCCTCCCGGCCACGCGCGCATTTGGTTCTGGAAGGCGCTGTAAGCCCCGATAAGCAACGCGACCATTCCGGATAAGGGCTCGTCCGTCACCTCACAGATATTCGTGGACTTCGTCGATGGAGGTTTCTTCAATCGGCTTGTCGTAGACGATCTCGCCGCGAGCCATGGCGACAATTCGGTCGCAAGATTGAAACACATGATGCATGTTGTGGCTGATGAAGATGCCGGTGATTCCCTGGCTCTTCAGGGCCTTCGCGAAGCCAATGACTTTGTTGGTCTCTTTGACCGAAAGGTGGTTCGTCGGCTCATCGAGGATCAGAACTCTCGATTTGAAGTACATGGCCCGAGCGATTGCGACGCCCTGTCTTTGGCCGCCCGACAGTTCTCCGACGAGCGCATCGGGGGACCGCAGATGCAGATCCACATCGGCAATCGCTTTCACGCTGTCGTCACGCATCTTCTTCTGGTTCATCAGGCCAAAGCCGAAAATAGACAGTTTCAGGGGTTCGCGGCCGATGAACAGGTTGCGCGCTATCGACATCGTCGGCACCATCGAATTCGTCTGGTAAATGGTCTCTATGCCCAGGTTCATGGCTTGCTTGGGCGTGCCGATATCGACCCTCTTGCCTTCGATCCGGATTTCGCCCGCGTCCGGACGGTGGACGCCGGAGAGGATTTTGATCAAGGTCGTCTTGCCCGCGCCGTTGTCGCCGACCAGCCCGACCACTTCGCCCTTCGCGACCCGAAAATCGACGTTCTTGAGCGCGTGGACGCCCGAATACCATTTGTGCAGGCCTTTGGCCTCGATCAGCGGCGCAGCCACGTCTATGTCTCCAGCTTGATGCCACGCGACGTGCGGCGCAGCCACGAGTTCCCAACGACCGCCAGTATGAGCAGCGAGCCGATCGCGAACTTGAACCAGTTGGCGTCGACGTGAGAAAGAACCAGCCCATTGTCGATCACGCGGATGAGCAACGCGCCCACGATTGCGCCCAGCACGGTGCCCACGCCGCCGTAGAGCGACGTGCCGCCGATGACCGCGGCCGCGACGGCCTGCAACTCCAGGCCCTCGCCGAGCGACGGCAAGGGCGATCCCAGGCGAAGCACCTGTATCATCCCTGCAAACCCGGCGAGAACCGCGCAAAGGACGAAGCAAACCATCTTGACAGCGCTTGCGGGAATGCCGAGCGCCGCCGCCGCGTCGATTTGTCCGCCGGTGGCTTTTATCCAGTTGCCGAAGTTCGTAAGCGACAGGACGGCCATGAGAACTATCGCTATCCCGGCGAACCAGAACATGGAGAGTCGGATCAACCCCACATATTGCGTGAAGACATAATAAGGCACGTCGGCTGGGAGGACGGGCGGGAATCCGCCCGATATGACGACTGTGATGGAGCGGGCGACGAACAGCATTCCCAGCGTCGTGATGAACGAGGGAATCGCGAAACGGAGAGTGATAAGTCCGTTGATGAAACCGATCGCCGCCGCGGCGGCCAGGCCCAACAGCATCGCCGGAAAGAACGCCAGACCCGCCACCAGGGAGACAGCCATCACCATGGGCGCCATTGCAAAGACGGAGCCTACCGAGATGTCGAACTCGCCGGCGATCATGAGGATCGTGACGCCGATGGCGACCAGACCCATTTCCGGCAGAAGCCCGAGAACGCCGCGCATGTTCTCGAAGGACAGAAAGAGCCCCGCGGAAGTGATCTGAAACACTATGGTCAGGACGACCAACAGGACGACGCCCGCCAGCTCAGGCTTGTCGAGATAGATCTTGAATATTCGTCTCATCGCGCGCCGGGTTGCGAAATGTCCACAATCGTTGCTTGACCGTCCGCGCCACCGCGACGTTGATCGTATTCTCGGCGCGAAATAGGCGGCGGGTCCGCCGCCTATTTCTGGGTTGACGCCCTAACAGGCTCAGCGAACGCCCTTCTTGACCAAATCCATGATCGCGGCGGCCTGGTCGGGATAGATCAGCGCCTTGCCGGTGTTCACGTCCGTCGGCGCCAAACCCACCGTCTTGCCGAGATACGCTTCCATGACCGGGATGAAGCCCTGCATGTACGGCTGTTGATCGACCTGGACTTGGACATAGCCCGAGACCATCTCCTGCACGACCTCCGGCACCAAATCAAAACCGCCGAGCAGCACCTTTCCGGGAGGGACGCCTCGATCGCGCAGAACGCGCGCCACGGCGGCGTGCCAGAAACCGGTGTCGAAGTACGCGTTGACGTCCTTGTTGGCGTTGAGATACGCGCCGACGCGATCGGCGACGATGGCGAGGTCGGTCCCGGTGTCGAGGCGCACGATCTTGATTTGGCGACTGGAGTTTGCGGCCTTGAATTCCTCGAGCGCCTTCATGATGCCGGCCGCGCGCTGTTCGGACCAGTTTTGGCCCGGGGCGCTGACGCCGACGACGATGTGCAGCGGCCCGTCTTTTGGCATCGCCGCAATCTGAGCGTTGCCGAGCGCGACGCCCGCCGCGTAGAGATCCTGGCCGACGAAGGCCTGCCGTGCTGCTTTGGCGGGTCCTTGGGTAGCGTCGACGTTGACGCCGATAACAGTGACGCCGGCCTTGCGCGCTTCCTGCAGGATCGAGGTAAAGGCGTTGTTGTCGACGATCGAAGTCATCAGGACGTCAGGCTTGCCAGCGAGCGCCGCCTGCATATTCGCGGCCTGCTGGTCGATCGAGCCTTCGGTCTGGGTAAAGATCATCTGGCAGTCGGCCTGAACCCTGCCGCAAGCGTCGTCGAATCCCTTTTTCACCGCCTGCCAGAACGTGTTGGATGGCGAAGAGTGAATGGTGAAGGCGATCTTGACGCTCGCGGCGTCGGCGGAACCGGCGATCGCCACACCGAGGGTCATCGCCGTCGCAGCTAACAACAACTTTCTCATTCTATGCCTCCCTTGCTGGTTTCCTCGTCCATTGCGGCGACCGCTGCTTAGGCAGCGTCCGACACGCGGATTGTCGCCGTGAACCTCTTTGCGATATCGGGCGCGAGCTCCATCCCAAGCCCTGGACCCTCGGGAACCGTTATGAAGCCGTCCCTCACGGCCGGCAGCGCGGTGACCAAATCGCGATACCAGGTGCGATAATAGGCGCGAACGCTCTCCTGAATGAGCGCGTTGGGCGCGTTCAGCGACAGGTGCGTCGACGCGCAGAGCGCAACCGGACCGGTGCAATCGTGCGGCGCGACCGGCAGATGCCAGGCTTCCGCCATGGTCGCGATCTTCTTGGCCTCCGACAGGCCGCCGCACCAGGAGAGATCGAACATGATGATTCCGGCGGCGCCGGTTTCGAGGAGGTCGCGAAACGCCCAGCGCGTCGCAAGCGTTTCGGATGCGCAGATGGGCGCCGGCGACTCGGCGGCATAGCGTTTGAGGCTGGCGAGGCTATCCATCTTGATGGGGTCCTCGTGCCATTTCGTATCGAAGGGCGCGAGGGCCTTGGCGATGCGGATGGCCGGCAACAATTGCCACATCGAGTGGAATTCGACCATGATCTCCATGCGGCCGCCGACGGCGTTGCGAATTTTCTCGAATGGCTCCAGCGCGGCCTTCAAGTCGGCGTTGGCGATATCGGCCCCGCCCGACATTTCCGCCGCAGGATCGAACGGCCAAATCTTCATTGCGGTAATGCCCTCGGCGAGCAGCTCCCGCGCCAACTCGTCCGCGCGGTGCAAGAATCCGTCCAGATCGTCGTACTCGCGCCTTTCGTTGTTCAGACCCCAGTTGGCCGTGCTCTGTCCAACATTCTTGCGCATGTAAGCAATGCCCGCGCAGGTGTTGTAGGTTCGGATCTTATCGCGAGTAAATCCGCCCAGGAGTTGGGCTATAGGCTGGCCAGCGATTTTGCCGAGAATGTCCCACAACGCGATATCGAGCGCTGAATTGGCGCGCATTTCGGCGCCGGTTGATCGGAACCCGAGGTAGCCTGTCACGTCCTTGGAAATTTTGTCGATCTGGCGCGGATCGCGGCCGATCAACTGGGGCGCCAAGATCTCATGGACATAGGCTTCGACCGTGGCCGGAGAGAAGAACGTCTCTCCCAAACCTACGATCCCTTCGGAGGTGTGAACTTTCACCCATAGCAGGTTTCCGAATTCGGCGAGTCTGATCGTTTCGAGCGCGGTGATCTTCATGACGCTCTCAAATCACGCCGGCAGAGAGCAGGGCCTTGACGGATTGATCGAAATGCTCGGCCATCAATGCTTCGCCCACGCGGGGCTCGCGCGCGCCGATGGCGGCGGCGATGCGTTCGTGAAGTTCGACATTGGCCAGGCGAGCTGCGTCCGTTGGGCGGCTCTCCCAACCGATCCGCCACGTCTGCCGCGTGACGACATGGAATGAGCCGACGATCAGCGCGAATAAAGGATTGCGCGAGGCATTGGCGATGGCCGTGTGGAAAGCGATGTCATGCTCCATCACCTCCGCTGGTCGTTGAAACGCTTGCCGCATGGCCGCGGCGAGCGCGCGAATCTCTTCGGCTTCACCTTCCGATCTGCGGAGCGCAGCCAATGCGACGGTGCGCACTTCAATCGTTCTTCGGACGTCGTAGATTTGTTGGATTGAGGCTTGGTCCGTATGCACGGCGTGATCGAGGACGAGGCCAAGAACATCGGCGTCGATCGCGCCGACCCGCGACCGCCGTCCGTTGACGAGTTGAATGATTCCAAGGGTCGCCAGCGCCCGAAACGCCTCGCGAACGACGGTGCGGGAGACGCCAAGCTCGACGGCGAACGCCGCCTCGGACTGTAGCGCGTCTCCAATTCGAAGCCGGTCTGCCCGGATTCGCTCCTTTACGGCCCGCACGACCCGGCCGACGAGGCCGCCGTCGAACTCCTGTAACAGGGGATCAATGGCGGCAGACATCTCAGACCTATATGATAGGTATTTGGCGTTTTGTCAGAAATCATGGGCTCGACAGGTTGTCAATTGATTTCCTTTTTTCGCGACAGGTTAGCGTCCAAGCCCGCAGAATCCGGTTCTGAGCAATCCGGACCAATGGGAGAAAGCCTTGCATCCATCTGTCCTTTTCGACGCCCGGGATATCGTCGGCGAGAGCCTGGTCTATGACGATCGACGTGACGCGCTCGTCTGGGTCGACATCGGCGGAAAGCGCATTCATCGGCTGAGTTCTGGCGGACAAGAACCACGAATGTTGGCCGACTCCCGACTTCCCGACCTCGATCGGCCTGCGCAGGGATGGAGGCGCGATCGTTGGCCTTCGCGATCGTGCCGCGCTTTGGGACTTTGGCGGTCCGTTCGAATCCTTGGCGGTCGTTGAGCCCGATCTTCCGGAGAACCGTCTCAACGAAGGTCGCGTCGCGCCGGACGGTTCCTTTTGGGTGGGAACGATGGAGAACAATCTGACGCCGGAAGGCGAGCCCAAGGAGATGAGCCGCGACAGCGGCGCGATTTATCGAATTGCCGCGGACGGGCGAGTCAGCCAATTGACCCCAAGAGAGTTCGGGATCACGAACACCATGGTTTGGACGCGCGACGGGCGTTTCCTGACCGCAGACACGCTCAAGAACGCCTTGTACGCCTATGATCTGCGGGGCGACGCTCTCACGAACAAGCGCATGTTTGCTCAGCCGTATGACCGCGGCTTCCCGGACGGATCGTGCTTGGACTCGCAGGACGGGCTTTGGAACTGTCGCGTCGCCGGCGGGGCGAGCATTGTCCGTTTCAGCCCCGAGGGTTCTTTGGACCGGCTCGTCGAGCTGCCTTGCAGCTGGCCGACAAGTTGCACATTCGGGGATCGGGACTTCTCAACGCTATTCGTGACCTCCGCACGCTTCACGATGTCGCCCGAACAGATCCGCGCCAACCCGGAGGAAGGCGCCATATTCTCGCTCGAAATCGGAATGCGCGGTCGGCCGGAGAACCGGTTCGGCTGAACCCGCGAGCCGCAACCCTGGTCGAACTCAGGCCGATCTATGAACCGCAGCGCCGAGGGGGAGTTGAGCGGCGCCGATGCGGCTATCTGCTCCAGTGAATAACGACAAATCCCTGATGGAAGCAGGGGCTTGCCCGTCTACTCGCGCCGTCGAATCCGGTCTCACCGCCGGCACGGGATTCGGGCTTCGAGGATGCGATCGCGATTTAACGGCTTGGGCGTCAGCGTTTGATGCTCGTACCACAGGGTGCGACCAATCTGATTTTCAGAACATTTTCTTGCCAATCGGCTAGGCCTGGCCTACGGTGTTCCGATGAACGGAATTCGGCCGAGGATAGTCGACATGATCTCCGCTTTTCTGAGCGGCGCGGGGACCCCACACGGGCGATCCCGGCGCCTCGCCGGGGGCCGATATTCGAGAGCGAGCCGAAGCGGGCGGAAATTTTTTATTCGATTCCCGCGCAGCCCGTTGAAAAGTCCCGATTTGGAAAAACAAACCCAAGGGAATGCGAGCGATTTTACCAATGCAGGATAGCGCACGCTAACACGGGTTAACGCTCATTTCCGCGCCGGAGCGCGTCGGTCGGATCACGAGCGCCGTCCCCATCGCGCTTGCCGCGCGCGCTGTTTCATCGTCATATCGCGTCCGGCAAGTCCAGGGAGGATCACGTGGATCTCGGGGTCACCGACAAAGTTCGTCCCCTCGTCGCGGCCGTACGAGCGATCGTGCGCGACGAGATCATGACGATTGAAGAGGAATACGAGGCCGAGGTCGGGCGCGACGGCGACCGGTTCAAACCGACCAAGCGGATGGTCGAGATCCGCGAATCGCTGAAAGCGAAGGCGCGGTCCAAGGGCCTCTGGAACTTCTGGCTCACCGGCTCCGACAAGGGTTACGGCCTCACCACCGTCGAATACGCCTACCTTGCCGAGGAAATGGGCTGGTCGCCGCTGGCGTCCGAAGTCTTCAATTGCTCCGCCCCCGACACCGGCAACATGGAAGTGATCGAGCGCTACGGCTCGCCCGAGCAGAAGGCGCGCTGGCTGCCCGATCTCCTCGACGCTCGGACGCGCTCGGCCTATCTGATGACCGAGCCCGGCGTCGCCTCCTCGGACGCGACCAACATCGCCATGGACGCGCGTCTTGAGGGCGACGAATGGGTGCTCAACGGCGAGAAATGGTGGTCGTCCGGCGCTGGCGATCCGCGCTGCTCGCTCTACATAACGATGACCCTCACAGACCCGGACGCCGCCCCGCATGCGCGTCATTCGATGCTGCTCGTGCCCGCCGCGAGCAAGGGAATCGAGATCCTCAGGGCAATGAAGGTCTATGGCGAGGACGACGCGCCGCACGGGCACATGCATATCCGTTTTCGCGATGTGCGCGTGCCCAAGGACGCCCTTATTCTCGGCCGCGGGCGCGGGTTTGAGATTGCCCAGGGCCGGCTCGGACCTGGGCGCATCCACCACTGCATGCGCGCGATCGGCCAAGCCGAGCGGGCGCTTGAGGCGATGTGCCGGCGCGCCAGCGCGCGATCGGCTTTCGGCCAAAAGCTGGCGCGGCTCGGCGCCAACCCAGACATCATCGCCGAAGCGCGCATGAGCATCGAGATGGCGCGCCTGCTCTGCCTCAAAGCAGCCTGGGCGATGGATACGCAAGGGGTGCGCGCCGCGGCGCCGCTCATCTCGCAAATCAAGGTGATCGCGCCGCGTATCGCGCTCGAGGTGATCGACCAGGCGGTGCAATTGCACGGCGGGGCGGGGGTCAGCCAGGACTTCCCGCTGGCGCGCATGTGGACCCATGTGCGCACGCTTCGCCTCGCCGACGGCCCCGACGCGGTGCACCGCCGGGTGATCGCCAAAGCGGAGATGAAGCGCTACACCAATGAAGCGGGCGCGCGGTGAGCGGCGCTTTCCCGGAGGACACAAGCGCGCTCGACGCGTGGGCCAGCGCCCATGTCGAGGGCTGGCGCGGCCCAAGCGCGGCGAAGAAATTCGCGGCCGGCCAATCCAACCCGACCTATCTCATCGAAACGCCGAACGGCCGCGCCGTGCTGCGCCGCAAGCCGCCGGGCAAGCTCCTGAAAATGGCGCACATGATCGAGCGCGAGTTTAGGGTGCTGAAGGCGCTGGAAGGGGCGGGGTATCCGGCCCCGCGCCCGCTCGCGCTGTGCGAAGACGAGGGCGTGATCGGCTCCGCCTTCTATCTCATGACTTTCGTCGATGGCCGTGTCCTCTGGAACCCGGCGCTGCCCGAGCTTGAGCGCCAAGAGCGGCGGCCGATTTACGACGCGATGAACGAGGGCCTCGCCCGACTGCACTCGATCGACATCGCCGCGGCGGGTCTCGCGGATTATGGCAAGCCGGGCAGCTATTTCGCCCGCCAATACCAGCGCTGGACCGATCAGTACCGGGCGAGCGAAACGATCAGGATCGAGGACATGGAGCGCCTCATGGCCTGGCTCGCCGACAGGGTTCCGGCGGACGACGGCCGCGTCGCTTTGGTGCATGGCGACTGGCGGATCGACAACATGATCTTCGAGGCCCGTTCGCCGCGCCTGCTCGCGGTGCTCGACTGGGAATTGTCGACGCTCGGCCACCCGTTCGCCGACCTCGCCTACCAATGCATGCAATGGCGGCTGCCGGCGGGCCGGTATCGCGGATTGGGCGGCGTCGACCGGGGGGCGGAGGGCATACCGACCGAAGCCGAATATATCGCGGCCTATTGTCAGCGAATGAGGCTCGGGACCATTCCCGATTGGACCTTCCTTATCGCCTTCAGCTTCTTCCGCAGCATCGCGATCCACCAGGGCGTCTACAAGCGCTCGCTCGACGGCAACGCCTCGGACCCTGAGGGCGCAAAACGGCTGGGCGAATCTGTGCCGCTGGTGGCGCATATCGCCTGGGAGGGGGTTGAGGTCGGCGGCTAGAGACCGTCGCCGCCCAGCGCGCCACCGTCTTGCGGGCGATGATCTCCCATGCTAAGCGGCGCGCCGACCTTGCGGCGAGATTTTGCGCTTGCCGACGCCGGGCCGGAGAGGTGGCAGAGTGGTCGATCGCGCCGCACTCGAAATGCGGAGTACGCGCAAGCGTACCGGGGGTTCGAATCCCTCCCTCTCCGCCACGGCTTAAGCATTCGCCCGGGCTCGATCGTCGGGCGCGGTCGCATGTTGGCGGCTCATGCGCGAGCGGCGCTTGCAAAATCGGTCCTTTCGCCTGCAATCCGGCCCGCCTCACGCAATGACCCGCGGCGACGGGCGCTCTGCGTAGAGTTCATCGACCATCGCGGAGCGGCGGCTCAACACCGCGCGCTGATTGACCGAGCCCTTGTCGGTCATCTCTCCGGTATCGAGCGACGGCGGATCGTCCATCAGGATCAGGCGGGCAAAGCGGCCAGAGCTGCCGCCGGCCTGGGCGTTGAAGGTCTTGAGCAGGCTCAGGAAGGCCTTGCGCACGCCCTCGCAGGCGAGGATCTGCGCTGGAGCCGCCTCGCCGTTCGGCGCATCGGCAAGTTCACGGCATGCCGCGAGATTGGGAACGACGAGCGCTGCGGCGTCGTCGCGGTCGTGCCCTGCGACGACCACGTCGGTGACATACGGGGCGCAATGGGCGACGAATTTCGCCCGCAACGGGCCGACGCTGACCCAGGTGCCGGTGGCGAGTTTGAAATCCTCGGCAACCCGCCCGTCGAACAGGAAGCCGCGTTCGGGATTGGCCTCGCTGGCGAAGCGCAGCGCGTCGCCGAACTTGTAGTAGCCCTCGTCGTCGAACACCGCCTCGGTGAGTTTGGGCTCACGCCAGTAGCCGGGGGTTACGCTCGGGCTTTTCACCCGCGCCTCGAGCTTGCCCGCGTTGGGAACGAGCTTCACCTCGACGCCGGGATTGGGAACGCCGACCACGCCAGGCTCGCGCGCCCGTTCGGTGACGCTGATCGCCGAGGGGCCGGTCTCGGTCGAGCCGAACGAGGTCAGCATCGGCACGATCTCGCCGACCGTGTCGAGGCCGAGCCGCTCGTAGCCCTCGCGCACATGGGGCGAAAGCGCCGCGCCCGCGTAGCAGAACGCCTGCAGCCGAGCGAACAGACTCGCCCGCAGCTCCTGGTCGTTCTGAAGATAGGGCAACAGCATCTCGAAGCCGCGGGGCACGTTGTAATAGACGGTCGGCGAGATTTCGCCCAAGTTGCGCACGGTGGCTTCGATCGCGCCGGGCAGCGGCCGGCCCTCGTCGATGAAGAACGACCCGCCGTTGGCGAGCACGAGATTGAAATTGTTGTTGCCGCCGAAGGTGTGGCTCCACGGCAGCCAGTCGATCAGCACCGGCGGCTCGGCGCAATAGCTCGGATTGACGCCGCGCAGCATCGCCTGGTTCGCCGTCATCATGCGATGGGTGTTGATGACGCCCTTGGGCGTTCCGGTCGAGCCCGAGGTGAACAGGAGCTTGGCGATCGTGTCCGGCCCGACCTTGGCCTGGGCGCTGTCGACCGCGCTCCCAGCCTTTGCCGCGAGCAGCGCCTCGAGCGTCGTCGAGCGGCGCGACTTGGGCGGGTTCAGGCGCGCGACGACTTCGACTTCCGGGGCGACGGCGGCGTCGAGCGCCGCCGCGAACGGAGCGCCGTCGTCGACGAACACGAGGCCCGGCGTCAAAAGCGCGATGATCGCCTTGAGCTTGGCGAAGTCTTTGGCGACCAGCGAATAGGGCGCCGAGACGGGCGCGTAGGGAATGCCGGCGATCATCGCGCCCAATCCCACCAGCGCGTGATCGACGCTGTTGCCGGATAGGATCGCAACCGGTCGTTCGGCGTCGAGCATCCGGTCGATCAGGCCTTGCGCGACGCTGCGCGCGGCCGCGCGCGCCTCGGCGTAGGTTACCTTGCGCCAGGACCCGCTCCCGCGCTCGCGCTCGGCCAGAAACACACGCTCCGATGCGACGGTCGCCCAATGGTCGAGCCAGTCGGTCGCGGCGCGGGGATAGGAGCCCAAGGGATGGGGCGAGCGCGCCAGCATGATCCCGTCCGGGCGACGCTCGACGATCACCTCCGGCGGACCGAAAGCCAGCTTCGTCCTTGTCATCCTCGCTCCTCCCGCAACACGGCCGCCTCTGATCCGTAGGATACCCGTCATCTCGACCCCGAAGCTAGCGTTTGACGCCGAGGCCGTCGCCTCGGCCCGCCCGAAGAGGTCGGGGGGCAACGTAAGCGTCGCGGCTCGGCAGCCAAAGGCTTCCAAGCCCGGCCAAGCAAGACCGCTTGGATTTCCTTGGTCCTGTTCGTCCGAATCGGGACTATTCAATGGGTCGCGGCGAAAAAAATAAAAAGAATGCTCTCCCTCTTCTCCCCGCCGCAGCCGTCTCGCAAGACGGCGGTCGGTCCGGCGAATGGGAACAGGCATAGCACGACTTCTGATTTTCGCCAAGGAATTGCACAACCATTTCGCTGGCGCGGCCGCCGGTCAATTCATTCAACCATGTGGTTGACTTTCCAAACACGCGCTCTTATAGTCAACCACATGGTTGAATTACAGGCGCTGGAGCTTACTCCCGTTTTTCACGCGCTCGGCGACGCAACCCGCCGGCGGATGCTTCGGCGCCTCGCCGGCGGCGAGCAGACGGTCGGCCAGCTTGCGGAACCGTTCGCCATTTCGCTCGCGGCGGCCTCCAAGCACATCAAGGTCTTGGAAAACGCTGGGCTGATCCGCCGCGAGGTGCGCGGGCGCACCCATCTCTGCCGCCTCGACCCCGGACCGCTCGCCAGCGCGCACGAGTGGCTGAGCTTCTACGAGCGCTTCTGGACCGGGCGCCTCGACGTCCTCGAACGCCTCCTCAATGAGGAGGACGCACGCAAATCCGCTATCCCCGAAGAAGGAGACGATCAATGAACGAACGCGCAAATCCGGACGCCTATGGCGTGCTGAGCGAGCCTGCCACGCTGACGATCCAGCGCTTTCTGCCCGGCCCGATCGAGCGGGTCTGGGGGTATCTGACCGAGAGCGACCTGCGCCGCCAATGGCTCGCGGCCGGCGCGATGGAGATGAAGGTCGGCGCGCCGTTCGAGCTCGTCTGGCGCAACAACGAACTGACCAATCCGCCCGGCCGCCGGCCGGAAGGCTATGGCGACGAGCACCGGATGGAGAGCCGGATCACCGAACTCGACCCGCCCCGAAAGATCGCCTTCACCTGGGGAAAGGGCAGCGGCGATGTTTCGTTTGAACTCGAGCCAAGGGGCGAGAGGGTGCTGCTCACCGTGGTCCACCGCCGCCTGCCCGACCGCGGCATGTTGCTCGGCGTCAGCTCCGGCTGGCACGCGCACCTCGACGTGCTGGCCGCCCGCCTCGCCGGCAAGGAGCCGGAGCCGTTCTGGGACGGCGTGGCCCGACTGCGCAAGGAATACGACCGGCGGATCCCTGCCTGACCGAGCGGCCCGACCGGAATTGATCGTCGTCAAAAATCAACAAGCAGGAGGTTGACTATGCACAATCAGATTGTATCCCGCGACGCGTGGCTCATGGCCCGGCTGGCATTGCTCGAGCAGGAAAAGGAGCTGACGCGCCGCAGCGACGAGCTGGCGCGCCGGCGTCAGGAGCTGCCCTGGGTCAAGGTCGACAAGGCCTACAGGTTCGATACCGACGAAGGAAGCGCCTCGCTCAAGGACCTGTTCAAAGGGCGCTCGCAGCTGCTCGTCTACCACTTCATGTTCGGACCCGACTACAAGGCCGGCTGTCCGTCGTGCTCGATGATCGCCGACGGGTTCAACGGCTTCGCCGTCCATCTCGCCAACCACGACGTCGCGTTTTGGGCGGTGTCGCGGGGGTCGCTGGCGAAGCTTGAAGCCTACAAGCGGCGGATGGGATGGACGTTTCCCTGGGCGTCCTCGGAGGGCGGCGACTTCAACTATGATTTCAACGTCTCGATTACCGAGGATGAGCAGCGCGAGGGAGGCGTCGAATACAATTACCGGCGGGCCGACCACCCGCTGACTTCAACGCAGATCCCGGAGCCTGTCGCCCGGTTCGCGGCATCGTGCGGAACCGATGGGCGCACATACATGCGCGACCGGCCGGGCATGAGCGCGTTCGCGATCGAGGACGGCGTCGTCTACCACGCCTATTCGACCTATGCGCGCGGGCTCGACGGTCTCTGGGGCGCCTATCAGTGGCTCGACCGGGCGCCGAAGGGGCGCAACGAAAGCGGGATCTGGTGGCGGCGCCACGACGAGTACGGCGCACCGGCGCGTGAACCCATTCAGCAAATCGGAGGCTAGCGATGAACACTCCTGCAATCGTTGGGCGCCAGGACTGGGACGCCGCGCGCGAGCAACTCCTGGCGAAGGAGAAGGCGGCGATGCGCGCGCGTGACGCGCTGGCGGCCGAGCGCCGGCGGATGCCGTGGACGGCCGTGGAGAAGGCGTATGAGTTCGTCGGACCCAAAGGCAGGGCGAGCCTCATCGACCTGTTCGAGGGCCGCCGTCAGCTGATCGTCTACCGCGCCTTCTTCGAGCCCGGCGTATTCGGCTGGCCAGAGCATGCCTGCCGCGGTTGCTCCTTGGGCGCCGATCAGGTCTCGAACCTCGCTCACCTGAACGCCCGCGACACCACGCTCGCCTATGTCTCGCGCGCCCCGCAGGCGGAGATCGCGAGGCTCAAGGCGCGGATGGGCTGGGAGATGCCTTGGTACACGATCACCGACAGTTTCGACGCCGACTTCGGCGTCGACGAGTGGCACGGCCACAACGTCTTCTTCCGCGACGGCGACAGGGTGTTCCGCACCTATTTCATCAACAGCCGCGGCGACGAAGCGATGGGCACCGTCTGGAGCTACCTCGACGCGACCCCGCTCGGGCGGCAGGAAGCCTGGGAGGATTCGCCGGAGGGCTACCCCCAAACGCCGCCTTACAAGTGGTGGAACTGGCACGACAACTACGAGGCCGACGCCGCGCCCGACCCGCAATGGGTCAAGGTGTCGGACGCCGGCGAGGCGGCCTTCCGAGAGCGCGAGGCAGGGGCGACACCATGAGCGAGGTCTATGCCAGCGGCGGCTTTGGCCGCACGGTCCGGGTTGACATCGCCGCGGCTGCGCGCGGCGCGGCCGATTGGCTCGGCCTCGCGGCCGCGCCGACCTTCGCCATCATGGCGCTCATCACGGCCAGGGGCGGCGAGCCGCAGCTCTTGTGCTCAGCGGCCCATCTCGCTTCGCCGCTCGGCGGAATGGTCCCGATGTATCTCTTGATGAGCGCCTTCCATTCAGGCCCATGGCTCAGGCTCATCGCCGGCCGAAGAAGCGGCGCGCGCTGAGTCTCGGGCCCGACCGAGACGCCGAGCCTATCCTGTCGAGGGAGCGTCCTCCTCCCCCCTTGTGGGGGAGGTTTGGGAGGGGGGTCGCGCTGCCCTCTCCCGTTTCGTGCAGCATGATTAACGTCGGGCTAAAAGGTCGACGCTCCGCGGCCAGCGCGACCCCCCACCCCGTCCCGCCCCCACAAGGGGGGCGGGGGCGCGAGCGGCTCTTGCCGATTCCATTCTCTAGCTCTGCCGCAGCACCTTGGCGGCGCGCTTCTCGAGGAAGTCCTTCAGCCGCGCCTTGGCTTCGCCGCTCAATTCCGCAATCGCGGCCATCAGCGATTCGGTCAATAGCCCGCTCGCCGGGTCGCTCTCGGCGATGCGCGGCAGCGCGTGCAGGACGGCGAAATTGGTGGTTGCGGTGTTGGAGGCGGCCTTGGCGGCAAGCGCCATCGCCGTCTCGAAGCCCTTGCCGTCCTCGACCAGATATTGCGTCGCGCCGGCGCCGTGGCCTTCCTCAGCGCTGAGGGTGCGTCCGGTCAGCATCATGTCCATGACCCGCGCGACGCCGATTAGGCGGGCGATGCGCACCGATCCGCCGCCGCCGAGGAAAATGCCGCGCTGTCCCTCCGGCAAGCCGTAATAGGCCGAGCGTTCGGCGACCCGAATGTGGGTCGCGGCGGCGAGTTCGAGCCCGCCGCCGACCACCGCTCCGTGCAGCGCCGCGATGACCGGAACGCGGCCGAACTGGATGGCGTCGAAAGCGCGATGCCACATGCGCGAATGCAGCGCGGCGTCGAGCGGATCGCGCTCGCCCGCGACCTCGCTGAGGTCGAGGCCGGCGGAGAAATGCGCGCCTTCGCCGGTGAGGACAACGGCGCGAATGTCCCGCGGCAGGCGGGTGAAGAAGGCTTCGAGCCCGAGCACGGTGACGTCGTCGAGAGCGTTGCGCTTCTCCGAGCGCGCGAGGCGCAGATGGGCGATGACCCCGAGCCTCGTCGCCTTCAGCGATTTCGGCAGTTCGATGTCGATCGGTTCTTCCGTTGTCTTCGCCGGCATGCGTTTCTCCCCTAACGCTGTCCCGCCACCGCGTACTACGGCGAGATCGACCTCGAACGTCATCGCGAGGAGCGGAGCGACGAAGCAATCCAGGAGTCGCCGACGCCCTACGTCCCCCGGATTGCTTCGCTTCGCTCGCAATGACGTCGCGGTTCGACCTATCGGAAAGCGCTATAGCCCCTCATTGCCGCCCGAGTTCGACCGCTCATCGGCCGAGCCGCATACGGCGTCGACCCAGGTCAGCAGCGTCTCCAGCCACGGCGCTTCGACGTGGACGCGGAGGCCAGCGGAGGTCCGCGCGAGCAGGCCCCGGAGCCCAAAGAAGACGATCGCCGCCGAGGGCGAGCCGGCGTCGAGGCTGGCCGAGGTCGCCTCAGCCAGCGCCTGCGACGCGTCGGCGCCGGTGACCTCGACCGCAGCCCAGCCGTCGTCGACGGGGGTGGCGCACCAGCCGTCGCGCCAACCGTCAAGGGCGGCGATTGGCGCGGGGGTGACCAGAAGCCCGCTCGTTCGCCCGATCCGAAGCGCATGCGCGCCCTCGGGCGCGAACGCGTAGAGGCCGAGGGTCGGCGCGCCGGGCGCGAGCGCGGCGACCGCAGTTTCGAGATCGCCCGAGATCAGGGTCTGGCCGAGCCCATCCAGCGCGCGGGCCTGCAAGCGCGGCCGGTCGATCAGAAGCCCCGCCCGCCCGCGCGCCGGCGGCCATCGCGTCTCACGCATGGAGCCGCTTTCCTTCCGGATCGAGCGCGACCGCGGACGCAATGGTGGCGCGGCGCTCGGCGCCGAGATGATAGACGCCGACCGTCTCGCCCATCCGCTTGAGGCCGTCTTCGACGAGGCCAAGGGCGACCGGGCGGCCGAGACTAGGGCTCACATAGCTCGAGGTCACGTAGCCCTGCGAGCGCCGCGCCCGGCCTGCGCCGCTCGCGACATGCGCGCCGGTCGGCAGCGGCGCTTCGCCCGGAGCGACGCTCAAGCCGACGAATTGCTTGCGGCCCTTGTCGCTGGCGACAGGCATGAACAGGGAGCGCTTGCCGATATATTCGTCCCGGCGAGAATCGCGCGGTCCCGAGACGCCGAGGTCGTGCGGCATGGTCGTTCCGTCGGTGTCCTTGCCGACGACGATAAAGCCTTTCTCGGCGCGCAGGATCATCAGCGCCTCGAGGCCCATGAGCCCGCCGCCAAACGCCTTGAGCTTGTCCATGAGACGCGCCCGCAAAGCCGCGGCGCGCCGCGCCGGGACGGAAAGCTCGTAGGAGCGGTCGCCGGTGAAGCTCACCCGCGCGGCGCGGAGCGGCGCGCCGTCGAACCGAGCTGTCGCAAAGGCCATGTGCGGCAGACTCTGGTCGTCGAGCGCGACCTCGATCCCAGCGGCCTCAATCAGATCGCGCGAGCGCGGACCGCTGACGGTGAGCGTCGCCCATTGCGCGGTCGTGTCGTGAATGACGACGCGGCCGGCATCGAAGCGGTCCTGCCGCCAGAGCTCAAGCCGCATGCGCACCGCGTCGGTATGGCCCGACGAGCAGGAAACGAGAAAGCGATCCTCGCCCAAGCGAAAGGTCACCCCGTCGTCGAACACGATGCCCGATTCCTGCAAGAGAAAGCCGTAGCGGATCTTGCCGGGCTTCAAGGTCGAGAGGCGATTATAGCTGTGGAAGTCGGCGAGAGAGGCGGCGTCGGGACCGATGACCTCGATCTTGCCGAGCGAGGAGCCGTCGAACAGCGCGACCGTGTCGCGCGCCCGCGCGGCCTCGCGCTGGATCGCAAGCTCGGGATCGTCCGGCCCGTACCACGCCGGGCGCAGCCAGCCGCCGTATTCGCGCATCTGGCCGCCCTCGGCCCGGTGCTCGGCTTCCAGGGGCAGGCGTCTGAGCGGATTAAGCAAAGCGCCGCTCCGCCGGCCGGCGATGACGCCCATCGGCACGGGGACGAATGGCGGGCGGTAGGTGGTGGTTCCGGTCTCATCGATGCTGCGCGCCGTCAGCGCGGCCATGGCGGCGAGGCCGTTGACATTGGCGGTCTTGCCCTGATCGGTCGCCATGCCGAGGGTGGTGTAGCGCTTGAGATGCTCGACCGAGACGTAGCCTTCGCGAGCGGCGAGCGCGACGTCTTTGAGCGTCACGTCGTTCTGGAAGTCGATCCACCGGCGCCCGTCGTCGTCGGCCTTGGGCCAGGCGGCTTCGATCGTGTAGCGGCCCGCCGGCGCGTTCGGCGCGGCGCCCTCGCCTCCGCCCGCGCGATGGCCGTCGCGCAACGCCTCGTCGAGGGTGAAGGCGCCGTTGGCGGCGCCGGCGACGTTGACGCCCGCGACTCCGCCGATCGGCACGAGCGCGGCCAGCGCCTCGTCATAGCGCAGACGCCCGCGCGCCTGGGCGTAGAGATGCACGGTTGGCGTCCAACCGCCGGAAAGCAGAAGAGCGTCGCGTTCGCGCGTTCGCCCGCCGATACGGACGCCTTCGACGCCCCGCGTTCCGACGACGCCCTCGATCGTTGCGCCGCGCGTCACTTTCAACCGGGACGGCGGGCCGGCCGCGCGCGTGTCGAGAATTTCGACCTCGGCGCCGGCCTCGGCCAAAGCCTCGGCCACGGCGTAAGCGCTGTCGTTATTGGTCGCGACAACGATTCGCTTGCCAATCAGAACGGCGTAACGGCGGAGATAGGCGAGCGCCGCGTCGGCGGACATCACCCCGGGCCGATCGTTGTCGGGGACGATAAGCGGCCGCTCGATCGCGCCGGCGGCGACGACGATTTCTCTTGGCCGGATGCGCCAAAGCGCGTCTGGCCGAGGCGCCCGTCGCTCCCAGGCGCAGACGAGATTGGCGTCGTAGACGCCATAGGCCGTGGTTCGCGTCATCACCCGGCCGCCGGCGGCTTCGATCGCGCGCGCGACGCCGTCTGCCCAATCCCGCCAGTCTCCGCCCTCGATCGTTCCGCCGCGATGGACAAGCTGACCGCCGATCTCCGCACGGTCGTCGATCAGGAAAACCGCGCGTCCCGCCCGGGCGGCGGAATTGGCCGCAGCGAGGCCCGCCGCGCCGGCGCCAACGACGAGGAGATCGCAACCCGCATTGATCTGCGGATTGTCGGCGGGCGGCCGGTTGTCGGCATCGATTCTGCCAAGGCCGGCCATGGCGCGGATTGCGCCTTCGTAAGTCTGCCAGCGGGGCCAGAGAAACGTCTTGTAATAGAAGCCGGCGGGCAGAAACGGCGATAGCCTGTCGAGCAGGGCGGCGCGGTCGGCGGCGGCCGTCGGCGCCGCATTGACGGTGCGGACGGCGAGGTCGTTCTCGAGCGGTTCGGTGGTGGCGCGCAGGTTCGGCGTCGTCATGGCCCCCCGGGTCACGTCGACGATCGCGTTCGGCTCCTCGGTCCAAGCGCCCCAGACGCCGCGCGGGCGATGGTATTTGAAGCTGCGGCCGACGATGCCGACGCCGCTCGCCAGAAGCGCCGAGGCGATGCTGTCGCCCTCGAAGCCGGAATAGGGTTTGCCGTCGAAAGTGAACGAGCAGGGCCGCCCGCGATCGACGCCGCCGCCTGAGGGGAGACGAACTCCGGTCACGGCCTGGGCCCCGTCGCCGCATCCGCGCTCAAAACGGCGTTGAGCGCGGTGTCGCGGGTCATGACGAACATTTCCATGCAGGCCAAGTGCAGCCAGATCTCGCGCGAAGCGCCTTTCGAATTGGCGTTGAACCAGAGATACTCAGCCCATTCGGCGTCGCCGATCGAGGCGGCGGGCTCGGGTCGCGCCTTCGGCTCGCCGACATAGTGAAACTCGATTTCGTCGCGCCGACCGCAGAAAGGGCAGGGGAAGATTTGCATGGGCGGCCTTCAGGCGGCCTCGTGGCGCGAGCTCTTGATCGTCTGGAGGACCTCGAAGCCCTCAAACTCGGGATGGCCGAGATAAAGCGGCTTGTTGGCGCCGGCGTCCCGGTGCGCGGCGCGAAAATGTTCGGACTGTGTCCAAGCGGTGAAGGCGTCCTTGCTCGCCCAGACGGTGTGGGACGAATAGAGCACGTGATCGTCGCGTTCGCTCCCGCGCAACAGATGGAACTCGAGGAACCCGGGCACGCGGTCGAGATGAGTGTCGCGCGAGAGCCACACGTGTTCGAAGGCGGTCTCGGCGCCCTTCATGACCTTGAAGCGATTCATGGCGATATACATGGCGATCTCCAATGCGTTCAGCGTACCGCGCTCAATGCGCGATTCCGGAGCCGGCGGCCTCGTCGATAAGGCGCCCAGCGGCGAAACGTCCGAGATCGAAGGGACGGCTGATCTCGTGGTGGGCGCCGGTCGACATCAGATGCGCGAGCAGCGTGCCGCCGGCGGGAATCGCCTTGAAGCCGCCGGTTCCCCAGCCGCAATTCAAGAAGATGCCCGGCGTCGGCGCCGGTCCGATGATCGGCGATGAATCCGGAACGACATCGACGATCCCGCCCCATTGCCGCATCAGCTTCAATTGGCCGAAGGCGGGGAACATGTCGAGGAGGCCCGAAATCACGATCTCCTGCATCGGCGGGGCGCCGCGCTGGCCGTAAGAGGGAATGCGGTCGAGGCCGCCGCCGAACACGAGCTCGCCTTTGTCCGACTGGCTCACGTAGACGCCGGTTCCGAGATGCAGAAGGACGATGTCGAGGCACGGTTTGACCGGCTCGCTCACCATCGCCTGAAGCGTATAGGAATGAATCGGCAGCTTGACTCCGGCCTTCGCCATCAATTGCGAGGAATGGCCGGCGACCGCGACGCCCACCGCTTCGGCGCGAATTTCACCCATCGTCGTCTCGACGCCGGCGCAGGCGCCGTTCTCCATGATGAAACCGGTCGCCTCGCAATTCTCGACGATGTCGACGCCGAGACGGTCGGCGGCGCGCGCATAGCCCCAGGCGACCGCGTCATGCCGGGCGACGCCGCCGCGCCGCTGCCAGACGCCGCCATTCGGCAGATAGCGGGAATTGAACGATTGGGTCATCAGCGGCAACCGCTCGCGGATCTCGTTCGGACCCCAGAGCTCGGCCTCGATTCCGTTGAGCTGCATGGCGTTGGCGACCCGCGCGGCGACCTCGAGCTGGGCTTGGGTGTGGGAAATGTTCAGGATGCCGCGCTGGCTCAGCATCACGTTGAAGTTGAGCTCGCGCGACAGGCCTTCATAAAGCCTCAGCGCGAGGTCGTAGAGCGCGACCAATTCTGGATAGAAGTAGTTCGACCGTACGATGGTGGTGTTGCGGCCGGTGTTGCCGCCGCCGAGCCAGCCCTTCTCGATCACGCAGACGCGCGTGCGGCCGTGGGTCTTGGCGAGGTAATAGGCGGTCGCGAGGCCATGTCCGCCGCCGCCGACGACAACGAAGTCGTAAGCCGGCTTGGGCTTCGCCTTGCGCCAGGCTTGCGGCCATGCCTTGTGGCCGGCGAAGCCCTGCCGCAGGAGAGCGAAGGCGGAATAGCGCGCGCTCATCCGCGCCCTCGCGAAGAGCCGAAATCCAGGGCATGCGCGTGCCGCTCCGCATAGGCGCGAAAAGAGTTCGACTTCGGCTTCGCCCGGCGCGGCGCCGGTGAAAGCGTTGAGATAGTAGGGGGTAAGGCGGAGCCGCGCTTCGATCGGCTCCTGGAGGTCGAGCGCGTAATAGCCGATCTGCATATAGTAGAGCACCCGCGCCCGCACCAAAGCGTCCTCGTCCTCATAGCCGAAACGGACGAACATCGCCTTGAGCGCCTCTGTCCTTGCCCGATCGGAACGGTCGAGAGCCTTGCGAACGTCGGCCGAGCGGCGCGCCCATTCGCGGACGGCGAAATCGAGACGCGGGCTGAAGATGGCAGGGTTGACCCAGCAGCGAAAGACGTTGCAAACGGCCTCATTGACGGTCGACGCCGGCTCATTCGCCTCATTGACGATCGAACGCGTGTTGAGGCGGTCCCAGCGGTCGAGCAAGGCGCTGAGCAATTCGTCGCGGTTCTTGAAATACCAATAGAAGCTCGACCGCGACACGCCGAGCCTTTCGCTGAGTTTAAGCACCGTGACGCGCGCCACGCCCTCGGAGGCGAGCACGCTCAGCGCGAGATCGAGCCAGTCGTCGCGCGTCGCCTTGATGTTGCCAATTTGCGCCGGCCGACCCGGTGGCGCGTCCGACGTCGCGGACGGGATTGCGGAATCCGCCATCGGTCAGCTCGCCAGCGGCGCTTTGCTTGTCATGCCCGCATCGCTTCGCCGTTTGGGTCGTACGGCGACGGCGCGATGACGCGCGCCTTGCGCTCGGCGCCGACGATGTGGGCGCTGAGTTCCGAGCCGACCTCGGCTGCTTCCGGCGCGACCAAGGCCATCGCCAAGCTCTTGTCCAGCGCGTGGCCATAGCCGCCCGAGGTCACGAAGCCCACCATGCTTCCCGAGCGCCAGACGGGTTCGTAGCCGGTCGCGTCCGCATCGGTCGCATCGACTTCGAGCGTGACCAGCTGCCGCTCCGGCGGCGGACCCGTGCTCTCCAAGAGCGCCGCCTTCCGGCCGAGGAACTCGCCTTTGTCCCAGGCAATCCAGCGGTCCATGCCGGTCATGCGCGGCGTATAGGCCTGAGTGAACTCGGCCGACCAGATGCCGAAGCTCTTTTCGAGCCTCAACGACAGAAGGGCGTTGTAGCCATATTCCCTGACGCCGAGGTCGCGCCCGGCCTCCAGCAGCGTCCGGCGCAGGCCGGCATGTTCGAGCGCGCGGCAATTGATCTCATAGCCAAGCTCGCCGGTCACCGACAGGCGCGCGACCCTCGCCCGCACCAAGCCGACGTCCAGGATCGCTGCGCCCATGAACGGCAGGGCTGTGTTCGACACGTCCTGGTGGGTGACGCGCGCCAGCAACTCACGCGATTTCGGGCCGGACAGCGAGAAGCCGATCACGTCGTCGGAAATGTCCCGCAAGCTGACGCCTTCGCGCGCGTGGGCGGCGAACCAGCGCATATGCCATTGGCGGAGGTAGTAGGAGCCTTCGATCCAGAACGTTCCGTCGCCCCAATTGATGACGGTGAGGTCGCCTTTGAGCTTGCCCGTCTCGGACAGCATCGGCGCGAGCTTGGCGCGGCCGGGCTTGGGCAAGCGCGCGACCGTCATCCAGTCGAGCCAGCGCTCGGCCTCCGGCCCGGTCACTTCGTAGCGCGAGAAGGAGGCGATATCGAGCAGGCCGACGCGCTCGCGCACCATGCGGCACTCGTCGCCGACGATGTCGAAGGCGTTCGAACGCTTGAGGGTCGGCTTTTCCTCGAAACCCGCCGGCGCGAAATAAAGCGGAACCTCGAGTCCCCAGGAATTGCCCCAATGACAGCCCGCGGCCGTCATTGCGTCGTAGGCCGGCGTCATCTTGAGCGGCCGGCCGGCCGGCAATTGCTCGTTGGGATAGGTCATCACGAACCGGCGGGCATAGAACTCGCCGGTCGTCTCCTTGATGAATTCGCGATTGGACGCGTGGGCGCCGTAGCGGGCAATGTCGAGCCCGTAGACGTCGGTCGACGCCTCGCCACGGATCATCAGCTCGGCGAGCGATTTGCCGACGCCGCCGCCCTGCAGGAACCCGGCCATGACGCCGCAGGCAAGCCAGTAGCCGCGCTTGCCCGCGATCGGGCCGACGAGCGGATTGCCGTCGGGCGAAAAGGTGAAGGCGCCGTTGACCCATTTGCGAACGCCGGCCGTCTGCAACACCGGATAGCGGCGGTGAACGAGCTCGAGCTCGCCGGCGATGCGGTCGATGTTCTCCTGCAGAAGCTCGACGCCGTAGTCCCATGGCGCCCCGTCGATCGACCAGTGCTGAGGGTGCGTCTCGTAGATGCCGACCAGCATCCCCTTCTGATCCTGGCGCATGTAGGTGAAGCCCTCGAGGTCCACGACCATCGGCAATTCGGTTTTCGAGGCTGCAATCTCGGGGATGGTCTCGGTCAGGAGGTAGTGATGTTCGAGGGGCGATAAGGGAAGGTCGAGCCCGACCATCCGCCCGACCTGCTTCGCCCACAAACCTCCGGCGTTGACCACATGCTCGGCGTTGATGACGCCCGCTTCGGTGATGAGGTCCCAGGAAGAGTCCGGGCGCTGTTTCAGCTCCACAACCCGATTGTGCTCGATCACTTCGGCGCCGCGTTTCTTGGCCGCGCCGGCGTAAGCCCAGACCGTTCCGGTGGTGTCGACATAGCCCTCGCGGTCGGCCCACATGCCTCCGAAGACGCCTTCCACGTTGATGATGGGGCAGCGCGCCTTTATCTCCTCGGGCGTCACCAGACGAACATCGTCGATGCCGATCGCCTGGAAGCGGCGATACGAGGCCTGGAGCCACTCCCAGCGCTCCGCCGCCGAAGCGACATGAATGCCTCCGGTCATGTGCATGCCGATCGACTGGCCCGACTCGGATTCGACTTCCTTTAGAAGGTCGATCGTATATGCTTGGAGGATCGCCATGTTGGGGTTGGCGTTGAGTGCGTGGAAGCCGCCCGCCGCATGCCACGACGAGCCCGCGGTCAGCACTGAGCGCTCCACCAGGGCCACGTCGCTCCATCCGTATTTCGCCAGATGGTAAAGGACCGAGGCTCCCACGACGCCTCCGCCGATTACAACGACGCGATAGTGCGATTTCATGCCCGGCCGCCTTAACAGAATAGCCAACCGATCCATGCTAACGAACTCATCGGCGGACGTCTAGACACTCATGTCCAGAGACGCGCTGCGGTGTTTGTTTTGTCGGACAGTGTGGCTTTTGTCGCCTTGTCGCCGGAGACCGAATATGAGTATGCATGACCTATCCGCGTTGATCGCGACTCCCGCGAACGCTGGTGCGGTTCCGTGCGCCCTAATAAGCGCCGCCCAGGCGGTCAGCGAGGGACAAATGGCTGTGGTTCGTGAACCATCATGGGTGGAGGGGTCGGCAACGTCGCCAACGCGGCGCCAAAAGCGGCGGCTGCGACGATCGCCCGTTCATCCGAGATTGTGCGGAAAAACAGCGAGAACGACGGAGCACGTCAACAGAGACTGAGTGTTGCTCGTAGGAGTCTATGCGTTCTGAAGCAAAGGGGTGGTATGAGGCGGAGCGGGGCTTTGGCGCTCGGTGCGGTCCTGATGCTTGGCGGCGTAACCGGCGGCCGGGGCGACGAGCTGTCGAGTTCGTTGTCGCCGAGCGGGTTTAATTTGCCCGCGCTCCCCGAGAATTGGGCCGATCTCCCGGTGCGGCTGACAGCTTCCGAATCGATAAGTTACAACAACAATATTTTTTCCGTTCCGACCGGAACGGTCCTGCCCAATGACGAACCTCGCGGCGATTTCACATCGACGTCTTCTTATGGCATATCGACCAAGGCAAACTGGTATGGCCAACAGTTTTTCTTTGACGGCTCGTTCGGAGTAATACGGTATCTCCATCAGGTCCAATTCAACTCGAATATATACTCTTTTACCCCAGGCGTTAACTGGGTCCTTACGTCGCGATGCGCCGGCACTGTCACCGGGTTCTTGACCAAGTCCCAGTCCCTGATCACCGAACTGGTCGGTGTCGGAATCAACTATTCCACGACGACGGCGCTGAACGAAACCGGAAAGTGCGCCGTGTCCAACGGCTATTCGGTGGTTTTCAATAGCGGCCTGACCGACAACACCAACTCGAACCCACTCGACGCAGTGAACGACGCTCATACCGAAATGCTCGCGGCTGGCATAGAATATGCCAAGGGCGCTAGCGATCTGACGGCGCTGGCTACCGTTTCCGACACCAACTATTCGAATCGGCCCGCGTCGTTCGCCAACATCGGACTGGCGAACACCATTGTCTACCATAACTTCGACCTGATCTATAACCGGCAGATCAATCCTAATCTGACGGTGACCGGAAAAATCGGCGTGGTCGGGGTGACAAACGACTTCAGTTTGGGTTTGCCCAAGACGCTCCTGCCGATCTATTCGTTGGCGCTCGCATGGACGATCACCCCGAAAGTGTCGCTGGCGGCGAACGTTTCTCGGACAGTCTCGCCCCCGACTACGGTTATCGCCAACGCTGAGGTGGCGTATCAGGCGAGCATGAATCTGACCTATCAGGCGACGCCGAAGGTCGCAGTTACAGCCTCCGCCTCGGCCGGTTACTCGAGCGCGGCGTTCACGCCGGCGCTCGCGGGGACGATCTTCGCTCCCTTCTTCACCGTCACGGATTTTTACTCCGCGCAAGCCGGGGTGACATATTCGATGACCCCGTTCCTCACCGCCGCGTTGACTGCGGTCTACGTCGAGCGGGTCGGCGATCATTTGATTACTCCGCAAGACTTGATCACCGTAAGCCTGAATTATAAACCGTACTGAGACTCCGGAGCTGGAGCGCAAAGCGATGTTGACCAGGATGCCAAAAGTTCGGCTGTGGATGTTGGGGCTCTGCGTCTTGACGGCCGCGGCGGCGGCGGCGGTTGGCGCGCGCGCCGGCGGCCGGATTCTCACGAACCAGGACGTCGTGTCCATCAAGGTCGTCAATCAACCGGACATGGACACCTCGACCCGGGTCGAGACTGACGGGACGATCAGCTTTCCCTACGTCGGTCGCATCAGGGCCGCGGGCTTGAGCGAGGACCAACTGGCGCAAGCCATCGAGAGGCGATTGGCGTCGCGTCAGATCGTCACCGATCCCCATGTGCTGGTGGAGCTGACGAACTTTGGCACGCAGGCGAGCGTACAAGGCCAGGTCGGCGCGCCCGGGGTCTACACCCTCGACCGCCCAACGAACCTGACGCAACTCTTGTCTCGGGCCGGCGGGCTGAGGGACCTGGGGCTTGGCGGAACGATCACCATCCGACGGGCGGGCGGCGCAGTCGTCAAGAGGTTCGACTCCAAGGACGTCCAGGAAGGCCGCGGCGCCGGCGCGAGTCTGATGATAGCCAACAACGACGAGATTTTTGTGGACCTGGCGCCATTTTACTATATATATGGGTATGTAGGGCATCCGGGCGAATTCCCTTTGAACCGCCCAATAACAGTGCAACAAGCAATCTCGATTGGCGGCGGATTGGCCGCGCTCGGCTCGGAATGGCGGATCAGGATCAAGCGCAAGGCGGCGGATGGCGAGACGATGGAAGTCCCGGCCTCGCTTGACGATCAGGTGCAGTCGGGCGACACGATTGTGGTCAACGAGCGGATATTCTAATTGCAGACCTTATGAAATTTCGTGTTCGAATTGGCGCCCTGACAGCTTAGGAGTCCGATCGTGTCGATAAGCCAGGTTTTGACCATCCTTTTTCGCCGTGGGTGGATCGTATTGCTGGCGCTCCTCACGACCTCGATCGTGGCCGGAAGCGTGTTGCTGTTCGTTCCGGGCCGCTACGACGCGGTCGCGACCGCGAGCATTGATCCGGGCAACGTCGATCCAATTTCCGAGACCTCGTCCGGCGGGTCGGTCATGCTGATGCAGGGCAACATTCTCTCGCTCGTCACCAGCCAGCGCGTCGCCGTCGACGTGGTCAAGCGATTGAACCTGACGGCCAATCCGCAGGTCCAGCAGAGTTTCCGGGAATCGGGTTCTTTCGGCCGCGAGAGCATCGACGATTGGATGGCTTCCAGCCTCGTGAGCCATGTCGACCCGAAGTTCAATTTGGGGACGAATGTCCTGGCGATCAAATACAAAACGGGCGACCCGAACCAGGCGGCGCTGATCGCAAACGCTTTTCTTGCGTCCACCATCGACGGCTCGGTCGCCATGAAGGCCGCCGCCGCCGACCAAACCGCGCGCTGGTTTGCCCCGCAGATCGAGGAATTGCGCAAGGACCTGGACTCGGCGCGGACGGCGCTTCAAGCCTTTCAGGCCCAGACAAATATGGTGGCGCCGACCGAGGGCGCGGATAGCGACACCGCTCAATATATGGCGATCAGCCAGCAGGTGTCGGGCATCAGAGCCGTGCTCAACACGCTGCAGAGCCGTCTGACCAGCGGCTCCACTGAACTGTCGAACGATCCTTCGGACCCCGATCTCCAAATTCTGGCAGGTCTAAAAGAAAAGCTGTCGACCTCCAGAGTCGGCGATTGAGGCGTCCAAGGGAGCCCTTGGCTCCAACAATCCGAAGATGGTCGCCGAACAAGCAAATATAGCCTCGATTCGCAAGCAGATGGCCAACTCGACCGAGAAAATGCGGCAGCACTTGAAAGAGCGCATTGTCACAACCCAAGACCAGCTCGCATCGCTCGAAGCAGAACAAGCGCAAGCACAAAAGGCATTGATCGGCTTACAAGCCCAGCGCGCCCGCCTGGGCCAATTGCAGCGCGACGTCGGTTTCGCCGCCGAGCAGCTGAATGCTCGGGAGAGGGCGGCGGCGGAGGCAAAACTAAAAAGCAAGCTGACATTTTCGGACATCACCGTCCTCGACAAGGCGGCGCCGCCCATCGAGCCGGCGTTTCCGAAACCCTTCATCGTCATTCCGGTCGGGATCTTTGCCGGGCTCGTGCTCGGTCTGCTGCTCGCGCTTCTCGCCGAGGCGACCGATCGCAGGGTCCGCTTTCCGATCGATCTCGAATATGCGGCGAACGCCCCGTTCTTGGGCGGTCTTGACGCCGTGCGGCGCTCCAGATCGCGCGTCAGCGCATCGCGCGGCAGCCTCCGGCCGGCATAGGTCGTTATGATGAACCCGCCCGTCGTCTATATTGGTTGACCATCAAATTGGTTCGGGCAGCGGCGGGCCAGCGCAAAGGACCGGAAACGGTTCGGGCAACAATTCTGGGGTAACGTCGTTGGCGGCGCCCGTCCGAAGGGGCGGGTTGACAAACGAATATTGAGAGCTTCAGCAAATGTCGATGAAATCTAATTACCAGAAGGACTCGGAAGTCGTAGCCGTTTCGACGTCGAAGGATCCGATTGAGCAGCAAATTCTGGCCGCCGGCAATCTGAGCGATGCCCAGGTTGAGGCGATCCGCGGATTTCAGCGTCGAAAAGGGCTGACGTTTGGAGAAGCGGCGATCGCGCTCGGCCTGGTGCGGCGTGACAGTCTGTTTCTGGCGCTATCGAAACGCTACAATTATCCGGTCCTCAACTTCGGGGTCGACGAAGCCCGCTTTTCGCGCGAGCTCGTCGTAGGCTACCAGCCCTTCAGCACCGCTGCGGAATCCTTCCGTTCGGTGCGCTCCGCGCTTGCGACCGGCCCTCTGTCGCAGGGAAAGAACTCCTTTGCCGTCATCGGCCCGCACGCGCGGGCCGGGGTCACCTATTTCGCCGCGAATCTGGCTCTGTCATTCGCGCAAATGGCCGTTCCGACCCTCCTCGTCGATGCAAACCTCAGGAAATCCAGGCTCGCCTCGCTTTTTGGCGTCGATCCGAAGACCGAAGGGCTGGTCGAGGCGCTGACCCATGGGGAGGCCGATTTGCCGCCCGTCACTCTCGATATCGTGCCCGGTTTGTCGCTGCTCGTCGCCGGCGCGACAGCGCCCCATCCGCAGGAATTGTTAAGCTCGAAGGAATTCTTGACCTTGTCGCAAAACGCCCAGCGCAACTATGGCGTGGTCATCTACGACACGCCGGCGGCGCTGGAAAGTTCTGACGCCTACGTCGTCGCCTCCCGCGTTGGCGCGGCGATCGTAGCGGCCCGCAGGCACCGAACGAAGGTCAGAGACATCAACAAGATCTCGAAGGCGCTGGAGGGTTTCCAGTGCGATATCGCGGGCACGGTTCTCGCGCGCTTTTAGCCTTGGCCTCCGCGGCCGAGAAGGCGGCGCAGGCTTCGCAAAGCGTCGCTGCGGCGCGCCCCTATGTCGCCAGCTTGCGCAGATAATCCCAAGTATAAAGCCCGGTGTCGTGCCCGTCGTCGAACACGATCTTGATCGCGTAATTGCCGACGGGCTCGATCCCGACGATGGCGACGGTTTCCTTTCCGGTGACTATCCTCCTCTGGCTCGGCGAATGGCCCTGCACTTCCGCGCTCGGGCTCTCGACGCGCAGCCGTTCGGCGGTCAAGCGAATGGTGAGGCCGTCGTCGAAGGCGACTTCGAGAACGCGCCCTTTGTCCATCGCCGTAATGTCGGTCGGCCAGGACATGGCGGCTTAACCCTTCGCTACAGGACGCGAATGCGCGGCGCGGGCTTTGCGCCCTGAGCGCCGACCGCGAGCGTGTCGGCCACGCGTCTTGCGATCTCGAGCAAGGCGTTCGCCTGGAAGCTATCCGGCATGCTGGCGATTACCGGGCGGCCGTCGTCCGAATGGGCGCGGATGGCGATGTCCAGCGGCACCTCGCCGAGGAAGGGAACGCCGAGCTTCTCGGCTTCTTTCCGCGCGCCTCCGTGCGAGAACACCTCCGTCCGCTCGCCGCAATGCGGGCACACGAAGTAGCTCATGTTCTCGACCACGCCGATGAGCGGCACCTTGACCTGGCCGAACATCGCGATGCCCCGCCGTGCGTCGATCAGCGCCAAATCCTGCGGCGTTGACACGATTACGGCGCCGGCGAGCGGCACGTTCTGGGCCATTGTCAGCTGGGTATCGCCCGTGCCGGGCGGCATGTCGACGACGAGCACGTCGAGTTCGCCCCAGACGACATCGCGCAACAGTTGGTTGAGCGCCGACATCACCATCGGGCCGCGCCAGATGACCGGGCGCGCCCTCCTCGATCAGGAAACCGATCGACATGATCTTCACGCCGCAGCTTTGAAGCGGAACGAGCTTGTGCCCGTCAGGCGCAAGGCCCGGCTTGGCGCCGATTCCGAACAGCTTGGGCATCGACGGTCCGAACAGGTCGGCGTCGAGAACCCCGACCTTGAGCCCGAGCTTCGCAAGCCCGACGGCGAGATTGCAGGCGACGGTCGACTTGCCGACGCCGCCCTTGCCGGAAGCGACCGCTATTACGTGCTTGACGCCGGGCAGCGGTTCGCTCGATCGGCCGTGCCGGCGCGGCTGCGCATCGGCTTGATGGCCGCCCGACGGCGAGGCGCCGGCGGCGGCGCGAGCGGACTCGGCGGTCAGGGTCACCACCGCGCCGGCGACGCCGGAGATCGCCCTGATCGCGGCCTCGGCCTGGGCCCGCATCGGCTCCATCGCCTTCGCCCGAGCCGGATCGATCGCGATGGCGACGAAGACCTTGCCGTCGCGAATGGTCACACCGGAGACCGCACCCGATTCGGGTAGGGGCGTTCGTCCGTCGGGGCCGGGAACCGACGCCAGCGCCGCCATCGCCTCATCGCGGGAGACCATCGATCTCAGTCCTTTTCGGTTGCCGCGGGCGAAGAATCGCCAGCGGCGGAAGATTCTGGCGCGCCTGCGGGCGCCAATCGAGCTTGTCGCGCAACGTCACGACCGTGCCGACAATGACGATGGCGGGTCCGCTCAGTTCGGCCGCGCGCGCCTTCGCCGCCAACGTTCCGAGCGTGCCGACGACGACGCGCTGCGCGGCGCGGGTTGCGTTATCGACGATCGCCGCCGGCAAATCCGAGTCCGCGCCGTGAGCAATGAGTTCGCCCGTCAGCGCCTCCAGATTCCGCAAGCCCATATAGATCGCAACCGTCTGCCGCGGCTGCGAGAGCGCCCCCCAGTTGAGGGCGATCTTGCCATCCTTCCCGTGGCCGGTCACGAACACGCAGGCATGGGCGTGGTCGCGATGGGTGAGCGGAATGCCGGCATAGGCCGCGGCCCCCGTCGCCGCGGTCACGCCCGGACAGACCTGGAAGGGGATCCCCTGCGCGGCAAGGGCTTCGATTTCCTCGCCGCCCCGGCCGAACATGAACGGATCGCCGCCCTTGAGCCGCAACACCCGCCTGCCCTCTTTGGCGAGCTTGATCATGAGCGCGCTGATCTCGCCCTGCGGCAATTCGTGATCGTCGGGCTGCTTGCCGACATAGATGCGCTCAGCCTCCCGCCGCACCAGGTTCATCACGCCTTCGTCGGTGAGCCGGTCGTAGAGCACGACATCGGCCTTCTGCATCAGGCGAAGGGCGCGGAAAGTCAGGAGATCGGGATCGCCCGGTCCGGCGCCGACCAGATAGACCTCGCCGCGCGGCGGCTCGGCGCCCTCGGCGGCGGCGCGTTCGATCGCGTGGGCAAGCTCGGCGTCCGCGGCGCGCTCGTCGCCGGAAAGCGCGCGTTCGCCAATCGGCCCTTCGAGGACAGCCTCCCAGAACCGGCGGCGCATGATCGGCGACGGAATCGCCTTCGCGACCGCGGCCCGGAATTCGCCCGTCAGTCGCGCCAGTCGGCCGTAGGCAGCCGGGATCAGGGCCTCGAGACGCGACTTCAGCATGCGGCCGAGAATCGGCGAGGCGCCCCGGTCGAAACGGCGATGACGAGCGGGCTCCGGTCGACAATCGAGGGCATGATGAAGTCGCAAAGCCACGGCTGGTCGGCGACGTTGACCAATACGCCAGCGCTTTTTGCCGCCGCCCGGGCGACGGCCGTCAGGCGCTCGTCCTCGGCCGCGACGAAGCAGAGGGCTGAGCCCTCAAGGTCCTTCGGCTCAGGGTCGCGGGGCTCGTGGCGAAAGTTCGACAGTTCGCGAAGGCCGAGGAACTCGTCGCTGAGGGCATTCGCGAACGCCGTCACGCGAGCGCCGGCCTTGATGAGGAATTCGGCCCGCCGCGCCGCGACGACCCCGCCGCCGACGACGACGGCCGGCCTCTCGTTAAGCTCCAGAAAAATTGGCAGGTGGCGCATTGCTGTGGCCCACGGGATTTCATCAAGCGCAACGAGCCGCCGCGGACAGCCGGCCCGGCCACAGAAACATCAGGATTCACAAGTCGCGTTTCTAGACTTTCCGGGCGCGCGATCAATGGAAATCCGAGAATTTCCTCACCTAGGGGTATAAATTAAAACGCTTGGCGCCATCCGCAAGGCAGGGTTGGGTAAGCGGACGCTTCGTGGCCGGAATGGCACGCAAGGTTGCGCCATTAGCCCTCGTTTTTTGATGACCAAGTTGACCGGTCAAATCAATTCACCGCCGCGATCGGTTTCTTGATCGCGAAAGCGGCGCTCCGCCGCAAGGCCGAGGCAGAGCGCCATTTGTCACAGCACGGGGGGAAGGCCGGAAACGGCCCCGGGTTTCGGGTTGTTCAAGCACGTCGGATGTCCAAATCCGCCCGCGCTGATCCCCGTGCCTCCGGAGGGGTTCGGCGTGATGTCGAATATAATATTATCCGGATGAGCAGCATCCCCGGAAACCCCCGCTACGCCCGCGAACTGATCCAGGCCGAGCCTGTGGCGCACCCGCCAGCCGACCATGTGATCGGTGCATGACGTGTCGCCGCTCACGCCGATGCCGCCAACTCTCACGCCTCCCCTATAGGCCCCGAATCCGCCGCCGAAAACGTCGACGCCGCCGACCCGCAGACCGACCATCGGATCCTGCGCCGTACCGAAGGTTTCGGCGCTGATCGGACCGTTGTCCGCGCCGTTCCCGTAAGCGACTTCGGTGTCGACTGGATTGCTGTGCTGCAACCCATAGAGGCTTCCGCCCGGCTGCACCGCCGAATAAAGGTTGGCGGTGGAGAGCGCGAGCCCGGTCGGGAACGCGCTGCCTCCGGGGGTGCTGCCGCTGCCCAGGCTGAAATCGTTGCCGGTGCTCGCCTTTTGCGCCGAAATCACTCTGCTTCCGAGCCATTGCGCCGTATACGATGAGCCCGAAAACGCCACAGCACACACCGTCCCGTCGGCTGCGACGATCGTGCCCCACATGTTGAACCCAAGGCCGCCATTGGCGGGCAGGATGGAATTGGTCAGTGCGTTCTTCAGCGTCGCCCAACTGGGCAGCGATTTGCAAAGTCCGCTTCCGCTTGCTTGCGCCAGGGCAGGCCCCGTCGACCAACTCAGCATAATGCCGAAACAACCCGTGACAATCAGCTTTTTAGTGTGCATGACGCCCTCCATTGTCGCCATGGATCGACACACGGCGCGCGATCGTCATCCTCCCGCGCGCCTCTGGCCGTTCGCGTTTCGCGCCCACGGCTCTCAATTCGCGACTTCGCTATGAAGAAACAAACTTCGGCCCGTAGCGTCCAAACAGACGATCGGCCGAATGACGCGCCCTCCACCGGCAGTGTGCCAAAAGGGAATTTAACAGAACGCAACAAGAAAACAAGTGGGTATTTTTTCGGCCAAAATGAGACGCCGCGCGCGCGTTGTGAGGGCGCCGCTCCGCAGTTCCCGGCCAATCGGCCCGCCCCTGGCCGAATGGTTCAATATTGCGGTCCTGCACTGACCTTGGGCCCATCAGGCGCCAAATGAGCGGGGAAAGTCACGGCGGTGGAGCGGGACAGTGAGCGGTAAAGACGACGAGAAGCGCTTCTAGCCATTGACGTAAGTCCATCCTGCGTCTTGGAGGTCGAGAACACGGCCGATCCCGTACGGAACAAGCCTCGCTCCCGGAATCAGTTCGATAGTATGCCCCTCTTTCCGCTCGTAATTCCGCTTCGAAGTCTCACACATGCTGAACACGATCCCAGGTATGTTCTCGCGTAGCGTCGCCAGTTGCTGCTGCAAGGGAGACGTGTCCGCGCGAAACAGCTTGATCCCGGAACTATTCGCAACAATCTCGATTTTCACGGTTTCGTTTTTCATCGCATAGGAATTCACGATGTTCATCGGATAGGCGATTGCGTGACCAAGAACCGTTTCATCGTCAGAGCTGATGAGAATAACAACGCGATGTTCTGGCTTTATCAATCGTAACTTGGTCAATGCCCAGTGCGCGCCTGAGGGGAAACTTGCCGCCGTCAATATTCCGAGAAGCGCGACTATCGCCAAAAGCGACCAAGGCCAATCCGTTTCGCTGCGGAAATAGCGGGAGCCATCGAGTCATTCAGTAGTTGCATGGACGGATTACCCCGTGCGCGTTCGAGGATTGTGATTTGAAGAGACAAGGTCAGAGCCCGCCGTCTTGGCGGAATTGGCCCACCCGTTGCGATGACATCTGCCCATCGTCGCCAAAATGCTGCAGGAGCCCGACAATGGCGAGGCGGATGAGGCGAGAACCCGCGAAGAGCTCATTTGCGGTTGCATCCGACGGCATGCCGAAGCGAACATTAGGTTAGCGAACATTAGATTTATGAGTATCACAGCTCACCCGCGCGGCGCCATCGGCGCCATGTTTGCCGCGGTCTGGCGCGGCCCAAAGAACGGATTCGCGGGAGGGCAAGCGGGGAGGCGCTTCAGTAGCGCGAAATCTCTGCGGCCGCCCGCCATGGGGCCAGTCTTTGACTTTGTCCGGGTAATCGGGCCGCGGCTGATGGGTGAAATATTCGGCGACGTCGACAGCGTCCTGGTCCGAGAGGAGGCCGCCCTGTCCCTGCGGAAAATTCGTCCCGTGCGCAAGCGGCATGTTGGTTTTGACGAAGGAGGCGGCCGTGTAGGTGCGCGCCATCCCGGCGCCGATGTTGAACGAGCCTTCGCCCCACAGCGGCGGAATGATGAAGTCGCCGGCGGCCGCCTTCGTGCCTTGGCCGTCAGATCCGTGGCAGACGGCGCAGTTCGAACTCGAACAGGGCCTTGCCGCGAACGGGATCGGGAACGAGCCGGTTGTCCACTGGATCGGTCCCGCGTCCGACAATTCCGCCGCTCTCCGCGCGGTCGCCCTTCATAAACGCCATGAACGCGATCATGGCTTTCATTTCCTTCGAATCCTCCAGGAGCCGCGTTCCGTTCATCGAGCGGAGGAAACAGCCGTTGATGCGCTCCTCGAGCGAGATGGCGCGCCCAGAGCGCGGACTGTCGGCGGGAAAGACGGACGCGAGGCCGTTGAATGGCGACGCGCTCGCGACCGTGCCGCCGTTCGGGTGGCACGCGCCGCAATTGAGCTCGCTGCCGACATGGTCGGGCTCGAGCGCCTTCGTCTCGGTCATCAGGCGCATGCCGTAAACAAGTTCGTCGGCATTGGGCGTGGAAACCATATCGGCGAAGCGCGCCGTGGTGAATTTCGCCGGGGCGGTCGAGACGAGCGCGAGACCGGCTCGCAGCTCCTTGATCTGTTCGGGCGCTACGGCGCGCCCATTATTGCCCCAGCTCGTGCGCACGAAGGTGGAGAATCTCCGCGAGCTCCGCGTCGCTGAGCGAGCTGAATTCCGGCATGGCGAACGTGTGCTTCAAATGACGCGTGGCGGCTTCCGTCCAGCCGGCCAAGACCACGTAGATGACCGACGTCGGGTCTTCCGACAGCACCGATCCGTTACCCGCAAGCGGCGGGAACACGCCCGGGGCGCCGCGGCCGTCGCGCCGATGGCAGGACGAACAGAACTGGTCGTACCCCAGGCCTCCCCGGGTCGTGTAGAGGCTCTCGGGAACAGCGCCAGTGAGCGCCGGTTCGCTGGAGGCTTCGCTCTTCCCAAGCGATTTCAGGAAATGCGCGACCGCGGCCAGATCTTCGTCCGTGAAATATTGCGTGCTGTCGCTGACGACTTCGGTCATGCTTCCGTAGGCTGCGACGTGGGCGTTGATGCCCGTCTTCAGGAACCGCGCGATCTCCTCTTCGCTCCACAGGCTGCGGAGACTCACCGCGCGCCAATGCGCGATCGTCGACCCCGAGAGGTAGGACTTGTCGTCCTCATGCGTCGACGCCTCCTGAAGGAAGGATCCGCGCGGCGTGTGACAGGCGCCGCAATGGCCTGGGCCTTCGACGATGTAGGCGCCGCGATTCCATTGCGCGTCCTTGGACGGATCTTCCGCGTAGGGACGATTGTCGAAAAAGGCGACTTTCCACAACGCAAGCGCGGGCCGGAGGTTGAAGGGAAAGCGAATCTCCTCGGATTTGTTAGGCTCGTCGACCGGCGCCACACCTTTCATGAAGTATGCGTAGAGGGCCTTGACGTCGTCGTCGGTCAATTTGGCGAAGGACGGATAGGGCATGGCGGGAAAGAGATGCGCTCCGTCTCCCCTGACGCCGCGTCTCAGCGCTCCTTCGAATTGGGCCAGCGTGTAGTCGGCGATTCCGGTCTTGGCGTCGGGCGTGATGTTGGTCGAGTAGAGGCGGCCCATAGGCGTGTCGAACGGAAGCCCGCCGGCCATCTCCTTGCCCCCCTTCGCCGTATGGCAGCCGGCGCAATCGCCGAGTTGCGCGAGATAGGCGCCGTGCTCGACCGCGGTTTCGTCCATCTTCGGCTCGCCAAGCATGGCGGGCGGCGCGGAGGCCGGCGTCAATGCAAACACCGCGAAGACGATTGCCGCGATCGCTACGGCCGCGCTGGCGGCGATAAGCCGGTTCACGCGCTTACCGGCCTCCGACCATCATCGAGACCCCTCAGGACCGCGGCCCCCGGTCGGCCGAGCAATCGACGATATCGTTGGGGATCTCCCGCATTGGTTCTCGCCCTCGCCCGCGTCCGGTCCATCGAGCCTGGATTGGCGCGCGCCTCAAGCGGTTAAAGCCACAATGTTCGCAAATGTCTAGCGCCCTGATTCCTTCTGAGTTGAGGGTAGGGGCGCTTGAGCTTGAGTTGAGCTTGCGGGCGGCGGTTAGAGCACGGCGATCGGGTTTCCGGGCGAGCCTGTGGCGCCGACGATCGGCAGCGGCGCGAACACGTAGGCGAACACCCAAGCCTCGCGTTCGACCAGCCCCTCGAACCTCATCCCTTCATGGAGGTGGATGCCGTTCTCCATGATGAGGTGCTGATGACAGGGATGAAAAACCTCCGGATCGACCGGCGGCACAACTTCGACGGCGAAATTGTCCGCCCCGACGACGCAAACCTGAAGGCTCGAGAACCACCGCGCGCATTCAAGGACGATGCCCGGCGCGCCATCGTAAAAGGTTTTGGTTTCGGTGTACCACCGCGATCCATGGCCGGTGCGGACGAACACCGCATCGCCCGGCGTTATCGTTTGTTCGTCGACGCCCTGGCGCGCCAGGCACGCCTTCAGATCAGCGAGCGTGATCTCCTCGCCGACGTTCAGCACACGACCCTTGAGGCCCTGGACGTCGAACAGGACGCCGCGGGTGAAAAACGCCGGGGCGTTCTCGATGCCGAGCTTCTTCAGCCCGTAGGGCGACCACATGTCCGAGAGGCGATTGCCGTTGTAGAAAAGCATGTTGGTCTTGTCGCCGGGCCGGCCACACATGCAGCCGAGGTGGCCGAGCGCGTCCATCTGGGTGCCGATCTGGCCGATTTCGGTGGCGATAAACTCGTCGTTCCAGATCGTCTTGCTCCTGCCGCCGTAGGGTCCGCCGGTCGGGCCACCGGGCATGCGCAAGGCGTAAGCCCGTCCGGGGGCGAGCGGCATTCGCGCGTCGTAGGGCATGCCAAGGCTGACAATCTCGCCTGTCTTGATGAGCCGAACCGCCTCCAAGACTTTGTCTCGAGTTCATGAGATTGCCGCTGCCGCGCTGATCGTCGCGCCCCCAGGGCGAATTGAACCAATCAGCCTTGAGAACCGGGCTCAGGCTGTTGGGTTCGGGCGCTTCGTCGGTCACGTCGAGCTCCTGTCGATCATTCGACGACCGGCGCGCCGGCGCTTGCAGCCGCGGCCTTCTCAGCTTGCGTGCCGCGCCGCTGGCGACGCTCCGCCGCCTGCACCGCCAACCCAACGGCCAGGATCAGCATCGAACCGTTGAACAGCGGCTCGACAAAGAACGGCGCGCCAAGCTGGTTGAGGCCCGCGACTGTCACCGCCAGCACCGCGACGGCAAGCACCGTTCCCCAGACGTTGACCCGGCCAGGCCGGATCGACGTGGCGCCGAGGAGCGCGGCGGTGAAAGCCGGCAACAGATATTCCTGGCCGACCGAGCTTTGGCCCACCTGCAACTGCGATTGCAGGACGACGCCGGCGAACGCAGCCAGTGTTCCGGCAGCGACGAATCCGAGCGTCACGTATCGCCTGGCCGAAATGCCGTTGAGCTCTGCTGCGCGAGGACTGGCGCCAAGCACATAGAGATAGCGGCCGAGAGGCAGGTACTCGAACACGATCCACAGCGTAAGGCTGACGACCAGGGCATAGATCGCCGGCGCTGGCACGATCCAGACGCTGCCCGAGATGGCCAGAAAATCAGGCGGCAGCGAAGCAAGCACCTGTTGCCCGCCGGTATACCAGGCGTTGAGCCCATAAAGAATCGTGCCGGTTCCGAGCGTCGCGATGAACGAGTCGATCTTCACCCGGGTGATCAGCAGTCCGTTCGCCAGCCCGACCGCCGCGCCCATGGCGAGGACGACGCACACGGCCGCCCACCACGGCAAGCCTTGGCCCTGCAGCCCAATCGCTAGCACTTGCGAGATGCCGACATTGAAGCCGGCCGAGAGATCGAACTGATTGGCGACCATCGGTATGAACACCGAAAGCGCGACCAGGAGCTGGACCGACTTGTTGCTGAGAATCGAGCGAATATTGAAATAGGTGAGAAACGTGTCCGGCCTTAGCAAAGAGAACACGATTACGAGCAGAATAAACAGGACGAGCAGGCCCCACACGGAGATCGCGCGCGTTACGACTGCGCCGAACGAACGGGCGGCGCCGTGGCTCATGACGACGCTCCATGAGCCGCGGTCCAAGTCCCCCCTGACGCGGCCGAGGTCAATGCGGCGATCGTTAAGGCGTGGCCGGGAATTTCCGCCACCACCTGTCCGCGGCTGAAGACCAAGGCGCGATGACAGATGCGCTCGACTTCCTCGAAATCGGAAGAGATCAACAAGGCCGCCAGTCCTTTGCGCAGCGACAACTGCAGCAGGTGGTAGATATCCGCCTTCGCTCCGACGTCGACGCCGATCGTCGGCTCCTCGAGTATGATGAGCTTAACATGCGCCTCCATCCAGCGCGCGAGAACGACCTTCTGCTGATTGCCGCCGGACAGAGTCGCGACCGGCTCCTCCACTCCCGCCGTCTTGATGGAGAATCGCCTCACGGCCGCTTGGGCTTCGCCGAACTCCGTTGCCCGCGGGATGAACTCCATCACGCCTTTGCCGCGCGCCGCCGGATTCATGTAGATATTTTCACGTACGTCCAGGTTCGAGGCGAGGCTCTCATCGGCCCGCCGGCTTGAGACGAAACCCACACCCTTGGCCATCGCCTCCGCCGGGCTCCGAGGCGCAATCGGCTCCCCCTCGAGCGTCAATCGGCCCAATTCCATCGGCGTGTGGCCGAAGATCGCCCGTCCGATCGTGTGATGCCCGGCGCCGCGCAAGCCCACGAGCCCAAGCGTTTCCCCCGCCGCGACTGAGAACGAGACCGGGCCGACGTGTTCGGCGACGAGGCCCTCGACCGACAGCGCGCTGCGATGAGAAGGCTCGGCCGGCCTCACAAACGCGTCGCTCATCGAGCGTCCGACGATCATGTGCACCAGTTCTCCGGCGTTGGTCTCGCGCGCGGCGACCGTCGCCAGCCGTCGTCCGTCGCGAAGAACGGTGATCCGATCGGCGATGCGAAGGACCTCGTCCAGACGATGCGTGACGTAGACGATTCCGATGTTGCTGGCGCGCAGTCGCCGCAGCGTTTCGAGCAGGCGTTCGACGTCGGCCTCGGGCAGCGCGGCGGTCGGCTCGTCGAGAACGAGGATGTCGGATTTAATCGCCAGCGCCCGGCCGATGGCGACGAGGGAGCGTTCAGCCGCGGGCAAGGATGAAATTGGGGCGTCCGGATCGAGGTCGCTGCCCATGATTGCGAGCGCTTCGGCTGCGGCGCTTCTAACCCTCTGCCACGAGATGAGGCCGGCCGACGATCGTGGGTAGCCGGTCAGAATCGCGACATTCTCGGCGACCGTCATCCACTCGACAAGACCCAAATCCTGGTGAATGAAAGCGATCGGCAGCGAATCCGTTCCCGGATGGACGGGGTTGCAGGCAAACAAAATCTCACCGGCATCTGCTCCATATACCCCGGCCAGCACTTTGATCAGCGTCGATTTGCCCGCGCCGTTCTGTCCCAATAGCGCGTGGACTTCGCCCCGCTGGACGTCGAGGTCGACGTGATCGAGCGCGAGCGTGCCGGTGAAGCGCTTGACGAGCCCGGTCATCGCGAGCAGCGGCGCCGATCCACCGTCCGAGCGGGATTGGTCAAGAGGGTCCAAGATCGCTCATCCCGGTTTCTGGGTTCGATCGATTGGATCGGGGAAGCGCCCCGGCGGGATCGCCCCGCCGGGACTGCATCAGGCTATTTGACGCCCCAGATTTCGAGATAATGCTGCTTATAGTTGTTGCTGGGGATGAACGTGTTCTGGTCGCCGCCTTCGGCGTGGATGTTTTCCTTCGTGACCAGGAACGGCGGCTGCACGAATCCGCTTGGCGCCTCGCCATGGAACGCCCGATTGAGCTCATCGACCGCCTGCCACGCCTGCAATTCGATCGGCTCGCTGACCGTGACCGACTGATACTGATCGCCCTTGCGGATGCGGTCGTAGGCCGAACGATTGCCGTCGGCGGCGATCAGCTTCGCCTGGGCTGGGTCGACGCCGCCGGAACGCAGGACGGGCACGGCGAAATCCCAATCGTTGTCGCCCACGGAAGTCGCGTAGAGGGGCAGCCCGAAGCGCTGTACCCAGCTGGTGGTGAGCTGCGGTTGACGCTGCGCTGCTTCGGATGCGGGCGAGTTGACATAGTCGAGCACCTTGCACCCGGGGCACTTCTCGATCTCGTCTTTAGTCGCCATGGATTTGACTTTGGCTATTGCGTATTCGTTGTGGCTGAGGACGACGACATGCGCCTTGCCGTTCGAATCGGCGATAGCCCAGTCGGCCTCCGCTTTGCCGATCTCGCGAGGATCCTCCTGAATGTTGACGACGAGGTTGAGATCGGGCTGAGGCCCGGGCAAGCCTGCGGCGTGGAGACCGACAAACTTGATGCCCTGCGCCACGCCGGACTTGATCGGGTCCTGCAGGCTGGCCGCGTCGGCGAATAACGCGATGCCGTCCGGCTTCAGGGCGATCGCTTGATTCATGCCGGCCAGCCAGGAGGTGGGGCTGCCTTTGCCGTCAATGACGGTGACGTTCCACCCGAGCTTCTCGCCCGCTTCCTTGATGTAGACGCCATAGAGATGAGAAATGTCGTTCTGCTCGTCGCCAGACAGAAACACGATCTTCTTGCCGGGTTCAGGTTTCGGCGCCTTCGTCGGCCCCTCCCAGGTGGTTTGCGGCCCAGCGTATTTCGCCACCGCGGCTTTCGCGTCGGATACGGAGTCGGCGCGGGCGGGCGCGTTGGCGAACACCGCCGCGAGCGCGACTGCGCCGGCGAGCAAGGCTTGCTGGCTGACTTGGACTTTCATGGTGCTTTCCTCCCTTTCAAGTTCGCGCCTCGGCGTCGAACAGGATTTACGTCTCAGATCGGCTTGAGCCGCAGCTTGAACGAACGACGAGCTTCGGCGGCAAGATGATGCTCTCGGGCGAGCCTTCCGGCGACTTGATGCGGCGCAGCAACAGGCGAGCCAATTCCTCCCCGATCGCCCGCCCGCCGATTGCGACGGTCGTCAAGGCCGGCCGATGCATCGAGCCTTCGGGGATATTGTCGAAGCCGATGACGGCTACGTCGCGACCGGGCGTGAGGCCGAAGTCGGCAAGACCCAACATGACGCCGAGCGCGCACAGGTCGTTGTGGCAGACTACCGCGGTCGGGGCGTTGGCTTTGTCCTGCATGAGCTGCCCGACCGCGGAGGCGCCGCCCTCTCGCGTCGGCAGGCAATTGACGATCGGCCCGACCGGCAATCCAAATCTTGGCAAGATCGCCCGGAAGGCCTCGGTCCGGTCGCGCGCCGGCGACACCCGGCGCGCGCCGCCGACAAAGGCGATGCGCTTGTGCCCGAGACGGATCAAATGTTCCGCCGCCAGGGTCATCCCCAGCCGGAAGTCGGCGCTGACGTAGTCGGCGCTCCGCCTGCCGACGCGGCGCAACATCTGGACAAGCGGAATGCCGTGGCGCTTGAGTTCGTCGACAACGTCGGCGGCGGTGCCTTCCGCCGGGGCGAGCAGAATGCCATCAACTCGGTGCTCGCGCATGCGGGCGATGAAGCGGCTCTGGCGGGCAGGCGATTCCGCGGTATTGGCGACGAAAGCAACCCAGCCCGCCTGATCGAGCGCGTCGTCGATTCCGGCCGCGAGCTCCGCATAGAAGGGATTGGTGATCTCGCAGATGACCAGCCCGACCGTGTGCGTGAGGCGCGCGCGCAAGTTCGCCGCAGCGCGATGATAGACGTAGCCGAGCGAGTCCATCGACGATTGAACGCCCGCCCGGGTCGACGCCGCGACCAGCGGACTGTTGCGCAGCACCAAGGAAACGGTCGCGGCCGACACCCCCGCATGCCGGGCGATATCCTTCACGGTCGGACGCAAGCGCTTCCTCCGACGATCGCCTTCGGTTTAGATCGTTCTAATAGAATTTATTCGGCAAATGACCGGGAACGTCAATCGAAAACTTGAACGCGCCCAAGAGGCTCGAAGAATTCGACGCGCAAATCCCGCCGCGGCTATTCGCGGTCTTTTGCTGCCGGATCGGATGCTCGCAAGTTTGAGAATTGATGATATCCGTGCGATCTTTTGCTTCCAGACGACCAGAAGGGCGCCATGAGTGCAGAAAGCCAGGTTTCCAAACATTTTCATGCGCAGCGGCAAGACCCGCTCGCCGATATGGTTTTCGTGCCGGGCGGCGAATTCCGCATGGGCTCGGACCGGCATTACCCGGAGGAGGCGCCGATCCACCGCGTCAGCGTCGGCGCATTCTGGATCGACGTCGCGCCGGTGACGAACCGCCAGTTCCGCAAGTTCGTCAACGCCACGAACTACATCACTTTCGCCGAGATTGCGCCCGATCCGAAGGACTATCCGGGCGCGCTGCCGCACATGCTGAAGGCCGGTTCGCTGGTCTTCACGCCGCCCAAGTCCGCGGTCGAGTTGAGCGACTGGTCGCAATGGTGGAATTTCAAATTCGGCGCCGACTGGCGCAGGCCTTACGGCCCGCGCAGCTCGATCAGTGGGCTCGACGATCGCCCGGTCGTCCACGTCGCCTATCGCGACGCTGAGGCCTATGCGCGTTGGGCGGGCAAGGAATTGCCGACCGAGGCCGAATGGGAGTTCGCGGCGCGCGGCGGTCTCGATGGAGCGGAATACGCCTGGGGTGACGAGTTCGCGCCGGCCGGAAAACCGATGGCCAACACCTGGCAGGGCGCGTTTCCACACGAGAACCAGGCGCTCGACGGCTACGAACGCACTTCCCCGGTCAGGTCATTCCCGCCGAACGGCTACGGGCTCTACGACATGATCGGCAATGTCTGGGAGTGGACGACGGATTTCTGGTCCACGCGGCATCCAGCCGAGGCGTCGAAGGCCTGCTGCGTGCCGCAAAATCCGCGCGGCGGACCGGAGCAGGAGAGCTACGACCCTTGCCAGCCGGAGATTCGCATTCCCCGCAAGGTGCTGAAAGGCGGCTCGCATCTTTGCGCGCCGAACTATTGCCGTCGCTACCGGCCCGCGGCACGCCACGCCGAGGCGGTCGACACGTCCACGAGTCCACGTCGGCTTCCGCTGCGTGGTGCGCGGGCCTGCTCCACTTTGACCGACGCGCCATCCACAGCGCAGATCGTTCAGGCGCGAGTGGCGGTCGGGCTGCTTTTCGGCCTCATCGTCGGCGGCGCGCTCTGGTACGGCATCACAGCCGAGAGTCTTGGTCGTTTGTGGAGCGATATTCTGGACAGGCCCGGCGGCCCGATGACATTCCGCTTCATTCTGCAACCGGCGATGGCGATTGTCGCGGCGCTGCGCGATGGCATACGTGACGCACGGGTCGGGCGCAGGCCGTATGTGTGGGCCTTGATCCACGGCGTTCGCGACCCCCAGGGCCGCAGCGGACGTCTTTGGGAAGGAGTCGTCTCCACCGCGAGGATCATCATCCTTGGCGTCGTCATGGACATCATCTACCAATGGAAGGTGCTGGACACGTTCTACCCAGCCCAGTCGGCGGTGATCGCTATCCTTCTCGCGTTTGTCCCGTATGTTGTGTTGCGGGGCCCCTTCTTGCGGCTCGCGCGTCATTGGGTCGCCCGGCCCGCATCCAGCTGATTCGATCGGACCGCGAATAATGGCGAGCCCCGAAATCAAGCTCGACGTCAACACCGAGCTCGCGCGGCGCCGCACAGGCATGTCGTTTCAGCGCACGCGCATGAGCGCCGACCGAACCCTGATGTCCGTGATCCGCACTTCGCTTTCGTTGATCGGCTTTGGCTTCACCATCGCGCAAGTGTTTCAGAAGCTGCGAGAACGGGATATCATCACCAAGGCCGCCGCGCCGCGCAACTTCGGCTTCGCCCTGGTTGGGCTTGGCATCGTGATGCTCGTTCTCGGCATCGTTTACCATGTGCAGTTCATGATTGGGTTGCGCCACTTGAGAGCGTCGATGCGAGAGGAAGGGCTCGTACACGGCGAGACTATCTTTCCTGTGTCGATGACGCTTATTACCGCGCTCATTCTTCTCATCATCGGCGTTGGCGCAATCGTCAGCATGGCGTTTCACGTTGGACCTTTCGAATAGGGAGGCGCTTGGCTCAACGTTCATTCGCCGTTCCGCGCTCGCGGAGTCTGTAAGTCGGGGATCAATCGTCCCTTGGAAATTCAATTCAAGGACAGGAGTGGGAAATGCCTAAGAAGACTGACAAGCCGAACATCCTCGTCATCTGGGGTGACGACATCGGCATCGCCAATCTGAGCTGCTATTCGCACGGGCTCATGGGCTATCAGACGCCCAACATCGACCGCATCGCCAAGGAAGGGATGCTCTTCACCGATTCCTACGGCGAACAATCCTGCACCGCGGGCCGATCGTCCTTCATCACCGGACAGAGCGTCTATCGCACCGGCCTCTCCAAGGTCGGCATTCCGGGCGCGCCGATCGGGATGAACGAAAAGCTCATCACCATCGCCGCAGCACTCAAGAACCAGGGCTACGCCACCGGCCAGTTCGGCAAGAACCATCTCGGCGATCTCAACTCGATGCTGCCGACAAACCATGGTTTCGACGAGTTCTACGGCAACCTCTATCACCTCAACGCCGAGGAGGAGCCGGAACAATACGACTATCCCAATGAGAAGGATTTCCCGAACTTCAAGAAAACCTTCGGGCCGCGCGGAGTCATGCACTCCTTTGCGACGGACACGGACGATCCGACCGAGCAGCCGCGCTGGGGCAGGGTCGGCAAGCAGAAGATCGAGGACACCGGCCCGTTAACGAAGAAGCGCATGGAGACCTGCGACGACGATTTCGTCGCTCGGGCCAAGGAATTCATGAAGCAGGCGAACGACGCCGGCAAGCCCTTCTTTGTTTGGCTCAACACGACCCACATGCACGCTTTTACGCACACCAAGCCCGAAAGCATCGGGCAAGCCGGCCGCTGGCAATCGCCCTATCACGACACGATGATCGACCATGACAAGAACGTCGGCCAGGCGCTCGATTATCTCGACGAGATCGGCATCGCCGACAACACTTTCGTCATGTATTCGACCGACAACGGGCCGCACATGAATTCGTGGCCGGACGGCGCGATGACGCCGTTCCGCAGCGAAAAGAACACCAATTGGGAAGGTGCCTTCCGGGTTCCGATGGTTGTGCGCTGGCCGGGCAAGATCAAGCCGGGGCAGGTGTCGAACGAGATCGTCCAGCACCACGACTGGTTCCCGACCTTCCTCGCCATGGCGGGCGAGCCCGATATCATTGAGAAGCTGAAGAAGGGTTACAAGGCGATCGGGCGCACCTACAAGAACCATCTCGACGCCTACAATCTCGTGCCCTATCTCACAGGGCAGGAGAAAAAGAGTCCGCGCAATTTCTTCATGTACCTGAGCGACGACGGCGACGTGCTCGGCCTGCGCTACGACAATTGGAAGGTCGTGTTCATGGAGCAGCGCTGCCCCGGAACGCTCCAGGTCTGGGCGGAGCCGTTCACGAAGCTCAGAATCCCGAAGCTGTTCAACCTTCGCACCGATCCTTTCGAACGGGCGGATGTCACGTCGAATGGCTACTGGGACTGGTACTTGCACCGCGTCTTCATGATCTACGGAGCGCAGTCTGCCGCGGCGCAATGGGCGGCGACTTTCAAGGACTTCCCGCCGATTCAGAAGCCAAACACCTTCACTCTCGACCAGGCGTTGGCGGCGATGCACGAGACCGCTGCCGGCATGCACTGATCGCGGCTTCATTGAGCTGAGCGGCGGCCTTTTTGGCCGCCGCTCGGGCGGATGGACGGTTTCGGTGGAAGAGAGCGCGCCACGGTCCTCCCATTTGTCCGAGGAGGTGCGGGGTTTTTACGAAAGCCATCCCTATCCCGCTCCACTCAGCAACCTCGACCGGCATCGCGAGCTCTATCGCAATCCGGATCGCCGGCGGGCGGTGTCGCTCCTCCTTTGGCCGACGCGACGGCCGGCGCCCGATCGCAGGATCCTGATCGCCGGCTGCGGCACGTCCCAGGCCGCGATTCACGCGATGCGCGAGCCTGACGCGCGGGTGACCGCGATCGACATCGGCGAGCACAGCCTCAGTCACACCCGCGACCTTCAGCGAAGATATGGACTCCGAAACCTCGACCTCCGCCGGCTGGCGATCGAGGACGTCGGGGGACTCGGCCAGACCTTTGATGAGATCGTCTGCACCGGCGTGCTGCACCATCTCGTCGACCCGGACCTCGGCCTTCGGTCGCTGCGCGCGGCCCTGGCGCAGGACGGGGCGCTGCACATCATGGTCTACGCGGCATATGGCCGCGCGGGCGTCTACATGATGCAGGAATATTGCCGGCTGCTTGGGGTCCGCCCCACTGAACAGGACCTGCGGGAGCTCGGCGCCATGATCGGCGCGCTCTCCGAAGACCATCCCGTCGCCGCCATTGCAAGGCGAGCGAAGGACTTCAGACAGCCCGACGCCCTTGCCGATGCGCTTCTGCATCCCGTGGATCGCGCTTACACGGTCCCGCAGATCTATGCCTGGATTGAGCGTTGCGGGCTCTCGTTCGCGCGTTGGCACGAACAAGCCCCTTATCTGTCCCAATGCGGGCTGATCGCCAGCACGCCGCACGCGGCGCGTCTGGCGTCGCTGCCCGCTCCCCTGGAACATGCCGCGGTCGAGCTGTTGCGCGGGACAATGACCAAGCACGACTTCATCGCCTATCGCGACGACCGCGCCGCCGCAAGCCCACCGATAGCGTTCGACGGGGAGCGCTGGCTGAACTATGTTCCCTTGCGCCTGCCATGGGCGCTCGTCGTCCGGGAGCGTTTGCCGCCCCGCGCGGCGGCGGTTCTGATCAATCGGGCGCACGGGTTCGCCGACCTTGCCCTGCCGATCAACGCCGCGCAGGAGCGCGTGTTCGCCGCGATTGACGGCAAGCGCACAGTCGATGAGATTCTGCGGAGCGCCACGGAAACGGCTGACCTCGACCAGGGGCGCGCGTTCATCGAACGGCTCTGGCGCTACGATCAGATCGTCTTCGACGCGACGGGCGGACGCTGAAAGTCGCGCATGGAGGAAGCAACCTTGAAGCGAAACGACATCCGGTCACGGGACTCTTTCCATTGAAAGAATGGCTGATCATCGCGACGAACGTCGCCGTCGACGCCATCGACTGGCTGGCGCTGATCCTGATTGTCGTCGGCGCGGTCGAAGCCTTCTTCCAGGGCCTGTGGACGATGTTCGCCTCGCGCGACGGCCACCACGAACGCGATGTCTGGCTCAGGCTCGGCCGCTGGCTTGTCGCAGGCCTCACATTCCAGCTCGCCGCCGACGTTTTGGAAACCGCGATCACCACGAGCTGGGACGAGGTTGCGCGCCTCGCAGCGATCGCGGCGATCCGCACGTTCCTCAATTATTTTCTCGAACGCGACCTCGGGGAAATTCGGGAGCGACAACCCGCGCCGAGCACCGAGCAATAGCACTGTTGGCCAGCGACGCCAGTTTGATCTTTGCGAAATCGCTGGCAGGCTCCTGAGATCGGTGGTCGAGTTCGGACTCGCGATAAAGTGGCGAGCGACCGCAGACAGTCCCTCCGAGCTTGGGGCCGCGACGCTATCACGCGGGCCCGCTTCTCAACGCTAACGCCAAAGGATCGGTCATGAAGCTCGCTGACGTGCGCAAGAACGCCTTCGCCATGCCGCTCAACAACCCGGCCTACCCGCGTGGTCCTTACAAGTTCCACAACCGCGAATTCATCATTGTCACCTACCGGACCGATCCCGAGATAGTTCGGGCCCTGGTTCCCGAGCCGCTCGAGCCGATCGGCGACACGGTGAACTATGAGTTCATCCGCATGCCCGACTCGAACGGCTTCGGCGACTACACCGAAACCGGCCAGGTCATTCCGGTGCGCTTCGTTGGCGTCGACGGCAAGGTCCAGGAGGGCGGCTATGTTCATGCGATGTATCTCGACGACAACGCGCCGATCGCCGGGGGCCGGGAAATCTGGGGCTTCCCGAAGAAGCTCGCAAAGCCCAAGATATCCTATCAATCCGAGACCATCGTCTGCACGCTGCAGTTCGGAACGGTCCTGTGCGTGTCGGCGACGATGGGTTACAAGCGCCGCGAGATTGACCCGGCGCCCATTCTCGCCGGCCTCGCGAAGCCCAATTTCATGCTCAAGATCATCCCGCACGTCGATTGCACGCCGCGCGTCTGCGAGCTGGTGCGCTATCATTGCGAGGACGTCACGGTGAAGGGCGCGTGGACGGGTCCGGGCGCGATCGAGCTCTTCGAGCATCTGCGACGTGGCGCGGCTGCCGGTGCGCGGAGTGGTCTCGGCCAGCCACTACCTGACCGACCTTACCCTCGGCCTCGGCGAGGTCGTGCTCGACTACCTCGAATAGGCCGAAGACGTTTTCGGTCACCGCCCTAGCTGTCGAACCCAACCTTTTCGCTCTTCGCGAGAGTCGTGCGCTCGCCCGAGAAGCTGGCTGCGACCAGTTTGGCGGCGGTGACGATCCTCCCAGCCCCTTCCCAGAACTCCGCGCTCTCCGGCGTTACGCGAAGAATTCTTATGCGCGGGTCGTTTTCGTCGGTCCAGAACCCCTTGTCGTAGATCGACCAAATTTGCCTGATCCGATCTCTGTCGTCGAGGATTTCGCCGTGACCGCTGATTGACAGATATTTTTGTGTCTTATTATCCGCCAGGGCGAGGCAAACATTGGCGTTGCGGCCGACTTCGAAATCCTTAGGCCCGTCGACGTCGGTCAGGAAATAGATCGCCCCTTGCTTTTGGTCCGGACGCACGGCCATCGGGCGAGCCCGCATGCCCTGTCCATCGCCGACGTGGGTGACCACCATCGCAACGGGGATTTCGTTCAATAGCGACCAAACACGATCCATGTCTCTTGTTGAGTTGGACATTGCGCTTCCTCTCATGATTTGACTGGCGGCCGTCCGCGGCGCCGTTGCTAACGCCTCGCGTTTAGAATTCCGCCCAGCGCCCGCCTGGTTGCCAATCTTCAGGATGGGTCGCTAAGCCTCGATACGGGAGTGCGCGCGCCAACATTGCCCTTCGACATTGCAGACAACGCGCGCTGAAATGCTAAGCGACGAAAGAGCGGCCGCCCGCCTGTGGACGGAACGGAGCGTTGGAGCCCCGTTCCGCCGATTTACCGCCTCAGCTCCTGCTCGCCGTCCACTGTCCGCCGTACTTGAATTCCGGCGCCGACTTGAGCTCGTCCTTGGTCGCGTTCATCGTCGCCCGCCAGGTCTTGTTTTGGGCGTCGTAGGAGACCATGACCGCGTCCGGATTGACTGCGACATAGTGCGTGCCCATTCCAAGGAACCCGCCGACCGAGATTATGTAGCCGGTCACCTGCTTTGATGCGTCAAAGGCGACGTCCTGGATCTTGCCGATGTCGCTATTCTGTCCGTTGTAGATGTCGAGACCGACGACGTTCGAACTCAACATGTCGGTGTTGCGCACTTGGACGAACCGCGGCCGTTCGTTCGGCGCCGCTTGAGTTACGCCGGAAGCGTTCGAATCGGCCCCTCGGGCCGGATTGGCTCCCATTGCTCCCCCCTGGGTCGCAGAAGAGTTCATCTTGTCGTTAACGCCGGCGGTCCCGTTCGCGGGATCGTTCGGCGATGCATTCTGCGCCATGGCGGTCGCGCTCGCGAGGGCGCTGATCGCCGTCGCTGCGAGCAGGAATTTACGCATGAATCGTCTCCTCGGTGTTAGAGTGTCGTTGAAACTCGAACGCCCAGGGAATGTTCCCGAATTCCACTGGCGTTGCGCACGTCGGAATCCGCTCGCTGTTCGCGAAACGATGAACGCCTGCGCCGGGCCCGCAACGCGCGCGCTGCGTCGATGACGGAAACATTATCTCAGGCGGGAGACGGCCCGACGGCGCCTGACAACGCGCCGACAAGCCAGAGAACGATCAGAATGACCAACACAAGGCCAAGCACGCCCCCCAATCCTGACGCGCCGTACCGGCCGTGGGCATAGTAGCCGCCCCCGCCGCCCAAAAGCAAAATCAAGAGCACAATCAAGAGTATTGTGAACATGATCCATCTCCTCGTCGCTCGCGCACACGCTCAGGCGGCGACAGCCACGCGGTTTTTGATCTCGTCCGTCGTCACGCTGAAACGGGCGAGCGCGTGTGCGCCGAACGTCGTGATCATCGGGACATCCGCGGCGTCACGCCCGCGCGAGATCAAAATGCGACCTATCCGTCGCCGATTGTGCCGCGGGTCGAAGGTGAACCATCGATCGCCGAGAAAGGCTTCGAACCAAGCGTTGAAATCCATCGGCGCAGGATCGGGCGGAACGCCGATGTCGCCGAGATAGCCGTTGCAGTAGCGCGCCGGAATATTGAGGCAGCGGCAAAAGGCGACGGCGAGGTGGGTGAAATCTCGGCAGACGCCGACGCCCTCCGCCAAAGCCTCGCTTGCAGTTCGCGTAGGGCGGGCCTCGGGATAACTGAATCGCAGCCGTCGATGAACGAAATCGCAGATGGCCTGCACTTTGTCCCAGCCGCAGTCGATCGCGCCGAAGTTCGCCCATGCGAAATCGGAGAGCAGGTCGGTCTCGCAATATCGGCTCGGTCGAAGAAAGGGCAGCGTTTCGGGTGGCAGATTCGACACCGCGGCCGGCGCTGCGTTCACATCGGCGTCTTCCTCTCGTCCGTCGCTCCGAAAGACGCCGGCGAGCCGCAACGAAACCTGCCCGGCAGGCGCGGACAATCGTCTCATTACGTTTCCGTGGCCGTCGACGATGCGTTCGACCCTGGCGGCCGGCGCCACCTCCAGCCAAGTCTCATCGACGATGTGGCAGCGAATGTCAGAGTGGACATCCATCATGGTGAGAATGGTCGTCGGCTGCGCGACCTCGAGCGCAATATCGAATCCGTAGCGAATGTTCATCTGAGAGTTCCCAAAAGCGCAGGCCCGCGCATGGAGCAGACGCAGCAGCCAAACGCATGAATTCCGGCGTTTGTTCCTGCATGCGAGGTCTTAAGGCGAACGCTGCCTCACGCGTCACTATCTCCGCGCGTAGCCGCGAGCACGGATCCAGCATCCGCGGGCCGCGCCATTTGATCCGCCTCGCGATCCACCCGGTCTTGGACGTGCGGGCTATCCCGGCGCAGTTCCTCCAGAAGCTCGATGACCTTGGCGATCTTGTGCTCACTCAAGATCGCGAGCTCCAACGTCAGCGTGTCGCGACGCGCATTGAGTTCGTCCTCGTGCTTTTGAGCGACAAGCACGAGCATGACGACAAACAGCGAGACCAGATTTATGGCTCCCTGCAGCCATGGAAAGGCCGGCGCGTCGACCGCTTGCCGGCCAAGCGTCATCGCCATCAGATTTGCGCCGATCCATCCGGCCGCCGCGAGGCCGAGAAGCGCAATAATGATGGGTTTAGCCATGAAGGCTGTGATCCGGTTCACCGCGCGCTGCGAACCAGTCGCCCTGCGATGATGATCGGAATGCAGTTGCGTAACCGAACGCACCGCCTTGTCGACGTGCTCCGGGAAGTTTGGCGCGGCGGAAGGACTATCCGTCATCTACGCTCTGGGCGAGGGGGACCGAGTTTGACGAGGCCGCGTCGCGACCTCGCCAGCCACATCTTATTTCTGCGATTGGCTCTCGCCGTGAGCCATCTCGGAATGCTCGTGGGCTGTTTTCGAATGGCCGCGGGCCTTCGTCGAATTCTTCGCGACCTTTCGCGTGCTCCCCCCTGCCGTGGTGTTCGGCAGCCATCTTGTGGCTCTTCGCCGCGGTCTCATGATGCTCCGCCGCTTTGTTGTGGGCGTCCTTGGGCATGCCACTCTCCTTCGTCGAGTTGGGACGCTGCTAAACGCTTTGCGGCTGTGATCGTTCCGGCCGCAGCTTCGGGGTCATTGCCCAATTCATCCAGACGAATTTTCGTCCAATTCGGCAAGGGCGGGAACGGTAACGCCCGAGGACGGTCTGGTCTTGTCGAAATGGTCGGGGTCGCCCAGATCGTTGACCCTAAGTCTTAAAGCCTGCCAGCAGGCTCCACGCCATGCCGTTGGGTATGCTGCGATCGTCGAGCCGAAAGTGCCTCGACGCGCTCCTCCGGCGGCGGCGAGGATGTCGACGATCTCGGTTGAGACGACCGCGAGGTCCAAAATCTGCTGGATTGAGCGGCGGCGCTCTTTCCCGCGCCGCCCGACGACTTCACGAGGGCGGCGCGCACAGTGTGGAAGAACCCCGACTTCATCCAGGATATCGAGCCGCCAGACCGATCGCGAGTTGGACGCGGCGGCGTGACCAATGCCCTATAGGAGGCAAATCGCGCTTCGGGCGGTTTTCGTCCCGACGATTCCATCTTTGTGCTGTAGGACGCCGAGAACGTCAACATATCCGTCCGGTGGACCAGCCGGTGGCGATAGGGAAGGCCACCGTAAACAATAAGTTATTGAAGTATTTGGACGTATTGCCCATCAACTGTAAGCTATACTTTTGCCGATAAAGAAATGGTAGTTCATAAAAGGTTCATGATACTGACATCTTTTCTGTAAACGCATGACATGATTTTGCCTCATGTTTGCGGCGGCCGAAATTTCGGCTCTGCAATTCACAAGAAGGGGCGAGAATTTCGACCCGACCGTACATAACTCGCAGGGGAGAACTATGCAGCTCTCGAAAATCGCAAACCGGCTTCGCAGTCACGCCGTTGTCACATCGACGATCCTCGCTCTCGTGGGCGCCCAGTCCGGCATGGCGCAGGTCGCGCCAAACGCCGTCGGGCCCTACGGCCCGAACGGCAATGGCGGACACACCTCCACGCCGATCAAGCACGTCATCATCATCATTGGCGAAAATCGCACCTTCGATCATGTCTTCGCCACCTATAAGCCCAAGACCGGCCAAGCGGTGTGGAACCTTCTTTCGGAAGGGATCGTCAAGGACGACGGCTCGCCCGGCGCGAACTATTCGAAGTTCACGCAGTCCAGCGCAAATAACTTCCACCAGTACCAGTTGGCGCCGCCCTCAACCACCTATACGACGCTGCCCCCCGCCATCGTAAAGGGCGGCGCAGACTCGAACGGCACGCCCTTCGGCTGCGCGGTGCTCGGGATCAGCCTTACGCCACCGGCAACCGATTGCAATACGCCGGCCAATGTGGCTGCCGTGAAGAAGTTCGAAAACGGCCTCGCGCCAGACTACTACAAGTATTTGCTCACCGGCGGCACCGGCCAGACCAGCGGCGCTCCCGATGCGCGCATTTGGTACGACGGCCAGGACGCGAGCACTTTGCCGCCCGGCGTCTACCAGTTGACCCAGAATCAGTTTACGCCAAACATGCCTTATGACGCCTATGCCGCGAGCCCCGTGCACCGCCTGTTCCAGATGTGGCAGGATCTCGATTGCTCGGTCAAAAACGTGACCGCGAAGAACCCGGGGGGCTGCCTCAACGATCTCTTCGCCTGGGTCGAGCAAACCGTCGGGTCCGGCTCTAATGGCGCAGCGCCGCCCTCGGGCGGCTACACGGGCGAGGGCACGAGTTCGCCGCAGTTCTTCAACATGCACAAGGGCGACGCGCCCTATCTGAAGTCGCTCGCTGACGGCTATACGATGAGCGACAATTACCACCAGGCGGTCCTCGGCGGCACCGGCGCCAACCACATCATGCTCGGCACCGGCGATGCGATCTTTTTCAGTGATTTGGCGCATAATCCCGCGGTCCCGCCGAACAATCCCGTCAATCCCTCGATGCCCGGAACGCCCTTGCCCGGTTTCTCCTCTGCTCTGTCGGAAGTCGAAAACCCGGACCCGCAGCCGGGAACGAACAACTTCTACACCCAGGACGGCTACGGCGGCGGATCGGGCAGCCCCGCGAATATGCCGCCGAACGCGAACTACGGCGGAGGTTCTTACGTCCGTTGCAACGACGCGTCCCAGGGGGGTGTGTCGGCGGTCAGGAACTATCTCAAGGCCTTGACGCCGAGCATCGATCCCAACTGCGAGCCCAAGCACTACTATCTCGTCAACAACTACAATCCCGGGTATTTCGGCAACGGCGCGAACGCGTATCAGGACACGAATGCCGGCAACACCGTCTTTACGGTGCCGCCATCGAATGTGCGCACCATCGGCAACTTGCTATCGGACACCAAGATCGCGTGGGCGTGGTTCGGCGACCAGTTCAACCTCTACCTCGCTAACCCCTACGCCCTGTATACAACCCCAGACAACCAGTACTGTAATATCTGCAACTGGGCACAGTATAATACGGCGATCATGACCGTTGCGACGGAGCGCTCCTACCATCTGCACGACACGTCCGACCTATACACGAGCATCGCGAGCGGCAATTTGCCGCCCGTTTCCTGGGTCAAGCCGAGCGGCCTCGTCGATGGCCATCCCTCGTCGTCGAAGTTGAACCTGTTCGAGGGCTTCGTTAAGAAGATCGTCGACGGGGTTCAGGCGAATTCCAGCCTATGGAGCGACACCGCCATCTTCGTAACGGTCGACGAGGGCGGCGGTTACTACGACTCGGGCTATGTGCAGGCGCTGGATTTCTTCGGCGACGGCACCCGCATCCCGTTGATCGCAGTCTCCAAATACAGCATAGGCGGGAATATCACCCACTCGTACACCGACCACGTCTCGACGCTAAAGTTCATCGAGGCCAACTGGGGCTTGACCCCGATCACGTCGCGCAGCCGGGACAATCTGCCGAACCCGGTCGCGTCGAGCAGAAACCCTTACGTGCCCACCAATCGGCCGGCGATCGGCAACCTGATGGACATGTTCAGCTTCACGCCAACAACGCCAACGCCCTAGCAGGTCTCGAGGACACTCTCGCTACCCGCGCATAGACCCTCGGCAAACGCCAGGATAAAAGGGCCGCTCTCAGGAGCGGCCCAATTTCTTGCCCGTTTCCATAGGAAAGCAGAGACGTCGGAAAGGCCGTCCGAGTCCAACCGCCGGGCCGAGTAGCGTCCGCCTTTGAGGTCGGCGTATCGAGGGTGCCGGAATTGGACGCGAGCGTCGATAAGGACATCGCCGCCTCCAATGGCTATCACCGTCGGCTCGATGTCCTCGCGCGACTGGGACTAGCCGTCGGTTCCGCTTCGTTTCATGAAGCTCGACATCCAGCGAACGAGTGTGCCGCAGAACGCTAACCGACAAGCCGAAAGTGCCACAACCTGGGGATAACCCCGCACACTGGCGCCTCGCGTAGAATTGCTACTGCGTGGGACCATATGTGGGACTGACGATGCCGGTCAGGCGAAAATGCTTGATATTAAATGGAAAATCTGCCTTCGTTGGTGCCCAGGAAAGGACTCGAACCTTCACGGCTTGCACCGCTGGTACCTGAAACCAGTGCGTCTACCAATTCCGCCACCTGGGCCCGACGCGTCTCTTAGGAGGGCGGGCCGGCCGATGTCAACGGCGCGCCGCATCGCCGGTCGTCGGCCATGACAATGGCGGTCGCGCGGGGCTAATATCGCCCAAAGCGAGGGTAGGGCGCGCTCATCGCGCCGCCTTGTGGAGTTCCCGATGACCAGCGTTGCGCGCCTCACCCTGCATGTGCCGGAACCGACCGTGCGCCCCGGCGGCAAGCCCGATTTCAGCCATGTCGCCATTCCCGAGGCCGGCGAAGTTCCCCGTCCGCCGATTGACGTCAACCCGTCCGGCATCCGGGACTTCGCCTATACGATGATCCGCGTGCTCGACGACAAGGGCGAGGCGGTCGGCGAGTGGGCGGGGGCGCTGACGCCCGATAATCTGCGCAAGGGCCTGCGCGACATGATGCTGACCCGGGCGTTCGACGCGCGCATGCTGCTCTCTCAGCGCCAGGGCAAGACGTCGTTCTACATCACATGCCTCGGCGAAGAGGCGATCGCCACCGCCCATCGCCAGGCGCTCAAGCCGGGTGACATGTGCTTTCCGACCTACCGCCAGCAGGGCCTGCTGATCGCCCACGGCTGGCCGATCGTCGACATGATGTGCCAGATCTTCGCCAACGAGCAGGATCGCCTTAAAGGCCGGCAGCTGCCCGGACTCTATTCGGCCAAGGAGGCCGGATTCTTCACGGTCTCCGGCAATCTCGGCACCCAATATCCCCATGCGGTCGGCTGGGCGATGGCCTCGGCGATCTCAGGCGATGCGCGCATCGCCTCGGGCTGGATCGGCGAAGGGGCGACGGCGGAAAGCGACTTCCATTCGGCGCTGGTTTTCGCTTCCGTCTATCGGCCGCCGGTCATTCTCAATGTCGTCAACAACCAATGGGCGATCTCGTCCTACCAGGGCATCGCCGGCGGCGAGAGCGCCAAGTTCGCAGCTCGCGCGCACGGTTTCGGCATCCCGTCGCTGCGCGTCGACGGCAACGATTACCTCGCGGTCCATGCGGCTTCGCTGTGGGCGGTCGAGCGGGCGCGCGCCAATCTCGGCCCGACCCTGATCGAATGGGTCACCTACCGGGCCGGCGCGCACTCGACCTCCGACGATCCGTCGAAATACCGTCCCAAGGACGAATGGACCGCCTGGCCGCTGGGCGATCCGATCGAGCGTCTGAAAATCCATCTCATCCGGATCGGGGCCTGGAGCGAGGATCGCCAAAGACAGATGCAGGCCGAGGTCGAGGCCGAAGTGCTGGAGGCTGCGAAAGAAGCCGAAAGCCACGGCACACTGCATGACGGCCCAAAGCCGAGCGCCGCGAGCATGTTCGAGCAGGTCTACAAGGAGATGCCGCGCCATTTGCGCGAGCAGCGCCAACAGCTCGGAGTCTAGCCATGCCGCGCATGTCGATGGTCGAGGCGATCCGCGACGCCCTGGATTGCAAGATGGCCGAGGACGAAAGCGTGGTCGTGTTCGGCGAGGACGTCGGCTATTTCGGCGGAGTCTTTCGCTGCACCGATGGGCTGCAGCGCAAGTATGGCAAGTCGCGCTGCTTCGACGCTCCGATCAACGAATCCGGCATTGTCGGCGTGGCGATCGGCATGGGCGCCTATGGGCTTCGGCCGGTCGCGGAAATCCAGTTCGCCGACTATGTCTATCCCGGCTACGACCAGATCGTCTCCGAGGCGGCCCGGCTCCGCTATCGCTCGGGCGGCGAGTTCTTTGCCCCGATCGTGCTCCGCATGCCGTGCGGCGGCGGCATTTACGGTGGGCAAACTCACAGCCAAAGTCCGGAGGCGCTGTTCACCCACGTTTCCGGCCTGAAGACGGTCATCCCGTCGAATCCCTACGACGCCAAAGGCCTCCTCATCGCGTCGATCGAGGACGACGACCCGGTGATCTTTCTCGAGCCGAAGCGGCTCTATAACGGTCCTTTCTCCGGCCATCCCGACCAGCCCGTCGTCGCATGGGCGAAGCATCCCCTGAGCGAGGCGCCGGCTGGGCGCTATGTCGTGCCGCTCGGCAAGGCGGCGGTCAGGCGCGAGGGAAAGGGCGTGACCGTGCTCTGCTACGGCACCATGGTTCATGTCGCCGAAGCCGCGGCCGACGAAACCGGCGTCGACGCCGAGATCATCGACCTGCGCACTCTTCTGCCTCTCGACATCGACGCGATCACCGCGTCGGTCGAAAAGACCGGCCGCTGCCTCATCGTGCATGAGGCGACGCTGACTTCCGGCTTCGGGGCCGAGCTCGCGGCGCAAGTGACGGAGCGCTGCTTTTATGCGCTCGAGGCGCCGGTCGAGCGCATCGCCGGCTGGGACACGCCCTACCCGCATTCCGAAGAGTGGGACTATTTCCCCGGCCCGGCCCGCATCGGGCGCGCGCTCGTCAAGGCGATGGAGACGTGAGATGGGCGTGCGCTCGATCAAGATGCCGGACGTCGGCGAGGGGGTCGCAGAAGCGGAAATCGTCGAATGGGCGGTCAAGGTTGGCGATCTCGTCAGGGAGGATCAGGTTGTCGCGGCCGTCATGACCGACAAGGCGACGGTCGAGATCCCGTCCCCGGTCGCCGGCAGCGTGCTGGCGCTCGGCGGCGCGGTCGGCGACGTGCTCGCCGTCGGGGCCGAGCTCATTCGCATCGACGCGCCCGGGCTGCCGGATTCCGTGGCGCCCGCCGCGCCGAAATCGCGCCTGCCCGAGAAGGGCGCCGCGCCGGCGGCAAGCGTTAAGCGAGAGGCGGTCGCGCCGGCCTCCGCCTCGCCGCCCGTTGGGGTCGATAAGGAGGCGGCGCCGGCCCTGCACGCGCCTCAGCCGCAGACGGGCGCGCCGCGTCCTCTGGGCGAGAGGCCGCTCGCCTCGCCAGCGGTCCGCTTGAAAGCGCGCGAGGCCGGGGTCGACCTCAGATTCGTGCGCGGCTCGGGACCGGCGGGACGCATCACTCACGACGATCTCGGCGCGTTTATCGCCCGTCCGCCCGAGGGGCCGGCGAAACGACCGGCCAGAGCGCCCAATCAAGCGGTCGAGACCATCAAAGTGGTCGGCATGCGCCGCCGCATCGCCCAGAACATGGCGGAGTCCTCGCGCCGCGTCGCGCATTTTTCCTATGTCGAGGAAATCGACGTGACCGCGCTCGAGGAGCTGCGCGCCTCGCTCAACGCCCGCGCGACGGCGGAGCGCCCGAAACTGACCCTGCTGCCGTTCCTCATGCTGGCGATCGTCAAGGCGGTCGCCGACTTCCCCCAGATCAACGCCCACTACGACGACGACAACGACTTGATCCAGCGCTTCGGCGCCGTCCACGTTGGCGTGGCGACGCAAACGCCGAACGGGCTCATGGTTCCGGTCGTGCGACACGCCGAGACGCTCGGCCTCCACCAATGCGCGCGCGAAATGCGCCGCGTGAGCGAGGCGGCGCGCCAGGGCGTCGCCGCCCGCGATGAGCTTTCAGGCTCAACCATTACGCTCACTTCGCTGGGCGCGCTCGGCGGCGTCGCCTCGACGCCGATCGTCAATCGGCCGGAAGTGGCGATCGTCGGCGTCAACAAGATCGTCGTGAGGCCTGTCTGGCGCGACGGCGGCTTCGTACCGCGAAAAGTCATGAACCTGTCGTCTTCGTTCGATCATCGGGTCGTCGACGGCTACGACGCCGCCACATTCGTTCAGCGTCTGCGTGCGCTCCTCGAATCGCCGGCGACGCTGTTCATCGAGGATTGACTTGAAGAGCGGCTTGTAGGGCGGGGTCGATGACCCCGCCGGCGCGCTCAGCGAGCGCGCCGTAAACGCGGACGATAAAAGGTAGGGCTCGTCGGATGAACGCGCTTCGCTGCAAGGTTCTCATCATCGGCGGCGGGCCGGGCGGTTATGTCGCGGCGATCCGCGCCGGCCAGCTCGGTCTCGACACGATCCTCATCGAAGCCGACCGGCTCGGCGGGACCTGCCTCAATGTCGGCTGCATTCCCTCGAAGGCGCTGATCCATGCCGCGGACGCGGCGCACGGCTTGCGCGACCCGGAGGCGCTGAGCGCAATCGGGCTTGCGATCCGGCCGCACAAGCTCGATTTCGCCAAGACCATCGGCTGGAAGGATTCGATCGTAGCCCGGCTCACCGGAGGCGTCGGCGCGCTCCTCAAGAAGGCCAAAGTGCGCACGCTTCTCGGCTCCGCTCAGATCGTCGACGGCAAGAGCGTGATCGTCCGCGCCGACACCGGCGAGAGTCGCATCGAGGCCGAGCACCTCGTCATCGCCACAGGCTCCGAGCCGGTGGAACTGCCGGCGCTCAAGTTCGGCGGCGACGTCATATCTTCGACCGACGCGCTCGCGCTGACGGAAGTTCCGCGATCGCTCGCGGTGGTCGGCGCGGGATACATCGGGCTTGAGCTCGGCATCGCTTTCGCCAAGTTTGGGGCGCGGGTGACGATCGTCGAGGCGCTGGCGAAGATCCTGCCGCTTTACGATCAGGAGCTGACCCAGCCCGTCGCGCGGCGTCTCGCCGATCTCGGCGTCGAGACGCTCGTCGGCGCGACGGCGATTTCTTTCGCCAAGGGCGCGCTCAAGGTCGCGGTGAGCATTGGGACAGCGAGAGACCGCACGATCCAGGCCGACAAGGTTCTTGTCGCAGTCGGTAGGCGCGCGCGCACGCGCGGCTTCGGCCTCGAGACGCTTGATCTTGCGATGAGCGGCCCGTTCGTGCGGATTGACGAAAAATGCGCGACCTCGATGCGCAACGTCTGGGCGATCGGCGACATTACCGGCGAGCCGATGCTTGCTCATCGCGCGATGGCGCAAGGCGAGATGGTCGCCGAGATCCTGGCCGGCGAGAAGCGCGCCTTCGACCATCGCGCGATCCCCGCGATCTGCTTCACCGATCCGGAGATCGTCGCGGTCGGGCTTTCGCCCGAGGCCGCCAAGGCGGCGCACAGCGAGATTCGCGTCGGCCACTTCCCCTTCCGCGCCAACGGCCGGGCGATGACGCTCCAGGACGACGAGGGCTTCGTGCGGGTCGTCGCGCGGGCCGACAATCATGTCGTGCTCGGCGTTCAGGCCGTCGGACAGGGCGTCTCCGAACTCTCGGCCGCCTTTTCGCTCGCGCTCGAGATGGGCGCGCGGCTGGAGGACATCGCCGGCACGATCCACGCCCATCCGACGCTGAGCGAAGCCTTCCACGAGTCGGTCCTCGCCGCGCTGGGCCACCCGCTGCATATCTAGTCTTCGAAGCCGCCGCGGAACGCGACAATCGCCTTCATGATCTTGAGCCGCGCCTCCGGCGGGAGGCCTAGCTCGCGCAGGCGTCCATCTGAGATCGGCGCTCTCAGGGATTCTCGGAGATCTTTCAAACCAACCGAGGATTGCCATGCGGCTCACGTCGTGTACAGACGCGTTTTGACTCCATGGAGGCAAAGGTGCGATCGGCGCCGATAAGCGAAAAGCTCCCGGGATCGAATAACGGCGGTTACCGGCTTACCTCGAGGTTCGATCCAGCATGCGAAAGCAACAGTCGGCGGCTCAGAGAATTCTTCGTCGTCCCTTTGCGCTTCTCGTGGCTGTCGGCTTCGCCGCCGCTTTATTTTCGACTGTCCGTTCCGAGGACGCGCCCACCATGCCGGATAGGCAGCAAGGAGGCTTCGAAGTCTCCTTCTCGCCCGGATCGTCAGACGCGGCAGGCCAGTTCATGGGTGGCACAGAAGTCCGCAGCCTCGTCGGGCACGACGGAAAACTTTTTGCCGGCAACGGCTACTGGATGGATCTGTCGGGTCCCGAAGGGGTTTTGAACGCCCAGATCTTGATCCTGGACCGGCCAGGCGGCCAGTGGCGCGTGGACCATGCCTTCGAGGGGTTGATGCCCAGCGGACGTCCTCGCAACCTGGGCGTCGCCGCTATGGCCGAGGCGAATTTCGCGACCGACGCGGACGGCAAGCCGCTGACGAAACCCGTATCCGTGCTTTTGGCCTCCACCTGGGACCTCACAGGCGAAACGAGTGTGCTCACCCGTGACGATGCGACCGGCGCTTGGACCTCGGCGCGGCTTGCATACACTGATTATGTCTCTCCCCAGCAGGGTCTGTCGCAAATAAGGAGCTTCGGCTTCCACCGCGACCGCGTGACCGGAATCGACACTGTCTTTGCGGGAGAGGACCCGAATGGAATCTATGCCGGCGCCTACGATCCGGCTGCTCCGGGGCGCATCCGCTGGAGCCGGTCGGCCGAGCTCGACATCTCGGCCATCTCGGTGGTCGATTTTCCTGGGATTGAGGACCACTTGCGCGTGACCAGTTTTGCGGAGGCGAACGACCGTTTGTACGCCGCCGTGGGACAGCAGATTTATGAGCGCATAGACGGGACGGCCCCCCACTGGGGTCTGATCTATAGCAATCCCAGGCCGGGTTTTTCGCGGAGCGGGTTGCGTGGCCTGACCGCAATCCCGAACCCAGGGGGCGAGGGGCAGGTCTTGCTCGCCGCCGTCGAGGGCAGGGAATCGCGCATCGTCAGGATCGATCCGCGTGACGGCAGCGAGACTACCGATCTTGACCTTCAGAGTTTCCTTAGCAAGGCGTGGGGAGTCCGGATCGCCTACGTGATCGCCGCTTACAACGATATGGCCAAGCTTCATGACGCGCAGGGCAATGACGTCTTGTTAATCGGACTGGATGAGTCGATCATTCCGGATCCGTCCGCGACACCGGACCATAGAATCGTCAGAATGGACCGCGGCTGGCACGAGGCCGACGCCTGGTATCTCATCCGGCGCGCGAATGGCGGTTATGACCTTCGACGCATCCCCACCCGGCCGGGACCCGACATGATTGCGACGCGGTCGATCGTGGCTTCGCCCTTTCCAGGCGACAGCGACGCCATCTATTTCGCCGGGTTCGACGCGAACTATACCCCGGTGCACAACACAGGATGGATCGTGCGCTCCACCATCGCGGCGGCGATTGGCGGATGACGACGAAGGCGACGAGCCTGCATGTCGCGCGGCGTGGGCGATCGGGGATGTGACCGGCGAGCCGATGCTTGGTCGTCGCGCGATGGCGCAAGGAGCAAGTGTCGCCGAGATCCTAGCCGGCGAGAAACGCGCCTTCGACCATCGGGCGATCCGCACGATCCGTTTGACGATCCGGAGATCGTCTCGGTCGGGCTTTCGCCCGACGCCGCCAAGGCGACGCACGGCGAGATCCGGGTCGGCCGCTTCCCCTTCCTCGACAACGGCCGCGCGATGACGCTGCCGGACGACGAGGGCTTCGTGCGGGTCGTCGCGCGCGCCGACAATCATGTCATTCCCGGCATTCACGCCGTCCGGCCAAGGCGTCTACGAACTCTCGGCCACCCTTTCGCTGGCGCTGGAGAAGGGCGCGCGGCTCGAAGACATAGCCGGGACGATCCACGCCCATCCGACGGTTAGCGAAGCCTTCCACGAGTCGGCGCACGCAGGGCTGGGGCATCCGTTGCACATATGAAGAACCGCCTATGGTTCACCGGTCCGGGCGGTGCTAAACACCCCGGTCCAGGCGATCAGGAGCCTGCGGATGGCGAGAGCGCGCCGGACGAGACTGTCAGCTGAAGGGAATCGACGGGCTTGCAAAGCTGTGGGCGGCTTGAGGAGCGTCTTTGCCGACCAACCGGCGGCGCCTTGGCGCTCGAGACGTGCTCGGTCGGGAAAAGACAAAACCAAACACGTTCTTGCTAAAAACCGAAATTGCGCTTATGCTCAAGTGAATGGGAAAGCTGACGGGGCCATGGCGGGGACGAGTGCGGCGCAGGGTTGGGAGCGGGAGAAAAAAATGATTTGGATCGCTCGGAACTCATTGAAAAGTCTCAATTCCGAAAAGTAAAAGAAAGCAAATGACAGCGTTTCCATTTTCGTGGGCTTTTGTCCATTTTCGCCGGTTTCGCGCGCCGCCGCCGCAGGGAGGACTCCGCGCCTCATGACCTACGCCAACATCATCGTCGAGACGCACGGGGCGGTCGGCCTCATTCGGCTGAATCGGCCACATGCGCTGAACGCCCTCTCCGGAGCCCTGATCGAGGATCTCAACGCCGCGTTCGAAGCCTTCGAGGCCGACCCCGCGATCGGCGCGATCGTGTTGACCGGCTCGGAGAAGGCGTTCGCCGCCGGGGCCGACATCAAGGAAATGCAGGACAAGTCGTTCGCCGAGGCTTTCCTCGGCGATTTCATCGGCCGGTGGGAGAATCTGACCCGGGCCCGCAAGCCGATCATCGCCGCCGTCGCTGGGTTCGCGCTTGGCGGCGGCTGCGAGATCGCGATGATGTGCGATTTCATTCTCGCCGCCGACACCGCCAAGTTCGGCCAGCCCGAGATCAAGCTCGGCGTGATCCCCGGCGCCGGCGGCACGCAGCGCCTGACCCGCGCCGTCGGCAAGTCGAAAGCGATGGAGATGATCTTGACCGGGCGGATGATGGACGCCGCCGAGGCCGAGCGCTCGGGCCTCGTCTCCCGCATCGTGCCCGCCGACAAGCTCGTCGAGGAGGCGCTGAAAGTCGCCGGAGCAATCGCCGCCTTGTCGGCGCCGGCCCTCTTCGCCGCCAAGGAGGCCGTCAACCGCGCCTATGAAACGACGCTCGCCGAAGGCGTTCGCTTCGAGCGCCGGATCTTCCATTCGCTATTCGCCACCGAAGACCAGAAGGAAGGCATGAAGGCCTTCGCCGAGAAGCGCGACGCCAAGTTCAAGAATCGATAGGGCAAGACCCCGCTACCGCGGAGTCGCCGGCGCCCCCTTGGTTGGCGCCTTCGCCGGATCGCGGCGCAAGGTCTGATCCATGTCGAGCGTGCTTTCGACGCCGATCTTGTCGAAGTTCGCCTCGAGCCACTCCTTGGTTTCGGCGCGGCCCAGGTCGCGCAATTGCTTGAGGAATGGCCAGGACACGTCGTTTTTGGTCGCGGCGTTGAAAGCTTCGAGCCTGCCCGCGCCGCCGATGCGATGCAGCCGCTCCTCGCGGTATTCATCGCTCTCGAGCACGCCCGAGCGGATGAGGCGGGCGACGAAGTCGGCGGCTCGGAGTTCGGCCAGGAGGCTGGCGTTGAAGGTGACTTCGTCGACCCGATTCCTGATTTCCGCCGGCGAGCGAGGCGTCTCGTGGCGCTCGATCGGATTGATCTGGACGATGATCGCGTCGCGGCACTGGGTCTCGTAGAACAGCGGATAGAGGGGCGGATTGCCGGCGTATCCGCCGTCCCAATAGGGCTCGCCGTCGATGATCACCGATTGAAACAGATCGGGCAGGCAGGCCGAGGCCATGGCGTGATCCGCGGTGAGGATGTTGCGGCGGAAGATTGCGCCGCGCCCGGTCCTTACATTCGTCGCCGCAACGAAGAGCTTGACGCCGTCGCTTGCGCGCAGGCGCTCAAAATCGACGACCTGTTCGAGGTGGATCGCGGAGCGGATTGATGTTGAGCGGATTGAACTCGTAAGGGCTCAGAATTCCCGACACGGCGTCAGTCCACGTATCGACCCACCGGGATGCCGGCCAAAAGCCGCCCCAGGCCGCAAGCGCCTTGTCGAACCATCTGCGCTCAAACGGCGCAAGCGAGCCCTCCGACGAGACCGAGAGCCAGAACTTCTCGAGTTTTTCGCGCGCGGCTTCCCGTCCGCCCTCGCACATGCCCGAGGCGAAGACGACGGCGTTCATCGTTCCGGCGCTTGCGCCACTGATCGCGGAAATCTCGATTCGCGTATCTTCGGTCAGCGCGTCGAGCACGCCCCAGGTGTAGGCGCCGTGCGAGCCGCCGCCTTGCAGGGCCAGATTGACGGTCTTGACCGCTTGCTGCGGCGAGGCGGGCTTCGGCGCGGCGGGCTTCGGAGCGGCCGATTTCAGCGCGGGCGATCGGGCGGGGCGCCTCATGCTGCGGTCCATCCGCCGTCGATCGAAAGATTGGCGCCGGTGATCTGCGCCGCGGCGTCCGAGCACAGATAGACCGCAAGCGAGGCGACCTGATCGACGGTCACGAACTGCTTCGTCGGCTGGGCGGCGAGAATCACGTCGTTGATCACCTGATCCTTCGTCATTTGGCGGGCTTTCATTGTATCGGGGATTTGGCGCTCGACCAGCGGCGTCCAGACGTAGCCGGGCGAGATGCAATTGGCGGTAATGCCGAACGTCGCGACTTCCAGCGCCACTGTCTTGGTGAGGCCGGCGAGGCCGTGCTTGGCCGACACATAGGCCGACTTGAATGGCGAGGCGACGAGCGAGTGGGCCGAGGCGGTGTTGATGATGCGGCCCCATTTCTGCGCCTTCATCCCCGGAACCGCGGCCCGGATGGCGTGGAACGCCGCCGTGAGGTTGATGGCGATGATCGCGTCCCACTTCTCGGGCGGAAATTCGTCGATCGGCGCGACGTGCTGGATGCCGGCGTTATTGACCAGAATGTCGAGCGAGCCCATCCTGCTTTGAGCGTCCGCGATCATCGCCTCGATCTCCGGCCCCTTCGACATGTCGGCCCCGTTGTAGAACGCCTTGACGCCGAATTCCTTCTCGATCTTGGCCCGCTCGGTTTCGATCGCCGCCTTGTCGCCGAACCCGTTGATCACGACGTCCGCCCCTTCCTTGGCGAGGGCGCGCGCGATCCCCAGCCCGATGCCGCTGGTCGAACCGGTGACGAGGGCATGGCGTTTGGCGAGGGACATCCGGCTTTCTCCTATAGGCAGAGGGTCCGCGTAGGATTGTGATATTGCACTGCGATGAAATTCTATATTGCATCGCGGCGAAGGTTTCGAGAGTTCTTTTGGGGCGGCGGGTAACGGCGAATGCTCGCCGCCGCGAACGGGCTGGATGACAAATTCTCGGTCAGCGCTTAGAAACCGCCCCGGTCTACTCGGCCGGCGCGCGCCGGGAAAGGAATGGCGGCGATGAGCCAAGCGAAGTCGGAAGCGCCCTGCGGACCGCTGCCGCGCCGCGCGACGGTCGGCGTGCGCGTCGGCGAAGGCGAAGCGGCGGTCACGGTCGGAGGCGGCGCGCCGATCGTCGTCCAGTCAATGACCAACACCGACACCGCCGACATCGAGGCGACCGCCCGCCAGATCGCGGCGCTGGCGCGGGCAGGCTCGGAACTGGTGCGGCTCACCGTCGACCGCGACGAAGCCGCCGCGGCCGTGCCCCACATTCGCGACCGGCTCGCCGCGATGGGGGTCAAGGCGCCGCTGATCGGCGACTTCCACTATATCGGCCACAAGCTGCTCAGCGATCATCCGGCCTGCGCCGAAGCGCTCGACAAATACCGCATCAATCCCGGCAATGTCGGCTTCAAGAACAAACGCGACCTGCAGTTTGGCAAAATCATCGAGATCGCGATCAAGAACGGCAAGCCGGTGCGCATCGGCGCCAACTGGGGATCGCTCGACCAGGATCTCCTGACCTCGCTCATGGACGAGAATGCGGCGAGCGTCGCGCCGCTCGAGGCGGGCGCCGTCACCCGCGAGGCGATGGTCAGATCGGCGCTTCTGTCGGCGGCGCGGGCGGAGGAGATCGGGCTCAAGCGCGAGCGCATCATCCTGTCGGCGAAAGTCTCGTCGGTGCAGGACCTCATCACCGTCTACCGAATGCTCGGCGAGCGCTCCGACTACGCGCTCCATCTCGGCTTGACCGAGGCCGGCATGGGCTCCAAGGGCATCGTCGCCTCCGCCGCCGCGCTCGGCGTTTTGCTGCAGGAGGGCCTCGGCGACACGATCCGCATTTCGCTCACCCCCGAACCGGGCGGCGACCGGACACTGGAAGTCAAGGTGGCGCAGGAGCTTCTGCAAACCATGGGGTTCCGGAGTTTCGCGCCCCAGGTCGCCGCTTGTCCCGGCTGCGGACGGACGACTTCGACCGTGTTCCAGGAGCTGGCGCGCGACATCCAGGGCTATCTCGCCCAGTCGATGCCGGAATGGCGCGCGCTCTATCCCGGAGTCGAAAAGCTCAACGTCGCGGTGATGGGTTGCATCGTCAACGGGCCGGGCGAGAGCAAGCACGCCGACATCGGCATCTCGCTCCCCGGCACGGGCGAGACGCCGGCCGCGCCGGTGTTCGTCGACGGCGTCAAGACTGTCACCCTGCGCGGATCGCGAATCGCCGAGGAGTTCAAGGCGCTGGTCGATGAGTATATCGTGCGACGATACGGGCCGGGCCGGCGGGCGGCGGAATAGCGCGCACCTAATGGCGTCAAGTCGTCAAAGACGGAACTTGTCCTCGTCATCGAAACGGGCGTTGATCAGGCGGTTGACGACAGCGAAGATGAAGGCGGTCGAAACGCCGAACATCAACATTCCGTCCACTGCTTCAAATGGACCCAGAAGCTTCCATTGCCGCGGCAATACGACGTCGGAGCCGGAAGTCGTGTAGCTGCCGGCCGATGAGTATATGGCCGCGCTGAAATCGGGGACCGCGCCGGACGCGTCGAGCGTGAACGCCCAAAGCACGATCTCGGCGAGATGCCCGGCGAGCGCAATCAGAACAGCGGCCATTATGAACGTCATGTTGACCCAGATGCGCGCGCCGAGCAGGCCGCGCTTGAGATCGCGGCGTAAGCTCATGACGATGGTGTGGAGCACGACGCCATGAATGACGATAGTGGCGGCGGTCGCAGCGAGCGCCACAAGCAGGGAACCCAGTATCGCGATGGGGCTCAGCGCCATCCTGCTCATCTCAATGGTGCGGAAATCAAGATTTTAAGATCGCGAATCGAGGATGATGAAATCAACCGGTAGGACGGCGCATGAATCGGCCGCAAGGCAGCACGGTTTTCCGCCCCTTCGCCACGTGGCCGGTTCCAGCCCCAAGGACTATATTTCAACTCGTAGGCCGCCGCGCCAATCTTCACATTTGCGCGGAAATGGCGCACATGAAAGTGAAGAGGCCGCCTTGTACGAACCACCCCTTCATCGAAACGAGAATCTGGCGGAGCTGCACGCGCTGATCAAGGAGCGCGTGTTCGGGCTTCTGATCAGCAACGGCGCCGAGGGCCTCGTCGCCAACTCGGTTCCGTTCGTTCTCGATCCGGCCGGCTCGAGGCTCGGCACGTTGAAAGTCCATATCGCCCGAGCCAATCCGCAGTGGCGCGACCTTCAAGCGTCGCCGGATGCGCTCGTCGTGTTTCAGGGCCACGACCATTACATCACTCCGTCCTGGTATGAGACCAAGCGGGAAACCGGCAAGGTCGTGCCGACTTGGAATTACACGATGGTCCAGGTGAAGGGCCGGGCGAGGGTGATGGATGACCCCTGGCTCGCCCAGCAGATCGAGGAGCTAACGCAAACGCTCGAATCGCGCCGCGAAAAGCCTTGGGCGGTCGGCGACGCGCCGGCGGATTTTATCGCCATGCAACGCCGGGCGATCGTCGGGATCGAGATCGAGATTCTCGACATCCGGGGAAAATGGAAGACAAGCCAGAACCGCAACGCCGCCGACCGCGCGGGCGTCGCCTCCGGTCTCGACGCGCTCGGCGACGAGGAGGCGCTGGCGATGGCTGAGATCGTGCGGGAGACGAGCCGCGACTGAGTCGCCCCGCGCCTGGCCCATTCGCGCGAAGGCGTGATCCGGTTCGCGCTTTCGTCCGTAGTCGCAAACACATGACGAGGAGAAATGAACATGGCCGACGCGATCAAGCCGCTTTACACCGCCCACGGAACCGCGATCGGCGGCCGCAACGGCCATACCCGCTCCGACGACGGAATCGTCGACCTCGATCTCTCCGTGCCGAAGGAGATGGGCGGCCCCGGCAAGCCGAACACCGGGACCCCCGAGCACCTGTTCGCCGCCGGCTACGCCGCCTGCTTCGGCGGCGCGCTCGACTTTGTCGCCAAGCAGCACAAGAAGGACGCGTCAAAAGCGACGGTGAAATGCGCCGTCAGCATCGGCCCGCGCGAGAAGGGCGGATTCGGGCTTGCGGTCGTGCTCGACGTGACCGACGCCAGCCTGCCGACGAGCGAACTGCAGGCGTTCGTCGACGAGGCGCATGAGAAGATCTGCCCCTATAGCCACGCGACGCGCGGCAACGTCGACGTCAAGGTCGTCGCCCACGGGGCGTGAGGCGCACGGGCGCCCTCAACGCTCGCGCGGCCAATAGGCGCCGCATTCGATTTCGACCTCGCCGCGGTGCGCGAGGCCGCTCGCGCCAAGGGCCGAGCGGGCGGGCAGCCGGTCGGGATCGAAGTAGCCGATATAGACGGCGTTGAACTCCGCCCACCGGCTCATGTCGGCGAGCATGATGGTGAACTTGACCGTGTCGGCGAATCCGAGCCCGCAGGCCTTGAGGACCTCGCCGATGTTCTCCATCGCCTGGCGGCTTTGAGCGGATAGCCCGCCCTCGACCAGCGTCATCGTGCCCGGCCCGTTGCCGATCGCGCCCGAACGGAAGAGGAAATCGCCGGCGCGCACCGCCGATGAGAACGGCAGTCCAAGCGCCTTCCCCGAAGCCAATGCGATATGCTGCATGGTCGTCTCCTCTAAGGCGTTTCGGCGTATCGTCCCCGAACCAAGACCGAGTCAAAATAGTCGGCCACTCGGCATTTGAATGGATTTCCGTCTCTCTAGCATGGCCGAGGCGACGCAACGGCGCCTTGCCCCGCCCCTTCGCCGCAGTTGCGGCTTTCCCTGCGATCGTCGCAACAGAGGCGGAGGCGCAACGGTTTGCTAAGCTTGTCGCGCGGTCCGGCTTGCTCCTGACCGTTCGTCATTGCGTACGATTGCGGCCGTGCGCGGCGCGCGCGCCGAAGCGCGGCGCGAGAAAGGCTTGGGCGTCGATGTTGGAGACCCCGCTGCCCCGCGGCGACGCGCCGCCGCTCGACCCGGGTCTGCGCGCGCTCTGCGGGATCGCGGCCTATTACCGCATCGGCGCCGACCCGGTGCGGCTTGCGCGCGAGCTGGCGCTCGGCGAGCGCGCAGCCGACGAATCCGACCTCATCCGCGCCGCCAAAATCGTGGGCCTCAAGGCCCGGCTGGTCGCGAACGTGACCGCCGAGCGCCTCCGGGCCTTGCCCGCTCCAGCGATCGTGCGGGTGACGAACGGGGCGCTCATGGTGTTCGCCGGGCGCGCCGCCTCCGGGCTCTGCCGGCTTGTCGATCCGATCAGCCACGCCGCCCGCGAGGCGCCCCTCGAAGAGGTCGCGCGCGAGATCGGCGGGCAGGCGCTCCTGGTCGCTCGCCGGATCGGCGGCGCCGGCCACGATCCGCGTCTCTTCGGAATGCGCTGGTTCGTGCCCACCATCTGGCGCTATCGCCGGCCGCTCGGCCATGTGCTGGCGGCGTCGCTGTTTGTGCAGATTTTCGCCCTGACGACGCCGCTCTTCTTCCAGGTGGTCGTCGACAAGGTCTTGACCCATCGCGGCTACGAGACCTTGTTCGTGCTGGTCGGCGGCCTCGTCGTCATCGGTCTCTTCGACGTGGCGCTGCAATACTTGCGCGCCTACGCGCTCTCGCACACCACCAACCGGATCGACGTCGAGCTCGGCCAGCGCCTGTTCGCTCATCTCCTGCGCCTGCCGGTCGGCTATTTCGAGACCCGTTCGACCGGGCAGACGGTGGCGCGAGTGCGGGAACTGGAGACAATCCGCAGCTTCCTCACCGGGCAGGGCCTGTTCTCGGCGATCGACCTCGTGTTCGCCTTCGTGTTCATCGCGGTCATGTTCGCCTATTCCTTGCCGCTCACGCTGATCGTGCTTGCCGGCATTCCGTTCTATCTTGTGGTCGGCTTTTCCGTCCGTCCGCCCTTGCGTGAGCTCGTCAACGAGAAGTTCAATCGCGGCGCGGCGAGCCAGCAGTTCCTGGTCGAGACGATCGTCGGCGTCAACACCGTGAAAAGCGCGGCGGTCGAGCCGATCATGCGCGCGCAGTGGGAGGAGAAGCTCGCGGCCTACGTGAAGACCAGCTTCTCCGCCGCCATGCTCGGCTCGGGCGGCCAGCTCGCCATTCAATATGTCAGCAAGCTGACCACCGCGGCGCTGCTCCTGTTCGGCGCCAAGGCGGTCATCGACGGGCAGTTGACGGTCGGCGCGCTCGTCGCCTTCAACATGATCGCCTCGCAGGCGGTCCAGCCGATCCTGCGCCTGTCGCAGCTCTGGCAGGATTTCCAGCAGGTGCAGATCTCGATCGAGCGCCTGGGCGACATCCTCAACGCGCCGCCCGAATCCTCGCCCGCGACGCGCCTCATGCCGCCCACGCCGCGGGGCGCGATCGAGTTCGCCCATGTCAGCTTCCGTTATCGCCCCGGCGCGCCGGAGGCGCTGAACGACGTTTCGCTCGACATCCGGGCGGGCGAGACGATCGGCATTGTCGGCCCCTCGGGGTCCGGCAAGTCGACCCTGACCAAACTCATCCAACGTCTCTATCTGCCGGGCGAGGGCCAGGTGCGGCTCGACGGCGCGGACCTGAGCCATGTCGATCCGGCGTGGCTGCGCAGCCACATCGGCGTCGTGCTGCAGGAGAACCTGCTGTTCAACCGCACCATTCACGAGAACATCGCCTTCGCCAATCCGGCGATGGCGCGGGCGCGGGTGATCGAGATCGCCCGCCTCGCCGGCGCCGACGAATTCATCGACAAGCTGGCCGAAGGCTATGACACGATGATCGAGGAGCGCGGCGCGAACCTCTCCGGCGGGCAAAGGCAGAGGATAGCGCTCGCGCGGGCGCTCGCTGTCAATCCGCGCATCCTCATTCTCGACGAAGCGACCTCGTCGCTCGACTACGAGAGCGAGCGGATCGTTCAGCGCAACATGCGCCGCATCGTCAAGGACCGCACCGTCATCATCATCGCCCACCGGCTGGCGGCGGTGCGCGGTTGCGACCGCATCGTCGGCATGGCCGGCGGGCGCATCGTTGAAATCGGGACGCACGACGAGCTCATTCGCCGGGCCGGCGGCCTCTACGCCTATCTCTGGGGGCTTCAAAGTCAACCCGCGGAGATCGCCGCATGACCGCGACGCCCGCGGTCGCGCGCCCCGACCCGGCGCCGCCGGCCGTCAAGCCGGCGCTCACACGCGCGCAAGCGCGGCTTAAGGCGCCGGGGGCGAACCTCAGCGACCGCGAATTCCTGGCCCCCGCGCTCGAGATCCTGGAAACGCCGCCATCGCCGGTCCATGTCGCCTTCTTATGGATCATCTGCGCCTTTGTCGTCGCGGCCCTCGCCTGGGCCTATCTCGGCCGCGTCGATATCGTCGCCGCCGCGCAGGGCAAGCTCCAGCCGACCGGGCGGGTCAAGGTTGTCGAGCCCTTGGAGACCGGCAGGGTCGAGAACATCCGCGCCGTCAACGGCTCTCTTGTGAAGGAGGGCGACATTCTCGTTGAGCTTGAGCGCTCCGCGGCCGAGGCCGACGTGCGGAGCGCACGCGCCGAACTTTCCTCCGCGCGCGCGGAAATCCTGCGCCGCACGGCTGCTTTGATCGCGGCGCAGGCGGATGAATTCGATAAGCCGCCGACAATCGCCTGGCCGCGCGACGTCCCGCCGGCTCTGCGCGAGCGCGAGGACCGGGTGCTCGCCGCCGCCCTTGGACAATTGGCCGCGACAATCGCCTCGTTCGACGCCGGGCGCGCGCAGAAGACCGCCGAGCGGGACAAGCTCCGCGAGACAATCGCGACCCAGAAGAACCTCGTCGCCACCTTGCAGGAGCGCGTCGACATGCGCACGAGGCTCGTCGAAGCGAAGGCCGGGGCCAAGGCCGCGGTCATCGACGCGACCGAGACGTTGCAATATCAGATCACCCAAGAGGCGAAGCAGGAGCAGGAGCTCGCTTCGCTCTCCGCCGGGCTCGAAGTCATCTCCCGCGAGGCGGAAAAAGCCATCCAGGCTTTCGTCTCCGACGACGCCGAAAAGCTCGACGACGCCGAGCGGCGGGTCGAGGACGTCGAGCAGCGCCTCGCCAAGGCTCAGGCCGGGCTCGATCGCCTGACGCTGAGGGCGCCGATCGGGGGCCGAGTGCAATCGTCGATCATCGCCAACGTCGGGCAGGTCGTCACGAGCGGCCAGGAAATCATGCGCGTCGTGCCGGAGGATTCGGGGCTCGAGATCGAGGCCTACGTGCGCAATCGCGACATCGGCTTCGTCAGCGTCGGCCAGGAGGCGGCGGTCAAGGTCGAAGCTTTCCCTTACACGCGCTATGGCGCGATTCATGCGCGGGTGGTTCGCATCGCCAGGGACGCCATTCCCGAGCCCGACGCCGACGCCGCCGAAGGCGATCCCGCCCGCGTCTCGAACGCGGCCGGTTTCGCCGGCGCCGAGCGCACCCAGAACCTGGTGTTCCCGGTCGTGCTCAAGCCGGACCTCGCGTCGATTACAGTCGACGGCGTGGCAGAGCCGCTGACTTCCGGCATGGCGGTGACGGTCGAACTCAAGACAGGCGCGCGGCGCATGCTGGAATATTTATTCGCGCCGCTGGTCGAAGTGGCTTCGAAGGCGATGCGGGAAAGGTGACGCGGCGGACTGTGCAGTCTCCGGCGGCCTGCTCCGCCGCAGCTACCTTATCGCCTGCCAAAAAAGCCCAACGACGCAGACGAAGCCCAGGGTGAACAGCACGGTTCTCAGATAGGGGATAGCCGTCCAATAGACGACGGCGTGCGCGAGCCTCAGCCAGAAGAAGCTCGTCGCCCAAAAGGCAGTCATGCCGTTCGCTTTGCCGGCGAGTTGAGAGACAATCACCAGCGCGGCGAAGGGGGCGAAGCATTCGACGGCGTTGAGATAGGCGCGATGAGCGCGCTGACCCCAGAGGGGCACAGGGCGAGGCGCGGGGTTGACGTAGTTCTCCCCGGAGAGCGGCCCATTCGTCATGACCTGGCATGCGATATAGGGAATCCAAAGCGCCGCCGTAAGCATTGCGGTCAGCGCGAGGTAGAAAAGATCGGTTGTCATGGTGTCTCCCTTCCGCCCGAGGGCGCGCCGGATCGTTCTCCGACAATGCCCGCGGGACATAGACGTCTGAGGGCAAGCGATTTCGACATCAGGCCCCAAGTTGGAGGCGATCTCCCCCGCTGAGCCGCTTGATTTTTACCCGGTCCGCCCGCCATATGGCCTTGGCCCACTGGGGGATCGGGCGGAAAATCGAATGAGCGCCGAAGATTTGGGTCCTGCGCCCGCTTTCCGCGTGGGAGATCTCATTCGCCATGGGGCGGAGCCGCCTCCTATCGCCTTCCTCGCCCGCTTGCCCTTTTATCCCTGGCTGGTTGTCGGCGCGTGCTGTGTCGCCGGGCTCATGGGCCAGATCGATGCGAGCATTGTGCAGCTCGCGCTGCCAACCTTGGGCCGCGTATTCGACAGCACGCTGGAGAGCGTGAGCTGGGTCGCGCTCGCTTATCTTTTGGGTGTCGCGGCGTTCATGCCGATCTTCGGCCAGCTCTGCCGCATCTTTGGCAGGAAACTGTTCTACATCGTCGGCTTCGTGGTGTTCACATCCGCCAGCGCTCTCTGCGGCTACGCCCCGGATCTCCTTACCCTCGCCGGGCTTCGCTTCCTGCAGGGCGTCGGCGGAGCGATGATTGGCGCCAATAGCATGGCGCTTGTCGTCGAGGCGACGGATAAGAGTTGGCGCGGGCGGGCGCTTGGCCTGTACGCCGCCGCTCAGGCGGTCGGAATCAGCGCCGGTCCGGTCGCGGGCGGTCTGTTGATCGGGACCTTGGGCTGGCCCTGGGTGTTCTGGGTCAACGTACCCGTCGGTCTGATCTCGATCGTCGCCGCCTGGCTGGTCCTTCCCGTGACGACGCAGCAGGACCCCGGCCAAACGTTCGACTGGCGCGGCGCATTCCTGCTCGCGCCCGCTTTGGCGCTGGCGGTCTTTGCGCTCAATCAGGCGGCCGCGCTCGGATTGATCTCGCCCGTGTTGTTAGGCTCCGTCAGCGGCGCGATCGTGCTTCTCATTCTGTTCGTGAGGCAGGAACGCAGGTCGCGTTCGGCCCTCGTCGATCTCGTGCTGCTTGAAGAGCCTGCGTTTCTGGCCGGCGCGCTGGCGTGCGCGCTGTCGTACGCCATGCTGTACGGCATGTTCTTCCTCGCCTCGTTCGCACTCGTGCGAGGCTACGAAGACAGCCCGCTCGTCGCCGAACTCAAGCTGGCGATCGTTCCAATCAGCATCGGAATCGTCGCGCCGATAGCGGGCGCCCTCGCCGACTGGATCGGCGCGCAGCTCCTGAGCGTCGCAGGAATGGCCGTCTGCTTTATCGCGCTGATCGGGCTCGCAGCGGTCGTGATGGAGCCCGCTCCCAACCTTTGGATCAGCTTCCTCGGCCTCGTCGCTTTCGGAGCTGGACTGGGCGTGTTTATTGCGCCAAACAATCATGCGACGATCAACGCCGTGCCGGCCAAGCTTTCCGGGCAAGCGGGCGCGATGCTCAATCTGACGCGCATTCTCGGTACGGTCGCCGGCGTCGCCGGCGCCTCTGCAATGCTGTCCTGGCGGATACAGGTCGAGCGCGGCTCGACCGAACGGAAACTCGCGGCCTTCTCCCCCCATCATTTCATTGACGCCGCGCAAGCAGGCCTGATCATGCTGGCGATGTTCGCGGTGATCGCCGGCGCCATTTCGATGATCCGAAAGCCCGCGGCCTAGAGGCGCGAACTCCGCCTCACCGCCGCCTCCGCTCTTTGCTATAAGCCCCCCCACCTCGGAGGCTCGTCATGAAACTCGCCGATTCCGCCCTGCTCAAGGACAAATGCCTCGTCGACGGCAATTGGGAAGGCCAAGGGGTCGATCCGATCGTCAATCCGGCCACCGGCAAGCTCATCGCCAAGGTCCCGCGCTTCGGCCACGCCGAGGCGGTTTCCGCGATCAAGGCGGCGGCGCGCGCGTTTCACCCCTGGGCGAAGGCCTTGCCGAAGGAGCGGGCGCGGATCCTGCGCCGCTGGTTCGACCTCATCATGCAAAACCGCGACGACATCGCCCTCATCATGACGAGCGAGCAGGGCAAACCGCTGGCGGAAGCGCTGGGCGAGGTCGATTACGCCGCTTCCTACATCGAATTCTACGGCGAGGAGGCCAAGCGCATCTATGGCGAGGTCAATCCGACCTTCCGCGCCGATTCGCGCATCGTCGTCTTGAGGCAGCCGATCGGCGTTGTGGCGGCGATCACGCCGTGGAACTTTCCCGCCGCCATGATCACCCGCAAGGTCGCGCCGGCGCTCGCGGTCGGCTGCACCGTGGTGGCCAAGCCCGCCCCCGAGACGCCGCTGACCGCGCTAGCGCTTGGCGAACTCGCGCTCCGCGCCGGCATGCCCGCCGGCGTCCTCAACCTCCTGACCGGAGATGGGCCTCAGATCGGCAAGGCGATGTGCGAGCATCCCGCAGTGCGGTTCATCGGCTTCACCGGCTCGACCGAGGTCGGCAAGCTCTTGATGCGCCAGGCGGCGGGAACGGTGAAGAAGGTCGGACTCCAGCTCGGCGGCAACGCGCCGTTCATCGTCTTCGACGACGCCCGTGTCGACGCCGCGGTCGAGGGCGCGATGATGTCCAAATTCCGCAACATGGGCCAGACCTGCGTCTGCGCCAACCGCATCTACGCGCAGGAGGGTGTCTACGACGCCTTCGTCGCCAAACTCACCAAAGCGGTCGCGGAGCTCAAGGTCGGTGACGGAACGGAGGCTGGCGTGACCCAGGGGCCGCTCATCAACGAGGAGGCGGTCGAGAAGGTCGAGGCGCATGTCGCCGACGCGGTGAAGAAAGGGGCCAAGGTCACCATCGGCGGCAAGCGCCATAAGCTCGGCCGCACTTTCTTCGAGCCGACCGTGCTTTCAGGCCTCAACCCCTCGATGCTGATCGCCAAGGAGGAGACCTTCGGCCCGGTCGCGCCGGTTTTTCCCTTCAAGGACGAGGCCGACGCGATCCGCCTCGCCAACGACACCCAATATGGGCTCGCCTCCTATTTTTACGCCCGCGACTTGGGCCGGGTGTGGCGAGTCGCCGAGGCGCTCGAATACGGCATGGTCGGGATCAACACCGGCGCGATCTCGAGCGAGCTTGCGCCGTTCGGCGGCGTCAAGGAATCCGGCATCGGCCGCGAGGGTTCCCGCCACGGGGCGGAGGAGTTCGTTGAGCTCAAATATATGCTAATGGGCGGGCTCGACCGGTAGAACGGCCGCAGCCGGGCTCTGGTTAAGAAAGGCCGAGGCGGCGGCTTGCTCACCCCTTCGCCCCTGCCGGCGCGGGCTGCTCGCGCTCGCGGACGAGGTCGCGCAGGGCGACGAGCTGCGTCTCCAGCGCCTCGAGATCGGCGTCCGACATCCGGCCGAGAGTGGAGGCGATCCAACAGTGCTGGACGGCGATCGCCCTGACGGCCATCTCGCGCCCGGCCTCGGTGAGGTGGATCGCGTGCTGGCGGCGGTCGACCACGGTCGAGCGGCGCTCGACCAGGCCCGCCTGAGCCAGGCGGTCGATCAGGCCCGAGATGTTGCCCTTGGTGACATAGAGCCGCTTGGCCAGTTCCTGCTGGCTCACGCCCTCCTGCTCGGTCAGCGTGGTCAAGACGTCGCATTGCGGGATCGAGACGCCGATTTCGCGCAAGCGTTCGCCGACCGCAGCCTGCATCCGCGCCTCGAGGCGGATCAGACGGAACCACACCCGGACGGAGCGGTCGGGGTTCTGCCGGTTGGGCATCGGGCTACTTTTCCAAGATGATTGAGGGCGTGTGACGGCGCAGGAGCCTCAAAGCACGGAGGAAGTTCCACTTCCGGCGATTGCAAAGCGGCGCATGCGGCGCCAAGGTGCCAGTCCATGAACAATCCGCGCGCCGCAATCAAGCGCCAATAAGCGAATCGGGAGAAAACGCATGTTGGGACGGATGCAGGACTGGCCCCTGCTCATGCACAAGATCATCGACTTCGCCGCCGTCCAGTTCCCGGAGCAAGAGGTTGTCTCGCGGACGGTCGAAGGCCCGATGCATTACACGAACTACCGCGACATTCGCCACCGCGCGCTGAAAGTCGCAAAACGGCTTCATCGCGACGGAACGAAGCTGGGCGACCGGATCGCGACGCTTGCCTGGAACGGCTATCGGCACCTCGAAAGCTGGTATGGCATCACCGGCGTGGGCGCCGTCTACCATACCGTGAACCCGCGCCTTTTCCCCGACCAGATTGCCTGGATCATCAATCACGCCGAAGACCGGATGGTGCTGACCGATCTCACCTTCGTTCCGCTCATGGAAGCGATGGCCGACAAGCTGCCGACGGTTGAGCGTTTCGTCATTCTCACCGACCACGGGCATATGCCGGCGACCAAGCTCAAGAACGCGGTCGCCTACGAAGACTGGATCGGCGAGGTCGACAGCGACTACGCCTGGAAGGAATTCGACGAGCGCACGGCCGCCGGCCTCTGCTACACCTCCGGCACGACAGGGAATCCCAAGGGCGTGCTCTATTCCCATCGCTCGAACGTCTTGCACTCGATGATGGCGTGCACGTACGAGACCCTGATGTTGACCGCTTACGATTCCGTGCTGCCGGTCGTGCCGATGTTTCACGCCAATTCGTGGGGTCTGGCGCTGTCCTGCCCAATGCACGGGGCGCGCATCGTGATGCCAGGCCCACGGCTCGACGGCGCCTCGGTCTATGACCTGTTGGAGAGCGAGAAGGTGACGATGACCGCCGCCGTCCCGACCGTCTGGCTCGGCCTCTTGCAGTATCTGCGCAAGGAGAACAAGCGGCTCACCACGCTCAAGTTCGTCGGCATCGGCGGCTCGGCGTGCCCGCCCGAGGTGATCCGGGCTTTCGAGGACGATTACGGCGTCACGGTGCGCCATGCCTGGGGGATGACGGAAATGAGCCCGGTCGGCTCGGCTGGCTCGATCAAGCCGAGCATGATGGGGCTTTCACATGAGCAGAAGCTCGCCTTTCAGGCCAAGCAGGGCTGGGCTCCGTTCGGCGTCGAAATGAAGATCGTCGACGACGAGGACAAGGAGCTGCCATGGGACGGCAAGCGCTTTGGCAGTCTCAAGGTGAAGGGATTCGCGGTCGTCAAGAGCTATTTCAAGGACGAGGCCGGCAAGATCATCGACGAGCAGGGCTTCTTCGACACCGGAGACGTCGCGACGATCGATCCCGACGGCTTCATGCAGATCACCGATCGCGCCAAGGATGTGATCAAGTCGGGCGGCGAGTGGATCTCGACCATCGACATTGAGAACCTGGCCGTCGGCCACCCGGACGTCGCCGAGGCGGCGGTGATCGGCATCGCCCATCCGAAATGGGACGAGCGGCCGCTGCTCGTCGTCGTGCCGAAGGAGGGACATTCGCCCAAGACCGACGAGGTTCTCGACTTTTTGAAGCCCCGCATCGCCAAATGGTGGATGCCGGACGATATGCAGGTGGTGAAGGAAATCCCCCATACCGCGACCGGCAAGATCAACAAGCTGAAATTGCGCGAGACGTTCAAGGGCTATAAGCTGCCGACGGCGTGAACCGCCGAACCGCCTATCGCAAGATCCTCATTTCACGTCATCCGGCCTTGGCACAAAAGCAAACCCCGCCACAAGGGCGGGGCTTGTTCCGGGGGTGGTGCAACACCTTATCGCGATCGAAGGCTACGGCTCCCGCCCCCACAGGTCCCCGTGGGAGTGTACCCCAGGTAGGTAGCCCGAACACGGCCCAATTCAAGGTATACTCAGCTCAGGCCTGGCTCACGCCATAACCCGAAAATCCGTGGGATTGATGAGGCGGAAGTTGTCGGTTACCGAATCGCGGAAAAGGTGGTTCCAGCATCGCGGGACTTTGTCGCGTAGGAACCACAACACGGCCTCGGCGAAGGTGCGATAGTCGCGCCAGGATTTGTTGTGGGTGAGATGCTTGTGCATTTGTCCCCACAACCGTTCGATCGGGTTGAGATGGGGGCAATAGGAGGGGATGAAGCGCAGCCTGATCCGCCGGCCCGGCTTCGCCAGCCATTCCTGCACCAGAATGGCGTGGTGATATCGCGCATTGTCGAGGAAAACATGGATCCTCGCCAATGCCGGATACATGAATGTTGAGCCGCTCGCGCCCGGAGGGACCCATGCGGGCCCAAAGCCTTAGGGCGGCCGCGCTTCGCCGAGCGCTTGCAGATATTCGTCAAGCGTTGCGGCCAGGCGCTCGTGTATGAAAACCTGAAACGGGTCCAAGTCGCCGCCAAGTGAGCCCGTCTCCAACCCGTCGAGATAGCGTTTCCGGTCCCGAGGCGCGACCGCGACCGGCGGATACCCGCGGCGAACCAACATCAGGTTCATCAGGAGCCGAGCCGTTCGCCCGTTGCCGTCGGCGAACGGGTGGATGGCGGTCAGGCGGAAATGCCCTTCGAAGGCGGCGGCCGCGTCAGGGGGCGACGATTTGAGCCAGTCCTCGAAACCGGTCATCGGTTCGAATATTTTCGCGGGATTTGGAAACACCACCGGCGATCCGGCGATCCGGCGGGGCAAGGTCGAATAGACTCCGGCGATCGCTGGTTGGCTGCGCGCGACGATGCGCCGATGGAGCTCACGGACCACGGTTTCATCGAGCGGAGCGGGAGATGCGGCAAGCTCGCGCATCCAAAGCACAGCCTGATAGTGGTCGACCGCTTCGAGGTGGTCCCGCAGGCTCTTGCCGCCGACGGTGATCCCGTGTTCGATCACCTCAGCGGTCTCGCGCAAGGTCAGCGTATTGCCCTCGATCGCGTTCGACGTATAGGTCAATTCGACGTCGAAATGTTTCTGAAGCTGCGCGAGCGCAGGGCCGGACAGGGGCCGCAAGAGATCGAGCCGGGCTTTCTTCGCCGCGATGTCGTCGAGCAAGCGTCGCATGCAAGTGTTCATAGCATGGAGCGGAGCGTCAGCGCGCGCGGCGCGACAATCACCCTGCGAAGCGCCATTCGTCTCCTGAAATCGGGATCGGACGAACAGGCCCGCCGAAGACGGGGGACATCCGAACGATTGCCCGGCATTCCGATCCCCGATAGAGGGTGCGGCGGCACGGAATGAGATGAGCGGAATTCGATTGAGCTTTGGGCGCGCATATCGTTTGAGGCCCGTCCGCGAAGCGGAGCCATATCACGTCTCATCGGTAGAAATTGCGGGAGACCACGCCAGCGAAAGAGTGCCGTTGCCCTATTCCAAGGGGCTCGGGTATTTCGTTGTGCCGACCGGAGGGGGCGTGCGCTCGATCGTGAGCGACGACTTTCACGCTGAGCGGCTCAGCTTTCCGCTTTCTCTGTGGGTTCGTCTGCGCCTCAGTCTCATATTCAAGACGAAGAAGTTTCTAAAATTCGGAGAGTTTTCGCTGTTTTCCTACGGCGCGAAGCCGCAGCGAAAACGGTTCACGACGTTCAACCAACATGTGTCCAATATCGGCATCCCGATTGACGACAATCTCGTCGCGGGACATCCGGAGCTTCTGACCGGCTGGGAGCCGGCGGAAGCGCCCAAGCGGGCGCCGTCCGCGCCCGGCTCGCCCCCCGCCGCCGCGATCGCCGTCTACATATATTACGAAGACACCTGGGTTGATATCGCCGAGGCGCTGAAACGGCTTACCGTTCCGTTCGATCTGATCGTCATGACCGTCCCTTGGCGCGACCGACCGATCGAGGCGATCCGGCGAGACTTTCCCGACGCTGACCTCAGGGTCGTGGAGAATTGCGGCCGCGACATCCGTCCCTTTCTTGAGCTTCTGGAGTTGGGGCGGCTCGATCGTTATCGTTACGTTTGCAAGATTTATGGGAAGAAGTCGATCCTTGGAGGGCGCCTGCCTTATTACGGCGCCTTGTGGCGACGTCGATGCCTGTTTGATCTGCTGGCGGCGCCCGATATTGGCCGGAAGATCGCCGATGAATTCGAACGCGACCCGAAGATCGGGATGATCGGCCCGCGGGCCTTTCGTCTTCCGAGCGCATCTGTCTCGGTCGAAGGGGCCTGGGGGGAAAACCGCGCCCAAACGCTCGAGCTGGCTGCAAAAATGGGTGTGACCCCCGAGCGCTTCCGTCTCGATTACTACGGAGGGACGATGTTCTGGGTGCGTCCCGAAGCGCTGAAACCTTTGCGCGACTTGGGTCTGGCCCGGCGCTTCGTCGATGAAGGAGCCCGGGTCGACGGCGGACTGGAGCATGTCGTCGAGCGCCTGTTCTCGACTGCGGCGGTCGTGGCCGGCTACGAGCTCGCCGACAGCGATGGGAACGAAGTCTCCCACGGGCGACGATGAGGGATCGCGAGCCTGCGGGTTCAGAAGCGCCTCGCCCGAAAGGGACAAGCGCCGTCGCGATGCGAGGCTGCCTCCGGGTGGACCAACAAACCGCCAGTTGCGCCCGAAAGAAGCTTTTCGCCGACCCCCCAACTTTTTGTCACTCGTCCGCACCGAGTTTCGAAGATTTGACCGCCGCCGATTTGCCAGACCGGCCTCGACAACGCTATTCGTTCTCCGCAATTGGCGGCAACGATGTCGGGAGGTCCCCCATGAAGGAGTGGAGCAAGCGCGCGGTGTGTCTCGCCTCGGCGATGGTCTTGTTTGCGGGCGGCGCGGAGGCGCGCATCACCCGAATCGATATTGTCGTGAGCGAGCCCGCCTTCGGCGGGGCGGCGTTCGGCGAAGTTGGCGCTTACGTCCATCTCCTTGGCCGGGTTCATGGCGAGCTTGATCCGGCCGATCCCGCCAATTCCGGCATAGAGGACATCAACCTTGCTCCGCGCAACGCGCGCGGCATGGTGGAGTATTCGACCAACATCGAACTCTTGCGGCCCACCGACCTGACGCGTGGCAATCGCGTGCTCCTGTTCGAAGTCAACAACCGCGGCAACAAGCTCGCCCCCGCCAATTTCAACGAAGGCGTCTCGGGAGGGGTCGCCGATCGCAACGGCCTGACGTCGCCCGGAGACGGTTGGCTCATGCGTGCGGGCTACACGATGGTCTGGTCCGGCTGGGAAATGGATGTGCTCGACGGCATGAACCGCATCGGCATGCCGCCGGTCGTCGCCATCAATCACGACGGCTCGCCGGTCACGGGAATTGTCCGCTCGGAAATGATCACGCCCAGGCCGGCGACCAGCATTCCGATCAGCTTGAGCCAGCAGATCCAGAACTATCCCGTCGACAGTTACGATTCCTACCCGGCCGCAAGCCTCGACAATCGAACCGCCTTCGCCGACGGCTTCCTGCCGAGCCTGACTGTGCGGGCGCGCGAGCAGGACCCGCGAACACCCATCCCCAACGCCGAATGGAGCTTCGGCGCATGCGAGGCGGGCAAGCCCGCGGCGCCCGACGAGAAACACGTCTGCTACCCCGCCGGCTTTGAGCCCGGCCGGCTCTACGAACTCATCTATCGGGCCAAGGACCCGACGGTCGGCGGTCTGGGCTTCGCCGCGCTCCGCGATCTCGGCCAATTCCTGCGCAATTCGCCGGAGGACGATTTCGGCTCGCCGAACCCGGTCTATCGCAGGGACAATGTCGCGATCGTTGAGGGCTCGTCGCAGAGCGGGCGGATGATCCGAAGCTTCCTCGCGCTCGGCTTCAACGCCGACGAGAACGGCGGCCGGGTGTTCGACGGCGCCTACCCTCATATCGGCGGCGGGCTGATGCCGCTCAATGTCCGCTTCGGGCAGCCGGTGCGCGCATGGGGCGAGCAGACCGACCATCTTTATCCGGCCTATGATTTTCCGTTCTCCTATGCCCATCAGCGCGATCCCTTGACCGGGCGCACGCAGGGCCTGCTCGACCGATGTTCGGCGACGGAGACCTGTCCGCGCATCTTCCATGTCGCAACCGCGCTCGAAATGTGGGAAGGCCGCCAATCGCTCGGATTGACCGACCCGCTCGGCCAACGCGACGTCGACGATCCGCCGAACGTGCGCACCTTCATCATGGCGAGCACCCAGCACGGCGCCGCGTCCCTGCCGTTGCCGACCAAGGCGCCGTTCGGCAACTGCCAGCAGCAGCCCAATCCCGATCCGCAGCTCTGGACGATGCGGGCTCTTCTGACCGCGCTGACGGCCTGGGTCAGGGACGACGAGGCCCCGCCGGCAAGCGCGCGGCCGCGCATCGCCGACGGTACGCTGGTTCCGGCCGATGAGGTGCGGTTTCCCGAGATTCCAGCCAATTCCTATGGCGGTGTCGAGAGGCCGGCGGTCTCGCCGCTGCGCCTCTACGATCCGCTTCATGTGCTCGATTTCGGACCACTCTACCGGGCGGGCGACTCGAGCGGGATCATCACCCGCGAACCGCCGACCGTGCGCTCCGCAAGCTACGGCGTTCTCGAGCCGCAAGTCGACGACGACGGCAACGACCTTGGAGGCGTGCGGTCGGTGTTCGCCCAGGTTCCGATCGGGACCTATACCGGCTGGAATCTCGGGCGCAAGGATCGCTTCGAAGGGGGCTTATGCAACCTACAGGGAAGCTTCGTTCCGTTCGCCGCAACCCGCGCCGAGCGGATGGCGACGGGCGACCCCAGGCTTTCGATCGAGGAGCGCTATCCCTCGAGGGAGGTCTACCTCGCCGCGTTCAGGAAAGCCGCGGACGATCTCGTCGCCCAGCGCTACCTTTTGCCGGAGGACGCGAAACTTTTGATCGGCCGCGCCGAGAGCGAGGGCATCCGGGCGGGGCCGTGACGGCGGCAGCGTCTCTCCCGCCGTCCTCAATACCTATAGCTCTCGGCCTTGAACGGACCTTGCTCCGGCACGCCGAGATATTTCGACTGCTCCGGCGTCAGCTTGGTCAGCTTCACGCCGATCTTCGCCAGATGCAGCGAGGCGACTTTCTCGTCGAGGTGCTTGGGCAGGGTGTAGACCTGCTTCTTGTATTCGCCTGGCTTGGTGAAAAGCTCGATCTGGGCAAGCGTCTGGTTGGTGAACGAGGCCGACATCACGAACGAGGGATGGCCGGTGGCGTTGCCGAGATTCACGAGCCGGCCTTCGGATAGGAGGATGATCTTCTTGCCGTCGGGAAACTCGATCTCGTCGACCTGCGGCTTGACGTTGTTCCATTTGTAATTGCGCAAGCTCGAGACCTGGATCTCCGAGTTGAAGTGGCCGATGTTGGCGACGATCGCCCGATCGTGCATCGCACGCATGTGGTCGAGGGTGATCACGTCGACATTGCCGGTCGCGGTGACGAAGATGTCGGCGCGCGGCGCGGCGTCGTCCATGGTCGTGACCTCGTAGCCCTCCATCGCGGCCTGGAGCGCACAGATCGGATCGACCTCCGAGACCATCACCCGGCAGCCGGCGTTCCGCAGGCTCGCCGCCGAGCCCTTGCCGACGTCGCCGAAGCCCGCGACCATCGCGACCTTCCCCGCCATCATCACATCGGTGCCGCGGCGGATGCCGTCGACCAGCGACTCGCGGCAGCCATAGAGATTGTCGAACTTCGACTTGGTCACGCTGTCGTTGACGTTGATAGCCGGCCACAGGAGCTTGGCTTCCTTGGCCATGACATAGAGGCGATGGACGCCGGTGGTCGTCTCCTCGGTGACGCCGCGGATTGAGGTCGCGCTGCGTCCGTACCAGCCGGGCTTCGACTTGAGCCGCGCCTTGATCGCCGCGTACAACACCTCTTCTTCCTCGTTCGACGGCGTGTCGAGGAACTTCACGTCGCCCTTCTCGGCGCGGAGCCCAAGGTGAATGAGGAGCGTCGCGTCGCCGCCGTCGTCGAGGATCATGTTGGGCGAGCCGCCGTCGGCCCATTCGAAGATCCGGTGGGTATAGTCCCAATAGTCCTTGAGACTCTCGCCCTTGACCGCGAACACCGGTGTGCCGGTCGCCGCGATCGCCGCCGCGGCGTGGTCCTGGGTCGAATAGATATTGCACGACGCCCAGCGCACGTCGGCGCCGAGCGCCTTGAGGGTTTCGATCAGCACGGCGGTCTGGATCGTCATATGCAGCGAGCCAGCGATGCGCGCGCCCTTCAAAGGCTGCCTTGCGGCATATTCGGCCCGCGTCGCCATCAGGCCGGGCATTTCGGTTTCGGCGATGGCGATCTCTTTTCGCCCGAAAGCGGCGAGCGTTAGATCGGCGACGGCGTAGTCGGCGGCTTTGGTCATTACGGTCATGGCGGGGCAAATTCCTTGCTTGCTCGGGCGTCTCTTACCAGCGCGGTCAGAAGCGTGCAATAAACATATAAGCAACTCTTTATATCAAATTCCGCACTTGAGTTTTTCCCGCCAACTGTGACACATGTGTGACAATTGGGTTAATTCATTGATTTTGCCCGAAAATCCTGCTCGTTGCAGCGCCCCGAGGGGGCCGCTGGCAATTGACAGGCGCATTCCGCGCCATGGTTGCGGTCGAAGTCGGTTCGGCGCATGCTATGAAGCAGGAGCTTAAAGCAAAAAGCGAGCCGCGGCGTCCAAGGTCGGGTTTTCGTGCGGGTGTGGTGAAGGGCTGGCGGTAGGTATGGCGCTCTCGGCCAAACTGACGATGCGGCAGGGTCAGACCATGGTTCTGACGCCGCAGCTGTTGCAGGCGATCAAGCTGTTGCAGATGCCCAACCTCGAGCTGACGCAGTTCATCGAGAACGAGTTGACGAGCAATCCGCTGCTTGAACGGGCGGAAGAGCGCGAGGACTCACACCCTGAGCCGCCCGACGGCGGCGCCCAGTCCGCGACGGAGACGTCGGCCGAGCCCTGCGACTGGGCCGGGGAAGCGTTGGAGACCGACGCCGCGGGCCTTGCCGCCAACCTCGGCACCGAGGTCGACAACGCCTTTGACTCGGACCGCAGCGCGCCGGCGCTCAAATCCATGCCCTCCGAAGGCTTGAGCGCGAACGCCTGGACTGGCCTCGGGGGGGGCTCGGACGCCGGCGAAGCGCCCGACCTCGAAGCTTATGTCGCCGAATCGCTCACCCTCCGCGACCATCTTCAGCGCCAGGCCGCGATCGCTATCGCTGACCCGGCCGAGCGCCTCATCGGCGCCGCGCTGATCGACGCCCTCGATGACGCGGGATATTTCGTCGGCTCGATCGCCGAGACCGCAGACCGGCTCGGGACAACGGTCGAACGCGTCGAGCGCGTGCTCGCGCGCATGCAAACGCTGGAGCCGACGGGAGTGTTCGCGCGCTCTCTCGCCGAGTGCCTGGCGCTTCAGCTTCGGGAGCGCGACCGTTTCGATCCGGCGATGCAGGCCTTGATCGCGAACCTGCCGGCGCTCGCCAAGCGCGACTTTCCCTTTTTGCGCCGCGTCTGCGGCGTCGACGACGAGGACCTGAGCGACATGATCGCCGAGATCCGCCGCCTCGAACCCAAGCCGGGGCGCGCCTTCGGCGATCCGCCGGCCGCGCCGGCGATCCCGGACGTCCATGTCACCGCCGCGCCGGATTTCGGCTGGCGGGTCGAGCTCAACACCAGGGCGTTGCCGCGGGTGCTGGTCAACGAGGTTTATGCGGCCGAGATCCGGCGCGGCGCCAAGCGCGAGGAGGACCGCCAGTATGTTTCGACCCAATTGCAGGCGGCCAACTGGCTGACCAAGAGCCTCGAGCAGCGCGCGCGGACCATCCTGAACGTGGCGAGCGAGATCGTGCGGCGCCAGGATTCGTTTCTGCTCGAAGGCGTGTCGGGCTTGAAGCCGCTGAACTTGAAGATGGTCGGCGAAGCGATCGGCGTCCACGAATCGACGGTCTCGCGCGCCACCGCGCACAAGTTCATTCAGACGCCGCGCGGCCTGTTCGAGATGAAGTATTTCTTCACCGCCGCGATCGCCTCGAGCGAGCCCGGCCAGGCCCACTCGGCCGAAGCCGTGCGCCAGCGCATCCGTCAGATGATCGACAGCGAGAACCCGCAAGAGGTGCTTTCCGACGACGTGATCGTCGAGCGCCTGCGCAAGGCCGACATCCTGGTCGCCCGGCGCACTGTCGCCAAATATCGCGACAGCCTCAGAATCCCTTCGTCAGTCGAGCGACGCAAGATGAAAATGGCGCCGATGCGCGCCCGGGTCGAACGCGTCAATTCCCTGGCGGTCGAGGCATAAGGTCTAATTTCCTCGCAAGATGAAGGGGTTGCTGCAACGATTGACACAAGCCCCCGACGCTCCTAACGCTAGCTGCGATCTGGACGCCGCGGCAGCGACAGAGGCGCAGCGCGACGGGATAGCGGGAACGCGCGGGTGGCGGCGAGGATCGAGCGGCGAGCGACTCTCGCCTTGCCTCGCTTGAAAGGTAAGGCCAGCGTTCGATGACCTTGAGGGTATCGGGTAAGAACCTCGACATCGGGGAAGCTTTGCGTCAGCACGTCCTGGAAAAGGTCGAGGCGACGGTCGCCCGCTACTTCAGCGGCTCCGTCGGCGGTCATGTGGTGGTGACGCGCGAGGGTTCCGGCTATCGCTCGGATTGCACGCTGCGGTTGAGCTCGGGGATCAGCCTGCATGCCGAGGGCCGGGCGCACGAACCCTACCTTTGCTTCGAGCAGGCCGCCGACAAGATCGAAAGGCGCCTTCGCCGCTATAAGACGCGTCTCAAGGACCGCGCCGCGGCCGGCGGCGTCGGGCGGGGCAAAGTCGCCAACTATATGGTGGAGGCGCCCGGCGAAGAGGAAGAGCCCGACGGGGGCTATGATCCTGTCGTCGTGGCCGAGGGAACCGAAGAACTCAAGTCCCTTTCGGTGGCTTCCGCCGTCGCCGAGCTCGACCTGTCGGGCTCCCCGGTGGTCGTTTTTCAGCATGCCGGCAGTGGCCGCGTGAATGTTGTCTATCGACGCCGCGACGGCGCGATCGGCTGGCTCGATCCGCAGGCCTCTCGCGATCCGCCTGGCGCTGCATAAGCGGGACGAACATGTCGTTATCGCAACTCCTTAAGCCGGATGCGGTGATCGCCGCCCTGAGGGTGAACGGCAAGAAGCAGGCGCTGCAGGAAATGAGCGAGCGCGCCGCGCAGGTCTCAGGCCTGCCGGCGCGCGCAATCTTCGATGCGCTTTTGCAGCGCGAGCGGCTCGGCTCGACCGGGGTCGGCGATGGCGTCGCCATCCCGCATGGCAAGCTGACCAAATGCCAGAATATCTTCGGTGTTTTTGCCCGGCTCGAACGCCCGATCGATTTCGAGGCCCCGGACGGGCTGCCGGTCGATCTCATTTTCATGCTGATCGCCCCCGAAACAGCGGGCGCCGATCATCTCAAGGCGCTGGCGATGAGCGCGCGCCTGTTGCGCAACGGCGGGGTCTCCGCCCAATTGCGCGCCACCCGAGACCCGGCGGCGCTCTACGCGCTTCTCACCATGGCGCCGACCTCGAACGCGGCCTGACCGGCCGGGAGCCTTGCAGCCGATGAAAGCGCGCGTCATCGTGACCTTGAAATCCGGCGTGCTCGATCCGCAAGGCAAGGCGATCGAAGGCGCGCTCGCGGGCCTCGCCATCGACGGGCTGAGGAGCGTGCGCCAGGGCAAGATTTTCGACATCGAGCTCGACGGCGACGACCGCGCGGCTGCGCGCCGGAGGCTGAGCGAGGCCTGCGAGCGGCTGCTTGCGAACACGATCGTCGAAAACTACGCGATCGAAATCGGCTGAGGGCCCATGCGCGCGGCGGTGATTCTGTTCCCCGGCATCAATCGCGAAGGCGACGCCGCGCGCGCGCTCAGGCAGGCGACCGGGGCGGAGCCGGCGATCGTCTGGCACGCCGAGCGCGAACTGCCGGCGGGCGTGGATCTTGTCGTCCTGCCGGGCGGATTCTCCTACGGCGACTATCTGCGCTGCGGCGCGATCGCCGCGCGCGCCCCGATCATGCGTGCGGTCGGCGACCATGCGGCGGCCGGCGGATTGGTGCTCGGCATCTGCAACGGATTCCAGATCCTGTGCGAGGCCGGCCTGCTGCCGGGGGTGCTGATGCGCAACGCCCAGCGGCAATTCTTATGCAAGATGCAGCATGTGCGGGTCGAGAACGCGCAAACCCCGTTCACGCGCCGCTATGCGCCCGGACAAGTCGTCAAATTCGCCATCGCCCACGGCGAAGGCAATTTCGTCGCCGACCACGAGACCATCGAGCGAATCGAGGCCGAGGGACGAGTCGCGTTCCGCTACTCCGACGCCAAGGGGCGGGTCGGGGACGCAACCAACCCCAACGGCTCGACCCATTCGATTGCGGGTGTGTTCAACGAGCGGTTCAACGTGCTCGGGCTGATGCCTCATCCGGAAAATCTGATCGACCCGCTGGTCGGCGGCGTCGATGGGCGCGCGCTTTTCGCTTCCCTCGCGGCATGAAGGCCGGCATAGTGAGCGGCCTCGCCAGCGCTCAAGTGCTTGCCCGCTATCCTGAAATCGCCGCCGTTCACAATAATCCCCAGGCTTTGGGCAAAAAAATTTGGCCCGCAGGCATTTTGTCATAGTGCGGGAACCCTTGTCGGCCATTATGTGATCTGCTTAAGGATATTTCGAACACATGACTGATTCGCTCGACAGGCTCTTCGCCGCCGTCCAGGAGGCCCGGGACCGAAACCCTTCGGTCTCCCGCACGTCCAAGCTGTTCCGCGACGGCGTGCAGAAAATGGCCAAGAAACTGGCCGAGGAGGCGATCGAGGTCGGGCTCGACGCGGTCCAGATGAACCGCGAATCGGTGATCCTGGAGAGCGCCGACGTTCTCTATCATCTCGCGGTCATCTGGGCCGAGTGCGGCGTTTCTCCCGCCGACGTGATGGGGGAAATCGACCGGCGCGAGCGGGTCTACGGCATCGCCGAGAAGCTGCCGAAGCAGGCGAGCGCGGCGCAGATGCGGCGGATGACGCCTTGGGCGACGCGCCGCAAGGCGCTCTCCTGAGCCGCTCGAACTCGCTGAACGGGCGCCGCGCCCGAGGATCGGGCCTCGGCGACTGAGGCTTTTCAAGGGCTTGGCCGATCTTTCTGCTCCCGCGCTCGGGCGAGAATGCCGGCTCACGTCAACGGTTTCATCTTGTTTTTTGGCTGCGCCAGCTCCTGCATGGGCGGGAATCGACTATTTCCGGACTCTAACACCGGACGCGCGCGATAGGGATATTGTCGCAGAAAACGCGAAACGCACGGCGCCCCAAAGAGCCGGCGCTTCCCTGGCGTCCCCGTGGCCTCGGTGTGATCTTTCTTTGCTTTTGCCATTGGTGCAGACTGTCGGCGTCGTAGGCCTCGTCCGCCAGCAGACGCTTTGGTCTGCGACGGCGCATCGCAGCGACGATGACCCTGTCTCTGCTCAAGGAGGACGCCTTGAAAATGAAAGGGACCCTCCAGACTCCGCGCGCGGGAGAGTACAGCTATGCTCTATATTATTTCGGTTCGGCGGGACTAAAGGATCTCGGGGACAATATTAGAACGTGGTGTTGCTCGAAGTCTGAGGGTTATTGGGCGGACCAACGTGGCAAAGACTCGCGTGTCGCTCGGACCGGAACTGAGCACGCGACAGAACAGAAAGCGGGTTGGGAGTCCCTATGGGATACGGATGCATGGAAGGCGAAACTATACATGCGGAACGACGACAAGGCTGTCGCGATCACCCTCGCGAACGAAACCGGGGCCGAGTTTTTTCACGCCTCGCCGTGGACATCTTTATTGGTTGCTTCGCCCAGAGTCACGCACAACAGCTTGAACCTCTACCCCGTCCTCGCGCACACATGTTACGATGTCGGTCTTTACAAGAATTGGTGTCTCCCTTGTGATCTAGAGGCGATATTGAATCTTCAGTCGCTCCTTTACACCCTGTGGAGGAAACCAGTTGAGATTAAACATAAAGTTTTGCGGAGCATTGATAACGATAATAGCAAATATTACCAGTTGGTACAAACAACAAATCCAAACGCCCTCGTCGTCGTCGTCGCTAATGACAAGGTGGTGGACCCCTGACGCGCCTCATCCCGCGCCTCGGCCGTCGCCGCCAAAGCGGCGCGACATTGGCTTCAATCGGCGCCGGGTCCGCGCGAGGGTCGGCTACTCTTACGAAACGAGATGGCCGCTCCGTTGGCCTGCGGGCATCCGGCTTTTCAAGCTCCGCAAGTAAAATGTCCTCGGAGATGTTCGGCGATTTTCTCGCCGCCAGCATGATCGAAGGACATCGCCCCGAAGCTGCCGACGGGTGAACCTCTTTCGAGGTTACAGCGGATGGCGAAGCCCGCGCAACGAGCAAATCGTCTGCGGGCGTATTGATTGACCTAACGGGCGTTCTCGCGTTGTTGACCCTGTCTCAGAGCACGACCGGGTTTTGGCCGCCCTCCATCGATAGCGTCACGCCGGTAACGTAGCTCGCCCTCGCCGACGCCAAAAACAAGACCGCATCGGCGATCTCGCCCGGCGAGGCCATGCGGCCGATCGGGATCCGCTCGACGCTTTTCCGGCGCGCTTCATCGACTGGGATTTTGGAGAATCGCGCGTCGGCCGCGAGCCCTTCGGCCACTCGGCCGGTCTCCGTCAGACCGGGACTGACGCCGACGACCCGAACGCCTTTGCTGGCGTAGGCCGCGCCGAGGCCGGCCGTGGCGAGCATCAGCGCCGCATTGGCCGAACCGCCTGGGAGATGGATCGCCGAGGCGACTTTGCCGCCGCCGCCGATGACGCTGATGACGACCCCCCCGCCCCGCGCCGCCATGCGCTTCACCATCGGATCGATGACGTTGATGTAGGAGAAGAACTTGGCGTTGAACGCTTCGCGCCAAACATCGGGCGTCAATTGATCGGGCGGGGTCCGCTTCGCGGCGCCGGCGGAATTGACCAAGACGGAGACAGGTCCGAGGCGATCTTCGACCGCCTCGATCATTGACCCGGCGGCCGCCGCGTCGGTGAGGTCCGCGGCGACCCCGAATGCGTCCTTTATCTGGGCGCAGGCCTCATCGACATTGTCGCGCGACCGCGAACACAAGGCGATCCGGGCGCCCTCGGCGGCGAAAGCCGAGGCGCAGGCAAGGCCGATGCCCTTCGACCCGCCGGTGACCAGAACGACCTTGCCTTCGAGACCGAGTTCCATCGCCCAAGGCTCATAGCATTGGTTGCGCCGGGGCCCTACTCGCCCACATAATCTCCCGGCGCCGCGCCGAGCGGCGCCAGGCCCGCGCTTGCGAGCGGCTCGTCGACCACCTTCGCCGCGCCCAGCGTTGGCGAGATAGCCCTTGGCGTCGCCGCCGTCGGGCCGTTTGAAGGTGATGTCGGCGCCGATTCGCTCCTCCGCGATGTTCCGTCGTGCAAGATCCAGGGAGCGGTACGGCCGGGCCTCCTCGGGCTCAAGAGCGTCAATGTCAGCCGAGTTTCGAACCGTTGGTCATCAGCAGGACCGCATAGAGCGAGGTGGTGCCGCAGATGAACAGGCGATTGCGCTTGGCGCCGCCGAAGGTCACGTTGGCGACGATTTCCGGGATCAGGATTTTGCCGATCAGCGTCCCGTCGGGATCGAAGCAGTGGACGCCTTCGCCCGTGCTTGCCCAGACCCTCCCGTCCCGGTCGACGCGAAAACCGTCGAACAATCCCGCCGTTGATTCGGCGAAGATTTCACCGCCTTTGACGCTTTTCCCATTGGGCGAAACAGAAAAGCGACGGATATGGCGGGGCCCGCTGTCCTTATGGGTCGCGCCGGTGTCGGCGACATAGAGCACCTTCTCGTCGGGCGAGAACGCGATCCCGTTCGGACGAACCATGTCGTCGACGACGCGCGAGACTTCGCTGGTCTTCGCATCGATGCGGTAGACATTGCAGGCGCCGATCTCATGGGGCCCGCGCTCGCCCTCATTGTCGCTGTCGATGCCGTAGGCCGGATCTGTGAACCAGATCGAATCGTCCGACTTGACGACGACGTCGTTGGGCGAGTTGAGACGCTTGCCCTGCCACTTGTCGGCGAGGATCGTGATCGACCCGTCGATCTCGGTGCGCGTGACCCGGCGGGTCAGGTGCTCGCAAGTGACCAGCCTGCCCTGATTGTCGACGGTGTTGCCATTTGAATTGTTCGATGGCTGGCGGAAGACCGAGACATGGCCAGACGAATCGTCGTAGCGCAGCATGCGGTTGTTGGGAATGTCCGACCAGATAAGATAGCGCCCGGCGGCGAACCATGCCGGGCCTTCCGACCACACGGCCCCCGTCCACAGTCGTTCGACCCGGATATGACCGGCGAACAGCCGAGCAAAGCGCTTGTCGAGGACGACGAAGTCCGTCCCTTCGATCTGTCCGTAGAACATGGCTCGTCCCCCCTATTTGCCGCGACGGTTATTTCAAGGTTGGCGCCTTCGAGCGCGAACGGCAAGGGCCGCGGCCAGGGCAATTGCGACAGATCGAACAGAGCCGCTGCGCGAGCCTCCCGTCACGATGGGCGCAGAGCGGCCTTGAGCTCCAGGGCGAGCTTGGGGATCGTCACGCCGAGATCCCCGTCGGCGGAGTTCACGATGACGTCCGATTCCCCGTTGGGCGGTTCGAGCGCCGCGAACTGGCTGTCGACGAGGGAAGCCGGCATGTAGTGGCCGTGGCGGCCGGCGACCCGAGCGCGCATCAACTCCCGATCGGCCTCGAGATAGACAAATGTTAGGCCGCGCCCGACCGGCTCGCGCAGCCGATCGCGATAGACCCGCCGCAGCGCCGAGCAGGCGACGATCGTCGTCACGCCGCGGCTCAGCCCATCGCGGAGCACGCCGGCGATGCGATCGAGCCATGGCCAGCGATCGTCGTCGGTCAGCGCGTGTCCGGAAGCCATTTTGGCGCGGGCGGCGTCGGTATGGAGATCGTCCCCGTCGATGAAATCGGCGCCGAGAGCCTCGGCCAGTCGGCGGCCGACTATTGTTTTTCCCGCGCCCGAGACGCCCATGACGACGATTGCAAGGGCTCGAGACGCATGCGCCGGCCCGTCCGATCTCGAGGAATTCGCCATCGACCGCCCGCGGCGCTGATAAGCCCTGCCGCGCTCCCCCCTCAGGATTACCAGCGACGCGCGGCGTGACAAGCCCGGATCGCCGCCAAGGACGCCGAGGCTTGCGGCGCCCGCCGGCATCCTCCACATTGAGGGCATGAACCGCTCGCCAGCGCGGGGCGCCGCCTCGCGGCTCATCGCCGTTCTCGGGCCGACCAATACCGGGAAGACCCATCTGGCGGTCGAGCGCATGCTGGGACACGCCTCCGGCATGATCGGCCTGCCGCTCAGGCTGCTCGCGCGCGAGATTTACGATCGAGTGGTCAAGGCCCGGGGGGCGGCCGAGGTCGCGCTGATCACCGGCGAAGAAAAGATCGTCCCGTTAAGGCCGCGCTATTTCGTCTGCACGGTCGAGGCGATGCCCCTCGACCGGAAGGTTGAATTTGTCGCCGTCGACGAGATCCAGCTCTGCGCCGACCCCGAACGCGGCCATGTCTTCACCCACCGGCTCCTGCACGCGCGGGGGACTGCCGAAACCATGTTGATGGGCGCGGCGACCGTCGCATCGCTCATCCGTCAGCTCTGTTCGGACGCCGACATCCAGTTCCGCGAACGCCTTTCCCGTTTGACTTACGCCGGTCCCAAGAAGCTGACCCGCCTGCCTCGGCGCAGCGCCGTCGTCGCCTTCTCCGCCGACGCGGTCTACGCCATCGCCGAGCTGATCCGCCGCCAGCGCGGCGGGGCGGCGGTGGTCATGGGTTCGCTCAGCCCACGCACCCGCAATGCGCAGGTCAACCTCTTCCAGTCCGGCGAAGTCGATTTCCTGGTGGCGACCGACGCCATCGGCATGGGACTGAACATGGACGTCGACCATGTCGCCTTCGCTGGCTTGCGCAAATTCGACGGGCGGCGCGTGCGCGCGCTCCACGCGCATGAGATCGCCCAGATCGCCGGGCGCGCGGGCCGATTCCGCAAGGATGGCGCCTTCGGCGTCACCGGCGACGCGCCCGACCTCGATCCCGACGTCGTCGGCGCGGTCGAAGGCCATGTCTTTCCGCCGGTCATGGCGGCGGAATGGCGCAACGCGCGGCTCGATTTCCAGTCGCTCGCCGGGCTGATGCGTTCGCTTGCCGCGCCGCCTCCGGCGCCAGCGCTGAGGCTTGCAGAGGAAAGCCAGGACGAGACGACGCTGCGCCAACTCTCGACCGATGAGCTGGTCGTTCGCCGCAGCCGCGACCGCGCCAACCTGATGCGCTTGTGGGAAGTCTGTCAGACGCCGGACTTCCGCAAGACGACGCAGGACGAGCACGCGCGCCTCATCGGCGCGATGTTCGAGCATCTGACCCAGGGCGACCGGCGGCTCCCGGAAGACTGGATGCATGGCCAGTTCGCCGGTCTCGACCGGACCGACGGCGATATCGACGCGCTGTCGACGCGGCTCGCCCGGGTGCGCACTCTGGCCTATGTCGCCAATCGCGCCGACTGGCTCGCGGATGCGCCGGGTTGGCAGAGCCGGGCGCGGGCGCTCGAGGACCGGCTCTCCGACACGCTGCACCAATCGCTGATGCAGCGGTTCGTCGACCGGCGAACGAGCGCGCTCCTTCGCAGTTTGAGCGAGCGGCCGGGGTCGATCCTCGGCGGCATCGATCCCGACGGGGCGGTGACGGTCGAGGGCCATCTGGTCGGCCGGCTCGCGGGCTTCCATTTCGAGCCCGAGCGCGGGGAGACGGCCTTGGAGAATCGCGCCCTGCGCGGCGCGATCGAGCGGGTCGTCGCGCCGGAGGTCGCGCGCCGACTCGGCGCGCTGGCGAGCGAGGGCGACGAGGCGTTCGCGCTCGAGCCGGGCGGCGTGGTCGACTGGCGCGGCGAGCCGGCGGGCGAGATCGCGGGCGGCGCGCCCTTTGCGCCGCGGGTGCGCCTGATCGGCGAATTCGGGGCCGAGCCCCAGCGCGAGCGGGCGGCGAGACGGCTCGAGGCGTTCGTGGCCGCCGAGGCGAGCCGGCGGCTCGGCGCGCTCAAGCATCTGAAGGAAGCGATCGAGGACGGGCGCCTCAAGGGCCTCGCGCGCGGCCTCGCCTATCAGCTGGTCGAACAAGCCGGCGCGGTGGACCGGAGGGCGGCGGAGAGCCGGATTCGCGCGCTGAGCCGCCACGAGCGCCGGATGCTGAAGGGCCTCGGGGTGCGGTTCGGCGCTTTCAGCCTCTATCTGCCCTCGCTCTTGGAAGCGGAGGCGCAGCTCATCGGCGCGGTTTACGCGGAGCTTGCCAGCCCCGGCTGGCGACCGGACGCTGGCGCCCTCACCGTCTTGCCCCATCCCGCGCCGCGGTCAGAGGCTCTCTCCCTTCGCGGCCTGCGCGCAGTGGGCGGGCTTGCGGCGCCGATCGCCGAACTCGAGCGGCTGGACGCGCTGGCCCGCGCGGCCCTGCCGGACGGCGCTGGCGCCGTCGACCTCACGCCGACGCTCCTTGCCGATCTGCGATGGGAGCTGGATGAGGCCGAGCGCGTGCTGCGCGGATTGGGCTTCGCCCGGGTCCGCAAGGGCGACGGCGCCGAGGGCGGGTTGTGGCGCCGGCGCGCCGCGCCCGCGCCGGGAGCGCCGGCAGGCGTCATGGTCACGCCGTTCGCCGCACTCGCTGCGCTCGCCGAGCCGAATCGCGCTGCCGCGCGACGGGCGCGACGGGCCAAGGCCCGGCGCCGACGGGCGGCCGGAGGCGGCGCTTCGTGACCGACGACGCCTGCCGGATCGACGTCTGGCTATGGCGCGCCCGCTTTTTCAAGACCAGGAGCCTCGCCGCGCGCATCGTCGAGGAAGGCGGGGTCCGGCTGAGCCGCGGCGACGCGCGCTCTTCCGTCGACAAGCCGAGCCGCGCCGTCCATTGCGGCGACGTCCTCACTTTGGCTCAAGGACAACGATGGCTCGCGGTCAGGGTCGAGGCGCTGGGCGAAAGGCGCGGTCCGGCGCCGGAAGCGCGGGGGCTTTATAGCATACTGGACGGCGCAGATTAGAGCTCCCGGCGATCCGGTCACATCGGAGCATTTGCGAAGGGGCGGAGCGGCCGTTGCGTCTGCTTGTCGCGCGCACGACGTTTTGCCGCCAAGAGAGCCGAGTTGGAGGGAGAAATCAAGGAACTTGGCGAGCTCGTTGAGCGACTTTGGACAGAGAAAGAGGCCTTGGAGGCCCGGAATATTGCCCTAACTGTTGAGAACGCGGGCCTGCTCAAGGAACAGAAGGCCGCTTCGCGCCGAAAGGGCTCCGCCACGGCGAAAAAGTCGCGGCGGACCGCTCCAGAGAGTTGACCCTTAGCCCGCATACAGCTTGGGCCGTCGGCGCAGCTTGAGCGACTCGCGCTTCTTGGTCTTGAGCGCCTTCACGCCGGCGGCGGAGGCGACGGTCGCGACATAGCCGTCCCATGCGCTAGGGCCCGCGACCCGGCCCTCGCTCGCCGCGGCGATGAAGGCGCGGAACTCGGCGTCGAAGGCTGGGCCGAAGCGTTCGCGCCAGTCGACCGGCACCCGGCCCATGAACGCGCCATTCGTCTTGACCACGACATCATTGCGCTCGGCCAGGCTGACCGCGCCGCTCTCGCCGATCACCTCGCCGCGAATGTCGTAGCCGTAGGCGATATGGACGGAGGTCTCGATGACCACGAGCGCGCCCGAACGCATGTCGATCAGGGTCAGGAGCGGATCGGCGACGTCGCCGGCGCGGCTATTGCGTCTCGGCGCGTGGACGGTGATCGCGGCCGGCTCGTCGTCGAGCAGGAACCGCGCGATGTCGATGTCGTGGACCGCGGTGTCGGTCAGCGCCATTTCGCCGGTGTAGTGCGCCGGGACGGACGCATTGCGATGGACGCTCTGGAAGATGAGCGGCGCGCCAATCGCGCCCGATGCGATCGCATCTTTCATCGCCAGATACTGCGAATCGAATCGGCGCATGAATCCGACCTGCGCGAGCCTTCGTCCGAAAGCATTCTCGGCGTCGATGATCGCCGAGCAGTCCGCTTCCGTGGTCGCGAGCGGCTTCTCGCAAAAGACGGGCTTCCCGGCCTTGATCGCCGCGAGCACGAGCGCAGCGTGCGTCGGACCCCACGAAGCGACGATGACCGCCGCGACTTCCTTGGCGAGGATCAGGTCCTCGCCCTGGGCGTAGACCTTTGCGCCGCTGACGAGTTCGGCGGCCTCCCGAGCCCGCGTTTCGTCGACGTCGCTGACCGCGACCACGTTCGCGCCCGGGACCGTAGTCGTCAGGCGGCGGATATGCTCCTGGCCGATCATTCCGACGCCGATGACGCCGACGTTTACTGTCATGAGCCAACCCTCCCCGCCCTAAGATAGCCGATCAATATCCGACCGCCAGCGTCCCCCGCTGCCGCAAATCGGATGCGCCGCTGAGCTCGCCGTCCGGGGCGCGCACGATCGTGTTGGCCGAGCCCATTGCTTCGCCAAGCACGACCTTGTGTCCCATCGCCTCGAGCAAGCGGACGGTGTCCGGCGACACACCGCGCTCGATCCTGAGCTCGTCGGGGAACAACTGGTCGTGCGCGCGCGGCGCGTCCTCGGCTTCGGCGACATTGAGCCCGTGGTCGATGACGTTGACGATGACCTGCAGCACGATCGTGATGATGCGCGATCCGCCGGGGCTGCCGGTCGCCATCAGGAGTTTGCCATCTTTGAACACCAGCGTCGGGCTCATCGACGACAGCGGCCGCTTCATCGACCCCGGCGCGTTGGCGTCGCCGCCGAGCAGCCCGTAGACGTTGGCGGCGCCGGGCTTGGCGGCGAAGTCGTCGAGCTCGTTGTTGAGCAGCACGCCGGCGCCGTCGGCGACGAGGCCGCTGCCGTAAGGAAGGTTGAGCGTATAGGTGTTGGCGACCGCGTCGCCGTCGGCATCGACAATCGAGAAATGGGTGGTCTGGTCGCTCTCGTAGCGCTCAGGCTCGCCCGGGCGGATGTCAGCGGCGGGCCGCGCGCGGTCGGGCAAGATGAGGCCGCGCAAATGCTCGGCATAGGCCTTGGAGGTCAGGCCTGCGAGCGGGATTTTGACGAAATCGGGATCGCCGAGCCAGGCGGCGCGATCGGCGTAGGCGAGCTTTTCCGCCTCCGCCATCTCGTGCAGCGAGGCGGCGGAATTGAGGCCCTGGTCGCCTAATGGGAAGCCTTCGAGGATGTTGAGGATTTCGATGATATGCGCGCCGCCGGACGAGGGCGGGGGCATCGAAACGACGGTATAGCCGCGATAGGTTCCGCTCACCGGCCGGCGTTCGACGGCGCGATAGCCGGCGAGGTCCGCCATCGTCATCCGTCCGCCCGCCGCCTGCACCGCATCGACGATCTTCTGCGCCACCGGCCCGCTGTAGAAACCCGCCGCGCCGTTGGCGGCGATGGCCTCGAGCGTCGCGGCAAGATCGTCGAGCGCGATGCTGTCGCCGGCTTGCTTCACGCTTCCATCCGCCCTGAGAAAGATGCGCGCCGACGAAGGATGACTGGCGAGCGCCCGGGCGGCGAGGGGCAGCGAATCGGCGACGTCGTCATCGACGGTCAGTCCTTGACGCGCGAGCGCGATCGAAGGCGCGATCAGGTCGGCGAACGAGAACTTGCCCGAGCCGTATTTGCGCCAGGCGAGCTCGAGGCCTGCGACGGTCCCGGGCACGCCGATCGCAAGGCCCGAATAGCGCGACTTGAACGGATCGGCTTCGCCATTGGCGTCGAGGAACACGTCCTTGGTCGTCGCCGCCGGCGCCGTCTCGCGGTAGTCGATCGCGATCGTCTCATTGCGATCGGCGCGGTGGATCAGCATGAAGCCGCCGCCGCCGATATTGCCGGCGCGCGGCAGGGTGACGGCGAGGGCAAAGCCGACCGCGACCGCGGCATCGACAGCGTTGCCGCCGCGCCTCAGCACGTCCAGACCCACCCGCGACGCCGCGGCCTCCTGAGTCACCACCATGCCGTGCCTGGCGAGGACCGGACGCGCCGTGGCGAACGGGGAGATGATCGGCGCCGAGTCGGCGAACGCGACTGCGGGAACGAAGCAGAGGATGGCGCAAAGGGCGAGGCGCAGGCGTCTCACGGCGGAGTCCTTGGAAATGTGTCGGCACCCCATCATAGGGAGGAGCGTCGCTCGGCGTCGATCCTCGATTCCCGGTCGATTCGCGCGCGTAGCGCCCGCCGGGAATGACAAGAGCGCTACCCGATCGCCATCATCGCGCCGCGCGCGAGGCGCGGGGCGAGCTTTCGCATGTCGGCCAAGCAAATCGCCACGCAGCCGGCGGTCGGAGTAAAGCCCGGACGAGCAAGGTGGAAGAAGATCGCGCTGCCGCGCCCTTTGGCGCGCCGAGAGTAATTCTGATCGAGGATGAAGGTCAGGTCATAGAGATGATCGTCCCGCCACATCCGGTCCGTGCAGTCGGCTGCGGGCAGGCGTACCGGGCGATTGTAGCGCGGACTCATCGGGTCCTCGCACCACCCCTGGTCGCGGCGCATCGGTTTCATCGGCGCGCCCGCCGCCCTCACCCGCACTCGGTCGGCTCGGAAATAGCCCCATAAGAGCCGGAACCGCCCAGCCGGCGTGCCCTTGTCGCCCTCCCGCTTGATCCGCACGATTCCCGCCGGGCCGAGAGCGCAAGGGACGCGGAACGGTCCCGCCGTCAGCCAGCCGCGCGCCCGGTTCCCGGCAAGCGGGCGGACGCGAAGGAGGGTGAGGCGCGAGGACATCGCTGCTCCGAATCGGCGGGCAGGACGCGCATCAAGTGGGAGACGCCGCCGACGCCTCGAAGCGTCTTGCGCCAAGTCGAGTTCACGCTAAATTGTTCGCCGCTCGGGCGATTTGAACGCGCGCGTGCGACAATCCGCCCCACTCGCGCGCTTAATGGTGCCAATCTCGCGCTGCTGCGCGACGGAGGTTGTGGCGGGACATGGTCAATCTTCTGGTCAACGGGCGGAAAGTCGCCATCGACGTCGAGCCGGACATGCCCCTTCTGTGGGCGCTGCGCGATGAACTGGGGATGGTCGGAACCAAGTTCGGCTGCGGCGCGGGGCTTTGCGGCGCCTGCACCGTCCTGATCGATGGCGAGGCGACGCGATCCTGCATCACTCCGGTCAGCGACGCCGCCGGCAAGACGATCCTCACCATCGAGGGTCTCGGGGAGATAGAGCTGCACGCGGTGCAGAAAGCGTGGATCGAAGCCGACGCGCCGCAATGCGGTTATTGCCAATCGGGGCAGATCATGGCCGCGGTCGCGCTGCTCGCGCACAACCCCCATCCGAGCGACGCCGACATCGACGACGGGATGACCAATATTTGCCGCTGCGGGACCTACCCGCGCATGCGCGCCGCCGTCCATCGCGCCGCCGAACTGATGAAGATCTGAAGGGAGGGCCGCGATGACTGTCATGCTTTCCCGCCGCTCGCTGATCCAGGCTGGTCTCTCCGCCGCCGGCGGCCTTATGATCGCGGCGTTCGCACCCGAGCTCGCCGGCGCGACCACCATTGCCGGGGAGCCGTGGAGCCCGGAGGCCGGCAAGACGCCGGACGAAGTCACCGCTTTCGTCGTGATAGACCCGGACAATTCGATCACGCTCCGCGTCCCGAAATCGGAAATGGGACAGGGCGTCCTGACCTCGCTGGCGATGATCCTGGCCGAGGAGCTCGAATGCGACTTCGCCAAGGTGAAGGTCGAGTACGCTTCCGCCCACCGCAACCTCACCGACAACAATGTCTACGAGTCGATGGGAACCGGGGGCTCGCGGTCGATTCGCGGCTCGCATGTGTTCTTGCAGCAAGCGGGCGCATCGGCCCGGGCGCGGCTCATCGCCGCCGCGGCGGCGAAATGGGGCGTCGAATTCGGCGGCCTGCGTCGCCAGCGGCGGCCTCGTTCGGCATGAGGCCTCCGGGCGCTCGGCGACGTTCGGCGAGCTCGCCGCCGACGCCGCCAAGGTCAGGCTCAGCGCGGAGCCGGCGATCAAGACGCCCGATCAGTTCAAGCTCATCGGCGAGGAGATCAAACGCATTGACACGCCGCTCAAAGCGACGGGCGCGGCGCGCTTCGGCATCGATACCCGGCTGCCCGGCATGGCCTATGCGGCCGTCGCCAATTGCCCGGTATTCGGCGGCAAGCTCAAGTCCTACGATTTCTCCGCCATCTCGGGGCGCCGCGGAATCATCCGCGCTTTGCCGGTGACCAACGGCGTGGCGGTGGTCGCGGACAATTTCTGGCGCGCCAAGGAAGCGCTTCATGCGATGCCGGTCGAATGGGACTTCGGCCCGGCGGCTTCGACCGACAGCGCCGGATTCGCGGCCGAATATCGCGCCGCGCTCGACGGGCCGCTCGCCGACGGCGGCGGCCATGGCGATATCGCGGCCGCCTTCGCTCGGCCGGCCAAGGTGGTCGAAGCGCTCTATGAGGTTCCGCATCTGGCGCATGCGCCGATGGAGCCGCTCAACGCGACCGCGCATTGGCAGGGAGACCGCCTGGACGTCTGGATGGGCACGCAAGCGCCGGAGTCGGCGCTCGCCCTTGCCGCAAAAGCGGGCGGGGTCGATCCGAAGGCGGTGTTCGTCCACAATTGCTTCCTTGGCGGGGGTTTCGGCCGGCGCTCGGTCAACGACGAATTGACCCAGGCGGTCGAGGTCTCCAAGGCGCTTCAACGCCCGATCAAGCTGATCTGGACGCGCGAGGAGGATATCCGCGCGGATCGCTATCGCCCGCAGGCGGCGCTGAGGATGCGCGCCGCGCTCAGCGAAGACGGCTCGCCCGCCGGCTTCGAGTTCACGACCGCGGTCGGCTCGATCCTGCGCTCGCTCGGCTGGGAAGGCGTCAAGAACGGCGTCGAGCGCATGGCGGTCGAAGGCCTGGCCAATTGTCCCTATCGCGCCGAGCGCGCTGAAAGTGGGCGTCAACCTCAAGAACACCCACGTGCCGGTCATGTTCTGGCGCTCGGTCGGCTCGTCGCAGAACGCTTTCGCGGTTGAGAGCTTCATCGACGAGGTCGCCTATGCGGCCAAGCGCGATCCGCTCGAATACCGCCGTGGGCTTCTCCAGGGCCGGCCCGATTTCCTCGCTGTCCTGGACGCGCTCGCAATGAAGGGCGACTGGGGCAAGCCGTTGCGCAAGGGCGTCGGGCGCGGGGTTGCGATCCACGAAGCCTTCGGCACGATCGTCGGCGAGATCGCCGAGGTCGCGGTCAGCGATCGAGGCGAAGTCAAGGTCGAGCGCGTCGTCGCCTGCGTCGACTGCGGGCACCTCGTCAATCCGCTCACCGCCGCGATGCAGATCGAGAGCGCGGTCCTCTACGGCCTGACGGCCGCGCTCTACGGCGAGATCACGATCAAGGACGGCCGGGTCGTCGAGGGCAATTTCAACTCCTACCCGATCGCCCGCATGGCCGACGCTCCGGTGATAGAGACCCATTTCGTCCTTTCCGGCGGCGACAAATGGGGGGGCTTGGGCGAGCCGGGCACGCCGCCGATCGCCCCCGCGATAGCCAACGCCATCTTCGCGGTCACGGGCAAGCGCATCCGCTCGCTGCCGCTGAAGAACGCGGCGCTCGGGGTGTAAGCGGGCGGCCGCGGGCGCGGGCAAACGGCGACGCCCATCTGACCGAGGCAGTCCATCGGCGACGGCCAACGCAGCCGATGGCGGGCCCACCTTGTCACCCCCCGCGAACGCGGGGGTGACAAACTCCAACAAGTTGTCGCAAGTCGCCGACGGATCGGTTTTTCAAATTCGGGGCACGTCAAATCCTCGCGCTGAGCGCGATGCGCATGAGGTCCATGGCGGAGCGGGCGCCGAGCTTCTGCTTGAGCTGCGTGCAGTTGTTGGCGATGGTCTTATAGGAGACGTGCAACAGGTCGGCGATCTGCGCCATGGTGCGGCCGGCGGCGAGAAGGCGCAGGATTTCGAGCTCGCGGGGGCTTAGGCTCGACATCGCATTGGCGTTGGCGCCGGCGCGCAGGAAGGCGATCTGCCGCGCCATCTCCGGATGCAGATAGAGACCGCCGTTCGCCACCGCGCTCACCGCTTCGGCGAACAGCGCCGGATCGTCGTTCTTGGCGATGTACCCTTTGGCGCCGGCTTCAATCGCGCGCGCGGCGACGACCGGGTCGTCGTTCATGCTGAAGACGATGAGCCGCGCCTCCGGCGCACGCTCGAGGATCCGCCGCAGGAGCTCCAGTCCCGAATGTCCGGGCAGGTTGATGTCGATCACCGCGACGTCTGGCCTCAGCTCGAAAAACGCGGCGAAGCCGGAGGCGCCGTCCTCAGCCTCGATAACCTCGACGTCCGGATCCGTCTCCAGAAGCGCCCGGCATCCCGAGATGACGATCGGATGGTCGTCGACAACAAGAATCCGCAAAAGCTTAAAACCTTCCCTGGCCGGCGAATGCGCCGATCGCAGCATTGACAGCAGCGCCGGCAAAATCAACGGTGAAGCCGGAAAGGCGTGAGACGGATGTGGCGCTCGATCTCCCTGCGCGCTCGGCTCAATCTCATTTTTGCTTCGCTGTTCGCGCTGTGGCTCGCCGCCGACGCTGGCCACGTCGTCCTCCAGGCGAGCGCGAGGGCGCGCGCCGAAACGCAAAGTGCTATGCGGCTGACCAAGGACTTCGTCTTGACCACCCTCGCGCGCGTGCAGGGCGCGCCCCGGCCGGACGCGGTCGAGGCGCTGGTCGCCGGTCTCCAGAACCTGAGGCACGTGCGGGCCGGATTGGGCGAGCCGTCGCTCGCTTCGTCGATCATGCGCCAGGCGAACAGCCAGTCGGGCGCCCCGCGATGGTTTCGCGCGCTCGTCAATGCGCCGAGCGAGGTCGCCGCCATTCCGGTCAGTCTGAGCGACGGCAGGACGGAGTCGATCGTCATCGTCGCCGATCCTGCCGACGAGATCGACGAAGTCTGGGCGGGCGCGCGCGACCACGCGCTGGTCGGCGCGCTTATGGCGCTGGCGGGGTTGGCAGTGACAAGCCTCTTGGTCGGGCGCGCGGTGAAACCTCTTGGCGTCGCCGGCGGGACGCTCGCTCGCCTGGAGGCGGGCGACTACGCCGCGCGCGCCGAGGGCGGCGGACCGCCGGAGATTCGCAGGATCAACGGCAAGATCAACAGTCTCGCGGATACGCTTGGCGGCTTACAGCGGGCCAACAGCGAGTTGGCGGAGCGGGTCTTCTACGCCCAGGACGAAGAACGTCAGGTCATCGCCCGTGAGCTCCACGACGAGTTCGGGCCGCATCTGTTCGCCTTGCGCGCCAGCGCCGCGGTGCTGGCGAAAAAGGTCTCCGACAATCCCGGGGCGCGCGCGGCGGCCAGCGCGATCGAGGCCCAGGTCGAGGCGCTGCAAGGCCAGAACCGGCGCATTCTCGCCGATCTGCGGCCGGCCGCGCTCGAGGAGTTGGGGCTCGCCGAGGCGCTGGAGGCGCTCGTCGCCCATTGGCGCCGAGCCGAGCCGAGGGTGGCCGTCACGCTCGACGTCGATCGGCGCGTCGAGGCGATGAGCGAGGGCGCGAGTCTCATGGCCTACCGCTTCGTCCAGGAGGCGATGACCAACGCGTTTCGTCACGCCGGGGCGACCCGGATCGACGTGTCGCTGCGGTTCGAAACGCCGGGCGTCGAGCCGAGCCCGCGCGATGCGGGCTTGGGGGGGTTCGTCATTCGCGCCGCCGACGACGGTCGCGGATTGCAGGGCGAAACCGAGGCCGGGATGGGGCTCGCCGGCATGCGCGACCGGGTCAGGCTGCTCGGCGGCCAAGTCACCATCGGCTCTCCGCCCGGAGGCGGCGTCGTGGTCGAGGCGCGCTTCGGCGCGGCCGGCGCCGCCGGCGAGCGGGAAAACCTCCCGACAGGCCCGGGAATTGATCCCCGGAAATCTTCCAATCATTGAAATAACATGTGGCGGGCGACGGGCCTATGGTTGAGGGGCCGCGGGCAAGCGCATGAGATTTTGCGTGCTCATGACTCCCGGACGAGCTTGCTCGCGGCGCCATTCATGTCGCGCGCACAAGGGGGGACGTCAGGTGGCTCGCTCAAACGCTGGGATCTCTGGGGGTTTGGGCTTTGCCGCCCTGATCGCGCTAACGGCCGCGGCCCACGCGGACACGATCGTGCTGCCGACCTTCGACGTCGTGGCGACGACGCCGTTGGGCGGCGGCGACATCGACGTTGCGAAATCGCCCTTCTCTGTCTGGCAGACGGGCGCACAAGACATCCAGACCTTCAACAACTCGACGCTGCCCGACACGCTTCAGCGTCAGGCGCCGGGCGTCACGGTCAACAACGTATCGGGCAACGACTTCCAGCCCGACATCAACTATCGCGGCTTCGACGCGTCACCGGTCTCCGGAACGCCGATTGGCCTCGCCGTCTATCAGAATGGCGTGCGCATCAACGAGGCGTTCGGCGATACCGTCAACTGGGACCTGATACCCGAGAATGCGATCGATAGGACGGCGATTGTCGCTGGAAATCCGATCTTCGGCCTCAACGCGCTCGGCGGCGCCGTCACCGTGACAATGAAGAACGGCTTCACTTGGCAGGGCTTCGAAGCCGACCTTCGAGGCGGCTCTTTCTATCGCGCGCAAGAGGAGCTTCAGTACGGCAAGCAGATTGGCGACTGGTCGGTCTATGCGGCGGCGACGCAGATCAACGACGGCGGCTGGCGCGTCGATAGCGCCTCTCAGCTCAGCAACTTCTACGGCGACGTCGGCTATAAGGCGAACGGGTTCGAGTCGCACCTGCAACTCACGGCCGGCGACACCCAGTTCGGCGCTGCCGCTTTCACGCCGATCCAGCTGCTGCAGAACAATTGGGGCAGCGTCTTCACCGTTCCCCAGACGACCTATAACAAGATGGCGATGATCCAGTGGAGCGGCAGCTACACCTATTCGCCCACGCTGAGCTTCCAGGGCAACGCCTATTTCCGCGCCTTCAACCAGGCGCATGTCGATGGCAACCCGACCGACCTCAGCCCTTGTCCGCCATTCTCGTGCCTGAACGGGAGTCCCGCGCACGACACGTTGGGCGGGATCATCCCCGACATCTCGCAGAATGGGACGCTCGATCTCGGCGAGATCGATCGCTCTTGGACCCAGTCGCGTTCGCTCGGCGCCAGCCTGCAGGCCGTCGACACCGACAAGATCAACGGCCGCGACAACACGCTGACCGTCGGCGCGTCGCTCGACTATGGCTGGACGCGTTACACCGGCAACAGCCAGATGGGCACGTTCTTCAACGACAACAACACGTCGTTCCCAATCATCCCCTACCCCTACCTGATCGACGAGCCGGGCAGCTTCCTGAGCCCGATCGCGGTCAATGCAAACAACACATACGTTGGCGTCTACGCGCTCGACACGTTCGACGCGACCGACCGTCTGACGTTCACCGGCGGCGGTCGTTTCAATTTCGCCGGGATCAACCTCGAAGGCACGCAAAGCGCTCTCCTCACCGGCTATTCGAGCTTCTACCACATCAATCCGACGATCGGCCTCACCTACAAGATCACGCCTGACATCAACTTCTACGCGGGCTACGCAATGTCCAACCGCGCGCCGACCCCGCTCGAGCTCGGCTGCGCCGACCCCAACAACCCCTGCATCATCGACAATTTTCTCGTCTCGGACCCGCCGCTCAAGCAGGTGGTTGGCAACACTTTCGAGCTGGGCTTCCGTGGGCAAAACGCGCTTGCCCCTTTGGGTCCCCAATGGGGCAAGCTGCAATGGTCGGCGGGTCTCTTCCGCACCACGCTCACCAACGATATCCTGCCGCAGCAGAGCGCCGTCACCGGCTTCGGCTATTTCGCCAATGTCGGGACGACCTTGCGCCAGGGGGCGGAGCTCAGCGCGCAGTGGGCCGGCGATCGCTGGACGGCTTACGCCAACTACACCTATATCGACGCCGTTTATCTCACGACCTTTCAGGAATCGTCGCCGTTCAATCCGCTGGCCGACGGGAATGGTTTCATTCCCATCACCAATGGGATGCCGATCGCCGGCATTCCAAAGAACACCGTGAAAGCGGGCGTCGATTACAACGTGACCGACAAGTGGCGGGTCGGGGCCGACATGGTCGCGGCGTCAGGCCAGGTCATGATCGGCAACGAGAACGGCGCGCTTCCCCAAGTCCCTGGCTACGCCGTCTTCGGTCTGCACACGTCCTATCAAGTCGCCAAGCAGGTGCAGGTCTATGGCCTCGTCCAGAACCTGTTCGATCAGCGGTATTATACTGGCGGGGGGTTGTTCGACACTTCCGCGCTGCCCAATTCGGCGCCCTTCCTGACCAATCCAACGAGTTCTCGGGGCCACCAAGCCTGTCGCCATCTACGGGGGCATACGGATCACATTATGAGCGCTCAGTCGGGCGGTCGCCAACGAGGCGCGCGTGCGCGCTCGCCAAGGTGGGGTTGAAACGCGCGGCCTGACGCGCAATAGAACGCGCGGGGAGTGAAACGAGGCGTTGGCATGCAGGGTTTGGATCTCTCCCCGGTTGGGCTTTTTCTCGGGGCGAGCCTCGTCGGGAAAGCCGTCATGGCCGTTCTGTTCGTCGCCTCGCTCTGGTGCTGGGTGCTCATCATCGAAGGCGCAGTTTCAGTCGTGCGCCTTCGCCGCGCCGTTCGCGCGGCGCGCGTCGGCGGCCCGCTCGCGAAGTCGCTCGCAGGCGTCGCTGCCGCGGGCGACGAAGAAGCGCGTCGCCGCATACCAGGCGAGACGGTCGGCGAGCTCCGGTCGCGCATCTCGGAGGCGATGGCGCGCGCCGCGCGCGAACTCTTGACCCGTTCGGAAGGCGGCTTGCCCAATCTCGCGGTCATCTCCTCGGTTGCGCCATTCGTCGGCCTGTTCGGCACCGTCTGGGGCATCATGTCGAGCTTCGCCGCCATCGGCCAGTCGCAGGACACGTCGCTGGCGACGGTTGCGCCCGGCATCGCCGAATTGCTGGCCGCGACGGCTTATGGCCTTGCCGCCGCGATTCCGGCCTCGATCGGCTATAACCGCATCGGCGCGGCTTTCGCCAGGCTCGGCCAGGACATGGCCTCTTTCGTCGAAGAGCGCGCGCTGGCGCTGCTCGCCCGTCCGGCCGAAGTCGCGCGCGATGACGCGCCGCGCCGCCGCGCGGAGGCGCCCTAATGGCGCTGAGCCCGCGCAAGATCGGCGAAGGCCTCTATCAGCCGCTGGCCGACATCAACGTCACGCCGCTTGTCGACGTGATGCTTGTCCTGCTGATCATCTTCATGGTGACCGCGCCGATGCTGGCGGCCGGAATCAAAGTGAACCTGCCGAGCGCCAAGACCGCACAGCCGCTTGAAAACAAGGAGCCGGTCGTGGTCGTCGTCGCCAAGGACGGCGCTTTGTCGGTCGGAAAAGACCCGGTGTCGCCGGATGAGCTGGCGGCGACGGTCAAGGCCAGGCTTGGCAACTCCAATGGCGTTGTTCAGCTGCGCGGCGACCGCGACGCTTCCTACGGCGACGTCGTGTCGGTGATGGACGATCTCGCGGCGAACGGAATCTCCCGGATCGCGATCGTGTCCGGCCCTCGCCGCACGATCTCGCCCGCTTCGGCTGCGCCAAACGCGCCCACTTCGGCGGCGCCGAACTTGCCGGCCCAGTGACCGCCGCCACACTGGCGGGACGCGAGTTCGAGCCGCCGCCCGTCCGCCCGCCATGGCTCCGCCCTGTCGTCATCGCCATCGTGGTCGCGCTTCACGCCGCCGCGCTCACGGTCGTCTACCTCGAGCCGAAGCCGCTCGAACAGACGAGGGAAGTGGTCGTCGACATTCAGCCGGAAGGCCGCCTGCAGAAAACCCGGCGCCGCCGGCTGAAGAGCAGAAGCCGCTGGAACAATCTGCGCCTCCCCCAGCTCAAGACGCCGCGCCGGCGGCCGCCGAGCCGCCGCCTCCGATCCCCGTTCCCCCTCCGGTCGCCGAGCAGCCTCCTCCGCCCGTGGAGGTTCAACCTCCGCCTCCCCCGCAGGAGCAGCCTCCGCCTCCCCCGCCGGAACAGCCTCCGCCGCCGGTCGCCGAGCAGCCTCCCCCGCCGGTGGAGGCGCCGCCTATTCCTCCCCCGCAGGTGCCGCCGCCGCCTCCAGCTCCGGTCGAGCTTGAGCCGCCTCCTCCGCCGCCACCATCCCCGAGGGCGGTCGAGGCCCCGCCGCCCAAGCCTCCTCCGCCGTTGCGCGTCGAAGCGCCGAAACCCCAGACAAGACCGGCGCCCAAGCCCGCCCTCGCGCCCAGACCCGCCGAGGTCCAGTCGCGACCCGCTCCCGCTGAGGCGCCCCACGGCGCTTCTCCGACGAGCGCGCCTTCGAGCGCCTCGGCGAGCGCCGCGTCGCTTTCGGGGTATATAGGGGAGGTGAGCGCCGCAATTCGCAGCCGCCTTTTCTATCCGCCCGCCGCGCGCGCCCGGGGCGCTAAGGGGATTGTGGGCGTCACGTTCGCCATCGGTCCGTCCGGCGCGGTGACCTCGTTCGCGATCACTCGTTCCTCCGGCGACGGCGATCTCGACGCGGCGGCGCGCTCCCTGGTCCAGGGGGCTCGGTTTCCCCCGCCTCCAGGCGGGTCCGCCCGGATCTCAACGAGCTTCAACTATGTTCCTCCCTAGCGCCGCCCCCCCCCGGCTGAAAGCGCTCGTGCTCGGGTCGGGCGCCGGCGGCGGCGTGCCGCAGTGGAATTGCGGCTGCCGGGTCTGCCGCCTCGCCTGGAGCGGCGATAAGCGGGTGAAGCCCCGCACCCAGGCGGGCCTCGCGCTCAGCGCCGACGGGGTGCGCTGGCTCTTGCTCAACGCCTCGATCGACCTGCGCCAGCAGATACTGGCGACGCCGGCGCTGCAGCCCGAAGGCGAGGGGCGCCATTCGCCGATCGCCGCCATCGTCCTGACCAACGCGGAAGTCGATTCCGCGGCGGGCCTGCTGGCGCTGCGCGAGCGCCAGCCGCTGACGATTTTCGCCACGCTGGCGACGCTGGAGGCGATCGGGGCCAATCGCATGTTCGACGTCGTCGACCGGGCGGTCGCCCCGCGCCGCGCGGTCGCGCTTGGCGAAATCTTCGAGCCTCTGCCGGGCTTGAAGCTTGAATTGTTCGCGGTTCCCGGCAAGGTCCCGCTGTGGCTCGAGGAGGGGAATGTCAGCATCGACGACATCGGCGAGGGGACGGTCTGCGTGGCCGCGGAAGCGGGGGGCGCAAGGCTCGTCTATGCGCCCGGCTGCGCCCGTGTTACGGAGGATCTCGACGCCCGGGCCGGCGGCGCGGACGTGCTGTTTTTCGACGGCACGCTGTTCGCCGACGACGAGATGATCGCCGCCGGCCTTGGCGACAAGACCGGCCGGCGGATGGGCCACATGCCGGTCGGAGGACCCGGAGGAACGTTGGAGGCGTTCGCGCGCCACAAGCATGTGCGGCGCATCCTGATCCATATCAACAACTCGAACCCGATCCTGATCCAAGGATCGCCCGAAGAGGCGAAAGCGAACGCGGCCGGCTGGGAAGTCGCGTTCGACGGCATGGAGGTCAGCCTATGAACAAGCACACGGCCCCTGAGCCCATGAGCCCCGAGGCGCTCGAGGCGGCGCTGCGCGCGATCGGCCCAGAGCGCTATCACGACCTCCATCCGTTTCACGGCCTTCTGCACGACGGCAAGCTTGCCAAGGGTCAGGTGCAGGCGTGGGCGCTCAACCGATACGTCTATCAGGCGGCGATCCCGATGAAGGATGCGTCCCTGATCGGGCGCTGCGAGGATCGCGAGCTACGCCGCGAGTGGCTGCATCGCATCGCCGACCATGACGGCCTCGGCGACGACATGGGCGGCATCGAGCGCTGGCTCATCCTCACAGACGGGCTCGGGCTCGACCGTGACTACGTGATCTCGCAGGAGGGCGCGCTGCCGGCGACCAGGTTCGCGGTTCAGGCCTATATCCGCTTCGTGCGCGAGCGGCCGCTCATCGAGGCGGTCGCCTCGAGCCTGACGGAGCTCTTCGCCCCATCGTTGCACAAACGCCGCATCGCCGGGATGCTGGCCAATTACAGTTTCATCGACGAAAAAGTGGTGGCCTATTTCCGCCGCCGGCTCGACCAGGCGCCGAAGGACGCAGGCTTCGCGCTCGAATATGTCAAACGCAATGCACGCACGGTCGAACAGCAGCAGGGCGCGCTCGCCGCGCTGACGTTCAAGACCGAAATGTTGTGGGCGCAGCTCGACGCGCTGCATCATGCCTACGTGACCGGCGCCATCCCGCCTGGGGCGTTTCGGCCGGTTTGAAGCAAAGCGGACCAGACGATGGAAATCGATGCGCAGTCGCGGCCCCGTCTACCGAAGGGCGTCAAGCTGAAACGCGACGAAGTGCGCGGGCGGTGGACGCTGCTCGCGCCGGAGCGGATCTTCGAGATCGACGCGACCGCCGCGACGGTGCTCGAACTCTGCGACGGGGAGCGCGATCTCGCGGGGATCGTCGCCGAGCTCGCGGCGCGCTATACTGCGCCGCCTGCGGTGATCGAAAAGGACGTTGTCGCCATGCTCGCCGACCTGAAGGCGAAGAGAGTTCTCGAGACGTGAAGAAAGTCCTCCAAACATCATGACCGCTCATGCCGCGCCTCCGCCCACGGCCCCGATCGGGCTCCTTGCCGAGCTCACCCATCGCTGTCCGCTCGGCTGTCCCTATTGCTCCAATCCGCTGGCGCTCGAACGCCCCGGGGCCGAGCTCGACGGCGAAACCTGGAAGCGGGTGTTCAGCGAGGCGGCCGCGCTAGGCGCGCTGCATGTGCATCTCACCGGCGGCGAGCCGACGGCGCGGCGCGACATCGCCGCGCTCACCCGCCACGCCTCGCAAAGCGGGCTCTACACCAACCTCATCACCTCGGGAGTCGGGGTCGGCGAGAAGCTGACCCAGGACCTGGCCGAGGCCGGCCTCGACCACGCGCAGCTCTCCTTCCAGGGCGCCGACAAGGAGACCAACGACCGCCTCGGCCACTATCCCGGCGCATGGGAGAAGAAGCGCGCCTTCGCTGCTTATGTGAACAAGGCCGGCCTGCCGCTGACCATCAATGCTGTCATCCATCGCGCCAACCTGCATCAGGTGGACAAGTTTATCGAGCTGGCGGTCGAACTCGGCGCGCGCCGGCTCGAAGTCGCCCACACCCAATATTACGGATGGGCGCTCGCCAATCGCGCCGCGCTGATGCCGCCAAGGAAAGAGGTCGAGGAATCGATCGCGCTGGTCGAAGCGGCGCGCATCCGACTCAAGGGCGAACTCGTCATCGACATGGTCGTCCCCGACTATTACGCCCGCTATCCCAAGCCTTGCGCGGGGGGGTGGGGGCGGATCGCGATCAACGTCTCGCCGACCGGCAAGGCGCTGCCCTGCCACGCCGCCGAGACCATTCCGGGCCTCGAATTCTGGAACGTGCGCGACCATCGCTTAAGCGACATCTGGCGCTCAAACCCCGCCTTCAAGGCGTTCCGCGGCACGGAATGGATGCGCGAGCCCTGCCGCTCGTGCGACCGGCGCGAGGTCGACTGGGGCGGCTGCCGCTGCCAGGCGCTGGCGCTGACCGGAGACGCCCGCAACGCCGATCCCGCCTGCCACAAGTCGCCCGACCACGAGCAAATCGTGGCGACGGCGATGGCGGAGTCCGAATCCGGCGCCGGCGACCTGCGCTGGCGATCCTACAAGCAGAAGGTCGAGGCCTGAATACGCATCGGCGCTACTGGGAGCGTCGCCGCGACCGCGGTCCGCTCTGACGCCTGGTATAATAACGGCAACCGCCGCCGAGGAAGGTCGGCCTACCGGCAAAGCCGCTTGCGTTCGCCGTCCACCGGCCGAATCCGCTCGCGATCATATTGCGGATGACGGCGCAGACAAGGTCCTCGGCGGCAGGGATGTCGTACGGCCCGTCGCCGGCGCGGCTAGCAAGCAGCGGCGGGCGACGCCTCTCACATAGCGCCGCTGACCACTTGGAAGGGCGTTGCGGCGACTGCGCCGGCCGCATTGAACGGCGCCGCGAACGGGCCGCCGTAACCATTAACCGGGATGTAAGTGTAGCCCGGGCCGCCGAAAAGCGCCGACACGCCGCCGCCAACTCCGCCGAGGATCCCGCCTACCACGCCGCCGGCGGCGTAAAAGACCGCCCCCACCGCTTGACCGGTTCCGCCTACGACGCTGCCCACCGCTCCGACCGGTCCCCAGGCGTAGGCCACGGGCTGCGCCGGCGCCGGCTGTTGCGCATGAACGATGACCTGACGGCCTTCGCCATAACGAGCATGGTGACGATAGTTGGCGTGCGCATAGTGACTATGTGCATGATGCATGGGCTCTTGCGCCGAAGCTGGACAGGCGATGGCGAATGTCAGTGCCGTTATCCCGGCCGTCGCCACGGAAAAACCAAGCGTGCTGAATGGCATGAAACGAACTCCTATGCAGACAAAATCCCTCGTTAAGCAACTCAACTACCGAAGAAGGCAAGTGGCTACCGTTTGACGCGCGCGCCCTGTTCACATTTTCGTGAACGACCAGGGTCCGCGCGACTTGATCCTCCCCCACAAGGGGGTAGTAAGCGCGCAAATCGTCTACACCGCCTTCGAAAGAAGATTGCTCTACCGGCAGAGCGCGCTCGCGTTCGCCGTCCAGCGGCCGAATCCGCTCGCGATCATGTTGCGGATGACGGCGCAGACATAGGTCCTTTCGGCGACTGGATTGTCGGGCCCGGCGTTGTAGCGCGCGACCGCCAGCGTCCAGCTGCCCTCCTCGGCGCGCAGCGCTTTGAGGAAACGGGCGGCGTATTCGACATTGCGCGCCGGATCGAACATCTCGCTCGGCGAGGCGAAGTCGGCCGCCGTGCCAGTGCTGATTGATCTGCATGCAGCCGATGTCGATGAGCTTTGCGCCACGGATCCTCGCCTGAGAAAATCGCGCCATCGCCTCGGCGAGGCTGGCGGAGTGAACATCCCGTCCGTCGATGTTCATGTCATAGGGGCTGAGCTCCCCCTTTCGCCCCGTCTCGGTCAGCCCGACCGAATAGAGGACATTGAGCGGAACGCCGTTCGTCGCCGCCGCGCGGGTCATCTCTCGCTCGCACGCCAGCGACCCCTCGGCGCGCGAAGGACCGGCGCTAGTAGCGCAAACCGCCAGGACCGCCGCGCCGAGACTGAGGCGGATCGTTCGCGCCGCTCCCCCCGCCCGCGCCTTGCTCCGAGCGCTGTTCGCCTCCGGTCGAGCCTTCGTCGGCGGAGGCCGCATTTCCGTTCGCATTCGCATCTGGGTTGACGCCTGTCTGCTTGACAATGAGCGAGTCCAGCGGCTGGCCGATCGCCGCCAGCCGGTCGGCGATCGCGTCGCGCGCTCCCTCGATCGCTCCGACGGTCTGAGAGCTTGCGGCGTTGATGACGACCGAGAGCTTGTCGCCCGAGAGCCGCATCGTCATCGAGACGTTTTCGAGGCCGCTTGGCGAAAGATCGACGTCGATCTCCCGCACCGGCGGGCCCGCCGGCGCGGGTGCGGCGACAGGCGCGCTCGCGCGCGTCGTATCGACCGCTGCCGCCGGAGGCGCGTCGTAAGGACCGAATGACGGCGCCGCGGCGAAATTCGCCGGCGACGACGCGCCGAACGCCGCTCCCTGCGGCGCCGATTGCCCTGCCGCGGCGACCGGATTGGGCGGAGGGCCGTCGGCGGGTTGGCCGCTCGGCTGGGTCTTCGCGGGAGTGGCCGGCGCGCTCGTGACCCGGGCGGCGGATGGCGCGGGCGGCGCTGCGGACTTCCACCCGCCGCGCGCCGGACCCTGCGCCGCCGCTGGCGCCAGGGCCGCGGACGGAGCTGCCGGCGCGCCCCCTCCGCGAGGGCTGGCCGGCGCCGGCGACGCCGGCGCAAACGGCGCCGCAGGGGCCTGACCCTGTCCGGCGGTCGGCGGACTGCCGTTTGAGGTTGAGGCGGCGAGAAGAAAGGCGCGTTCGCCAGTCAGCTTCGCGATCGCGGGATTCGCCGGCGCCGCGGTCGCGGCGTTGATTTCGACGCTCGCCCCCATCAGTCCGGGCGACGGTAGGTCGAGGGGCGTGGCCCGTCCTGCGTTCGTCGCCAAAGCGGGCGGCAAGGCGAATGGCAAAGCCGACAGGAACGCGCCGTCGCCCAGCATCGGATAGCCGTCCGGCCCTCCCGGCGGCTGGCCGCCTTGCCGCGGCTCGTTCGAAGTCCGCGGTCCCTCCCCGGCGACGGAAGAGCCCGCTTTCGCCGCCGCGCCGGGAAGCGAATCGAGCACGGCGGCGAAGGCGAAGCGGTCGGTCGCCGCCTGCGGCGCCGGGCGCGGCGCGGGCATGACGATCGGGCCGGAAGCGGGTGCGGCGGCGGGCGCGGTCAAGGCGCGCGGTCTCCGAGCGCGCTCACGAGACCGGCCGTGCGCTCAAGCGCGTCGCGCGCGCGCTCGATCGTGAGCGCCGGGCCGGCGGCCTTGTCCTTCTCGCCATCGTCGGGCGAAGCGCCTTGGGCGCCGATAAGCCCGGCGTCGGGGGCGATCCTCAACTGGATCGCCACCCGCCGAACCGACGCCAACAGATTGGCGTCGGCCCGATCGAGCTTCGCGACGGCGATCGTCCGCAGATCGGCGATGGCCGCGTCATAGGCGTCCGAGAACATCCGGCTGGCCGCGAGATAGAGACGAGCGCGCATCGCCTCGGGGTTGTCCGCGCCTGCGCCCTCGAGCGCCTCGGTCGCAGCGGCGGAGGCGGCGTCGAATCGCGCGTTGACGAGCGCGGACTTGGCGAGCGCGAGCAGGAAGTCCCGCCGGCCGTCGGGCGGCAATGGCGCCACCGCGCGCGACACAAGCTGGTAGTTGGCCGGATCGTCGGCGAGGCCAAATCGCGCGATGGCGACCGCGAGATCGCGAAAGAAGTCGGCGGCGTAGAGCGAGGCGGCGAAGCGGGACGAATATTGGCGGGTCAACATCGCCGCCCGCGGGACATCCTTGGCCTCGGCGAGGAGGGCGATTTCGCGCCTGAGCGCCGCCTCCTCGACCAACCCGCCCGGCGCGAGCAGGCGCGCCCAGTCGAGAAATTCGATCGCGGCCTTGGCGTCTTGCTTGGTTTCGAGCACCGAGCGGGCGAACGCGACCTCGCCCGCCAGGCGCGCGTCGAGGGCGCTCAAATCCTCCTTCGCCAGAAGGGCGATCGCATCGGCCTCGTGATTGGTCACGTAGGCGAGCGCGCCGCGCGCCAGCCCACGCTCGGACTCGACGACGGCGTCGCCTTGCAAGAGCGGCGCAACGTCGACGAGCGGCCCCCCGCTCAGGATGTAGATGATGAGCAAATCCGCCTCGCGCCTGTTCCTCCAGGTCTCAGGCTTGGCCGTCGCGATCGCAGCGCCAATCGCCTTCAATTGATTGAGCTCGGCCCCGTACGCGGCTTTGTCGCCTTGCGCGACCTGAAGCTGGATGCGCCGAAGGTCATCGACCATGTCGGTCAGATTCGCCAAATCGGCCAAGGCGGCAGCAGGCGCGAGGAGCGCGAACGCAGCCCAGGCCAGGGCATAGGCGGGCGCGGTCACGGCGCCGGCTCGCGCACGAGAATTTCGATCCGGCGGTTTTCTGCCGCCAGCGGGTGGCCAGGGTCCTTGAGGCGACGGTCGGCGTAGCCCTCGATGCGCTCGAACCGCTGCCCTGCGAGCCCGCCGCGGTTCAGCATGTAGTAGGCCATTTGCGCCCGCGCCGATGACAGCCGCCAATTGTCGTAGGTCGCCGACCGGTAGGGCCGAGCGTCGGTGTGGCCGCGCACGATGATCGGGCCCGGCATGCTTTGCAGGCTCGCGGCAATGGCGTCCATCATCCGAAGGACGCGCGGCTGCGGCTCGGCGGAGCCGATCGGGAACATGGAAAAATTCTGCCGGTCGGTGAGGCTGATGAGAATCCCGTCCTCGGTCGCCTCGACCTCGAGTTGCGGGCCCTGATTCGCGGACGCCTCGGCTCCCAGCCGCTTCCTCAAGTCGGCAAGCAGGTTGGATGCGGCGGTCCGGCGCGCTTCGGCTGCGTCGGGAGCGGGCGGAGAGGGCGAGGACGGCGCGGGCGAGCCGGCTCCCTGAGGCTCCGAGGGGACTGGCGCCGGCGCAGCCCCCGGCGGGATCGACGTCGACATGGAAACCGGTTCGTCGCTCTGGGCGCCCGCTGCCGGCGGGGCGCCCGGATTGGACGTCACCACATTAACCGCCTGGTCGCTGCCGAGCGGGCGGAACGGATCGCGCAGCGCCTCGTCGGCGCTCGGCCCAACTTCGCCATAGCCCTTGAGCGCGGCCGACTGATCGATGCGAGGCCCCGGCGGCGGCGCGCCGGCGATCTTGTCGAGACTGGCGCGAGGATCGCTGAACAATTCCTGCTCGGACATGGTTGGGTAGGGCTTGGCCGGATCCGGCGGCGGCTGCGGCGCTGCCGGGCGCCGCTGATCGCTTTGGTTCGAGGAACTCGCGGAGGCGCTTTCGTCAGCCGATCCAACGGGAGATTCGCCGCGCTCGGACGAAGGCTTTCCGGCGTTGGGCGCGGCCGAACCCGCGCCGGGCGAATACGCATCCTTTTCCGGCACGCCGTGGATGCCCTTTTGCGCTTTCGCCGGCTCCTCGACTTTCACCGGATTGAAGTAGCGGGCAATGAGCGTCTTGGTGTTCTTGTCGGTGGCGCTGATGATCCACAGCACAAGAAAGAACGCCATCATCGCGGTCATGAAATCGGCGAAGGCGATCTTCCAGGCGCCGCCGTGGTGGCCGTCCTCGTGCGAGCCGCGGCGCCTGACGATGACGATTTCCGGGTGCGGCGCGGTCATCGGCGCCGCTCAGGCGTCGAGCGAGGCGAGCAACTCGGCCCAAGGGCGAAGCTCGGTGGCGACTTGCGTGGCGTTGACCTCGACGACCGCCTCCACCCCGTTGTCGTCGATGTACTCGACTTCGGCCGGCAGGTCGGCGATCCTCTCGCGCAGCAGCGCGAGCAATCGCTCGGGACCGCGAATCGTCATCAATCCGGGCGAGCCTCCCGCGCACAACCGGGCGATGGCGTTGCGCAACGCGTCCACCGCACGGTTCACGACCTCTTTCTCGAGGAACGGGACGAGAATGCGTGTAACGGCTGCCCCAACGTCATCCTCGATCTGCCCGAATCCGGATCGGATCGCCTCCGCGAGCTGAGCATATTCATTGCCCTGGAGCTTGAGCCGCTGCGTCTCCGCCTCCCGCCGCGCCGCCGCGAGTTCCGCGGCGTGGCGGTCCGAGGCCTCGGCCCGCCCCTCGGCGAGGCCTTCCTCGCGGCCGCGCGCGTGCGCTTCGGCTAGCCTCTCCTTGATATCGCCGGCCGGCTGAAATTGGGGCGCGGCCAAATCCACCGCGACAGGCGTTCGGTCCCATGGCGTGCGCCGCGGAGCCTCCTCCCGGCGCGTCTCTCCGGCGCCGTCCGCCTTGGCTGGGCGATCGAAGGCAGGCGTCGAACGCGGCTCGCGGCTCTGCTGGCTCAACAGGCTCCGGGGGCGAAACGGGGAGTTCTCGCGCCGGGGCGGCGGCGCGTCTTCGGGCGGCGCGCGCCCAAGATGATCGAGATAGTCCGCGATTCTTAGCGGCTTCATCCGTTCGCTCCCTGACGAATCCATTGTTTGAGGATCGTGGCGGCGTGGTCCTCATCGAACTCGACCAGTTTCTGCAGCTTGCGTTCGGGGCCGTTGTCGCGCCGCGCCAACAACGCCTGCAAGAACGCGTCTCGACTGGAATCCGCCTCGATGAGGATGCTCTCGGCCGGCTGGCCGTCGCCGTCCGGCGGTCCCAACGCGGGCGTCTGGCCCCCGGATGAGCCGCGCGCCTCTCCCGTCGCCGCAACTCGCGGGAGAGCGAGCGCCATTCTCAGCCCTGGCCGCACGCCGAACCAGACCACGATCGCTGCGACCGCCACAATGGCGCCGGCGTTGACGATCGACCCGGTCTGACGAGCGAGAATCTCGACCAGCGAGGGACCCGGCGCGGGGTCAAGGTCGTGGGTCGAATCGATGAAATCGACGACGGAAATCTTGACCGCGTCGCCACGCTGCCGATCGAGGCCGGCCGCCGAGGCGACGAGCTGCTCGATCTCGTGCACCTGACTTGCGAGCGCCTCGGGCGTCGGCTTGTCTCCGAGAGAAGCGGCGAGCGCGGCGCGGTTGATCAGCACGGCGACCGAGAGATTCTGAACCGCGAAGCCGGCGCTGGTGGTCTGAACCGATTTCGACGAGACTTCGTAGTTCGTCAGCTCCTCGCGCTTTTGCGTCTGATCGTTCGACTGCTTCGATTCGCCGCCGGTGTTTTTTGCCTTCGGCAGGTTGGCCTCGACGCCCGCGGCCTGCTCCCCGGCGGCGTTCTGCGAACTTTGTTGTTCCTTGGTGACGCGCACCGAGCGTTCCACGCGCTGATCGGGATTGTAGATCGTTTCATTCGTCTGGGTCTTGTCGGCGTTCAGCCTGGCGGCGACCGAGATCTGAAAATTGCGGGAGCTGAGGTAGGGCGTCAGCGTGCGGGTGACGTTGTCGCGGATTTCCTGCGACACTTCTTTTTCGAGCGCGAGCAGATTGTCGGGCGACTTCTCGATCGATTCGGCGCCGGAGGCGAGCAGACGGCCGTCGACGTTAAGCACCGTTACGTCTTCGAGCTTCATTCCGGGGACCGCGGAACCGACCAGGTGGCGGATCGCCTGGCCGGTGGCGCGGTCGTCGCCGCCGTCGGTTCGGATGACCACCGAGGCCGAGGAGGGCTGGCGCTCGCGGCGAAACGAGCCTTCGTCGGCGAGCACGATATGAACCCGCGCGGCCTTGACCGTGCGCATCATCTGGATCGTGCGCGCGAGCTCCCCTTCGAGCGCCCTCAAGCGAGTGACGTCCTGCATGAACGACGTCAGGCCGAGCGAGCCGAGCTTGTCGAACAGCTCGTTGCCGACCGCGCCGCTGCGCGGCAAGCCTTTTTCCGCCAGGATCATTCGTGCGGCCGCCGTCTGGCCGGCCGCCGTCAGAACGACGGTGCTCTCGGCATTGACGTCGAAAGGCACGCCGGCCTCGCGCAGCGCGGCGCCGATGGCGGCGATATCGTCGCGATCGAGTCCCGAATAGAGGGTCTCCATCGTCGGCCGGCTCAGATAGTAGCCGGCCAATCCGGTCATCGCGAACGCCGCAACGCCAATGATGGCGAGCGCGGTCAAACGCCGGACGCCGAGCCCCCGCAGGTTGGCCCAAAGCCGTTCGATTTGCGCCAGCAGGTTCGTCGCCACATTCGAGCCTGGGAGAGGATTTCGCACTGGCCATCGTCGGCAGCGGAGCTTGTGCCGGCATTGCGCGTGGAGCCCCCGCGCTTTGTCGCCAACCGGGGGCGAGGCGAATGTTTTCGCCGATTAACCGGCCGTTAGCGGTTACGCCCATAGTCTTGGCCTCGCCAGGGCGAAGACGCGCAACGAGCGCGCTGCGCCCCGGTTCAACACGACGGTTAGGCTCTCGATCACGAGCCTAAGGGCATGCGGCCGGTCCGTCGTCTCGGTGCGAGTCCGAAATTTCGTACAATCCCCACGAACATTTCCGACAGGAGCACTCTCGTGAGTTCACTCTTAAACAATCCGGCCGCCTTGAGCGCGCTGCAGGCTTTGCAGATGACGCAGCAGTCCCTCAACACCGTCCAGAATCAGGTCTCGACCGGCCTCAGCGTCGCCACCGCGGCTGACAACTCATCCTACTGGTCGATCGCCGCTCAGCTCAATGCCGACAGCGGCGTGGTGCAGGCCTCCAACGACGCGCTGTCGCAGGGACAGTCGATCCTGGCGACCGCCTCCTCGGCGATCAATTCGGTCATCACGACCATCAACTCGATCCAGACTGCGCTGACCCAGGCGACCAATCCGGGCGCGGAGATCGGCAACATCAACACCTCGCTCGCCTCGCTGGGCAAGCAGCTCACCGATGCGGTGAACGGCGCTTCGTTCAATGGCACGAACGTCCTGAACGGCAGCCTGACCACGCTCGACTTCGTATCGGGCTTCAACGCCACCTCGAACGGCGGAACCGTGAACACCATCAGCTTCACGGCTTCGGCGCTGTACGGTTTGGCGACCGGCGGAACGTCGACGTCGACGACCAGTCAATCGACGCTCACCGATCCGGCGACGATGACTCAGTTGCAGACCCAGTTTGCGGCGGACACGGCGGACACCACCGCTGTCACGGCCGGAACCATAACGGCCACATATGGTCAAAGTGCGATCTACGAAGACACGGCAAACCAGGCGTTCACCGTTCAGTCGCTGGCTCTTGACGGCACGGCGACGACGACGACCTACACGGCCCTCGACGCGAACGGCAACTCGATCGCCCAGGGCGGAACCCCGACCTTCGCCGCGGCGTCCTCCTACGCGGTGACGACGACGGTCACGACGCCGACCTCGCAAAATCTGCTCGTGCAAGGCGGAACCGATCTGACCAACATCAACGTCGCCGGCGCCGCCGCGGCGCAAACTGCGCTGAACAGCGTCAACCAGGCGCTTTCGGCGGTCACCAACTACGCCGCGCTGATCGGCGCCACCCAGGATCGGATGACGACGGCGAACACCTTCAACACCGCCTTGATGACCAACTACTCGAACGGCGTCGCAGGCATGGTCGATGCGAACATGAACACGGCGTCGACCAAATTGCAGGCCCTCCAGACGCAGGAGCAGCTCGGCATCCAATCGCTGTCGATCGCCAACCAGAACGCGGCGTACATCCTCAAGCTGTTCCAGTAAGACCGAGCGGCCGGTCGGCCCCCGCGGCCGACCACGCCGCCCGGAATCGCGTATCGCCGGCAATTCCCCGCGCGCCGCTTGCACGCCCCCGGCAAGCCTCCTCCCCAAAGGGCGCGCGGGGAGCCATGAATTCAGGCGAGCGGAAGCTCGGCAGGCGGAATCGGCGCTCGACGCCCGCCAGCGAAAGAGGCGCCTCGCGGCCTACTTCTCGATGCAGTAGCCGAGGAAGCGCTTGGAATCGATCGGGTCGAATCCCAACCGGTGCTTGAGTTTCTTGCGCAGCTTGCTGATGTGGCTCTCGATGACGTTCTCGTCGACATTCTCGTCGAACAGGCCGTAGACGGCATTGAAGATCTGCGTCTTGCTGACCCGCCGGCCGCGGCAGCGCAGCAGAAATTCGAGGATTCGCCGCTCCCGGCGCGGAAGAGGAAAAGGCTTCCCGTTCGCCTCGGGCTCGCGGCCGTCAAAATAGACGCGAAGTTCGCCCACCGCGACGTGGCCCTTCTCGCCGAGCACCCGCCGGTTGATCGCCCCGACCCGGGCGACGATTTCGCGTACGTGGATCGGCTTGCGCAGGACGTCGTCCGCGCCGGCGGCGAACAGGCAAAGCGTATCATCGAGCGAGTGCCGCTCGTTCAGGCAGAGAACCGGCGCGTTCGATCGCTCGCGAATCAATCTCGAGAGGGCTTCGCGCTCGCCGCAGTCGCCGATGAGAAACGCCTCGACGGCATTCATGTCCGTGTCGCTGATCTTGCCAATCCATTCCCGAAATTCTGAGGCTTCTATCCCAGCCGACGACACCCCTTCGCGATCGAAGCCGGTGGCGTAGCCCCCAGCCACAATGTCGCGATCGTCGATAATAATATACATTACTCCTGCTCCACCGGATCGATTTGAGAGTTGGAACGCCATCACTTACGCAACGCTCAACTTCGACTCGGACAGGGCAAAATCGGGTACGCGTTAACAAGAGATTGTTGCCGATTGTTTATTCAAAAAGATTCCGACGTTAACCGGGGCGGAAAATAATTAACTTCTCTCGCGAACAAATCTTCGCTTGTTCTTGACGAAGCGTTGCTCGGATTGGAAAGTACCCCCAACTTGGTTAACGCATGATGTACGCCTCTTATGTTTATATGTATTAGTTAAATGGTTAACGCAGCCCTAATCCAGCGCCGCTCAGAGCAGGCGGCCCACCCCCGCGCGAGCGACGCATTGTTGCGTGGGGTGAAGCGCCAGGATCGGCCCGCCCGGCCGGAGGCGGCGCGGAGGATGGGGCGCGAACTCGCTCAGCGCGGCGAGGCCGCCTATTGGATCGTTGCGCCCGAAACGAAAGGGGACGAAGGCAAGCGAGGCGATCAGCGCGGGGGCCCGCGTCAACCGGCCCGGTTGCGCTCGGCCAAACTCCTCGACGCGGGATATCGCTTTGTCTGCGAAGGCCGGATCCGCGACCGGTCTCGGGATGGATTGCGTCTCGCGCTGGCGCGGGACATCGGGCTTCCACCTCGATTTTCTGTGCATATCGACGAGACCGGCGAGGTGCGATCCGCCTCGGTTATCTGGCGGCGCGGGCCGACGATCGGAGTTCGCCTGCAAGAGGCCGCGCCGCCGGACGCGCTCAAGGCCAGCGACCGGTACGCGCTGAGGGAGCGCTACTACGCCATCCCCGGCTGAACCCGGTCATGCGTCGCTCTTCTCCTCGACGATAGGGGCGCGAGTTCGAGCGCCATGGCTTCGAACGCGTCGCGCCAGACGCCCCGCCGCGATTGGCGAAAGAGGCGCATGGTCGGGTACCAGGGCGAATCGGCGCGCCCGCGCAGCCAGCGCCATTCCGCGTCGCTCTTCAACGCCACCCAAACGGGCGCGGCGAGCGCGCCCGCGAGATGGGCGATGGAAGTGTCGCAGGCGACGACGAGATCGAGACATGTCATCGCCGCGGCCGTGTCGACGAAAGCGTCAGGCCCGGCGTCGAAATTCGCGCCCAGCGTCTCGACCCTCATGGACGGCGGCAGGAGGGAAAGCTGCTCCTCGCCCGCGCCTTTCTGCAGCGAAATGAGCCTGACGCCCGCGACTTCAGCGAGCGGCGTCAAGGCGGCGAGAGGCATGGAACGAGCGCGGTCGGCCTCCGGATCGGGATTGCCTTGCCAAACCACGCCGATCTTGAAACCGGCCGGGCCGATCCGCCGGGACCAGAATTCCCGCAACGCAGGCTCTGGCGCGATATAGGGAACCGCGGCCGGAATCGCGTCGAGCCGGGTCTTGAACGCGTAGGGCAGGCTGCTGATCGCGATCTGGGCGTCGAATTCCTCCCCATCCGGCGGCGAATCGACGAATCGCACATTGGCCTTCGACGAAAGGAGCCGGCGCAGCCGCGGCGGGCAGACGAAGGCGACGTCCACGCCGGCGGCGGCCATCAATGGCAGATAGCGGAAGAACTGGATCGTATCGCCGAGGCCGTGATCGTTGAGCACCAGGACGCGCTCGCCCCGCCGGCCCGGTCCCGTCCAGGTCTTGAAGCGCGCGCCCAGCGCATCGGCGAGCGATTTTCCTCGAAGCCAGCGCGCTTCATATCCCTGAAGTCCGCGTTCGAAATCCCCGAGCGTCAACAACAGGCAGCCCTTGCCCGCTTGCGCCTCGCGGCTGCCGAGCGCTTCGGCCGCCTCGAACGCCGCAAGCGCCTCGGAGAAGCGGCCGAGACTGCGGAGCGCCAGCGCCTGACCGCATCGCGCCGCCGCCGAGCGGGGCGCCGCGGCGGTCGCCCGGAGATAGGCTCCGAGCGCCTCCTCGCCGCGGTCGAGCTTCAAAAGCGCATTGCCCAAATTGATCGCGGCCTCGGGGAAGTCGTCGCGCAGCGAGAGCGCGCGCCTGGCGGCTTCGACCGAGTCCTCGAGGCGCCCAAGCTCGCGCAAGGCCCCGGCGCGGCTGCACCAGGCGTCGGGGTCGTCAGGAGCCAGCGCGGTCGCCGCCTCGAATGAACGAAGCGCCTCAGCGAAACGGCCGGCGCCGAAAAGCAGCTTGCCGGCATTGACATGGGCGACGACGAGCGACGCGTCGAGCTCGAGCGCGCGCCGATAGAAGCGCAGCGCCGGCTCCGGCTTGCCGCATTCGCCGAGCATATAGCCGCCCATGCACAGGGCTTCCGCGAAATCCGGCCTCAGCCGGACGGCCTCGTCGATGAGCTTGATCGCCTCTTCGCGCCGGCGATCGCGCCACCGGATGACGGCCGCGGCGTAGAGCGCTCCGGGCTCGATTTGCGCGGGACTCAATGGCGCTCGGCCGCTCGTTGCGCGCGAGGCGGAAGGCGCAATGGACGTTGTGTCCAAAACATGCGCCCGCGCTAATGCGCGGCGCTTGCGCGGGCCTTTCGCCGCTTCGATCGGCGCCCGCGGCTCCGCGCTGGCCTCAGCCGCCGAGCGAAAACCTCTGCATGCTCGATAGCAGCGCGGTCGAAAACACCTGGCTCGGCGCGCCGGTGAAGGCGTTGAGCACGCTGCTCAGCGCCGAGCCGTTCGAACTGATGACGTCGGCCAGGACCGCGGCCGCCCCCAATTCGACCGCGGGCGTATTGCTCGAATCGACGGTCAGGTTCGTGGTCGCGCCGGACCCCGGCCCGTATGTCAGGTCATACATTGCCGTGAACCGCTCGGTGAGCCGCTGGAGCTTGGCTGGATCTTGCAGGTCGGAGATCGGCATGAGCTCGGTCAGCGTCTGCGGCTGCATGTCGGCGCCGACCGCCGGCGAAAGCCCCAGGATCGTCGACGCGACCTGCAGAAGATTTGGATCGGCCAGGATCCCTTCTTCGCTGGTGACCGTCGGCGCGACCCGCTGGAAGTAGAGCGCGAGCTGAACGCCGACGTCCTGGGCCCCCTGGTCGCTCTCGAGCTGCTGCTCGACATAGTCGCCGGTCGTGGTGGTGACCGCGTTCGCCGAGGAGGGCGAAGCCGCGCCGCCGCCGGTGAAATTGAACGCCGCGGCGAAAGCCTTCCAGCGCGAGTCGCTCAGGGTGTTGGCGAGGCTCTTCGGATTGGAGACCCCGCCTTCCAGCACCTTGGTGACGAGCGCCGTGGCGTTGATCTGGCCGCCCAGGCCATAAGCGTCGAGCGCGTAGGACAACAGCCGATAGTTGCCGACGAGGCCCTGGACCGACGTCACCGAGCCGATATTGGCCTCATAATACGCGGTCGCGGTTTTCACCGCGGGCTCGGCGGCGGTCATCGCCTGATAGCGAGGCAAATTCTGGGTCACGGCGAGATATGCGGACGTCGTGCTGGTCATTAGCGAATCGCGCGGCTCGGCCGGAGGGCAAGAAGAAATGCGGCGGAACTCCTCGACGCTAGCGCCGAAGTCCTGCGCATCGGTTAATCCGCCAGGTCGTCTCCCGGATCTCCGCCGCAAGAGCAGCCGCGGCGATCGCCCCCAAGGCCCGCCGCGGCGATCAGATGTTCGCCCCGCATGTCCGCGCCCAAACGTTCGGCGATGTCCCTGGCGAGCGAGGCGACCGAACTCGTGGCGCACGAACTCGGCGAGAAGCGCCAGTTCGCGGCTCTCGTCAGTCGTTGACGGAACGCCTACGGGTCGATCGGCGGTCTGTCGCTTAGGCTCGGTTCTCATCGGCGGCTTCCGCTAGCTCGTTGGCGGGCGCCAAACATTGCCACGATCGCGCGACGAGCTGCGTGACGAATTGTTACAAAATGCAATGGCTTGCGAAGTCTGCGCCGGCGCCGTCAAGCCGATTGAAGGGTTTCGACCATGCTTGCGACCCAGCGGCGGCTTGCCGCCGCCAAGGCTCGGGAGCGCGCCAGCAGCAACAGGGTGACCTCCGGCAACAGCGGGAGGCTCTTGTCGAGGCAGAGCCCCAGTCCCCGCGGCGCCAGCCCTTCGATCATCGGCGTAACGCCAAGACCGGCCCCAGCAGCCGCGGCGAGCACGGCAAAGTCCGAGCTTGTGCAAACGATATCGAATTTCCGCCCGTGAGCCCGCAACGCGCCCGTCGCCGCCTCATGGATGAGCGACCCCTGGAGGGAAACGACCAGCGGCAACGGCCGATCGGTTGCATGGCCGCCGGACGCCCCGCCGAACCAGCGCAACTGCCCGCGCCATTGTTCGATCCTGTGGGGTTCGCCTTCGCCCGTGCCGATGACGAACGCAACGTCAAGGGCATTCTGACGAAAGGCGGCCGACAGCGCCTGCGAGCTCTCGACTGTCACCTCGAAGGCCGTGCGGGTCGGCGCGTCAGCCCGCAGGTGTTCGAGCCGCGGCGCCAGGATTGAGGCGAATTCGCTCGGCATGCCGATGCGCAAGGCGCCGTTCGGATTGTTGCGGCCCCGGACTTCATCCATCATCTCGTCGTGCAGCCGAAGCAGGCGCTTGCCGTAGTCAAAACAGACTTCCCCCACTCCGGACAGTTCGAAGCGCCCGCCTTTCTTGAACAACGGGGCTTCGACGAGCTCTTCAAGGCGTTTCACCTGCAGGCTGATCGTCGGCTGCGTCCGGCCCAATTCCTCCGCCGCGCGGGTGAAACCCCGGGCGTCCACGACAGCGACGAACGCTCGCAGGATGTCGATGGGAATGCCGCGCATGAGGGAACGCCCGAGCCGCGATGAGGTTCGCTCTCCCTTGTACAATAATTCGTTCCCGGCATAACCAGCACACATGCAAACATTGACCCAGCAGCATTCCGGCGGCGTTGAGCTATCGAAGAGACAATCAGCGGATTTCGAATTCGTCGCCGTTCGGCCTTTCATGCATTGCCGACGAATGACATAGCGGCATGAAGGCGGAGATACTGGCAAGTCGATGCGCTTCAATATCCCAGACAATTACATAACTGGATTTTTCCCCCCTGGCGATGAACGCCAGTCAGGAGCCAGAAATCAAATAACGCGCTCGATCACGTATCGTAAATTATTGACAAAAAGGCGCGCCATGTCACAATTCGTCGAGATCTGACGATTCGCCGGGCGTCGGCGGCAGTCGAAGGCGGGGGCGGCTCATGCGGATACTCATCCTGGACGAATCCGATCAAGAACCGGCTTTGGTTGAAAACGTCATCCGGGAGCGCGACGCCAAAATCCAGCGCGAGGACGCGCTCAGGCCGATTGAGCGGTACTATCTTTTCGCCGGTTGGACGCTCGAGGAGACGGCGCGCGACCTCGTCAGTCCGGCGGGTCGGCGGGTCGACCTGACATCGTCCGAGTTCGATCTGCTCTTGGCCTTTCTCCGCCAGCCGGGGCGACCGCTGTCGCGCGAAGCGCTGCTTGGCGCGCTGCGAGGCCGCGAGTGGACGTATTTCGATCGTTCGATCGATACGTTGGTGGCGCGGCTGCGTAAGAAGCTGGACGGGGGGGCCGGCGGTCCCCAGTTCGTTCGTTCGGTGCACGGCGTCGGCTATGTTTTCTGCGCCGCCGTCGCGAGGATTTGCCAGGGAGGACAGTCCGCCGCCGCCTGAGCCCCGCGCGCGGGCGGAGCGGCGCGCCCGCTCCGGCGTCAGTTCGATTGACGCCCCGCGAAGGCGGCTGCTATCCATATTTAACCACTCGCATCTGCACGAGATCAGGCGTTCCGCCGGGCATGATTCGCTTCCACCGCAACGATTTGCCGCCCACGACGTCGTTTGCCGACGCGGCGGCGATCGACACGGAGACGCTCGGGCTCATCGTCGGGCGGGACCGCCTCTGCGTCGTGCAGGTTTCGCGCGGCGACGGGAGCGCGGACATCGTGCAAATCGCCGCGGGTCAGACGAGCGCTCCCAATCTCGAACGATTGCTCGCCGACCCCCAGGTGGTGAAACTGTTCCATTATGGCCGTTTCGACATGGCGGTCCTGCATCATGCCTTCGGCGTCATGGCCGCCCCGGTCTATTGCACCAAGATCGCCTCCAAGATCGCCCGAACCTACACCGACCGGCACGGACTGAAGGATCTTGCGCGCGAACTCTTGGGCGTGGAGATCTCGAAGCAGCAGCAGTCATCGGACTGGGGGGCCGAGAGCCTGAGCGAGGCGCAGCTCGCCTATGCCGCCTCCGACGTGTTGTATCTGCACGCGCTGCGGGAGAAGCTCAACGCCATCCTCGAGCGCGAGCGCCGTGAAAAGTACGCCCGCGCCGCTTTCGCCTATTTGCCCGATCGGGTGCGCCTCGACCTCGCAGGCTTCGAGGCGATGGACGTCTTCTCCCACGGCTATCCTTAAGGCGCGCCCGCAATCGCCGCCTTCTGCAAGGCGACGAGCCGCGCGATCCCGCTTCGCGCCAGCGCCAACATTCGGATAAGCTCGGCCTCGGTGAACGGCGCGCCTTCCGCCGAGGCTTGCACCTCGACCAGGCCGCCGGCCCCGGTCATGACGAAATTCGCATCCGTTTCAGCGCTCGAGTCCTCCGCATAGTCGAGATCGATCACCGCCTCGCCGCCGACGACGCCGCAGGAAACGGCGGCCACATGATCCTTGAGCGGGGCGTCGCGCAGGATCGAGCGGCTTGCCATCCACTGCAGGCAGTCGCGCAGCGCCACCCAGGCGCCGGTGATCGAGGCGGTGCGCGTGCCGCCGTCCGCCTGCAGCACATCGCAATCGATGGTGATCTGTCGCTCGCCGAGGCGCGGCAAATCCACCACCGACCTGAGCGAACGGCCGATCAGGCGCTGAATTTCCTGGGCGCGGCCGGAAACCTTGCCGGTCGTCGATTCGCGCTTGGATCGCGTCAGCGTCGCGCGCGGCAGCATCGCGTATTCGGCGGTGACCCATCCCCGTCCCTGGCCGCGCAGCCACGGCGGCGGCTTGTCCTCGAGCGAGGCCGCGCAGAGCACGTGCGTTTCGCCGAAACGGACGAGACACGAGCCTTCCGCGTAACGCGCCACCCCGCGCTCGAAGCTGACCGGGCGCATTTCGTCGGCTGCGCGTTTTGACGGACGCATGGGCGGGCCTCCCCGATTTGATCGACTCGCTCTAGCGGCAGACGCATCGCGAGGCAAATTCTCGTCGCGGCCGGCGCATCGCCCGCGCGCAGGCTGCGTTGACCGTCGGCGCCCGCGTCTCTAGGGTCGCCGCGCCGTGATCGACACCTATGCCAGGTCCCCCGCCGAAGACGCCGCGCTCGACCCGGCGAGATCGTTTCAGGGCCTCATCCTGACCTTGCAGACCTTCTGGGCGCGGCAGGGCTGCGTCATGCTGCAACCCTATGACATGGAGGTCGGCGCCGGCACGTTCCATCCGGCGACGACGCTGCGCTCGCTCGGCCCCAGGCCTTGGAAAGCGGCTTACGTGCAGCCCTCCCGGCGGCCGAAGGACGGACGCTACGGCGAGAACCCCAACCGGCTACAGCACTATTACCAGTACCAGGTGATCCTGAAGCCGAGCCCTGAGAACCTCCAGGACCTCTATCTCGATTCGCTCGCCGCCATCGGCGTCGACATGGCGCTGCACGACGTGCGCTTCGTCGAGGACGATTGGGAGAGCCCGACGCTCGGCGCATGGGGCCTGGGGTGGGAATGCTGGTGCGACGGCATGGAAGTGTCGCAATTCACATACTTTCAGCAGGTCGCCGGATTCGAATGCGCCCCCGTTTCCGGCGAACTGACCTACGGCCTCGAGCGGCTGGCGATGTATGTGCAGGGCGTCGACAGCATCTACGACATCAACTTCAACGGCCGCGACGGCGCCGAGCGGGTCAGCTATGGCGACGTGTTCCAGCAGGCCGAAGAGGAATATTCGCGTTTCAATTTCGAGCACGCCGACACGCAAATCCTGTTCCAGCATTTCAGGGACGCAGAAGCCGAATGCCGCTCGTTGTTGAAGCTGGGCGCGGTCGGGCGCCCGCCATCTGATGGCGCTTCCGGCCTATGACCAGTGCATCAAGGCGAGCCACGCCTTCAATCTTCTCGACGCGCGCGGCGCGATCTCGGTCACCGAGCGCCAGAGCTATATTTTGAGAGTGCGCGAACTCGCCAAGGCCTGCGGCGAGGCGTGGCTCAAGACGGTCGGAGGGGGAGCGTGAGCGGGGGCGCGTGAACTCTTGCGTCGCCAGGCCCGACCGCGTATATCCCATTGACATATCCTTGAAGGCGCCCCCCGTGACCGGTTCGACCGTTTTCATCAGCAACCGCAGCCAGGCGGTCCGCCTCCCCAAAGCCGTCGCCTTTCCGGAAGACGTGCATCATGTCGATATTCTGAAGATCGGCCGCAGCCGCGTGATCGTGCCTCAGGGCCGGCGGTGGGACGATCTCTTCCTGAACGGCCCGCGCCTGACCAACGATTTTCCAGGAGAACGCCGCGAGCCGGAGACGGAAGAGCGCGAGCCCTTTTGATGCTCGCATTCATGCTCGACACGAATATCTGCATCCACGTGATGAAGACCTATCCGCCCGAGATCCGCGACCAATTCAACGCAATGGCCGAGCAGCTTTGCATATCGAGCATCACGCTCGGCGAGCTCTTCTATGGCGCGGAGAAATCGGCGCGGCGCACGGAAAATCTGATCGCCATCGAGCATTTCGCCGCGCGCCTTGAGGTTCTGCCGTTCGCGGACAAAGCTGCCGCGCACTATGGCCAGCTACGCGCCGAACTCGAGCGGGCGGGAACTCCCTGCGGCGCTCATGACATTCAAATCGGCGGGCACGCTCGCAGCGAGGGCCTGACCCTCGTCACCAACAACATGCGCGAGTTCGTTCGTATGCCCGGCGTCCGGGTCGAGAACTGGCTCCCCGCCGGGCGAGCGCCCTAGGCGCTCGTCGCACGAACCCTCACCCGCGACCCTCTCCTCTTGGAGAGGATAACGGTCCTGGATTTCAGCATGCCCGATCTCCTGCTCGAACTCATCAGCGAAGAAATCCCCGCCCGCATGCAGCGGCAGGCGGCGGAGGACTTGAAGCGCCTCGTGACCAACGCGCTCATCGAGCGCAATCTCCTCTACGAGGGCGCGCAAAGCTTCGCCACCCCTCGGCGCCTGACCCTCCATGTCGTCGGCCTGCCGGCGGCGCAGCCCGAACCTGCGCGAGGAGCGCAAGGGTCCGCGGGTCGGCGCGCCCGACGCGGCGATCCAGGGCTTTCTCAAGAGCGCAGGTCTTTCACGGATCGAGGACGCGCGCGTCGAGTCCGACCCGAAGAAGGGCGAGTTCTATGTCGCGGTGATCGAGAAGCCGGGCCGCGACACCAAGGACGCCATCGCCGAGATCGTCCCGGCGATCGTCCGTTCGTTCCCCTGGCCGAAATCGATGCGCTGGGGCGCGGCCTCGGCGAAGCCCGACGCTTTGCGCTGGGTGCGCCCGCTGCGCGGGATCGTGTGCACGCTCGCCGTCCCGCACGACGCGTCGGAGGTCGTCCCGTTCGAGATCGACGGGATCAGAGCCGGCGACGTCGACCTGGGGTCATCGCTTCATGGCCCCGGCGCCGATCCATGTGCGCCGTTACGACGATTACGTCGACGCGCTTCAAAAGGCCAAGGTCGTGCTCGACGCCGAGAGGCGGAAGGCGATCATCCTCGCCGACGCCAAAAACCTCGCCTTCGCCCAGGGGCTCACGCTCATCGAGGACGAAGGCCTGCTCGAGGAGGTCGCCGGCCTGGTCGAATGGCCGGTCGTGCTGATGGGCGAATTCGAGCCGGCGTTCCTCGACCTGCCCCCCGAAGTCATCCGCGCCACCATCCGCGCCAATCAGAAATGCTTCGTGCTGCGCGAGCCTCCTTCCGCTGTCATGGCCGTCCCCGGGCTTGACCCGGGGATTGGGCCGGCCATCCACGCGGCGCCGTCAGGCGCGACAAGCGGAACGGCGTCGGGACGCGGAACGGCGTGGATGGCCGGCTCAAGGCCGGCCATGACACGGCCGGAGAGCTGGCAAGCTCGCCAACAAGTTCATTCTCGTCTCGAATCTCGTCGCCGCCGACGGCGGCGCGGCGATCGCCGCCGGCAACGGGCGCGTCGTGCGCGCCCGCCTCGCCGACGCGCGCCACTTCTGGCAGACCGATCTCGCGCCTTGCCGGACGCGAAGGACAAGACCGCGAAGCCGCTCGACCAGCGCCTGGCGAAGCTCGAGCGCGTCGTCTTTCACGAAAAGCTCGGCACCCAGGGCGAGCGGGTCGAGTCGGATCGAGGTGCTGGCTGGCGAACTCGCGCCGCCCGTCGTCGCCGACCCGCGCCTCGCCGCCCGCGCGGCAAAACTCGCCAAGGCCGATCTCGCGACAGAAATGGTCGGCGAATTCCCCGAGCTGCAGGGCCTGATGGGCCGCTATTACGCGCTCGCCCAAGGCGAAGAGCCAAGCGTCGCCGACGCGATCGAAGAGCACTGCAAGCCGCAAGGGCCGAACGACCGCATCCCGACATCACCGGTCTCCATCGCTGTCGCGCTGGCCGACAAGCTCGACACGCTCGTCGGCTTCTGGGCGATCGACGAGAAGCCGACGGGCAGCAAGGACCCTTATGCGCTGCGAAGGGCGGCGCTCGGCGTGATCCGGATCGTTTTGGAGAACGGGCTCAGGCTGCCGCTAGCGAGCTATCGGCCGATGATTCAGAGCGCGATGTTCGATGTTCATTTTTCGCGTCGTGCGGCGACTGAGATTATCGAGCCCCGCAGGGGCGACGCGGTTTCGCTGCCGATCCAGTGCGAGGACATCCGGACCGCCCCGCGAGCTCCAGATAAGCGAGGATTCGCTTTCGACTCGCGAATGTCGTAGAGGCCGTCGCCTCCGACCTCCTCGCCTTCTTCGCCGATCGCCTAAAAGTCTACCTCCGCGACAAGGGTGCGCGGCATGATCTCATCGACGCGGTGTTCGCGCTGCCGGGCCAGGACGACCTGCTCCTGATCGTCCGGCGGGTCGAGGCGCTGGGGCGCTTGCTGGACACCGAGGACGGCAAGAACCTGCTTGCCGGCTATCGCCGCGCCGCCAACATCCTGCGCGCCGAGGAAAGACGTGACGGCGTGGGCGCGTTCGCGGGCCAGCACGATCCGGCGCTGCTCGCGCTGCCAGCCGAAAAGGACCTCGCCGACATTCTCGCCGCGGCGGGCGCGGCGGCGCGCGAGCGCGTGCGCCGCGAGGATTTCGAGGGCGCGATGCGGGCGCTCGCGACCTTGCGCGCCCCCGTCGACGCCTTCTTCCTCGATGTCACGGTCAACGCCGACGAGCCGGATTTGCGGCTGAACCGCTTAAGGCTCCTCGGCGAGTTGCGCGAGGCGATGCATGGCGTCGCGGATTTCTCCAAGGTCGCGGGATAGCCCCGACGCGTCGTCGCCAAGCCCGCTTGAAATGGTATATTTTCTATACTATTATTATCAGCTGTGGAGTTCGAGTTCGATCCAAAGAAGAGCTCGGCCAACAAGGCCAAGCATGGGATCGATTTTGTTGAGGCCCAGGCGTTGTGGCGGGACGAAGCGCTTGTTGAAGCGCCCGCGCGAACCGTCGATGAGCCGCGTTTCTCGTCATCGGCCGCATTGGCGCTCGACACTGGTCGGCGATCTGCGCGAGGCGCGGAGAACGGACGCGGATCATCTCTGTACGGCGGTCGCGCGGCGAGGAGATCGAGGCTTATGAAAGCGGGTGATTTTGATCAGAAATTCGACGCCGGCGCCGATGTCTCCGGCGATGTCGATTGGGGCAAGGCGCGCCGCCCCAATCTGGAGATGAAGCGCGTCAATGTCGATTTCCCGTCATGGGTCGTCGAAGCCCTTGACCGCGAGGCCCGGCGCCTTGGCGTGACTCGTCAGGCGCTCGTCAAACTGTGGATCGCGGAGCGCCTTGGAAAGGCGGCTTGAACTCGTTTGCATGAGCGTCATGGCCGGGGCCTGTTCCGGCCATCCGTGAGCCGGGCCCGCCTTTGACAAACGCCCCCGGGCCACTAAATGGCGCAAGGTGCGCGCCGCTCGGCGCTAACGGGAAAGACAGAATGGCGCTGAGGGAAGACAATCGTGCCGGCGCCGCCTCAAGCGGCGCCAAGGCGGTTAGCGACGGCAAGGTCGAGGACGCGTTCCGCACCATCATCAAATGGATCGGCGAGGACCCCAGTCGCGACGGGCTGATCGAGACGCCCGATCGCCTCAGGCGCGCCTACCGCGAATATTTTGCCGGCTACGAGGAGGACCCGGAGGAGATCTTAAGCAAGACCTTCACCGAGGTCGACGGCTATGACGAAATGATCGTGCTGCGCGGCGTGACCTTCGAGAGCCACTGCGAGCACCATATCGCGCCGATCATCGGCCGGGCGTGGGTCGGCTATATTCCCGACAAGCGGGTGGTCGGGATCTCCAAGCTCGCCCGCGTGGTCGAGATCTTCTCCAAGCGGCTGCAGATCCAGGAGCGCCTGACGGCGCAGATCGCCAATTCGGTCAACGGCGTGCTGAAGCCGTGCGGCGTCGCGGTGGTGGTCAAGGCCGCGCATCATTGCATGATCGACCGCGGCGTCCGCAAACGCGGGGCCGACCTTGTCACCAGCCGCATGCTGGGCGTGTTTCGCGACCAGCCGGAGACCCGGCAGGAATTCCTCTCCCTCGTCAACGCCGACAGCCACGAGTAGCGCGCCCGAGCAATGATCGGCGCCTATCGCATCGAGGCCTATGTGATCGCCTCCGCCGACGGCATGCTCGCGGACGCGACCGGGGTGCAGCCGGCCTCGCTCCAATTCGAGGCCGACCGGCGACATTTTGAGAGCGGCCTCGATCGAGCGGACGCGGTGGTGAACGGGCGCCATTCCGCGGAGGGACAGCCGAATTCGGCCGGCCGGCGAAGGCTCATCCTCACCCGCGGCGTTCCGGGCCTTGCGCCCGACCCCGACAATCCCAAGGCGCGGCTCTGGAATCCCGCCGGGGCGTCGTTCGAGGAGGCGTGCGCGGCGCTCGGGTTGAGTTCAGGGACGATCGCCGTGATCGGCGGGCCGCGGGTCTACACCCTGTTTCTCAAGCTGGGCTACGACTGTTTTCACCTGAGCCGCGCGGTCAAAGCGCGCCTGCCCGGCGGCCTGCCGGTCTTCGCTGGCGAGAGGTTCGACGGCGATCCCGACGCGGCGCTCAGGGGCGCGGGCCTAACCCCCGGCCCGACCCTGTGGCTCGATGACGGGGTGACCGTGACCGACTGGGAGCGAGCGGAATAGGGCTGCCGCGAATGGCGCCCCGAAATTGGCGTTGCGAAAAGCAGAAACTGTGCTATGCTGATCCAGGTCGCCATGGGATCGCGCCGAAGGCCTTGAAGACCAGCGGCGAGGAAAGGAGGACGAAAGATTTTTTTTGGCTCAGGGGTCGCCTCAACGGCTTGAAAAGGCTCGCTTCGGCGAAGCAGATCCAAGAAAATCCAAGCCTTTTTCTTTGATTGGCTTTGGCCGAGCTTGGCTGGGCTTTGCTGGATTTTGAAGAATTTGGGCTCGGCTTGTAAAAGGCATATGCATGCCGCTGAATTGGCCCGGTCTTCTGTTTCCCGTGAAACACCCCCGCCCGCGACCCGCCGTCTCGATCAACGCCTTCCCGGCCAGGACTAAGCGCGGCGCACGGTTTCCTCCACCGTTTGCGCCGCGGCCAGCAGGCGCCGATCGAGGCCGGTTTCGCCCATCGCCATAAATCCGGCCGGGGCGTCGCCGGCCGCGTGGCAGGGGATGGAGATTGCCGGCCGATCGAGAAAATTGGCGACGGTCGTGTTGCGCACGATCAGCGCGTTGATCGCGCGCGACGCGGCGACATCGGCAAGGTCGGCGAGCGCCGGCGGCGCGATCGCGACCGTCGGCAGGGCCAGCGCGTCGAACCCGCGGGTTTGCGCGTCGACCGCGGCGCGGAGGCGCGCCCGCTCGGCCAGGAGGCCCCTGTATTCGGCCGCGCTCATGCCTCTGCCCGTCTCGAGCCGGCCAAGCACCCAAGGATCATATTCCCCGCTCTTCGCCGCGATGCGGGCGCGATGACCGTCGTAAGCCTCAAAGTCGACGATCGAGCCGTTGCGGTTGATGCGCGGAAGCTCGGCCAGTTCCGGGATGCGGATCGGCGTGAGCTTCACGCCCGCGTCGGCGAGGCGCGCGAGCGCGCCCGCGAATGCGGCGGCGACCGATGGATCGAGACGCTCGTCGACATAGCCCTCGATGACGCCGATCGCGAGCCCGCCGAGCGGCGCCGCCGGCTCGACCTCGCCCGGCCCGCCGCTCAACACGCTGTCGAGCGCCGCGCAGCACGAAACGCTGTTCGCCAGCGGCCCGATCGAATCGAGGCTCGGGGCCAGCGGGAAAGCGCCCTTGAGCGACACGCGGCCTTGCGTCGGCTTGAACCCGACGATGCCGCAGAAGGCCGCCGGAATCCGGCACGATCCGCCGGTATCGGTGCCAAGCGTCGCGGGCGTCATGCCGTCGGCGACGGCGACCGCTCCCCCCGAGGTCGAGCCGCCGGGGATATGGGCGCGCGCCCGATCCCAGGGGCTTGACGGCGTCGCATAATGCGGGTTCACGCCGAGCCCGGAATAGGCGAATTCGGTCATGTTGGTCTTGCCGACGATGACGAACCCCGCTCGGCGCATGAACGCCACGGCCTCGGCGTCGGCCGGCGCCGCGGGCGCGCCGGCGAGGGCGCGCGATCCCGCCCGGGTCGGCTCGCCTTCGACATCGAAGAGGTCCTTGATCGACAGGGGAACGCCGGCGAATCGCGGCAGCTTATCGCCTCTCGTGCGGGCGGCGTCGACCGCATCCGCCTCGGCGCGGACCCGTTCGGCGTAGATGGTCAGAAACACGCGCGCGCCTTCTCCGTGAGGGTCGGCGATCCGCGCGAGGCTCTCTTCGATAAGCGCGCGGCTCGTCGTCTCGCGGCGAGCCAGCCGTTGCGAAAGATCGGCAAGCGTCGGATGGGTCATGAGAAGCTCCTTCACGCGAATCGTTCAGCGCGGAACGGGGCGGGATCGACAAGCGGCGCTTCACCGCTCATCATCTCGGCAACCAGCCGCCCGCTGACCGGGCCGAGGGTAAGGCCGAGATGATGATGGCCGAAGTCGAGCCACAGGCCGGGCTTGCCCGGGAACGGTCCGATCACCGGGCGCATGTCCGGAAGGCAGGGGCGCCGCCCGAGCCAGGGCTTTGGGTCCTTGCGGGCGCCGATCGGAAAGAGTTCTCTCGCGAAGCGTTCGACCCGATCGAGCTGGGCCGAGGACGGCGGATCGTCGCGCCGGGCGAACTCCGCTCCCGTGGTCAGGCGCAGGCCGCCGGTCATAGGGGCGACGAGATAGCCCCGCTCAAGATCGAGCACCGGGCGGGTGAGGCCCGCGTTCCCCTTCGCCTGATAATGCATGTGATAGCCGCGCTTGACGAAGAACGGCAGACGAAGGCCGAACGAGCGTGCGAGCTCGTCGGACCACGGCCCGAGCGCGATCACGACGTCGCGGGCGGCGAGCCGGCCGGAGGCGGCGGTGACCATCCATGCCGAGTTTGCGGGCTCTAGGCTCAGCGCATCGCCCGTCTCCATCCGGCCGCCGCGCTTAACGAACAGCGCCGCGTAGCTTTGCGCCAGAGCCTCCGGATCAGGCGTCGACATAGGCTCGGTATAGTGCGCGCCGCCGATTGCGGCTTGGCTGAGATTTGGCTCGAGCGCGGCGAGCGCGGGCCGATCAAGCATCACGGGCCGGATCCCGTGGGGCTTTAGCTCCTCGGCCTCCTTCAACGCCATGTCCTGGCCGCGGGTGCTGCGGAACGCCTTGATCCAACCGCCGCGGCGCAGCAATGCGTCGGCGCCGGCGGCGCGCGCAAGCTCGAGGTGCTCGGAGCTCGCGCGCGCGAGAAACGGGGCCATCGCCTTGGCGGTGGCGTTCTTACCGGCCGGGGTCGAAGCCGCGAAATAACGCCAGATCGAAGGCGCGATCGACGGCAAAGCGCCGTAGCGGATCAATGCGCGCGGATCGAGATTGAGCGCCCCGCGCGCGATATCGATTGGCGCGCGCGGAAACACGTAGGGCATGACTGCCTCGGTCTGGACGATGCCGGCGTTGCCGAAGCTCGTCTCGCCCGCGGCCTTGGGATGACGGTCGATGAGCGCGACAGTCCGGCCGCGCGCCTGAAGATGCAGCGCGGCCGAGACGCCGACAAATCCCGCGCCAAGGACGATTGCGTCGACACTCTGCGATGGCATGGGCGAGCCTTAGAATGTTGCGGCCGTCCCTTTCCTCCCCTGCGCTCAAAAAGCGTGGGGGGAGGGGGACCGCCCTACGGGCGGCGGAGGGGGCAAAGCGAGCGCGTCCGGAGGTACGCCTCAATTCTCGACTACCGTTCCTATAGACCCCGCTGCGAACGAACAAACGAAAAGCAGCCTCATCCATGATCCCGCGCTATTCCCGTCCCGAGATGACCCAAGTCTGGTCGGCCGAGACGCGCTTTCGCATCTGGTTCGAAATCGAGGCCTACGCCTGCGAGGCGCTGGCCGAGATCGGCGCGATCCCGAAAGCGGCGGCGAAGGCGATCTGGGAGAAGGGGGCGAAGGCCAAGTTCGACACGGCGCGGATCGACGAAATCGAAAAGACGACAAAGCACGACGTGATCGCCTTCCTCACCCACCTCGCCGAATTCATCGGGCCGGACGCGCGTTTCGTGCATATGGGGCTGACGAGCTCGGACGTGCTCGACACCTGCCTCGCCGTGCAGCTTAGGCGCGCCAGCGATATCCTGATCGCCGACGTCGATCTCTTGCTGGCCGCGCTCAAGGGTCGCGCCTTCGAGCACAAAGCGACCCCCACCATCGGCCGCTCGCATGGCGTCCACGCCGAGCCAACCACGTTCGGCCTCAAGCTCGCCTACGCTTACGCCGAGTTTTCGCGCGCCCGCGCTCGGCTCGTCGCGGCGCGCGAGGAGATTTCCACGGCGGCCATTTCCGGCGCCGTCGGCACCTTCGCCAACATCGACCCGCGGGTCGAGGCCCATGTCGCGGCTAAGCTCGGCTTGAAGCCCGAGCCGATCTCGACCCAGGTGATCCCGCGCGATCGGCATGCGGCCTTTTTCGCCGCGCTCGGGGTGGTTGCTTCGTCGGTCGAGCGCCTCGCGACCGAGATCCGCCATCTGAGCCGCACCGAAGTGATGGAAGCCGAGGAGTTCTTCGCCGAAGGCCAGAAGGGCTCGTCCGCCATGCCGCACAAGCGTAATCCGGTGCTGGCCGAGAACCTCACCGGCCTCGCCCGCATGGTGCGCTCGGCGGTGATCCCCGCCATGGAGGACGTTGCCCTGTGGCACGAGCGCGACATCTCGCATTCGTCGGTTGAACGGATGATCGCCCCCGACGCGACGATCACGCTTGATTTTGCGCTGGCGCGGCTCGCCGGCGTGATCGATAAACTGGTGGTCTACCCCGAGACGATGCGCAAGAACCTCGATCGCCTCGGCGGCCTTGTTCATTCGCAGCGCGTGCTGCTCGCGCTGACCGAGAAGGGCGCCTCTCGCGACGACGCCTACGCCATCGTCCAGCGCAACGCGATGCGCGCCTGGCGCGGCGGGGCTGAGTTCCTGAAGCTGCTCAAAGCCGACAAGGACGTCGCCAAGGCGTTGAGCGCGAAGGAACTCGAGGCTCTGTTTGACCTCGGCTATCACCTGAAGCAGGTGGATGCGATTTTCGCGCGGGTGTTCGGAGAGTAGTCGCGGGTCGCTCTCCCCCGCTTGGCGGGGGAGGAAAGCGCGCTTCATTGCGTGTCGCGGCCCTTCCGCGCCACGGCGAGGGGGCCCGGGCGGAGGCGGGCGAGATCGAAGGCGAGGACGTCTCGCAGGAGATCGAGAAACGCCTTCGCCGCATTGTCGGCGCAGGCTTGTCCTTTCTCGGCCGTCGCCTTGGACGCGTCGCCAGCCGTGCCCAGCGGGTGCAAATCGCTCGCCATCCAGCCGAAGCCGATCGGCTGGGTGACGCGAAGCTGGCGAAACTCCTGCTCGATTCCGATCGCCGCGCTGACGAAGTCTTGGGCATCGCTCATGCGCACCGTCTTCGGCCTGAACGCGAGCATGAGCGAAGTCTCCGCCTCGCCGCCATGGATGCCGTGCGCTCGCTCGACCGCGGAGAACATATCCTCCGGATAGCCCAGCCGATGCCAGGCGGCATGGACGGCGAGCATGCGATGGCGGACGCGCAATTCCCTCACGACCGCGTCGATGACCGGAACGTTGCCGCCGTGCGAGTTCATGAAAATGAGCTTGCGGCATCCGGCGCGCGCGACGCTGTCGCCGATCTCGGTCCAGGCGCGAACGACCGTCTCGAGCGAAAACGTGAGCGTGCCGGGATATTCGATATGCTCGTTCGACTTGCCGATCGCCTGGATGGGCAGGATCAAGATTGGCATGTCGTCGGGGATACGGCTCGCCGCCCTGGCGAGGTAGCCCTCGTTGATGAACATGTCGACCCCGACCGGCAGGTGGGGCCCGTGCTGTTCGATCGCGGCGACCGGCAGAACGGCGACGACTTTGCTCATGTCGGCGGCGGCAAAGTCGCGCCAGCTCATTTCGGCCCAGTACTTGGTCGGCAGCATACGGATCTCCTGACTCAGGGCGCGCGCGCGGCGACGGCCTCGATCTCGACCTTGAATTCCGGGCGGGCGAAACCCTGAACGACCATCAGAGTCGACGCCGGCGGCGGATTGCTCACGAATTCGTCGCGCACCTTCATGTAGCCGCCCAAAAATTGGGCCGAAGCGACATAGGCGTTGAGGCGGACGAGGTCGTCGAGCGACATCGACGCTTCGTCAAGGATCGCGGCAATGGCGCGAAAGCAAAGACGCGCCTGGGCTTCCACGTCATCGGGAACGACGCCGTCGCGGCCGATCCCCAGTTGGCCCGAGCAAAAGACTATGCGTGCGCCCGGTTTGACTTCCACTCCGTGCGCATAATTTGCGAACGGCGGGTGGATCGCGTCCGGGTTCAATCTGCGCATCGTGCGATAAGGTCTCCGGCGGGCGGCGCCGCGCCTTTCAGCCAGCCTGAATGGCGCGTAAGTTGCAAGTGTCGATTAAGGCAACTCGAGACCGGAGTGAACCATGAAATCCCTTGGCGCTTGCCTGTCTGTTGGACTTTGCCTGCTCGCGTCGTCCGCGCTGGCCGCCGACAAGGTTTCGTTCGGGACCAACTGGCTCGCCGAGGCCGAGCACGGCGGATATTACCAGGCGGTCGCCGATGGCACGTATGCGAAGTATGGCCTTGACGTGACGATCGTTCAGGGCGGCCCACAGGCCAACAACGAGCTCCTGCTCGCGTCCGGCAGGCTCGACTTCTACATGGGCGGCAATCTCCTGCTCGCCTTTGATGCGGTCACCCGCAACGTGCCCATCGTGGTCGTCGCCGCCCATTTCCAGAAAGACCCGCAGATCTTCATGTCGCATCCGGGAGAGGGACTCGACAAATGGACCGACTTGCCGAACGCGTCGCAGACGATCATCGGCAAGGAAGGGCTGGTTACGTTCTATCAGTGGATGAAGTCGGCCTACGGCTTCAAGGAGGAGAACGTCAGGCCCTATACGTTCAATCCCGGACCGTTCATCGCCGACCCGCACTCGATCCAGCAGGGCTACGTGACCTCGGAGCCGTTCGCGGTCGAGCGAGAGGGGCATTTCAAGCCGAATATCTTCCTCTTCGCCGACTATGGCTACGGCACCTACGCGACCACCGTCGAAACCCGCGCCGACCTCGTCGCCAGCAAGCCGGACCTCGTGCAGCGGTTCGTCGACGCCTCGACCATCGGCTGGTACAACTACCTCTATGGCGACAATGCCAAAGCCAACGCGCTGATCAAGAAGGATAATCCGGATATGACGGATGAGCAGATCGCGTTCTCGATCGGCAAGATCAAGGAATATGGACTGGCCGATTCCGGCGACACGTTGAAGCTCGGCATCGGCGCCATGACCGACGAGCGGATCAAGGGTTTCTTCGATTCGATGGTCAAGGCCGGCGTGGTCAAGCCGGATGTCGACTACAAGAAATCCTATACGCTGCAATTCGTCGACAAGGGCGTCGGTCTCGACCTGCGTCCGAAGTGAGCGGCGCCGAATCCCTCGCGTGAGCGTCGGGCGGGAGGCGCTCACGCGAGGGCCCCGCCGCGGCGCCGGAGCAGAAGAAATCAAGATGACCGCGCCCTTCGCCTTCCCGAGCGCCAAACGTTACGCGCTGAGGCAGGCGCGGGTGCTCGGCCGCTCGCTCTCATACCCCGCCGGGCCCCTCGACTTTGACGGCTTCGCGATCGTCGATATCCTTGTCGACGAGGGCGCAATCTCGACGATCGCTCCCGCCGGAGCCGTCGACTTCGGCGACGCGCCTGAAGTCGCGATGTCGGGGCGGGTCGTGCTGCCGCTTTTCGTCGACGCCCATACCCACATCGACAAGGGCCACATCTGGCGGCGGAAGCGCAACCCGGTCGGCGATTTCCCGAGCGCCCTCGCCGCCGCCATCGAAGACCGTTCCGCCAACTGGAGCGCAGCCGACGTCGCCCAGCGCATGGAATTCAGCCTGCGCTCAGCCTATGCGCATGGGACGATGGCGCTGCGCACCCATATCGACAGCGTCGGCGCGCAGACGCGCATCAGCTGGCCGGTTTTCGCCGATGCGCGGGAGCGCTGGCGGGACAGGATCACGCTGCAGGCCGCGCCGATCTTCAGCATCGACTTTGCCCTCGACCGCTCGCACATGAGCGATGTCGAGGCGATGCTCGACGCCCACGGGACTGGGATCCTCGGCGCGGTGACCTACATGGTCCCCCGCCTGCGCGAGGGCCTCGCGACATTGTTCGATCTCGCGGAGCGCAAAGGCTGGGAGCTCGACTTCCATGTCGACGAAAGCGCCGATCCCGCGGCGCGCTCTCTCAAGGTCGTCGCCGACATGGCGATCGAGCGACGCTTTCCGCGGCGAATCCTGGTCGGCCATTGCTGCTCGCTCGTACTGCAGGAGGACGACGAGCGACGAAGGACGATCGAGGCCGTCGCGCGCGCGGGGATCGGCGTCGTCTCTTTGCCGATGTGCAATCTCTTCCTCCAGGACCGCCATCCCGGCCGCACGCCCCGCTGGCGCGGCGTCACCGCTCTCCACGAGCTCAAGGCGGCCGGCGTCAACGTGATGATCGCAAGTGACAACACCCGCGACCCGTTCTACCCTTATGGCGATCTCGACATGATGGAAACCTGGCGTGAAGGCGTGCGGATCCTGCACCTCGACTATCCGTTCGCCGATTGGGCGCCGGCGGTTGCAGCCGCGCCGGCCAAGGCGATGGGTTTGGACCTTGGTCTTCTGCGCCCCGGCGGGCGCGCCGACATGATCCTCACCAGGGCGCGCGACTTTCCGGAGCTTCTCGCCCGTCCCCAGTCGGATCGAATCGTGGTGAGGGGCGGCGCAGCGTCGAGCGCGACGGCGCCCGACTATGACGAGCTCGACGGCCTCAAGGGCCTCGCGCCATGACTCGAGCCTACGACATCGCCGCGCTCCGCGATCTCATCGGTCCGATCAAGTGGGAGGACAACCCCGTCCTGGTCCGACAAAAGAGCCGCGACTTCTATTGGTATTCGCCGGTCTTGAAGCGCGAGCTCGAGGCGGTGACCGCCGATGTCGTCGTTTCGCCGACTGCCGAATCCGAAGTCCGGGCGGTGCTCGCCGCCGCCTACCGGCTCGAGATCCCGGTCACCCCGCGCGGCGCCGGGACCGGCAACTACGGCCAGGCGATGCCGCTAACGGGCGGGGTGCTGTTGAATCTAGCCGAAATGAACAAGATCAAGTCGATTCAAGCGGGACGCGTCGTCTGCGAGCCCGGCGCCTTGCTTATCGACGTCGACAAGGCGGCCGCGGCGTCGGGGCAGGAACTGCGCATGTTTCCCTCGACCCGCGGCACCGCTTCGGTCGCCGGCTTTGTCGCTGGCGGGTCAGGCGGCGTCGGCTCGATAACATGGGGAGGCTTGCGCGATTTCGGCAATGTCATCCGCCTGCGGGTCATGACGCTCGAAGCCGAACCACGCACGCTCGAACTCAACGGCGAGGATCTGCACAAGGCGGTGCATGCCTATGGCACCAACGAAATCATCACCGAGGTCGAGATGCCGTTGACGGCGCGCTACGATTGGGCCGACGTCATCGTCGGTTTCGACAGTTTCGACGCCGCGACCGCGTACGCATTGGCGCTCGGCGAGCAGGATGGGATCCTGAAAAAGCTGGTGACGGTCGTCGCCGGGCCGACGCCGCACGATTGTTTCCTGCGCCATCGCGCGCTCATCCCTCCGGGCGACAGCGTCGTCATTCTGATGATCGCCCCCCATTCGCTTGACGCTTTCGAAGCGTTCACGCGGCCATACAAGCACGCGCGAAATCTTGCTCGAATTCGAGCAAGGCGCCGCCGGAGACGCTCGCCGGCCTTCCCCCTAACTATGAATTGACCTGGAACCATACGACGCTTCGCGCGCTACGCGTCGACCCTCGCATCACTTATCTGCAGGCCCGCTATCCGAGCGATGGAGCGCTTGGGCTGATTAAGGGCATCCATCACCGCTTTGGGCCCGAGGTCAGCGGACATCTCGAGCTCATCCGCTTCAACGGCCGGATCGCCTTCGCCGGGCTGCCGTTGGTCAAGTTCACAACGGAAGCGCGGCTTAAGGAGATCATCGCCGAGCACGAAGCGATGGGCGCGATGATCTTCAATCCACATCGATACACCTTGGAGGAGGGCGGCATGAAGCAGACCGACGCGATCCAGCTCGCCTTCAAGCGCGAGACCGATCCCCGGGGCCTGCTCAATCCCGGAAAGATGATCGCTTGGGAAAACCCTGATTTTGATTTCGCCGCCGGCAAGAATTTCCTCTTTCCCGGTCTCGAGGCGCGGGCGCGCACGGCGCGGGGCTGAGCGGCGTTGCGCATTCTGGTCTTGTTCGCCCACCCGGTCGAGACCAGTTTCGCCGCGGCGGTGCATGCGAAGCTGGTCGAGGCGTTGCGCTCAAAGGGGCACAAGGTCGACGATTGCGATCTCAACGCCGAGGGCTTCGATCCGGTAATGTCGCGGCAGGACCGGATCGACTACCACAATGTGGCGGTCAATCGCCGCCGTGTCGGTCCTTACGTTGACCGGCTGCTTGCGGCCGAAGCGATCGTGTTCTCCTTCCCGGTCTGGAACATGGGCCTCCCGGCCATTCTCAAAGGGTTCGTCGACAAGGTCTTCCTGCCGGGCGTGAGTTTCACCCTCGGCGAGGACGGCTCGTACAATCCGCGCCTTCACAACATCAAGCGTCTCGGCGTCGTCTGCACCTATGGCGGCGGGCGGCTGCTGACGTTCATGATGGGCGACCCGCCGCGACGTTTCCTGACCCGCTCGATGCGGCGGATCTGCGCCCCCGGCGCGCGCTGCGACTATCTCGCGCTCTACGACATGAATCACACAAAGCCCGAGCGGCGGGAGGCGTTCCTGAAAAAGGTAGAGGCGAAGTTTTCGACCTGGTGAGTAGCGGCGCGGTCGATCCGCGCGTCAACTTCGTCAAGGTCAGTCGCTTCCCAAGAAGCGAGGGACTTAGAGTTTTCTGGTCAGTATCTGGCTGCGCCCGTCGTCCCCGCGAGGTGATCCCCCGCGCCGGGTTATCAGGCCTCCTCGCCCTCGCCCTCGAGCTCGCGGCGATGCTTCGCGAGCTCGGCCGCGGCGAAATCCATGAACGCGCGCACGCGCGTGGCTCGGCGAAGATCGGCGTGGGTCAGCGTCCATATTCCCGCGTCGAGTTCCGGCAATGGGTAACCGGCCCGGATGAGGTCCGGGTTTCGATCGCCAAGGTAACAAGGCAGCAGCGCCGCGCCGAGCCCCTGAAGCGCGAGCTCGAGCATGCAATGGGCTGAATTCGCCTTGGCGACAATTCGTCCCGGGTCGACATTGGCCTCGATCCATCGTCGGCTCGACGCCGTTCCGAGACTTTCGGCAAAGCCGATAAAGGCCCCCGATTCGACTGCTTCGGCGCTCGCCTCCGACGGCATATCGCGTCGGCGGTAGACGCACGATCGCACAGTGCAGATCCGCCTGCCGACCAGGGTCTCCGGCGGATCGTTGGTCAGCCGGACGGCGACGTCTGCGCCGCGGCGGGAAAGGTCGAGCGCCTCGTTGGCGAGGATCAATTCGACGACCACGCCCGGATTTGCGGCCTGGAACTGGGCGACGATCGCCGGCATGAAATGGAGGCCCACTCCCATAGGAACGGTGACTGAAAGCTCGCCCGTGGGCTTGACGTCGCGCCCCGCGACCCGGCGCTCGAAGTCGAGGATCGAACTCGCCCATCGTCGTCGCCAGCGCGATCATGTCCTCGCCCTCGACGGTCGGTTCGTATCCCGCGCGGGAACGGTCGAAGAGCCGGGCGCCGACTGCGGCCTCGACCGCCGCCAGTCGCCGAAACACCGTCGACTGATTGACGCCGAGCCGTTCTGCCGCGCCGACCAGCGAACGCCCGTCGGCGATCGATTTGACCAAGCGGAATTCGTCCCAGCTCAACCCCGAGTTCATGACCGATCCCCGCTCCCCGCCGACGTCGAACCGCGACGCTCTCGAAGGGCCCGCTCAAGCTATGTTTTACCACCCCACGCCGGAAAAAGACAAAATCGATTGGATCCTGCCGTCATTCAGCGCTTCCTTGGGGCGGCCGCCCGGCTGAGCCGATCATTGATCGCCGCTCCGAGCCCGTGGGTAGGGATCGGCGCGACCGCGATCCGCGCCGCGCCGCTGGCGTCGAGCGCGCGCAAATAGGAGAACAAATGCGAAGCGGCCTCGATGAGGTCTCTATCCGGCGAAAGATCGAGCCGCGCGCTCGCTGCGCTGGCGGCAAGCGAGCCGCCGAAATCGAGGGCCGCCTCATGCTTTCGGGCGTCGAGGGCGTCGAGCCGAAGATCAGCCTTGGGCGCGTAGTGCGACGCCAACTGCCCGGGCGCATTAGGCGCCGCTCGCGGCGCCGCAATCGTCTCGATCGGCGAACCGAGGGCGGCTTCGATCGCCTCGCGCGTAATCGCGCCCGGACGCAGCAACGCGGGTCGAACGCCGACAACTTCGATGATCGTCGATTCGAGGCCATAGCGGCACGGGCCTCCGTTAAGGATCCAGTCAATTCTGCCGTCGAGATCGGCAAGGACATGGGCGGCGGTCGTCGGGCTCACCCGGCCCGATCGGTTGGCGGAGGGGGCGGCGAGCGGGACGCCCCCCGCCGCGATCAGCGCCCGAGCCGTTTCGTCAGACGGCGAGCGCAGCGCAACGGTGTCCAGACCGGCTCGCGCGAGCAGACTGACCCGACAGCTCGGCGTCGCCGGCAACACGAGGGTGAGAGGACCCGGCCAGAACGCCCGAGCGAGCCGCTCCGCCTCGGGGCTGAAGAGGGCGTGCTCGCGCGCCGCCTCGATATTGAGAATATGGACGATGAGCGGGTTGATCGCCGGCCGTTCCTTGGCGGTGAAGATCGTCGCAACCGCCGCATCCGAGGTCGCGTCCGCTGCAAGGCCGTAGACCGTCTCGGTCGGCACGGCGACGAGTCCGCCGGCCCGAAGGCACGCGGCCGCAGCGGCGATTGAGGCGGGGCTCGTCGCCGCGAGCCGAGTCTTTTTGCGATCGAACGTCATAAATACTCGTGCCTTGTGGGGCCCGGTCGATGACCGGGCCTCGGCGCGCTCAGCGAGAGCGCCCTACAAACCGCTCGCGCGTTGCGCACCATCCCGACTGTACATAAGCTAATCTCTTCCGTGCCGCAGCAAGCGGCGGCGGGCGAGCTTCGCGCCTCGTAGGGTTCAAGCCAACAGCCGGCCTGGCGGCGACGTGGAGGAAGAGATATGCCTTATCGTTCGCCGGTCGGCGACATCCTGTTTTCGCTGAAGGCGGTCGCCGACTTTCCCGAGATGATCCGCCTCGGGCTGGCGGGCGATCTCGATTGGGACGCCGTAACCTCGATCGTCGCCGAAGCCGGGCGCTTCGCCACCGACGAGATCGCGCCGCTCAACCGCGCCGGCGATCTCACCGGCGCACGCTACGAAAACGGCGTCGTGACCACGCCGCCGGGCTTCGCCGAGGTCTATCGGCGGTGGGCGGAGGCGGGCTGGAACGGCGTCTCCGCCCCGCCCGACTTCGGCGGCATGGGTCTGCCCCATGTCATCAACGTCGCCTGCACCGAAATCTGGAACGGCGCGTCGATGGCCTTCGCTCTCTGCCCGCTCTTGACCGAGGGCGCGGTCGGCGCGCTGAAGAGCTACGGCTCGCGCGAGCTGCTCGATCGTTATCTCGCCCCGATGGTCAGCGGCCGTTGGACCGGGACGATGAATCTCACCGAGCCGCAGGCGGGCTCCGACCTCAACGCGGTGAGGGCCAGGGCGGAGCGCGCCGACGACGGAAGCTATCGCCTCTTCGGCCAGAAGATCTTCATCACCTACGGCGAGCATGACATGGCCGAGAATATCGTCCACTTCGTCCTCGCCCGGCTGCCTGGCGCGCCCGCCGGAACGCGCGGCCTCACGCTCTTTCTCGCGCCGAAGTTCCTCATCAACCCGGACGGCTCGCTCGGCGAGCGCAACGACCTGCGATGCGCTGGCGTCGAGCATAAGCTTGGCATTCACGCTTCGCCGACCTGCGTCATGGTCTATGGCGATGGGGACGGCGCCAAGGCCTGGCGGGTCGGCGAGGAAAATCACGGCCTTCACGCCATGTTCGTGATGATGAACGCGGCGCGGCTCGCGGTCGGGACGCAGGGCGTCGCCATCGGCGAACGCGCTTATCAGCAGGCGCTGGCATACGCCCGCGAGCGCCGCCAGGGCCGGGGGCTCAACGGCGGCGACGGGATGATCCCGATCATCGCGCACGCCGATGTCCAGCGGATGCTGATGACGATGAAGGCCAACGTCCAGGCCGCTCGCGGCATCTGCCATCTGACCGGGATCTCGCTCGACCTTGCAACCCACGCGTTGACCGCCGACGAGCGAACGGCCGCCGCCAATCGCGCCGGCCTGCTGACCCCGATCGCCAAGGCGTTCTCCACCGACATCGGCGACGAAGCCGCCTCGCTCGGCGTCCAGGTGCATGGCGGCATGGGATTCATCGAGGAGACCGGGGCGGCGCAGCACATGCGCGATTCGCGCATCGCCGCGATCTACGAGGGCGCGAACGGCATCCATGGGATCGACCTCGTGCAACGCAAGTTGCCGCTGGCCAATGGCGAAGCCGTCGCGCATGAGATCGCCGGAATCCACCGGGTCGCAGCCGACGTCGACGGACGCGGAGGGGCGGGATTCGGCGCGACGGCGGCGCGGCTCGCCGAGGCTGCGGACGCGCTCGAAGAATCGACACGGCTGATGCTCGACTGGCTCGCGACCGACCAGACTTCCGTTCTGGCCGGCGCATCGCCCTATCTGCGCCTGTTCGGCGTCACGCTTGGCGGCGCGTGCCTGGCCAAAGCGGGTCTCGCCGCCGAAGCGCTTGCCGAGGGCGGCGACAGAAGCCAGCTCGGGCGCGTCGGCCTCGCCCGCTTTTTCGCCGAAAAGCTGACGACCGCCGCGCCGGGCCTCGCGCGGGCGATCGCCTCAGGAGGAGCGCCGTTCGAATCCTATCAGTCGATCCTGGCGGATAGCGCGTGACCCACGAGGTCGCCCGGGGCGACGCGGCGATGTTTCGGTTCAGCGAAACTCTAGGCGGTCGGGGGCGAGAGCGCGTGTTCCGACCATGGCCAGCGGACGAAGCGCTGCGGCGAGAATGCGCCGCCTCGTGTACATAAGGCGATTCCTCTTCACCCAATCTTTTCACGGTCCCCATATTACCCTACAACCGGCGATCCGCGATCAAGCAATCGCAATGCGGGCGGCGCCGTGCCGTCGGCGGGAGGGAGAATTGCTGCGTCAAATTGCCTTCGCGCTGGTCCTGACCTCGACCGCCGCTCTGGCGCAGCAACCGGCGCCTGAGGCAGCGCCGACCATTCCCTTCGACTCGGTCCCGGATTTCCTCAAACTTCCACCGGACATTTATCTCGGCGAGGCGGCGGGGGTCGCGGTCAATTCGAAGGGCCATGTGTTCGTGTTCTCGCGCGGCGGCACGAGCGGTCCGGCCTATGGCGCGGCTGCCGCCCAATTGTTGGAATTCGACGCCGACGGCAAGTTCCTGCGCGAAATCGGCCGCAATCTCTACGCCTGGTCGTTCGCCCATGCCGTCCGAGTCGACAAGCAAGACAACATTTGGGCCGTCGACAAGGGCTCGGACATGGTGATCAAGTTCAGCCCCGACGGCCGGGTGACGACGGTGTTCGGCCGCAAGAAGGAAGCTTCCGACGAGGCCGCCGAACCGTGGAAGCATCCGAGCCCGCCCGCCGCGCCGGTCGACGGCATGTTCAGGCAAGTGACCGATGTCGCCTGGGACCCGGACGGCAATGCCTATATCAGCGATGGCTACATCAATTCGCGCGTAGCCAAATACGACTCGGACGGCAATTGGATCAAGTCTTGGGGAGAGTTCGGGACCGGTCCGGGACAATTCCGGGTTCTCCATTCAATTCAGGCCGACGCCGAGGGCCGAAATCTACGTCGCCGACCGCGGCAACGGGCGCATTCAGGTGTTCGACGCAGACGGAAACCTGATTCGAATCATCCAGATCGGAGTCCCGTTCGACTACGCCAGAGCGCGCCCGGCGATCGGACCTAAACCCGGCGCACCGGACGGAAGTCTGGCGAGCTACGGCGCTGCGCTGACCATGGCGCCGGGCGCACCCTGGGCGCTCTGCATTACCCCACCGCCCAATCAGGTGCTCTATAGCTCGGACGCGTTCCCTGGCCGCATCTACAAGATGACGCTGGACGGGAAAGTGCTTGGCGTGCTCGGCGAAACGGGCAAAAAACTAAAGCAATTCGGCTGGATCCACGAGATCGCTTGCCCGTCCGAGAACGAGCTCTATGTCGCCGAGCTCCTTAACTGGCGGGTGCAGAAACTCATCCTGCATCCGGAGCGCCAATGACCAAGTTCGAAGATCAAGCGCGATCGGCGAGGAGCGTCCCCGCCGCCAAGCAATCCGGGTCACTCATGTCGTGCCCGAGCGCGCTGAGCACGCCCCAACAAGGAGGGCGGGGGTTCGCGGCGACATGGCGAGCGTGACGGCTTTCCCATCCCGCGACGCGCTCACCGTCTGCTTCGCCCACGTCGCTTATCGCGCGGCGGAAGAATTCGCCGCGCGGCGGACCGGCATCGCGCATTTTGAGGTGCGGACCCTCGATGGGTTGGAGCGGCGGGCGCGCGAGGCCGAGGTGCTGGTGGTGTCGGGCCTTTGGCGCAACGCGCTCTTGGAAAGCGCGCCGAGATTGCGCTTCGTGCAATCCTTCAGCGCCGGCACGGATCAATACGACAAGGCGCTGTTCGAGGAGCGCGGGGTCCGGCTGGCCAACGCCCAGGGCGTGAACGAACGCGCGGTGGCGGAACATGCGATGGCGCTCATGCTCGCCTTGACGCGGCAGCTTCACAAAGCGCGCGACAACCAGCGCGAGCGGCGCTGGCGCCGAATGATCGGCGAGCGCGCCTTGCGCGAGCAGGAGCTCGGCGGCAAGACTCTGGTCGTCGTCGGCCTCGGCCGCATCGGAACGCGCCTCGCACGGCTGGCGCGCGCCTTCGATATGCGGGTGATCGGAGTGCGCCGCAGGGCGACGCCGGCGCCCGAGGCCGCCGATGAGGTCGTCGTCGAGAGCGAGCTCGGCCATGCGCTTGCCGCGGCCGACATCGTCGCGCTGACCTGCCCCCTGACCCCGGAGACCGAGGGTCTCATCGGCGTCGCAGCGCTTAAGGCGCTGAAGCCCGGAGCGCTCCTGATCAATGTCGCGCGCGGGAGGGTGGTCGACGAGGCGGCGCTGCTGGCGGCGCTCGCCGACGGCCGCGTCGGCGCCGCGGCGCTCGACTGCTTCCACGACGAACCCCTGCCGCGCGAATCCGCCCTCTGGGCGCTGCCGAACGTGCTCGTCACGCCCCATAGCGCGGGCGAAACCGAGAAGTACGAAGCGAACGTGGTCGACATTCTCGTCGACAATATCGAGCGCCTCCTCCGCGGCGAAACCGCGTTGCGAAACCAGGTGGTGTGATGTCCGGCGGTGATCCTGGGTTGCGTCGCTCGGGCCGCGCGCGAAAATCCGGCGCCGGTTCTCTTTTGGCCGCCGATGTCCGACAAAGACGCAACGCCCGCGCATCAAAGCGCAGCTCAAACCGCGACAGGACGAATGGATATGGCTTCGGTCGAAGTTTCCGATGTGCGCAAGAGCTTTGGCGGTTTCGAGGTGATTCACGGCGTCTCGATCCGGGTCGAGGACGGCGAATTCGTCATTCTTGTCGGACCGTCGGGATGCGGCAAGTCGACGCTGTTGAGGATGGTCGCCGGCCTCGAGTTCGATCACCAGCGGCGAGCTTCGTATCGACGGGCGGGTTGTCAATGACGTGGCGCCCAAGGAACGCGACATCGCTATGGTGTTCCAGAACTATGCGCTCTATCCGCAGATGACGGTGGCGAAGAACATGAGCTTCTCGCTCGAGCTGGCGAAGAGGCCGAGGGACGAGATCGTCGAAAAGGTCAACAAAGCCGCCGATATCCTGGGATTGAGGCCGCTGCTCGAGCGTTATCCGCGCCAGTTGTCAGGCGGCCAGCGGCAGCGGGTCGCCATGGGCCGGGCGATCGTACGCGATCCGGCGGTGTTCCTGTTCGACGAGCCGTTGTCCAATCTCGACGCCAAGCTGCGCGTGCAGATGCGCGCCGAGATCAAGGCGCTGCAGCAGCGGCTCGCGTCGACGACCATTTATGTCACTCACGACCAGATCGAGGCGATGACGATGGCCGACAAGATCGTCGTCCTGCACGACGGCGCGGTCGAGCAGATCGGCACGCCGCTCGACCTCTATGATTCGCCGGCCAATCTGTTCGTCGCCGGATTTATCGGTTCTCCAGCGATGAACTTCATCAAGGGGCGCCTCGAAGGCGGCGACCGGGTGACGCTCGTGACAGCTTCGGGCTTCAAGATTCCACTCGCCTCTGCGCCGCGCGCCGCGGCCGGCGTCGAGATTGTGCTGGGGGTCCGCCCCGAGCATGTGAGGCTCGGGGGACCGCTCGCTATCCCCGCGCATGTCACGGTCGTGGAGCCGACGGGTTATGAAACGCAGGTCGTCGCGCGGCTCGCTGGACAGGACATCGTCTGCGTATTTCGCGAGCGGCTGAGCGACCGCCCGGGGGACAGCATCGCGCTGACGTTTGAAGGACCATTGCACTTCTTCAACGAGCGGACGGGTCAGGCCATCGTCGACGCCTGACCCGCCGAAACCATCCTGGTCGGCGCCGAACCTTGCGAGTTGTCAGGTAACCGGATTAATGTGGCGCGCCCGAGTGGAATGACGCGGATAAGGGCGCGGGTGGGAGGGTTTCGCAGTGGAGGGTCATCGCGTGAATCGCCGATCCTTGCTCCTCGGCATGGTGTTCGCGCCCGCGGTCGTGCGCGCCGCTCGCGCTAGCCCGATGACGATGCGCCTGTCGTCCTCGCTGCCGAACAACCCACAATTCGCCAATGGCCGGGTCTATTACGACAATCTGGTCAAGCGCCTGGCGGCCGGGGGTCTCGCCGACAGGATCGACGTGCAATTCTTCCCCGACAATCAGCTCGGCCAGGAGATCGACGTCGTCAATTCGGTCTCTCTCGGCGTCGTCGACCTGATGGTCACCGGCACCTCGATCTGGGCGAATGTCGTGCCGCTGATTGGGCTCCTCGACCTCGGTTATCTGTTCGAGAGCTTCCCGCAGCAGACAAGGGCGCTCGAAGACGGCGGCGCGGCCAAACCTCTCGAGCAGGCGCTCAAGGCTGGCGCCAACGTGCAGATTATCGGCTGGGCCTATAATTTTGGCTCGCGCAGCGTTTTGTGCAAGTCGCCGGTCAACGCGCCCGCCGACCTCGCCGGCAAGCGGATCCGCACCTTGCCCAACAAGATCATCACTGAATGTTTGCGGTTGATGGGCGCGGCGGCCACGCCGCTGGCCTTTGGCGAAATCTACACCGCCCTCCAGGCCGGCGTTCTCGACGGGCTGGAACATGACCCGCCAACCATTATCGCCAGCAAATTCTATGAGACGGCCAAATTCTATTCGTTGACCCAGCACAATTTTTCCGCGCTCGGCGTGTTCTGCAGCGGCTTGACGCTTGCCAAAATGGAGGCGACGCTGCGCGACCAGTTCCTGACCGCGGCGGCGCAAGCGGCTGCCGACACGCGAGCGCACGCGCTCGAGGCGGAAAAGCAGGCGCTGGAGACCCTGAAACAGAAAGGCGTCGAGATCATCGCCTGCGATCGCGAACCGTTCCGCAGGCTGGTGGCGCCGCAGACCGACACTTTCATCAAAACGCATCCGGAGGCGAAGCCGATCATCGATATCGTCCGCAACACCAAGGCGTGACAGGGTGAGCCGCGTAGCGCCGACGACCGGTCCCGCGGCCACCCTCCTGCCTCGCCTGCGATCCGCGGCCCGAACTGGGCTCGCCCTCCTGCTTTCGCTTGTCGATGCGGTCGCTGCGCTGCTTTTGGCGGCTGACCTGATCGTGGTTTCGCTTTCGGTTTTCTATCGCTATGTGCTGGCGGCGCCGATCGAGTGGGCCGACGATGTGGCCCGCGGTCTGATGGTGGCGCTGAGCTTTTTCGGCGCGGCGGGCGCGCTCGCACGCGGCGAGAACGCGGGCGTCGCGTTCTTCGTGCAGAGACTTCGGCCGCCAGCTCGCCGGCGCGTCGGCGCCGTCGCGGCGCTGGTCGTGCTCGTGACCGCTGCGTCGGTCGCATGGAACGCGACCGCGCTTGGGCGTTTCACCACCGGGCAGACCACCGGCTCGGGCCTCCCGCTGGAATTGACCTTCTATCCGATGGGAGCCGGCGCCCTGTGCATGACGATCTTCGCATTGGCGCAACTCTGCCGCCGCCGGCCGTCCGATGTCGCTTTCGCCGTCGCTTTCGGGCTGGCGCTGGCAGGCGCTGCGTACGGCTGGCGATTCATTGGGACGGGCGCTGCGCGCTCGGCGTTGCCGATGCTGGCGGGCTTCGTCGGCTGCCTGGTCGGCGGGGCGCCGATCGGTTTTGCGCTGGCCTTCACCGCGCTGATCTACATCTGGATCGATGGCGCGCTGCCCGGCCTCATCTTCGCCCAGCAGATGGCGCGAGGGATCGACAACTTTGTCCTGCTCGCGATCCCGTTCTTCATCCTTGTCGGCTACCTGATGGAGGCGAACGGAATGTCCGTTCGCCTCATCGCGCTGCTTGAGCGCCTCGTCGGACGGGTTCGCGGCGGCCTCAACGTGGTCATGGTGCTGTCGATGGTCATCTTCTCCGGCATTTCCGGTTCGAAGATGGCCGATGTCGCGGCGGTTGGCTCGGTGCTGATTCCAGCGGCGCGGCGGTCGCGGCAGAACCCTGGCGGGGCGGTGGCTTTGCTGGCGGCTTCCGCGGTCATGGCCGAGACCATTCCGCCGTGCATCAACCTGATCATCCTTGGCTTCGTCGCCAATCTGTCGATCGGCGGGCTATTCATGGCCGGACTGTTGCCAGCGGGCCTGATGGCGCTCGCGCTGATCGGCGTCGTCATCCTGCTTGGCGGCGACGGGCGGCTGTCGCCGGAGATCGGGCTGGCGACGGCGTCGCTTGGGCAGCTTTGGCGAGGCGGGCTGGTCACGCTCGGGCTTGTCGTCATCATTTTTGCCGGGTTCAGGTTCGGGGTCGCGACAGCAACCGAGATCTCAGCCTTCGCCGCGATCTACGCGCTCGTCGTGGGCGGCCTGACGTTCCGCGAACTCGGACCGCGCGCCGCCGCGCGCAGCTTCGTCAGCGCCGCGACGCGCTCGGGGTTGGTGCTGTTCATCGTCGCCGCGGCGCAAGCGCTTGCCTTCGTGCTGACATTGCAGCAGTTCCCCCATGCTTTGGCGCAGGCGATGATCGCGCTGTCTGTGAACGCCGGGGCTTGGCCGTTTCTCATTCTCTCGATCCTCATCCTGATCGTCATGGGGTCGATTCTGGAAGGCGCGGCGGCGCTGATCATTTTCGCTCCGCTGCTGGTTCCGGTCGCGGGCCAGATCGGAATCAACGGACTGCACTTCGGCGTGGTGCTGGTGATCGCGATGGGAATCGGGCTCTTCGCCCCGCCGCTCGGACTTGGGCTCTATGGCGCCTGCCTGATCGGCGGCGTTCCGATCGAATCGACGGTTAGGCCAATGTTGGGCTATCTCGGCTTGCTGTTCCTGTGCCTGCTGGTTATTGCGTTCGTGCCCGGACTGACGCTTTGGCTTCCTGGCCTGCTCGGCTATCAATAGACGCTGCCCGGAACGGCTTCGACGATCTACCCGGACGCTCAACGCTGTCTTGACCGTGAAGCGTCTCGGGATAAGGTCGTCAAGGGGAGGAATTTCCGCAGAAGCAGGGAGCTCGGCTAGGCCGTCCAGCTCGCGGACGCTTCACCCCTTTCATTGCAATCGAGACCTTGACCCATGCCGCACCTGTTCAGCAAACTTCGCATGCGCGACGTCGATTTCGTCAACCGCATCGGCGTCTCGCCGATGTGCCAATACTCGTCGGTCGACGGCTATGCCAACGACTGGCATTTCGTTCATCTCGGCGCGCGCGCGGCTGGCGGCGCGGCGCTGGTGTTCACCGAGGCCGCCGCGGTCACCCCGGAGGGGCGAATCTCGCCGCAAGACCTCGGCGTCTGGAGCGAAAAGCACTTCGAGCCGCTCGAGCGCATCGCGCGCTTTATCGATTCTCAGGGCGCACGCGCCGGCGTTCAACTCGCGCACGCCGGACGAAAGGCGAGCACCTACCGGCCAGGGGCGGGAGACGGCGCCGTCCCGGAATCGTCGGGCGGATGGCGCCCGCTCGCGCCGAGCGCCGTTGCGTTCAACGATAGCTACCCCATGCCCGATGAAATGACCGTCGACCAGATTCGATCCGTGCAGACCGCCTTTGCGGTGGCGGCTGAGCGCGCGTTCGCCGCTGGTTTCCGGGTCATCGAGATTCATGGCGCGCACGGCTATTTGATTCACGAGTTCCTCTCGCCGCTCAGCAATCGCCGCACCGACGCCTATGGCGGTTCGTTCGACAATCGGACGCGATTTGTTCGCGAATGCGTCGCCGCGGTGCGTCGCGCCTTGCCAGAGCGCTGCCCGCTGTTTGTGCGAGTCTCGGCGACCGACTGGGTGGAAGGCGGATGGGACATCGACCAGACGGTCGCGCTCGCACGCCAGTTGCTCGCTCTCGGCGTCGATGTGATCGATTGCTCGTCAGGCGGCAATGTTGAAAGGGCGGAGATCCCGATCGGACCGGGCTATCAAACGCCGTTCGCCGAGCGAATTCGTCGCGAGGCGAATATCGCCACCGCGACCGTCGGCATGATCACCGCGCCGGCCCAGGCAGACCAGATCATCCGCAACGATCAGGCTGATCTCGTCCTGCTGGCGCGCCAGATGTTGCGCGACCCCTATTGGCCGCTGCACGCCGCGCAGGAACTCAGGCAGGCTGCGCCATGGCCGAGGCAATATCTGCGCGCCGCGCCCAGCGGGACCCCTGAATGGGCGCCTGTGTCCGCTCTCGGCGTTCGGGTCATGCAGACAGTTGGTTCGTGAGAAGCGAGGCGTCGGATTTGAGGCCGCGCGCGGTCCGCCGCGCGTTTGTCCCATCGGCGAAACGATGCGATTTGGCGGAACGGCCCTGATCGCGATAGGCTAAAAGCGCAGCCCTTCCCGGGCTTCGGATTTTGGGGATGTCTATGCGCCACTCACTCGTTCCCTTGCTGACCGCGGCGGCGATGGTCTTTGGGCTTGCTTACGCCAGTTCGACCGCGGCGAAGGCCGAGAGCGTGATGGCTGCGTGCGCAAGCCAATGGAAGCAGGCCCAGGCGGCCGGAACGACCGGCGGCGAGGCGTGGCCGCAGTTTCTCGCGCAATGCCGTACGCGCGAGAGCAACGCCGCTCAGCCATCCTCCGGGACATTCGCTCCGGCTCCGGCCCCGGCCCCGGCCTCTCAGTCAGGCTCGCTGTTCCCGTGGTGGCAGCCGTCGACGCCCGCTTCCGCGCCGGCGTCGAGCGTCGGCGCCCCATCGGCGCCCAGGGCGGGCGAATACACAACCGAGTTGGAGGCTCGCGCCCGCTGCCCATCGGACACCGTCGTATGGGTCAACACGCCGTCGCGCGTCTATCACTACGCCGGTACCCACTATTATGGGCATACCAAGAGGGGCGCATATATGTGCGAGGCTGACGCGCGGGCGGCTGGAAATCGCGCGGCGCGCAAGGAGCTCCAGACCCATTCGGGATAGGAGGAGCCGCGAGCCGCCGACTGGCCTTGCCAAAGAAAAGCCCCGCCAGAGGGGGGTATGCTCTGAGCGGGGCTTAGGCCGTGCCAGCATTGCTGTGCGGCGGGATTATCGCGCCGCCCCCCAACGCTTACTTTCGGGCAGGCGCGGCTGGCCGGCGTCGATAGACCGCGAGGAGGCGCGCGTCCTGCTCGGCGCCGCCAATTGTCTGCCTTTTTACGCCATTGGGGCGCTCTCGCCCGGCGAAGGCGCCGTCTCTACCCCAACGCGAGCCGGCGAGTTTCGCTCCGGGCGAGCGACGGCGAACGACCGGTCCAGCGTTTGAACGCATGATGGAACGAGGTCGGGCCTTCATAGCCCAAGAGCCAGCCGATCTGCGCCAGAGTGAAGCCCGAATTCATGGAGATATTGGGCAGCGAGGCTGCGCCGCAGACCGTCGACAACGGAGGCGAAATTCGTGCCTTCCTGGGCGAGCCGGCGCGCAAGCGTTCTGGAGCTCACCGCGAGCGCCTTGGCGACGATTTCCGCTCGAGCGCGGCGGTGGGGCAGCAATCGCTGGATCTCGTTCTCGACAGCGGCCCGCATGGTGCCCTGGGCGGTCTTGCGCGCTCGAGCCGCCTCCTCGCAGAAGGGCCGCAGCGTCTCAAGGAGATGCGGATCTTCGGTGATGAGCGGAAGCGCGAGGGTTTCATTCGAAAATCCGATCTGGTCGGACGGCGCCGCGAACTCGACCGGACAGCCGAAAAATCGGTCGAACTCTCCTACGTCCGTTGCGCGTCCATGCGCGAAAGCGACCCGGGTCGGAGAGATGCTTAGGCCGGTCATCTCGCGGATCGCCTTGACCACAATCGCAAATGCAAATTCGGCGTTCTGCCTGATCCGATGCCGCGAAATCCCGGAAAAGCTTGCTTCGACCAGCATTCCTTCGGGCTCGCGCGTCAGCTTCAGGCGCACGCTCTCGTTGACAATTCGGCAATAGTGCATGAGCAGCGTCAGCGCCTCGCCGACGTTTTCAGCCGCGGATATGGCGTAGAACAACAGCCCGACCTCGCGCGGGTTCGATTGCTCGGCGAGATGGAGCCCAAAAGCGGGATCATTGAGCGCCAGGGCGGCGTATTCCAGAAACTCGCCCTGAGCCGTCGCGGACAAGCGACGTTGCGGATGGTGGAGATCGTCTTCGGAGAGACCGGCGCGATCCAGGAGCGGCCCAGGGTCCGCGCTTCGTTGGCGCAGAGCCGCAATCGCGCATTTGACCGCAAATCCTGTCACGGTCGGCAGAGTTTGCCGGGTCGAGCCCATGGTCACGGGTCCGCGCCCCCTTCTCCGCCTCTGTTGCATTCTCCGACGCGCTCAAGGGCATGGCAAGCGCGATGCGCGAGGAACAGAAGCGGACTGCCCGACGACGGCGCCCCGCGACGACGATCCGCTGGCGCCCGTCCAATCCCTGTCTATCTCACGCAACGTCAATTTCAATTCATCTTCAATTCATCGTCATCTCAATAAATGGCCGCTCGATCCGAAACTGAAAAGAAAAGACAGAAATTCGGCGCACGATCGCCGCCAGCAACATTCTGTCGAACTCCCATTCGCCCGCCTGCGCTGCAAGTGAGATGTGAACGCGAGATGTATCAGCTTCCTTTTGCCCAAACGGAGGCGCGCTCGGGCCAACCCGACCGCGATAATCATTTCCTCCACACCAACGTCTTTCTGCGCCACGCGAGCGGGAGTTCGGGCGAAGCGGAACACTATATCGAGACGATCTTGACTCGAGCCGCGGTGACGAAACGTCGCGTGTGGGTCAGCAGCATCCTGTTTGCGCAGCTCAGGCCGTCGATGTTCGTTCCCGGACGCTTCCACACCCTCGGTGATTTGACGCGCTACCTCCGCTCGCTCGCGACGCTGGTCACGCCCGACCCGAATACGATGCTGCGGGTGGCGCGGCTCCGCGATGCAAAATGGCAAAGGCCTGCGGACGTCCGTGAAGCGGATGAAAAGCCGCGAACGATGTCGTTCGGCGACGCCGTCGAGATCGCCTCGGCCTTGTGGGTGAAAGAAGCTGCGGGCGTGGCCGATCTCAAGTTCCTCATGTTCGACGATTGGAGTCCGAGCGAGGCTCGCGGCGGGGGGCGTCTCTCGCTCTTGCGCCTCCAGGATTATGCGGCGGACGCGCGGGCCAATTCGGACGTGATGGCGGCCGTGCGGTTGACGCGCGTCCAACCCCTTCAGGCGCGCTCGCTTCCGCAATCCGCGTCGGCGGATTGAGGACCGGCCGTTTCACCTGCGACTTTGTCGTTGCGTGGATGTCGACGACTTCGCTGCGCCGGACGCCGATCGCGCTGGCGAGCAATTTCAACCGCTCGCTCACCACTTCGCTGTCGGGAGCGCGCGCGGCGGCGGCGACCTCGAGTCGGACGCGGTTCGGCTCGACCCGAAGTCGCGCGCCTTCCAGCACGGCCGGCACGCCGCCGGAAAAGCGGTAGGCGAGCAGAATGGCGCGGCCTAGAATTTGCGCTCGGCGGCGCTCGGCCGGCGCGAGCAGGCGGATCGCCGGGCTTAGCCAAGGCGCATCAGGCCTGCCGGCGTAGCGGGCATGGATGGCGGCGGCGATGAGCACTCTCTCGGGATGAGTGACGCCAATGAACGGAAACTGCAGCAGGCGGCGGAAACTCTCTTCGGCCCGGAGGTCGGGCGCGTCCCGCCACGCAATGTCGGAAAGCGCGCAAATGGCGACGCGGAGCCGCGTCTCCGACGCCGTCTCGCCGGTCGCAAGGTTCGCTGTCCATGACACGAGTTCGCTCGCGAAATCGGGCACCCGCGCGAGCGGCAGACCGATAAGCTGCGCGCCCTCGACCAGCGGATCGAAATATTGCTCCTCCGGGTTGAGCCGGGAATAGAGAAATCCCTCGCGCAGGCCAAGCGCGGAAAAGACGACCCGCTCGGGAGCCAAATGTTTCAACAGGCGGTCCAGCGCCAGCGCCGCAGAGGGCAACGTCCGCGCCCTCCGTTCCGTCACCCCCGGCGTCGCAGCCAGTTTTGCCGCCGAAAGCCGCGAGACCGATCGCGCGAATTCGCGCGCCTCGACGGCGCCGATCGTATAGCCGTGCACGACTTTGACCGGCGCGCCGACCGCCTCCATGTGCGCCTTCGCCAGCGTGCGCCAGCCGCCGCCCACTGGATAGAAGACCGGCCTCGCCAGCTCGCGCGGCAGGCTCCGTCGCAGAATCTCGTCGATCTGGCGCTTCGCCGCCGAAAGTCCGGCTGACATCATCGCCTCGACCGGCAGGGCGCCGAGCGGCAAACTGACCCAGCGATCTCCGACATGGTCGTCGATCGCTTCCGCGACTTCGAGGCTGCCGCCCCCCATGTCGCCGACCGCCCCGACCGGCCGGAAGAACCCTGAGATCACCCCCAGGGCGGAGAAACGCGCTTCTTCGGCCCCGCTGAGGATTCGAACCTTGAGGCCGCATTCGGCCTCGATCGCCGCGGCGAGTTTCGGCCCGTTGGCGGCGCGTCGCATGGCCTCGGTCGCGACGGCGTCGAATTCGGCTGACGCCCATTGCGTCGGCGATGGCGCGAAACCGCCCCACGGCCTGGACGGCGCGGCGAAAGCCGTCGGGCGCGATGGCGCCGGTCTCGGCCAGTCCCTCAGCGAGGCGGAGGAGCGATTTTTCGTTGAAGCGAGGCATCGGCGCCCGCCCGAGCTGGTCATAGACCAGGAGCCGGACCGAGTTCGAGCCAATGTCGACGATCGCATACGGCGGCCGGTCGACCCGCTTGGCGCGCTCGGGATCGAGCCGAAGCGACCGCTGCGCCGCTTCCGGCGTCTGGGCGCGTTCCTTGGCCATCGCGTCTCCTCCCCTCGCGACCTTAACATAGACGAGGGCGGCGCCAGGGTAGCTTTGACGGCTCGTCTCAGGTTCAGACCGCAGCCGGAGCGCCGGCCCTGACCGAGCGCAGAGCCGCTTGGCAGAGCTTAAGCGAGGCAAGATTGCCTCGCGCGGAGTTCAACGGTTCGCGATCGTCCTCGATCGCCCTGAGGAGTTCGCCCATCGCGCCGGCAAAGCCGTCGTTGAACCAGGCGCCGCTGAGTTTTGGCCTCGCCACTCCGGCCTCGGTGTGAAGCTCCACGGTCTGATGTCCGAGATCTGGCCCCTGGCTAAAAACGACGCCTTTCGCGCCAATGACCGCGGTCGAATCCCGCGCGCCGTATCTGGTCGCGCCATCGAAAACAAGCGATGCCTGCCCGCCGTCAAAGGCGATGAGCGCCTGAGCCAGGAGCGGCGGCCGCGCGCTCTGCCCGGCGGCTCGCGCCGTCGTTGCATGAACGAAACGCGCGCGATCGCCGATGACGCTCGCGAGAAAGTCGAACCAGTGGATGCCGAAGTCCCAGAGAATGAGATCGTCGACGGCTTCGAATGGTGTCCCGGCGATCCAGCCGTGGTTCCAGCGGATCTCGACATGAACGCCGGTGACTTCGCCGACGAGGCCAGCGCGGACAGCTTCCCGGATATAGGCCATATGCGGCGCCCATCGGCCGTTCTGATTGACCGCAAGCTTGACGTTGACCCGGTCTGCCAGCTCGACCAGTTCGCGCCCGTCGTCGAGGTTGTCGACGAACGGTTTCTGCGACAGGACGTGCTTTCCTGCCTTCAACGCCCGCCTCATCAGGTCGAGCCGCGCATCCGCATGAGTGGCGAGGTCGAGAACGCTGATCTTAGGGTCGCCGAGCACGGAATTGAAATCGCCGGTGATCCGCGCGGCCGGGAAATGCGCGTCCCTCCGCGCCCGAGCGCGGTCGAGATCGCGCGAGCAGATCGCCACGACGTTCAAGCCATAACGCGCGTAGGCGTCGAGATGCGCGCCGCTGATGCCGCCCGCGCCGACGAGCGCGATCGCCACGCTTCGGTCGCGCGGCATCGGCGGACGATAAGGCAGGTCCGACGCTTCCACTTCAGCCTCGGCTCTCGCGACTAGCGCGTAGTCGTCCGCGGACGGCTCTCCGCCCTTGCCGGTCTCGGTCGCGGTCATGGCAGCAGCGCAAGCGTGCGGCGCTCGCGGGCCGAGAGCGCCGCAGTGTCGATAATGCGCTGAGCGGTGCGGCAGAGCGCGGGGTCCAGAGGTCCGTCGAACGGCAGGCCGCGCTCCTTGCAATGGAGGACGTATTCGACCGGCTTGCGGAACGGCGCTTTCAATTCGTCGACCGGCACGGCTCGCATGATGGGCTCGGCGCGGGTCTGGACGCCCACATGCGGCTCAAAATCATAGCTGGAGATCGTCCCGTCCGAACCGACGACGACAAAGCCGCACTTGGGCTGCGGCTGGGTGATCCAGGGATCGGTGAACGCGCCCCAGCGCGTCTCGAATTTCGACAGGCCGCGAGCGTAGCGGCAAACGGTGATCGAATGCTCGTCCACCTCGATACCCTTCGGCTGATCGACGACCGCGGTCACTTCGACCGGCGCCTCGCCGTTCATGAACCACGTCCCAAGGGTCGCGCCGTAGCCGAGATAGTCGAGGAGGCTTCCGCCGCCGGCCGCCTTGCGGTACCACCATGAGGTCGGCTTCTCGCGCTTCACCTCATCGTCCGACACCACGACCTTGTCCGCGCGGTGATAGAGCGGACCGCGGTTGCCGTCATAAAAATGAACCTCGATTACGTCGCCGATGACCCCTTCACCGATCATCCGCCTGGTCGTGACATGGGGCGGATACCAGCGCAGCGGCCAGTTGACCGCGAGCCTAACGCCCGACGCCTTGACGGCGGCCAGTATTCGGTCGGCGTCAGCGAGCGAGGCCGCGAACGGCTTTTCGATGAGGATGTCGACGCCGAGCGCGGCGACCGTCTCGACGGCGTCAGCGTGCCGGGCGGTCGCTGGACAGAGGATGGCCAGATCCGGACGCGCCTCGCGCACGCATTTGGCCACGTCGCCATAGATGCGCTCACGGGCGATGGAGAAGTTCGCGACTGCGTCCACCATCCTCGCTTCGTTTTCGTCGCATACTCCCACGATCTCGGCGTTGGGATGTTCGTAAACCTCGCGCAAGAGGTCGCCCATATGCATGTGTTCGAAGTTGACGCCGACGATCCGCCATTTCCGCATCTCAGATACTCCCGAATGTCGCGAGCTGCGCGCCTGTCAATCGTCTCCCGCCTCAAGCCTTGGCCGAGCGGGGACGGGCGCGCCGCCGGCCGCCGGATCCCGCACGCGCGACGCCGCCTCGCTCCGCTGCTGTTCGACCCGCAACACCAGCGCCATTGCTACCGCCAGCGTCGCCGAAAGCGACTTAAACCCAGAGAAGCCCTCTTCGATCACCTCGACATAGGCCCTCGAAACAGGAACCAGCGGGCTGAACGCGCTGTCGGTCAGCGATACGACGGGAACCCCGCGCTGCGCCGCCGAAGCTGCCAATTCCGGCGTGATCGAATTGTAGGGGGTAAAGCTGACGGCGAGCACCGCGTCGGCGGCTGACGCGCAGCGCAGGAGCTCGAACGAGGTCGAACCGACATTGTCGAGCGCGAGATTCCGTACCCCAAGGTTGGCGAAAGCGAGCGACACGTAGCTCACGAGCGAGAAGGCGCGCTTGGAGCCGATGATGTAGATCAGGTCCGCGGCAGCCAAGGTGTGGCTCATGATCTCGAATTGGCTGAGGTCGAGCCGCTCCCGCACGTGGGCAAGCGACGTCGCGGACGAACCGACGAACCCATCGACCAGCCGCGCCGCCTCCCAGCTCGAACCGTCCTCCCGAAGGGAATGCGCGTGGTCGCGAGCCCCGCGTCCGCCATCGGCGAGATACGCCTTGAACACCTCCTGCAGGTCGGAGAACCCGGAATAGCCGAAGGCTTGAGCGAACCGCACCAGCGTCGAGGGTTGGACGCCGGCCTCGCCGGCCACGCTGGTCACGGTGCCCAGCGCCACCGCGGTCGGATGCTGCCAGAGGTGGATCGCAACTTGTCGAAGTTTCTTGGGGAGCCGGGCGGCGCCGGAGGAAAGGACCGCGCGAAGCTCCTCATAACTGCCGGGCCGCGAGTAGCCGAGCGCCGCGCCCACGTCGGCGTCGGGGGCTCCCGCGCTCGTCCTTTCGACGGTCCTTCGGCTATTCATCGCTGAGCCGCCCGACAAGGTAGCTACGCGCGTCGCCGCCAAGCAGGCCGCGCAAATGCCGCGCGACCGGTTCGACCAGTTGGGGCCGCGTCATGTCGCCGCCGAAGATCGGAGCGATGGCGAGAGCCAATCCGGCCAACGCGCCCCAGTCTGAGGTCTTTTCACCGATCGCGATCACGATCTCGGCGTAGGGATCATCGGGCGCCCACCGCGCGCCGAAACGCCGCGCGCCGCTCAAGCAATAGGCGATCCAGCTTGCAATCGAGAGGGTCAGCAGGCCAGCCGAGCGGCCATCGGCGAGACGCTCGCGCAACGGATCGATGAGGCGTTGGACGATTTTCTGCGATCCGTCAGCGCCGATCTGATGGCACCGGTGACGAATGGCGGCGTTGCGGATGCGGGCCATCGACTGGTCGATGTAACCTGCGGCCTCCATCCCCACGACCTTCGGCAGCGTCGAGGACGTCTCGAGCTCCAGCATCCGGCGAGTGAGGGCGGAAAGCGCTGGATCGGCTGCGGCCTGATAGGTGAATTCGTGGCCAACGAGCGCGCCTTGATGCGCGAGCGTCGATTGCGCGGCGTTGAGAACGCGCATCTTCATGAGCTCGTATGGCTTCGAGTCCGGGACGAACCGCACCCCTGCCAGGTCGAGCGGCGGCCGCTCGCCAGCGAAAGCATCCTCGATGACCCATTGCCGGAACGGCTCGCCGACGACCGCGGCGGGATCGCAAGCGCCGATGGCGCGGGACGCCTCCTCGACGTCCTTCGGTGTCGTCGCTGGCACGATCCGATCGACCATCGAGCACGGAAACGTGACGTGATCCTCGATCCAACGTGTGAGCGGCGCCGACCGCAGAGCGGCGAATTCCAACATCGCGGCGCAGAGCCGCGCGCCGTTGGACGGGATGTTGTCGCAACTGACCACCGTCAGTGGCGCTTCGCCAGTCTGCCGCCGCCGCTCGAACGCGAGCGCGAGCAGTCCAAGCAGGGTTTGCGGCGGGAATGCCTCCTCGAGATCGGCGCGCAGCGCCTGATCTTCGAAATCGAGCGCGCCGGTCGCCGGCGTCAGGCAATAGCCTTTTTCCGTCACCGTCGTCGTCATGACGGAGATTGCCGGTCGGGCAAGCGCCGCGACGGCGGCCTCCGCGCTCGCCTCGTCCTCAATGTCGATCACTTGGCGCAGCGCGCCGACGATGCGGGTCTCGCCGCGCGCGTCCTCACGCAGCGTGCGCGAATAGAGGCAATCCTGCGGGCCGAGGAGATCGGCCAGCCGCGGCGCCCTTAGGTTGACGCCCAGCACCCCCCAGCGCCCGAAGCGAGCTTCGAGCATATCATCGATGAATTCAGCCTGGTGACAGCGATGGAACGCGCCGACCCCGATATGCGCCATGCCAATCTCGAGGCTGTCGCGGTCGTAACCCGGCCGGCGCGCGGATGTATCGAGGTCCGGCAATTGGCGGCGAGAGAGGCGTCGCATGGCCGCTGCCGCCTCAGTCCAACGCGCCGAAGACGAACTGGGCCTGGTCGATCAGGGCGCCGGTCATCGGCTCCGAAGCGTCCGACAGGAGGAAGAGCGCGAGCCGCGCGACGTCGTCGGCGGTCAGCAGGCGCCGAAACGGCATCGCTGCCGCGGCGTCGGCGAGCCATCGCTCCCCCTTGCCGAGCGTCACCGCCTGCATGTGCCGCTCCGCCGGGGTGTCGACCCAGCCGACGTTGATGCCGTTGACCCTGATCCGATCGAAGCGATGGGCGTGCGCCGCGTTCTTGGTCAGCCCCGCTAGCGCAGCCTTGGTCGAGGCATAGATCGAGAGCTCGGGGGCGCCTCCATGAGCATGAACGGAAAGAATGTTGACGATCGATCCCGGCGCGCCGCGTCCGCGAAGATGGTTGACGAGCCGTTGCATCAGAAAGAACGGCGCCCGCGCGTTGACCGCGTAAAGCCGTTCCCAGAGCCTCAAGTCCGCGTCCGCGAGCGATCCCCGGTCGGTCAGTCCGGCGGAATTGACCAAGGCGTCGACGCGGCCGAACCGGTCGAGCGCCGCCTCGAAAATCAGACCCGGCGCGCTCGCGTTATCGAGATCCGCTGCGACGAATAGGCCAGCTGCGCCGTTTCTGTCGATCTCCGCCGAGGCGGCCGCGCCCTTGTATGCGTCTCTTCCCGTCGCGACGACGGCGTCGGCGCCGGCTCGCGCGGCGGCCAGGGCGATGGCCAAGCCAATGCCCTGGGTCGAACCGGTGACCACGACCACGCGCCCTTTCACGCGCCGCCTCCCGTGTGACGTTGTCGTTGTTGGCGAGCAATCTTGGATCAGAATTTCTGATTGTCAAACTCTGGAAGATTCATGGCGACAATTCGCGTCCTAATCGGCGTCCACGAATTGACAAACGGAAGTTTTTTGCCAGTATCGCCGCCTTGGCAGAATATTTCCCCGCTGCGGCCAGCGGCGGAGGCAGCGCCATCGAGGGAGGGAGCGCGATGCGGACCATCAAGGGCCCGGGCTTGTTTCTTGCGCAGTTCGCCACAGATAAGGCGCCGCACAATACCCTCCCCAACATGGCGCGTTGGGCCAAGGACTACGGGTATAAGGCGATCCAGATTCCGACTTGGGACCAACGCCTGTTCGATCTCGACCGCGCGTACGACAGCGAAACGTACTGCGACGAGATCAAGGGGACACTGGCCGACATCGGCATTGAGGTTAGCGAGCTTTCGACTCACTTTCAGGGCCAGATGGTCGCGGTCCACCCGGCCTATGACGCGCTGTTCGACGGGCAATGCCCGCCCGCAGTGCGGGGCGATCCGGAGAAGCGGCGCCTCTGGGCGGCCGATCAGGTGCGCAAGGCGGCCCGCGTTTCGCGGCGCTTCGGCCTCACCGAGCACGTGAGCTTCACCGGATCGCTCGCCTGGCCCTACTTCTATCCCTATCCGCAGCGGCCGGCCGGCTTGATCGAGGAATGCTTCGCCGAGCAAGGTCGCCGGTGGAAGCCGATCCTCGACGTCTTCGACGAGAACGGCGTCGACCTATGTTTCGAAATCCACCCCAGCGAGGATGTGTTCGACGGCGAAACCTTCGATATGTTCCTCGACGCGGTTGGCGGTCACAAGCGCTGCAACATCAACTACGACGCCAGCCACTTTATCAAGCAATGCATGGATTACATCGGTTTCATCGATGTTTATCACGATCGCATCAAGATGTTCCACGTGAAGGACGCCGAGTTCAACCCGACTGCGAAGCAGGGCGTTTATGGCGGCTACAAAGGGTGGCTCGAGCGCGCGGGGCGTGACCGGTCGCTCGGCGATGGTCAGGTCAATTTCAAGGCGATCTTCTCCAAGCTCTCGGGCTACGACTTCGCCGGTTGGGCCGTCTACGAATGGGAGGACTGCCTGCAGCACCCCGAGGTAGCGGCGCGCAAGGGAGCAGAGTTCATCGCCGATCACATCATCGAAGTGACCGATCGCGTCTTCGACGATTTCGCCGCCACCGGCGCCGATCGCGGCGTGAACTTGAAGCTGCTCGGCATTCGAGGCTGAAACCACGGTGCACGGGACCGCCGGAACTGATTTCGGCACGGCGCGCCGGCCGCGCGCCCGCCCCGAGCGCGAAATTGACCCCGAACGTTCTGGACGGGGCGCGGGGCGTAGCGTTTATTGAGGCAGCGGTGAAGTCCAGCCGGAACAATGGAATCTGGACGTCCGCTCGCCTCGGTTGAGGATATGGAGAATGCGCCGGCCCGACCCGGGACCGGGCATGTTGATAGGGAGGAAGCAATGAAACTTAGTCGAATTCTCGCTAGCGCGTCGTTCGCCGCGCTAGCGCTGGCGACGGCGGACGGCGCGCAGGCGGCGGATAAATATGTCGTCGGCGTCTCAAACACCCTGACCGGCAACGGCTGGCGCGAAGAGATGATCTGCTCGATCAAGGCGGAGGCCCAAGCTTCTGGCAAGGTCTCAAAAGTGATCGTGGCCAACCGCAATGGCGGACCATCCGAGCAGATCGCGGACATCCGCAATCTGATTTCCGCCGGCGCAAACATCATCATCATCAACCCGTCCGACCGCGAGGCGTTGAACCCGGTCATCAAGCAGGCGGCCGACAAGGGCATCGTGGTGGTCGCTGTCGATCAAGCCGTTACCGCGCCGGAAGCTTACGTCCTATCCAATGACCAGGTCGAGTACGCCAAGCTCGGCGCGAAATGGCTGTTCGACAAACTCGGGGGCAAAGGCTCGGTCGTCGAAATGCGGGGCATCGACGGCGTGCCGGCTGACACCGACCGGCATCAGGGTTTCACCGAGGCCTTGAAAGCCTATCCCAATATCAAAGTCACCAGCAGTGTGTTTAGCGGCTGGGCGCAAAACAAGACTGCAGAGGAGATCAAGGATCTGCTGGCCTCGGGCAAGGAAATCGACGGCGTCTGGACGTCGGGCATCGATGCGGCGGTGGTGGACGCCTACAAAACCGCCGGCAAGCCTTTCGTGCCTGTGGTCGGCGCCGACAATAACGGCTTCATTGGCCAGCTTCTGGAGATGAAGGCTCAGGGCCTCAACGGTGCGGCGGTCAGCAACCCGCCAGCGGTCGGCGCGGCTGGTCTCGGCCTTGCCCTCGCCGTTCTCGACAAGAAGGATGTCCCCCACCTGGTGAAGATCACGCCGACGGTCTGGGACAACAATACCGGCGCAGATTCATTGAAGGCGGCTTACAATCCCAAGCTTGATCCCTACTACAGCGACAAGATCGACATTCCGCCTTACACGCACTTCACGATGGATCAGCTCATCGACTGCAAAGGCCCCTGAACTGGGTTCGACCTGACCCAATAGGACCTAACGCCGGCGGCGACCCCGCCGGCCTTTTTTGGGCCGAGAGGATGAATGACGCTTCAATGCTTCTTCGCCTGAGGGGCGTGGCCAAGAGATTTGGAGCGGTAAGAGCGCTGCGCTCGGCGGATTTGGAGGTGCGGCCGGGCGAGGTCCACGCGCTCATGGGCGCGAACGGCGCCGGCAAGAGCACGCTTGTCAAGATCATCACCGGCGTCTTCCGGGCGGACGAGGGCGAAGTGGCTCTCGCCGGGAAGCCCGCGGTTTTTCGGTCGCCGGCCGAGGCGCGCAAGGCCGGCATCGTCTCCGTCTACCAGGACCCGGCGATCGTTCCTGACCTGACGGTGGCGCAGAATATGCGGCTCGCGCGCGTTCCGCTCGGCGCCGTCCGGGCGGCGATGCATGAACTCGGCATCGAACGGGTCGATCTGTCGACCATGGCGCGCGACCTAGACTTCGCCGTGTTGAGGCTGATCGATCTTGCCCGTGCTTTGGCGTCGAACCCGCGCATCCTGATGCTGGACGAGATCACCGCCGCGCTGCCGGCGGATCTCTCCGAGCGCGTGTTCGCGGTGGTGCGGGATTTTCGCCGTCGGGGCGCAAGCGTGATCTTCATTTCGCACCGCATGGCCGAAGTCGTCGCGCTGTGCGACCGGGCGACGGTGCTGCGCGACGGGGTCACCGTCGGCGTCACCTCGACCAGGGGCGCGGAGGAGACGATCGTCAATCTGATGCTGGGCTCGGACGTGGCCAAGGCGGCGACCGCCCCAGTTGCGCGCGCCCGTCCAGAAACCCTGCGTGAGACCCCGGCGCTCGAGGTCGGGGACCTGAGCTGCGGTCATGCGCTGCGAGGCGTCTCCTTCCGCGTCGAGCGCGGCGAGGTCCTCGGAGTCGCCGCCTTAGAGGGGCAGGGACAAGAGGAGCTGTTCGATTGCATCGCCGGCGTCCGCCGGGCAGATGCAGGAGAGGTGCGTGCCGAGGGACGGCTGCTCAAACTGCGGCATCCAGCAGATGCAATTCGCGCCGGCCTTGTCCTGGTCCCGGCCAACCGGCTGGTTTCGCTGCTGCCGCAGCGCTCGGTTCAGGAAAACGTCGCGCTGGCCGCGTTTGGCCGGCTGCGGAGCTGGGGCCCGATTGCGACCGGCGACGAGAGGCGCCGCGTCGACGCCGCGGTGAAGAAGCTGCAAATCGACACTCGCGCGGGCGCGGAAGTCCGCCGCCTCAGCGGCGGCAATATGCAAAAGGTCGTCATCGCCCGCTGGATTGCGGCAGGCTTCAAGACGCTGCTCTGCTTCGATCCGACGCGCGGCATCGATATCGGAACCAAGCAGCAAATCTATTCGCTTATGCGCGAAATCGCCCATCAGGGTCTGTCGGTCCTCCTGTTCACGTCGGAACTGCCGGAAATTCGCCTGGCCTGCGATCGGGCGATCGTTCTCTTCGCCGGCCGCATCTCTAGCGAAATGCCGGCGGCGGAGGCGGATGAAGCACGCCTGCTCCGGGCAGCGCACGGCCTCGGCCGCGCCGAAGGCGTCGCGGCGCTCGCATGACCGAGGCGAGCATTCGCGACAACGGCGCTTCTTTGAAGGCGCTGGCGAGGGCCGGCCGGCTCCTCGGCATGCCGCTTCTGCTCGCCGCGTCGATGGCCGCGACGGTCTTGATCCACCCGGACTTCGGCCCGTTCGAAATCCAGTCGCTCGCACTCGGCGCTTTGCCGCTCGCGCTCGCCGCCGCAGCGCAGGCGATTGTCGTTATCAGCGGCGGCATCGACCTTTCGATCGGCTCCATGATCGCGGTGTCGAACGTCCTCTCCGCGAGCCTGATGCAGCACGCGACCCTCAAGGAATCGCTTGCGTGGTCGCTGCTGGTGCTGGCCTGTGGGGCGGCGGCCGGATTCTCGAACGGCCTCGTCGTCGCAATCTCGCGCATCCCCGATGTCGTTGCGACGCTCACCACCGGCTTCATCTGGGGCGGCGTCGCGCTATTGATCCTCGAGAGCCCAGGCGGCGGCGCCCCCGCGGGCTATATGAACATCGCCGCCGGTTCTGATTTCGGCCCGTGGCTGCCGAACGCGCTGGCGATGATGGTCCTTGCCGTCGCCGCAATCTGGCTGCCGATCGCCCAGAGCCGGATCGGCTTGCTGATCTACGCAGCAGGGAGCGATCCCGTCGCGGCCTTTCGCAGCGGCGTCGACGTGCGCGGCGCGCGTACGATCGCCTATGTGTTTAGCGGAATCGCCTGTGCGGTTGGCGGGATGGCGCTGACGATGACAACCGGCATCGGCGCGCCATTGGCCGGGTCCTACTACACGCTTTCGAGTGTCGCCGCGGTCGTCATCGGCGGCGTGAGTCTCGCCGGAGGTCGCGGCGGGATGGTCGGCCCGGTAATCGCCGCGGTGCTCTTGACGCTGGCTCCGATGGACCTCGTCTTCCTCGGCATCGATCCGAACTACGGTCAGGTCATCCAAGGGACGTTGATCGTGCTCGTCGTAATGGTCGCGGGATTCTCAGCGTACCTGCAGGAACGCAAGTGAGTCCCGTTCTGGAATTCCTGCGCGCCCGCACGATCTTCGCACTGATCCTGCTCCTGGTGGTTTTCGTGCTCGGTGTCGAACTGGTGCGGCCGGGCACGGTCACGCCGCTCTGGGCTTCGAACACGCTCTTGTTCGCGGCGCCGCTCGCCATCATGGCCGCCGGCCAGACAATAGTGATGCTGACCGGCGGCATCGACCTCTCGGTCGCCAGCGTGGCGACTGGCTCGGCCTACCTTCTCGCGACCAATGCATCCTCAGGCAATTTCGTCGCCGTCGGCCTTGCGCTTCTCCTCGGCGTCATTGTTGGAATCGTCAACGGCGTCGGTGTGGCGCTGCTCGGCGTCCAGCCATTGGTGATGACCCTCGGCACGGGCCTCATGACCAGCGGCGTGATGATTGTCTACGGCCAGCGGATGATGGCGAGCACGCCGCATGTCCCCGCGATCATTCAGACGCTGGGCGCCGGAAAGACGCTCGGGCTTGTGCCGGTCGACCTGTTCCTATGGGTCATCATCGGCGGATTGCTCCTGTTCGCCCTGCATCGAACCGGGTTCGGACGGCTCCTCTATGCCGTCGGCGACAATCGCGAGGCATGCCACCTGGCCGGGGTACGGGTTTGGCGAGTGCTGTTCGCCGGTTATGTCTTGTGCGCGCTGCTGGCGGCGATCACCGGGCTCGTTCTCGTGGGCGGGACCAACGCGGCCGATCTTAGCCTCGCCGACGGCTTTCTGTTGCCATCGGTCGCCGCGGTGGTGATCGGCGGCACCTCGATCTTCGGCGGACGCGGCGGTTACGCGGGGACCATCATCGGCGCGCTGATCCTGACGGTTCTTACCGGCCTGCTCACCCTTCTCGATGTCTCCGAGCCGATCAAGCAGATCCTCTATGGGGCGATCATTCTGTCGCTCGCCGCGGCCTATGCGCGGCTTACGGAATGACGCCACCGTTCGGGGTCGCGCGTCCGAGCGGTCGGCCTCGCCGACGCCGGTCTCGCGCACAAGGTCCAAAACACGATCGCGTAAGGCGGCGCAACCGCTTTGGGCGGATTGCGGTCATTTCCTGCGCGCACAGCAACGGCAAGCTTGCGCAAAGGCCGGTCATTCGCCGACGGCGTGTGGATTGGGTCAAATCGACTCAGGCGGGATCAGCTGACCCTGTTTGCCCGCGTCTTCAAGCGAATATTTTGTGCACAGACCAGGTCGTGCCCACGACGCCCAGATTCTCATAAGTGAAACCGCCCGAGCCGTCGGGATTCCACAACTCCGTGTCGCCGTTGGTGTTGTGCCACAGAATCCCGGATTGGCCGTCACCGCTGAAATCGCCAGTCCCGGCAATCTGCCAGCTGGTGTTGACGACGCCTAATTTCTCATAGGTGAAGCCGCCGGAGCCGTTGGGATTCCACAACTCCGTGTCGCCATTGGCGTTGCGCCACAAAATCCCGGATTGGCCGTCACCGCTGAAATCGCCAGTCCCGGCAATCTGCCAGCTGGTGTTGACGAGGCCTAAATTCTCATAGGTGAATCCGCCGGAGCCGTTGGGATTCCACAACTCCGCGTCGCCATTGGCGCTGCGCCACAGAATCCCGGATTGGCCGTCGCCGCTGAAATCGCCAGTCCCGGCAATCTGCCAGCTGGTGTTGACGGCGTCTAGATTCTCATCAGTGAAACCGCCCGAGCCGTTGGGATTCCACAACTCCGGGTCGCCGTTGGCGTTGCGCCATAAGATGCCGGTTTCACCGGTTCCGTTGAAGTCGCCGGTCCCGGCAATCTGCCAGCTGGTGTTTACGGCGCCTAAATTCTCATAAGTGAAACCGCCCGAGCCGTTGGGATTCCACAACTCCGTGTCGCCGTTGGCGTTGCGCCATAAGATGCCGGCTTCACTCGCCCCGGTGAAGGCGCCAGTCCCGGCGATCTGCCAGCTGGTGTTGACGATGCCCAGGTCCTGCGTGGTGAAACTCTCCGAGCCAGACTTTGGATTCCAGAGTTGGGCGTCGCCGTTTGTGTTTCGCCAAAGGATGCCGGACAATCCGTCGCCGCTGAAGTTGTTTTCGGCTGGATCAGGCGTCCAAGTGGTAGTGCCGCCGCTCGTCGTGAGGCGACCCTCGACGACCCCTGCATTGGAGAATCCATCGGTAAAGGTCACTGAACCGGAGGCTATCCGCATGATCCCATAGTTGAGGAACGGTACTGTCACCACGCTCGACCCCTCGGGGCCGTTTTGCAGGAGCGTCCCCTCGTTGACAAAAAACGCGTTCGAGGCCGCCGCGACGAGGGAGATGCCGCTTCTGGTATCGAGATCGATTAGACCTCCCGGGTCATTCGTTAGGGCTGCGAGGGAGGCGCCATTGCCGATATCGATATTGCCAATCGTGCTGTCGCCGGCCAGGTGAACATTGCCCGTAATATCGAGATTGAGGTAGCCGGTAAGATTTCCCGAAAAGTAGCCTCCGCTGATCGTCACGAGCGAGGTCGTGCTGCCCGTCAATGTGCCGCCCCCGGCTAGCGTGCTGAAAGATGACGGGACGCCTGCGAGGTCAAGGGTGGCGCCGGCCTCGATATCGACCGAATTCCACGCCGACGACAAGGCGGTAAGGCCTTCGTCGAAATTCCCAAAAACGAGCTCTCCCGCACGGATGTCGAGAACTCTGGCGCGACGCTCAAGAGTTGGAAATTGGTCGGCTCCCACAGGACTGTCCCGGCCTCCCCGGGCGCGCCGAAGGTTAACGTGGAGGCCCCGAACCCATTTAACTCCTCGCCACCCTTTAGAGACAATGTCTCGCCGGTGGCGGCGGCGATCGTCGGCGTTCCGTCGAAAGTAATGCTTGCGGTCAAGGCTTCGGTCGTCGTCCCGAGCAGCTCGCCTTCGTCGAAAAGAACGAGGCTATTGTCCAATGCGCCGCCATTGCCTACGGCAAGCAGACCGCCGGTCAGTTGGACCACCCCGATAGAATTGGCGCCGTTGAGGGAAACGGCGCCGTTATAAAGCGACAAATCGCCCGACAGAGTCAATGAACCGGCGCTGGACTCGGCGAGCGTCCCCCCAGTCGCATTCATTGTGAGGTTAGCAGCGGAAACGTCACTGCTGATCGTGACAGCATAAACTCCGGGGACAACGATTTCCGTATTGTCGGTCGATGCAGGAACTGACCCCAGTTCCCAATTCGCTCCGGTCGACCAGTCGCCGTCTTGCGCGCTTGCCCAATTAATTGTGCTCATAGTTACCTCGCGTTTGAGTCGGTCCGCATGCGGGGCGTTCTGAGTGTCAGATAGCACACCTTCGCTTCGAATTTGCTGATCAAATGCGCGATATGTCGCGGACCATCGCCGCTATGTAAGCGCCGTCTTTTTTCTGACTTCCGGACAGGACCGCTTAACGTCGAAACCGGTCCAACTGATTCGGGTTTTTGGCTTAACAGCATGTCGCCGCGACGTGCCGTCAGGGCTACAAGCCTCGCCTAGGCCCGTCTCGCACGTGGGGCATGGCGCGCCGATCACGCCCCCTGCCCGTCAGCGCCTCGCTCACGGCCGTCTTGCGCGGCAGGCGATGGGGGTCCGCACGGCCGATCGCGGCGAAGGTCGTCAGCGCCTCGCCAGCCCCCGCGTCGGGCCATGTCGCGTCGGCAATTCGCGCCCGAGGCTGGTCAGCGGTGTCCTCAGGCCCGCCTCGTGAGCCCGACTGTCTACCGCCTCAAGGCCGCCGTCGACCGCCTCGAGGCCTCGACCATGCGCCCTCGACCACACGCCTCGACCAATGGCCGGGGAAGGCCGCCCACGGCCGGCGGGCGGTCGAGGCTATGTGTCGGCACCGCCCGATCGCCGCGAAGCCTGTTAGCGCCCCGCCCACGGCCGCCCTCGCCTCCGCGGTTGCCGTCGCAGGTTCGCAGGGAAGCCCGCCCACAGCCGTCTTGCCCCTCGCCCTCCACCATTTCTGCCCGCCAGTCCCAAACGCCCGCCAGCGGCCTCCGCAAGTCTGCCAGCAATGGCCATGCCGAGGAACGGACCATAGGCGCGATTCGCGAACGCGGGAGCCGAGCAAGCCGTCGCGCGAGTGCGCCACAGCACACATTCGGGAAAAGCAACTGTATGGATGTTAGCCGATCGCCCGCCGAGCCTGTCGAAGCGTGGCATGATTTTTCATGTCAGCGGAGGAAAGCAGAAAGGCGGGGAGACATCGAACGTATTCACAAAGCCGAGTGCCGTCGCTGCGTTTGTACCCTCCTTGCAAAGCCCCTTAATTGCGGTCCTTATAAGCAATGTAGGCGATTAAATTAATATTATTTATGTATTAGTGACAGTATTAATAGCAACATGCCCGTATATCCCAAGCCACGCCCACGCGCCCGCGCGCCGCGCGATTTGCCGCATTCTTGACATAGTTGGCGGTATGTCCCTCCCTGTCCCCCCAATTGTTTGGTTTGTTAGTTTTTATTCGCGCGAATCGGGACTTATCAGTGGGTTGCAACGATTCCAAATAATAATTTCTCTCCTGCCCTTTGACTTTGCCGCAAGGCGCCCCTGCGAGAAGCGCCTGATTTCTGATCACCATGATAATATGTGTCGTCTTCCGATTTTCGCAAGGTCCTGGATTCAAAAAATCCCCGAGTCTCCCGATCCGGCCTCGCCTTCGCGCCTCACCCCCGTCCATTCTCCGAGGGGGCGGAGGGTTTCGGCGCGGCAGGCGTCAGTCCCCGTTCACCAGCTCCTGCAAGAAAATGTGCCGGTCTCGCCATTCTTCCGGCCCCGCCCTGGGCGGCGTATCCAAGGCCATTACCGGGGCGCCGGCGCTGCGATAGGAGGGCCAGCGAGGCAGACCGGGGCCGTTAGGGTCGCCCGTCTTAACGAAGTTCACCCAATAGCCTGAGGCGAGTCTGGCCAGCGCGCGGTCGGCGTCGTCGACCAGCCATGGGACGGCGTCCAGATTGTCGAACACATAGACGATCTCGCTCGCGTGGAAGGCGCCGGCGTCGCGGCTCGAACGCGCGCCGAACCAGCCCTGCGGCGTCAACGGCGCGCGATCGAAGCGGAAGCGGAAAATGTCGGCCCGGCCACCCTTCTTCTGCGCCTCGATCCAGGCCCAGGTCGGATGGATGATCACGAGGTCGCCGCCGAGCGCGCGCGCCGCGGCGGCGTCGATCTGGGGCGATCCACCTGGGTAATGCCGCAGCGCCTCGCTTGCCTGGGCGCCGAACACTGCGCGCACCAGTTCGTCATAGGGCTTCTCGGCGTCGCGGCCCTGCATCAGCGTGAAATTGAAGCCCTCGTCCTTGTTCCAGCCCGCCATCAACGGCGCGTCGCTCTGCTCGCCAGCGGCGAAGATTTCGGCCGGCGGATGCGGAAGGAACCAGCCGTCGATGATCGGGCGATAGCCAAGCCCCGGCGCGGCGGCGAGGATCGCCTCGGCGGGGAGGGCGCGCAGCTCGGCGAGCGTCTTCGCTCCGGCCTTGCGCATGAACTCGACCCCGGCAGCCTCGGCTTTCACAAGCGGCGCGGGGGAACGGGAAGGTGAAGCGAACATCGCCGCGCTCTCGCCGATGACGCCCGCGAACAATCCCTTGGCGAGCGGCGAAGCCATGAGCGCGCTCGCCGCTTCCGAGCCGGCGGATTCGCCGGCGATCGTCACCTTGTCGGGATCGCCGCCGAACGCCGCGATGTTGCGCTTCACCCAGGTGAGCGCGGCGACGAGGTCAAGCATACCGTAATTCCCGGAAGCGCGATGCTCCAATTCCGCGGTGAGTTCCGGATGCGCGAGAAAGCCAAGCGCATTGAGCCGATGGTTGAGCGTCACCACGACGATGCCGCGCGCGGCGAGCCGCGCCCCGTCGTAGCGCGGCTCGGCCCCCGAGCCGACGACAAACCCGCCGCCGTAAATCCAAACCATGGCCGGCAGGCGAGCGGCGTCGGCAGGCCAGGCCGGGGTCCAGACATTCAAATAAAGGCAATCCTCGGAGACCCCGACGGCGAACGGGTCGATGTCGTCGAAAACGACCCCCTGGAGCGAATTCGGCCCGAAGGCGTGGGTGGGTCGAACGCCTGTCCACGCCGGAACGGGCTCTGGCGGGCGCCAGCGCAACGGTCCGAGCGGCGGCGCAGCATAGGGAATGCCCTTGTAGGCGCGAACGCCGCCGGCGTCGGGTTCCGGAATGGCGAGCGCGCCGCCCTCAACCGCTACATTCTTCGCCGCCATTCGCCGCCTCCAGTCGTGGGTTCGATCGCTTCCAGCGCCCGCCTGCGCATCGGCGTTTCGTCGAGCCCGGCAAAACGCGCCTCCGGCCCGAGCGCTTCCTCGATCCTGAGCGCCTCGTTCCATTTCGCCATCCGTTCGGAGCGCGCGAACGAGCCGACCTTGAGTTGCCCGGCGCCCCAGCCGATCGCCAGATGAACGATCGACGTGTCCTCGGTCTCGCCCGAACGCGCCGAGACGATCGTGCCCCAGCCGAAACGCCGCGCTTCCTCAAGGGCCGCTTTGGCCTCGCTGACCGTGCCGGCCTGATTGACCTTGACGAGGACCGCATTGGCGCTCCGGCGGCGTGCGGCCTCGCGCACGCGGCTTAAGTTGGTGACGAGATAATCGTCGCCGATCACCTGAATCCGGTCGCCGACGGCGGCGGTGAAGTGCGCGAACCCCTCATCGTCGTCTTCCGCGAATGGGTCTTCGATCGACAGGATCGGATAGCGGTCGCACCAGCCCAGGAGCATTTCGGCGAGGGCGTCGCGATCGAGCTCACGCTGTTCGAGCCCGAGACGATAGCGGCCGTCCCGGCCGAATTCCGATGCGGCGACATCGAGCGATATCGCCACGTCCGAGCCCGGAGCGAGCCCCGCCCGTTCGATCGAACGCATGAGCGTCTCCAGAGCCTCCTCATTGGTCGAAAACGCCGGCCACCAGCCGCCTTCGTCGGCGACGCCTTGCAAAAGACCGCGCTCGGCCATGATCGCTCCGGCGGCGCGATAGACTTCCGCCGTGACTTCCAGCGCCTCGGCGAAAGTCCTGGCCCGAGGGGCGACGATCATGAAGTCCTGGACGTCGGTGCGCCGCCCGGCATGGGCGCCGCCGCCGAAGATCTGGATTTCCGGCAACGGGACGATCGCCGGCCTGTCGCCGAGGCAATAGCGCCAGAGCGGCAGGCCGCGGCTTGCCGCCGCCGCGTGCAGCACGGCGAGCGAGACCGCGGTCAGCGCGTTTCCTCCGAGCCTCGCCTTGTTCGGCGTGCCGTCGAGGGCGATGAGCTTCGCGTCGACCGCGTCCTGATCGAACGGGTCGAGGCCGGCGAGAGCGGGTGCGATTTCGCTCCGCATCCCTTGGAGCGCATTCTCAACGCCGAGACCGCCAAAACGCTTTCCGCCATCGCGCTTGTCGATCGCCTCGCGGGAGCCGCGCGAGGCGCCCGCCGGCGCGATTCCTCGTCCGACCGCTCCATCGCTCAACACGACTTCCGCCTCGACCGTCGGGCGGCCGCGCGAGTCCCAGATGCGCCGCGCGCGTAAGGCTCGGATCACAGGCTCGCTCATGGAGCGCGGCTCCAGGCGCGGGCGACGTCCATGAGCTGCCGCGGCGGATCGGCGATCAGCGGCGCGGCGCAACGGCGCACGGCCTCGCGCTCGCTTTCGCGGGTGAGGTACTCGACCGGCGACTTGCCGTCGACCCTGGCGAGAAACAGCGCAGGCAGCAGCGCGGCGGCGCGCGCCTCGAGGCCGTCGGCGCTCTCCCAGCCGACTCGGGCGAGATAGGCTTGCGTCAGCGCCGCGAAGGCGGCGCCGTAGCGGGTCCGGTCGGCGCCCTCGCACGCGCCCTTGAGCAGGAGATGGTTGAGACAGAACGCGAGATCGAAAGCCGGATCGCCGAACCAGGCGCATTCGGCGTCGAGGAACACCGGACCGAGCGGACCGTGCAGAATGTTTTTCGGACTGACGTCGCCATGAACCAGCGCGCGTTTCGTTTGGAGCGTTGTCCGCGCGAGCGCGTCGAAGCGCGCTGCAAGCTCCGGGTGGGCTCGACCTGTGGCGCGCAAGTATGGCTCGATCCGGATCGCTTCGAACGTATCGTCATTCGCGAAAGCGGCTCGGACGCCGGGATCGGCGGCGCTGCGGGAATGGATGACGGCGAGATCGCGCCCGACGGCGGCGGCGAAATCCGGCTCGACGCAGCCGGCGAGAAGCTGCGTCTTCCAGAGGGGGTGGCGCTCAGGCGCAAGATACTCCATCGCAAACAAGCCGGCCTTCGAATCCTCGCCGAGAACGCGGGGAGCGGCATGCGGCAGCCAGCGTGCAACCGCGCGCATCCAAGCCGCTTCCGCGGCGTTGCGTTCGACCGGCGCCTCCCACAGCGCCGCGACCTTGAGCCTCGGCAGCGCGCGCTTGACGCAGAAGCGCCGATCCTCGGTCTCGACGAGGCAGATGTCGGACGAGACGCCGCCGGCAAGCGGCGTGAGGCGGGCGACCTCTCCGGCATTCAAGAGGCCCATGCGGCGCAAGCTCTCGTATGGCTCTCGGGGCGTCATGACTGATGAGGACCGGCGCAGCTCATTCGCCGACGCTATGACAGACCTTCCCGAGTTGCGAAACGCCGCCCTGGCGGAACGGCTCGTCGGAGCCCTGCGAAGAAAATTGTCGGTCAACCACCTCCAGCGCCCTCGCTCAGGCCGCCTCCGGATTGTTTACGGTCTCGATGCCATCGAGAATGTTGCCGAGATCGCGTCTTGCGATCTGAAGATCATAGTCGGTCTGCAGATTGAGCCAAAGCTGCGCCGTCGTGCCGAGGGCCTTGGCGAGCCGAAGCGCAGTATCGGCGGTGATCCCGGTCTGTTCGCTGGCAATCCGCTCGATCCGCGTGCGAGGCAAACCGCAAGCCTTGGCAAGACCGCCCGGCGACATTTTCAGCGGAACCAGGAACTCCTCGCGCAGGACCTCGCCGGGATGCATGGGCTTGAGCTTCCTAGCCATTGTCGCGTCCTCATCTAATGGTAGTCGACGATTTCGACTTCCGCCGGGCCTTCGGCCGTCCATACAAAGCAGAGCCGGAATTGATCGTTGATCCTGATCGAGTGTTGTCCCTTCCGATCGCCCGACAACGCTTCAAGTCGATTGCCCGGAGGCGACCTCAAGTCGCCCAGATCGCCCGCTGCGTTCAGGTACCGCAATTTCCGTCGCGCCGCCTTGACCAGATTAGCCGGAAAGCCCTTCGGATATTCACCGTTGAAGAGGGCCTCGGTGTTCTTATCTCGGAAGCTCCCGATCACACGCGATAGGTATCATTGAATGATACGGTCGTCAAAGAATTTACGTATCGACCAATGATACAGCGCCTGAACCTGCGGCCTCGTGAGGTGGCTGACCGTGGGGCGGTGGCCGCCTGGGTGAGCCTCAATAGGTGGCGCGGCCGCCCGAGAGGTCGAAGACCGCGGCAGTCGAGAACGAGCATTCGCGGCTCGCGAGCCAAGAGATCAGCGCCGCGGCCTCCTCGACCGTGCCGAACCGCTCCATCGGGATCTTCGAGCGCATGTAGGCGATATGCGCCGCCGACGCCTGCGCAAGGATCGGCGTGTCGATGGTCGCGGGCGTGACCGCGTTGACGGTGACGCCGTCCTTGACCAGTTCCTTGCCGAGCGACTTGGTGAGCCCGATCACCGCGGCCTTCGCGGCGCTGTAGGCCGACGCGTTAGGGTTGCCTTCCTTGCCGGCGATCGAGGAGATGTTGACGATGCGGCCGTAGCCGCGCGCTTTCATCAGCCGGGCGACGAAGCGGTTGCAGTAGAAGAGGCCGTGGACGTCGATGTCGAATACCCGCTTCCATTCGTCGATCGGATAGTCGATCACCGGCGCGTTCAGCCCCGCCACCCCCGCCGCGCACACGAGCGCGTCGATCTGGCCCATCGCCGTGTGGCTCGCCTCGGTCGCGCGCTCGACATCGGCCGGGTTGGCGACGTCGACGCGCTCGGCCCGGCTCTTATCGCCGAGCTCGGCCGTCACCGCCTTCAGTCGCGCCGGATCGTTGTCCCATAGCGTCGCGCGTCCGCCTTCGGCGATGAACCGGCGCGCGAACGTCAGGCCGATGCCCGACGCGCCGCCCGTCACCACCGCGGTCATTCCTTCGAAGCGCTTGGCGTCCGACACTTCTCAAGCTCTCCTGATGCTGGACGTGGCCGGTTCTCAACCCGGAAACAGCGTCTCGCCGCCGTCGACCCGAAGAACCTGCCCGCTGATGTATTTGCTCCTCGGGCCGGCGAGGAAGGCGACCGCGTCAGCCATCTCGTCCGGCTCCCCATAGCGGATCAGCGACCTGATCGACGAATCCATCTTTTCCTGCTCGACGACCCGCGTCGCCTCGAACCGCGCGGTTTTGGTCGCCCCCGGGCTCACCGCGTTGACCCGGACGCCCTCCGTCCGGACCGCGGCCGCGAGACAGCGCGTATAGTGGATGACGGCGGCCTTGAGCGCCGCGTAGATGACCCCGTTGGTCACCCCGAACTGCGCCGCGGCCGAACCGATGTTGACCACCGATCCGCTGCCCGCTTTCACCATCGGCGGCACAAACGCCTGACAGACGAGGATCGTGCCGTAGAGGTTGTTCTCGGTCAGCGCCCTGATGTCCTCGAGCGGAATGCCGAGGGCGTCATTCGGCTGCGGCTTGCCGCCCGCAGCGCCGATGTCGCCGCCGGCGCAATTGACCAGAATATCGACATGGCCCAGCTTGGCCTCGATCTCCTCCCGCATTTTCGTCACCGCCGCCTTGTCGCCGATGTTGCCGGTCACCGCTGCGGTCCTGCCGCCATGCCGCGCGATCGCCTCCGCGACGGCTCCGAGATCGGGCGCTTCGCCGTATTTTGCCGGCGCGGTCCAGGTCAGGTCGTGGATGGCGACGTCGGCGCCAAGCTCCGCCAGGCGCTCCGCCATCGCGCGCCCGAGCCCGCGGCCCGAGCCGGTGACGAACGCGATCTTGCCGCTGAGTTCTTTCGTCATTCCGTCTATCTCCTGTTCGCGACCCAAGGCCGATCGCGCGCATGTTGGCGGCGCTGCGGCGGATCATGGCCAGTTCATAGTCGGCGATTGCGGCATCCTCGCCGCGCTCCCAGGGCGTGCGGGTGTCAGCCTCGTCCGCGAGACGATTGACGCGGGCTGCGGCAAGGCACGCGGCGAACGCAGGCGCCGGTTTCGGCGGGTACATATTCCACCATTCCGGCCGCAAGAACTGGACGTGCCGCGCCTCGAGCGCTCCGGGCTCCAAGACCGCCGTCAGCTTCTGGCCGCGCGCGAGCACGTCGAGCATGGCGGCGATCGGCACGGCGCCGTCGCCGATGGCGCAGCGGACGAGACGATAGCCTTGGTCGGTGAACTGGATCCGGTAGTCCTTGAGATGGACATGCCGCACATGCGCCGCCACCCGGCGAGTGAAGTCGAGCGGCGCCTCGCCGACGGGAAAGGTATTGCCGGTGTCAAGGCAGATGCCGACGCCCCGGGTCGTCTCGCAGAAATTGGCGAGCTCCTCGCTGCCGAAATCCTGATGATTTTCAATTGCGAGCGTCCTGCCGTCGTCAGCCGCGCGCGGCCCGCGCTCGGCCAGCGCCGCGCGAACGTCGGCGACAAGCTCCTTCCATTTCTCGCCAAGCGCGTGGCGAGCCCCGCACAGCACGTTCGTCAGACCATAGCGGATGATCCCAGCATCGAGCGCGCGCGCCGAGCGCAGCGCGCTCTCGAACGGACCCATCATCAATCCCGAACTCACCACCGGCGTCATTCCAAGGCCAGCGAGCCGATCGCGGAGCGCGCCGAGTTCGTCATCGCTCAGCGCCCTGAGCCACGGGTCGTAGATTTCGAGAACCTTGGCGCCAAGCTCGGTCGCGATGGCGATGAAACCTTCGAGCCCCGCGCCCCTGGGATTGGCGCGCGGCCCGCCGGCGCCTTGCAGCCCAAGGTGATAGGTCAGGCCGTAGGGGTTGAGGCCCAGGGCGAACGCAGCTTGCCGCGTCGCCGGTTGAAGCGCCTTCGCGTTTTCGTTCATCTGAGCCCCGCATCGACGGTGATCGACTGCTTGGTGACCATGCGACTGTCGTCGGCGCCGAGGAACAGCGCCATCCGCGCAATGTCGTCGCCGAGCAGCGTCTCCTTGATGGACTGGCGTTGCACGATCGCGTCGATCGAATTCCGGCGTCTTGTACCACAATCGCCGCTGCCGATCGGTCATCACCGCCCCGGGCTCGATCGCATTGACGCGGATGCGGTCCGAGCCAAAGGCGCGCGCGAGCGCATGGGTGAGGCCGATGATCCCGGCCTTGGCGGCGGAATAGGCCGGCATTTCCGCCGCCCCGCGCCAGGCGATCGACGAGAGATTGACGATCGAACCGAAGCCAAGGTCCCGCATCTGTGGGTGAACGGCCTGGGCGGCGAAAAAGTGATGCCGCAGATTTACGTTCTGCGCCTGGTCCCAGTAATCGGCGGTCACGTCGGCGACCGCGTGACGCTCGTCATTGGCGGCGTTGTTGACCAGGATCGAGATCGAACCGAGTTTCGCCCGCGTTTCCGCGATCGACGACTGCAACGCTGCGACATCGGTGACGTCGCAGCGGAGAAAGAGCGCCGTCTCGCCGTCTCTCTTCAGCGCCGCCGCGAGCGCCTCGCCCTGCATCTCGCTGGAGGTCGACGAACGCGACACGCGAATGGTTTCTGGCGAAGGCGCGCACGATGTCCGCGCCGATGCCGGTCGCGCCGCCGCTGACGAACACCGTCCGCCCCTTGAGACTGGGATAGGTCGCGAAGGTCAAGCGGCGCCCTGCGGAATGAGCGCCTGAGTCTCGGGATCGAACAGGCACGCATGCGCCATGTCGATCCCGAGCGGCAACAGTTCGCCGAGGCGCGGAGCGCCGTCGGGATCGAACCGGCCGACGATCTCCCGCTCGCCGATCTTCAAGACGGCGTGGGTCTCGGCCCCGGTCGGCTCGACCACCTCGACCGGCGCCGTCGAGCATCGCGAGCTCTGCCTTCTGCGCCTTGAGGTTCGGATCGTAACGGAAAAGGTGCTCCGGCCGGACGCCCAGCACCACTTTGCCGCTCGCGGGCCGGGACGCGGGGCTTTGCGAAAGCGCCAGCGTCGCTGTCTCGCCGCCAGCGACGCCGATCGCGACCGCGAGACGCCCGTCGACCTTGGTGAGCTCGCCGGGAATGAAATTCATCGACGGCGAGCCCATGAAGCCGGCGACGAACATGTTGGAAGGGCGGTCATAGACGGCCTGCGGCTCGTCGAATTGCTGGATCGAGCCGTGGTGCATGACGGCGATGCGGGAGGCGAGCGTCATCGCCTCGATCTGGTCATGGGTCACATAGATCGTGGTCTTGCCCACCCGCAGGTGAAGCTTCTTGATCTCGGTGCGCATGTCGACGCGCAGCTTGGCGTCGAGATTGGACAACGGCTCGTCAAACAGAAAGAGTTTCGGATCGCGCACCAGCGCCCGCCCCATCGCGACGCGCTGGCGCTGGCCGCCGGACAATTGGCCGGGCTTGCGGTTGAGCAGCGGCTCGATCTGCAACAACGAGGCGACGCGCTTGATCGCGGCGTCTTGTTCGACTTTCGGCACGCCCCGGCTCTCCATGCCGAAGGTCATGTTCTGGCGCGCGGTCATCGTCGGGTAGAGCGCATAGGACTGGAACACCATGGCGATGTCGCGGTCCTTGGGCGCAACGGAGTTCACCAGCGTCCCGTCGATGCGGATTTCGCCTTCGGTCACGGTCTCCAGTCCAGCGATCATGGCGAGCAGCGTCGACTTGCCGCAGCCGGAGGGCCCGACGAGCGCGACGAACTCGCCCGTGCGCGCCTCGAGGTCGATGCCCTTGAGCACCTCGACCGAGCCGAAGCGCTTGTGCAGGCCCGAGATGGTCAGCGTCGCCATCGTCGTGCGATCATTTGATCGCGCCCTGAGTGAGGCCGCGAACGAAATACTTGCCACCGAAGAAGTAGATCAAGAGCGGTGGGATGGCGGCGATCAGCACGGCGCAGCTGGCGACGTCGTAGGAGCGAGCGTTCATCGAATTGGTCGCGAGCCCGACCAGCGCCGCGGTGACCGGCTGCTGGCGCCCCCCGGTGAAGACGACGCCGAACAGATACTCGTTCCAGATGCCGGTGAACTGCCAGATGACGGTGACGATGAGGATCGGCGGCGAAAGTGGAAGAATGATCTTATAGAAGATGCGCCAGAATCCCGCCCCGTCGATCCGCGCGGCTTTGATGAGGTCGTCCGGAATGTTGACGTAGTAGTTGCGGCAGAACAGCGTCGTGAACGACATGCCCTGGATCACGTGGACGAGAATGAGCCCATAGATCGTATTGGACAAATTCACCGTTCCGAGAATGAACGCCCACGGCAGCAGCGAAATCTGGCCGGGCATGAAGACGCCAAGCGTCATGCACGCGAACAGCGTCTCCGATCCGGGAAAGCGCCACTTTGAGAGAACATAGCCGTTGATGGCGCCAAGCAAGGTCGAAATGATCGTCGCCGGAACGGTCATGATCAACGAATTGTAAAAATTGCGGTGGATTCCCTCGCAGGTTCCGGCGACGCAGTGATGGAGCCAGGCTCTCGGCCAGGCGCTCAACGAGAAGCTTTGCGGGATTGCGATCAGTCCGTTGCGCGTGATCTCCGGCAATTCACGAAAGGAATTGGCGACAATGACGAACAGCGGGACCAGGTAGATGAGGGCGAAGAAGCCGAGGAAGCCGTAGATGGCGACGCGGCCCGCGACATAGCGAAGGTTCGCGGAGCGGGCGTGCGGATCGAGGGCGAGGTCGTAGGTCGCGTCAACCATGGGCGGCTTTGCGATGCGAGCGCCACGTCGTCCACAGCGCGTAGGGCACAAGCACGGTCGCGAGGGCCAGCAGCATCATGATCGCCGCCGCCGCGCCGATCGCGATCTGCCCGCGCTGGAACATGAGGTCGTAGACGTAATTCGCCGGAAAGGTGGTCGCGATTCCCGGTCCGCCCTGCGTCAGCGCGACGACCAGATCGAACGTCTTGATGGCGAATTGCAGCAGCACGACCGCAACTGCGATGAAGATCGGCGCGATCGAGGGCAGGATCACCTTGCGGTAGATGCGGGCGGGGCCGGCGCCGTCGATTTGCGCTGCTTTGACGAGGTCCGGATCGACTGAGCGCAGGCCGGCAAGAAAAAGCGCCATCGCGAAACCCGTGGACTGCCAGATCCCGGTGGCGATGATGGCGTAGATCGCGGTCTCGCGGTTCGAAGTGATGCGAAACGTGAAATCGGCCCAGCCGAGGCTGCGCACGAAATGCTCGATCCCTTCGTTGGGGCTATAGAGCCAGTTCCATACCGAGCCGGTGACGATGAACGAGACGGCGAGCGGATAAAGGAAAATCGTTCGCCAGACCGCCTCCCCCTTGACGCGCTGGTCGATGGCGATGGCGAGCGCGAGGCCGATGATCATCGCCAGCACGACATAGAAGGCGCTGAAGTAGAAAAGATTGCCGTAGGCGATCTCCCAGCGCTGGTTCGACCACAGTTCGAAATATGGCTTGAGGCCGACGAACTGATAGGTCGGCAATAGGGTGCTGTTCGACATCGAGACGTACAACGTCCACAGCGTGAAGACGAAGACGTAGACGAAGCTCGCCACAGCTGACGGCAGGATGATCAACCTCGGGGTCCAGGCGCTCAGCCTGTCCCGCCCCGGCGAGGGTTTCCGAACCGCCACAATCCCGCTCAGAGCGTTCGCCATCGGGCTCGCGTTCCAATGAAGATCGGCCGCCGCGCGCGAAATTCGCTGCGCGGCGGCGCTCGAGGAACTATTTCTGCGCTTCCACTGCGTCAGCCATGGCGTTGGCGGCGTCCTTCGCCGACATGCCCGGCGTGTTCACGAACGAGGTGATGACCTCCATCATCGCGCCGCGGTACTTTTGCAGAACGGTCATGTTATGCGCCATCGAGCGCACCAGCGTCCCGCCCGCGATCGAGGCCTGCAGATCCTTCTGCGACATCTGCTGGCAGGGATTGAACCCCTTACTCAGATCGACATCGAGGCGGGCGGGAATCGAGCCCTTCGCCTGGTTGAAGACAGTCTGGAACTGCGGCGAGAGGATGAGGTGCGCGAGCAGCTTCTGACCCTCGACGTAGTCCGGATCCTTCTGCTTGAAGAAGACGACCGAATCCGAATTGAGAATGAAGCCGGGCTTGCCCCAGTCGGTTGGCGCCTGCGAGCAGACGTAGTCCGGCCCCTCCTTCAGCCCGGCGGCGGTGAAGATGCCGATCTGCCAGTCGCCCATGATCATGAATACAGCTTGGTTCTTCGCGATCATGTCGGTTGTGGTCTGATAGTCGCGCCCCGCGATCGCCGGGTCCATGTATTTCGACACCATGGTGCGCATCTGCTCGAACGCCTTGACCATGTCGCCGGAGCGCATCGCCTTGGTGTCGCCCTCGACGAAGGCCTTGCGGAAGAGATCGATGTTCTGCCCGTACACGACCACTTCAAAGGTCGTCGCGTCGGTCCAGTCCTGGCTGAAATGGCCAAGACAAATGAGATGCGCGGCGACCGCCTTGTCGCAATCAGCGTTGAATTCGGCCCAGGTCTTCGGCAACTCCTTGATTCCCGCCTGCTCCATCGCCTTGGTCGAGCCCCAGATCCAGTTGATGCGGTGGATGTTCATTGGCGCGGCGACCCAATCGCCGGTCGGCTTCATCACCGGCAGCAGCTCGGGCGCGACGACCTTGTCCCAGCCCTCTTTGTTGGCGAGATCGTCGAGGTTGGCGGTCATGCCGGTCGCGTTCCATTCCGCGATTTCCGGGCCCTTGAGCTGAACGGCGGGCGGCGCATTGCCGGCGACGACGTCGGCGCGCAGCTTGGCGAGCGTGTTGGCGGTATGCCCGGCGATCGAGGTCTGCTCCCACTTGCCGCCGGCCGCGGTGAACATGTCGCCGAGCTTGGCGATCGCTGCTGCGTCTGAGCCCTCGGACCATTGATGCAGCATGTTGGTCTTGGGTTCGGCCAGCGCCATTGTTGCGGCGAGGGCGCCTGCGAGTGTTCCGGCAAGCGCCGCCTTCATCGTGAGCATTGTTTCACTCCCATGTCCAGAACCAGACCGCGCTTTGTCGCCGGCCCAGAGACTCCGTCTCGGATGTCTGATCTTTGATGCCCTCGTCGCGGGGCGTCGCTCTTTGTAAGTTGGATGCCCAATGTCGTCAAACGCCGAAGCTGGCGCGGCTGCGCGCCCATTCGCAAATGAAGAAGGTCCAATCGCAGCAGACCGCGGTCCGATGTCGTGTGATCCCGGGCCTCCTCCGGTTCGTAACCAAACAGCGCCCGCGACAAAGGGATGCCCGGCTTGCGAATCCTCCTCCTCAGCTATTTGGCCGCTCTCGCCGCCTTCTGCGGTCTCGACCTCGTCTGGCTGAGTGCGACAGGCGACACGGTCTATCGCCCGGCGATCGGCGAGCTCCTGCGAAGCGGATTCGACGCGCCGGCCGCGGTCGCGTTCTATCTCATCTACGTCGGCGGCCTCGTTTTCCTCGCGATCCGTCCGGCGTCCTCCTTGGCCCAGGCGATGAGCCGCGGCGCGGTCTACGGCTTCTGCGCCTACGCCACCTACGACCTCACCAATCAGGCGACCTTGCGGCATTGGCCGCTTGAGCTCTCGCTTGTGGATATGGCCTGGGGAACGGGGCTGTCCGCGGTCGCCGCGGCCTGCGGCTATCTCACACTCGTCAGGGCTTCGCGAACGACCGCGAACGACGCGGCGGCCGCGGCCAAAAGGCGCTGACGTTTTTGGCGTAGGCGGCGAATTCCTCCGGCCGCGAGCGGCTCAGATGCGCTTCGAGCGGCGGTATGCCGGAAACGTGGACCAAGAGCCCATAGATGACCAGCGGCGCGGAAAGCGTGAGCCAACCCGCAGGATAGCCTGCCTCGACCGCCATGATCGGATAGGCGAGCCAGCTCAGCCACTCGAAGAAGTAATTCGGGTGGCGCGACCACGCCCACAGTCCTTGATTGCAAATGCGTCCGCGATTGCCAGGTTTCGCCTTGAAACCGGCCATTTGCCGGTCGGCGATCGCCTCGCCGGTAAAGGCGCCGGCGAAGAGCGCGATCGCGAGCCCGTCGCGTACATCCAAACCTTGCCGCGGCGCGCCCGCCGCGCAATAGGCCGTGAGCGCCAGCGGCCAGGAAGCGAAAGCCTGGATCTGCAGGAAAAGAAAGAGCCGCCGCGGCGCCGCCGCGCCCCACGATAGCTTCAAAGCGGCGTAGCGGGGGTCATCGCCGCCGTGGATCGCGCGCCGCCAAAGATAGCGGCCGAGCCGGAGCGACCAGATCGCGACGATCGCGCAAACCAGAGCGCGTCGCAGCGGGTCGCCTTGAGAAGCCGCCGCCGCGACGACCGCGGCCAACCCGGTCGCGAGCGCCCAGATGGCGTCGATGCGCCCGGATTGTCCGGTTACCAATGCGATGCGCCACGCCAGCGCCATCGCCCCGGAAAGCCACAGTGCGACAACGACCGCGAGCCACAGCATCGGGGCTCATATGCCGATCAGCGGCTGAATCAGGCGGCCGATCCAGCCGCTGAGCCTGAGCCTCCCCTCGAGAGCGGCCACGCAAACGCATTCGCCGTCCCGATCGACGACAGGCTGGTGGCTGACCTCCTCGTCCAATTCGATGCAATCGCCGGCGCGATAATGGCCGAGCGAGTCGGTGAACGAACCCGTCAGCACCTGGGTGTATTCCAAGCCGGAATGGCCGTGGTGCGGAACGGGCTGTCCCGCCGCGACCTTGAGCATGACGACGTTGGCGTCGGGCAATTCCGGCAGCGTCAATCGTCGCCATCGGAACCCCGGACCAACTGAGCGCCACGGGCCGATCTCATAGGCGTTGAGGGGAGGCGGCAGGTCCGGGTGAAGCGCTCTGGGCGGGGGCTCGGCGGGCGGATCCGCCGCATGGACGCGCGACAGCGCTTGGGCAAAAGCCTCCGGGCTCAGGCGGGCGGGCGGCGCGCCGTCGAGCATCGCCCCGCCGACCGCCTCGAACGACCGCAGGCGCCCGCGGCACTGCCGGCATCCGGAAAGATGGGTGGCGACGACAAGCCGCGGCCCAGCGCCGAGCGTCCCGGCGGCCAGAAGCGCCAAAGTCAAGTCGGAGGGATGGTGGGCGATCACAGCTCCCGCTCCAGGATGGCGCGGATCTTCGCCATGGCGAGGCGGGTGCGCGACTTGACCGTCCCGAGCGGCAGGGAGAGCTCCCTGGCGATTTCGGCATGCGGCTTCTCGGCGAAGAACGACAGCCTCAGCACCGTCGCCTGCTCCGGCGAAAGCGTCGCCATTGCGCTGCGCACGCGCGCGTCCCGCTCGCTGGCGAGCGCCATGTCCTCGACGGAGGCCTCCAGGCGCACCGGCAAGTCCGCCAGCGCGGCGACGCCGGCGCTCGCCCGCGACGCCTTTCGCGCGAGATCGACCCGCAGGTTGCGGGCAATGGTGAACACCCACGTGCTCACTCCTGCCTGGGCGGGATCGTAGAGGGCGGCCTTTCTCCAAACGGTAACCATGGTTTCCTGCGAGATCTCCTCAGCTTCCGCGCCGCTCAGGCCGCTCCGCTCCATGAAGGAAGCGATCCGGGGGGCGAAATATTGGAAAAGACGGCCAAACGCCCCGCGGTCCTGCTGCTCGGCGATGGCCTTCAGCCATTGTTTCATGTCGTCGGCGGACGGCGCGGGCGCGGACATAGCGTCCGACCTATTCCGCAAAGGTCGAGGGCGCGCAAGGGCGCAAGTCACGCACGCATCCTTCAGTTGACCCGCATCCTACGCGCGACCGCCGGCGATGGATCACCGCTGATCCAAGCCGCGCAGCCCGACGTATCGCCCCAGGACTGGAGGGGTAACTTTGAGCTCCCATCGATCGGGCCCGCTCAGGGTCGCCGTCATTGGCGGCGGCGTTTCGGGGCTCGGCGCCGCGTGGCTTCTCGCCAAGACCTGCGACGTGACCCTTTACGAGGCAGAGTCGCGCCTCGGCGGCCATTCCGATACGTTCGACTGGGACGGCGCGCCGGTCGATTGCGGCTTCATCGTCTATAACGAGCGCACCTATCCGAATCTTGCCGCCCTTTTCGCCTCCCTTGGCGTGAGGACGCGGGAAAGCGACATGTCGTTCGGCGTCTCGATCGACGACGGCAGAATCGAATATTCCGGCGCCGGCTGGCGCGGCCTCGTCGCCCAGCGCGCCAACCTGCTGCGGCCGCGCTATTGGTCGATGTTGCGCGATATCGTGCGATTTTTCCGCGAGGCGCGCGAAGACGTCGGGCGCGAGGATCTCGGTTCCCTCGGCGCCTATCTCGACCGGCGCGGCTATGGCGCGGCCTTTCGCGATCACTATCTTTATCCGATGGCGGCGGCGGTCTGGTCCACTCCGGCGATGCGGGTCGGCGAATATCCGGCCGAGGCGTTCATCCGCTTCAACCTCAATCATGGCCTGCTCGATCTGATCGATCGTCCGACCTGGCGAACCGTGATCGGCGGCAGCCGCGTTTACGTCTCCGCGCTTGCGGGGCGGCTGGGACGCGCGCTCATCGGGCGCGCCGCCGTCCGGGTGAAGCGGACCGAGGACGGGGTCGAAGTCGTCGACGCCGCCGGCGAGACGCAGCGCTACGATCGGCTGGTCCTGGCCACCCACGCCGACGAGGCATTGCGCCTGATCGACAATCCGACCGGGCTCGAACGCGACCTTTTGGGCGCGTTCCGGTATATCCGCAACGACGCCGCGCTTCACACCGATTGGCGCGCGATGCCGCGCCGGCGCGCGGCTTGGGCAAGCTGGAACTACATGGCCCGCGGGCAGGCGAATGGACGGTCGTTGTCGGTCACCTACTGGATGAACAGCCTGCAAAGCCTGCCGGGGCGGCCGCCCGTGTTTCTTTCGCTCAATCCGCTGTTCGAGGTTCCTGAATCGCGAGTCCTTCGCCGGATGCGCTTCGAGCATCCGATGTTCAGCGACGCGACGCTCGCGGCGCAGAAGCGCCTGTGGTCGCTTCAAGGCGTCGGCGACATCTGGTTTTGCGGCGCCTATTTCGGCTCCGGTTTCCATGAGGACGGGCTGCAGGCCGGCCTGGCGGTCGCCGAGGAGATCGGCGGCTTGCGCCGGCCGTGGTCGGTCGATGGCGAGAACGATCGTCTGCATTTCGGCGACACGAGGCGGGCCGCCGCGCGCCTCGCGACCGCGCCATGATCGAGCCCGGACTCTACGTCGGCTCGGTGATGCACCGTCGCTCCCGGCCGGTGCGGCGCCGGTTCGAGTATCGCGTCTTCTGGCTCATCCTCGACCTCGATCGGCTGCCCGAGACCGCGAGTGCTCTCAGGCTCTTTTCGATCGAGCGCTTCAACCTCCTGAGCTTCTATGCCCGTGACCACGCGGACGGTCGCGTCGGACCGTTGCGCGACAAGATCGCATCGCTCGCGACAGGCGCCGGCTTCGCCGCCGACGGGCCGATGCTGCTCATGACGATGCCGCGGGTGTTGGGCTATGTGTTCAACCCCATCAGCGTCTATTTCTGTCACGACGCGCGCGAGCGGCTGACGGGGATCGTGTGGGAAGTGTCGAACACTTTCGGCGGGCGCCATTCGTATGTGATCGGGGTCGATGACCCTGACGCAACGGTGCAGCGGCAGCGCTGCCGGAAGGAGCTTCATGTCTCGCCATTCATCGGCATGGAGATCGAATATCGATTTCGCCTGGTCCAACGCGGCGAGAGGCTGACAATCGGCATCGCCGATCACGACCGCGACGGACTCCTGATGTCGGCGGCGATGACCGGGGAGCGCCGTCCGCTGACCGATCGGGCGCTGCTCGCAGCCTTCGCCCGCGCGCCGTTCGAAACGGTGAAAGTGACGGCGGCGATCCACTGGCAAGCGCTGCGGCTGTGGCTCAAAGGCGCGCCCTTCCTCGGGGGACCAGGGGGCGATGAGAAGTCCATCGGCCGTCATTCGGCGAGCGGCCAGCCGACGCGTTTTCAAGTTCCCGCCGGACCGGACGCGGACGCCGCTTCCGTCAGCCTCGATCCGCGCCCGCGAAACGCAGGCCGATGAAGGCGAAGAGCGAAGCGGCGGAAAAGATGTTGAGTTCAAGCAGCCGTTCGAGCTCGTCGGCAGGCAGCGGATAGAGAGCCGCGCCGCCGCCGACGCGCATGGCGACAAAGGCCGCGAAGATCAGCCCGATCAGGGCCCGGCTCCACCAAACCTCGCGCGCAAGGAACGAAAGAGCGGCGAGCAGGCCGCAGGCGAACAGGAAAAGCTCGGTTCCCGAACCGGGTCCGAACACTTTGGTCGCGAGCAGGGTGTCGGCCATTCCAATCGTCGGCGTCGCCACTCGCGCCGCAAGCGGCGCGCGCGCGCGAAGGAAGGGCACGGCGGCGTAAAGCGGGGCAGCGATCAGCGTCGCCAGCGCAGCCTCGAAACCGCCGCCGACAAACCACCAGATTGCGATGGGGTAGAAGGGCTTGTTGGCGACGATCACCCAGGCCACGGCGGCGTTGGCGGAACCGAGCGGGTCTGCGGGCCGCGGCGCTGCCGGCGGGCCGAGTTCTTTCGTCACCGCGGCGCCGGTCGGCGAGCGTCGTGGACCTGGGCTCGCGGCCCCATGCGGCGTTCTCCTTCGGCGCTGGAAAGCACAGTCTCCGGCCAAACATACGACCGCCCCTCGCTCGCGGATCGCCGCGGGCCAGATTGTCCGGCCGGGCGGCAAAGGTGGGCGAGGGCGCCCGTCGGTTTTCGCAGAACCAAAACGGCCGCGGCGGCGTATAGGCCAGGCGAGATCGACGCTGATCCTTTCTTGGCGGGCGATGAATCACTAAGGGCTGGCGGTCATGACTCAGGTCGGGAATTCGCGTTTGGCTGATGCGAGCGAAAGGCCGCCCGTATTCGGCCAGGGCTGGGACCCGCGGTTGCGGATCTTGGCGCGCCTCCTCGAGGGCGTGCGTTACGGCTCCTTGAGAGTGACCTTGCCGTCCGGGCGAGAATTCGTGCGCTTCGGCAGCGAACCGGGCCCCGAAGCGAGCGTGGTCCTGCACCGCTGGCGGGCGCTTCGACGCCTTTTCATTGGCGGCGACCTGGGCTTTGCGCAGGCGTGGATCGACGGCGATTGCTCGAGCCTGGACTTGACCTCGCTCATCCGGCTTGCGGCACGCAACCTCCATGCTCTGGGGGCGCCGCCAAAGGATCGCTATTCTCCCGGCTGGCGGCTCGTCTCCAGCATCTCGCCAACGCCAACACCAGGCGCGGAAGCTCGCGCAACATCATCGCCCACTACGATCTCGGCAACGACTTTTTCCGGGTCTGGCTCGATCAGGCGATGCTCTACTCGTCCGGCCTCTGGGACGCCTCGACGCCGACGCTCGAAGCCGCCCAATCGCGGAAGATCGAGCGCGTTCGCGAACTGCTCGAAATCCGCGGCGGCGAGCGGATTCTGGAGATCGGTTGCGGCTGGGGAGCGCTGGCCGCCCGGCTCGTCGAGGCCGGCGCCGCCCACGTCACCGGATTGACCCTCTCGCCGGCCCAGCTCGATTTCGCCGCCGCTCGCGGCTCGGCCCCGCGCGTCGATATTCGGCTGCAGGACTACCGGGACGTCGACGGCGGTTTCGATCGCATTGTGTCGATCGAAATGGCGGAGGCGGTCGGGGAAGCCTGGTGGCCGACCTACTTCGGCAAGATCGCAAGCTGCCTTGAGCCGGGCGGCCGGGCGGTCCTTCAGGTGATCACCATCGCCGAAGAGCATTTCGACGATTATCGCCGGACTGTCGACTTCATTCAGCGCCATGTATTTCCGGGCGGTTGCCTGCCCTCAAAGACCGTGCTCAATCAACAATTCGATCGGGCCGGCCTTAGGCTCGTGAGCAACGAGGCGTTCGGTCTTTCCTACGCGCGCACGCTCGGGGAATGGCGGCGGCGATTCCACGCCGGCTGGCCCGAGATCGCCGCGCGCGGATTTGACGATCGATTTCGCCGCCTGTGGGACTACTATCTGAGCTATTGCGCCGCGGGCTTTCTGGAGGGGGTGACGGATGTCGGTCTTTATTGCGTCGAGCACGCCAACGCGCCCCGCGGCGCGAGTTCCGCGATGCTCGATCCGGCAGGCGGCGCGCACAATCGTTAATGCCGCGATTCTGGCGGGGATGCTGGCGGCGGCCGGAGCGCCAAGCGCGGCGCTGGCCGGCGGTCAGGCGTTTCTAGGCAATTGGGCGCGCAGCGACGGCAAGACCCGTATCCGGGTCGAACCCTGCGGCGCGGCCTTTTGCGGGGTCAACACTTGGGTCCGGCATGGGGACTCCGGCGAAAAGGTTGGCGACACCCTGGTCGCCAACCTGAAGGAGGCCGGGGCTGATCGTTGGTCAGGCGCCGCTTTCGACCGAAGGCGCAATCGACATTACACAATGCGAGTCCATGTCGTCGGCAGGCGCATGACCACCGAAGGATGCATATTGGGCGGCATGATGTGTCAGAGCATGGGGTGGTCGCGCCTCGGCCAGGCGATCTGAATGTGCGCCCATCAAGGGCGCCAAGTCGATCCGGGCACGGTCATTGCCAGGTCACGAACATCAGCACCGCCGCGACCACGATCGTCGCCATCGAAAGGAGGTAGGCGGCCTGGAGCGTCACGGTCTTCCAGTAGAGCAGCCTGGACAGGAGCGCGCAGCGATAGGGCAGGTCCTCAACCTCGAGCGCCGGATCGGTGATGAACTCAAAATCCTCGGGGGACGATTTGCGCCAAAGCGGGAAGCGCCTGCGCCCCTCGCGGGGAAAGCGCGGATAGACGGACGCGAGCAGGCAGAAAAAAATGACGATGAACGGCGCCAGCAACACCGGCACGTTGAGGTATTGGGGATAGTTGGCGCGAAACCCCAAGACCGTGCCCATCATGATCGCGACGAAGAGGACCGCAATGTTCGCCTTGATGTCGCTGAGGCGAATGGAATCGCCGTAGCCGGCAATCAGATTGCGCAGCTGGGCGTCGCGGTCCTTGGCCATCAGCGACCCCGCCGCTGCGGCCGCCGCGCGCCCACTGGCGACGACGACCGGGCGCGCCGAGGAAGTGAATGGACCACAGCCTGGCGCCTCTGCTCAAGCATACCAAACGTAGATGAGCAAGAATATGGTGAAAACAATACTCACCATCGACACAATGAAGCTGATTCTGATGTATAGGGTCTTCCACCAAAGCAGTTCCGACAGAACCGAGCAGCGCAGCTTCAACTGCTCGAGTTCGTCCTCCGCCTCGACGACGTTGGCGAAATCGCTGAGTGTGGCGTTGCGCGAGACAATAAAATGCCTGGCGCCGCGCTTCGGATAGCGCGGGATGAGCACCGCGAACAGGCAAAGGTATACGATCAGGAACGGCAACATGACGAAAGGAATGGGCAGATATTTGGGAAAGTGGGTGTAATTGCCCAGCACCGGGCCCATCATGAACGCGACGAACAGGATCGCGATGTTGGCCTTGAAATCGCTGGCCCGAATCGCATCGGTGTATCCGGCGATCAGGCCGCGATAGGATTGAGCGGGATCGGCGATGTTCTTGTTCATCCGACAGTCGGACGCTCCAGATGACTATCGGGGAGGGGCCTGCCCGCGCCGGCGCCGGGCCTCGGCCCCCGAGTTCTGTCGCCGCGAATTGGCGTCAACTCCGACGCCCTGTCAAGATCGGTTGAATTTCCGCTCGCGGCGGCGCCTTTCAGACTTCGCTTTCCACCGGTGGCGGCCAGCCCCTCGTTTCATACTCGGTATTGCGGATCGCCAGGATTGCGAACACCAAGACGACGTTGGCCGCCATCACGTAATAGGTCGAAGCCAATGGATCGCCGGTTACCCCGACCAGCCAGGTGACGACGTAGGTCGCAGTCCCGCCGAAGATCGCGACCCCGAGCGAGTAGGTGATGGCGAGCCCGGTCGAGCGGACGGCGGGCGGAAAGACCAGGGGGATCAGCATCACCCCGACCGCGGTGCTGGCGGCTTGCAACGAGCCGAGGATCGCGATCGCCAGCACCAGCGTCGCCGCGCTCGGGTTGGCGATGAGAAACTTCATCACCGGAAACAGAACGATCATCAGCACGATGCGCGGCGCGATCGCAACCGCCCGGATGCCCCAGCGATCGGCCAGAGTTCCCCCGGCGAGCGCCCCGAGCCCGCCGGTGATCCCGAGCGCGACCGCGCCGAGCATGGCCGATGAGTTGGGCAGATGAAGGGTCCTGATCGCGAAGGGCGTCATGGCGATAAGGAAATATTGCGTGATCGTCCCGCCGCTGATGAAAGCGAGGCCGAGCAGGAGACCGGGCCAATTGGACCAGATAACCGTCGAGATGATGGCGCCGGTGTTGTGCGGGACCTCGTGGGGCGAGCGCTCGAGGGTCTCGACCAGCTGGCTGCGGATATACATTCCGACCGGCGCGATGAGAATCCCGAGCGCGAACGGAACGCGCCACCCCCAATCGTTCAGGCTCGATTTGGACAGCGAAAGCGCCAAGAGGAAGCCGATCAGTCCGCTGACCAGGCTGCCGAGGTTCTGGCTTGCGAGCTGCCAGCTCGCAAAGAACATGCGCCGAGCGGGCGGGGCGGCTTCGAGCATGAACATGGTCGACGGCCCGACCTCGCCGCCGACCGCGAAGCCTTGGCAGAGGCGGGCGACGACGAGCAGGACCGGCGCCCAGACGCCGACCGTCGCGTAGCCGGGGGTGACTGCGATCAGCGCGCTGCCGATCGCCATCAGCCCGATCGAGAGCGTCATTGCCGGCTTCCGTCCGGCCCGGTCGCCATAGGCCCCGATCAGCGCGCCGCCGAGCGGCCGGGCGATGAACCCGACGCCGAAGGTGGCGGCGGAAGCCAGATCGCTGATGAGCGCGTTGTCCGACGGAAAGAACGCCTGGCCGATCATCCCCAGGAAGGTTGCGTAGACCGTGAAGTCGAAGAACTCGAACCCGTTGCCGAGCACCGCCGCGAAAACGCCTCTGGCCCCGAGCGCCGGGCGCGCGGCCCTTGGCGCCGCTTGCGCGCTGGCGGTCAAGCGTCTCTCCTCATGTCCCGTTGCGGCCAACGTTTCAGGCGCGGCCGGCCATTGTCAACGGGGCGTCGAAGTTCGGCCGGTCGCAGGCTCCGTGTGTCGAGCGCCAGATTTCGCCAATGCACGCGGCCGTGCGTCCGCCATGGATCAAAAGCCGAAGAATTCTCGGCGCAGGGCGTCTTCGTAGAAGTCTCTTTCTGAAGATCGCCTGTCGTTGCATCTTGTTCTCGTGGAAACACGCGGCTTCCCACCGATCGATCTCCGCGACCGAGTGGTTGCCGGAGGCGAGCGCCTCCTCCTCGCGAATCGCCTTGACCCACTCGTCGACCGCGGCCCTATAGGCCGCCTGAAGTTGGTCCAGTTCCTGCTGAAGCTCGGCTGAAATATCCGCCATGGGGCTCCCCTAACCCGCCGTCGTTTACTGCGGCTCTGTGAACAAGAGACGACACCGCGAGCAAACGGCGAAATCGGCCAGGACCGGCCGGCAACCGTTTGCGGAGATGGCGAAATTCGTCTCGGCGCGGTCCCCCGCCCGGTCGATCGAATGCGAAGCCGCAAGCGTCGCGCGGAGGCCGCGTCGCCGGATCAGTATTCCTGCTTCGTCGGCCGGAACAGGATCTCGTTGACGTCCACGTCTTCCGGCTGGCTCATGGCGAACACCACCATGCTGGCGAAAGAGTTGGCCGAAATGGCGCTCTCGTAGACCTTGCGGACGTTTTCCGCGACATCCGGCTCGGTCACGCTATTGGGCAGTTCGGAAGCGACCGCGCCCGGCGAGATGATCGTCGTGCGGATGTTGTAGGGCTTGACCTCCTGCCGCAGTCCCTCCGAAATGATCCGCACCGCGGTCTTGGTCGCGGAATAGACCGTGCTTCCTGGCCGCACCTTGTGGCCGGCGACCGACGACACATTGATGATGTGGCCGCTCAATTGCGCCTTCATGTGCGGCAGCGCGGCGGCGACGCCATAGAGCACGCCCTTGATGTTCACATCGATCATGCGGTCCCAATCCTCGATCTTCAACCGCTCGAGCGGCGAGAGCGGCATGAGACCGGCGTTGTTGATCAAGACGTCGATGCGGCCATGCGACTGGACAGCGCGGTCGACGAGGCGCTTCACCTGTTCGTATTTGCTCACGTCCGTCTGCACGACTGCGTCGCCGCCGAGCGACAGCTCCTTGGCGAGCGCCTGAAGCCGATCGAGGCGTCGCGCGCCCAGCACCAGCTTCGCTCCGTTTTGCGCCAGGCGCCGCGTGGCGGCCTCTCCGAGCCCGCTGCTGGCGCCGGTGATGACGACAACCTTGTCCTTGATGCCTTCGGTCATAGCTGTCTTCTCCAATCGTTCGGCATGGGCGCGCTTTTAGCGCCCGGTCAGCCGTTCGAGGGCCTCGGGATAGCGATCCCCTTGTACCGTGATCTTGGCGGCGGCGCCTTCGATCTCGCGAAGATCGTCCTTGGTGAGTTCGATCGCGGCCGCCCCTAAGTTCTCCTCCAGGCGGTTGAGCTTCGTCGTGCCGGGTATCGGCGTGATCCATGGCTTCTGGGCAAGCAGCCAGGCGAGCGCGATCTGGCCCGCGGTCGCCTTCTTTCGCGCCGCGATCTTGCCCAAGAGGTCGACCAGGGCCTGATTCGCCTTGCGCGCCTCGAGCGTGAAACGGGGCAGGATGCTGCGGAAGTCGGTGGAATCGAAGGCCGTGCCGTGGTCGATCTTTCCGGTGAGAAAGCCCTTGCCCAGCGGGCTATAGGGAACGAGGCCGATGCCGAGTTCCTCGAGCGCTGGGATGACCTCGGCTTCCGGGCGGCGCCACCACAGCGAATATTCGTTCTGGAGCGCGGCGACCGGCTGGACGGCGTGGGCGCGCCGGATTGTCTGGACACCCGCCTCCGAGAGGCCGAAGTGCTTGACCTTGCCGGCGCGGATCAGGTCCTTGACCGCGCCGGCGACGTCCTCAATCGGCACGTTCGGATCGACGCGGTGCTGGTAGAAGAGGTCGATGACATCGGTCCTCAATCGTTTCAGCGAAGCGTCGGCGACCTGCCTGATATGCTCCGGACGGCTGTCCAGCTCGCTCCATCTCGGTTCGCCGTTGGAAGAAGGTCTGAACCCGAACTTGGTTGCGATCGCCACGCGGTCGCGGACCGGCGCGAGCGCTTCGCCGACGAGGTCCTCGTTGGTGAGGGGCCCATAGACTTCGGCGGTGTCGAACAACGTGACCCCGCGCTCGACCGCGGCGCGGATGAGGGCGATCATTTCCGCTTTATCCTTGGGCGGACCGTAGGAAAAGCTCATGCCCATGCAGCCGAGCCCGATCGCCGAGACTTCCAGGCCGCTTCTTCCGAGTTTGCGCTTCTGCATTTCCCTCCTCCGTCCTCGTCAGGCCTGGTACTGCGCGTCGCTGACCTTCTCCATCCAGTCGACCGCCTTGCCGTCGAGCTTTTCCTGGATGGCGAGATGGCTCATGGCCGCGGTCGGCGCCGCCCCATGCCAATGCTTCTCGCCGGGCGGAAACCAGACCACGTCCCCCGGCCGGATCTCCTCGATCGGACCGCCCTCGCGCTGGACCCGGCCCAGACCGGTCATGACGATCAGGGTTTGCCCGAGCGGATGGGTGTGCCACGCCGTCCGCGCGCCAGGCTCGAAAGTAACCCAAGCGCCGGCCACTCGCGCCGGATCGGGCGGGCTGAACAGGGGGTCGATACGGACCGCGCCGGTGAACCAGTCCGCCGCTCCTTTGCCGGAAGGCTGCGACCCGCTTCGCTTGATTTCCATTGAATTCCTCTCTTTTGGCGAGCGCCGAAGCCGCCTCCTGCGCAGTGGTCTCCGGCGGCAAGCGTCGGCCGCCAGGTTGGAGCCTACTCCGTCCAATCCTCCGGCTTCACGTCTTCGATCCCGCCGGTCGCGCAGCGATGATTTAAGCGTGCGCCTCCATCGCCACTAGCCGCTATAATCCGCATGGACTTATGAGCGGGCGCGATAAATGCAGCGCGGAAATCTGGATGATCTTTTGGCCTTCCTGGCGGTCGGGCGGGAGCGCAGTTTCACCAAGGCCGCGGCGAAGCTCGGCGTTTCGCAATCGGCGCTGAGCCACACCATCCGCGAGCTCGAGGGCCGGCTCGGCGTTCGGCTGCTGGCGCGCACCACGCGCAGCGTCTCGCCGACCAGTGCGGGCGAGCGCCTGCTCGAGAGCCTCGGCCCTCGGTTCGAGGCGATCGACGCCGAACTTGCGGCATTGAGCGAGCTGCGCGAGAAGCCCGCCGGCACAATTCGCATCACCGCAACCGACTATGCGGCCGACACCCTCTTATGGCCGAAACTCATCCGGTTCCTGCGGCGATATCCCGACATCAAGGTCGAGATCATCATTGAATATGGTCTGACCGACATCGTCGCCGAGCGCTTCGACGCCGGCGTGCGAATCGGCGAGCAGGTGGCGAAGGACATGATCGCTGTGCGCATCGGGCCGGATCTGCGCATGGCGGTCGTCGGCGCACCATCCTATTTCAAGGACCGGCCCGAGCCGGGGAAACCGCAGGACCTGATTGGTCACAAGTGCATCAATCTGCGTCTCTCCACCCACGGCGGTCTGTACGCCTGGGAATTCGAGAAGGACGGGCGCGAACTCAAAGTCCGGGTCGAAGGCCAGCTGGTCTTGAACGGCTCCTCCCCGATGCTGAATGCGGCGTTGGCCGGCTTCGGCCTCGCCTATGTGCCGGAGGACCTGGCGCGGCCCCACCTCGCGAAGGGACGGCTCAAGCGGGTGCTCGAGGAATGGCTCCCGCCATATGCCGGCTACCACCTCTACTACCCGAGCCGCCGGCAGCATTCGCCGGCCTTCGCCCTATTGGTCGACGCGCTGCGCTATCGCGACACCCCCGGCGCCCGCCCGAAATCCTGAATTTGCCGGAGCCGCTGGCTCACCACAGCATTGTCCACGACAGGGCTGCCGCCTCGGGGGCGAGTTTGTGAGGGCCGTCGGATTTTTGCCAATCGAGAAGCAAGCCGCGAAATCCGCCCCGGCTCGGATTCGCGCGCTCGATCAGATCGTTCATCAGGCGGAGCCGCCTGACCAGCGTCTTCATGAACCCGACCGCGCGAGCCGGGTTGTCTTCGATCGCGGCGATGAACTCCTCATACGAAGCCGCGAGGCATTCCGCGTCGGTCGCCGCCTTCACGGTCGCTGATCGCGGCCCGGGATCGATGAGGCACATCTCGCCGAACACCTCGCCCGTCTGCAGCATGCCGACGGTCCGGGCGTTGGCGCCCTGACCGATGATGACCTCGACCGATCCGCGGACGATGAAGAACGCCGTATCGCCATCGTCGCCTTCGGCGATGATCGTATCTCCGGCCTTGAACGAGACGTCTTGCATGCGTTGCCTCCGAGCGGTTCGAATCCAGCGCCGCCGGTTATATCAGGTCTGGGCAGGGCCAGACCGCGAGGGTTTCCGCTCCTGCCGACTGAGGCCTAGGCGCGCGTCCGGCGCGTCTGGCGCAAAAGATTCAGCCTCGCCCAAGCTTGCCCCGCCAGGTTGCGGCAAATCCCTTGCGCAGCCAGAGATTGTGACAATTCGCGCGCTCTTCGACGCTCCCGTCCAAATCCGCCCGATCCCGGGATAGCGCGGTGGCGAAATCGACGACCAGCGCGCCGCCCTCGCACGGCCCGAGACATGGGCTGTTGCTGAGCACGGCGATGCTTGGAACGCTGTGCCTCGGCTATGGCCGCCGGGCTTATGGCGCCTGCGCCCCGTCGGGACCGGCGGGGACGTATGCCTGCTCGGGATCGACCGCCGCGACCCAAAGCCTGAGCCCCGCTCCGCCGGCCGCGCCGCTGGTCGTCACCACAACCCCCGGCTTCGGCATAACGACAGCCACCGGCGACGCCTTCGACCTGTCGACGACAGCCGCGGGAACCGGCCTCGGCTTCATCGACAACAATGCCTCGACGATCGCCGGCAACGGCTATGGGATCAACGCCACGAACCTCGGCGGCGGCGATTTGGCGATCACGACCACCGGGAGCGTCAGCGGCGGCGCACTCGGAAGCGCTACGGCTTCCGGCATCCTGGCCAAAAACTACGGGGCGGGATTGACGATCAGCGCTGCCGGCGTGGTCGGAGTGAACTATGGCGTCAGCGCGCTGAACAAAGGCTCCGGCGCCTTGTCGATCACGACGACGAAGGCGGTCTACGGCAATTACAATTCCGGCATAGCGGCGAAAAACTACGGCGCGTCGTTGACAATCAGCGCGGCGGCCGTCGCCGGCGGAAATTATGGCGTTGCCGGCGGCGCGAAGGGAGATGGAATTTATGCCCTGAACCGCGGCAGCGGCGTGCTGTCGATTACCGCGAACGGACCGGTCTCCGGTTTCGGCGCGGGGATCGAAGCGAGGAACTATGGAACGTCGCTGACCGTCACCGCCGGCAATGTCTCCGGCGGAACGTTCGGCGTCTATGCCTTGAACCAGGGCTCGGGCGCGCTGTCGATCACGACCGTCGGCCAGGTCTCGGGCGGCGCTCGCGGCATCGTCGCCAGGAACTATGGGACGTCGCTTTCGATCACAGCCGCGGGCGCGAGCGGCGCAGTCATCGGCATCGGCGGCTACAACCGCGGCAGCGGCTCGCTTACAATCACGGCAACCGGAACGGTCACCGGCGGCTCGACATACGGCTTGATCGCCAAAGGCTACCAGTCCGGGCAGGGCGTCACGATTCAAGCCCAGAGCGTGTCGGGCAGGTACGGCGTCGTCGGCCTCGACTACGGCCAAGGCGCCTTGTCGATCACGACGACGGGGACCGTCACCGGGTCGAGCGGATCGGGGGTTTTCGCTTACAGCGCCTATGGAACCAGCGTGAAGGTCAAGACCTACGGCCCGGTCACCGGCGCGCTCGACGGCGTCTACGCGAAGCTCGGCGCCTACGCCCTGGCGGCTCAGCCGACCGGCGCCCTCTCGGTGACCGCGGCCGGATCGGTGACGGGAACGACCGGGGCCGGCGTCTACGCCGCGAATTTCGGCGAGGGCGGCGCGACGACGGCGATCACCGTGACTTCGACCGGCCTCGTCAAAGGCAGAATGGCGGGCGTCGCCGCCTATTCGAAATATGGCGCGCCGATCTCGATCACCAACAACGGCGTGATCCAGAACCTGTCGGGCGCGTCGACCGACCTCGCCATCATGACCAGCGGCGGCCCGGCCACGATCGTCAACAACGGCACGCTGACCGGCGTCGTCAATGTCTCCGCGCCCGCCGTCAGCACGATGACCAACAACGCGACCTGGAACACCGCCGGGGGAACCAACGCATTTGGCGGCGCGGACACGCTCACCAACGCAGCCGCCGGCACGATCGTCGCCGCCGCCGGCGGCGCCGCGACCGCGGTGACGACGACATTCAATGGCCTTGCGACCTTCAACAACGCCGGCCTGATCACGATGCGCAACGGCGTTATCGGCAATCAGGTCGTCATCAACGGGAATTTTGCCGGCCAGGGCGGCTCGGTCGCGCTCGACACGCAGCTCGGCGGGGACGGTTCCCCGACCGACAAACTGAAGATCAACGGCAACGCGTCCGGCACAACCAGCCTCATTGTCAGCAACGTCGGCGGGCTCGGAGCCCTGACGACCAACGGCATCGAAGTGGTCGCGATCAGCGGCGTGTCGGCGTCGAACGCGTTCACTCTTGGGCAGCCGGTCGCGGTCGGCGCGTACGCCTATACGCTTGTCGAGGGCAGCGGCGGCGCGGGAAGCGAGAACTGGTCGTTGTCCTCGACCCTGACCCCGACCCCAACGCCAACGCCGACGCCGACCCCAACGCCAACGCCGACACCCAACACCGACCCCGACGCCAACCCCGACCCCGACGCCCACTCCAACGCACGACGCCGACGCCAACTCCCACGCCAACACCGACTCACACGCCCACACCCACTCCCAAGCCCACCCCGACCCCGACGCCCGATCCGCCGAAGCCAACCCCGTCGCCGACGCCAACTCCCAAGCCCGCGGTGGTGGGCCTGCCGAACTATCGCAACGAAGTTCCCGTCTATCTCGCCACACCCGAGCTGGCGAATGTGCTGGGCTTCGCGATGATCGACAATTCCGATGCGCGCATGGGCGGCGGACGCGAGGATTTCGCGCCGCCGCCGCCGGGCTTTCGCGCCGAAATCGCCCCGTGCGAGTCCTTGTCCCCGGCCGATGCGCAAAAGGCGATCCAGTCGGGGAGCGAATGCGCGACGCCTTCGGATGAAGCCAAGCTCGATGCGCGGCAGCGCGCCGACGCCGACGAGGCCATTCGCAACTCGCTCATGTGGGGTCGCGTCATCGGCGCAACCGGCGAGCAACAGCCCGGCGGCGCCGCGAGCCTTTCGTTCGCGACGCCCTTCCTGAACGGGAAGGGTCCGCAATTCAGCGCCACCTACGGAGGCCTTCAGGCTGGCGTCGATCTCTGGCGGCAGACAAGCCGCGACGGCTCGCATGACGACGCCGGTCTCTTCATCGGCTATCTCACCGCGTTCGCCGATGTCGATCAGGTCTATTCCTCGGCGAGAGCCGGCACGGTCGACATGAACGCTTATTCGGGCGGCGCTTACTGGACTCACTTCGGCCCGCAGGGCTGGTACATCGACAGTGTGCTTCAGGGCGCGTGGTTCGGTCAGTCCCATGCCGGGACGAGCCTGACCGGCATGACCGTGTCGGGTTGGGCGGCGACCGCTTCGATCGAGGCGGGCGATCCCTTCCGCATCGCCCCGTCGTGGACGATCGAGCCGCAGGCGCAACTGATCTACCAATACGTGGCCATGGGCTCGGGCGCGGACGCATACGGTCTGACCAGCTTTGGGGACTCAAACGACCTTCGCGCGAGGATTGGCGCCAAAGCCTCCTATGTCGCCCCGAACGAGGCGAACGGAGGCAATGTCCCGGTGACATACTGGGGTCGCGTCAATCTCTGGCATGACTTCATCGTCAGCCCGCCGTCCGCGACCTTCGCCACGCTTGCGGGCCTCAATCCAACAACTCTCGACGGCGCGCTCCTGGGCACCTGGGGCGAGATCGAACTGGGCGCGAACGCGCGCCTCACCAAGTCGCTCAGCCTCTACGGCTCGGCCTTCTACGATCATTCGATCGACGGCGGCGCGAGCTGGAGCGTCGGCGGCCGGATCGGCGTCAAGCTCGAGTTCTAGCGAACACGGTCTACCAAAATCCGGGCCAGTATTGATCCGGAACGACCAATCTCTTTTCCAATTCTTGAAGTTTCGTGCGTCTGGCCTCCGGGCGCCAATTCGTTTGTGGGCCAAGAAATAGCCCTGGCACTCTCTTGTAACGAGTGCTAACAGTCACCAGATGCCGGAGAGGCGGAGCGAAACGTCGGAGACAGGAGGCGTTCGCCTCCAGACCGGTGAGGCTCGCCAGAAAGAGCCTTCATGAAATTCCGTCCGCTGCACGACCGCGTGGTCATCCGCCGTATCGAGGGCGAGGATAAGACCAAAGGCGGGATCATCATTCCCGACACCGTCAAAGAAAAGCCGCAAGAGGGCGAGGTGGTCGCGGTCGGACCCGGCGCTCGCGACGAAAGCGGCAAACTCACGCCTGTCGAACTCAAACCAGGCGACCGCGTGTTGTTCGGCAAATGGTCCGGCACGGAGGTCAAGATCGACGGCGAGGAGCTCCTGATCATGAAGGAGACCGACGTCATGGGCGTCATCGAAGGCGTGGTCGTGCCCAAACCCGCCAAGAAGGCCGCCTGAACCAAAACCCCTTTCATCAATCTGAGGATTTAGAACCATGTCCGCCAAAGACGTACGCTTTTCTTCCGACGCCCGCGACCGAATGCTCCGTGGCGTCGACATCCTCAATAACGCGGTCAAGGTGACGCTCGGCCCGAAAGGCCGCAACGTCATTCTCGACAAGTCCTACGGCGCTCCTCGCATCACCAAGGACGGCGTCACCGTCGCGAAGGAGATCGAGCTCGAGGACAAATTCGAAAACATGGGCGCCCAAATGGTGCGCGAGGTCGCCTCGAAGACCAATGATCTTGCCGGTGACGGAACCACTACCGCGACCGTGCTCGCCGCCTCGATCATGAAGGAGGGCCTCAAGTTGGTAGCCGCCGGCATGAACCCGATGGACTTGAAGCGCGGCATCGATATCGCGGTCACTGCGGTCGTCAAGGACATCGAACGCCGCGCCAAGAAGGTGCAGTCATCCGAAGAGATCGCACAGATCGGCACCATCGCATCGAACGGCGACAAGACGATCGGCAAGATGATTGCCGATGCGATGAAAAAGGTCGGCAACGAGGGCGTCATCACGGTCGAGGAAGCCAAAACCGCCGAGACCGAGCTCGACGTCGTCGAGGGCATGCAGTTCGACCGCGGCTACCTCTCGCCCTATTTCATCACCAACGCGGAAAAGATGATCGCAGAACTCGAGGACCCGTACATTCTCATTCACGAGAAGAAGCTCTCGTCGCTCCAGCCGATGCTCCCGGTGCTCGAGGCGGTCGTTCAGGCCGGCAAGCCCCTCCTCATCATCGCCGAGGACATCGAGGGCGAGGCGCTGGCGACGCTTGTCGTCAACAAGCTGCGCGGCGGCCTGAAGGTGGCGGCGGTCAAGGCGCCGGGCTTCGGCGATCGCCGCAAGGCGATGCTCGAGGACATCGCCGTCCTTACCACTGGCACGATGATCGCAGAGGACCTGGGCATCAAGCTCGAGAACGTCACGCTTCAGATGCTCGGCCGCGCCAAGCGGGTGCGGATCGAGAAGGAGAACACCACGATAATCGACGGCGCCGGCAAGAAGGCCGACATTGAAGGCCGGATCGCTCAGATCAAGGCGCAGATCGAGGAGACAACCTCCGACTACGACAAGGAGAAGCTGCAGGAGCGGCTGGCCAAGCTCGCCGGCGGGGTCGCCATCATCCGCGTCGGCGGCTCGACCGAAGTCGAGGTCAAGGAGAAGAAGGATCGCGTCGACGACGCCATGCATGCGACCAAGGCTGCGGTCGAAGAGGGCATCGTTTCCGGCGGCGGCGTCGCGCTGTTGCGCGCCAAGGCGGCGATCGGGAAGCTCACCAACGACAACGAGGACGTCCAGTCCGGCATCAACATCGTGCTCCGGGCGCTCGAATCGCCGATCCGGCAGATCGCGGAGAATTCGGGCGTCGAGGGTTCGATCGTCGTCGGCAAGGTCCTGGAGAACAAGTCGCAAACCTTCGGCTTTGACGCCCAGACCGAGCAATATGTCGACATGCTGAACGCCGGCATCGTCGATCCGGCGAAGGTCGTGCGGGTCGCGCTTCAGGACGCGGCATCGATCGCCGGCCTCATGATCACCACCGAAGCGATGGTCGCGGAGACGCCGAAGAAGAACACGGCTCCCGCCATGCCCGGCGGCGGCATGGGCGGCATGGACTATTAAACGAAACGACGACCGGGACGGTGCGCTCACGCGCCGCCGTCCCGGTCTGTCGCGACTGCTCGGAGTGGAGTCCGTGACAGGTGATCGATGCTGATCCGTTACGGCTATGAAATCGCCGTCACTTGCGCTCAGCCCACTGCGATGGTCTGCCTCCTGTCGGTCAGCGAAGATCGGAAGGCCGACATACGCGCCCCCGAAAAGGTGTTTACGACGCCCATCATTCCCACCACCACCTATGTCGATACGTTCGGCAATCACTGCCGCAGGCTGGTCGCGCCTGCCGGCGATCTAACGATTTGGGGCGACGCGACAATCGAAGACGATGGCAAGATCGACCCAGCGGACTTTGGCGCTTCGGAAGTTCCCGTCGGCGAGCTGCCCAATTCATGCCTGCTCTATCTGATGGGAAGCCGATATTGCGAGACTGACAAGCTGAGCCAAACGGCTTGGGATCTGTTCGGCAAAATCCCTCCCGGCTGGGGGCGCGTGCAGGCGGTCTGCGATTTTGTCCATCGGCACATCAAGTTTGACTATATGCAGGCGCGAGCGACCCGAACGGCATTTGAGGCTTTCAATGAGCGGATCGGAGTTTGCCGCGATTTCGCCCATCTGGCGGCGGCGCTTTGCCGCTGCCTCAACATTCCGGCTCGCTACGTCAACGGCCATCTCGGCGACATTGGCGTCCCCGTCGTCGACCCGATGGATTTCAGCGCCTGGATCGAGGTGTACCTCGCCGGTTCGTGGTGGACCTTCGACCCGCGCAACAACATGCCGCGGATTGGCAGGATCGTGATCGCGCGAGGCCGGGACGCCGCCGACATCCCCTTGATCAACTCGTTTGGACCCCACGTCCTCAAGACCTTTCGGGTCTGGACCTACGAGGTTTCCGGCCCCGGGCCACCCGCGCCGGACCTTGTCGAGGCTGCCGCGCCGAGCTCCGCGTGCGATCAATGACCCTATTAGGCGGCCGCGTCTCCGAGCAGGGCAAAGTCAGCGCTGTCATATAAGCGACGGATGTCTCCGCCGACATACCGCTGACCTTCGACTTCGAGAACCGCGCCCAGCAGCAGTTCGAGCGGGAGATCCTCGATGGCGAAGCGAACGGCGTCCGCCGCCCGCGCGAACCGTCTGTAGCCAAATCGATGGTGCGGCGATTTGCGAAGTCGCGGCGGGAACAGCTCCGCCTCGGCGTTGTAATCGAACGTGACCATGCGTGCTCCTGTCCGGCCCTTTCGGGTAACCAATCACCTGAATGAACGTTATCCAAGCTACAACATCTATTTAGGATGGAATCGAAATAAAACGAGTCGGGGAACGACAGTTTCTTGCTAAATGAGCGCCGGATTTCATCGATAGACGACTGATCGACTGCAAAGACGGGTCAATCGCTGTAGGTCTTGCTGGAAGGCGTCTTCGACGCCTCACGAGTCCTCACAACAACGGTTCTAGCGGCTTGCAAAATCCTCTGACTGACTGAATGCCTATTCCTCGAACCGCTCGCTCATCCCCACCGCTTTCCGCGGCGCGATCGACTCGTCGGGGGTCTGCGCCTCGAGGCCCGGATCGCGGAAGCGGTTGACGATCGGATAGCGCCGGTCGCGGCCGAAGGTCTTCGGTCCGACCTTCACTCCCGGCGCCGACTGGCGGCGCTTGTATTCGGCGAGATAGAGCAGGCGCTCGACCCTGCGGACGGTGTCCGGATCGTAGCCTTCGGCGACGATGTCGGCGATCCGCATCTCCTTTTCCACCAGGCCATGCAGAATGCCGTCCAGCACCGGATAGGGCGGCAGCAAATCCTCGTCCTTCTGGTTCTCGCGCAATTCCGCGCTCGGCGGCTTGACGATGATGTTCCGAGGGATCACCTCGCCGTCCGGGCCGAGCGCGCCTGCCGGCTTCCAGCGGTTGCGCAGCGCCGAGAGGCGGAAGACCTCCATCTTGTAGAGGTCCTTGATCGGGTTGAAGCCGCCGTTCATGTCGCCATAGAGCGTGGCGTAGCCGACCGACATTTCCGACTTGTTGCCGGTCGTGACCACCATCGCCCCGGTCTTGTTGGAGATCGCCATCAGGATCAGGCCCCGCGCCCGGCTCTGGATGTTTTCTTCGGTGATGTCGCGTGGCCTGCCCTCGAACATCCGCTTAAGCGCATGCTCGACGCCCTCGACCGGTTCGGCGATCGGCACGATGTCGTAGCGGATTCCAAGCGCCTTCGCGCATCCCGCCGCATCGGCGAGCGATTCGTTCGAAGTGAAGCGATAGGGCAGCATCACCGCCTGCACCCGCGCCGCGCCCAAGGCGTCGACCGCCATCGCGGCGCAGAGCGCCGAATCGACTCCGCCCGAGAGGCCGAGCACGACGCCCGGGAAGCGGTTGTTCTCGACATAGTCGCGCAGGCCCATCACGCAGGCCGCATAGTCGGCTTCGTCGCCCTCTTCGACAACCTCGCGCGGGCCCTCGACACAAGCCCAGCCCTTCTCGCTGCGCTCCCACACCGTGCGCGCCACCATCTGGCGGAAGGCAGGCAATTGCGCGGCGAGACTGCCGCCGGCGTTGAGCGCGAACGAGCCGCCGTCGAAGACGAGCTCGTCCTGGCCGCCGACCATGTTGAGATAGATGAGCGGCAAGCCGCTCTCGACCACCCGCGAAACAGCGACGTTCTGACGGATGGCGAGCTTGTCGCGCTCGTAAGGCGAGGCGTTGGCGACGAGCAGAATTTCGCCCCCCGTTTCGAGGATGCATTCGACCGGGTCGGGGCCCCAGATGTCCTCGCAGATCGGCGCCCCGACCCTCACGCCGCGAAACACGATCGGTCCGGGCGACGGTCCGGGCGTAAACACCCGCTTCTCGTCGAAGACGCCGTAATTGGGCAAATCGACCTTGAACCTGACCGCCTCGATCCGCCCGCCGTCGAGGAGCGCCATGGCGTTGTGGAGCTTGCCGTCCTCGACCCAGGGCAGGCCGACCAGCGCCGCCGGCCCGCCGTCAGCGGTCAAGCGCGCAAGCTCGTCGCAGGCCGCGCGGCAAGCCTCCTGGAACGCCGGCTTCAGCACCAGATCCTCGGGCGGATAGCCGGAGAGGTAGAGCTCCGGCGCCATCACGATATCCGCCCCGAACGCCGCCGCCTCCGCGCGCGCTTTGCGCAACCGATCGCGGTTCCCCGCGATGTCGCCGACGATCGCCGGAATCTGCGCGAGCGCGATGACGAGACGGTTCATGGAGGCGGGCATGGGGGAGACTTAGCGCGAGGCGCGGGAAGGGGGCAAACGGGCAACCTCTGCGCTTCGGGCGAACGGCAGAACGCGGATTGGCGGTCGGGCCAGTTTCGTAGACGCGAGATTACGGAGATTAACGCGACGCGCAAGGACTTGGGGCCTAGCGTCGCGCAGCCGACGCTCAGAGGAGAAAAAGGAAAATTGTGCATGTGTCACCGTATTCCCCCGTATTCCCGTATTCCCGAGACACGCCGTTGGGCGCGATGCTGGGCGCGCACTGATCCGTCCGTGCGTCTGCGCGATGGCGGCGATCGACGGCTCAGCACTGTTCGGATGGCATTGTGCAGGCGAGGGTGCGAGCGCCGGTCACGACCGGGGCCGAAGAAGCCAAAGTCGACGGTCTTGTCAGTCGAGGAAAAGGCGCTCAAAGGTCCAACTTGATCTGGGGAGATAGCGCAGCCTTCGGCGCTAGGCCCAAAGACCACCGCACGGTCTTGATCGATCGCGTGGTGGAGCTATTGGACTCCTTCACTGCAGGCTACCTTCCGCAGATGCTGCCGCTCGGATTATCGTGACAAGACATGCTGTTTCGAAATCGCCGATATTTCGCTGCTCTGGCGTTCCTGCTTCTGGCAACTCCGCTCGCCGTCGGGATCGTCAAGCCTGACAGTCCGACTTCAATCTTCAGGGAAGGGCGCAGTCTCGCGCCCGCGCCGGAGACGCCGGCGACTGGGCAGGATTGGCTCACGCTTTCGACGAAGATCGACGCCTACCTTAAGGATCATTTCGAACTCAGACAGGTCATGATCCGCACCCATAAGGATTTGACCAAGCCGCTCCTTGGCGCGGGCAACGATTCCGTCTTCATTGGCCGCGACGGGCGGATGTTTTACCTCGGCGAGGAGGCGATGCGCCAAAGCGCGGGGCTCGTCCTGCGGGACCTGAGAGTGTCTGACACCGTGGATCTGCTTGCGGAAATGAAAGATGCGCTCGCGACGCGCGGCATCCGCTTTCTTGTTGCCGTGCCCCCGAATGCGGCGACTGTCTATCAGGACGACCTGCCGCGCTGGGCCCAGAACCTTGGCAGGAAAACAGAGTATGATGCGCTGCTAGAGAAGCTGACTGCGCGGGACGTGCGCACTATCGACTTGCGCCCGGTCATGAAGGCCGCCCGGTCCGAGAGATCGGCTTATTACATGTACGACACGCATTGGACACCCGGCGGCGCGCTGACTGCGTTCAACGCGATTGTCGAGGCGGACTCCCACCCCGATTGGCGTCTTGATCCCAAGTCTTCGCTCGGCCCTACGTTCGCGCGCAAAGGCGGCGATCTCGCGCGGATGTTCGGCGTCGAAGATAGCGTGACGGAAGAGAGTCGAGACCTTGACCTGCCGGCGGGAAAGAAAGATCTGCTGTCCTCGGATGTTTTTGGCGATTATGCCGAGAGGTCCAACAGGCCAGGCCCGACCGTCATGATCCTCGGGGACTCGTTCACCGGAGAGTATTTCCCATCGATGCTCCTGCAGCACGCGGGACGGATCATCTTCGTGCATCATCGTAACTGCGGCTTCGACTGGAAAGCGATCGACGGATTTCGCCCCGACGAAGTGTGGTGGACGCCAAGCGAGCGCTTCTTGATCTGCGGCCCGGGCGTCCGCCCGCTCGACTTCGCGGGATAGGGACATGTTGGACGTGGAGGCCACGGAAGTGATGTGAACCAACGGACAGGCTCTGAAAGCCCGTGCATGCGTCTGCGTGAATTCGAACGCGATACGGTGATTGAGGGCAAAGAGCCAAGCGGACGAACCATCAGGGCCAGCGGAGCGACCGCTTCCGCATCAACAGGCCGAAGACATGACCGCGCCCGAGACGTTCACAAGAGCTTCCAAAGAAACCCTTGACAAGGGGCGCCGTCCAGACATGACACATGCATATTTGTTATTTTCGCCTAGTTATAGGGAAATATGTAAGTGTCATCGTATTCTCCGTATTCTCCGACGCTTTTGCGCGCCTGCCGGCTATGCTATGCTATGCGGGCACCGCAAGCGCCCTTTGCTCAACTAGATAGCGTATCGGTCTTCGAAACCTTGGCGATTTCCTGGACCAATCCTTATTTGTCACTAACCCTTGATTTTGCTAGACCATAAGATATCAATGGGCGTGCCGTTCCCGGTAGTTGGGGTCAGCGGGAGCGCGACGCAAATGCCACTGACGGGCCCGATATTTATAGTGGGACCGTCTCGCTCCGGCACTGAGCTTGTTCGAGCGATCCTCAACAGTCACTCCGATATCTACATAGCCAAAGAGACGCATTTCTTCGACGATCTGCGGCCAAAGTTGCCGGCCGGAAAGCTAGCGCCGTCGGATCGGGAGCATGCCTTCCGCTACTTTTCAGCGCTCCGCGCCAGTACTTACGGCTTCCAAGAGAGCTCGAAGGTGGCGGATATCGGACTTGACAATGCATTTCGCATGCTTGCCGAGAACCTCGGGGAGAGCGGTGATGCGATCTTTGTCGCCCACTGTCGAAGTCTGGAAGCGGCAATAGGCAAAACTGTCTGGGGCGAAAAAACGCCTCGACATCTGTTTCGGTCTAAAGACATTCTGGAGGCGTTTCCGACTGCCAAAATATTGGTAATGATGCGCGACCCCCGTGGAGCTATTGCTTCCTACAAAGACTGGAACGATCGATGGCTCAGACGCGACACTGTCGGTTTTTTTTCTTCGGAATCGATCGGCCGTGAGGTAGTCCGGGTTCGAAGCTCGTACAACCTCACCGCGATAGCCCTGTTGTGGCGTTCAGCCGCTAATACCGCGTTGCGGCTGAACCGCGATCTTGGTGCGAGCAGAATCCTCGTGTGTAAATTCGAGGATTTGGTGGCGGATCCAGAGCGACTAATCAACGATATTGTCCAGTGGATTGGAGTGCGCTATGAGACCTGCATGTTGGACGTTGGCGTCGTTAATAGCTCCTACGTTGCAGATTTGGCACAAGGCGTTGATCCGACCATCGCGGATCGTTGGCGCGCGAGACTGACGCCGGACGAGATCGCCTACATCGATTGGCTTGTCGGGCCGACAGCGGTACGTCTGGGCTATGTGAAGACTGATCATGATCTTCGGCCCGGATTTGTGGTGCAGCAGCTCGGTACCTTTCCCGTCTCGATGATCCGCTCAATCGCGGCCAATCGCCATCGTATCGGGAGGATCGACGCGTTCCTTGCGGCTCGCCTCGCCGGCCTTTTCAAATAGGACCGCGTTCTGCCGAGCCGCTGGCGCCTTCGAGCGATGATGGATAGCCAAAAGTTATGAAACACTGTAACGGCAGTATGTAATTACTCTATAGATAACCGAGGGCCTTTATATGTGTGGAATAGCGGGATTTGTTGACTTTAGAGCCTCGCGCGTGCAGGTTAGTATACTTAAAGGCATGGTGAATTGCTTGGCGCGACGCGGTACGGACGCTAACGGAACCTTTGTTGATGGATCGTGCGGACTCGCGCATACTCGTTTGACTATCCTAGATCTTTTGGGCGGTCGCCAGCCAATGACCGTGCCCAACAGTGATATCTCGCTGGTCTATAACGGCGAGATCTATAATTACGTGGATCTGCGCAGCGAGTTGCAGGATGCTGGCGACAGATTTCGCACAACCGGCGACACAGAGGTCTTGCTGCGCGGGCTTTCGCGCCATTGGCGCGCATTCCTTTTGCGGTTAAATGGAATGTTCGCCTTCGCCGCCTGGGACAGGCACCGCGAGTGCTTACTGCTGGCGCGCGACCCAATTGGGGAGAAACCACTTTTCTACGCGCTGCCCGAACCTGGTATCTTGGTGTTCGGCAGCGAACCCAAGGCCGTCCTGGAGCACCCGAGTGTAGAGCGGCGGCTCAACATCGACGCGCTTCGCCAGTCTCTGCGTTTCAACGTCGTTTACGGCGGCCAATGTCTGTATGGTGGAATCCAGCAGTTGGAGCCAGGCTCGTCCATGGAGTTTCGCCGTGGAGGCGTAATCCAGGACCGATTCTACAACCTGATCGACTCGGTTGCCGATGCTCGCGCGCGAGCTGCCCACGAATCCGATAAAGATCTAGTCCGACGCGGCCGAGAACTGTTCACAAGTGCCGTCAAAAGACGGCTTGTTGCCGATGTTCCCGTGGGAGCGTTTCTCTCGGGCGGCCTCGACAGCAGCTTAATCATTGCGGCCATGCGCGAGATCTTGGGGCAGGACGCGGAGATCTTCAGCTTCTCGGTGGGCTTTGACGGGGACGCTCATGACGAAACGCGCTTTGCCAAAACTGTTGCTGCTCACATCGGTTCGAACCACCGTACGGTCCACGTCGGGCCCGACAACATTGAGCGCCGATTGGCCGAGCTCTCGGAGTGCAATGACGGGCCAGTGAATCCTGGCGCCGTCGCCATCGCTGAGATGAGCCGCATCTCAAGGGGATACATCAAGGTCGCCCTGTCCGGCGGAGGCGCGGACGAAGTGTTCGCCGGATACCCCAAGTATATCTTCGCGAATTTCCCCGCAGTCGCCAGCACGATTCTTCGGCTGCTCGGACCAGCTAAGGTCGCGCTGATGTCCAAATTCTTTGGATTGGACGCCGGTCGAGCGAGTATCGCTTTTTGCGCTCTCACGCAAAGACGGGAGGCCGATCGGATGGTGCAATGGTTCAGTCCCGCCAATCGCCAAGTCTTGAATACTTTATTGCCGGGCTTGGACTGGGGGGACGTCGCGTGGTGCAACGCAATGGCCCCACACGAGGCCGCACTCTCGCGAATTGATCACGCCAATTCTCTGCGTCGCATGCAGATCGTCGACTGCCTGACTTGGTTGCCAAGCAATCTTCTCGCAAGCGACGATCGAATGTCCATGACCGGGGGTGTTGAAATGCGCCCCCCTTTCTTGGACAAGGATCTCGTTGCGTTCGGCTTGGCATTACCCGATCATCTAAAAATTCATGGCCGCGTTGGCAAATGGATAGAACGAAGGTGGGCGGAGAAACTACTTCCGGTCGAAATTTTGCGGCGAAAGAAGTGGGGTTTCAAGCCACCGCTAGCCAAATGGTTTCGCGGCTCGTTTGGAGAGCTGCTATCAGATTATATCATGAGCCCGCACGGGCTTTGCGCCGCCTACGGAAATCGAGTGGCTATAGCGCGCATGATCGACAGTCATCGTCGAGGTGAAACGGACTGGAGCGCAACGATTTGGGTCCTTATATCTTCAGAGGTCTGGTACCAGGACGTCTTCCGGCGCAGATCCCCAACTAAAGGTTGCAGGGAGGAGTTATGACACTCGATTTCAAACCAAGCTTTGCGATTGATGGGTATCGAGAATTGGTCATCACACGGCGAGTGAGCCGGGATTACGGATTACGCGCGGATTACGGTGACACTTACATATTTACCAGGCGGATTACGGTGACACTTACATATTTACCAGGATTACGGGGATTGCGGGGGATTACGGGGGATTACGGTGACACTTACATATTTACCCAAATAATCAGACCTCCCACTTTCGATAAGGCGATCGGGGGAAGCATGAGAATCGAACGCGCCGCGCAAGGACTTGGGGCCTAGCGTCGCGCAGCCGACGCTCAGAGGAGAAAAAGGAAAATTGTGCATGTGTCACCGTATCCCCGTATTCCCGTATTCCGTATTCCCGTATTCCGCTTCGACCCCTCGCCCTTCTCCGAAGGCTGGTGGGGCGGACGCGGCGGCAAATGCTTCAGATTACGCAGATTACGGTGACACTTACATATTTACCCAAATAATCAGACCTCCCACTTTCGATAAGGCGATCGGGGGAAGCATGAGAATCGAACGCGCCGCGCAAGGACTTGGGGCCTAGCGTCGCGCAGCCGACGCTCAGAGGAGAAAAAGGAAAATTGTGCATGTGTCACCGTATTTGGGTCGAACCCGATGCGACTTGAGATGGAAAAGGACACCAAACGGCGAACGGCGCAAATCGAATTGTTGACAGAAGCGCCCGCTAGTATTACTTTTGCCCAGAATGGTATTACGGAGAGTGAGTTGGCGACCAATGTGACGGTGAAAGGACAGGTCACTTTGCCCAAGGCGGTGCGCGACGCCGCGGGAATTCGGCCTGGCGACCGGGTAAATGTGCGCGTGCGGCCCGAAGGCGGCGTGATTATCGAGGCCGTGGCCGCGCTGAAAAGCGAGCAAGCCTACAACGGCCGGCTCGAAGAGATGAGCCTCCGCCGGCCGATCCGCGGCCTCTCGACTGAAGACGTCATGCGCATGACCCGGGGCGAGGATTGATCTTCGTCGATACGAATATTCTGATCGACATCGCGACCGGCAATCGCGCATGGGCGGATTGGTCGCGCAATGCGATCGTCTCCGCACATGCCCGCGGCCCATTGCTGATCAACGCGATCGTCTACGCGGAGTTTGCGATTGGGTTTGAAGCGCAGTCGGATTGTGACGCGGAGATCGAGAGGTTCGATTTGACGCTAGCCGAAATCCCCAAATCCGCTGCCTTCCGCGCCGCTCAAGCTTTCAGATTGTATCGGCGCGCCGGCGGAGCGCGGACCGCAGCGTTGCCGGATTTCTTTATCGGAGCGCACGCGAGCGTCACGGGCGCAACCCTGCTCACGCGCGACGCGCGACGCTATCGCGCGTATTTTCCTGAACTGACGCTGGTCGCGCCGGACGGCGAATAGGCGGGAGGAGTTCCGGAACACGCGGAATGCGCCGCCGCTCAGCGCACGACCCCGGCGATCTTCGCCAGCCCCAGATTGAAGGCCCGCGAGGTCGCCGCCGCGAAGTCGCCCTTCAGCGCCAGCGCCCGCCTTTCGATCAGGGTCCAGGACAGTGCGGCGATGCAGAGAGTGATGGCGCCAGAGAGGACGATCATTGCGATCAGCGGCATGCCGGGAAAGAGGAACGCCAGCGTCTGCTGGATCGGAAAGGCGTAGATGTAGACGCCATAGGAGCAGTCCCCCCAGTCGTTGAAGGCGCGGATGCGGCCCTTCGGCAGATAGGCGAGATGCAAAACAAGAGGCGCGAGGCAGAAGACGTACGCGACGAAGAACGCCCGCTGGTTGACGGCCGCGATGACAAGGCAGGCGAGCGCCGCGAACAGAATGCTCCGCCGCATCGGAACCTTGTCGCGCCAGAGATAAAGCGTCGATCCATAGAGGAACATGAACACCCTCGTGTCTGCCGCGTTGAACGGGGCGCCGAACAGGCGCCCGCGCAGGATGAGCGCCAGGAACGCCGCGGCCGCGATGGGCGCGGCGATGCTCATCGCCTTGAGCCGAATGGCCGGCGCCGCGGCGAGCGCGAGCCAGCCGGCGGCGAGATAGAGATAGAGCCTCATCTCGATCGGCAGCGTCCACAGCGAGCCGTTGAACTCTGCATGAAGCGGGTTCATCTCGAACACGCCGGGCAGCGAATAGCGGACGCCGCCGATCAGCGTCGCGCATTTGATGAAATAGTCGTGGGTCTTGGGCGAAGCGAAGTATTCGGCGAGCGGAAGGGTGGTCAGCGCCGGGGCGAGAACAAAGACGGTGAGGACGAGCATCGCCCAGATCGCCGGATAAATTCTCAGCGCCCGCGCCCACAAATAGGCGATCACCTCACCGCGGTTGACGAGGCTGCCGGTGACCAGAAAGCCGCTGGTGACGAAGAACACGTCGACTGCCATCTCCGCCAGCGACAGGCCGAGATGGTCGAAGAAGAATTCCCGCGACGAAGGCAGCCCGAGCACCGCGACGCTGTGGCCGGCCAGCACCGACAGCGCCGCCAGAAGGCGGATGAGGTTGAAGTTGTTATCCCGGCCGACGGCGTATTGAGACAGTCGCACCGCCGGCCCCCGCGGCTGGCCGTGGGCTCGAAGCCGGCCGCGGCCCGGCTGTCATTCCGCCGCCCGGACCGGCCGTTCAGGCTGGGCGAGCCGCTGCGCCTTCAAAAGATCGGCGACCATGAACGCCATCTCGATCGACTGCTCGGCGTTGAGGCGCGGATCGCAATAGGTGTGATAGCGGTCGTGCAGGTCGGCTTCCGAGATCGCGCGCGCTCCCCCGGTGCATTCGGTGACGTTCTTGCCGGTCATCTCGAGATGAATGCCGCCCGCGTAGATCTGCTCGGCGCGGCAGACGGCGAAGAAGCTGCGCACCTCCTGGGCGATCCGTTCGGTCGGCCTGGTCTTGAAACCGGTCGAGGTCTTGATCGTATTGCCATGCATCGGGTCTGAGACCCAGAGCGCCTTCACCCCTTCGCGTCTGGCGGCGCGCAGGAGCGGCGGCAGCGCGGCGTCGATCTTGTCGGCGCCGAAGCGGCAGATCAGCGTCAGCCGGCCGGGCTCGCTTTCGGGATCGAGCACCTCGATCAAACGCAGGAGCTCGTCCGGGCTCATCGATGGGCCGCATTTGAGACCGATCGGGTTCTTCAAGCCCCGGCAATATTCGACGTGCGCGCCGCCGAGTTGGCGCGTCCGGTCGCCGATCCAGATCAGGTGGCCCGAGGTCGCGTAATAGTCGCCGGAGGTTGAATTCGAGCCGCGTCATCGCCTGCTCGTAGCCGAGCAGCAGCGCCTCGTGCGAGGTGTAGAAATCCGTCGCCCGGAGCTCCGGATGCGCTTCCGCGTCGAGGCCGATCGCGCGCATGAAGCCCAGCGTCTCGGTGATGCGATCGGCGAGCTCCTGATAGCGTTCCGATTGCGGACTGTCCTTGACGAAGCCGAGCATCCACCGATGGGCGTTCTCAAGGTTGGCGTAGCCGCCGGTGGCGAACGCCCTGAGCAGGTTGAGCGTCGCCGCGGACTGGCGATAGGCTTCCAGCTGCCGGCGCGGATCGGGCTCGCGCGCCTGCGCCGTGAATTCGATGTCGTTGACGATATCGCCGCGATAGGCAGGCAGCTTGACGCCGTCGATTGTCTCGAAGTTCGAGGAGCGCGGTTTGGCGAATTGGCCTGCGACCCGCCCGACCTTGACGATCGGCGACGCCGCGGCGAACGTCATCACCACCGCCATCTGCAGAAACACCCGGAAGAAATCGCGGATGTTGTCGGCCGAATGCTCGCCGAAGCTCTCGGCGCAATCCCCGCCCTGCAGCAGGAACGCTTCGCCCCCGGCCGCCTTGCCGAGCGCCCGTTTGAGCTTGCGCGCTTCGCCGGCGAAAACCAGCGGAGGATAGCCGGCAAGCTGGCGCTCGGCGTCGGCCAGCGCCGCGCGGTCGCGATAGACCGGCGACTGCTCAATCGGCTTCGCCCGCCAACTCTCCGGGGTCCAATGCTTGTTCGCCATCATCCCCGCACCAATAGGCCAAACGGCGCCGCTTCCTGGTCGCCAGGGCGTCTATATACAGTCAGGGGCATCGAGCCGATATGCCGATTTTCGAGGCAGGCCCGCATTTTATCGAATGCCTCCGGCGCGTGATGGCGTCGCGCGCCCGCCGATCGTGTGAGACCATGCCCGAACCGACGTCAACGCCAACGCCAATTCGCCCCGCATGAGCATCTTTGCCTCCATTGCCGCGCTGTTGTTCTCGGTTCTGCTCCTGATCGGCGGCAACAGCCTGGTCGGCGTGGCGACGCCGCTCCGGGCTCGGATCGAGGGTTTCCCCGAGCTCACGGTCGGCCTGCTTGGCTCGCTCTACTTCGCGGGAATGCTGGCGGGGACCCTCGCGGCGCCGGCGATCATCCGGCGCGGCGGCCACATCAGGGCCTTTGCCGCCTTTGTCGCGCTGGCGGTCGTTTCGGTGATCCTCATGCCCGTCATGCTGTTGCCCTGGGCGTGGCTCGCCTGTCGCGCGCTCATCGGCTTCGTGTTCGCCGGGCTTTACGCCGTCATCGAGTCCTGGATCAACGCCAAGGCGACCAACTCCAATCGCGGCGCGCTCTACGCCCTCTACCAGATCGCCAATTTTGTCGCGTCCGCCAGTGGGCAATTGGCGCTCAGGCCCCTCGGAGCGGACGGCTTTTCCTCCTTCGCCGTCGCCGGGGCGCTGCTCGCGCTGGCGATTGTGCCCATGGCCATGACCAGCGTCGACCCGCCCGCCCAGCCACGAAGCGTGCGTCCCCGCCTGCTCTGGCTCGTGCGCCTGGCGCCGATTTCGTGTTTTGCCGTGCTGGCCGCTGGCGCCGCCAACGGCGCCTTATTCGCGCTCGGCCCGGTATTCGCGGTCGAGATCGGCATGGCGCCCAGCAGCGTGCCGCTATTCACTTCCTCAATTGTGCTCGGGTCGGCGCTGGGCGTCTTGCCGATCGCTCTCGTCTCCGACCGCGTCGACCGCCGGCTGGTCATCGCCGCGGTCATGATCGCGGGCGCCGCCTGCGAAGTCGCCTTGAGCCGCGTGGCGGCTCCGGGCGCATCGCTGATTGCGCTCGGGTTTCTTGTCGGCCTGACAACCTATTCGCTTTATACGCTTGCGGTCTCGCTCGCCAATGATCGTGGCGCCCCGCACGACCTGGTCTTCATATCGGTTGGGTTGCTGTTCATCTATTGCGTTGCAGCTATCGCGGCGCCGGCGGTAGCCTCGATCCTGATGAAGGACTTTGGTCCGCAGATGCTCTTCGTTCAGAACGCCTATGTGCATTTGGCGATCGCGGCGCTCGCACTTTGGCGGCTTGTCGTCGCCCCCAGAGCGAGCCGAGTTGCGACGGAAGGGCGATCCCAAGGAGCCGTCGGAGCGCCGCCGCGGATGGACACAAGAAAAAGCGACAGTTCTTTGCGATAAACCGAGAACAGCGGTATTGTGCCGCGGGTAGGAGGGGTCGCCGTCCGGATCGTTTGACGAGGAGCGCCGAGCCTCATGCTGTTTGACTCTGACGCCTTGTTTAGACCAAAGAGGATCGTGGGTTTTGTCCTCCACGTCTAAGATGTTGAAAAATATATGTTATTTTGGAGCGCTCGCTGAAATCCAGGTTTCCTTTTCGTTTGGTTTTCCTTCCCCCGATTTGGATTCTGTTTCCTTTCGCTTTTTGATTTCCTTCCCCTCCGCCCGCCCCTGACGGCGACTTGAGTTCAGTCCTTGACGACCGTCAGATCCGGGGCTGCTGGGTTCTTCATTCCGACAACGTGGTATCCGGCGTCGACATGGACAATTTCGCCGGTCACCCCGCGCGACATCGGCGAGAGGAGGTAGACCGCGCTGTCGCCGACTTCCTCGATGGTGACGGAGCGACGCAAGGGTGCGTTGTATTCGTTCCACCGCAGAATATAGCGGAAATCGCCGATACCCGAAGCCGCGAGCGTTTTGATCGGGCCGGCGGAAATCGCATTGACGCGAATCGCCTTCTCGCCAAGGTCGGCCGCGAGGTAGCGAACGCTTGCCTCCAAGGCGGCCTTGGCGACGCCCATGACATTATAGTGGGGCATCCATTTTTCCGCGCCGTAGTAGGTCAAGGTCAACATGGCGCCGCCGTTGGTCATCAGTTTTTCGGCTCGTTGGGCCACGGCGGTGAACGAATAGCAGGAGACGGCGAGCGATTTGGTGAAATTGTCCTCGGTCGTATCGATGTACCGGCCGGTGAGCTGGTCCTTGTCCGCGAAAGCGATGCAATGAACAATGAAGTCGAGGGCCCCCCATAGCCTTCCCGCTTCCGCGAACACAAAATCGATCGAACCGCCCTCGGTAACGTCGCAGTGGCCCAGCACGTGCGCTCCCAATTCCTGGGCAAGCGGCCGCACGCGCTTTTCGAGCGCCTCGCCCTGGAAAGTGAGCGCCAGCTCAGCGCCTGCCGCGCGAGCGGCCTTGGCGATGCCCCATGCGATCGAGCGGTTGTTGGCCACGCCGAAGACGACCCCGCGCATGCCGCGCATGACGCCCGCGGCTGCGCCGACTGAAAGGGTTCGCTCCATCAAGGCCTCGCTGCGGCTCGTCTTGGAAGATGAATATTGCGCCAGCCGGGTATCGATATCCCTTTAGCCTTGCCCCGCAGTCATGGGAAGGACAAGGGTTTCGATCAATCGTCACAAAATGTGTGACTTTGCTCACAGACGCGCTTGGAACCGGAGCGTCTTTTGACTAGGATCATCAGGAAGCGTTAACGCTTGTCGAGGCTCAAATAAACTCTCGGTGTCAGTGGTGCCGCCGTTAAGCGACAGTTTGGCCGACCTCTCTGATCTACGCCGATTCGGGCTGGCCTTGGCGCGAGACGACAGATTCGTGCTGGATCACGCGGCGGCGGATGTGCTTGTCGAACGCCTGTTCAGGCAGGCTTCAATGGAGTCGGTGGACGCAAGCATTCGATTTTATGCGAACCCCCGGGCTTGCGAAGATGCGCGCGTACGCGCGTTTGGCCAATTTATCCGACTTTATCGCCGTCATATTCGACGCTCGGCCTTCGACGATGGGGAAGCGGGATGGGACGAGAGCGCGGAGAGCGGCCGCGGCCGGGCGTCAGCCGGCGGGATCGGCACATCCGCCGCAGTCCGCATGCTGCCTCTCGAACTTAGAGAAGCGCTGTTGATCGTTGTCCTGGCGAACCTCACACACCGAGAGGCTGCCGCAGCGCTTGATATCTCGTTGGCCACGCTTATTGCGCGGCTAACGAAGGCCCGCGAACGCGTATCTGCGCTGACCCGCACCCCGACCGCGGCTGAGACGGCCGGCGCCGTGGCGCGCGGGGCCACGCATTTGCGGGTCGTCAAGTGATGGAAGCTTGGCGCCTCGTAGATCTGCACGCCTACGTCGACGACTGCCTCGAGTCAAACGAGCGCTTGGCCTTCGAGAAGCGGATGGCGGAAGATCCCGCGCTGGCCCGGCGCGCGGCGATGTGGCGAGCGCAAAACAGCGCGATCCGTTCGGCGTTCGATGGCGAGGGGCCCAAGGCCTTCTCAATCAGCATCGTTCGTCATCAGAATGATACTCAGAGCAAGGGTCGACGACCCGCCTCAGCCGTCGCCAGAACGTCTCGCGAGCCGCCGTCGCGGTCGCATTTGCAAGGCGTTGAAGACGCCCCGCGCATCGGCGCGAAGGTTCGCATGGCGGGAGCTAGTCGACCGCTGCTGTCATGGCGGCTGAGCTTCGCCGCTTTGTTTGCCTGTCTGGTCTGCGTTTGGTCCCCCTCCGCGCCCGTCTTCCCTGCAAAAGGGCTAGGAGAGGCCGCGGTCGCGGCTTACCGCGCATTCGCTCTTCCGGGCGTTGTGCCGGTGGACTTCGCGACCGCCGATAGGGAAGAAGCGCAAGGGTGGCTGGCGTCGCGGCTGTCGCACCCCGTTTACATCCCCGCGACGCCTTTGGCGGTCAGCATGGTTGGAGTGAGGATTGCTCCTTATCCTGGCGCGCCGGGGGCCCTTTTGATCTACAAGTCGCGGGAGACGCTCGTCGGCTTGCTGATCCGGTCACTTGATGCGCCAGCGGCAAGAGCGCCCGAGCTTCTCCCCGCCGACGGCCGCAAGGCTGCGGTGTGGACGTGGCGCGGCCAAGGATTCGCCCTGGTCGGAGACCTCGAAGCGCCGTCCCTGCTGAACATCGCGGTGGATTTTTTCGATCCCGCGGCCGAGGCGGGTCAGACCGCGCCCGATCGAGGGTCGTATGGCTTGTGATCCCGCATCTTCCGCATCAGAGCGCTGAGTTCGGCATCGGGTTCGCTCGGGAGGACGATCCGAAGCGTCGCCAACAGGTCGCCGGCGGGATGCTCGCCGCCGGGGGGAATGCCCTTGCCGCGCAACCGCAGCACTCGGCCGGCGCTCGCGCCTGGGGCGACCGACACTTCGACCTCGCCGCTTAGCGTGGGAACCCTCACACGCGCTCCCAGGATCGCCTCGTAGAGCGCAATCGGCAGATCCAATCGCAGGTCGCGGCCCTCGACTTTGAACAGCGGGTGGGGGGCGTAGCGAACGGTCACGATCACGTCTCCCGGCGGACCGCTGCGATGGCCGGGGTGGCCTTGGCCGCGCAATCGGATCGACTTTCCCTCTTCGATCCCGAGCGGCACCGCCACGTCCAGGGTTCTCCCGGTCGGCAGGGCGACGCGGATCGAGCCTCCGTGCGCAATCGTCGCCAGCGGGACCGCGACCGAGGCGCCAATGTCTTCGCCGCGCATCGGCTGGTTGCGCGACCGTGTGCGGCCGGCGCCTAACAACTCCGACAGGATGTCTGGATCGATCGAACCGCTTTCGGCCGAAAACCCGCCGGCGCCGAAGTCGAAGCCGAAATTGCGAAAGTCGGCCCGCCCGCCTCCTCCGGGCTGGCGGCCAAAACCGAAACCCTCGAATTGCGGCGCTCTCGGCTTGCCTTCCGCATCGATTTCGCCGCGGTCGAAGGCCTTCCGCTTCTTGTCGTCGCCGACGATTTCGTACGCCGAGCCGACTTCGGCGAACCGCTCCTTAGCCCTCGGCTCCTTGCTTTGGTCGGGATGGTATTTCTTGGCGAGCTTGCGAAAGGCGGACTTGATCTCCGCGGCGCTCGCGCTCTTCGCCACGCCAAGAACGTCATAAGGATCACGCATTATGAGCCCATCCCTCGGCCCCGCCTCGGACAAGCGCGGGAGCCCATGTCTCTCGCGAACATTTGGCCCTTCGTTTGGCGGCACGCAAGGGCGAAGCGTTCATTGGCCAGAAGGCGCGGGCCGGGATATGATTTGCCGTCGCCATTGCCTTTCCCCGGGAGCGTTGTTGTCTTGAACGACTTGAGTGCGGCTGACTTTACCGAGGCCGCGGACCCGTTCGCCCTGTTTCAGCTTTGGCTGGGCGAGGCGGCGGTCTCGGAGATCAACGATCCGGAGGCGATGACGCTCGCTACGGTCGACCGGGACGGATTGCCCGACGCGCGGATGGTCTTGTGCAAGGGCGCGGATGCCCGCGGCCTCGTTTTCTACTCGAACGTCGAAAGCGCCAAGGGGCGCGAGCTTGAGGGCCGGCCGAAGGCGGCGGCGCTGTTCCACTGGAAGTCGCTGCGCCGCCAGGCCCGGTTTCGCGGGGCGGTGGCCGAACTCGCGGGCGCCGAGAGCGACGCCTATTTCGCCTCGCGGCCCAGGGGCAGCCAGATCGGCGCCTGGGCGAGCCAGCAGTCGCGTCCGCTCGCCTCGCGCGCCGACCTGGAGGCGGCGGTCGAGGCTTTCGAACGGCGGTTCGGAAGCGGCGCCGTCCCCCGGCCCGACTACTGGCGAGGCTATCGGCTGACGCCGGTCGAGATCGAGTTCTGGCGCGACCGTCCCTCGCGACTGCACGAGCGGCTTCTGTTCCAGCGCGCTAAGCCGGATCTGTCATGGGAAAAGCAACTCCTTTATC